>NZ_VZZJ01000005.1 GCF_008806345.1 Methylobacterium planeticum | reverse complement strand
ACCCAGCTTGCGAAGGGGTCCCAATTGCACGCCGATCCGGGGTCCCGTTCCAAAGCTTTTTGACAGTCTTCCTGTCCGGCGGTGACCGGCCGAGTCCTCCCGGCGTGTCCTCCCGGCGTGTTCTCCCGCATTGCCCGCCCGTCGTGCCACCGCGGATTGCCGCCGCGGGGATGCGCGCGCCGGACCCGGTCCGATGGCGTCGCTCCCCGGATCCCCGGACACGCCCCGGGGCCGCGTGGTCCGGCGGAGGCTTCAGGGGCCGCCGGGCGCGAGGCCGCGCAGGTAGGTCTCCGCCTCGTCCCAGGCGGCGGCCTGCGCCGACAGGCCGCGATAGCCGTCGGGCCGGACGAGGAAGAGCCGCGACGGATCCGGGGAGGTCCGGGGATCGGGATCGAGGAGCCTGGGAAACCGCGCGGCGAGACCTGCGCCCCGCGCCCTGTCGGCGGCGTAGAGCAGGAAACGCGGCTCCCGGCCGGCCCCCGGGGGCGGACCGTCGTCGTCGCCGGGATCCCAGCGCGCGCCGGCGCCCGGCCCGCGCGAGAGCGGGCTCGCCGGATACGCGATCTCGGTCTCGCCCATCGTCGCCGCGATCTTGTCCCGCACCGCGTGGAAGCCGAGCAGGAAGCGGAGGGCAGCGTTGCGCGCCGCCTGCGCGGCCGGATGCGACAGGGTCGCCATGTCCGTCAGCCGGCCGGCATTGCGCAGCACCAGGTCGCCGACGGCGCTCCGTTCCGGGCCGTAGCTGTCGAGCAGGGTCGCGGCGGCCCCGCCGCGCGCGACCATCGCCAGCTTCCAGGCGAGGTTGATGGCGTCCTGCATGCCGGTGTTCATGCCCTGGCCGCCGGCGGGGCTGTGGATATGCGCCGCATCGCCCGCGAGGAAGACGCGCCCCCGGCTGTACTCGGCGACCTTGCGCTCGTTGATGCGGAAGTTCGTCAGCCAGACGGGGTCGCACGCCCGGAAGCCGCCGCCGGCGCGCTGCTCGATCAGGGCCTGCACGTCCGCCAGATTGGGCTCCGGCCGCGGCCGGGCCGGGTCCGACCGGCCCAGCGTCCCGATGATGCGCGCCCGCCCGCCCGGGATCGGGAAGATCACGAAGGGCCCCTCGCGGTGCAGGTAGGTGGCGATCTCGTCCGGCGGCGGTGCGCCCGCGCCCTCGAGGCGGACATCGGCGAGGAGCCAGTCGTCCCCCTGCGCCTCCCCGCGGAACGCGACGCCGAGCCCGTGCCGCACCGTGCTGTGCGCGCCGTCGCAGCCGAGCAGCCAGGGCGTGCTCACCGTCTCCTCGCGTCCGTCGGCGTGCCTGAGCCGCGCCTCGACGCCGTCCGCCGCCTCGGTGAAGCCCGTGAGTTCCACCTCCCGCTCGACCGAGACCCCGAACGTGCCGAGATGCGCGGCCAGGAGCCGCTCCGTGTCCCGCTGCGGGATCATCAGGGCGAAGTTGTAGGCGCTCGCGATGTCGTCGAAGCGCGGGCGTCCGAGGATTGCCCCGCCGCTGCGGATGGAGGCGCCCTGCGCCCGGAGCCCGGCCTCCAGGAACGCCCGCGTGCAGCCCATCCGGTCCATCAGCTCGAGGGTGCGGGACCAGACCACGAGCGCCTTCGAGGTCTCGGTGGCGCGGGGCGCGCGGTCGATCAGGCGAACGCCGATCCCGTAGCGCGCCAGCTCCGACGCCAGGGTCAGGCCGACCGGGCCCGCGCCGACGATGAGACTGTCCGTCATGACGGATCTCCCTCGATCCCGGCCACCGGGGCCGCGTCCGCCTCGCGCGGCGCGCGCCCACGCCCACGTCCACGCCCGCGCCGGCCGGGCGCCGTCCGGCCGACGAACTCTGCGCGCCGAAGGCGTGCGCGTCAAAGTCCCGGGGGACGAAGGCCGGCCCGTCGCAGGTCCGGGGGCCGGTCCGCCCGGCCGGGTCCCGGCGTCACTCGATCAGGAGGAGGCCCCGCCTCCGGTCGCCGTCGAGCGTGTTCATCGCCGCGTAGAGGCGCGATCGCTCGATCAGCCAGGGGCGATAGCGCTCGTTGACGTCGAGCACGAGGACGAGGTCGTCGGGCTCCAGATAGCCGCCGATCGGCGCGTGGTGGCCGGCCCCCGCGCCGAAGATCTCGGCTCGGCGGAAGTTCACGATGTAGCGCCGGTCCGCCCGGTTCGAGAGCCGCAGATGCGCGCGGAACTGCTCGGCCGTGAGGTCGCGCAGGACGCTCACGGACCGGCGGGTGCGCGCCCGGGCGATCTCGGCGAGTTCCTCGAGGGTGAGGCCGAGGATGCAGAAGCCGCTCCAGCACCGGCCCGTGCCGGCGAGCACCGCCGCCTCCGTCCCGGCCGGCTCGCCGAGGGACCGGAGCACGTTGGCGAGGCTCGCCGGGCCGCAGAGCGAAGGGTTCGACTGCCAGGTCACCCACCCGCCGAAGGCCGAGGCCGCCGGCAGGCGCCACGCCCGCTCCAGGGCGGCAGGCTCGCGGATGACGGCGCGCGCGATCGCCTCCGTCGGGACCGCGTGCCGGGCCGCGACCAGCGCCCCCGCGGCCGCGAGCCCGACGAGGCCCGCAGCCGCGCCGAGAACGATCCCACCGAGACCGATCCCACCGGGACCGCGCGTGCGTCTCATGCCTGGCCCCGGGCCGGAGGCGGCGTCAGGGCCCGAGATGACCCCGGACACGGGGCTCCGGCAAGCCCCGCCCGGGGGGCGGTGCGCGCCCGGACGGTTCAGGCGCCGGGCCCACGCGCCGCGGCGGCCCGGCGTGCAGCGACGGCCTTCAGGGTCGTGGATTCTCCGTGCGGGCATGCGGGAGGGGTTCCGCCGCAGGCGGGGCCTCCCGACCGAGGCGGACAGGGTTGGCCCGCGTTGCGCGGAGGCGCGCGGGTTCCCCAGCCCCAAGGCCCCGGGCAAGCGTCCCGGCGATCGACGGGCCTCAGCAGGATCGCGCCTCTCGGCCGATCGGAGAAGCGCAGCGTTCCGATCGCTGCGATGCGGTCTTCTGCTCGATCGAGGACGACCGGCCCGTAGGCCAGCCGGCGCCGGGTCAGCCCGCGCCTTCCTGCGACGCGCGCGGCACGGTCACGGAGAACATCGAGCCGACACCCTCGCGCGAGCGGACCGTGATGGCGTGCTGCAGCACCTGCGCGGTCTGCCGCACGATCGTCAGACCGAGGCCGAGCCCAGGCTGCTGCGCGTGTTCCCGGCCGGCACGGTCGAAGGCGTCGAACATGGTCGCGAGCCGCGATGCGGGGATGCCGTCGCCGCGGTCATGGACTTCGATCGCAACCTGCCGGCCGACGCGGCGGCAGCCGACCAGAACCGTGCCGCCGCGGCGCGAATACTTGATCGCGTTCCCCACCAAATTGCGCAGAATGGTCATCAGCAGGGCAGGATCGCTCACGACGGCCAGGCTCGACCGCCGGAAGCGAAGGGTGATGCCGTAGGATTTCGCGTAGCCCTGCCAGTGGCTTGCCAGCTCCGCGAGGAGCGGATCCAGAAGCATGGTCCGGTGCGTGACGCTCGGCCCGTCGAGGAGTTGCGACGAGCGGGCGAGGTCGTCGAGTTCCGATCCGAGCCGGTGGAGCGCGCCTGCCGCGATGTCGAGGCGGGCCGCGACCTCGGGATCGCGGCTCCTCTGAAGGGCGCGCTCGATCGCCCACATGGCGACGTGGAGCGGTTGCTTGAGGTCGTGGCCCGCGACCGCAAGCAGCCGCGACATCGCTGCGCAAGCGCTCTCGGCTGCCGTTCCCGCGGAGATCGAGAGGGACGGGCCCTCGACGGACATGGCCTGAAGCATCTGCTGTCCTCGACCTTCTGAGACAACCTGAAAAATTGATTCTCGAAGGCAGGCTCAACCATGCCGCGTCGCGGGCCGAAGCGTAACTATACGGAGGTTTAGCGACATATCTCTGAAGTGGTAGTTTCCCGGAAGTAACGTCCCTCCGGGCCTGACAGCGGCCGGGCAACGGCTTCGTTCCAGACGGTGGCGTCGCGCCCGCGCTTCGGAGTCCGAACCCGTCGATGACGGGCATGGTCACGCCTGACGGCGGGGGTGAAGTCTCAGTCCTGACGATCGATTTCGGAAAACGTTCGCCGGAGACAGCGCGCATGCCGCGGCGGCGCCCTGCTCCCGAGACTCAGGCCGGCCGAGCGGGCCAGGCCGGATTTTCCAGGTAGATCGGGATTATCTGGCAAAATCAGCTGGGGAGTTTGCGCACTTAACACCGCGCTGATCTGAAACTACCTTGCTACTTTGAATTGCAATAAAGTTTGCAGGTAGAGCGATGGACGAGATCATCCAAGGCACGCCCGGATCAGACCTGTTCATCTTCGAGGCGGAGGATGACGAGCGCCTGGTCTACGGCAACGGCGGCGACGACGTGATCAACCTCTTCGGCGATGACGACGAAGACACCGTCCTCAACGTCGTGGCCGGAAGTGGAAATGACGCGCTGAACATCACCGACGGCTCCGGATTCTTCTTCGGCGGCGCGGGCGACGACACCCTGGATCTGAGATCAGCGAGCTACCAGTTCGATGGCGGTGCGGGAAACGACACCCTCAACATCGATGCGCCGCTGAGCAGTTTCACCGTCCTGTCGGCGGGCAGTGCCGCGACGATCTCCAGGGGCAGCTTCGACGACGATGACGATACGCCCGTCGAACCCGTCGGCGACGACGATGACGACGATGACGACGACGACGACGATGCTCCGGCGGAACGCGCTGCCGTTGAGAGCGACGGAGACGACGACGACGATGACGACGCGAGCGATGTCGGCAACATCTTCGTCGAGGCGCGATCCGTCGAGACTTACGTGTTCGGGGATCTTGTCATTCGCCAGAACGACGGTGACCCACTGGTCGACGACCTGTTCTACCAGAGCCAGAACCCCGACGTGGCCGCGGCGGAGATCGATGCCGAGGCGCATTTCGCGGCGAACGGCCGGATCGAGGGGCGGGATCCGAACGCCTTCTTCGACACGAAGGCCTATCTCGCGACCTACGCCGACGTGCGCGCGGCGGGCATCAATCCGCTTCAGCACTATCTCGAGTACGGGGCGAGGGAGGGCCGGGACCCGTCCGGCCGCTTCGATACACGGGCCTACCTCGCCGACAACCCGGACGTGGCGGCATCCGGCCTCAACCCGCTCCAGCACTACCTGCAATTCGGCGCCGCCGAAGGCCGGACGGTCGTGAGCGACGGCGTCCTGTACGTCTGACGGGGGGATGGCCCGGCCCGGCGCGGGCCGGCCCCCCCCGAGCGCGTCCCTCCCGGATGGAGGCCGGTTCGGCCTCGGAACAAGGTCCGGAAGACGCGGCCCGATCCGAAGGGATTCGTGATCGCTCCCGGCAGGGCCGTCTCGCCCGCCGATCAGTCCCTGCGGCCAGCCTGCGTCAGGCTCTGGATCGCCTTGAGCAGACCGCCCTCGAGCAGAAGCGCGGACCCGTAGTGGAAGTCCACGTCGAAGTCTCTTCGGGAATTCATCGACAGGGACGCGCTTTGCATCGCGATCAATCGTCCCGCTTCGTCGAACAGGCCGGACCCCGAGCCGCCATAGCCGTCGTTGCAATCATGGCGGGCGCGACGGATGCCGTCCTCGCTCGGCGGATCGATCTGGCGGATCCGGCAGGATTCGAGGCTGCTCGGCCCGCGATAGTTCTCATGGCCGGCCGGTGAAACCATGACGACGGACAGATCGGTCGGGCCGACGGCCAGGCTCGGCGGCTCGGGCAGCGGTTGCGCCGCGACGCCCTCCGCCGGAGTCGCGAGGCGCAGGATCGCCCAATCGTCGGTGATGTGGAGCGCGCGCGCCGTCGGCTCCGTGCCGAGCCGCAGGGAATCCGGCAGGAAGTCGTAGTTGCGCCCGGCGATCTGGAAGAAGCAGTCGGCGACCTCCCGCGTCTTCTCCATTTGCCGGTTCCGGAAGTTGTGGGCGTTCAGCATCACGATGGAGGGATCGCCGATCAGCCACGCGGCGGCGGCCTTCTGCGGGATGCCGTCGCTGCGCCGGCAATAGAGGGCGCCGGCGCCCGGATAGCGCCGCATGTCCGAGCCGGTGAGATCGCGGCGGCCGTCGCGCGGATAGAGCGCGGCCACCGCGCGCCCGTCCCGCGCCACCGCGGCACCCGCACAGATCGCGATCAGGATTGCCGCGACGGATCCGGCCAGCCACGGCCCGGGAGGGCACGGCACGCGTCTCCGATGATCGTTCCGGCACACCCGCATCAACACGTCGCTTCCTCTCCCGCATGGCGGCGACTGAGGCTGGCCTCCTCGGAGGAGGGCCTGCCTCGCGTCGGCCGGTCAAGCTGACAGAACGGTGAATCATCCTATGGCGATTGCCAGAATATCCCGAGCAAAAATATCCGCACATCCTGGAGACATTCAATAAATGACAGCCTACGAATAGAAAGATGTCAAGCATTAATAAGCACATCATAAGAACTAACGAAACTTAACACAATCTTATGATAGCTGGAATCTTCTGGAAAGCATTCCTGCTTCTGCTTGAGATCCAAACGGGAAATCGCCACGCAGGACCGCAAGGTCGGAAGACGGGGCGGCCAGGCTAGGAGACGCACAGGATGAGCAAAAACCTCAATTCGGTCTCGGTGCTCGCCGTGATGGCGCTCGCGCCCATCGGGCTCTCGAGCATCGCTGCGGCGAACGACAAGCTCGTCGAGATGTCGAAGAGCGACGACAACTGGGTCATGCCCGGTAAGAACTACGACTCGAACAATTTCAGCGATCTGACGCAGATCAACAAGGACAACGTCAAGCAGCTCAAGTCGGCCTGGAGCTTCTCCACCGGCCTGCTCAACGGGCATGAGGGCGCTCCCCTCGTCGTCGACGGCAAAATGTTCATCCACACCTCGTTCCCGAACAACACCTTCGCGGTCAGCCTCGACGATCCGGGCACGATCCTCTGGCAGGACAAGCCCAAGCAGAATCCGGCCGCCCGCGCCGTGGCCTGCTGCGACCTCGTCAACCGCGGCCTCGCCTACTGGCCCGGCGACGGCAAGACCCCGTCGCTGATCCTCAAGACGCAGCTCGACGGCAACGTGGCGGCGCTCAATGCCGAGACCGGCGAGACCGTGTGGAAGGTCGAGAACTCCGACATCAAGGTCGGCTCGACCCTCACGATCGCCCCCTACGTGGTCAAGGACAAGGTGATCATCGGCTCGTCCGGCGCCGAGCTCGGCGTGCGCGGCTATCTCACCGCCTACGACGTGCGCACCGGTGAGCAGAAGTGGCGCGCCTACGCGACCGGGCCGGACAAGGACCTGCTGCTGGCCGACGACTTCAACATCAAGAACGCCCATTACGGCCAGAAGGGCCTCGGCACCGCCACCTGGGAGGGCGATGCCTGGAAGATCGGCGGCGGCACGAACTGGGGCTGGTACGCCTACGACCCCGGCACGAACCTGATCTATTTCGGCACCGGCAACCCGGCGCCCTGGAACGAGACCATGCGGCCGGGCGACAACAAGTGGACGATGACGATCTTCGGCCGCGACGCCGATACCGGCGAGGCCAAGTTCGGCTACCAGAAGACGCCCCACGACGAGTGGGACTATGCCGGCGTCAACGTGATGATGCTGTCCGAGCAGAAGGACAAGGATGGCAAGATGCGCAAGCTTCTGACCCATCCGGACCGCAACGGCATCGTCTATACCCTCGATCGTACCGACGGCTCACTGGTCTCGGCCAACAAGATCGACGACACCGTCAACGTCTTCAAGTCGGTGGACCTGAAGACCGGCCAGCCCGTGCGTGATCCCGAATACGGCACCCGGATGGACCACCTCGCCAAGGACATCTGCCCCTCGGCGATGGGCTACCACAACCAGGGCCACGATTCGTACGACCCGAAGCGTCAGGCCTTCTTCATGGGCATCAACCACATCTGCATGGATTGGGAGCCCTTCATGCTGCCCTACCGGGCGGGTCAGTTCTTCGTCGGTGCGACGCTGAACATGTATCCGGGCCCGAAGGGCGACCGGCAGAACTACGAGGGACTTGGCCAGATCAAGAGCTACAACGCGATCACGGGCAAGTTCAACTGGGAGAAGATGGAGCGCTTCGCCGTGTGGGGCGGGACGACGGCGACCGCCGGCAATCTCGTGCTCTACGGAACCCTCGACGGCTACATCAAGGCCCGCGATTCGGATAACGGCGATCTTCTCTGGAAGTACAAGCTGCCGTCCGGCGCCATCGGCTACCCGATGACCTACAGCCACAAGGGCACGCAGTACGTCGCGATCTACTACGGCGTCGGCGGCTGGCCGGGTGTCGGCCTCGTCTTCGACCTGCAGGACCCGACCGCCGGCCTCGGCGCGGTGGGCGCCTTCAAGAAGCTCGCCAACTACACCCAGATGGGCGGCGGCGTGATGGTGTTCTCCCTCGACGGCAAGGGTCCCTACGACGATCCGAACGTCGGCGAGTACGAGCAGCGCGCCTCGAAGTAGGGCGACCCGGATCGGCGTGGCTCGATCCGGCCGACCCGGATCGGCGTGGCTCGATCCGGGTCCATGACGGTGCAGATCGCGGTTGCCCCGCGGTCTGCTCCAGAATTCGCAATCCAAGCATCCGCGCAATGTGAAGTTGCCTCGGGCACGCCATTCCCGATCGTTGCGCGAACAAGCAGCATCAGAGGAAATCGATCCATGCCGCTCGCCAACGGATGCCGCCGCGCGGCCCGATCGGCCGCTCTCGTCCTGGCGCTCGGCTGCCTCGTTGCGCCTGCCGCCGCCCAGGAACCGCGCGCCCAGGAACCGCGCGCCCAGGAACCGCGCGCCCAGGAACCGCGCGCCAAGGAAGCCGAGGCCCAGGCGGATCCCGGAACGCTGCGCATCTGCGCCTCCGAGAGGCAGCCGCCGCTCTCGCTGCGGGACGGATCGGGGCTCGAGAACCGCATCGCGGCAGCGGTCGCCGAGGCGATGGGGCGCAAGCCCGTCTTCGTCTGGTTGGACAAGCCCGCGATCTACCTCGTGCGCGACGGGCTCGACAAGAAGACCTGCGACGTCGTCGTCGGCCTCGACAGCGACGACCCGCGGGTGCTCACGACGAAGCCGTATTACCGCAGCGGCTACGTCTTCCTCACCCGCGCCGACCGGGACCTCGACGTGAAGTCCTGGGCCGATCCGCGCCTCAGGGATGTCGGCCACATGGTGGTGGGGTTCGGCACCCCGGCCGAGGCGATGCTCAAGGATATCGGCCGCTACGAGGAGGACATGGCCTACCTCTACTCGCTCGTGAACTTCCGCGCGCCGCGCAACCAGTACACCCAGATCGACCCGGCCCGGATGGTGAGCGAGGTCGCGAGCGGCAAGGCCGATGTCGGCGTCGCCTTCGCGCCCGACATCGCCCGCTACGTGCGCGAATCGACGACGCCCCTGCGCATGAACCCGGTGCCCGACGACACCGTGCGCAGCGACGGCCAGCGCATGCCCCAGAGCTTCGACCAGTCGATGGGCGTGCGCCGGGACGACGGGGCCCTGAGGACGGCGCTCGATGCCGGGATCGAGAAGGCGAAGCCGCAGATCGCGGCGATCCTGAAGCAGGAGGGCGTGCCCCTCGCGCCTGCCTCGAACTGACATCCGCGCAGGGATGCGGGCATCGGCCGTCCGGCGCCCGGTCCCGGCGACGTGAAGGAGAGCAACCAGAGCCCCCATGATGATGCAAACCAGAACCGGCCTTGCCGCCTGCCTCGCCCTCGCCCTCGCCCTCGCCTCGGTCGGCCTCGCGGCGCTCGCCCAGCCGGCGTCCGGGCCGCAATCCGGGATCGTCTTCCGCAACACCGTGACGGGGGAGGCGCTCGACACCTCCCAGGGCAAGGAGGGCGGTCGCGACACCCCCGCCGTCAAGGCGTTCTTCGAGTCCGGCAAGAACCTCTACATCGACGACAAGGCCTGCCTGCGCAACGGCGAGAGCCTGTTCGCCACCTCCTGCTCGGGCTGCCACGGCCATCTTGCCGAAGGCAAGCTCGGCCCCGGCCTCAACGACAATTACTGGACCTATCCGGCCAATACCGAGGATACGGGCCTGTTCTCGACGATCTTCGGCGGCGCCAACGGCATGATGGGCCCGCACAACGAGAACCTCACGCCTGACGAGATGCTGCAGGTCATCGCCTGGATCCGGCATCTCTACACCGGTCCTGTGAAGGACGCCGTCTGGCTCGATGCCGAGCAGAAGAAGACCTACAGGCCATACAGGGAAGGAGAGACCTTCCCGAGGGATGCGAAGGGCCAGTGCAAGCCGCTGGAATGACGCCCTTCGGGAAGTCACGTCGCGCCATTCGCGCGGTCAACGAGCGGCGGTCGCCGCCGCACCAGGGAGAAACGCAGGAGATGACGATGCGCAGATTGATCACGGCGGCCGTGCTGGTGGCAGGAGCCGGGCTCGCCGGCCCGGCGCTGGCCTATGACGGCACCAAGTGCAAGGCGGCCGGCAATTGCTGGGAGCCCAAGCCCGGCTTCCCCGAGAAGGTCGCGGGCTCGAAATACGATCCGAAGCACGACCCGAAGGAGCTGAACAAGCAGTCCGAATCCATCAAGGGCATGGAGGAGCGCAACAAGAAGCGCATCGAGGCTGCCAAGAAGACCGGCAAGTTCGAGTACGACGTCAGCAAGATCTCGTCGAACTGACGTCGCTGGCCGCCCGTGCTCCGGGCGGCCGTCACGGCGGCCGCGACCCGACCCCGGGGAGGTGCACCGCGCCATCCCGGGGGCATCCGCCGAACCGGGGTCGCGGCCGTGCGTCCCGTCCTCCGGACGGGTCCGAGGACCAGGAAGCAGCATGAACAGGATCCGTCCCGGAGACGCGATGCTCACCGATTGGCGCGAGGCGGCCGGTCGCTTCGAGCGCGAGGTCGGCAAGGCCGTCCTCGGGCAGGCGCAGGCGATCCGCCTCCTGACGATCGCGATCTTCGCCCGCGGCCACGTGCTGCTCGAAGGCGATGTCGGCGTGGGCAAGACCACGCTGCTGCGGGCGGTCGCCCGCGCCCTCGGCGGGGCCTACGAGCGGATCGAGGGCACCGTCGACATGATGCCCTCGGACCTGATCTACCACAGCTACCTCGCCGATGACGGGCGTCCCCGGGTCGAGCCCGGGCCCGTCCTGCGCTCCTCCGAAGATCTGGCGGTCTTCTTCTTCAACGAGATCAACCGGGCGCGGCCACAGGTGCATTCCCTGCTCCTGCGCCTGATGGCCGAGCGCAGCGTCGCGGCCTTCAACCGCGAGTACCGCTTTCCGAACCTCCAGGTCTTCGCCGACCGCAACCGCGTCGAGCGCGAGGAGACCTTCGAACTCCCGGCGGCGGCGCGCGACCGGTTCCTGATGGAGATCGGCGTGGAGACCCCGCGCGACGCCGAGGCGCGCCGCGCCCTGGTCTTCGATCCTCGCTTCCACGACACCGACCGCCTGATCGAGGAGGTTGCCGAGGGGGTCCTCGATCACGCGGCGATCGCCGGCATCGCGCGGGCGATCCAGCATACCATCCAGGCCAGTCCGGAGATCGAGGCCTACGTCATCGCGCTCTGGGAGGCGCTGGTACGGCCGGGCGAGGCCGGCATCCGCCTGCCCGGCATCGATATGGCGGCGCTCGTGCAGGGCGGCGCCTCGCCGCGCGGCGTCGCCTTCCTGGTCCGGGCCGCCCGCGTCCGCGCCTGGCTCGAGGGCCGTGACTGGCTCGTGCCCGAGGATGTGCGCGCGATCTTCCCCGAGGTGATGGCGCACCGCGTCTTCCTGGAGCCCGTCTACGAGATGCGCCGGGAGACGATCGTTCCGGACCTGTGCCGGGCGGTGTTCGCGATGGTGCCGGCCCCATGAGGCCGGGCGGGACGACGGCCGAGATCATCTACCTGCCGCGCTGGCGGCCCGCCGGCAGCCGCGTCGGTGCGCATCGCGGCCGTGATGCGGGCGGCCTCGGCACCTTCAGGGATCAGGTGCCGTTCTGGCGCCTGCCGGAGGCCCGGCGCATCGATATCCGCGCGACGCTCCGCGACCCCTTCGAGGGCACGCATGTGCGCCGGTTCGAAGCGCGCACGGCCGTCGAGGCCTGGGCGCTGGTCGACCTCTCCGCCTCGATGCGCTTCCGGGGCGCGGCGGACCGGATGATGCTTGCGAGTCAGGTCTGCGTCGGGCTCGCCGGTTCCGCCACCCGCATCGGCGACGCCTTCGGACTGATCGCCTGCGGCGAGACCCTGCGCGACGACCTGTTCCTGCCCGCGACCCGGCGCCGTGGGAGGGCCCTGGACATGGCCGGTCGCATCGCGGCGGCCGCGGGCGCGGAGACCGGCGCGGCGGGGCTCGTGACCGCCGCCCGCCTCCTGGTGGGCCGGCCGAAGCTCGTCTTCCTGATCTCGGATTTTCGCTGGCCATCGGCCCTGATCGAGCAGGTCTTCGCCGCCCTGGCCCTTCACGACGTGGTGCCGATCCTGCTCGTCGACAGCGCCGAGGACGAGGGCCTGCCGGCCTGGGGGCTTGTCGAGCTCGACGATCTCGAGGGCGCGGGCCGCCGCGTGGTCTTCATGAGGCCGAAGCTGCGCCAGCGCTGGATCGCCCGCGAGCGGGCGCGCCTGGACGAACTCCGCCGCATCGCCACGGCCGTCGGGCGGGCGCCCTTCCGCCTCGTGGATCGCTTCGACCCCGAGGCCCTGAGCCGCCACCTGTTGACGAGCTGAGGCGGCCGATGCGTCCGCTCCTCGCCCTCCTCTCGCTTCTGCTGGCCGCGTGTCCCGGCATGCTGGCGGCGCAGGTGCGCTCCGTCGAGGTGCGCACGCCGCGCCCCTTCGGTTACTTCCTCGGCGACCTCGTGCAGGCACAGGTCGACATCGTGGCGGATTCGGGCTTCTCGGTGCAGGCCGCCTCGTTGCCGAAGCCCGGCCCCGTGGCCTACTGGCTCGACCTGCGCGACGTCGGCGTCGCGCAGGTCGACCTGGCCGATGCCCGGCGGATACGCCTGTCCCTGACCTATCAGAACTTCTACGCTGCCCTCGACGCGCGTGCTCTGGAGATCCCGGGCTTCGCCGTCACCCTCGCCAACGAGAGCCACGGGGGCACCACGACGGCGATCGCGCAGGTCCCCGCCTGGATGCTCAACGTCTCGCCCCTGCGCGAGGTGCAGCCCCCCGCGCGCGAGAACCCGGTCGACTATGTCCGCTCCGACGGGCGCGTCGCGGCCCTCGACGTCGCGCCCGCGCTGCGCGCCGCCGGCACGCTCCTCGGGCTCGCCGCCCTCGCGCTGATCCTGCTCGGGTGGCACCGGGCCTGGTGGCCGTTCGGTGCGCGGCCGGGGCGCGCCTTCGCGATCGCCCTGCGGCGGCTGGCCGGGCTCTCGCGCCGGCCCGACGCCGACGCCGCCTATCGCGAGGCCCTGCTCAGCCTGCACCGCGGGTTCGACGAGACCGACGGTCGTCGGGTCCTCGCCGACGATCTCCTGGGCTTCCTCGACCGGCACCCCGCGTTCAGGCCCCTGAACGCGCCCCTGACGCGGTTCTTCGCGGCGTCCCGCCTCGCCTTCTTCGGCGGGGCGACCGCGGCCGCCCGCGGGGACTGGTCCCTGGCCGAGGTCGAGGAGACGGCCCGGCGCCTCGCCGCAGCCGAGCGGACCCGCTGAGATGCCCGTGAGCGCGTTCCTCGCCCGACTCGACGCCGCCTCGCCCCTCCTCCTGTGGCTGCTGCCGCTCGCCCTGCTGCCCCTCTGGGTCTCGGGCCAACGCGTCACGCCGGTTCCGGCGATCCGCGCCGCCCCCTCGGACGGGCTGTCGCGGGCGATCGGCCGGGCCTTGAGCCTCGCGGGCGTTCTGGCGATCGGCGGCGTGATCCTGGCGCTCGCCGGGCCCTACCGGCGTGGCGAGACCGTCACCCGCACCGGCATCGGCGCGCAGGTCTCGATGCTGATCGACCGCTCGGGCAGCATGAACGAGACCTTCGCCGGCCGGCAGCCCTCGGGGGGCGAGGAATCGAAGGCCGCCGCCTCGCGCCGCCTCCTCGGCGAGTTCGTCGGCAGCCGGGCGCACGATCAGTTCGCCGTGGCGGCCTTCTCGACGGCACCGATGCTCGTCCTGCCGATGACCGAGCGCCACACGGCGGTGCGCGCCGCGATCGACGCCATCGACCGGCCCGGCCTCGACTACACCAACGTCGCCCGTGGCCTCGCCATGGCCCTCGCGCAGTTCGGCACCGGGACGGCCGAGGCCTCGCGGGTGCTGCTGCTCGTCTCCGACGGCGCGGCGGTGATCGATCCGCGGGTGCAGGGGCAGCTGCGCGCCGATTTCGCCAAGGTCCGGCCCAATCTCTACTGGCTGTTCCTGCGCACCAAGGGCTCACCCTCGATCTCGGACCGGCCTGCCGGCGAGGACACGCCGCAAGCGGCGCCCGAGCGCCACCTCGACCTGTTCTTCCGGAGTCTCGGCGTGCCCTACCGCGCCTTCGAGGTGGAGAGCGCGGAGGCGGTGGCGGACGCGATCCGCCGGATCGAAGGGCTGGAGCGCGACCCGATCCCCTACACCGAGCAGCGTCCGCGCCGGGATCTGACGCCCGTCGCCTACGCCCTGAGCGCCCTCGGCCTCCTCATCCTGATCGCCGGCAAGCTCGTCGAGGCGGATCTGCGCCGCGGACGCGCGGCGGCGGCCGAGGCGACGCCGGCCCGTGGCGTCTCCCGCGAGAGGAGGGCCGCGTGAGCGCAGCGACCCTCGATCGATCCTGGAGCCGGACCGCGCCGGGTCGGCCGACCCGGCTTGGCCGGGCCGGCGCCCTTGGGCGCCGCGCATGGCCGGCGCTCATCCTCACGCTTCCGATCGCGCTCCTCGTCGCGGCTCTCGGCTTCGGCGTGGCGGCATGGCGGACGGCCTTGACCAACCGCGCGATCGCGGCCCTCCAGGACGGGCGGGACGTTGCGGTCGCGCCCGCGGCCGACGGGGCGCTGCTCCTCGCCCGCACGCAGTTCCTGACCCTGAGAGGCAGGACCGAGGAGGCCGAGGCCGTGATCGAGGCTCTCGAGCGCCGGGGCGATCCGGACCGGGTCGCCCGCGCCCGCTACGCCCTGGCCAATGCCCGCCTGCGCGGCGCCTTCGGCCATCTGGAGCGCAACGACCTCGATCCGGCCGGTCCCCTCGTGACCCTCGCGCGCCAGGATTATCGCCGGGCGCTCCAGGCCAAGCCCGATTTCTGGGACGCGAAGTTCAACCTCGACGTCGCCTCGCGCCTGATCCGTGATTTCCCGGATTTCGACCGCAAGAGCGGCGACGAGCTGAAGGCCGAGCCGAAGAAGATCTGGACCGATATCCCGGGCCAGCCGCGGGGCGCCCCGTGAGGCGGCCGTTCCCGACCCGGATGCTCGCCCGCAATCTGCGGGACCGCCGGCTGCAGCTGCTGTCGGGCGCCCTCGCGCTCGTCCTGCTCACCTTCGCGGCCGCTCCGCTGCCGCTGACGCGGACGGGCTACGAGATCCTCGCCGTCGTCGACATCACGGGCAGCATGAACGTGCGCGACTACCGCGGCGCGGAGGGCGGCCCCGCGAGCCGGCTCGACACCACCAAGGCGGCCCTGCGCGCCCTCGTGGCGGGCCTGCCCTGCGGCTCCCGGCTGGCGCTCGGGATCTTCACCGAGCGGCGCCCCTTCCTCCTGTTCCTGCCGATCGAGGTCTGCGGCGACTTCGCGCCGCTCGACGGGACCTTGGCCGCCCTCGACTGGCGCATGGCCTGGGAGGGAGACAGCCGGATCGCGGCGGGTCTGTTCCGGGCGATCGAGATGGCGGAGAGCCTCGGGACCGATCTCGTCTTCGTCACCGACGGCCAGGAAGCACCGCCGCTGCCGCGGACCGGCGGCCCGCCCTTCCCGGGAAAGCCCGGGGCCGTGCGCGGGCTCATCGTCGGCGCAGGGGGGTACGGCCTCTCGCCGATCCCGCGCTACGACGACCGCGGCCGCGAGGT
The DNA here is from genome assembly GCF_008806345.1 of Methylobacterium planeticum. Taxonomy (GTDB): domain Bacteria; phylum Pseudomonadota; class Alphaproteobacteria; order Rhizobiales; family Beijerinckiaceae; genus Methylobacterium; species Methylobacterium planeticum. The sequence goes on along the minus strand of NZ_VZZJ01000005.1, from coordinate 312,375 downwards.
CGGCTTCTATGGCGAGACCGATGTCCAGCAGGAGAACCGCTTCGGACCTCCGCCCGCCGATGCGGAGAGCCGCGAGGGCTACAACCCCCGCAACGCCCCCTTCGGCAGCTCGGCGGCGCGCGGCAGCGAGCATCTGTCCTCCGTGCGCGAGCCCTACCTGAAGGCGCTCGCGGGCGAGACCGGCCTCGCCTACGCCCATCTCGCGGGCCCGGGCGGCCTCCTCCCCCCCGTTGCCGCCGCGGCGACGCCGCGCCCCGTCCCGGCCGACCTCGACCTGCGCCCGTTCCTCGGCGCCGCCGCTCTGGCGCTGCTCCTCGCCGTCTTCGCCGCCCCCCTCCTGCGCGCGCCCGGAAGCACGAGCGCGCATCACGTCCCGCGAGGGAAGAAAGTCTGATTCATGCGTCTCGTCACATCGACCGCACTCCTCGTGCTCGCGGCAACGGCCGCCCTCGCACACGGTCCGACGCCGCAGAAGATCGACCGGGCGATCACGATCAAGGCCAGGCCCGAAGCCGTCTGGAAGGTGGTCGGGGACTTTGCCGGGATCGGCAGCTGGCATCCGGACGTCGCCAGGAGCGAGGGCGCGAACGGCAACCGGGAGGGCGGGACCCGCACGGTCACCTTCAAGCGCGGCGGCACCCTAAAGGAGGGTCTCGACGAGTGGAAGGCGGACGGCCTCACCTATTCCTACCGGATGTCGGATCCCGATCTGACGGCGCTGCCGGTCTCGTCCTACTCCGCGACGCTCACGGTCACGCCGGACGGCGAGGGCGCGAAGGTCGCGTGGATGGGCCGCTTCTATCGCGGCGACACCGGGAACGAGCCGCCGGAGAACCTCAGCGACGCTGCCGGCCGGGCCGCCATGAGCCGGTATTTCGAGGATGGCCTGAACGGCCTGAAGGCGAAGGTCGAGGGCGCCGCGACGCCATGATCCGCCGCTGCGCGCCCTTCGTCCTCGCCTGCCTGATCGCCGCTCCGGCCCCCGCCCAGGCGGGCGGCGCGGCGGTCTACGTGGTGAGCCAGGAGGCGGGGATGCTCGCGCGCGTCGGCGCCGGAGCGGCGGCGGCGGATCCCGCCCTGCTCGTCGGGCCGAGGCCGGCCGGCATCGCGGTCGGACCCGGCGGGCAGGTCTATCTCAGCCATCCCGATCATCGCGCCATCACGGTGGTCGGCGGCCGGGACGGGCCCGCGCTGCGGCGCCTCGCCTTCGCGGGCCAGGCCTTCGGGATCGCGGTGTCGGACGACGGCGCCAGCCTCTTCGTGGGGGATTGGCGGGCCGGCACCGTGAGCCGCCTCTCGACGGCAAGCGGCGGCGTCGAGGGGATCGCCGGGGTCGGCCGCGAGCCCGCGGGGCTCGCCCTCGACCGGGCCGGCCGTCTCTTCGTGGCTGACCGCGAGAGCCGGCAGGTCAGCGTCGTCGATACGCGCTCCATGGTCCGGATCGCCACCGTGGCCGCCGGGGAGGCGCCCTTCGCCCTGGCCCTGAATCCCCGCCAGGATCGCCTCTACGTCGCCAACGTGCGCAGCAACACGCTCACGGTCATCGACACGCGGTCGCTCGAGCCCGTCGCGACGGTGCCGGTCGGCGCCATGCCCTACGGCGTCGCGGTCAGCCCGGATGGCCGGCTCGTCCTCGTGACGAACCAGCACGCCGGCACGGTCTCGGTGCTCGACGCCGATCGGCTGACGCTCGCGGGCACGGTCGCGGTCGGGAAATATCCCGAGGGCATCGCGGTGCTCGGGGGCCGGGCCTACGTGGCGAACTGGTTCTCGGACGACGTCTCCGTGATCGACCTCGCGACGCTTCGCGAATCCGAGCGCATCCGCGTCGGCGCGGGACCCCGCGCGATTGCGCTGGGCGCTCCCGAAGCGCCGGGCACACCCGACGAGAGGGTCCGATGAGGCTGCGCGTACTCCTCGCGCCGGTGCTCGCCCTGGGGCTGGGTGCCTGCGACGGCGGCCCGACCAATGCCCGCGACGAGGAGCAATCGGTCGTCGCCACGAAATCCGACATGGATGTCGCGACATGGCTCGCGCCGACCGACGCCATCGACACCGCGCGCTGGCTGGCCAGCCGCGAGGCGGATCACCTCGTCGGCGCCGACGACCCGACCGCCGCGCGGCTGCATCGCGTCCTGGCCCGCGCGAAACCCTACTTCATCGAAGATCCCCGCATGATCGCCAACCGGACCGCACAACTCGGGCAGATGCTCGCGGAGACGGGCCAGCGGGAAAGCTACGGCGACCTGATCGAGAGCCTCACCGCGATCGCCGCCGCCGGCAGGGGCAAGCAGCTCTATGGCGAGATGTGCCAGCACTACCTCAACACGCGCAATGCCGGCTCCGACCGTGCCGCCGCGCGCGCCAGGCTGATCGAGCGCTACGGAGCGCAGCGCACGGGGGAGACGCAACCATGATGGCGCACGCACCTCGCGCCGGGCGCGTGCGGCAGCGCTCCGGCGATCCGGCGGGCGATGCGCGGGAACAGGGCGCGGGGACCAGCGTCCTGATCGCGGACGATCACCCGCTCGTCCTCCACGGCCTTCGGATCCTGCTGGAGGATGCCGGGATCGCGACCATCTACGAGGCCCGGGACGCGGTGAGCGCTCACCACGCCTTCGATCGCTTCCACCCCCAGGTCGTCGTGACCGACCTGAGCTTCGAGGACAGGGGCCTGTCGGGCCTGTCTCTGATCGAGCGCATCCGCGCGCATGATCGGCGGGCGCGAATCCTGGTGTTCAGCATGCACACCGACCCCGTCGTCATCGCGCGCGCGGTCGAGAGCGGAGCGATCGGCTACGTGTTCAAGGATGCTCCGGCCGCGACGTTCCACGCAGCCTTCGACGCTGTCCGCGGCGGATGCGCCTACCTCGATCACGACGTCGCCACGCGCCTCGCCTTCTTCAATCTCACCAAACATCAGGTGCCGGCGACCCGGCTGAACAACCGCGAGCTGGAGATCTTCGCTCTGCTGGGTCAAGGCATATCGAAGCACAACATCGCCACGAAGCTATCGATCAACTACAAGACGGTCGTCAGCCATTGTTCCAGCATGCGCCAGAAGCTCGAGCTCGCGACCGACAAGGACCTGCTGCGGATTGCCATCGAACAAGGTCTGATCTCCGATCTCAACATGCCGGCCCGTCAGAAGCCCACCGAAGCGCGCTGACCCGGTGGCTCTGCGGGACCGCCGGATGTGCCCTGATGGCTCGGGGAGCGGATCGGAAGATCGAGCCGGGGACGCTCGATCGCCGCCGATCGCGCGTCTCGGCGTGCGTCGCGGGCGGAGATCCGACGTTTACTTGGGCAGGACGATGTTGGGAAGAATTGTTCCGTTTGGGCCGAATAGCTCGGCCGCCCGCGTGCAGCTCGCCGGCACATCCTTCCGGTAGGCTTCGAGGTAGGATCGGGCGCGAAGCAGGAGTTCCCCGCGCTCGAGTTCATCGAGGTTCACGCCCATCCGCTCGATCGCTGTCTTGAACAGGTTCTGGTTGCTGCGCAGGTCGGGGCAGGACGTATTTACGAAACCGACCAGGCCCGCCAGTTTCGCAGCGCCGTTGCGTGGATCTGAACTGCTCTTCCCCGGCTCTGCTTCGGCTCCCGCGGCCGTGATCTGACCAACGAAGGCGATGCAGAGGATGCCGGTGACGAATGTCGATTTCATAGGGGTTGTCCCACGCTGTGACGCATTGAGGGCGGTTCTGCGAGCCCCGACGGGCGCCAGCGCCGATGGAAATCTGGATGGGTGCGGGTCTTGCTGAGAGATGTCGTAAACATCTCTTCGAGACGTCACAGGATAACGATGTCGAAAACAAAAGGAAGACGTCTCATGAAACGAGCCGCGGCCCTGTTCTTATTAATTTCTGCGTATGACTTCTCTCCGGCACACGCGGCTGGGCTGAGGCTGGACAGCAAGGCCTCGCTCTGGCCGCGGGCGAGCACGAGCGAGAAGGTCGACTTCACGAACCGGATGGGAAAAGCGTTCGTCGGTCTCTCCGGATCCCTGGATCATCGGTACTTCATGCGATGCCTGGAGGAGACAGCCAATATCGGAAACACCGGCGAGCTTCGTCTCGAGGACATGGTCAAGACGTGCGTCTCGCTGAACAAGGACGGACCGGCAGAATAACCGCAACCTGTCGATGCGTTTCAGAATTCGAGCTGTCTGCTGGGACGCATCGCATCTCGCCTCCTCCGAGCGCGGCCGGACACTCGTGGAGAGCGCCGCCGCGAAGGGCACATGCGTGACGCGCTCCGGCAGAGCGATTTGGCAGAGGCGATTTCGGCCGTCGGGCAGGCCAAAAAGAAGGCGCTGCGTCTCCGCAGCGCCTCGCAGTGTCGGCCAATCATTGAGAGCGGAAGGCCTTTGGAAGTTCCCGACGGTAACGCGCGGACTGCGACTTTGAAACTGCCAGTATTGCCTGATTGCTTTAGGCATTCGTCCCGGGCGGGCGATCCTCTGATCGATCCTGCCTGCCGATGCATCCGGGCCGGTCGCGGCACGCTCGCACGCGACGCGCCGGATCCTCGACCGAACCATCGGGCGTCGCGGCCTCGGCGGCATGAGGCGCGCGCTCCCGCGAACGCTCAGGGAGCAGGGCACCGGTCAAGCGTGAACGGCCGAATCCACGGGCAGGGACGGCATCTGCAGGCGGACGCTGCCCTGACGGGGCGCGGCGCGCCGGCCGATTGCCAAATGCTCCCGGACCGGTTGCCACTTTGTCTCACTAACGCTCTGAGCCTAAAGCAAAAATGTGGCGTACGCGTCACGCTGCCCGCCAATTCGATGCCACATTCGCCGCGCGCGGGAGAACCCGAGCTTCGCTGTATTGTCTCTTCGATCGCCCCGTCACATGAGTGCTGGACTGCGCCCCACCAGGGGCGACAACAAACATCAGCTGGGTCGAGGGAAAAATGCGCTCGCTGCGTTACAGTCTGTTCGCGTCGGTGGCGCTGATGCCATGGGCGGTTCAGGCGCAACAGTCTGTCACGCTGGGTGAGATCAGCGTCGTCGCGACGACCCCGGTGGGTACGTCCGCAGGCAGCGGAGCGCCGAACACCTCCCTGTACAACGCGCCGGTGCTTCAGGTGCCGAGCACCGAGCGGCTGCGTGGCGGCGCTCAGCCGCTCTACAAGATCCCCAGCACCGTCGAGACGGTGACGGCGTCCGACCTGAACTTCGACCGGGCGACCTTCAACGCGGTCGACACCCTGGCCCGGCGCGTTCCCGGCCTGAACCTCTCGGACTCGCAGGGCAACAGCAACCGCGTCGACATCAACTATCGCGGCTTCCAGGCCTCGCCGGTGACCGGCGTGCCGCAGGGTCTGGCCGTCTACCAGAACGGCGTCCGCATCAACGAGGCTTTCGGCGACACCGTCAACCTCGATCTGATCCCGCAGGTCGCGATCAACCGCATCGACATCGTCACGGGCAACCCGGTCTTCGGCCTGAACGCGCTCGGTGGCGCCATCAACATCCAGATGAAGAACGGCTTCACCTGGCAGGGCACGGAGATCACCGCGCTCGGCGGCTCGGACGCACGCACCGCCGGCTCGCTCCAGTACGGCAAGATGATCGGTCCCTGGAGCGTCTATTTCGCGGGCGACGGCCTGAACGATCGCGGCTGGCGCTACGAGAGCCCCAGCACGATCGGCCGCGTCTACGGTGACCTCGGCTACCGCACGCCCGACTCGGAGTTCCACCTGATCGGCCAGCTGGCGCGGACCTATTTCGGCGCCGCCGCCGCGACGCCGACCGACTTCACCCACCGCGATCCGCGCGCGATCTTCACCTACCCGCAGACCACCACGACCGAGCTCGGCACCCTGCAGCTGACCGGCCGGGTCGACATCTCGCCGACCTGGGATCTCGCCGGAAACGCCTATTTCCGCCGCTTCAGCCAGCAATATATCGACGGCAACGACGGCAATTTCGAGAACTGCAGCACGCGTTCGAGCTTCCGCGGCCGGCTCTGCTTCGAGGATGACGGCTTCAGCCCCGCGGCTGGTCAGTCGCAGCTCGACTTCCGCAACCAGTTCCTGATCCTCGGCCGGGGTGCGGGCGCCACGGGCGTGCCGTTCACCGCGGGCGTGCCCTACGGCACCCTCGACGTGACCAAGACCGAGGCGACCGGCTACGGCGGCTCGCTGCAGGCCGCCAACCGCGACCGGGTCTTCGGCTTCAACAACAGCTTCGTGGTCGGCGGCTCGATCGACGTGGCCGATTACAGCTTCAAGTCGTCGAGCACCCTCGGGGTGATCAATCCCGACCTGTCGGTGACCACGAACCCGGCCAACCCGTTCTACGGCAACATCCCGGGGCTCGGGACCGACTTCCTGCGCACCGCGGGCGCCCTCGGCATCGCGCCGAGCTCGGTGACCGGCTCGAACCTCTACATGGGCCTCTACACCACCGACACGATCGACCTGACCGACGCCCTCTCGCTGACCGCGGGCGCCCGGCTCAACTTCGCCCGCATCTCCACGCAGGACCTGACCGGCTTCTCGCCGGACGTGACCGGCACGCACTACTTCAACAAGATCAATCCGCTGGCCGGTCTGACCTATCGCTTCAGCCCCGGCCTGTCGCTCTACGGCGGCTACTCGGAATCGAACCGCGCCCCGACGCCGCTCGAACTCGCCTGCGCCAATCCCTTGCGGCCCTGCCTCCTGCCGAACTCGCTGGTGGCCGACCCGCCGCTCAAGCAGGTGACGGGCCAGACCTACGAAGTCGGCTTCCGCGGCACGCTGCCGAACTTCTACGACGGGGGGCTCGTCAACTATAAGATCGGCGCCTTCCGCACCGACCTGGCGAACGACATCCTCCAGCTCGCGACGCCCGGCAATTCGGCCCGCGGTTACTTCGTGAACGTGCCGGCCACGCGCCGTCAGGGCTTCGAGATCGGCACGGAATACGTGGCCGATTGGCTCTCGGTCTATGCCAACTACGCCCTGATCGACGCCACCTTCCAGTTCAACGGGACGCTGTCCTCGCCGAACAACCCGCTCTCCGACGACGGTGCCATCTCCGTCACCCCCGGCAACAAGGTCCCGCTGATCCCCGCCCACCAGTTCAAGGTCGGCTTCGACGTCGAGGTGCTGCCGCGCTGGCGTGTCGGCCTCGCGCTCCAGGCGTACTCGTCCTCGTACTACCGGGGTGACGAGTCGAACCTGAACCGGAAGCTGCCCGCCTACTACGTGATGAATCTCAACACGAGCTACCGGGTGAATCCCAACCTGGAACTCTTCGGCTACGTGACCAACCTGACCAACAACCGCTACGCCACGTTCGGCACCTTCTTCGAGCCGGGACTGGTGGCGAACCGTTACCCGGTCAACGATACCCGTACGACGACGCTGGCTCAGCCGCTCTCGATCTACGGCGGCATCCGCTACACCTTCGGCGAGGCTCCGGCACCGATGGCGGAACCCATCATCCGCAAGTACTGAGTTCGGGCCGCGTCACGCGCTTCGATGCCGGTGTAGCCTCCATCGAAGCGGGCCCGCGTGCAGGATCGAGCCTGCCCCCCGTCATCCGACGATGACGGGGGGCAGGGCAATTCCGAGTTCCGAGATGCGGCGCGGTCCCCTGAGGTCCGCGCCGCATCTGCCGTTTGTCGACTCCGCTTGTCGTCCCCGCACGCGAAGGCGCGGGCTCACCGACGCGGCCTTCGATATGCGGATCAGGTCGGTGACGCGCGCAGGGTTGAGCGTCCCGAGCGGGTTCGCCGCGACAGGATCGGCTGCGCAGATCGCGGGAGGCACGCATCAGGCGCGGCGTTGGGCGCGAGCGTCTGCGGACGGCACGGCGGAGGTAGGCGGGCGTATTCCCCCCGCAATCGCGGCAGGGCGTCACGTCCCGGAACTCCATGATCTTGGTCATCCTTGTTCTCGGACCACCGCAGAACCTTCGGAGACCGAAAGATCGTGAGACGCACCCTGTTCGGGCTCGGTACGTTGGCCGCCCTCCTGTCCGCCCAACCGGCCTTCGCGGAAGGCAAGCCGCTCGCCCCACCCGCGAGCGACGCCATGCCGCCGGTGGAGCTGACCATCACCATGAAAGACGGAAAGCCGGTCTGCGCGCCGGCCGAGCTGCTCCTGCCCGCCGACACCAACGTCGCGTTGCACGTGATCAGCCGCGCCGACGCTCCCATCACCATCACCATGGGCGAGCAGTTCGAGAACGGGCGCGTCCTGCACGCCGACGGCGACCTCGTCCACGTGATGAGCGAGAAGGGCTACAGCGTGAAGCGGAACGGTCAGGGCACCCTGCGCCTCAGGACCATGAAGGCCGGCACGCAGGATTATGCCTGCACCAGCAACCGCAACCAAGACGCGCCGTTCACCGGCAAGCTGACCTTGTCGCCGCCCGCCGGCTGAGGTGAGCGTCCTGCTCGAGTCAGTCGGCGGCGGGGCGCGCGGCGGGCATCACGCGGTCCATCCGCGCGCGCAGCGCCTGGACGCTGCGATAGCCGACCGCCGCCGCGACCTGGCGTGGTGCCTGCCCGTCGGCGGCCAGGGCCATGGCCCGGATCACCCGTGCCCGGGCACGCCACTCCCCCAGGCTCAGGCCCGTCTCCTGGCGGAACCCCCGCGTCAGGGTCCGGCGGCTGAGACCCGCCTGCCAAGCCCAGGCGTCGAGATCGAGGGGCGAGGCAGGATCGTCGATCAGCCCGACGCAGACCCTTCGGAGCCGGAGATCGTCCGGCAGCGGCAGGGTCAAGGGCGTCTCCGGCGCCCGCGCGATCTCGTCGAGCACCAGCGCCGCGAGGTGACCGCCGCGCCCCGCCTCGTCGTAGAGCACGGGCTCGCCGGTCAGCGCCGCCAGCGCGGCGGCGAGGAGGGGCGAGACCGCGATGACCTGGGCCCGGGTCGGGAAGCCCGAGACGGCATCGGCCGCGAGGTAGGCGGAGCACATCGAGACCGCGCCGTGCATCACCACCGCGTGGGGCAGGCGCGGCGGGATCCAGAGGGCGTGGCCCTCCGGCACCACCCAGGTGCCGTCCTGGGCGGTCGCCATCATCAGGCCCGCCGTCGCGTAGAGAAGCTGCGCGCGCGGGTGGAAGTGCCGGCCCGTGCGGCTCCCGGCCGCGAAGGTCTTGGGCATCACCGCGACCCGGCGCGGCACGTTCTGGTAATCCTCGGCCCGGATCGAACGCATCGCGGCTTCCGCATCGTGTCGTCTTGGCCCGATTGCGTACACCTTCGGCCCGACGCCGTTCAACGGGTCAGGTAGACAGAGGCATACCTGCGGAGAGCCCGCCCGATGGATGCCGACACCCTCTCCCGCCGCACGCTGCGCTTCGTCAACATCGCGCACGCGCTCGACCACTTCGTGCTGCTGATCTACCCCACCGCCGTGCTCGCCATCGCGGCGCAGACCGGCCTCGGCTACGGCGAGCTGATCGGGCTCGCCACCGGCGCCTTCGTGGCCTTCGGCCTCTGCGCGCTGCCGATGGGCTGGCTCGCCGACCGGTTCGGGCGGCGCACCATGCTGGCGATCTTCTTCTTCGGCTACGGCCTGTCCTGCCTCGGCGTGGCGAGCGCCGCGAGCCCCACGGCCTTCGCGGTCTGGCTCTGCGTGCTGGGGCTCGCCTCGGCGATCTACCATCCGGTCGGCTCGACCATGCTGGTCACCCATGCCCGCCGGCTCGGGCGCGACCTCGGCGTGAACGGTGTCTGGGGCAATTTCGGTGCGGCGACCGCCTCGGGCGTGACGGCGCTGCTGGCGGCGGGCGTCGGCTGGCAGGCGGCCTTCGTGGTGCCCGGCCTCGTCTGCCTCGCCTGCGGGGCCGCCTTCCTGGCCCTGGTGCCGGGCGACGGCCAGGGCGGCGCCGGCAAGGCCGGCGGCGCCCCGCTCATCGCGGTCTCGCGCCCCCTCGCCCTCCTCGTCGTGTTCGGCTTCGCGATCGTGGCGGGGGGCATGACCTTCAACGTCACCACGATCGCGCTGCCCAAGGTCATCGACGAGCGCGTCGGCGACGGGCTGCCGCTCGCGCTGATCGGCTCCCTCGCGACCGTCGTGTTCGTGTTCGGGGCCCTCACCCAGCTGCTGATGGGGCGCCTCATCGACCGCTACAGCCTGCCGACGCTCTTCCTCGGCCTGTCCGTTCTGCAGCCGGTCGGGCTCGGCCTCGCGGCGGTGAGCTCGGGCCTCCCGCTCCTCCTCGGGCTCGTCCTGACGATGGCGGCCCTCTACGGCCAGGTGGTCATCAACGACGCGATGGTGGCCCGCTACGTGCCGCCCGCCTACCGGGCCAGGGCCTACAGCGTGCGCTACTTCCTGGGCTTCACGGTCAGCGGCTTCGTGGTGCCGATGATCGCGCTCCTGCACGATCGCGGCGGGTTCGGGCTCGTCCTCGGGCTGGCGGCCGCCTTCGGCCTCGTGATCTTCGCCGCCGCCCTCGGCTTCTTCGGACTGACGCGGCGCGACGGGGCGCATCGGCTCGCCCCCGCGGAGTAGGCGCCCGCCCGCCGGGGCGCAATCTCAGCGCGCCCGGCCCTCGATCCACCCGATGATCGCGTCGGCGACCTCGCGGTTGTTCGACTCCAGCATCATCATGTGGCCGTTTCCGCGGATGCCGTGCTCGGCGAGCGGGAGCCGGTCCGGCTTCGCGCCGGCCTGCTCGAGGAAGGCGGCCGTGCAATCGTCCATCGTCGCCCGGAACGAGGCCTCGCCCGTGACGATCACCGCCGGCACCTTGGCGAGGTTCGGCAGCCGTCGCGCCGGCTCGGCCTGCAGCCAGCACCGGATCCGGTCGGGCCGCGCCGGCGCCTCGGCCTGGACGACCGTCAGGTCCGACGGCGCGGTCACGGGCGGCTCGAAGCGCAGGGGCACGCGCGTGATGCCGTAGGGCCTCGCCCGCGCCTCGCCGACCCGCTCGTACCAATCGGCCCCACCCTTGAAGCGGATGTCGAAGAAGGTCGGCCCGTTCGGCTCGACGGCGACGTGCGCCTTCACGAGATCGGGCCGCTGGTCCGAGACCGCCCAGCCGAAGACACCGGCCTGCGAGTGGGTCAGCAGGATCGCGGGACCGAGCTTCTCCAGGAGGGTGATCAGGGCGGGATCGACAAGCTCCTCGCTCCTCAGCGCGCTCGCGATGGAGGGCACCTGCGAGAGGAAGAACTGATCGAAGGCGGCGTTGCCCTTGAGGCCCGGCCCGCCCGGCCACTGCGTGTGCAGCTTGGCCTGCGGAAACAGGTCGAACGTCTCCTGCCCGGTGAAGACGCTCTCGAGATCGCCGGTCGTGAGGCGGGCATACGGGCCGTAGACCTCCGGGTTGTCGCCCGAACGCCCGCGCCCGACCTGATCGACGACGTAGACCGCGAAGCCCCGTTCCACGAACCGGCTCACCCAGCCCGGCCGTCCGTCCGGCGTGCCGAGGAAGTTGATGCCGGTCTGCGCCGTGCCGTGCACCATCACGACGGGATAGGGTTGCGAGACCCGAGCCGGAGCGTGGTACTGCACGAACATCTGCCCGACGGCGATGTCCTTGCCCGCGACGGTCTCGTAGCGGCCGCCGACGAAGAAGTAGCCCTCCCGCTGGGCCGGCTTGAACATCGACGGGGCTGTCGAGGCCGGATCGGTCCTCACCGGGTCGGCCGGCGCGCCGAGGGAGAGGCCGAGCAGGGCGCAGGCGGCCCCCAGGACGGACTTGAGCATGCGTTGAACCTCCCGAGGACGTCTGACGCGTCCCTCCGGTCGCATATCACCGGCAATGGGCGGCAGCGTCCAGCCGCCCGGGGCGGCGCCCCTGCGGGCGCGGGTCCCCTCGGGTGCCCTTGACGCCGCGTTAACCCTGCCGGCCCAGGGTTCGCGTGTGTGCGGATCGTCTCAGACGGGCCGGCGGATCCGATCGAGACTGGATGCGGGCGATCCGGCCCGGTTGGCGATCGAAGAGGAGAGATCATGAGGCTGCGGCATCTCTTCACCGAACATCCGTCCTCGCTCGGCGAGACCTATCCCGAACACATGCGCGCATCCCTGGGCTATGCCGTGCCGCTCCTCGGCGCGTCGATGGCCGCCTTCGTGCACGCGCTGTTCCCGTTCCTGTTCACGACGACCGCGAGTGCGACCGTGAAGCGCCTGTACGAGCGCATGACGCGGCGCTGCGCCACCTGCCCGTCGGGGCGCATCCACCGCCCCGACCTGTTCGCCCGCAAGCCCGAGCCGAAGGCGTACGAGGCGGGTCTGGTCTACGAGATCTGAGGCGCGGCCCCCTCCCCGCCGCGCGGCGCGCGCCTGTTGCGGTCTCCACGGGGGCCCCATCGCACGGGCTTGCGGGGTGCTTGACCTCTTCCGCGGGGTCGGCCCAAGCCATGCGCTCACGGAGATTCCAGCCGATGGGGGGCCGGTGTCATGATCCGATCGATGCGCCCCCGGCACGGGCACGGGCAAGGGAGGGTCACGATGACGCGCTTTGGGCAGGCAGGGTGTCTCGCGATGACGATACTCGCCCTCTCGCACGGTCCTGGCCGGGCCGACGAGGACGCGAAGGCGGGCTGGCGCGGCGATTTCGTCGCCCGCCTGGAGGCCCTTGCGCTCCTGCAATCGCTCAATGCCGATCTGCTCAGCCACGACAGCGCGACCCTGACCCTCGACCGCTGGTGCGCGGCTCACGGCCTCGCCTCACCGGCCCGCATCGTCGCCGAGCGCATCGGCGACGACAAGCCGGCGACGGAGGAGGTCCGTCACCAGCTTCGCGTCGACCCGTCCGAGCCCGTCCGCTATCGCCACGTGCGGCTGCGCTGCGGGACGCACGTCCTCTCCGAAGCGGACAATTGGTACGTGCCGGCCCGCCTCACGCCCGAGATGAACCATCAGCTCGACATGACGGACATCGCCTTCGGGCGCGCCGTGCAGGCCCTGCGCTTCCAGCGGCACACGCTGTCGGCGAAGCTGCTCTGGTCTCCGCTGCCGGACGGCTGGGAGGTCGCCCCGGAGGCGCAGGTCCCGCCGGGCGAGGCGCCCCTCACGCCACCGGCGCAGGTCATCGAGCACCGGGCCGTGCTGAGGCTGCCGGACGGGACGCCCTTCAGCGAGGTCGTCGAGACCTATACGGGCGCGGTCCTCGCCTTCCCGGAGCCGCGCCGGCCGTGATCACGCGGGTCCCCGGCGCGGCGACGGCTCGGCTCGAGCGCCGGAGCGCCCTCGGTGCCTCCGTCCTCAGCAGCTGAGCCGCCGGCCCTCACGGCGCCCGAACACCCGGTAATGCGCGGCGCCGGATTCCATCTGGCCGCGGTTGACCGCGCGGCGAACGTCGGGATTGCAGCGCAGGTACTCGCCCTCGTCGAACGCGAACTCGCGGTCCCGATCCCGATAGCCGCGATCCCGGTATCCGGAATCGCGGTCCCGGTATCCGGAATCACGGTCCCGGTAGCCGTATTCCGGGCCGCCATAGGGTTGGGCCAGGGCCGGGCCCATCAGCCCCAGGCCCAAGGCCGCCACTGCAATAAGCGCCTTCATGTCGCGTGTTCTCCTCATCGGCAGCTAGGAACGCCCTGGGACGGCATTGGTTCGATCAGCTTGGCCATTTGGTCCGCGTAGACTGCGCAGGCGCCGGCCGGCTCACCGCCCCCCCGCGTCGAGCACGCCCGTGAGGGCCTCGAAGCGGGCGATGTTCTCGGGGTGGCAGAGCTGCCGGTCGAGATAGCCCTGGACCGCGCCGGACAGCCACCAGCTCATGGAGAGGTCCTTCATCGGCGCCGCCGATGGGCTCACGGTTCCGGCCGGGCCGCGCAACGAGCAGGGCTCGTGCGGCCCCAGCAGCGGGACCCGGTCGTAGACCTTGAAGGTCAGCGTCAGGAAGGCGTGGCTCGCCCGATAGGCCGCCTCGGCGGCGTGGCCGTCCCGGGTGCTGGCCAGCGCCGCGACCGGAGCCGTGAGTCCCTCATGCCAGGAGGATCGCGGCGGGGCCGGGAGGGCGGCGTTCGGAGCGTCCCCGCGCACGGCCTCCTCCGGGTTGTTGGTGATGTGAAGGATGACCGGATCCAGGCCGAACGCCTGCAGGGCCTGCGCCAGCTCGCGCGCGGTGGTCAGCCCGTCATTCTCGAAATAGCCGCCATCGACCAGGAGGTCGCGCAGCGCGGAGCCGCCGGCATCGCGAATGCCCGCCTGGGGTGAGATGACGGGAAAGCGCGCGCTCGCGGTGGCGGCGGTGGAGAGGCGCACGCCCCCGGTTATCGCCACCGGCCCGGTCTCGCAGGTGCCGTTCCGGCCGGCCACGGTCTCGAACAGGTCGAACGCCACCGGGGAGAGCCGGCTCGTGGTGCCGTCCCGGCAGTGGAAGGGCTGCAGGTCCGTGATGATGGACCGCCGGCCTTCCCGGACCGAGGTGGTATTGAGAAGCAGCCTCGGGACAACGGCCGATCCGGGAGCGGGGGCGTCCTGCCCGACGAACCGGGTGAGGCCCGAGCCCTCCCGCACGGCCTCGTCCCGCGCGATCAGGGCGTAGCGGCGCTCGAGGGCTTGCTCGAGCAACACGGCCCGGTCCTGCGCGATGAGGAAGCCGAACAGGTCACGGAAGGCGAGGCCGATGAAGGCCGGCGACAGGAAGTCGCCGGCGGCGAGGGTCTGAAGGCAGGTCTTCCAGGTGAGCGCCCGCTTGCCCGGCCCGCTGCCGTAATCCTCCGCGGGTCCGAACCACCGGTTGTCGAGCCTGGCGCAGGGCGGAGCGTCGGCAGCGGGGTGATCGGCCAGGAGACTGCGCAGCATCGCGGCGCCGACCGCCCCGCCGGAGACGCCCGAGACGGCGAAGAGCCGCTGGCGGAAGGCGGCCGGGGCGGTGTCGAGGAGTTCGCCGACGACCGTTCCGGTGAAGAAGGCCGCGCGGCTCGCGCCCCCGGCGCTGGCCACGATCACCGGATGTGCGCCGCACGCCGCCACGGGGCCGGCCGGACAATTCGCCTTCGTCCAGGCGCCGACGGCCTCGGGAAGCGCGGCCTGCCGCAGGTTCGTGGCCTCCGCCACGCTGCGCAGGTCGTGAAAATGCTGCGTCAGGCCGGTCGCACCGATCAGGCCGGCGAGGAGCAGCGCGACGACGGGGACCCGCCACTGGTGCGACAGGGCCGAGAGGAAGGACAGGATCGAGACCGGAAGCGCGAGCATCAGCACCACGAACGGCGCCCGGGACACCCATTCGGCGAGCGTCAGCGGAGCGCTGAGCGCGGCGATCCAGGCGAGCGCCTGCGCGACCAGGAGGGCGAGGGCCACGCCGTCCCAGCGGACGCGCCCGCGCCGGCTCGCGTCCCGCGCCGCCCGCCCGCGCGCGGTGGCGAGATCCGCGAACCAGAACGCCCCGGCCTCGGTCAGCAGCGTCGTGGAGCGGCCGGTCAGGGCGTCGCGCAGGAAGGTGCCGAGCGGCTCGGCCGCCGCCGCGCCGCCGAGGAAGCGGCGGCGGAGGATGACGTAGCCGAGATAGAGCGCGCCGCACGCCGCCGTCGGCCAGAGCAGGACGATCGGATCGCGCAGCGCGAAGGCGTCGCGGATCGGCTGGATGTCGCGGTGCGCCCCCCAGATCCCGATGCCGAGCGCCGCGAGGCAGAGCAGCCCGAGGAGGCGCGGGATCCAGGTCGCCGGCAGGACGTAGCGGTGGCGGAGCTCGGCCAGGCGAACCGCGCTCAAGGGGAGCTCCGCGCCCCGCCCGCCCCAGGCCTGCTGCTCCAGGACCTTTCGTGCCGCGAAGTGGACGATCACGGCCCAGAGCAGGGCCAGCCCGAACAGGGCGGTCCAGTACGCGGTGTAGCTCTGCGATTCCATGAAGAGATCGCGGGCCGGCTCGGCGAGCGAGAACAGGGCGATGCCGAGCCCGGCGCTGAGCGCGGGGATGCGGCAGACCCACAGCACCCGGAGCCAGCGCAGGACCGGGCTCCACGCGAACCACCAGAGGGCCGACAGCGCGAGCGCGACGCCGATCCCGACGAACCACCCCGACTGCATCTCAGCACCTCGCGCGTGACGGTGACCTGTGATGGGCGGCGGCGCCGCTCAAGCGTTCCGCTCGGGTTGCGCCGCGGTCACGGCCGGCTCATCAGCACGGCCCGGAAGAGTCCGAAATAGAGAATCGAGAGGAGCAGGCCGAGGCCGCCCTCGAGGGGCGCGAGCCAGAGGAACCGGCCGCCCAGGCACAGGCAGAAGGCCGCGAGGACGAACCGGCCGCCGATGCCCAGGATGTTGCCCAGGCGGCGGTTGACGGGGTCCAGCAGCCCCGGGATCTGGAGATAGACCGCCAGGAGAACCAGGCCGCCGCAGGCTCGGACCCACCCCAGGACCGGAGCGCCCCCAAGCTCGAGGAGCGAGGCGATCCAGGCCGGGGCGGTCACGGCGACCGAGCCCCAGGCACCCTCGGTCATCAGGGCGATGAGAAGCAGGCGCCGGAAGGCCGCCTCGCGGGATCGCGCCTCCGCCTCGGTCCAGGCGAGGCTCAGGGCTTCGTCCACGGCGCGCCTCCGCGGCTCGAACGCTCGGACGCGGCCCCGGTCCGGGCCTCTCCCGCCCCCGCCCCCTTCGCCCAGGGGAAGAACAGGTTGCGCGCGTCCGCGAAGTGAGGCCGCAAGGCCGGACAGTGCCGCTCCATGACGCTGCGCAGCGCGTTGTCCTGGATCCAGGCGAAGCCGGCCGGCGTGTAGATCTCGGGCCGGAAATCCTCGGTGTAGAAGCGGTCGCTCTTGAGGCGCCGGGACGCCATCAGGATGAAGATGCGGAAGGCCGTGTCGGAGAAGCCGAAGGCCGGCGGCGTGCCGTACCGGACCGACCGGCTCTCGGCCAGGGTGCCGACCAGGAGATCCACCGCCTCGATATTGCCGCCATAGACCTCGTCGAGCTCCTTCTGCCAGGTCACGTCGTCGGTGAGCTCGGCGAAGGTCCTCGGCACGTGCGCGTTGATGTGCCGCCGGAAGGCGCAGTAGCGCGGCACCCCGCGCTCGCGGTCGCGCAGGATGTCGACCGCCGCCATGTCGAGATAGACGCCGTTCGCGTCCAGCCGGTCGAGCCGGCGCAGCCCGTTCGGGTAGTTGTGCAGCACGAGGGCGCCCGGCTTGCTGGTGGCGAGGGAGTACACCACGTCCGCGAAGGCGACGCGCTCGTGGATCTCCCGGGCCTGGCCGCCCGCCACCTTGGCGAGGTCGCGCCGCAGGATCTCGGCATCGTCGGCGTGGTGCCGGAACGAGAAGACATCCGGCATCAGGGAATGCATCCGGTAGACGGCGGCGAACTCCTCCGTCATCGCGTAGGGTGCCGCGTGGTGCTCCGTCGGCGAGCCCGGGATCCCCGAGAGGATCTCGCCCGTCCCGACACGCCCGAAGGCGCGGGCGTAGTGCTCGCCGAGGAGGCCCCAGAAATTGCCGCGCATCACCATGCGGCCCTCCGGCGAGTTCATCAGCGCCGGGGTCCACTCCACCGTGTGGATCTTCGCCGTGAGCGCGGCATTGACGAGCCGCGCCTTCTGGAACAGCCACTCGCCGCAGGCATCCGGATACGCGTCCCGCAGGTGGTCGACGATGGCGTTGTGCTCGCGCGCGAACAGCGTGTGCATCACGGACAGGCCGATCCACCAATTGCCGTTCACCCCCGCGAGTTCGAGGTTCCGATCCGCCTTGCCGCGGGCGGTCCGGTGCGCGAGCGGCAACAGCCCGTCCGCGGTCAGGCCGAGCTTCCCGTCGGACAGGACGCGGCCGGTCGCCGGGTCGGTGCGCACGGCACGCTGCCGCTCGAGCGAGGAGCCGTAGATCTGCGAGCCGTCCCACCAGCCGGTCTCGGTGTTGGCATAGGCCGCGGGCCGTCCCGCATCCGCCGCGGAGCGCCGGTCCGGCCGCGTCGGCAGGACCGTCATCCGCCCCTCCGGCCAATCGTCCCCTTGCGGGAGCGGGATCTCGTGCGGCGCGGCGCAGCGGTCGCCCGATTCGTGGCTCAGCCAGTCGTGGATCATGAACTGGATCCACGCCGCCGCGAGGACGTTCAGGTGCGGGACCTCCACGAAGTCGCCCCGCGCCAGCAGCCGGTTGCTGATCAGGCGCGGGCTCGGCGCGAACAGCGTCGGCGGCGTCTCCCCGAACGTCCGGTCGAGCGGCATGTTGCGGCCGAAGCGGGCCCCCGCCATGCCCATCCAGGGCGTCCCGAGGTCGTTGAAGCTGCCATCCGCCGTTCGGGCGCCGCGCATGTCGAACTCGGGCGGCAGCGCCGTCGGCGGGGGCACCGTCTGGGTGTCCGTGAGATTGAGCCGGCGCATGATCGTGCGGTGGCCGACCACCATCGGGACCGCGATCAGGAAGGGCCAGCGGTGCCAGGCCTGGATGCGGCTCAAGCTCAGGGTCATCCATCCGACGAGGCGCTCGGAGGCCGGGATGCGCGCCGGAGCCACGTCCGGTCGCGGAGCGCGCTCGCTTGCGTCGGCGGGACACGGGAGGACGAGACTGGAGCCGGAGGGTGGGGCCGGGCCGTCCGTCAGGTCGAGCGAACGCTTCACGATCGAGCCCTCCGCGCATGGATCGGTGAGACGACGATCAGGTCCAGGCCAGCGCCATGTCTCCGGCCAGGGGACGAGGTTTCACCAAGTCTCCGACCGTCGGTCGGGACCGGCGCGGGCGGCCGACCCGACCTGCCTCTCGACGCCGCGAGTAGAGCGGTTCCGGCCGGCCTTCTGTGATCCACATCACAGTTCGCCATGTGCGTGCAGGATACAAGCCGTCGTCGATCCCGATGGGCCGACGCCGGTCCGGCGGGCATCCCGCTTTTCCTCGGCCTGCCGGGCCGGGTCCCCCGATCATGGCCGACCTGCCCCCGCGGCGCCGGGCCCCCTGCCCGCGACGCGCCGAGCGGCCGGACCGCGCTCTCAGCGCGCGCGAATCCACGCCAGCAGCGGCCATCGACGGCGCCTGCCCGATGCCGGGATCACGCGCGGAATCACCGCCGCACCCCGGACCGCCGCGTCGCGCTGCGCCTCGATCATGCGGTGGATCCGCTGCATCGCGGCGACGAGATCCGCCGTCGTCTGCCGCACGCTCTCGAAGGCCTCGTCCCGATGGATCTGCAGGAGCCGTATCTCGGCTTCGCGGAGCAGGCGCGTCGCCTCGTCGTGGTAGCGGTCGACCTCGTCGAGGTCGTGACAGGGCACCCTGGCCAATCGCATGGCGACCGCCTCGTGACGGTGAAGATCGGCCTTCATCACAGAGGACGCGGACGGGTTCTGTGACGAGGATCACACTCGCGCCGGCGGCCCCGGACCCTCGGCCCGCCCCGCGGCGGGGCCGCTTGCGCGTCCTCACGCACCAAGGCGCAGGTTTCGAGCTCGTATTCGGCGCCTGCGAATCCACGCAGGCCACGAAGCATCGGCTTCGTCACAAGTACATTTGTTCGTCATGCGGAAATTTCTTCGCGCGTCCGATAGCGTACGGTGATTAAAGCCTGCCTGCGTTGGAGTTTGGTGGATTAGGCCTGTTCAACTCCCGACAAATGAGCTTCTTGGTGGCGCTGTTGAACGCTATGTTGTGCCGCACACCGGACGTTCCCGGCGCGGGCTCTGTTCTGTCGAGCCCGCTTCCGGACGCGGCGCATGCGGGGTGCGTGCGGTGCGGATCACCGAAGGGTCACTGTCTTGGGACGACAAGGGCGCCGAACGATCGAGCCGGGGATCTCCCTTCGAGGCGAGCGCCGCGAACTCACGATCGTCTTCAGCGATCTCGTCGGATTCACGAAGCTGTCGGCGTCGCTCGACCCGGAGGACCTGAACGAGGTCATCGGCGCCTTCGAGGAGCAATGCCGGCAGGCGCTCCGGCGGTTCGGCGGCTACCTCGAGGGCTTCCACGGGGATTGCGTGCTGGCCTTCTTCGGGTACCCGGCCATCCGGGGGGACGAGGCCGCGCGTGCCGTCATGGCCACCCTCGCCATCCATGAAGGCTTCGAGAAGCTGCGCTTCCCCGATGCCGGGCAGGTCCGGGTTCATTCCGGCATCTCGACCGGCGTGACGGCGGTGTTCCTCGATGCCGGCACCCCCCGGTTCGTCGGGGAGCCGGTCAACCTCGCGGCGCGCCTGCAGAAGATGGCGGCCCCCGGCGAGATTCTCGTCTCCGAGGCGACGCGCTCCCTCGCGGGGGCGGCCATCGAGACCGAGCATCGCGGGGAGCGCTTCATCCGGGGCGTCTCCGACAAGCGGCCGATCTGGCGGGCCGTCCGCCTCAAGGAGGATCACCGCAACCCCGAGCCGACGGCGAGGGGCCGGACGCCGCTCATCGGGCGCGAGCCCGAGCTTCGCGCGCTCGCGGAATGCTGGGCCCGGAGCCTGCGGGGCGAGGGCCAGAAGGTCGTGCTGTGCGGCGAGCCCGGCATCGGGAAATCCCGCCTCGTGCGGCATTTCTGCGAATCGCTGATCCCCGCGCCGCGGACGATCCACCTGCGCTGCGACGCCCGGCACGCCAGCACGGCGTTCCATCCGTTCACGGAGTTCCTGCGCACCCTCGCGCGCCGGGACGGGGACGCCCTGCCCGGCGCGCGCGAGCGCGCCCAGGCCCTCGACCCCAGCGCGCGCGAGCGCGCCCAGGCCCACGTCCCCAGCGCGCGCGAGCGCGCCCAGGCCCTCGTCGCCCTGATCTCGGGGGAGGAGACCGCGGGCGGCCACTCCGCCCCCGCGAGTGCGGCGCCGTTCCGCGACCCGGCATCCGTCCGGCGCGCCATCCTCGAGCGCCTGATGGCCGTCGTGACCGGCATCGCCGCGCAGGGACCGACGCTGATCGTGCTGGAGGACGAACACTGGATCGACCCGAGTTCGCTCCAGGTCATGAACGATCTCGGCCGGGCGCTCGCCGACAGCCGGGCCCTCATCCTGGTCACGAGCCGGACCTCGACGCCGCAGGAGCGCGGGCCGATCCGCGACCGGGTCCTGCGCCTGAGCCGCCTGAGCAACGCGGAGACCGCCGACATGCTGAGCGTCCTGCTCGGCGAATGCCGGACCTTGCCGAGCCTCGCCCGCGAGATCTGCGCCCGGGCGAGCGGTCTGCCGCTCTTCATCGAGGAGGTGGCCCTCGCGGTGAAGCAGGAGGGCGGCGCGCGGCGGAACGGCAAGCCGCGGTGCGGGGACTCGGCCCAGGCCCTCACACGTCTGCCTCGGAGCGTTCAGGAACTCGTCCTGATCACCCTCGACCAGATCTCCTCGGCCGATCCGATCGCGTCGGCCGATGCGATCGGGTCAGCCAGGCAGGCCTCCCCGGCCAAGAAGGTCGCGCAGATCGCGTCGGTGATCGGCAACGAGTTCGACCTGGAGACCCTGCAGCGCCTCGTCGCCGAGACGCCGGGACAGGTCCGGCGCGCGATCCTGCTCCTTCGCCATGCCGGCATCATCAAGCCCCTGCTCACTCCCGAGCGCTTCGCGTTCCACCACGCCCTCGTCCGGGAGGGCGCCTATGACAGCCTCCTGAAGAAGGACCGGATCGAGCTGCATCGCCGCATCGCCGCGATCATCCAGCGCGGCGAGGCGTCCGGAGGGCAATCGGGGCCGGAGATCGCGGCCTACCACTACGCCGAGGCCGGCCTCGTCGACGAGGCGGTGAAGTGCCGGATCGCCTCGGCCGGACACGCGCTGGAGCGTGCGGCGAATTTCGAGGTCATCGCGCATGCCTCGGAGGCGCTGGCCCTGCTCGAGCGGCAGCCGGCCCGCACCCGCGACCGGAGGCTCGAGCTCGCGGCCCACCTCCTGCTCGGCACCGCGCTCTGGTCCGTCGAAGGCTTCGCCTCCACGGAGGTCGAGACGGCGTTCAAGCGCGCCCGGATCCTGGCCGAGCAATGCGGCGACGCGCAGCAGATCTTCGTGTCCTACCGCGGCCTGTTCGGGTGCTACTACGGTCGCGGGAAGCTCGATCGCGCCTCGCAGAAGGCCAACGAGGTCAAGCTCCTGGCCGAGCGCATGCGGGAGCGCAGCGCCCATTGCATCGGGCACATGTTCGCGGGCCAGACCGCGCTCTGGCGCGGACGGCTCATCGAATCCCAGACGCAGCTCGAGCTCTCCCTGCTCGAGTACGACGAGGTCGACCAGCGGCGGCGCCTGCTGTCGTTCCAGATCGATCCCGCCGTCAATGCCGGCCTGCATCTCAGCTGGGGGCTCTGGCTCCAGGGACATTCCCTGCAGGCGAAGACCTGCTCCGACGCCGCGCTGAGCTCCGCGCGGGAGTTCGGGCAGCCCTTCGGGCTCGCCATGGCGCTGTTCTGGAAGGCGGTGCTGCACACGTGGCTCGCCGAGCGGGAGGTCGCGCGCACGCTTCGACGCGAATTGCGCGAACTCGTGGCGCACCACACGATCTCCTATCTCAGCGCCCCCGCGACCATCCTCGAGGGCGAGGACCGGATCGACCAGGGCGACCATCAGCACGGGATCCATCTCGTGCTGTCCGGCCTGCGGGAATTCCAGTCCCGCAGGGGCGGGCTCGGCATGCCCTGGTCCATGTCGATCGTGGCCGAGGGCTGCCTGCGCAGCGGCCAGCTCGAGCAGGGCTCCCGGGCGATCGCGACGGCGCTCGCCGCGGCGCGGCGCAATCAGGAACGCTACTGGGAGGCGGAACTCTACCGGCTGAATGCCGAGCTGATCTTCGCAAGGCCGGTCATCGACCATCGGGCGCTGTCCCGGAGCCTGTCCCGTGGCGTCGCGGTCGCACGGTCGCAAGGCGCCCTGGCCCTGCAGCGCCGGATCGAGCGATCCGTCCGCCAGATGTGCGCGCGTCACGATGACGATGTGCGCGTATTTCGGCGGATCAGGGAAAGCTTCCAGATTTCCAGTTAGGCTCGTGGGCGCGCCGGCAGAAGGCCTGTCGCTCACGGAGAGATTTTCGAGCGAATACCTGCAATCCCTCCCGGAGTTGCGCCGATGATCTTCGAGCCGCGCACGATCAAGGGCGTCACGTTCCGCAACCGCGTCCTCCGCTCGTCGGTCGGCGGGCGGATGGCGGCCTATGACGGGACCGTCACGGATGTCTGGAGCAATTTCGAGCAGACCTTCGCGGATGGGGGCGTCGGCGGGATCATCTCGACGACGTTCAGCACGAACCGGAGGCGGCAGACGCCGTTCGAGTACCCGTCCCTGTCGGAGCAGCGCTTCGTCCCACCCCTGAAGCGCCACGTTGCCGAGATCAGGGCCCGCGGATGCCCCTACATCATCCAGATCGGGGATCCGGGTGCGGCGACCCAGCTGAGCCTGTTCGGGGAGGATGCGGATGCGCTGTCGTCCTCGTCGGGGTTCGAGTTCCTGTACGGCTACGCGAATCGCCGGGTCGCGATGTCCGCCCGGGAAATCCGCACGGTCATCGAGGAGTTCCGGGTGGCGGCCGGCCGCGCGCGCGAGGCCGGCGCCGACGGCATCGAGATCACGGCCGAGAAGGGCTACCTCATCCACCAGTTCCTCAACCCCGGGCTCAACCGGAGGCAGGATGAATGGGGGGGCACCGACGAGGGCCGGTTCCGGCTTCTCGAGGAGATCGTCACGCGTGTGCGGGAGGGGGTCGGGGACGATTTCCTGCTCGGCATCCGGCTCGCGGCGCGGGACTTCAACTACCTGCCCTACGCCAACTTCATCCTGCGGTTTCCCTGGACGTTCCCCCTGCGTCACCACCTCTTCGGGAACGACCTGCCGACCACGCTGGGCTTCGGGGCCCGCCTGAAGCAGCTCGGCGTCGACGTCCTGCACGTGGTGACCGGAACGGGGTTTCCGGGGCCAAAGGGCAATCCGGGGGCGTTTCCCCTGCGGGAGATCAAGCTGTTCTTCAACGCCACCCGGCATCTCAGCCGGAAGGCCGCCGCCCGCGCCACCCTGCTCAATCTCGTGCCCGAGCGGATCGCCCTGCCGCTCCTGTCCATCGGCTGGCGTGAGCAGGCCGGCGTCAGCCTGGAGGAAGCGGAGGCGTTCCGGAGGCAGGTCGGTCTGCCGGTGATCACGAATGGCGGCTACCAGAGCCGGTCGGACATCGATCGGGGTCTCAGCACCTGCGATTTCGTCTCGATGGCCCGGGCGCTCATCGCGACGCCGGATCTGATCAGCCGATACCGGGACGGTGCCGGGCAGCCGGAGGAGGCCTGCACCTTCTGCAATCGATGCTGCGCGCGCTCGGCGACGAGCCCCCTCGGATGCTACGAGCCGGAGCGCTTCGGAGGGGATTTCGACCGCATGGTTCAGCAGATCCTGGCCTACAACACGCCGGTGCGGGTCCCCCCGCCGCAGATCGCGCCAGCTGGCGCCGCGGAGGCGGCCTCGCGCTGAACCGGCCGTCACCTCCGGTCGAGGGCATGGGCCGCCGGGCGGGACGCGCCGGCACGGGGCGACCTGCGCCACGGCGACGCGCCGCATCGGCGCCCGGGAAGCGCTCGACGGCAGCCCCGTCGACGGGCTGGAGAAAGTCAGCGAGGCGCAGTACCGGAGCGGATTGGCCGGTTCGTCCCCCCCCCGAGAGCACCCGCATGCCCCACGTCATCGTCAAACTCTACGCCGGCAAGTCCGAGGCGCAGAAGGCCAGGATCGCCGACGAGGTGACGCGGGCCGTGATGGCGAGCACGGGCTGCGGGGAGCAGGCCGTCTCCGTGACGGTCGAGGACGTGGATCCGAAGGACTGGGTGGAGACGGTCTACAAGCCCGATATCGTCGGCGGCGCGGACCGGCTCTACAAGAAGCCGGGCTACGACCCGCTGCGGTAGCGCGGCGCTTCGACCAGCAGGGCGACGGTTGACGCGGGCCGGCGCCGGCCCGGATCGTGGCGGCGGTAGCCCGGGAGGGGCGCGCACCGCTCGGCCGGCACCCGCACAGCCGTCCCTCGGCGAGGCCGGCCCGCACCCGATCCCCGGACAGGGACCGTACGTCCCGGCGGCGATGTGCTAAGAGGCGGGGCCCGGGAGGGGCCGCGGATCCTCCCGGGCACGATCGAGCGATGGCCGGAGCGCCCACCCCACGGGCCCGGTCGTCGCCGGGGAGGGACGGGATGCTCGACCGGCGGGACGTCATCAGGCGCGCGGGGCTCGCCGCGTTGCTGGGCGCGGGCGGAGGAGCCCTCTCGCCGCTGCGCGCCCTGGCCGGCGAGGCGGCCGCCCTGCCCTTCGGCAACGGCGAGCGGCCGCTCGTCGCCTATCCGGGCAAGCGGCCGCTCCTGCAGATGACGGCCCGGCCGCCGCAGCTGGAGACCCCGTTCGCGGTTTTCGACGAGGGCGTCATCACCCCGAACGACGCCTTCTTCGTGCGCTACCACCTCGCCGACATCCCGACCGCGATCGACCCCGAGACCTTTCGGCTGGCGGTGAAGGGGCTCGTCGACACCCCGATCTCCCTCTCGCTGGCCGAGCTCAAGGCCATGCCCGCCGCGGAGATCGTTGCGGTCAACCAGTGCTCGGGCAATTCGCGCGGCTTCTTCGAACCGCGCGTCGCCGGCGGCCAGCTCGCCAACGGGGCGATGGGCAACGCGCGCTGGACCGGCGTGCCCCTGAAGGCCGTGCTCGACCGGGCCGGCGTGAAGCCCGGCGCCGTGCAGGTCGTCTTCGAGGGCCTTGACGGCCCGGTTCTCCCGGAGACGCCGGACTTCGCCAAGGCCCTCGGCATCGATCACGCCCGGGACGGGGCGGTGATGCTGGCCTGGGCCATGAACGGCGAGGACCTGCCCTGGCTCAACGGCTATCCGCTGCGCCTCGTGGTGCCGGGCTATTACGGCACCTACTGGGTCAAGCACCTCAACAGCATCGGCGTGCTCGACAAGCCCTATGACGGCTTCTGGATGCAGAAGGCCTACCGCATCCCGGACAATCCCTGCGCCTGCACCGAGCCCGGGCAGGCCGCGAGGGCCACGGTGCCGATCGGCCGCTTCACCGTGCGCTCGTTCCTGACGAACCTCGCCGACGGCGCCCGCATCAAGGCCGGCCGCACGACCCTGCGGGGCATCGCCTTCGATGGCGGCTCGGGCATCGGGTCCGTCGCGGTCTCCCTCGATGACGGCCGGACCTGGGCGGAGGCGCGGCTCGGACCGGATCTCGGGCGCTACTCCTTCCGTCCCTGGAGCCTGGAGGTCGGTCTCGGCGCGGGGACGCACCCGATCCGGGTCCGGGCGACGGGCAATGACGGCGTGAGCCAGCCGATGGAGGCCTCGTGGAATCCGGCCGGCTACCTGCGCAACGGCGTCGAGACCACCCGGGTGCAGGCCGCGTGAGGGGGGCGAGGATGACGCAGCGACGGCTCGGTCTCGCCCTGATGGCCTCAGCCCTGGCGGGCGGCGCGGCGCTCGCCGCACCGCGGACCTACGACCTGCCCGATCCGACGGCGCAGCTCAGGCCCCCGAAGGACCGGGCGCAGCAACCCGGCTTCGAGGCGGCGCAGGCCAATTGCCAGGTCTGCCACTCGGTGGACTACATCGCGATGCAGCCGCCGGGAAAAGGAAGGGCGTTCTGGGAGAGCGAGGTGACCAAGATGGTCACGGTCTACCACGCGCCGGTCGCCGAGGCCGACGCGAAGGCGATCGCGGCCTACCTGGCCGACACCTACTGAGCCGGAGGGCGCCGGCCCGGTGCCCCCGCGCGAGCCACGGACCGGCCGACCCGCGGCCAGGTCCGCGTGCCGCACGGGACCGCCAGCCTGCAGCCCCGCACCGACAGCGCGGAGGGCGTCTCGCTCCAGATCGTGACGTCGTCGGACTTGCCGTTGTCGCCGTCGGAGATCCGGCCCTCGTGGCGGCCCTCCGCATTCGGGCTCGGCCCGAGGCTCGTCGGGTGGCCGAGGGGCAGGCGGCCCTGCTTGCGCGGATCGGGATTGACCGTGTCGCGGCGCGCCTTCCCGCCCTCGTCGAGGGACTTGCCGCCCCAGACGACGGAGCCGCAGAGAGGCGCGGGGCCGGCCGGATCGGGGCGGGCGTCGTTCAGGCCCGCACAGCTCGGTCCGCACCCGGGCGCAGGCTCGCGAAGGCCGCGAGGCCGACGAGGGCGGCCGAGCACGAGCGGACGAGGATCGGGGTGATTCGGCCTCCTTCCTGTGGACTGGGACGGGTGACCGGCAGCCTTCAGGCCGCCGCTAGGGGACCGGACTCGCGGCGGCCTGCGGCGGCAGCGCCTCGGCCGGCTCGTCGCGGGCGCCGACGCAGCGCCCGAGCAGGCGCCCGAGGAGGCTGCCCAGGCTGTCCATCACCAGGAACACCGCCGGCACGAAGACCAGCGAGAGCAGCGTCGAGACGATCAGGCCGCTGATCACCGCCACCGCCATCGGCGCCCGGAACTCGCCGCCGACACCGAGCGCCATCGCGGAGGGCACCATGCCGGCCGCCATCGCGATGGTGGTCATCACGATCGGCCGGGCGCGCTTGCGGCCCGCCTCCACGATGGCGGTGACCCGGTCGACGCCGCGCGCCATCTCCTCCACGGCGAAGTCGACCAGCATGATGGCGTTCTTGGTCACCAGCCCCATCAGCATCAGGATGCCGATCACCACCGGCATCGAGATCGGCATGTTGAGGATGAGGAGGCCGAGGATCGCGCCCCCGATCGAGAGCGGCAGCGAGAACAGGATGGTCAGCGGCTGCAGGAACGAGCCGAACAGCAGCACCAGCACGGCGTAGACCATCATGATGCCGGCGCCCATCGCCATCAGGAAGCCCGAGAAGACCTCCCCCATGATCTCGGCATCGCCCGTCTGGCGGATCGTCACGCCCGGCGGCAGCGACTTCGCGGTCGGCGTCTCCAGGGCCCGGGCGATCAGGGACCCGAGGGCGTCGGATCCCTCCATGTTCGCCTCGACGGCGACGCGCACGACGCGGTCGTAGCGGTCGATCGCGCCCGGGCCCTGGTCGAGCTCGATATCGGCCACCGCCGCGAGGGGCACGGCGGACCCGTTCTTGGCCGGCACCTTCAGGTTCTCCAGCCGCGAGACCGCGCCGCGGGCGCTCTCCGGCAGCTGCACCCGGATCGGGATCTGGCGGTCGGCCGCGTTGAACTTGGCGAGGTTCAGGCCGATGTCGCCGAGGGTGGCGACCCGCACCGTCTCGGCGAGGGCGTCGGTCGAGACGCCGAGATCGGCGGCCACGCCTTCCTTGGGGCGGATGCGCACCTCGGTCCGGTTAAGGGGGGCCGTCGACATCACCGCCACGAGGTGCGGGATCGCCGCCATGTCGCGCTGCAGGCGCGCGGCGACCTCCGCCACCACCTCCGCATCGGGGCCGCCGACCACGAGGGCGAGGTCGCGCTGGCCGCTGTCGCGCAGGCTCCAGGAGCGGATGTCGGGCTCCTCGGCGAGGAGGCCCGCGATCTCGGTCTCGACCGCCGCCTGCTTCTTCGCGCGGCTGCTCTTCGGCGTCAGGTTGACCGTGAGGGTCGCGAGCCGCGTCTCCTTCTTGCCGCCGACCTGCCGGCCGCCGTCGACGAAGACCGAGGTCACCTCGGGCAGCGCGCGGATGCGCGCGACGACGCGGTCGGACACCGCGACGGTGTCGGCGAGCCTGGCGCCCGGGGCGAGCTCGACCATGAACAGGGTGCGGGCGTTGTCCTGCTTCGGCACGAAGCCGGACGGCAGCAGGCCGGTGGAGGCGAGCGATCCGGCAAACAGGGCGAGGCCGACCACCAGGGTGATCACCCGGTGCCGCACCGACCAGCCGACGAGGCGGCCGTAGGCGCGCATCACCGGCCCCTCCCGCTCCTCGGTGTGGGCGTGGTCGCGCAGGAAGTAGGCGGCGAGCATCGGGGTGATCAGGCGCGCGACGAGCAGCGACATGAACACCGAGACCGCGATGGTCAGCCCGAACTGGATGAAGTAGCGCCCGGCGATGCCGCCCATGAAGGAGACCGGCGCGAACACCGCGATGAGCGTCGCCGTGATGGCGATGACCGCGAGCCCGATCTCGTCGGCCCCCTCGATCGCCGCCCGGTAGGGCGACTTGCCGAGGCGCATGTGCCGGACGATGTTCTCGATCTCCACGATGGCGTCGTCGACCAGGATGCCGGTCACCAGGGTGATGGCGAGCAGGCTGATGCCGTTGAGGGTGAAGCCGAGGGCGTCCATGGCCCAGAAGGTCGGAAAGACCGAGAGCGGCAGCGCGACCGCGGCGATCAGCGTGGCGCGCCAGTCGCGCAGGAACAGGAACACCACCAGCACCGCGAGGAGCGCCCCCTCGATCAGGGTGTGCATGGCGGAATCGTAGCTGCCGATCGTGGCCGAGACCGAGGAATCGATCGGCTCGAACTGGATGTCGGGATCGCGTTCGCGGAACTCGGCGACGCGCCTCTCGACGCCGGCCGCGACCTCGGCGTCGCTCGCCCCCGAGCCGCGCGAGACCGTGAAGGCCACGACCGGCGCGCCGTTGAAGCGCGCGAAGGTGCGGGGCTCCTCGATGGCGTCCTCCACGGTCGCGAGGTCGTCGAGGCGGACCTTGCGCCCGCCCGGCAGCACGATCGAGGTGGCCTTGAGGTCGCGCACCGTGCGGGAGGCGGCGAGCGCGCGGATCGACTGCTCGCGTCCGCCGACCTCGCCGCGCCCGCCCGCCATGTCGGCGGAGGTGAGGCGCAGCTGCCGGTTCACGTCCGCCGCCGTGATGCCCAGCGCCAGCAGCCGGTCGGGCTGGAGCACGACCCGCATCTCGCGGGCGACGCCGCCGACCCGCTCGACGCCGCCGACGCCCCTTACGCCCTGGAGCGAGCGGGCGACCTTGTCCTCGACGAACCACGACAGCTCGGCCGGGCTCATCGCGGGCGCCTTCACGCCGTAGGTGAGGATCGGCAGGCCCGCGATCTCGACGCGGCTGATGACGGGCTCGTCGATGGTGCGGGGCAGGTTGATGCGGATCTTCGAGACCGCGTCCTTCACGTCGTTCACGGCCCGGTCGGAATTCACCTCGAGCTGGAACTCCACGGTCGTGACGGAGGAGCCCTCGGTGATCGACGAGGTGATGTGCTTGACGCCCCGGACGCCCGCGATCGAATCCTCGACCCACTTCGTCACCTGCGTCTGCAGCTCGGAGGGCGCGGCGCCGGACTGCGTGATCGCCACCGAGACGATCGGCAGGTCGACATTCGGCATGCGCGTGACCGCGAGCCCCCGGAAGCTGACGAGGCCGAGCACGATCAGCACGAGGAAGAGGACGAGGGGCGCGATCGGCTTGCGGATCGCCCAGGCGGAGACGTTCAGGCGCATCGGGGCAACCCGCTGGTGGGACGCAGGAGGGTGGCGCGGCCGGCTCAGGGCAGGCCGGCCTCGGCGGTGTCGTGCGGCGCGGGCGCGGCGGCGACCGCGGGGGCCGGGGCGGCGACGAGGACCGGGCGGACGCGGTCGCCGTCCCGCAGGAAGCTCCCGGCCCGGGCGACCACGCGCTCGCCCGGCGCGAGGCCGGTCCGGATCTCGATATCGTCGTCGTCGCTGAGGCCGGTCCGGACCTCGCGGGCCTCGACGACCTCGCCCGCGACGACGAGGACGCTGCTGCGCTTGGGCCCGCCGTAGAGGACGGAGGCCTGCGGCACCGTCACCCCGCGGGCGCGGGCGAGCTCCACCGCCCCGCGGGCGAAGGTGCCGATGCGCAGGCGCGGATCCGGCTCGAGGCGGACCCGGACCTTGCCGAGCCGGGTCGCCCTGTCGACCTCCGGGTAGACGGCCCGCACGCTGCCGGGCACGCGGGCGCCGGCCCCGATCTCGATCCAGGCGGGGCTGCCCTCGCGCAGGAGCGGCAGCCTGGTCTCGATGACCTCGCCCTCGAGCTCGATCTCTCCGCGGGCGATCAGGCGGAACAGGGGCTCGGCCGAGGCGGAGGCCGCCATGCCGACGCGGGCGGTGCGGCGGCTGACGATGCCGCCCTCCGGCGCCCGGATCTCGGTGCGGGCGAGACGCAGCTCCAGCTCGTCGCGCACGGCCTGGGCCTGGGCGAACTCGGCTCTGGCGATGACGAGGCCGTTGCGGGCGAAGGCGAGCTTGCCCTCGGCCTGGCGCAGGGTGGCCGTGCGGCCCTCCATCACCACCGCGGTGGCGTTGCCGGTCTGGATCAGCTGCTTCGCCCGGTCGAAGGCGAGGCGTGCCTCCGTCTCGGCGGCCTCCGCCTGCTCGATGCTGCTCTGGGCCTGCGGCACGGCGGCCCTCGCCTTGTCGACCAGGGCGCTCTGCTGGGCGAGCTGGCGGTCGATCAGGTCGCGCGACAGGCGCGCCAGGACCTGCCCGCGCGCGACGCGGGCCCCTTCCTCGACCAGCACCTCGGTGATGCGACAGCCCTCGATCTCGGGCGTCACCAGGATTTCGTCGCGGGGCACCAGGGTGCCGGTGACGACCACCGTCTCGACGATCTCGCGCCGCGACGCCTCGACCACGCTGACCGACGGCGCGAGGCTGGCCCTGGGCGCCGGCGCGGTCTCGGCGCGGGCGTGCCCGGCGGGCAGCCCGAGGGCGAGCGCCAGGATCGCGGGGCCGGCCACCTTGAGGGCGGGATTCATCGGGCGGTCTCCAGAACCGGGACGGAGGGGGCCGGCAGGCGGCCGGCCAGGCCCGCATCGAGCAGGGCCTCCAGCTGAGCGGCCGCCGGGGCCGGGTCGTAGTTCGGCCGCAGGGCGCGGTTGACGACGAGGCCCCGCATCAGCGCGTCCAGGGCCTCGTAGAGCGAGGCCGGGTCGCAATCCGGCGAGGTGGCGAGCGCCGCGATCGTGTCGATGAAGAAGCCGCGTCCTTCCTCGTCGAACCGCTCCGTCATGGCGGCGATGGCCTGGTTGCGGGTGGCCTCCGACCAGAGGTCGACGCGCAGCACCGCGGTCTCGCGCGAGACCGCCACGAAGTACTGGTTGATGATGCCCATCAGCACCGCGCGCCGGTCGCCCCCGCTCGCCAGCTGGCCGACGAGCGCCGCGCCGCGTTCGCGCTCCCGCTCGGCGAGGCCGAGGACGAGGGCCTCCTTGGACTCGAAGTAGTGGTAGATGTTGCCCGCCGTCATGCCGGCCGCGCGGGCGAGGTCCTGCATGGTGGTGCGGTGGAAGCCGTTGCGGACGAAGCAGGCCTCGGCGGCGTCGAGGATGTGCTCGCGCCGCGCCGATTGTCCGCTTCGCGCCTCGATGGCGCTGCCGGTCGCCGCGGTCACGACTGCGCCCTCCACGCCGCGTCCACGGGCTGAACGGCGCCGCAGGACCGGGGCTGCAGGTCGAGATCGGCGCAGAGGCGCGCCTGCCAGCCCTCCGGCCCGGCTCCGGTCCAGCCGACGAGCGCCAGCCAGCCGGCCAGCAGGACGCCGCCGAGCAGGAGGTTCGACGGCCGAAGGATCCAACGTAGCCCGTCCGGCGCGCGGGCGGCAGGCCGGGCGGAAGCCCGAGCGGACCGGAAGGCGGCCGCGCCGGCTTCGCCGGATCGACTGCGACGAGAGGAACGCATCACCGCCTCCTTGTGCATCCGGAGATCCTATTGAACGTTCATTCAGGAGTCAATGAACGCTCATTCAATCGCCGGTGCCGCGGCGCACGATCCGCGCCGAGGCGGTCAGGCCGGCCCTTCGCGCCCGCGGCGCGGAGCTGGGCTCCCTAATGGGTCCGGTCGAGCGCCCGGGCCGCCACGATGCCGGGCGCGGCCTGCTCGAGGGGCACGTCGAGCCGGAGGCAGACGCCGCCCGGGTCGAAGCTCATGTGGATCTCGCCATCGAGCTCCCGCTTGATGGCCCCCGTGATCAGCCGCGTGCCGAAGCCGCGGCGCTGCGGCGGGGCCACCGCGGGGCCGCCGCTCTCCTGCCATGTCAGGCGGAGGCGCGTCTCCTCGCCCGCACGGGCCGTCCCGCTGTCGCGACTGTTCCCGCCCTCGTGAGCGGACACGCTCCAGGTGATCCGGACGCGCCCGTCGGGGCGCGTCAGGGCGCCGTACTTCGCGGCGTTCGTCGTCAGCTCGTGCACCATCATGCCGATCGCCAGGACGTAGCGCGGCGCCAGGATGACGGGCGGTCCGTCGAGGACGACGTGATCGGCATCCCGGCGATAGGGGCCGAGCTCGTTCTCGAGGACCTCACGCAGAGCGGCGCCGCTCCAATCGTCCCGGGTCAGGAGGTCGTGCGTCTTCGACAGGGCGAGCAGGCGGGATTCGAGCTGGGCCGCGTCCTCCTCGCCGCCGCGGGATTGCCGGGCGAGCGCCTGCACGGTCGCCAGCGTGTTCTTCACCCGATGGTTCAGCTCGTGCAGCATGGTGGTCTGCTGATCCTGCAGGGAGCGGCTGCGGGCGAGCTCCTCCCTGAGGTGGTCCTGGTTGGCCTGGATCGAGCCGGCCATCGCGTCGAAGGCCTCGCCGAGCTGCCCGAACTCGGAGGGGCCGGCGATCCGCGTGCGGGCCCGCAGGTCCCCCGCGCGCCAGGCGGCCACGGTGCGCAGGAGCCGGTGCATCGGCCGGCGGATGAAGACCCGCCCGCCGACCAGGGCGCCGAGCCCCGACAGCACCGCGCCCGCGAGGATCAGGATGATGCCCCGCCGGGTGGCGGCATCGACATCCGCGAAGGCCAGCGCCCGGTCCCGCCCGATGACCACCGTGACGCCCTCCAGAACGCCCTGCGGACGCACGACGCCGACCACCCGCTCCCGGCCGTCGAGCCCCGCCACGATCCGGGCGGCATCCCGGTCCCGGGAGAGCCGGGCCAGCCGCTCCGGAGGCAGGGAGCGGCCGAGCCAGAGATCCTGGTCCGGTCGACGGACGAGGACGATGCCGTTCCGGTCGGAGACGGTCAGCGAGGTGCTCGCCTGCTGCACGAGCTGGCGAAGCCGTTCCGACAGCCAGGCGAGATCGATGCTGGCGACGAGCACGCCGACCGGCCGCGCATCGTCGTCGCGCAGGGGTTGGGCGAAATGCACCGATTCCCGCTCCGTCGCGACGCCCTGCGCGAAGCCGCCCATCGCGAACTCGCCGGTCGCGAGGACGCGCTGGTGGTAGTCGCGGCCGGCATTCGTGTAGGCGCCCGGCGCGGAGCCGAGGCTGTTGCAGAGGAGCCGCCCATTCGTCTCCGTCACCGCGATGAGGATGATCTGCGGGAGCTTGTCGATGATGCGATGGAGGTATTCGGTGCAGGATTCCGCGTCGCGCTGCCGGATCGCGGGCGTCTCGGCCACGATGTCGAGGGTCTGGTGGATGCTGTCGGCGAGCTGATCCAGATCCGCGGCGACGACGCGGGCGGTCGCGAGGGCGTCGGCCCGGACGGCCTCGTCCCGGTCCCTGCGCTGCGCGTACTCGTTGTAGCCCTGGATCGCGAGCGCCGGGGTCAGGGCGAGAGCCACCAGCGCCAGGACCCGGCTTGTCAGCATCTCAGGCCTCCCCCGCACCCGGCGCTCTGCAAGCACTCAAGCCGATGCCGCGTCCAAGTCGGCCAATCTGCGCGGAGTTGCGCCGCAAGGCAAGATCCTCTGCTGGGCTAAGCTCCCGGCGAATGGGTGCTGGCCTTTACAGGGTTCAGTATCGGCCCGGCACGATGATGCTCGATCATCCGTTTGTCCGATGAGCCGTGCTGTTCTTGTTGGAATTCTTGGTCTTTACATGAGGATTTCGTGAATGAAGACGCTCGGATCACATGGGCTGCTCTCAGATCTCAGGC
The DNA here is from genome assembly GCF_008806345.1 of Methylobacterium planeticum. Lineage (GTDB taxonomy): Bacteria > Pseudomonadota > Alphaproteobacteria > Rhizobiales > Beijerinckiaceae > Methylobacterium > Methylobacterium planeticum. The sequence goes on along the minus strand of NZ_VZZJ01000005.1, from coordinate 277,875 downwards.
CCCTGCCCCGCCGACCTCCCGGCGATTGGTCAAACCCGCGCGGGCAGGATCGAAGGTCGATGCCGGCGTCGCGTGTCCCCCGAGGCCCTGTCCCGCGCGGGTGACCGCCCTGAACCCTCGCCCGAGTCCGGGCTCGGGATGCGCGGGCTCGGGATGCGCGGGCTCGGGTTGCGATCGAGACCTGGCGCGGCGTCCTGCTCGGCGCGGCTGCCCCGATCGACGGCGATGACCGCCCGCACGAGAGGCTTGGTCCTCCGGCGGCCTCTCGGACAGGGACGGCCTTCGAGACCCGGAATGCGCCCGGCGGCCCCCGGGCCCAAATCTCCGGAGGATCCGCAATTCCTTCCCGCGGCCCGAGCGCCTACCTGTAGAGGATGCTCCGACCGAGGTGCCGGGGCACCGCGAGAGGCCGAGGGATCGAACGCCGTGAGACCGCTGAGGATCCTGTCCCCACGCCCGTCCTGGCCCCTCGGCGCTGCGGCCGGCGCGGTCCCGACGCCCCGGCCGGGGCGGGGCGACACCCGTTCCGACCGGGGCTCCTGAGCCGATGGCGGTCCAACTCGGCCTCGCCTTCGCGGCCGGCCTTCTGTCGGTCCTCTCGCCCTGCGTGCTGCCCCTGCTGCCCCTGGTTCTCGGCGCCGCCGCCTCCGAGCACAGGCTTGGTCCGGCGGCCCTCGCGGCGGGCCTCGCCCTGTCCTTCACGGCGATCGGCCTGTTCGTCGCCGCGATCGGCTTCGCGATCGGCCTCGACATCGATGTGTTCCGCAGGGTCGCGGCGATCCTCCTCGTCGGGGTCGGGTTCGTGCTGATGGTCCCGGCGGCGCAGACCCGCCTCGCGGTCGCCGCCGGCCCGGTCGCGAACTGGGCCGAGCACCGCTTCGGCGGACGCTCGGCGGCGGGCATGTCCGGGCAGTTCGGGGTCGGGCTCCTGCTCGGTGCGGTCTGGAGCCCCTGCGTCGGGCCGACCCTCGGGGCGGCCTCGCTGCTCGCCGCGCAGGGGCGCGATCTCCCGGCGGTCGGCCTGACGATGCTGGTCTTCGGTCTCGGCGCGGCCCTGCCCCTGCTGGCGCTCGGGACGCTGTCGAGGGGCCTGCTCCTGCGCGCGCGCGACCGGATGATGCGCCTCGGCAGGGGGCTGAGATTCACCCTCGGGGCGGTCCTCGCGGCGACCGGCACGGCGATCCTCCTCGGCGTCGACAAGGCGCTCGAGACCGCCCTCGTGAACGCCTCGCCGGATTGGCTGACCGCGCTCACCACCCGGTTCTGACGCTCGGGCTCCCCCGATCCCCGAGGCCGTGCCGGAGCCGGCGTTTGACGCGCCGGTGCAGGCTCGGATACGCGATGGCAGCCTCATCGGCGCGGGGCGCGGCGGCGCGGGAGCCCGTCGGCGGCGCTCCGGGGGCCGCGGCCGGTGATCGGAGACGCTGTTGGGAAGCCGCTACGGACTGGAGATTCGCACGGCCGTGGCGGCGGATGCGCCCAGCCTCTCCGCCCTGATGGAGGCGGCCGGCCACCCGGTGCCCGCGCATGCCCTGGCGGACCGGCTGGACGCGCTCCGCGACGGCCAGGGCACGGCGCTGCTCGCGCTCGAATGGGGGCCGCCGAGCGGGATCGTCGTGCTGCACTGGTATGCGGTCCTCGACCAGGATTCGCCGGTTGCCCAGGTCACGCTGCTCCTCGTCGGCCCGGAGGAGCGCCGGCGCGGGATCGGCCGCCAGCTCCTGAAGGCGGCGTCCCAGGCCGCCCGGATGGCGGGCTGCGGCGTGCTGCAGCTCCTGGCCCCTGCGGACCAGCCGAGCCTGCTGGACTTCTGCGGTGCGACCGGCTTCGTGGAGGCCGCGGGCTGCTTCGTCAGGCCCCTGCGGAAGAAAGGCTGAGGACGCCTCGTGAGACGGCTGGCTTTCCTGGACTTCGAGGCCTCTTCCCTCGGCAAGCAGGGCTACCCGATCGAGGTGGCCTGGGTGTTCGCCACCGGAGAGGCCGAGAGCTTCCTGATACGGCCGGCACCCGGCTGGACGGACTGGGATCCCGGGGCGGAGGCCGTGCACGGCCTCTCGCGCCCGCACCTGGCCCGGGAGGGCGCGCCGCACGATTGGGTCGCCCTGCACATGCTGACCGTCCTCCGGGACGTCGCGCTCTACGCCTCGGCGCCGTCGTGGGACGGCAAGTGGCTGAGCCGGCTGCTGCGCGGATCCGGGCTTCCGCGGCACGCCCTGCGGCTGCGCGACACCGAGGAGGCGCAACGCTGCAGCGTCCTGGAGATCCTCGACGCGGGCGGAATCCCACCCGACCGCCGCGGCGGCCTCGCGGCCAAGATCCTGGCTTCCGTCGGCAAGGACGACAGCGCGGCGGGGCCGCCGGCGCACCGGGCCCTCGCCGATGCGCGGCAGGAATGGCGCCTCTGGCAGGCCGCCTGCGACCGGGCTCGCGCCGAGACGGCGCGCCCCGGAACGAGGATGCCGGCCTGAGCACCGGATACGTGACGGGCTTCCCGGGCCAGGACCCGGCCGGCGACGACGAGATCGGCTGGGGCCGGCCGATCGCCCGGAGACGAGCTTCTCGCAGCCCGGCACGCCACCGACGCCGGGGGATTGCGCCGGGGGCCCTGCCGGGCCAGGACCGGACGCGGCCCCTCCGACGCGGTTCTGGGGCCCGGCGTCACCGGAGCCGACGTCACCACGGGGCGCTCGCGCGGGCGCAGCGCCCGCACCGGCGCGCCGTCCGGAGCGCGCGCCGCTCCACGGGAACCACGGTGTCTCGCTGAAGGCAGGATCCTCGGCGCGCCGGACGGTCCACCGACGCGGTCGGCGTTCGCCGCAGTTTCGGGAGATCTAGGCCCGAATCTGAAGATTGGGCTGCTCGTCGCGCCTGCGCCAATCCCGGAACAGCATCACGGTGAGTCCCGCCAGGACAGAAATGTAGCCGTAGAAAATAATGGCTTCAGGCATGGCGCGGTGCCCTACGATGCAGTCACTCCTTCGAAGCACAGTTTGTCGTCAGGCCGCAACTGATTTTCCGCGTTCTCCCAAATGTATATATTTCGCTGTATAGATGACGCCGCGATTTCCGATGTGTTGCCCGGACGCGGTGCGTTGTCGTTCTGCGCGGAAATCTTGGGATCCGACCTGCGCCCACCCGCCCGCTCGGAGGGCCGCGGGCCGGCGAAGGGGTGTCCGGGGAGAGCGCGTCCGCGCAAGCGCACCGAAATCCGGCGCACCTGCCCCTCGGGCGCGATCTCTGCTAGCGTCGCCGTTCGAGCCTCGGGGCGCGCGGCCGGTATCGTCCCTCGACGCGGCGGAGACCTGTTGCATGGCGGGAGTCTGACGGGTGGCAACGTTCAGCATTCTCGTGGCCTTCACGGTGCGCCTGCTCCTCATCCTCCTCTTCCTGCCCTTCAGCGCCCTGGACAAGATCCTCAACTTCCGGGGAGCGGTCGGGCAGGCCAGCGAGGCGGTGTCCTCGCGCCCTGCCGCCACGGCCCTGATCCTGACCGGGCTGTTCGTCGAGATCGTCATGTCGCTCGGTATCCTGACCGGCATCGCCGACCGCGCCGCCGCCTTCGTCCTCGCCGGCTATTGCGGCGTCACGGCCCTTCTGTGGAAGCAGTTCTGGAAGCCCGGCGACTTCTGGGCGGGCAGCGACAGCCGTGCCCGCGGGCTGTTCTGGGACTTCCTCAAGAACTTCGCCCTCGCGGGCGGCTTCCTGCTCGTGACCTTCGGAACGGGCGCGGCGACGGTCGACGCGTTCCTCTCCGACCCCTTCGCGTCGTCGCACCCGTACCGGCTCGCCGACCAGCCGGTCCGGCCGTGACGGGGGACTGAGCGGCCGGAGCCGGTCTGAAGCGCGTTCAGGCGGTGCCCCCGCCCGCACCGTTGTCAGGCCGCGCGGAACCGCCCAGACAGGTCGGCGATGCGTCGCGGGACGGACCGCGGCGGGGATCCCGGAGAGGTCACGCCATGGCCCACTTCATCAACGCACGCGAAACCCTCGTCACCGACGCCATCGACGGCCTGATCGTGGCGAGCGGCGGGCGCCTCGCCCGGCTCGACGGCTATCCCGAGATCCGCGTGGTCCTGCGCGCCGACCCCGATCCGGACAGGGTCGCGGTGGTGTCCGGGGGAGGCTCCGGCCACGAGCCGGCCCATGCGGGGTTCGTCGGGCCGGGCCTCCTGAGCGCGGCCGTCTGCGGCGACGTCTTCGCCTCGCCGTCCGTCGATGCGGTGCTGGCGGGGATCCTGGCGGTGACGGGGCCGGCCGGATGCCTGCTCGTCGTCAAGAACTATGCGGGCGATCGGCTGAATTTCGGGCTCGCGGCCGAGCGCGCCCGCGCCCGGGGCCTGCGGATCGAGACCGTGCTCGTCGCCGACGACGTCGCCCTGCCGGAGGCCAAGCAGCCGCGGGGCATCGCCGGCACGCTGTTCGTCCACAAGGTCGCGGGCCACGCCGCCGCCTCCGGCGCCGCGCTCGATTCCGTCGCGGCGCTCGCCCGCCGCGCGGCCTCGGCGGTGCAATCCCTCGGGATCGCGGTCTCGACCGCGACGATTCCGGGCGCCGAGCCCCAGCCGCGCCTCGCCCCGGGGCAGGCGGAGCTCGGGCTCGGGATTCACGGAGAGCCCGGCGCCGAGCGCATCGCGCTGCCATCCGCCGCGGACCTCGCAGGGCTGATGACGGCGCGCTTCGGGCCCCCGGTCGTCGGGGCGGAGCGGCTCGCGCTCCTCGTCAACAATCTCGGCGCGACGACCGCCCTCGAGATGCAGGTGCTGACCCGCGCCGTGCTCGACACGGACCTCGGCAGGCGCGTTCGCCTGCTGCTCGGCCCGAGCCCGGCCATGACGGCGCTCGACATGCACGGCGCCTCGCTCTCCTTCCTGCCCCTCGACGACGCGCTGGAGGCGGCGCTGCGCGCGCCGGTTGCGGTGCCGGCCTGGCCGCGCGCGCAGCCGGTGGCGCCCGCGGCGCCGGCGCGGCCCCTGCCCGAGGGACTGCAGCGCGAGGCCTTCGCGCCCTCGCGGGACGCCCTGGTGGCGGGACGGATCGAGGCGGTGGCGCGCGCGCTCGCCGCCGCGGAGGCCTCGCTCAACGCCCTCGATGCGCGGGTCGGCGACGGCGATACCGGCACCACCTTCGCGGGGGCCGCCCGCGCGGTGCTGGCCGATCTCGATCGCCTGCCGCAGGCCGACGCGCCCGCCCTCGCCCGGGCGCTCGCCGAGCGGATCGGCCGGGCCGCGGGCGGATCGAGCGGCGTGCTGGCCTCGATCTTCTTCGCCGCGACCGGCGCCGCCCTGGCCGGCGGGGCGGCCTGGCCGCGGGCGCTGGCGGACGGGGTCGCGCGGGTCCGGAGCTACGGCGGTGCCGCACCCGGCGACCGCACCCTGCTCGATGCCCTGATCCCGGCTGTCGCCGCCCTCGAGGCGGGGGGACTGGCCGGGGCGGCCCGCGCCGCGCAGGACGGCGCCCGCGCCACCGCCGCGATGGAGCGCGCCGCCACGGGCCGCTCGAGCTACCTCGCCGCAGGCGATCTCAGGGGCATCGCGGATCCGGGCGCCGCGGCGGTGGCGGAGGCCTTCTCGGCTCTGGCTTCGGCCTGACCGGCTGCGGCGGGCGGGCTATCGTCCGTCGGCCTTCACGATCCGCGCCAGATCGTCGGACTTTTCCAGCACCGAGAGCCAGAAGCCGCGCGGTTCGAGCTCCTCGGCGGCGCCCGCCTTCAGGTAATCGTCCAAGGCCGTGATGGCTTCCAGCCGCTCCAGCCCCGTCTCATGGGCGGCGAGGTAGTCGCTCAAAGCGGCACCGATCGCGTCGTCCGTCGTGACGCCGTGATCGGCCATGGTCTTCAAGGTGCTGAGGCAGTTTTCGAGATCATTCATCGCGTGAGCGTATCAACACGCCCGGCGGGTCGCCAGATCATCGGCCAGCGATGTTCACAAGCAACGCTGCGCTCAACAGAAAATCTGCGGTACTTGCATGGGTTATTCCGACCGTGCCGGATCTTGTGCTTTGGTGCAAGGCGGCGAAGAATCGGCATCCTCGACGCGCTCGGGATCTTGATCGCCGCGATGGGCTGATCGATGGATTGGCCCTCACGCCAATAGGGAGTTTCGTGTGCCGGACCCTGCCGAAGCGACAGCCGTCGACTTGTTTGGACTGACGGCCGACGTCGTCGCCGCCTACGTTTCCAATAATGTCGTCTCCGCCGCGGACCTGCCGGCGCTGATCCGCGGCGTGCATGCGGCGATGGATGCGGCCGCCAACAGCAACGTCCTGCAGGCGGCCGCCCCCGTGAGGCCGAGCGCCGCCCAGATCCGGAAATCCATCACCCCCGACCATCTCGTCAGCTTCGAGACCGGGGGCCGCTTCAAGTCCCTCAAGCGCCACCTCGCGAAGCTCGGCCTGAGCGCGGACGCCTATCGGGTCAAGTGGGGGCTGCCCGCGGATTACCCGTTGGTGGCGCCGGCCTACTCGGCGCGCCGGTCCGAACTCGCGCGCCAGATGGGATTGGGGAAGGGCCGAGGCGGGGCGGCGCGCGGCGACGAGCCTTGAACAGGCCGCCCCGGATGGTCGTGGTGCCGTGGTCTAAGAGGAATATAAGTCTCGACCCCTCTTTTCTCGGTTGCAGCGTGCTGCCATATAGGTCTCAGAAGTTCACACGGAGAGAAGCCATGAAGTGGTCCGCCCCCATCGTCCAGGAAGTCTGCGTCGGCATGGAAGTCACCAGCTACGAGTCGGCTGAGATCGACACCTTCCACTAAGCAGAGTTTCAGGTCATCGACTGATCAGGGCGGCCCGGTTGGGCCGCCTTTTTTGTTGCCGGATCGTGACGACTTGATCGATGCCGGCCCCTCGCGCCGGCGGGCTTCGCCTGAGCGTACCGAGCCCCGCCTGGATTGTGTGGCATGGACCCTGGGCCTGCCGTGCGGACCGGATCGATCGAGGCTTCGGGTCCCTGCACAGAAAAAGGGCCGCCCCTGAGGACGGCCCAAGTCTAGGGAGGAAACGCCCGCTAGGGCGGGTCGCAGGCATCGCGACGCCATCGCGATGCTGCAATGCGGAAAACCCGGCACGCGCGACCTTGTTCCCGATGAAGCAACCTCGGGCCCCGGCCCGTGCGAATGTGGGCCGTCCGGAGAGCGCCCGGATTGCGGGTCTCGACCGGCGGCGATCCGCGCGCGCCTTGCTGAGGACCGTCCCGCGACACCGACCCGACGCGCGGACGGGGCGCATCTCGATGGGGTCGCCGCGAGTTTTGGTCGGATTCGTACCGAACGGCGCGGCCTCTCGACGAGGCTCGATCCCGGCTTGAGCCAAATTTGTCCGAAGACTAGCCTGTCTGCCCAGATCGGTTCGGAGCGGTGTCATGAATGACGAGGGCCGCCTTCTCAACGCAGCGCTGATCCGTGACAGCCGGCAGGCTCGGGCCGATCTCGCGCGGGCGATTCAACGCTCGCGGGATCAGGTTCTGCGGTCTCGCGCGCTTCTCGGCGATTCGCCCGGGCCTCCGCCCGGCCTGCCGGCGCGCCCCCGCTCCGCGGTCGCGATGGCGATCCCCCGATAGGGCCGTCGGTCGCCGCCACCCGTCCGGCCGACGCAAGGCCCCGCAGTGATGAGCCCGGCGGGCTCCGGACGGGGCGCGTGCGTCACCCGCGCGGCGTGGCCGCGCGCACGGGAGCCTGCGAATTCCGGTGGAGGGAGGCCGTCAGGACATCGCCTCTCGGCGGCCCTCAATGCAGGAGGCCGAACGTCCGCGGGGCGCAGAGGCAGGCCTCCGAGAACGGCAGTTCCCAGATGAGCACCCCCCGTGCATCCGTCACGAGCAGCGTGGCCGAGGCGAGCTGCGCGTTTCCCTCGAGGCGCGCGTTCAGGAGTCCGACGACCTGCCGCCCGGTCGTCCAAGCCCCGCCGTCATCCGCCAGCACGACGCTTCGGATCGGCTTCACCGCGCCGTCGCCGAACCGGACACTGAACTGATACTGCGCCATCCTGCCGACAGCCCGTCATTTCGTGGAAAAGAAAATGCAAAATCTGCATTTTCGTTCCTTCGTCGGCTCAGCTCGAATTTTTTTCAGTATTTTACCGCTTGGGTAATCGCGCTCGACGTCTCAGCGCCCGCGAACTTGCGTGTATATCACTCCGCATGGAGGTTCGGTGAACACGCTTTGGTTCGTCATCGCCGCGATTCTTGTTCTTGCGATCAGCTCCAGCTACGCGTCGGTACGCTACTCACAACATCGACGTGGCTTCGAATTTCTCGCAGGAACGCTGCTTCTGGTGAGCTTGGGAATGATCAGCCGCAATCTTCATCTGTTCTTCTGAAGACGCAAATTCCGTCTCAGCGCGACGACATGCGGACCTGCCCGCGATGACGGCGCCCGGATACCGGCCGGCGCGATCCCGGGCGCTGCCGAGGTGCAGACCCGGACCCGCGGACGCGGCACGCCCCGCGTGACGTCAGGCGGCGGCGGCCTGGCTGTGATCGATGTGCCAGGCAGTCGAGAGGTCGAGGGCCGCCGTCAGGACGATCCGGTCCGCGGCATCGCGCACGACGACGCGGAGCTTCTGGTTGAGGTATCGCTCGGGCTGGTCGGCCGCGATCTGGCACAGGGCGCGGAGCGCCTCGTCGGAGATGGATTTCCGGTCGGCGCAGTCGGTCCCTTCGTGGTCGCAGGCCGACAACTTCAGATCGTGCACGTCAAAGAAATACCGAGCCACGGATCGATCTCCTGAACTGTGTTGGATGGTGGGGAACCGCCGCGCGCTCGGCTTGGCGAATCAAGTAGATGATTCACTATATCCGAGATCACCTAAGCTAAATCAACAGGTTAGAGCGTACGATGCGGTACGCTCGTGCCAAAATCTCGGCGTTAACGGATTTTTAACCTTTCGTGCTCGGGTTGAAAAACGTCGTCATCACAGCAATTTGCCTCCAGCCTCTCAGGCGATCAGCCATGTCCTGACGTGGCAGCTGGTGTGCGAGGCCGCGCGGCGATCGCATCCGCACCGCGCGCCGATCTCGGGCGATGCGGCGCGTGCCGCCCGGATGACGAAATCCGCCTCAGTGGAGCGGCGTCGCCGGCGGCGGCAGGCCGAGCGCCCTGGCGACGTGGCGGAGCTTGTCGGGGTTTCGCGTGATGAAGATGCCCGCGACCTTCCCGTTCTCGACGGCGAGCGCCGTCACCTGCAGGACGCCGCCGCGCTCGAGGCTGGCGAAGCCGGGCAGGCCGTCGACCCGGATCGCCCTGAGGAAGGTCGCCGGCTGGACGGCCTTGCGGGCGAGGCCGCGGAACAGGCGCAGGATGCGCTCCGCCCCCGCGATCGGGTTGGGAAAGGCGTGGACCTTGCCGCCCCCGTCCGAGCGCATCACCACGCCGTCCGACAGCATGGTCCGGAGCGCGCCGAGGTCGCCGCTGCGCGAGGCCGCGAAGAAGGCCTCGGCGATGCGGTCGCCCTCCTCCCGGGCCACGGGATAGCGCGGGCGGTCGGCCTGGACGTGCCTGCGGGCACGCACCGCGAGCTGCCGGACCGCCGCGGGATCGCGGTCGAGGGTCGCGGCGACCTCGCCCAGGGGCAGGCCGAAGACGTCGTGCAGGAGGAAGGCCGCCCGCTCCAGCGGGGACAGCCGCTCCAGCGCCATCATCAGCGTCAGGGTCAGGTCGTCGCCCGCTACCGCCCCCTCCTCCGGCATCTCGACGAGCGGCTCGGGCAGCCAGGACCCGACATAGGTCTCCCGCCGGGCCCGGGCCGACTTCATGGCGTCGAGGCAGAGCCGCGTGACGATGCGGGACAGGAAGGCCGGGGGCGCCTCCACCCCGGCATGGTCGACCTGCCACCAGCGCAGCCACGCGTTCTGGACCACGTCCTCGGCCTCGGCCACCGAGCCCAGCATCCGGTAGGCGAGGCGGAGGAGGCGCGCGCGGTGCGCCTCGAAGACGTCGGTGCCCGCCTCATCCGGCATCGCGCGAGGGATCCGGGTTCTGGACGCCGCGCAGGCCGACCTGCAGCCGGTTCCACAGGTTGATCGCCCCGATCTGCAGCGTGAGCTGCACCTGCTCGTCCGGCGTGAACGCGGCCTCCAGCGCCGCGTAGACCTCGTCCGGCGCCCCGGTCTCGGCGATCCGGGTCAGGGCCTCCGTCCAGGCGAGCGCCGCCCGCTCCCGGTCGCCGTAGAGGGTCGATTCCCGCCAGGCGTTCAGCAGGTAGATCCGCATCTCGCTCTCCCCGTGCCGGCGGGCCTGCGTCGCGTGCAGGCCGATGCAGTAGGCGCAGCCGTTGATCTGCGAGGCGCGCAGCTTCACGAGTTCGAGCAGGCCGCGCTCCAGGCCGCTCGCCTGGATGCTGGCCTCGAGCGCCATCATGGCCCGGATGCCGGCCGGCGCGTGCGCGTAGGGATTGTCGACGCGTGGGGTCATGATTCGTCCTCCATCTCGGCGGCGGGTCCGGTGACCTCAAGGGACCGGGGTCGTGAGGGTCGTCTCGCTGGTGTCGACGACGAAGACGGCGAGGAGCCGGGCGGGCTCGCTCCGGCTCGCGTTGGCACTGACGCCGTGCCGGTCGCCCGGCAACTCGGCGAAGCTCTCCCCGGCCCGGTAGACCCGCTCCGGCCCGTCATTGACCTGGCTGCGGATCGCGCCCTCCAGCACGGTGGCGTAGATGAAGGCGCTCGGTGGATGGGTGTGCGCGGGGGACGCGCCGCCCGGCCCGTAGGCGACGAGCACGCCCTTCAGGCTCTTGCCCGGAACGTTCGGGAGCGCGTGGTCGAACACCACCGTCACGGTCGCGTCGACCGTCCCGGTCGCGTCGGCGGTGGCGCCGGGGTGGGGGGCCTCGTGCGCGCCGGCGGCGCCGGCGAGGGCTGCCGCCAGCGCGACGGTGCAGATGAGTCTCTGGAGCATCGGACATCTCTCATGGGGTCGAGCATGCAGGGGGTCGGGCAAGCATGGGTCGGGCAAGGCCGGCCGGGCGATCCGGCAGCCTTCCGGGGCGCGGATCCGGGCGCAGGTTACGCCGGGACCGGGTGTCGGCCCAGCCACGTCCCGAAGCGCGTCGCGGCGAGGCGCGCGTCGGGTCCGGGCACCAGGGAGCGCGCCTCGAGCGTGACGCCGAAGTAGCGGGCGCTCGGGTCCGTCACGACCATGCGCGCGTCGCCCAGGGTCCCGAGGTAGCGGCGGACGAGGTCGTCGAGGCGCAGCACCTCGGGACCGGCGATCTCGATCTGACCGTCGGCGGGGCTCGCGAGCGCGATTGCGGCGAGGGCCGCCGCCACGTCGTCCGACGCGATCGGCTGCACCAGGGCCGAGGACAGGCGCACGGTCTGCCCCTCGGTGGCCGATCGGGCGATGCCGCCCACGAACTCGAAGAACTGCGTCGCCCGCACGATCGTGTAGGGGATGGGGCCGCCCCTGATCAGGGTCTCCTGCGCCAGCTTCGCGCGGAAGTAGCCGCTGGCCACGAGCCGGTCGGTGCCGACCACCGAGAGGGCGACGTGATGCCTCACGCCGGCCGCGGCCTCGGCGGCGAGCAGGTTGCGCCCCGAGCGCTCGAAGAAGTCGAGGACCGCCCGATCCTCGAACGAGGGGGCGTTCGCCACGTCGACGACGATGTCGGCGCCGGCGAGCGCGTCCGCGAGCCCCTCCCCCGTGACGGCGTTGACGCCCGTTCCCGGCGAGGCCGGGAGGACCGCGTGGCCCCCCTGCCGAAGCCGCTCCACGAGCTTCGCCCCGATCAGCCCGCTGCCGCCGATGACCACGATCTTCATGCCGGTCTCCCGCGTCCTCAGTCGCGCGCCCCGCATTCTCCGGTGCGCATCCGGACACAGGACGAGGCAGCCTCGGCGGCTGTGACATCGCGGCGGAATTTCTTCGACGCGGGACGCGGCCCCGCGACCGGCGCGAAAACCCGCCGGCGCGCCGTCAACCCGTCCCGTCGCCCCGCAGGGCCGCCTGGAACTCCGCCTCGGGGAGCAGCGCCCCGCCGGTGGTCCAGACCACGTGCGTCGCACGGTCCCCGCCCGGGGGGGCCGGCAGGGCGGCGAGGAAGGGCCGCACCGCCGCGAACCCGGCCGCGGCGGAGGGTTCGAGGCGCAGTCCCGCCCCGGTCCAGAGCTCGCGCAGCCATGCGCTGAGATCGGCGTCCGACACGGTCACGACCGCCTCGATCAGCGGCCCGACCGTCCGGGCGACGCGCATCGACGCGCTCGCCACCGCGAGGCCGTCCGCTTCCGTGCGGTTGTCCAGCCCGACCTCGTAGACGCTGACCGGCCGTTCGAGCCCGGCCGCGAGCTGCACCAGCATGCAGGGGGCGGCGACCGGCTCCACGAAGATGCAGCGGACGGCGTCGCCGAACAGCAGCGTCAGGCCGAAGCTCACGCCCCCGGGCGCGCTCCCGACGCCGCAGGGCAGGTAGACATAGAGCGGGTGATCGCGATCGACCGCGACGCCGGCGGCCGCGAGCTGGCGCCTCAGGTCGAAGGCCGCCGTGGCGTAGCCGAGGAACAGGTCGAGGGAATCCTCGTCGTCGACGAAATGGGCGTCCGCCCGGTCCGCGAAGGCGGCCCGGGCCGCCGCGACCGCGCTGCCGTAATCGCCCGCATGCTCGACGACCTCGGCGCCGATCTCGCGCAGGCGCTGCTTCTTCCAGGCCTTGGCGTCGTGGGACATGTGCACCTCGACCCGGAAGCCGAGGGCGCGCGCCATCACGCCGACGCTGAAGCCGAGATTGCCGGTGCTCCCGACCGCGACCGTGTGGGCGCCGAACAGGCGCCGGGCGTCCGGATCCGCGAGCCGCGCATAGGTCTCGCCGGGCCTGAGCAGCCCCTGCGCCAGCGCCAGCGCCTCGGCATAGACCAGGACCTCGTAGACGCCGCCGCGGGCCTTGATGCAGCCCGTGACGGGCAATTCGTGATCGGCCTTCACCCAGACCGCGCCGCCCTGCCCGCCCGCGACGCGCCGGGCCATGGGGGCGGCCAGGGCACGGAAGGGCGAGTCGATCCGGCCGGTCCCGAGGGCGTCGAAGAGGTGCGCCAGCAGCGGGTCGAAGCGGCGCCAGCGGGCCTCCGCCGCCTCGACGTCGGCGCGCGTGAGCGTCAGCGTCGGGAGGATGTCGTCGGCGGCAACCCGGCGCGGGTTGAGCCAGACCGTCGGCCGCGCCTGCCGAACCGCGAGCGGCACCGCCTCGCGGATCTCCGAGGTCCCGATCGACCCCGGCACGGCCCTAGCCCTCGCCCGTCCGCATCCCGTCCGCGACCGCGTCGAACAGGGCCGAGATCGCCCGCATATTCGCCCCGCGGATGGCCTCGTCGTAGGTCTCGCCGGCGCCCGGCACGGTCACGTCCGCGAGTTCCGCCGCGAAGCCGCGCCCGAGGGCCCGGACCTTCTCGGGGGTGAAGCCGTGGCCCTCGAAGGTCAGCAGCGCCACCGTCTGAACCAGCACGCGAAGGGCGGACAGGTCCGCGGCCTGCTCGATCGCATCCCGGTTGATCGTCATCCCGGCCTCCTGTGCACGCCCCCGCGCCGCGCGGGCGGACGCTTCGGTCGGCCCCTGCATACCCAACCCCGGCCAGGATGGCGACGCCCCGTCAGGGTCCGTGGAGGAAATCCCCAGGGCGGACGGCCGCGGGCAAGATCGGCTCCCCCGAAGGACGCCGCGAGCACGATCCTTCTTGACACCGAAGCCGACGCAGAAGAAAAAAGGCCGCCCTTGCGGAGCGGCCCGAAGTCTAGGGAGGAAACGCCCAAGAAAGGGCTGCAGCCCGGCGACGCCATCGCCGTGCTGCACTGCAGAAATGCCATCCCGGTTCTGAGGCGGCAAGCCTTTTCTCCTGCTCGCCGATGCAGGTTGTGCGCTTGAGCACATCGATGCGGCGTCCCGGCACCTCCAGCGTGCTTCCGTTAACGGTTTCTTAACCACGTTTGCGCATCGTCGCGCCCCTGCGCTCCCGCATCGGCCTCCGACGCTGATCGCGGTCGCGTGTTGCTCTTTTGTTCTTGTCACCCGAGGGCGCAGGCGACACAACGAACCGCATGCGCATCGTCCTGCTCATACCGGCCCTGATCCTTCTCGGTGTCGAGCCGGGGGTCGCCGCATCCGTCCCGGACCTCCCGGGCCTGGAGCGGGCCTGGCACGGCTGCGTGCGCGAGGCCTACGGCCGGCAGCCGAGCTCGCAGAGCCGGCTCGCCGCCGAGCGCAGCGCCCTGGACGAGTGCAAGGACCGCGAGGATGCCTACGTGGCGGCGATCCTGGCGGCCCGGATCACCGAGGAGGCGGCGCCGGGGCAGGGCGCGCGCGCCATGGCCTCGCGGGCGATGGCCTGGGCCTCCTCCGTCGCGGGCTCCATGATCGATCCGGTCTCGTCCTGGCTGAGGTCCTTCAGGCGCTGAGAGCGCCCGGCCCGATCCCTCAGCGCCGGGCGGAGCGGCCCGAGTGCCAGGGGCGGTCCGGCGGCGGCGCCTTGGCCTCCGCCCGCGGCCGGACCCGGCGCAGCAGCCTGCGCCCCCGCGTCTCGTGCAGGCTCGCCATCGTCATGAAGAGCTGCCGCGCGGCCGGATCCCGGCTCGCGCCGGCGCAGTCCCGCAGGATCATCGCGTATCGCAGGTGCTTGAGAGCCTGTTCGAGCATCCGGGGCCTCCTCCGCCGGGAGGATGCCGGAAAGGAATGGCCCGCCCGTAAACGCCGCGGCGGGTCCGCGATGCCGGCGCCGGGCCGGCGGTCGGGCGGCTCGACGAACGATCACGACCGCCGCGAGGGCTGAAGGTCGGAACCAGGATCGGAACCGGGGTCGGGGCGCGGCCTTCGATCCATGGCCGGCCGCCTCGTCTGCTCCCTTGGGAGTATGACTTGTCCTTTATAGAGCTTTTCGCCCGCGCCCGCGGAATCTAAACTTACTCGATCCAGCAGAGCGCCGCGTTCTGCAGCTATTCGGATCCGGACCGAGCCGCTGTGCGCGAAGTGTGAGGCACGCCATGTCCGACGCGCAGGAGCAACTCGTCTCGATCCTCCGGGTCATCATCGCCGAGTGCGAGGATCCGTGGGCCGCCATCAGCCGGGCCATCGAGGCGGTCGCCTACGAGCCGGCGCGCCTGCGGCCGGTCGCCATCGAGGACGTCCCCGGCCCCTACGCGCCGAATGCCCTGTCGGAGAGCGTCCGCGCGGTGGCGGGCCCGCGCTAGATCCGGCGGCTTCGCAGCGCTCTCCATGATCCTTGGATCACGGGGGGCGCCCCGTCTCTCCGGCATCCCGAATCGCCACGCGCCGAGCCGGCGGCCACCTCGGCGGACGGGCCCCCTAGATCCGCGTGCCGTCGTCCTTCGGCGGCTTGCCGCAGCGGAACCGCTCGACACGCCAGCGGTCGTGCGAGCGCTGCCATTGCGCCATCTGGGGCTGCGCCACGCTCATGCATTGCTGGGGCGTCCACACATCCTCGCCGAAGGTATGGACGCGCAGGACGCAGTGCGTCGGGTTGGAGGCCAGGCAGGTGAGGAAGTACAGACCGTAGAGCATGCGACACGTCTCCGTGGCGTTGCGCGGCGCTCCCTCGCCCGATCGGGTCTCGTTGCCGGGGAATGAGCAAAGGTCGTGCCGCGGACCGTCCGGGCCCCCGCCTCGCCGAGGATCAGGCGGGCCGACCCGCCTGCCCGGACCGGTCAGGCGCGCGGCCCCGATGGGCTCACGCGCCGTGCAGGCGCTGCAGCACGAGGCTGACCGCTACGAAGAGCAGGGCGGCGAGAACGCCGAAGAGAAGCGCAACGAGTAGCGGGCGGGACACAGCACCTCCTGCATCGCCCGATTGAAGGCAGGATTTCCTTAAAATTCGTTGAGATGCGGTCACGAACCTTCTACGACGTATGGACTTTGCTCAACGCCTTCCGGGGCGTTCGACATTCTTCGATGGCGGCCCGGCCGATGAATACTTCCGACCGCGCGCTGTGCGCTCTGTTCGACCATTGGGCGAAGTCCGGATCCTTGGCGGACCGCGCCACCATCACGCGCATCCACATGGCCCTGGAGGATCGCCGCGCCGCCGGAGGCGGCTCCGAGGATTGGCGCGCCCTCCTCGAGGGCGCCCTGCGGGATCTCGGATTCACGATCGACTGGCAGGGCGATGCGGTGAGCCGGATCACGGCTCCGGGGGGCTTCGGAGGCGAGGCCCGCGGCCCCTGCGGCTCCGGGCCCGGAATGACCCTCGCCTAAGGCCCGCCTGATCCCCCGGCGCCGGGCGGGCCGACGTCCCGGACGGGCGGGACCGGGTTTACCGCCTCAGTTGATCAGGCAGAACCCGACACCCGATCCGGCGATCCGATCGGGGCGGCACCAGGGCGTCGCGTCGGCGACCCGGCCCGCCGCGCCCTGGCCGGGCGCGGCCTCCGCCGCCCATCGGGGTGCGGCATCGGGGGGCCAGACGCCGGAGGCTTCGGCCGGCGCGGCGCCCGGCCCGCTCCCGGCAACCCCCGCGGTTCCCGCCGCGGCGGGAACCGCGATCGGCAGGGCGGCGCCGACGCCGACCCTGGCGCGCTCCGGCGTCGGTGCCGGGCGGTCCTGGGCGAGGATCGGGCCCCGCAGGCGGAGGCCGCGCCCGGCGCGCGCCTCGGCGGACAGCAGGGCGGCGGCGAGCAATCCCCCGGCGGTGCCGGTGACAAGCAGGGATCGCACGAGCAAGGATCGCACGAGAAGCCTTCGCATGGGCAGCCTTCGCATGGTTCCTCCTCCGTCGGGGCGACCGTAGGGACCCGGCGTTAACGGCGCGCGAATCCGACCCTTCGCAATCGAGCGGTCCCGGGTTCGGTCCTCTGCGGCCTTCCGTCCCGATGTCCCGCGCTTGCCCCGGGACCTTTCCGGACGATGTCGCGTTCGCCCTGAACCTGACTTGGTCGCGAACGCGGACGGAATGCAGATCCACCTCGATGCGCTCGGCGGCGCGGCCGGCGACATGTTCGTCGCCGCGCTCCTCGATGCCTTTCCGGAGCACGAGGCGGGCGTGCTCGCCAGCGTGCGGACCGCCCTGCCCGGCGTCGCCTGCGAGCTCGCGGGGCACAACGACGGCATCCTGCAGGGGCGCCGCTTCGTCGTGGCGGACCGGGGCGCGGGCGGTGGCGCCTCTCAGGGGCACCCGCACGACCACTGGCACCGGCACGGCGATCGTTCCGGAGACCCGGCCCACGAACCCGGCCAGCCGCAGGAGCAAGGGCAAGGGCGAGGGCACGGGCAAGCGCACGGGCAAGCGCATGGGCAAGCCCACGGCCACCGGCCCTGGTCGCAGATCCGGGATGCGCTGCAGCGGGCCGACCTCGCGCCCGCCATCCGGACCCACGCCCTCGGCATCTTCACGCATCTGGCCCGGGCCGAGGCGCGGGTTCACGGCATCGCGGTCGAGGCGGTGGCGTTCCACGAGGTCGGCGCCTGGGACTCGATCGCCGACATCGTCGCGGCGGCCCACCTGATCGCCGCCCTCGGCGCCGATGCCTGGAGCGTGTCCGCCCTCCCCCTCGGGTCCGGGCGGGTGCGCACGCAGCACGGTCCCCTCCCGGTCCCGGCACCCGCCACCAGCCTGCTGATCGAGGGCTTCGCCACGATCGACGACGGGGTTCCGGGCGAGCGCGTGACGCCGACGGGCGCCGCGATCCTGCGCCACCTGCGGGAGGTCGCGCCGGCGCGCGCGGCGGCCCCGCGCGTCCTCCTCCGGTCGGGGATCGGCTTCGGCACCAAGGTGCTGCCGGGCCTGAGCAATTGCCTGCGCGCCCTCGCCTTCGAGGAGGCCGCGCCGGCCTCCGCGCCGCGCCACGGCGCGCACCGCGACCTCGGGGTGATCGAGTTCGAGGTGGACGACCAGTCGGGCGAGGACCTCGCCATGGGCCTCGACCGCCTGCGCGGGCACCCCGACGTGTTCGACGTGGTCCAGATGCCGGTCTTCGGCAAGAAGGGGCGGATGATGACCCATGTGCGGGCGCTCGCCCGGGCGGAGGCCCTCGAGGCGGCCATCCTGGCCTGCTTCCGCGAGACCACCACGATCGGCCTGCGCCACCGCATCGTCTCGGGCGCCGCCCTGCCCCGGACCCACACCACCGTCGCGGTCGGGGCCCATCCCGTGCGGGTCAAGATCGTCGAGCGGCCCGGCGGCCGCACCGCCAAGGCGGAGGCCGACGACGCCCTGCCGCGGGAGGGCCACGCGGCGCGCGTGGCCCTGCGCCGCGAGGCCGAGCGGCGCGCCCTGCGGGGCGGGCCCGCCGACGAGCGCGAGGCAGACGAGCGCGAGGCATGAGCGGCATGAATCCCCAGAACACCCGCGACGCCCTCGAGGCCGTCATCGCCGGGATCGGCCCCCTGGCGGTCGCGGTCAGCGGCGGCGTCGACAGCCTGACCCTCGCGGCCCTGGCCCGGCGGGTGCTCGGCCCCGGCCGCGCCCTCATGGTCCACGCGGCCTCCCCCGCCGTGCCCGGCGAGGCGACCGAGCGGGTCCGGGCCGAGGCCCTGCGCGCCGGCTGGTCCCTGCGGGTGGTCGAGGCCGGGGAGTTCGCCGATCCGAGCTACCGGGCGAACCCGGTCGACCGCTGCTTCTTCTGCAAGACCAACCTCTACGGCACGATCCGCGCCGTGACCGACCGCCCGATGGTCTCGGGCGCCAACCTCGACGACCTCGGCGAGTACCGCCCCGGCCTCGACGCGGCCCGCGCGCACGGCGTGCGCCACCCCTACGTGGAGGCGGGGCTCGACAAGGCCGCGGTGCGCGCCCTGGCGCGCGACCTCGGCCTCGGCGCGGTGGCGGAGCTGCCCTCCGCTCCCTGCCTGTCGAGCCGGGTCGAGACCGGCATCCGGATCGAGCCCGAGACCCTGGCCTTCATCCACGCCGTCGAGCGCCTCGTCACCGACAGCCTGGCGGCCGGAAGTCCCGGGGCGCAGCGCGCCGTGCGCTGCCGCGTGCGCGCCGCCGGCATCGTGGTCGAGCTCGACCCCCGGAGCCTCGCGGCCCTCGACGGGGCGATGCGCGGCCGCCTCGAGGCGCGCATCCGCGCCGCGGCGCCGGCCGGCCTCGCCCGGGGGCCGGTGGGCTTTGCGGCCTACCGCACCGGCAGCGCCTTCCTGACGGACCGCCTGCCGGACCGCCTGCCAGCGCGCGGGGGCGTGGCCGCGAGGGTGCCCGGATGAGCGTCGCCGACGAGTTCGTGCTCGATTTCGCCCGGCCCGAGCGGATCGGCCTGGAGGAGGCGGTCTACGCCGCCGGCAAGTCGCCCGCCCAGATCGACGCGATCCTCGACGCCGCCGCGGTCCGGGAGGCCGCGATGCTCCTCACGCGCCTCGAGCCCGGGAAGCACGCGGCGCTCGCCGACCGGCACCGGGCGCGCCTCGACTATTGCGCGGTCTCGCGCACCGCGATCTTCGGCCGGCCCCGGCCGGTGCGGGGCCCGGCGCGCATCGGGATCGTGGCGGCCGGCACCTCGGACATCGCCGTGGCGCGGGAGGCCGAGCGCACCCTGGCGCATCAGGGGCACGCCACGACGCTGTTCGCCGATGTCGGGGTCGCCGGCCTGTGGCGGCTGACCCGGCGCCTCGCGGAGATCCGGGCCCATCCGGTGCTGATCGTGGCGGCCGGCATGGATGCGGCGCTCCCGAGCGTCGTCGGCGGCCTCGTCGCGAGCGCCATCATCGCGGTGCCGACCTCCGTCGGCTACGGGGTCGCGGAGGGCGGCCGGACGGCGCTCGACGCCATCCTGGCGAGCTGCGCGCCGGGCCTCACCGTCGTCAACATCGACAACGGCTACGGCGCGGCCTGCGCGGCGATGCGGCTGCTGCACGCCGCCCGCGCCCTCGCGCCCGACCCGGCGCGCCCCGGGGAGACGGCCTGAGATGGCGCGCCGCTCCGCCCCCGCACCGACATCCCGGCCCGCAACACGGAGACCATCATGGAACGCCGCAGCTTCCTTCAGGGCGCCGCCCTCGGCGCCGGCCTCGCTGCCACGAGCGGCGCGGGCGCGGCCGTGACCGCCCCCGGCCTGCCGCCGACCCGGCCGCGCGACCCCGCCGACCTGCCCCTCCTCACCGATCCGGGCGAGCGCCGGGGCGAGATGCTCTACCGCCCCTTCGGCCGGCACCCGGAGAGGATCTCGGCGATCGGCATGGGCGGGTTCCATCTCGGCAAGAGCGCCGTCTCGGACGCGGAGGCGACGCGGCTGATCCATGCCGGGATCGAGCGCGGCATCACCTTCATGGACAATTGCTGGGACTACAACGAGGGCCGCTCGGAGCTGCGCATGGGCGCGGCCCTGAGCCAGGGCGGCTACCGGGACAAGGTCTTCCTGATGTCCAAGATGGACGGGCGGACGAAGCAGGAGGCGATGCGTCAGATCGACGAATCGCTCAGGCGCCTGCGCACCGACCGGATCGACCTCGTCCAGCACCACGAGATCCTGCGCTACGACGACCCCGACCGGGTCTTCGCCGAAGGGGGGGCCATGGAGGCGTTCGCGGAGGCGAAGCAGGCGGGCAAGCTGCGCCATATCGGCTTCACCGGGCACAAGGATCCGCGCATCCACCTGCAGATGCTGGAGGTGGCGGCCGAGCGCGGGTTCCACTTCGATTCCGTGCAGATGCCCCTCAACGTGATGGATGCGCATTTCCGCAGCTTCGGCCACCTCGTGCTGCCCTACCTCGTCCAGCACGGCATCGCGGCGCTCGGCATGAAGACCTTCGGCGACGGCGTCATCCTGAAGAGCGACGCCCCGATCAAGCCGCTGGAGTACCTGCACTTCTCCCTCAACCTGCCGACCGCGGCGGTGATCACCGGGATCCAGAACCAGCGCGACCTCGACCAGGCCTTCGAGGCGGTGAAGACCTTCAGGCCGATGGACAAGGCCGCGGTCGCCGAGCTCCTCGAGCGCAGCCGGCCCTATGCCGAGCAGGGCAAGTACGAGCTGTTCAAGACGAGCGCCACCTTCGACGGCACGGCCAAGAACGCGGCCTGGCTCGGCGAGGACGTGCCGGGGGTGCAGAAGCTCGCCCCGACGATGGAATGAGATTCGCGAGGCCGTTCGAGCCGTCGCCCGACCCGTCCCCCGCTGGAGCCCGTCCGACCATGCCCACGCCGTCTCCCTCGTCCACTGCCCGCCGCCTGAATCCGGTCACCGGAATCCTCGGGCTCGCGCTCCTGACGCCCGGTGCGGCCCTGGCCCATCCCGGCCACGGCGAGGCCCTGGGCCTCGCGGCCGGCCTCGCCCACCCCCTCGCCGGGCTCGATCACGTCGCCGCCATGGTGGCGGTCGGGCTCATCGCGGCGCTGCGCGGCGGGCGGGCCCTGTGGCTGCTGCCGCTCGTCTTCCCGGCCATGATGGCCCTGGGCGCCGGCGCCGGCATGGCGGGCCTGGCGCTGCCCTTCGCCGAGGTCGGCATCCTCGCCTCCCTGGTCGCCTTCGGGCTGCTCGCCATCCTCGGCCGCGGCCTGCCGGTCGCCCTCCTGGCCGCCCTCCTCGGCGCCTTCGCGGTGTTCCACGGCTACGCCCACGGGGTCGAGATGCCGGAGACGGCCTCGGGCCTCGCCTATGGTCTCGGCTTCCTGGCCGCGACCGGGCTGCTGCACCTCGCGGGTCTCGGGCTCGGCCTGCTCATCGGCCGCGCGCGGGGGCTCAACCCCGGCATCGGGTCCGGCGCGGCCCGGTCCTGAGCGGCCGCGGCGGCTGATCCTGCGCGGCCGATCCCGCGCGGGACGCGCCGAACCATTTCGCAAGGTTTTTCGGGCAGAGCCTGATCCGGGGAGCGATGCCCGGAATGAGGTCTGCCATGCGTGCGCTCGTCCTCGACGATGGTGAGCTGAACAACCTGCTGATGGTCGAGGCCCTCCGGCCGATCCCGGGCTGCGTGCCGCACGACTTCACCCGGCCGGCCGACGCGCTCGCCTTCGCGGAAACCTGCGCGCACGAGATCGGCGTCGTCATCACCGATTACGACATGCCGCTCATGAACGGGGTCGCCTTCATCCAGGCCGCGCGGCGGATCCCGGGCCTCGCCCACGTGCCCTTCGTGATGGTGACGAGCATCGATCAGCGCAGCCTCCGGCGCGAGGCCCTGGAGGCCGGCGCGACGGATTTCCTGACGAAGCCCTGCGATCCGGTCGAGATCCGCGCGCGGGTCTCCAACCTGCTGGCCCTGAGCCGGGCCTACCGGGATCAGCGGAACCACGCCGCCGAGCTGGCGCGGGAGGTCGCGGCCGCCGTCGCCACGATCGAGGCGCGCGAGCGCGAGATCATCATGCTGCTGATGCGCGCCGCCGAGCATCGCGACACCGACACGGGCAACCACATCGCGCGCGTCGCCGCCTATGTGGGGCTGATCGCCGAGGCGCTCGGGTTCCCCGCCGCGGAATGCCGCCAGCTCAGCCTCGCCTCGACGATGCACGATGTCGGCAAGATCGCGGTGCCGGATTCGATCCTGCTCAAGCCCGGCCCCCTGACGGCGGACGAGCGCTCCGAGATGGAGCGCCACGCCGAGCGGGGACAGCGCATCCTGGAGAGCAGCGCCTCCTCCATCGCCCGCCTCGCGGCCGAGATCGCGGGGAGCCATCACGAGCGCTGGGACGGGACCGGCTACCCCCACCGGCTCAGCGGCCAGGCGATCCCGCTCTCGGGCCGCATCGTCGCCGTCGCGGACGTGTTCGACGCCCTCACGACCGAGCGCCCCTACAAGAAGGCCTGGTCCCTCGACGCGGCGCGCGCGCATCTCGTCGCCGAGGCCGGCCGGCACTTCGACGCCGCCGTCGTGGAGGCCTTCCTGAGCCGCTGGCCGGAGGTCGCCGCGCGGGTGGCCCGGCCGGCCAGCGAGGCGGCCTGAGAGCGGCCGCGAGGGACCGATGGGCCGTTCGAGGGCTGGGCCGATGGCAGGGATCAACCGCGCGGGCACGACGCCCCACCGCTCGCTCGCCCGGCGGCTCGGCCGGGCGGTCGTCGCGGCCGTCCTGATCGCGCTCTCGGTCGGCACCGGGCTCAGCGTCTGGAACGAGCTCGACCGCTACGCCGCCGACAAGCGCGCGGCGCTCCACGCCCTCGCGACGGTCTTCGCCAGCGCCAGCGCCAAGGCGGCGGCCGCCCGCGACCCGTTGCCCGTCGAGGCCGCCCTCCGGGCGATCGCCGGCCAGCCCAACCTCGTCTACGCCGCCCTCGTCCTGCCGGACGGCTCGCTCCTGGCCGAGCAGGGCCTCGGCCTGCGCCTCTCGGACGATGTCGACCTCGACCGCCGGGAGGGCGTCTCGGCCCTCGACCTCGCGCTGACCCGGACCGTCCGCCTCAGCGTGCCGGTGATCTCGGGCGCCCGCGAGGTCGGCCGCGTCACGGTGATCGCGGAGACGGCCGACCTGTCGGCGAGCCTGCTGCGGGTGCTCGGCAACGCGGCGGTCGCGGCGAGCCTCGCGCTCCTCGTCGGGCTCCTGGTCTCCTGGCGCCTCCAGAAGACCCTGACGCGCCCCCTCATCGCCCTGACCGAGACCATGAACGCGGTGCGGGCGAACCACGATTACGCCACCCTCGCCCCCGTCACGACGAACGACGAGGTCGGGGCGCTCGCCACCACCTTCAACGGGCTCCTCGGCGCCGTGCGGACCCGCGACCAGGCCCTGGCCGCCCACCGCGCCACCCTGGAGCAGGAGGTCAGCGACCGCACCGCCGACCTGAGCGAGGCCAAGCAGGTGGCCGAGGCGGCCAACGCCGCGAAATCCACCTTCCTGGCGACGATGAGCCACGAGATCCGCACGCCGATGAACGGCCTGCTGGTCATGGCCGAGCTCCTGGCCGCCGCCGACCTGCCCCAGCGCCAGCGCCGCTACGCCGAGGTGATCGCCCGCTCGGGGCAGAGCCTGCTCGCCATCATCAACGACATCCTCGACTTCGCGAAGGTGGAGGCCGGCAAGCTCGAGCTGGAGCGTATCCCGGTCACGACCGCGGAGGTCACCGACACGGTCGTGACCCTGTTCGGGGAGCGCGCCCGGGCCAAGGGGCTCGATCTCGCGGCCGAGATCGGATCGGGCGTGCCGAGGGCCTTCCTGGGCGACCCGGTCCGCCTCGGCCAGATCCTCGGGAACTTCGTCAACAACGCCCTCAAGTTCACCGAGGCGGGCCACGTCCTGATCCGGGTCGGCGCGCGCGAGGCGGGCCGCGTGATCGAGCTGAGCGTCGCCGACACCGGGATCGGCATCCCGGCCGAGACCCTGCCGACGATCTTCTCGGCCTTCTCGCAGGCCGACCAATCCACCACCCGCCGCTTCGGCGGCACCGGCCTCGGCCTCTCGATCGCGCAGTCGCTCGTCGCCGCGATGGGGGGCGAGATCGGGGTGGCGAGCGAGCCCGGCCGCGGCTCGACCTTCTGGATCCGCCTGCCCGTCGAGGTCCTGGCGATGCCGGAGGCGATCCGCCGGGACCCGGCGGTCTCCGCCGCCGTCCGGATCGAGGGCCTCGGCAGCGCGACCGCCGCCGTGGCCGAGGCGGGCCTGCGCGCGGCCGGCTTCGCGCCGGGCCCGGAGGCGGAGCACTGGATCCTCCCCGCCGACGCGCTGATGCGGCGCGGCGCGCGCCCCGGCGGGGCCCGCCGCGTGCTCGCCGTCGCGCCGATGGGTGACCCGAGCGGCCAGGAGGTCCTGCGCGCCGGCCTCGCCGACGAGGTGCTGCGCTGGCCCCTGGTCCAGGCCGAGTGGCGCCCGGCGCTGGCCGCCCTCGCGGGCGGGACCCCCTTCGCGGCCCCGGCGCAGCCGGCCGGGGCCGGCGCCGACCTGCCGCGGTTCCCCGGCGCGCGGGTGCTCGTCGCCGACGACAACGTGGTCAACCGCGAGGTCGCGGCGGAGGCCCTGAACCGGTGCGGCGTCACCGAGATCGTCCTCGTGGAGAACGGCCGGGAGGCGGTCGAGGCCGCGCGCGGGGGCGGCTTCGACCTCGTCCTGATGGACGGCAGCATGCCGGTCCTCGACGGGTTCGCCGCCACCCGGGCGATCCGCGCCGAGGAGGTGCGGGCGGGCACCGCGCGGGTCCCGGTCGTCGCGCTCACCGCCCACGTCATCGGCACGGCGGCCGATGCCTGGCAGGCGGCCGGGATGGACGGGGTGCTGGTGAAACCCTTCACCCTCGCGGACCTGGCGCGCATCCTCGCGGCGACGCTGCCGCATCGCGCGGGGAGCGTCGCCCAAGCGGCGCAGCCGGGTCACCCGGCCCCGCAGCCGGGTGCAGGGCCGGTGCTGCCCGCAGGGGCGGTCCCCCGCCTCCTCGACCCGGGCACCCTCGCGAGCCTCACCGAGATCGCCGAGCAGGCCGGCATGCCCTTCATCGAGCGCCTCCTGCGCCTCTTCGGCGAGCACGGGCCGGCGGCCCTCGACGGCCTCGAGGCCGCGCTCGCGACCGGCGACGTCCCCGCGGTCGCGAGCGCGGCGCACGGCCTCAAGTCGATGAGCGTCAATGTCGGCGCGGGCGCGCTGGCGCAGGAGCTCGCCCGGATCGAGCAGCAGGCCCGCGTCGACGGGCTCTGCCCGGAGGCCGGCACCGTGTCGCGCCTGCGGCCCCTCCTGGCCGACAGCCATGCGGCGCTCCGGCGCCATTTCGAGACGCGGCGCGCGGCCTGAGGCGCCGTCTCCGGCGGCGGGGATCCCGCGGAGGCTCCGGTCAGGCGCCCGGCGGGAGGGCCGGACAGGGCTCGCCGCCCGGCAGCACGACCTCCTCCTGGCCGTTGACGCGCACGCCCTCGCGCACGGGCCAGACCTTCGTGTAGGTGAATTGCCAGCCGTTGAGGGCGGGGAAGATCGTGAAGATCGCCCGGTAGCGCATCTTCACCTCGGCCACGACGTAGCGGGCCCCGTTCGTCCCCATGCCGGCCGGGACGCCCGGCATCGCGGTGCCGGGGATGCGCGCCTGGTCGTTCTGCGCGGCGCTCGAGCAGGCCCTGGCGATGAAGCCGCCCGGGGTCTCGTAGACGCCCGCCGCCGTCAGCACGATGCTGGCCGAACCCACGTCGTAGGGCGCCGCGATCGTCCGGGCGGCCGCGTAGACGTCCGCCAGCGTGCCGAAATCGCCGCGCGAGATCAGGTCCGCCATCGCGCCCGTCGAGAGGGCGAGGCGCCGGCCGGTGGTGTAGGCGCGGGGGATGTCGATCGCGGCCATGAACATCAGGATCAGGCTCGGGGCGATCAGCCCGAACTCGACCGCCGACACGCCCTCCCGGGCGGCCGCGAAGCGCCGCAGCCGGGACGTCACGTGCACGACTTCCCCGCATAGGGCTCGGCCCGGAAGATCATCGTGGTGGTCAGGAGCTGGCGCCCCCCCGCCATGGTCTGGCCGCTGAAGTCGAGGGTGCTGAACGGCCGCATCACCGGCACGGCGGCCCGCAGGGCGATGACGTCGCCGCCGGAGGGGCAATCGAACCGCGTGCCGAAGCCGACGACCCAGTCCTTCTTGGTGGTGTCGTAGGGCTCCGCCGGCTGCGCCGCCGCGAAGCCGGCGGAGCGCCGCACGTCGAGGCGCAGGTCGTCGCACCGGAAGAACACGGCGCCGTTCCGGCACATCAGCCGGCGCATCCGCTCGGTCGGCTCCGTCCCGTCCGCGGCGTCCTGGAACGCGCCCGTGCGCAGGCCGCGCACGGCCCGGTCGACGGCGCCGTCGAGGGTCTGCTGCGAGAGGAGCAGGAAGGTGGCCTCGACGATGACGCAGAGCAGGCCGAGGAACGGGACCGCCAGGAGCGCGAACTCCACCGCCGTGGCACCGCGACGATCGCCCGCGAGGCCGCGCCAGCACGCGGCGACGCGCCAGCACGCGGCGACGCGCCAGGACGCGGCGACGCGCCAGGACGCGGCGACGCGCCAGGACGCGGCGACGCGCCAGGACGCGGCGATGCGCCAGGACGCGGCGACGCGCCCGCGGCGGCCGGGGTGCGGGTCTCGTCGCGATGTCCCGCTGCCGCCCCGCATCTCCGCGCTCATGATCGTCCGGTCCGAACGCGGTCGCGCCGCGATCCGCGAAGGGAGACGCTAGACCTCGGGCGGTTGAAAGATCGTTTGGAGGCGCGCGGAATGCGGCGGCCCGCCTGCGGGTTCTCGCGATCCTCCTTAACGGATGATTGCGCGCCGCCGCCCGTAACCGCTCCTTTACCGGAACGACGCGGAATCCGGCCGGCGGCACCGCGCGAGCCCGCCGGGGCGCATCGGGCGCGGGAGCCGTTAACGCACCGGCCCTAAGCTCGCTCGAACGGCGCCGAGACTCCGGCCGACAGCCTGGCCAGGACCGCGGCGCGCAGGAACCGCCCGACGAGAGACGTGGTCGCGTGAACCCGACGCCAGCGAGCCCGACGCCCCCCGCCCGCCCGATCGCCGCGATGCGGCTCCGGCTCGCCGCCCGGCTGCGGGCCTTCGGGGCGGACCGCCGCGGCTCGATCGCGCTCATCTTCGGCCTGAGCGCGATGGTGCTGATCGGCCTGATGGGCGGGGGCACGGACTACGCCCGCCTCACCGCGCGGCGGAACCAGCTGCAGAGCGCGGTCGATGCGGGCGCCCTCGCGGGCGGCAACGCGCTGAAGCTCGCCATGCCGAACGCGGACGCCATCATCGGGCTGACGACGCAGACGATCCGCACGGAGGCGCATGCGCCGGACGACCGGCCCCTGACGATCCAGGTCACGGTCTCCGACGACAAGACCAGCGTCCTCGCCACGGCCGAGGAGCAGTTCACCCTCGCCTTCGGGGCCTATGTGGGCCTGCCGAAGGCCCCCATCGCGGTGAAGGCCCGCGCGAACGTCGTCGGGCGGATGCGGCTCTGCATGCTCACCCTCGACAGCGGCGCGCCGGCCGCCTTCGCGCTCCAGAAGAACGCCCAGGTCACCGCCAACGATTGCGCGCTCTACTCGAACTCCTCGAGCGCCCGCGGCATGATGGGCCAGAACAACGCCATGGCGAAGGCCCAGACGATCTGCTCCGCCGGCGGCTTCGACGGGGCGCGGGCGAACTTCTCGCCGACGCCCCAGACCGATTGCCCGGTGATCCAGGATCCCCTGAAGGACCGGCCGGCCCCGCCGATCGGCACTTGCGCGAAGCCGCCGTTCCCCCTCGACCTGCTGCCCGCCGGCGGGGCCAAGATCGACTTCAACACCACGCTCGAGCCCGGCACCTATTGCGGCGGGCTGCACATCACCAAGGACGCGGTCGTCACGCTGAAATCCGGCATCTACGTCATGCGGGACGGCCCGCTGATCGTGGACAAGAAGGCCACCCTGACGGGGGCGGACGTCGCCTTCTACTTCACGGGCAACCGGGGCGGGCTCGTCTTCGACAAGAAGACCACCATCAGCCTGACGGCCCCCACCACGGGCGTGATGGCGGGGCTGCTGATGGCGGAGGATCGCACCGTCACGGCGCCGGTCGACCCGACCTCGCTGGTCGAGGCGCTCCTCGGCGACATCATCTCGCCGACGCCGCCGGCGCTCGGGCTGACGAAGCCGGTGCGGACCTACCGCATCATCAGCGACAACGCCCGGACCATGCTGGGGACGATCTACCTCCCGGCCGGCCGCCTCGTCATCGACGCGACGCGGCCCGTGGCGGACCAGTCCGCCTACACGGTCGTGGTGGCCCAGCAGGTCAACCTCTACGAGGGGCCGAACCTCTACCTCAACGCCAATTACGAGGCCACGAGCGTGCCGGTGCCGAAGGGGGTCGGGCCGGTGAGCGGCCGCCTGCTCCTGACGCAGTGAGGCGCCGGGCCCGCATCCCGCTCGGGATCCTCGCTCCGGGTCCCGCGGGCGGGGCCGCGATCAGCCCTTCCTCTGGGCCTTCATGTAGCCCGTGATGGCGGATTGGCAGTTCGGGCTGAGCTTGGCCTTGTTCTGCTTGAAGCAGGCATGGACCTCGGGGCTGTCGGGGGCGAGGTCGCCGCAATAGGTCAGGTAATCGCCCGTGCAGTACTGCTTCAGGGCGGCGCGGTCGGGCCCCGTCGCGGCGCTCGGGGCCGCGAGGGCGCCGGCCGTGGTGGCGAGAAGGGCGAGGGCGATACGTGCCAGCAAGGGATCAACTCCACACAGCCCGGCCAGTCCGGGCGCGCCGGGTAGATCAAGGGATCGCGACGAGAATGGGTTAGCTTGGCCGTAGCCGGACCGGCCGGGCGCGATCCCGCCGCGACGCGGGTCGAGCGCCCGGGGAGGCCGCCGCGGGGTCCGGAGAATCCGGCAGGAACATCCCGTGGGTCGGCTTCCCGCCCTCCCAGGGCACGGGGCGGCGCCGGTCCAGAGGCGCCGCCGGCCGTGCCGGCCGGTGCGGGTCAGCATCCCGACGAACGCGTCCCGGCCCTCGAACAGCAGCGCCCCGGCGCCCTCCCGGTCCGGCGCGGTGTCGATCGGCTGCCAGGTTCGCGCCACGCCCTGCCCTGCCCTGCCCTGCCCCTGATCCGGGAAGCCCCCAGCCGGACCCTGCGGCGGGCCGCCCGATGGTTCCGGGCGCGCCACCGCGTCCGGCTCGCCCGCAAGCCCGGGCCTTGCCGATCCGCGCGCCCGGCACCCCGGCATCGCCGCCGCGTCCCGATGTGCCAAACGGCACGACGTTCAGTTGAGCGGAGGACTACATCGGCATCACACAAGAACTCACGGCCAGCCGCCCTCTGACGGAGACCGCGACACTCGATCGGATACCGTTATGAACACTCGTCTTGCTTCCGCCCTGGTTGCCGTCGTCTTGAGCGCCGGTGCCCTGGCCTCCCCGGCTCTTGCGCAGAGCTACACCGCGCCCGCCGGCATCCCGGCCGCCGCGGCGCCCGGCGGCCTCGAGGGCCGCGCCGGCTTCCGCAACGCCGATCAGGCGGCGGTCCGCTCGGTCGGGGTGCCCGGCACCTACGACACCCTGACCACGGGTTCGGTCCGCGGCGGCCACGGCGCCTACGCGCCGAACAGCCACCGCTACGGCGCCCGCGGCGAGCCCTTCGCCGACTGATCCCGCAAGTCAGGCACCCGCAAGTCAGGCACCCGCAAGTCGCGCATCCGCAAGACAGGAGGTTCTCATGATCGATCGTCTGCTTTCCGCCCTCGTCGTCGTCGCCGCAACCTCGGCGGCGACCTTGGCGGCAACCTCGGCGATGGCCGCCGGGACGGACCCGGCCTACCGCTATTCCGGGGCCCATGCCGGGGGACCGGCCGCCGCGCTGATCCCGAGGGCCGCGGCGCAGCCCGTCGAGCGCCCCTGGACCGCGCCGGCCTACCGCTATTCCGGGCCGCACGCGGGCGGCCCGGCCAACGACCTGCCGCGCAACTGACCCTTGGGCGTCCCGCCTGGACGGGCCGTCGGTCCCCCCGGCGGCCCGTTTCGCTTGCGCGGCGCCCCTCTGCCGGCCGCCGGGTCCGGGTCCGGGTCCGGGTCCGGGTCCGGGTCCGGTTCTGGTGTCCGGTTCTGGTGTCTCTTGGCGCAGGTGACTAGGCTCGCGCGGGTCCGAACCCTGCCCGAAGGCTCATCCATGCGGCCCATTCCCCGGCGTCATCGCCGACGCGCCCGCCTGCTCCTCACCCTCGCGGTCGCGGGGCTCGGGGCGGCGCCGGTCCGCGCGCAGACGCCGCCCCCGGACGCCGCCGCGCCGGATGAAGCGGCCTTCCGGCGCTGCCTCGGGGAGGTCGCGCCGCTGGCGCAGGCCCGGGGGATCTCGCCGGCGACCGTCTCCGGTCAGCTCGACGCCCTCTCGCCCGATCCCGGGATCCTCGCGCCCGCGCGCAACCAGGCCGAGTTCGTCAGGCCGATCTGGGATTACCTCGACGCCACCGTCACGCCCGCGCGCGTCGCGCAGGGCCAGGCGAAGCTCGCCGAATGGGAGCCCGTCCTCGCCCGGATCGAGGCGGCCTACGGCGTCGACCGCCACATCCTGGTGGGGATCTGGGGCGTCGAATCGACCTACGGCACGGTGCTGGAGGATCCCACGATCGTCCGTCCGGTCGTGCGCGCCCTCGCGACCCTGGCCTGCGGCGATGCGGAGCGGCCCGCCTACTGGCGCGACGAGCTCCTCGGGGCCCTGCAGATCCTCGACGAGGGCCGGATCGCGCCCGAGCGCATGACCGGCTCCTGGGCCGGCGCGATGGGCCACACCCAGTTCATGCCGACGACCTACCTGCAGCACGCGGTCGATTTCGACGGCGACGGCCGGCGCGATATCTGGGGCTCGGTCCCCGACGCCCTCGCGTCGACGGCGAACTACCTCAAGGTCTCGGGCTGGCGCCCGGGCGAGGGCTGGGGCTTCGAGGTCCGCCTCCCCGAAGGATTCGACTACGCGCTCGCCGACGAGGTGACCGAGCGCAGCGTCGCGGACTGGCTCAAGCTCGGCCTGCGCCCCGCCGGGCCGGCCGCCGCGCCGGAGGCGCCAGGGGGCGCCGTGCTGGTCCTGCCCGCGGGCGCGCGGGGGCCCGCCTTCCTGCTCCTGCCGAACTTTCGGGCGATCCTGCGCTACAACACCGCCCTCGCCTACGCGTTGAGCGTCGCGCACCTGTCCGACCGTGTGCGCGGGGAGCCGGCCTTCGCGCAGGCCTGGCCGCGGGGGGACCGGCCCCTCAGCACCGAGGAGCGGCGCCAGATCCAGGCGCACCTCGCCGGGCGCGGCTTTCCGGTCGGCGGCGTCGACGGCAAGATCGGCCCGAAGACGCGCGCGGCCATCCGCGCCTACCAGGCCTCCGCCGGGCTCGTCCCGGACGGCTACGCGGACGCGTCCCTGCTCGAGCGGATCGGGGCCGAGCGCTGAGCCCCACCCTGCTGGCTTGCGTCAGCCCGCGTCCTGCGGGGCCCTGAACGGCGCCGGGTCGCGGCCGAGGGCCAGCAGGATGGCGTCGAGCCCGTCGGTCAGGGCCGCAGGCCCGGGCTGCAGGATCAGGGACGACTTGATCTCGACGATCCGGCCCCCCGCCACCGCCGGGATCGCGTCCCAGCCCGGCCGCGCCGCGATCCGGGCGGGGACGACCCGCTTGCCGCACCAGGAGGCGAGGATCAGCTCGGGCGCCGCCGCCACGACCGCCTCGGACGCCACGATCCGGTCCTGGGCGGCCGGCTGGCCGGCCCGGTCCGGAAACACGTCCGCGCCGCCCGCGATGCCGACGAGCTCCGACACCCAGCCGATCCCCGAGATCAGGGGCTCGTCCCATTCCTCGACATAGACCCGGGTCCGCGGCCGGCCCCGCGCCCCCTCGGCGACCGCGGCGAGGCGCGCCGCGTAGCCCCGGGCCAGCGCCTCGGCGCGCGCGCCCGCGCCGACCAGGGCCCCGAGGGTGCGGATCATCGCCAGGATGCCCGCAACGTCGCGCTGGTTGAACAGGTGGACGGCGATGCCCGCCCGCGCGAGATCGGCCGCGATCCCGGCCTGCAGGTCCGAGAAGGCGAGGACGAGGTCGGGGGCGAGCCGCAGGATCTTCGGCAGGTCGGCGCTGGTGAAGGCCGAGACCCGGGGCTTCTCGCGCCGGACCCGGGGCGGGCGCACGGCGTAGCCGGAGACGCCGACGATGCGGTCCTGCTCGCCGAGGAGGTAGAGGGTCTCGACCGTCTCCTCGGTCAGGCAGACGATCCGCTCCGGCGGGAATCGGCGCACGGGCCCGGGCTCAGGCGGCCCGCGGCCGGGCGCGGGCGAGAGGGGCCGGCAGGCGTCCTGTCATGGTCGATCGTCCGGGCTCCCGTGTCCGGCGCCAGCCTACGGCACCGGCGCCCGCCCGGATAGCCGGCCCGGCCGAAACCGCCCCGGCGGGCCGCGAGCGGGCCCGCTCCGAGCCCTCGATCCAGGACATCGCTCCAAGCCCTGCCAATTCCCGCCAAGCCCTGCCAATTCCCGCCAAGCCCTGCCAATTCCTGCCAAGTCCTGCCGATTCGTTCCGGGCCTGTCCGAGCCCTCGATCGCGGCGATCGCGGTGACCGCGCGACGCACGACCGGCCCGCGCGCGGCACGGCTATTTTTCATTCCGTCGTCTTGAAAGACCGTCGCGATTGATGTCGATTGGCGAAACCCTGCGTGAGAATAGGGCGAGCGAGCGTGATGCGATGTGCAGACGACCTCAGGGCTGCCGCCTTGATCGACGAGACGATCGCGTTCGAATTGAATGCCGCGGCCGCCTATTTCGATAGGCAGGGCAGCGCCGTGGTGGCCGAGGCCCTGCGGGACCAGGCCGAGACCCTTCGCGCCGAGGCCCTGCGCCTCCAGGACGACGCCGCCCGCCTGTTCCGGCAACGGGCCGCCGACCCGTGCCCGACCGTTCTCCTGGTGGAGGACGAGGTGCCGCTCCTCAAGGTCGTCACCGACGAATTGGAGGATGCGGGCTTCCACGTGCTGCAGGCCGGCAGCTACGAGGTCGCCGACCTTCTCCTGCGCTCGCCCGCGACGGTCGACCTGCTCCTCACCGACATCCGCCTGCCGAGCGCCTATACGGGCTGGGACGTGGCCGAGCGGGCGCGCAGCCGCTTCCCGAACCTGCCGGTGATCTACGTGACCGGCTACAGCGTCGAGGCGCCGCGGCGGGTGGAGGGCAGTATGCTGATGATGAAGCCCTACCGGCCCTCCGCCCTGCTCAGCGCGATGCAGCAGCTCGGCGTCGTCTTTCCGGCCTGAGCCGCCGAGGCCTCGGGCGAGGCAAGAGCCTCGGGCGCGGCAAGAGCCGCGGTGCGCGGCGGGCCCCATGTCCGTGCGGGCCCACACGGCGCGACAGCCGCGGGAATGCAGCGTCCGTGCCGGCGCCTCAGATCACGGCCTCGATCAGGCCGAGCTCCCGCGCCTCCTCGGCCTCGAGGTACCAGTTCGCGGGCGCGCGCTCGAGGACCTCGTCGAGGCTCACCTTCGATCCCCGGACGAGGTTCTCGAAGCCCTCGTTCTGGATCGCGATCGAGCACTCGATCTCGTGCAGCGTCGCCTTGACGGTGGCGACGCAGCTCGTCAGCGGACCGTAGATCTTCAGTTCCTTCGACAGCTTGCGCTCGTGGATCATCAGGCGGGTGCCCCGCGTGAGGTAGCGGTTCGGGCGCGCGAAGAAGCTCATGAAGGTGGTGCCGGCGGAGTAGATCGCGGCCTTGCCGAGGAAGACGAAGCGCCGGTCCGGCACCACCTCGCTGTTGAAGCGGATGTCCTCGCCCATCATCCGGGCGACCTCGGGATCGCCCCCGAGGGTGGTCAGCTCGACCACCACGAGGTCCTGCTGCGAGGCCTGGTCGAGCTGGCGCCGGAAGTCCTTGTACATGTCGTAGTCGACGGTCCCCGACAGGAGGATCGCCGGGGCCTTGAAGGCGGGCGACGCGAGCGCTGTGGTGTCCATGGGAGCCTCCTGATCGGCGGCGGGCAACAGCAGGATCCGTGCCGGCAGAATCCGTGGCGGCAGGATCCGTGACGGCCCCGCCCCGCGCAGCTCAACGCCGGCGCGGTGGCGAGGCTCCGCCCTGGGACCGCGCAGACGGGCCCGCGCCGAGGGATCAGGCCGGGGATCGGGCCGGGGATCGGGCGAGCGGCGCGTCGGCCCGCCGGCGCCCGACGGCGCCTTTTTCAGATCTGCGCAGCGTCTCCCGGCCGGGCTCGGCAATCCAGAGCCGCCCGCGCGCAATCTTCGTGCGTAGACGGTCCGCTTCATCGACGATTCCGTGAGTTGAACCTGTCTGGCACGTCTCATGCTCAACCCTGAGACGCGCGCCGAATGATCAACCACGAGGCAGATCCATGCTTCTGCCCGGAATACGGGATGGCGATCTGGCCGAACCTGCCCAGCTGACGCTCTGGCCGGAGGGGCTCGACGGTCCGAAATCGGTCGAGCCGACCGAGGTCGCGAGCCTGCGCGAGGCCCTGGGGACGGCCTCCGCGGTCCTGCGCGCGGGGACCGCCTCGCCCTGGATCATCACCGCGAGCGGCATGATCCTGAGCCCGTCCTGGCTGATGGGCGCCCTGCCGCAGGCCCGCGCCGCGCCGCCTCCACCGCCGCCGCCGCCCTGCCGCGCCGGATCCGCGCGCCGGACGCGCGGCCCGTCTCAGTCGAGGTCGCCGTCATAGGCGCCGTAGGGGGCCGGCCCGCGCGGGCGGTACACCCGGCGCGGCGCCGGGGCGTCGCCGTCGATCGCCTCGACGCCCATCTGCATCCCGGCCGACATGACGCCCCCGGTCTCGTAGGCGCGCGCCCGGCGGCTCGCCGTGCGGGCGCCCCCCGACCGGCCGGCGACGCGCGGCTCGCTGCCCTCGATGCTCACGCGGGTGTTGCCGAGGCCCTGGGCCTTCACGAGGCTGAACAGCGTCGCGGCGTTCCGCGGGGAGAGGCGCACGCAGCCATGCGAGGCCGGGCGGCCGAGCTGGCGGGTGTGGTTGGTGGCGTGGATCGCGTGGCCCTGCGCGGTGAAGAAGATCGCGTGGGGCATCGGCGCGTCGTCCCATTCCCGGGAGAAGTGGGTCCGCTCCATCCGGAACGGCCGGTAGCGGCCGTCCGGGGTGTCGTAGGCGTCGACGCCCGTGGAGACCGGCCAGGAATAGCGCGGCCGGCCATCGACCGCGACGGACATGCGCTGGTCGTCCTTGTCGATCCGGATGCTGACCTCCGCCGAGGCCGGCGGAAGCGCGGCGAGGAGCCCGAGGGACAGGATCCCGGCCGACAGGAGCGCGGAGCGAGCGTTGCGCATGGACAGCCTTCGAGACAGCGACGGTGACGCTGTCCGGGCTACGCCGTGGAGGCCGGGAAGTTCCGGCCGGGATCGGGCGCGAAAAATTACGCAGGCTGCCGTAAAAACGCGCCGGCTCCTCACGCATTTTGGACATACCGAGGCTCGGGACGTCTTGAACCGCCCCGACGGCCTTCGTAGCGTCACGCCGGCATCGCCGGGCCCGTGCCCCGCGACCGGCCCATGCCCCGCGACCGGCCCATGCCCCGCGACGGACTCCTGCCCCGCGACCGGCCCGTGCCCCGCGACCGGCCCGGGGGCCGCCGGGACGGGGACGCCCCGGCCGGGCTGCGCCGGCTCCCGCGGAGGCCGCCCGCCTGTCGAGAGGATTGAGAATGCTGCCCAGGATCCTCGACCTCGCGAGCCTGCGCGACCTCTACGGCCGCGGCCGCCTCACGCCCCTCGCCCTCGCCGAGGCCCTCGCCGACCGGATGGCGGCCCATCCGGACAAGGCCGTCTACATCACCCCGGTCGGGCGCGAGGCCCTGCGGGGGGCGGCGGCCGCGCTGATGGCCGCCCATCCGGAGCCGAATTCCCTGCCGCTCTGGGGCGTGCCCTTCGCGGTGAAGGACAACATCGACGTGGCGGGCCTCCCGACCACCGCCGCCTGCCCGGCCTTCGCGTACGAGGCGGCGGCCGACGCCCACGTGGTCGCCCGCCTCCGGGACGCGGGGGCGCTCGTGACCGGCAAGGCCAATCTCGACCAGTTCGCCACCGGGCTGAACGGCACGCGCTCGCCCTACGGGGCGCCCCGCAGCGTGTTCAGCCCCGACCACGTCTCGGGGGGGTCGAGCTCGGGCTCGGCGGTGGCGGTGGCGGCGGGGCTCGCGAGCTTCGCCCTCGGCACCGACACGGCGGGCTCGGGCCGGGTGCCGGCGGCCTTCAACAACGTCGTGGGCATCAAGCCGACGCCGGGGCGCCTCGGCACCACCGGCCTCGTGCCCGCCTGCCGCAGCCTCGACTGCATCACGGTCTTCTCCGCCACCGTCGCGGACGGCCTCGCGGTGCGGCGGATCGCGGAGGGGCCCGATCCGGAGGATCCCTATTCGCGGCCGATCCGGCCCGTCTCCCTGCCCGCCTCGCCCCGGGTCGGCATCCTGGCCGAGGCGGACCGGGCGTTCTTCGGCGACACCGAGACGGCCCGCCTCTACGACGCCGCGGTGGCGCGCCTGCGCGCCCTCGGCGCCGCCCCGGTGCCCTTCGACTACGCGCCCTTCCGGGAGATCGCGGCGCTCCTCTACGACGGCCCCTGGGTGGCCGAGCGCCTCGCCGCGATCGAGGGGTTCTTCGGCGAGCACGAGGCGGAGGTCGAGGCGAGCGTGCGGGCCATCATCGGCTCCGCCCGGCGCTACAGCGCCGCCGACGCCTTCCGGGGGGCCTACGCGCTGGAGGCCCTGCGGCGGCGCACCCGGGCGACCTGGGAGGCGGTCGACCTGCTGCTGCTGCCCACCGCCCCGACCACCTACACGGTGGCCGAGATGCGGGCGGACCCGATCCGCCTCAACGCCCATCTCGGGCATTACACGAACTTCACCAACCTGCTCGGCCTCGCCGCCATCGCGGTGCCGGCGGGCCTGCGGGCGGACGGGCTGCCGGCCGGCGTCACCCTGATCGGGCCGGGCTTCAGCGACGACGCCCTCGCGCCCCTCGCCGACGCGCTCCACCGGGGCGCCGGGACCGGAATGGGCGTCGACACCGCGGCGCCGATCCCCGGCAAGCCGCCGGGGCGCCCGGGCGGCGGCGCCATCCACCTCGTCGTGGTCGGGGCCCACCTCTCGGGCCTGCCCCTCAACCCGGAGCTGAGGCGCCTCGGCGCCACCCTGGTGCGGGAGAGCCGCACCGCCCCCGATTACCGCCTCTACGCCCTGCCCGGCACCGCGCCGCCGAAGCCCGGCCTCGTGCGCGCGCCGGGCTTCGGCGGGCCCGGCCTCGCGGTCGAGATCTGGGCCCTCGATCCGGAGGCTTTCGGGCGCTTCGTGGCCGAGATCCCGGCGCCCCTCGGGATCGGCAAGATCACCCTCGCGGACGGCAGCCGCGTCTCGGGCTTCCTCTGCGAGGGCCACGCGGTGGCGGACGCGCAGGAGGTCACGGGCTACGGCGGCTGGCGCGCCTACAGCGCGGCCCTGGCGAAGGGCTGATCCGGGCTCCGCCCAAGCGATCGGCCGGAGCGGGCGGCGCGACGGGCCCCCTCTCCCGTCCGGGAGAGATGGGACGGGCCGCTGGTCGCGCCATGCCGTTCGAAGGCGCGGGTGGCGCGACGGGCCCCTCTCCCGTCCGGGAGAGGGTTGGGGTGAGGGGTGCGCGCTGTCCGGAGAGGTCGCACCCCTCACCCGGTGCGCGTGCCGCGCACTCGACCTCTCCCGGACGGGAGAGGTGGGGCGCACCGCCGTCTCCCGCGCCTGGAAGGCCAGGGGGGGGCCCCTGGGGCGCTCCCTCAGGCGATGCCGAGGCTCCAGATCAACGCCAGGCTGATGGCGATGAGGACCAGGAGCGAGAGAGTGACGGCGGCGGTCACCCGGCCGCCGACGCGGGCGAGCACCCGGACGTCGACGCCGAGCCCGAGCGCCGCCATCGACGCGACGGTGAGGAAGCCCGCCACCCGGGTCAGCGGGCCCAGCGCCGCGTCCGGGATCAGCCCGAGGGAGCGCAGGCTCGCGAGCAGCAGGAAGCCGAGGATGAACCAGGGCACGAGCTTGGTGAAGCCGAGCCGGCTCGCCCCGCGCGCACCCTCCCCCGCCCGGCGCAGGCGCGGCGCCAGGAGGGAGAGGACGACCACGACGGGGCCGAGCATCAGCACCCGCACGAGCTTGACCAGGGTGCCGACCTGGGTGCTCGCGAGACCGGCCGGCACGGTCGCTGCGAGGACCTGCGGCACCGCGTAGACGGTGAGCCCGGCCAGCACCCCGTACTGGTTCGCCGACAGGCCCGCGAGGGGGATGAAGAGCGGCAGGCCGAGCACCATCAGCACGCCGAGGACCGCCGTGAAGGCGATGGCGGCGGCCACGTCCTTGCTCTCGGCCCCGATCACCGGCGCGACCGCGGCGATCGCCGAGTTGCCGCAGATGGCGTTGCCGCAGGCCACCAGGATCGCCATCCGGACGGGCAGCCCGAGGGCGCGGCAGATCAGGCAGCTCGCCCCGATGGTGAGCACCACCGTGCCGACGATGCCGGTCAGGAGCGCCGGGCCGGAGGCCAGGATCGTCGCCAGGCTCAGGGAGGCCCCGAGCAGGGTGACGGCCACTTCGAGGACCTGCTTGGCGCTGAAGGCGATGCCGGGCCGGAACGGCTCGCTCGGAGCCCAGGCGGTGCGCACCGCGATGCCGAGCAGGATCGCGATGACGAGGGCCTCGATATAGGGGTGGCCGAACTGGTGCTCCTCGAAGGCCTGCGCCCCCATGGCGAGGCCCGTGAGGGCGAGGCACAGGATCAGGCCCGGCACCAGCCCCAGGGTCGTGGCGCGCGGCCCCGGGACGGCCCGCGCCGACGGGCTCGACGTCTCCGCGCTCATGAGATCATCCCGCGCATGGAATCATCGCATCTGGAATCATCGCACGCATGGGATGTTTCCCCATCCTGGATTCGTCGCGGTCACGAGGCCGGCTCCGGGCGCTCGGGAAGAAACTTCCGTGCCGGCGGTCCCTCAGAGAAGACCGATCTCCCGCACAGGGTCCTTCGAAGACCGAATCCATCGTCCGCGCAAGCCCCCGGCGCGAATGATCGGGGCGCGGCGCGCGCCGCGCCGGGCCCCGTGCGCGGGACGGCCCCGGCCGCCGCGGCGTTCCGCCGGGCGGGGAGCCCGCTCGAGCCCGGCCCGGCTCAGCGGGCGGGCGCCTCCTCGGAGAGCTGCATCACGAGGCGGGTCGCGAGATAGAGGCGCGGCGTCAGGCTGTCGAGCACCGCGAACTCGTCGGCGCTGTGGTAGCGCCCGCCCACGACCCCGAGGGATTCGAGCACCGCGGGCTTGCCCGGCGAGGCCGGCTGGAAGGCGTAGGCCGCGTCGGTGCCGCCGCCGATCTCGACGAGCTTCAGGTCGCCGCCGATCTCGCGGTAGATCGCCTGCGCCCGCGCGCCGAGGGCGCGGGTCTCCGGGTTCGCCGGCAGGGGCGGCCGGCCCTTGTTGAGCCCGAACGTCACCTGCGTGTCGGGGACCCGGTGGGCCTCGGCGATGCGGCGGCCCTGCGCCAGGACCCGGTCGTACTCGGCCTCGTCGAAATAGCGCATGTCGCCCTCGGCCCTGGCCTGGTCCGGGATGATGTTCGGCTTGGTCCCGCCCGCCACCACGGTCCAGTGCAGGCTGGTGCCCTTCCGCGGGTCGCCGAGATCCTGCAGCTGCAGGATCTGGTGGGCGAGCTCGGTGACGGCGTTGCGCCCCGCCTCCGGCGCGCCGCCCGCATGGGCGGAGCGGCCCGTCACGGTGAGGCTCGCGTAGTTGATGCCCTTGGTGGCGATCGTGGCCGCGTCGACCGCCTCGTCGGCGAAGCTCGGCTCGAAGGACAGGACCGCATCCTGCTCCGCCGCGACCGCGTGGATCGTGTCGTGCGAGCCCCGGGAGCCCCGCTCCTCGTCCGGGTTGAACACCACCGTGATGGTGCCGAAGCGCGCGAAGTCGAGGGTCTTCAGGGCCGCCAGAGTGTGCAGGATGAGGGCGATGCCGCCCTTGGCGTCGGCGACGCCGGGGCCGTAGGCGCGCCCGTCCCGCTCCGTGTAGGGGCGCTTGGCGGCATCCCCCTCGCCGAAGACCGTGTCGTAATGGACGAGCAGCATCAGCTTGCGCGCGCCCGTGCCCTTGAGGGTGCCGATCAGGGTGTTGCCGCCGAAGGTCGGCGCCGGGCGGATCTCGACCTCGGCCCCGAGCGCCTCGAGCCGCGCCCGCAGGGTGGCCTCGACCCGGGAGAGCCCCGGCACGAAGCCCGTGCCGGTATCGACGTCGACGAGCCCGGCCAGCGTCTCGCGCAGGGGCGCCTCCTGCGCCTTCACGGCGGCGAGCACCCGGGCATCCGGCTCCGCCGCGACGACCGGGGAGACGAGCGCCACGGGGACGAGAACCACTCGGACGAGCGCCACTCGGACGAGCGCCAGGCGGACGAGCGCCAGGGGGGCGAGCGCCCGCGCGGCGGCGAGGGCGAGGCGTCGGGTCATGCTGCGGGTCATCTGGCGGCTCATCCTGGGTCAGGTCCTGCGTCTCGGGGGGGATCCACGTCCGGCCCGAGGCGTCAGGGGCGAGGTAGGGTGCCGGGCCGCCGGGGCGAGCCCGAGCGCGAGACAGGCGCGGGCCGACGCCAACCCGCTTCCCCTACGCCTCGGGTTTCCCGTCCTCGCCCGAGGGGCAATCGGGGAAGGGCATCCAGTCCGTGAACGCGTCCGTCGGGTAGCTGTGATCGCAGGAGGAGACGTGCCAGGGGCGGGCGTCGCCGAAGCGCTTCGGGTCCCAGCGGATCACGGCGCGCCGGTCCGGCTCGTGGCGGCTGATGGCGATGATCCAGCGGCCATCCTGTGGAGCCCGACCCATGGACCTCCAGGTGAACATGACAC
The DNA here is from genome assembly GCF_008806345.1 of Methylobacterium planeticum. Lineage (GTDB taxonomy): Bacteria > Pseudomonadota > Alphaproteobacteria > Rhizobiales > Beijerinckiaceae > Methylobacterium > Methylobacterium planeticum. Next base: position 236,732 of record NZ_VZZJ01000005.1, on the reverse strand, counting down.
CCTCCCGCCTGCTCTCGCGCCGCACCATCACGGTGCGGAGCCGCACCGTGCCGGCGCGGACCCGCCTCGTGATGGCGCAGGAACGCATGAAGCCCCGAAACCGTTCGTGCGGTCAGTGGCGATCGGGCGGGCGTGCTCTCGCGACAAGACGCCGCCCCGACGCCAAGCTCCCGTGTAGTGTCCGCAGGCAGGATCGACGATGCCGCTTCGTACCGCGACAGTTCTCATTGGCACGATGCTCGTCTCTTCGACGATCCATGCCGAGGAGGACTGTCCCAAGAATTTCCAGAACTACGGGGTCTTCCTTCAGGCGAAGCAATCCTGCGGACGCGAGATCGAATACCCGTTCATGACGGTGATGAAGGCCTGCGCCAAGGAAACCCCGCGGGAGAAGGCCGTCGCGCTGATCGATGGCGGGCGGCGCACCTTCGCCCGCGGGGTGATGCGCAGCAGCCTCGGCAGCATGTGCGAGGAGGTGTTCGCGCAGCTGCCCGCCCCGAAGCCCGCCCGCAAGCGCTGAGGCGGGCCGCCGGCCCGGGTCTCCGCGCCGGCCCGGGTCTCCGCGCCTGCCTAATCCTCCGCGCCGGCCTAAGCCTCCGCGCCTGCCCGGGTCTCCGCGCCGGCTCAGCGCGACCAGCGGTCGTGGTAGTCCGGCGCCAGGGTCAGGCCCGAGGGCGGGGTCAGGGACGGCGGCGGCGCGGTGATCCCCTGCTCGAGGTACTTGAGCACCGCCTGGAGGCCGCCGGAGGTGTAGGGCTTGGCGATCACCCCGAGGGCGCCCACGAAATCCTCCGGGATCAGCTTGGCGTTCGCCGTCATGAACACCACCGCGGCCCCGGTCTCGCGGCCGAGCCTGTCGGCGACCTCGACCCCCGTGACGCCGTCCGCGAGATGGATGTCGACGAGGGCGAGATCCGCGGTGCCGGTCTCGATCAGGGCGTTGGCCTCGCTCAGGCAGGTGGCCCAGCCCGCCACCGCGTGCCCGGCATCCTCGATCGCGTGTTCCAGCGCCATGGCGAGGACCGCCTCGTCCTCGACGATCAGGATGTTCATCGGCGTGGAGGCGATCATGCGCCGCGTCCCCGCTGCTCGATCGGCAGGCTGATCTCGACGCGGGTGCCCGGGGCCGCCCCGTGCCAGCCGATCTCCGCCTGGAGCTGGCGCCCGAGCCGCTCGACCAGCCGCTTCCCGTAGGTGGCCGGGCCCTTGCGGGCGGCCGGCATGCCGTGGCCGTCATCCGCGACGGTGATGCGGCAGAGCGCCCCGTCGCGGGCGCTGACCACCCGCAGGGTGCCGCCGCGGCCCCCCGCGAAGCCGTGCTTGAGGGCGTTGGTGATCACCTCGTTCACCATCAGGGCGAGGGGCGCCGCCTTCTCGGCCGGCACCGCGATCGGCGTCAGGTCGAGCCGGACCGCGATGTCGCCGCGCCCCGACGCGGCGATCAGGTCGGAGACGAGGTCGCGCACGAACGCCGAGATGTCGAAGCGGGCGACGTCCCCCGACTGGTAGAAGCGGCGATGGACGGTGCTCATCGCCTCGACGCGGCCGAGCGTCGTCTGCATGGATGCTTTCATGATTTCATCCGTCGTTCCGCGCATCTGCATGCTGATCAGCGAGGCGATGATCTGCATGTTGTTCTTCACGCGGTGGTCGACCTCGTGCAGCAGCGTGGTCTTGGTCTCGAGGGCAGACTTCAACTGACGGTTGGCTTCCTTCAGCTCCCGGGTCCGCGCCTCCACGGCCCGCTCGAACCGGTCCTTGTCCTCGAGGACCCGCATCTCGGTGAGCTTGCGCTCGGTCACGTCCATCTGCGAGGCGAAGAAGAACTGCAGCTCGCCCTCCTCGTTGACGACGGGGCTGATGTAGAGCGCGTTCCAGAACGTGCTCCCGTCCTTGCGGTAGTTCAGCAGGTCGATGCTGACGTCGTGCCGGCTCTCGATCGCCTCGCGGATCCGGGCCACGTCCTCGGGGGCGGTGTCGGGACCCTGCAGGAACCTGCAGTTGTGCCCCGTCACCTCCTCGCGGGCGTAGCCGCTCATGTGCAGGAACGCGTCGTTGGCGAAGGTGATCGGGTTGTCCGGCAGGCGCGGATCCGTGATGATCATCGGCATCCGCGTCGCCCGCACGGCCGCCGCGAAGGGATCGCCCTTGCCGTGCTCGGCCTGCAACCGGTCGGTGATCCGCCAGGCGTCCTGATTCTCCACGCTGTGGGTGTCTTTCCTGGGAATGCGCTGCGTGGGCGGGACGCTCGCTCCGGTTCATTGGCCCGGTTCGGAAGCCCCCTGGCCGGGCCTTGGTTCCATGGCCCACGGGAAGGTGAGCGGGGCCGCCCTCCGCCGCGGGGCCGGATGACGCAGCCCGTTGGTACTCAGTCGACCATCGCGCCTCCCCTGTGCAAGACTGGAGGCCTCGGCCGATCCCGCGCCCGCCACGGACGGGAGCCCCGGGCACCGACGGAGTGGGGGAGGTACAGCGATGGTTCGTCTGAACGTGAACGGCACCCTGCGCGAAGTCGAGGCCGAGCCCGACACGCCCCTCCTCTGGGTGCTCCGCGAGCAGATCGGCCTCACCGGCACCAAGTACGGCTGCGGCATCGCCCAGTGCGGCGCCTGCACGGTGCATCTCGACGGCACGGCCGTGCGGTCCTGCTCCGTGCCGGTCTCGGCCGTCGCCGCCGAGCAGAAGATCGTCACCATCGAGGGATTGTCGGCGGGCGCGGATCACCCGGTCCAGAAGGCCTGGGCCGCCCTCGACGTGCCGCAATGCGGCTTCTGCCAGTCCGGCATGATCATGGCCTCCGCCGCCCTCCTCGCCCAGAACCCGCATCCGAGCGAGAGCGAGATCCGCGCCGAGATCACGAACATCTGCCGCTGCGGCACCTACAACCGGGTGCTCGCAGGGATCCAGCGCGCCGCCGAGAGCGGTCAGGGCAGCCGCGGTTGAGCGTCCGGGAGAGATCGATGAGCATCGACACGCGTCCGGGGTCCGCACCCGCGCCAGCCCCCTCCCCCGTGCGGCCCTCGCGCCGCGGCTTCCTCGCCGGAGCGGCGGCTGCCGCCGGCGGGTTCAGCCTCGGCTTCCACCTTCCCGGCACCGGCGAGGCCATTGCGGCTCCCGCGGGAGCGGCGCCGGAGGTCAATGCCTGGGTGGTCGTTCGCCCCGACGAGACCGTGGTGATCCGCATCGCCCGCTCCGAGATGGGCCAGGGCACCCTGACCGGCCTCGCCCAGCTCGCGGCCGAGGAGCTCGGCTGCGACTGGGCCCGGGTCACCACCGAATATCCCACCCCGGGCCAGAACCTCGCCCGGGCCCGGGTCTGGGGCGACTTCTCCACCGGCGGCAGCCGCGGCATCCGCGAGTCGCACGAGCTCGTCCGGAAAGGCGGCGCCGCCGCCCGGATGATGCTGATCGAGGCCGCCGCGCAGGGCTGGGGCGTCCCGGCCTCGTCCTGCCGGGCCGAGAAGGGCGTGATCACGCACGCCGAATCCGGACGGACCACCACCTACGGTTCCGTCGCGGCCGAGGCCGCCAAGCTCCCGCCGCCCAAGGACGTGGTCCTCAAGGACCCGAAGGACTGGACCATCGCGGGCCAGCCCCTGAAGCGGCTCGACACGCGGCCGAAGCTCGACGGCAGCCAGATCTACGGCATGGACCTGTCGCTGCCCGGGATGTTGAACGCCGCGATCCGGGACTGCCCCGTCACCGGCGGCACCGTGAAGAGCTTCGAAGCCGAGGCCGTCTCCGGCATGCCGGGCGTCAAGCGGGTGGTGCAGGTCGGCGAGACGGGGGTGGCGGTGATCGCCGACACGTTCTGGCGGGCCAAGACCGCCCTCGACGCGCTGCCGATCGTCTGGGATGAGGGCCCGAATGCGGGCGTCTCGAGCGCGAGCATCGCGGCGGTGCTCCGCGAGGGGCTCGACGCACCGGAGGCCTATATCGGCAACAAGGCGGGCGACGTCGAGGCCGCGCTGAAGGGCGCCGAGCGGGTGGTCGAGGCCGTCTACAGCGTGCCGTTCCAGAACCACGCCACGATGGAGCCGATGAACGCGACGGCGCGCTGGACGCCGGAGCGCTGCGAGGTCTGGACGCCGACGCAGAACGGCGAGGCCGCCCTCGCGGCGACCGCCGAGGCCGCGGGCCTCTCGGCGGCCAAGTGCGAGGTCTACAAGATCCATCTCGGCGGCGGCTTCGGGCGTCGCGGTGCCACCCACGATTGGGTGCGCCAGGCGGTGCTCATCGCCAAGGAGATGCCGGACACGCCGATCAAGCTGATCTGGACCCGCGAGGAGGACATGACGCATGGTCGGTACCATCCGATCACGCAGTGCCGGCTGCGCGCGGCACTCGACCGGAACGGCGACCTCACCGGGCTGCACATGCGGATCTCGGGGCAGTCGATCCTGGCCGCCATCATGCCGCAGCGGATGGTGAACGGCCGCGATCCCGTCACCTTCCAGGGCCTCAACCCGAGCGGCCCGGAGGCGACCCTCGGCTACGCGATCCCGAACATCCTCGTCGATCACGCGATGCGCAACCCGCACATCATCCCGGGCTTCTGGCGCGGCGTGAACATGAACCCGAACGCCATCTATCTCGAGTGCTTCATGGACGAGCTCGCCCATGCGGCGGGCCAGGATCCCCTCGCGTTCCGGCGCAAGCTGATGGCGAACCACCCGAAGCACCGCGCCGTCCTCGACGCCGTGGCGGACAAGATCGGCTGGTCCACGAAGCCGCCGGAGGGCGTCGCCCGCGGGATCGCCCAGATGATGGGCTTCGGAAGCTACGTGGCCGCCGCCGCCGAGGTCTCGGTGAGCCCGGACGGCAAGCTGAAGGTCCACCGCATCGTCGCGGCGACCGATCCCGGATACGCCCTCAACCCGCAGCAGATCGACGCGCAGATCGCCGGCTCCTTCGTGTACGGGCTCTCGGCCGCGCTCCACGGGGCCTGCACGGTGAAGGACGGCCGCATCGAGCAGACGAACTTCGACACCTACCCGGTGATGCGCCTCGACGAGATGCCGGCGGTGGAGACGATCATCATGCCGTCCGGCGGCTTCTGGGGCGGGGTCGGCGAGCCCACCATCGCGGTCGCGGCGCCCGCGGTCCTGAACGCGGTCTTCGCCGCGACCGGCAAGCGGGTGCGCGATCTCCCCCTGGCCAACACGGACCTGCGGCGCGCATGAGGCCTGCGGCGCGCATGAGGCTCGCGGCGCGCGTGCGGGCCGTCCCCGCGCTGTCAGCGCTCGCGCTCCTGCTCGCGCCCGCCCCGACGGGTGCCACCGAGGGGCGGCCGCCCCCGGGGGCGACCTCCTGCACCGGCTGCCACGCGACCGGGGCCGCGATGCAACCGATCTCGGGGCGGCCCGCGCCCGAGATCGCCGCGGCACTCGCCGAATACCGCTCGGGGGCGCGTCCGGCGACCGTGATGAACCGTATCGCCAAGGGCTTCACCGAGGCCGAGAGCCAGGCGATCGCGGCCTATTTCGCGCAAGGCGGGCCCGAGCGATGAGCCGGCGCCTCGTGCAGACCCGCCGGAGCCTCCTGGGCAACGCGGCCTCGGCGGCATTGGCCCTGGCCGGCCCGGGCCTCGCGCGCCCGGCGCTCGCGGGCACCGCGCCCCGGGTCGTCGTCATCGGCGGCGGCTTCGGGGGCGCCACCGCCGCGCGGGCCCTGCGGCAGGGCGGCGTCGACGTCACCCTCGTGGAGGCGAGCGGCACCTACGTCTCCTGCCCCTTCAGCAACGAGGTGATCGTGGGGCTGCAGCCCCTCTCGGCGCAGCGCTTCGGCTACGACAACCTGACCCGGACCGGGCTCACCCGCGTCCAGGCCAACGCGACGGGCGTCGACCCGTCCGGCCGCCGGGTGACGCTCGCGGACGGCACCACGCTGCCCTACGACCGCCTCGTCCTGTCGCCCGGCATCGACCTGCGCCTCGACGCCGTGCCGGGCTACGGCGCGGAGGCGGTCGCCGCCATGCCGCATGCCTGGAAGGCGGGCGAGCAGACGGCGCTCCTCGCCCGCCAGCTCGAAGCGATGCCCGAGGGCGGCACCGTCGTTCTCAGCGCGCCGGCCAACCCCTATCGCTGCCCGCCCGGTCCCTACGAGCGCGCCAGCCTGATCGCCCACTTCCTCAAGACCCGGAAGCCGCGGGCCAAGCTCATCCTGCTCGACGCCAAGGACACGTTCTCGAAGCAGCGCCTGTTCCAGTCCGCCTGGGCGGCCCTCTATCCCGATCAGCTCGAATACGTGCCCCTCGCCTCGGGTGGCCAGGTGACGGCGGTCGAGCCCGCCGCCATGACGGTCCGGACCGACTTCTCCGAGTACAAGGCGGACGTCGCCTGCATCATCCCGCCCCAGCGGGCCGGACGCATCGCGGCGATCGCCGGGGCGGCCGACCGGAGCGGCTGGTGCCCGATCGATCCCGTCACCTTCGAGTCGAAGCTGGTGCCGGGCATCCACGTGATCGGCGATGCCGCGATCGCCGGGGCGATGCCGAAATCGGCCTTCTCCGCCAACGCCCAGGCCAAGGTCTGCGCACAGGCGGTGATCGACCTGCTGGCGGGACGCGCGCCGGAGGAGCCGAAGCTGATCAACACCTGCTACAGCCTCGTCGCGCCGGGCTACGGCATCTCGATCGCCGGGGTGTTCCATCCGGTCAACGGCCTCCTTGCGGATGTCGAGGGGGCTGGCGGGATCAGCCCCGTCGACGCACCGGCCTCGGTCCGGGAGCAGGAGGCCGTCTACGCCGCCGACTGGTATCGGACGATCACCCGGGAGGTCTTCGGGTGAGGGTTCGGCGCCCCGCCGCGCTCAGGCTCCTGGCCCTCGCGTCGGCGGCGGCGGCTTCCGCGACGCGGGCCGAGGAGATTGCCCTGCCGCTCCGGCCCGTCGCGGTCGTGGGAGACGCCATTCCGGCCTCACTCACCGAAGAGGCCGGCGATCCGGCCCGCGGGCGCGCCATCGTGCTCGACCGGACCCGCGGCCTCTGCCTCCTCTGCCATCCGGGACCGTTTCCCGAGGAGCGCTTCCAGGGAAACCTCGCGCCGGATCTGACTGGGGTCGGGGCGCGCCTGTCCGAGGGCCAGCTGCGGCTGCGCATCGTCGACGGCCGCCTCTTGAATCCGCAGACCATCATGCCGTCCTATTACAGTCTCGCGGGCCGGCTGCGGGTCGCCGCGGCCTGGCAGGGACGGCCGATCCTCGCGGCGCGCGAGATCGAGGATGTGGTGACCTTCCTGACCGGCCTGCGCGATCCGGCGCCCGGAGATCGAACGGCCCCCGTGATGCGGCCGGCTCCATGAAGCGGAGGAGGCGATGAAGAGCGATCACGGGGCGGGCGCGATCAGCCGCCGGCACCTCCTCGCCGGCGCGGCGGGTTCGGCCGTTCTGGTCACGCTCCGGCCGGCCGGAGCGGCTCCGGCGAACCGGACCGAGACGACCGAATCCGCCATCCGGCGCTTCGCGGGCGATGCCGAGATCCGGAGCGGCCGGGTCAGCCTCGACCTGCCGCCGCTGGTCGAGAACGGCAACACCGTGCCCCTCACGGTGTCGGTGGAGAGCCCGATGACGGAGGCCGACCATGTCCGCCGGATCGGGGTCTTCAACGAGAAGAATCCGCAGCCGAACGTCGTGACCCTGCATCTCGGCCCCCGGGCCGGCCGCGCCCATGTGGCGACCCGGATCCGGCTTGCCGACACGCAGCGCATCACCGCCATCGCGGAGATGAGCGACGGCACCTACTGGTCGGCGAGCGCGGACGCGATCGTCACCCTCGCGGCCTGCCTGGAGGGCTGAAACCGTGGCGCGCGCCCTGATCAACCTGCCCAAGACCGCAAAGGCCGGCGACGTCATCGAGATCAAGACCCTGATCTCCCACCCGATGGAGACGGGCTTCCGGCCCGGGCCCGACGGCCGGATCCTGCCGCGCAACATCATCACGGAGTTCCTGTGCCGCTTCGAGGGCGAGGAGATCTTCCGGGCCGAGCTGTTCCCGGCGGCGTCCGCGAACCCCTATCTCACCTTCACGACGACCGCGACGCGCAGCGGCACCTTTCAGTTCACCTGGCGTGGGGACGGCGGCTTCGACCAGACCGAGACCGCGACCGTCACGGTGGCCTGAGGCGCCCCGGGTGATCCGGAGCGCGGTCCTCGTCCTCGCGGGGCTGATCCTCGCCGCGGAGCCGGCATTCCCGGGCGGGATCGCCCCCTCGGACAAGCGTTCGGGACTGGCCGAGATGGGCCCGGAACTGCAGGCCATGCAGCGCGACGACACCGCCCATCCGGGCATGCTGTGGGTCCAGGACGGGGCCGATCTCTGGGCCCGCGCCCCGACGGGGGGCGCTCCGGCCTGCAGCGGCTGCCACGGGGAGGCCCGCGCGAGCATGCGGGGCGTCGCGGCGCGCTATCCCGCCTGGGATGCCCGAAACGGTCGTCCGATCGATCTCCAGGACCGGATCAATCTCTGCCGGCGCACGCATCAGCACGTCGAGCCCCTCGCCTACGAGAGCGCCGATCTCCTCGGCCTCACGGCCTTCGTCGCCACGCAGTCGCGCGGGATGCCGATCGCGCCGCCCGAGGACCCCCGCCTCGCCCCGGCACGCCGGGAGGGCCGCGCCCTGTTCGAGGCCCGGATGGGGCAGCTCGGCCTGTCCTGCGCGATCTGCCACGACGACCATTGGGGCCGCCACCTCGGGGCGGCCGCCATCCCGCAGGGTCACCCGACGGGCTATCCGCTCTATCGCCTCGAATGGCAGGGCATGGGCTCCCTGCAGCGGCGGCTGCGCAACTGCATGAGCGGGATGCGGGCGGAGCCGTACCCGTTCGGGGCACCGGACTACATCGCCCTCGAACTCTACCTCGCCGAGCGCGCGGCGCCGCTGCCCGTGGAAACGCCCGCCCTGCGCCCTTGAGGGCCCGGAGCCTCAGGCCGGGAGCCGCCCCTCCTCGGCGGCGTGGCAGGCCACCCCGTTGCGGAGTTCCGGCACCTCGCTGCGGCAACGCGCGTTCGCCAGCGGGCAGCGCGGGTTGAAGGTGCAGCCGGGAGGCGGGTCGATCGGGTTCGGGATCTCGCCCGCCACCGGCACGCGGCTGCGCCCGATATGGGCGAGGTCGGGCACGGCATCGAGGAGCATCCGGGTGTAGGGGTGGCGCGGCTGGACGAAGATCTCGCGCCCGCCGCCGACCTCGACGAGGCGCCCGAGATACATCACCCCGACCCGGGTCGCCATGTGGCGCACCACGGCGAGGTTGTGGCTGATGAACAGGTAGGTCAGCCCGAGGCGGTCCTGAAGGTCGCGCATCAGGTTGAGGATCTGGGCCTGCACCGAGACGTCGAGGGCCGAGGTCGGCTCGTCGCCCACCAGGAACTCGGCCTCGGAGGCCAGCGCCCGCGCGATGGCGATGCGCTGGCGCTGGCCGCCCGAGAAGGCGTGCGGGTACTTGCGGGCATCGTCCGGGTGCAATCCGACGAGTTCCAGCAGCGCGCCGACCCGCGCCCGGATCGCCGCCTCGCCCTGGATCAGGTCGAAGGCCCGGATCGGCTCCGCCACGATCGCGCCGACGCGCCAGCGCGGGTTCATCGAGGCATAGGGGTCCTGGAAGATCATCTGGATCCGGGCGCGCAGGCGCCGCCGGGCCGCCGCCTGGCGCGGATCCGTCATCGAGATGCCGGTGATCCGGACCTCGCCGCCGCTCGGGGGCAGGAGGCCGACGACCATCCGGGCCACCGTCGACTTGCCGGAGCCGGACTCGCCGACCAGCGCGAAGGTCTCGCCCCGCGCGATGCTGAAGGCGACGCCGTCCACGGCCTTGAGCGTCTGGCGGGGTGCCCGCTCGATCATCCGGTTGAGCCAGGGCTTCGACACGTCGAAGACCCGGCGCAGGCCATCGACCTCGACGTAGGGAGCAGCCGCGCTCATCGGACCTGCAGGGGTTCGGCATGGAACGCGACGGGGGGCTCGCCACCCGCGGGAGCGGGTCGGTCCGCCGCATCCGGATCGTAGAGGTGGCAGGCGACGGCGCTGGGGCTGCTGCTGGCCGGGTCCGATCCGGTCCGGGCCGGGGCGGCATCGGTCCGGATCGGTTCCGGCCGGTCGACCCGGCAGCGCCCGAACACCTTCGGGCAGCGCGGGTGGAAGGCGCAGCCGGGAGGGATCGCCGTGAGCCGGGGCATCGCGCCGGGGATCTGGGCGAGGCGCCCGCTCCCTTGCGTCAGCGTCGGGATCGCGCCCATCAGCCCCACGGCGTAGGGGTGCCGGGGATTGCGCACCACGGCTTCGACGGGGCCGATCTCGGCGATGCGCCCGGAATACATCACGGCGACCCGGTCGGCGGCCTCGGCGATCACCCCCATGTCGTGGGTGACGAGCATCACGGCGGTGCCGTGCTCGCGGCAGAGGCGCTTCAGGAGCGTGATCACCTGGGCCTGGACGGAGACGTCGAGCGCGGTGGTCGGCTCGTCCGCGATGATCAGCTCCGGCTCGGCCGCGAGCGCCAGCGCGATCACCACGCGCTGGCGCATGCCGCCCGAGAACTCGTGCGGGTAGCCGTCGATGCGTCGCTCCGGCGCCGGGATGCCGACCTCGGCCAGGAGGTCGATCGCCCGCGTCCGCGCGGCCCTGGCCGAGAGGTCGGTGTGGGTGCGGATCGTCTCCACGATCTGCTCGCCGACGCGGTAGAGCGGATCGAGGGAGGTCAGCGGGTCCTGGAAGATCATGCCGATGCGCCGGCCCCGGACCCGGCGCATGCGCTCGGGCGGCAGGGTGTCGATGCGCTCGCCCCCGAGGCGGATCTCGCCGCCGACGATGCGGCCCGGCGGGTCGAGGAGCCCGATCACCGCGGAGCCCGTCACCGACTTGCCGGCTCCGGATTCGCCGACGACGCCGAGGATCTCGCCCCGCCCGATGTCGAAGGAGACGCCGTCGATCGCCGGCAGGGAGCCGCGCCGCGTCTCGAAGGCGACCCGCAGGTCGCGCACGGAGAGGATCGGCTCGCTCATTGCAGCTTCGGGTTCAGCGCGTCGCGCAGCCAGTCGCCCAGCAGGTTGATCGCCAGCACGAGCCCGGCCAGCGCCGCGCCCGGGAAGGCGACGATCCACCATTCCCCCGAGAACAGGAAGCGGTTGCCGGTGCGGATCAGGGTGCCGAGCGACGGCATGGTCTCGGGCAGGCCCGTGCCGAGGAACGACAGGGTCGCCTCGGTGATGATCGCGAGGGCGAGGTTGATGGTGGCGATGACGAAGACCGGCCCGGTGACGTTCGGCAGGACGTGCCGGACCATGATCACCGGGGAGGACAGGCCGATGAGGCGCGCGGCCTGGACGTAGTCCTTGCCCCGCTCGACCATCACGGAGGAGCGCACCGTGCGGGCGTACTGCACCCAGAACGAGAGGCCGATCGAGACCACGATCAGCAGGATGGTGGCGTTGGTGTCGAGCGCGCCACCGAAGGCCGCCTTGGCGACGCCGTCGACCACGAGGGCGATCAGGATGGCCGGGAAGGTGAGCTGCACGTCGGCGACCCGCATCACCACCGCGTCGACGATCCCGCCGAAATAGCCCGCGACGAGCCCGAGGGCGATCCCGAGCGTGCCCGAGACGGCGACGCCGAGGAGGCCGATGATCAGCGAGAGGCGCAGGCCGTAGAGCACGGCGGAGAGCACGTCGCGGCCCTGGTCGTCGGTGCCGAGGACGAAGGGCGCCTGGCCGTCCGCCGCCCAGAGCGGGGGCAGGTTGGAGTTGATCAGCTCGAGCTGCGCCGGGTCGTAGGGGTTCTGGGGGGCGATCCAGGGGGCCGAGAAGGCGAGCCCGAAGAGCAGGACCGTGACGGCGAGCGCCCCCATGGCGAGCTTCGAGCGCTGGAAGCTCGCCCAGAGGTCCGAGCCGAGGAACCGGGCGAAGCCGGAGCGCGGCGCCTCCGGGGCGAGCGGCGCCCCGGTCGGCAGGGGCGGCGCGAGGGCGGCCTCGTCCACGGAGGTGCTCATGCGGTGCGCCCCGTCGACAGGCGCAGGCGCGGGTCGACCACCGTGTAGAGCAGGTCCACCGCGAGATTGATCGTCACGAAGATCGCCGCGACGAGGAGCAGGTAGGCCGCCATGATCGGGATGTCGACGTTCTGCACCGCCTGCACGAACAGCAGGCCCATGCCGGGCCACTGGAACACCGTCTCGGTGATGATCGAGAAGGCGATGACGGAGCCGAGCTGCAGCCCCGCGATGGTGATGACCGGCACGAGGGTGTTCTTGAGCGCGTGACCGAAATGCACGGCGTGGGTGGTCAGGCCGCGGGCGCGGGCGAAGCGGATGTAGTCGGTGCGCAGCACCTCCAGCATCTCGGCCCGCACGAGGCGCATGATCAGGGTCATCTGGAACAGGCCGAGGGTGATCGAGGGCAGGATCAGGGCCTTGAGGCCGGTGAGGGTGAGGAAGCCGGTGGTCCACCAGCCGAGCCGCACCGTGTCGCCGCGCCCGTAGGAGGGCAGCCAGCCGAGGGTCACCGAGAACAGGAAGATCAGCAGGATGCCGATCAGGAAGGTCGGCAGGCTGACGCCGACGAGCGACACCGCCTGGAACAGCTTGGCGAGGACCGTGTCCCGGCGCAGCGCGCAGTAGACGCCCATCAGGATGCCGACCGTGAGGGCGAACACGGTGGCGCAGAAGGCGAGTTCGAGGGTCGCCGGCATGCGCTCGGCCAGGAGCGCCGCCACCGGCTGGCGGAACTGGTAGGAGATGCCGAAATCGCCCCGCAGTACGTTGCCGGCGTAGCGGCCGAACTGCACCAGCGTCGGATCGTCGAGGCCGAGACTCCTGCGGATCTCGGCCCGCTCGGCGACCGGCGTGTCGGGCCCGACGATCTGGTTCACCGGGTCGCCCGCGAAGCGGAACATCGAGAAGGCGATGAGCCCCACGACGGCGAGCACGACGACGGATTGGAAGGCGCGGCGGAGAAGGAAGGCGAGCACGACCTACGCGCCTCCGCTCACGGCTGTTTCGACACCCAGTACAGCATCAGCATGTTGTCGGGGCGCTGGACCAGAGTGACCTTCTTGGAGACGCCCCAGGCGAGCGCCTGCTGGTGGAGCGGGATGTAGCCCCACTCGCCCTGGATCGTGTCGAAGCCGTCCTTGATCTCGGCGTCGCGCGCCTTCGAGTCCGTCTCGCCCTCGACCTGATCGGCCAGGGCGTCGACCTTCGGGCTGCAGTAATTGCCGAGGTTCCACCCGCCGCGGCCCGATTTGCCGTCGCCTCGGCAGCCCGCGATCTCGTACAGGATGTTGTGGCTGTCCTGCGAGGACGGGGTCCAGCCGACGAGGTAGAACGAGGTGTCGTAGGCGGGCGCCAGGACCTTGGCGAAGTACTTGGCCTTGGGCTGCGCGTTGAGGTTCACCTTCACGCCGATGCGGGCGAGCATCGAGACGACCGCCTGGCAGATCGCCTCGTCGTTGACGTAGCGGTCGTTCGGGCAATCCATAGTCAGGCTGAAGCCGTCGGGGTAGCCCGCCTCGGTCAGGAGCGCCTTGGCCTTCTTGGCGTCGTAGGCCGGGCGCTTGAACTCGCCGGAGCGCGCGTAGAGCGACGGGGCGATCAGGAGGGCGGAGGGCGTCGCCTGTCCGCGCATCACGCGCTTGGCGATCGTGTCCTCGTCGATGGCGAGGTAGAAGGCCTGACGGACGCGGGGATCCTTGAACGGGTTCTTCCCCTTGACGCTCGAATCCTTCAGCTCGTCGCGCCACTGGTCCATGCCGAGGAAGACCGTGCGCAGCTCGGGACCCGCCATCACCACGGCGTTGCCGCTGGATTCCACCCGCGGCTGGTCCTGCAGCGGCACCGGGTCGATCCAGTCGACCTCGCCCGAGAGGAGCGCGGCGACCCGCGTCGCCGCGTTGCCGATGGTGGTGAAGACGGCCTCGTCGACATTCGACTCGACGTTGCCCCAATAGCCGGGGAATTTCTTGAACACCGTGCGGACGCCCGGCTGGTGCTCGGTGATCACGAAGGGACCGGTGCCGTTCTCGTGGAGGGCGGCGTAGCTCGGCGAGGCGGCGCTGGCCGGAGAGGGCGCGGTGGCGCCATTCTTTTCGGCCCAGGATCTCGACATGATGTACCAGGTCGAGAACTGGAAGATCGCGATCGGGTTCGGCTTCTTCAGCACCATGTCGACGGTGTGGTCGTCGACCTTCACGAACTCGGCGTCCGAGGGCACGTTCGTCTGGAAGTTCGAGCCCGCCGCACGCACGCGGGCGGCAGAGAAGATCACGTCGTCGGCGGTGAAATCCGTGCCGTCGTGGAACTTCACGTTCTTGCGCAGGTGGAAGCGCCAGCGGGTCGGCTCCGGTGTCTCCCAGGACTCGGCGAGCTGGGGCGCGAGGTTGAGGTCCTTGTCGCGGGTGACCAGGGATTCGTAGGCTGCCCCGTGCATCCCGATCGTGAAACTCTCCTTCAGCGAGTAGGGGTCCAGCGACTTGATGTCCCCCTGGAAGGCGAACCGAAAGACGTTCGCGGCCTGTGCCGAGGAAGCTGTGGCCAGGCCAAGGCCCAGCGCGACACCGAAGGCGAGCAGTGCTGTCTTTCTGTGCATCCTCGTAACATCACACCGCTTCTGCTTCATGTCCACGCATCAAGGTTCAGGAGGAATCGGATTTCCGGAAAGGCTGCGCAGGGCGCCCGGAGCGTGATGCGGGACTCGTGCCAGCGAAGGCGTTGGGTTCTGAACCCGAATAATCAATCGGCTCTCGATGAAGGCCGTGCGCCGTTTTATAGGAATTGCATCGATTTTCTCAATCAATCGGAATAGAAAAATCGATCGTTATGCGATGAGAAATCCGATGGATTTTCAGAAAATCTTCAAACGGAGGGAGATTCGGGCGGAACGCGTGCTTACCGGCTGATGGAGACCGATTTCGCCCTGCCTGAGGCCGGCTTCGAAGCCGGTGGGGTGCGCAGCCGGGATCGCCCGCCGCGCAGTTCGCCGCAGGCCTGTCCCATCGGCCCGGACCAGGCGTTGTCCCGGCATGCGAGGGAGAAGCGCGCGATGGGATTGCCGGCCGATGCTTTCGCTCACCCGAGCCTGCTCGGGCAGCCCCATATCCGGGTCGAGGGAGCCGCCAAGGTGACGGGGGCCGCCCTCTATTCCTCGGACGTGCACTTGCCCGGCCTCGTCCACGCGGCCCTCGTGACCAGCACGATCCCGCGGGGGCGCATCACCGGCTTCGCGCTCGACGCCGCCCATGCCGTTCCCGGGGCCCTTCGGATCTTCACCCACCGGGATTTCGCCGGCGCCATCCGGCCCGTGAAGCACCTGATGGCCGGCGGCTACGCCAACAGCTCCCACCTGCCCCTCGGCTCCGACGCGGTGGCGTATCACGGACAGATCGTGGCGCTCGTCGTGGCGCAAACGCCCGAGGCCGCCGCGGAGGCCGCCGGCCGCGTCGGCGTGACCTACGCACCGACCCCGTTCTCCGCGACCTTCGAGGCGCCGGGCGCCGAGACCGTCCCGCTCGCCGAGCTGAAGGACAAGCACGCCGATCCGCGCAGCGGCGACGCCGACGGCGCCCTAGCGTCGGCCGCCGTCCGGATCGCGGCCCGCTACGAGACGCCGGTGCAGCACCACAACCCGATGGAGCTGTTCACCACCACCTGTGCCTGGGACGGGCCCCGTCTCACCGTGCACGAGCCGACCCGCTATATCGGCGCGGTGCGGCACGGGCTCGCCGCGCAACTCGGCCTCGACCCGGCCGCCATCCGCGTGTTCGCGGGCCTCATCGGCGGGCATTTCGGCTCTAAATTCGCCCTCTCGCAGCACACCGCCCTGGTGGCGCTCGCCGCCCGGCATC
Source organism: Methylobacterium planeticum (assembly GCF_008806345.1). Taxonomy (GTDB): domain Bacteria; phylum Pseudomonadota; class Alphaproteobacteria; order Rhizobiales; family Beijerinckiaceae; genus Methylobacterium; species Methylobacterium planeticum. The sequence goes on along the minus strand of NZ_VZZJ01000005.1, from coordinate 220,905 downwards.
TCGGGCGCCCGGTCTCCCTGGTGCCGACGCGGCGGCAATGCTTCACCATCGCCAATTATCGGCCCGAGACGCGGCACGACATCCGCCTCGGCGCCGACCGGGACGGGCGCTTCACCGCGCTCATCCACGAAGCCGCAATGGCGACCTCGCGCTTCGACCCCTTCGCCATGGAGGGCACGGACGTCACCGCCAGCCTCTATGCCTGCCCCAACGTGCGCACGGCCGAGCGCGCCGTGCGCGTCGACCGCAACACGCCGGGGCCGATGCGGGCGCCCCCCGAGGTGCCCTACCTGTTCGCCCTCGAGAGTGCCATCGACGAGATGGCCGTCGCGCTCGGCCTCGACCCGATCGCCCTGCGCCGGCGCAACGACACGATGGCGGACCCGATCTCGGGCAAGCCGTTCTCCTCGCGGCCCCTGATGCGCTGCTTCGATGCGGGCGCGCAGGCCTTCGGGTGGACGCGGCGCACCTCCGAGCCCGGAACGCTGCGGGACGGCCCCTGGCGGGTCGGGCTCGGCTGCGCCGCCTCGGTGCGCCCCGTGAAGATCTCGCCCGCCACGATGCGGGTCGCGCTGGCGCCGGATGGCGGCGTCCGCGTCGAGACCGCCCATCACGAGATCGGCAACGGCATCACGACCCTGCTTGCCCTGGCGGCGGCCGAGTGGCTCGGCGTGCCGGTGGCGGCGGTCACGGTCCGCCTCGGCGACACCGCGCTCCCGCCGGCCGGCGTGTCGGGCGGGTCCTCGACCACCACGAGCCTCCTGCACACCCTGGCCCTCGGCTGCGAGACCCTGCGCACCCGGCTGATCCGCTGCTGCCTCGAGCCGGACGGTCCCCTGGCCGGGGCCGCGCCCGCCGCCCTGCGCCCGGAAGCCGGGATGATCCGGGCGGTGGACGGGCGGGCCGTGCCGCTCGCCGCCGCCGTCGCGCGCCTGCGGCCGGGGGAGGCCGAGACCCTCGCGGAGTTCGTGCCCGTGGGCGGCGGCCCGGAATCCCTCGCGGCGATCCGGGACGGCCGGATGGCGCTCGCGAGCGGCGGGGCGGCGCTCTCGTGGTCCTTCGGGGCGCAATTCGCCGAGGTGCATGTCCACGCGCAGACCGGGGAGATCCGGGTGCCGCGCCTTCTCGGCGCCTTCGCGGCGGGGCGGATCCTGAACCCGCTGACGGCCCGCAGCCAGCTCACCGGCGGGATGATCTGGGGGCTCGGCTCGGCGCTCCTCGAGGAGACGCTGCTCGACGGCGGCAGCTATCGCAACCCGGACCTCGCCGAGTACCTCGTGGCCACCGCGGCGGACGCGCCGCGCGTCGAGGCCCTGATCGTGGACGATCCCGACACCGGCGTGAATGCGCTCGGGCTGAAGGGCCTGGGCGAGCTCGGCATCATCGGCGTCAACGCCGCCGTCGCCAACGCGGTCTTCCACGCCACCGGCCGACGGCACCGTCGCCTGCCGATCCGCATCGAGGACGTGCTCTAGGACGCGCCCTGCCCCGCCGCGACCCAGACGGCGTCCCCGACGAGCCGCACCGGGTAGGTGCGCAGCCGACGGAAGGACCAGCCCGGGGAGACCGCCCCGTCCGCGAGCGCGAACGAGGCCCGATGGTGCGGGCAGAGCAGCCGGCCGCCGGCGCAGCGCCCGCCCGCGAGGTCGGCGCCCTCGTGCGGGCAGGCCCGCTCGACGGCGAAGACCCGGTCGCCGTCGCGCACCAGGAGGAGGGCCTGCCCGGCGGCCCGGACGGGAACGATCGGGCCGGCCGCGAAGGCCGCCAGGACGGCGACGCGGGTCCAGACCGCCTCCCCGCCAATCCCGCGGTCCGGGCCGGTCGGCGGGATCGGATCGGGCACGCGCCTAGCCGCCGAGATAGGCTTCCCGGACATGCGGGTCGGCGATCAGCGCGGCCCCCGTCCCGGCGAGCACGATGCGCCCCGTCTCGAGCAGGTAGGCGTGGTCGCAGAGCTCCAGGGCCGCGAAGGCGTTCTGCTCCACGAGGAGCACGGTGGTGCCGGCATCGCAGACCGTGCGGATGACCGAGAACATCCGCTCCACGATGTTCGGGGCGAGGCCGAGGGACGGCTCGTCGAACAGCACGAGCTTGGGACGCGACATCAGCGCCCGGCCGATCGCCAGCATCTGCTGCTCACCCCCCGACAGGGTCCCGGCCGCCTGGTGGCGCCGCTCGGCGAGGCGCGGGAACTCGCCGTAGACACGGGCGAGGTCGGCCGCGACGCCGGCGCCGTCGCGGCGGCGATAGGCGCCCATGGCGAGGTTCTCGGCGACGCTCATCTGCGGGAAGACCCGCCGTCCCTCCGGACAATGGGCGATGCCGGCGCCGAGCACCCGGCGGGGCTCGGCGCCGGTGATGTCGCGCCCCTCGAAGAGGATGGCGCCGGAGCGGGGCGGCACCAGCCCCGAGATCGCCCGCAGCGTCGTCGACTTGCCGGCCCCGTTGGCGCCGACCAGCGCCACGAGCTGCCCCGCCTCGACCCGGATCGAGATGCCCTTGAGGGCGCTGACATGGCCGTAGCCGCAGACGAGGTCGCGGATCTCAAGCATGGCTCGCCTCCAGGGCGGCGGAGACGGGTGCGGGCGAGGTCTGCGCGGGCGAGGCCTGCGCGGCTCGCATCGCGGCTTCGCGCGCGGCGCTGCCCTGTCCGAGATAGGCCTCGATCACCGCCGGATCGCTGCGGATCGCCTCCGGGGGGCCTTGCGCGATCAGCCGGCCGTAATTCAGCACGGCGATGCGGTCGGAGACCGCCATCACCATCGGCATGTCGTGCTCGACGAGGAGGATCGTGACGCCGCGCTCGCGGATCGCGCGGATCAGGCCCACGAAGACGCGGGTCTCGGAGGCGTTCATGCCCGAGACGGGCTCGTCGAGGAGGAGCATCGCAGGTTCGGTGGCGAGCGCCAGCGCCACCCCGACGAGGCGCTGCTCGCCGTAGGCCAGGGCGCCGGCCTTCTCGTCGGCGCGCGCGGTCAGGCCGACCCGGTCGAGGAGGTCGCGGGCCTCCGCGCGCAGGCGCCGCTCCGAGGCGCGGTCGCGGCCGAGCAGCGTGTCGAGGAGGCGCGCGGGTGTGCGGCGGTGGAGGCCGATCAGGACGTTGTCGAGGACGCTGTCGTCCGGGAAGACGCTGGTGCGCTGGAAGGTGCGGGACAGGCCGAGCCGCACGATCTCGTGCGGCTGCAGGCCGGCCAGCGCCGTGCCGCGGAAGCGCACGACGCCCTGGCTCGGCCGCAGGAAACCCGTCATCACGTTGAAGGCAGTGGTCTTTCCGGCGCCGTTCGGGCCGATCAGGCTGACGATCTCGCCGGGCTGGACGTCGAAATGCAGGTCCGCGATGGCGACGAGGCCGCCGAAGCGGACCCCCACATGCTCGACCGAGAGGATCGGGGACGGGGGTGAATCCATGGAAGAAATCATGAACGGACCTCCACCGGGCGGGCCCCGGCATGGGCCCCGGGGTGGGCCCCGGCATGGGCCCCCGCATGGGCCCCGGCATGGGCCCCCGCATGGTCGCCGGCGGGGCGCGGCGGCGCGCCGGCGGCGCGGCGGGGCCTGATCAGGCCGGCGAGGCCCGGCACCAGGCCGCGGGGCATCACGAACAGGATGGCGATCAGCACGAGGCCGTAGACGATCCACTGGGCCTCGGGCGCCATCACGGGCCTGAGGGCGACGGGCAGGAGCCCGAAGACGAGGCCGCCGACCACCGGGCCCATCAGGGTGCCCTTGCCGCCGCCCACCACCATGATCACCATGGTGACGGTGGTGGCGAACAGGAACACGTCGGGGTCGATGATGCGCAGGTAATGCGCGTAGAGGCTGCCCGCCGCCCCCGCCATCGCGGCCGAGATCACCGCCGCGACCGTGAGGGTGCGGGTGGCGTTGATGCCCACCGAGAGCGCCAGGGACTCGTTCTCCTTGAGGCCCCGCATGGCGCGGCCGAAGCGCGAGCCGACGAGGCGGGCGATCAGCAGGTAGCAGAGCGTGCCGACCGCGAGGACGAGGTAGTAGTTCTGCACCTTGGTGCGCAGGGTCCAGCTGCCGAGCCCCGGCAGGCCGAGGCCGAGGGCCGGGATGCCGGTGAGCGCCAGCGGCCCCTGGGTCAGCTCGACCCAGTTCAGGGCCACGAGCCGCACCACCTCCGCGAACGAGATCGTCACGATCACGAAATAGGCGCCCCGCACCCGGAAGGAGAGCCGCCCGATCAGCCAGCCGCAGAGGCCCGCCGCCGCCACCCCGAGGAGGAACCCGAAAGCCGCCGGCCAGGGCTCGTGCACCACGCGGACGCCGAACCCGATCTCGACGTCGAAGCCGAGGCTCGTCAGCGCGCTGACATAGGCGCCGATGCCGAAGAAGGCGATGTGGCCGAGGCTGAGCTGCCCGGTGAAGCCGAGGAGCAGGTTGAGGCTCATGGCCCCGATGGTGAGGATGCCCGTCGTGATCAGGGCGTTGAGGAGGTACGGGTTGGCCGCGAGCCCGAGGGGCAGGAGGGCCAGCCCGGCCAGCAGGGCGAGGGGCAGGAGGGCGGGAGGCAGCAGGGCGGGCGAGAGGAGCCGGGTCATCCGATGCGCTCCGCCCGGGCGAACAGGCCGGTCGGCCGGAACGCCAGCACCGCGATGATGATGAGGAAGCCCATCGCGTCCCGGTAGCCCGAGGAGATGTAGCCGGCGCCGAGCTCCTCCGCGAGGGCCAGGATGAAGCCGCCGATCGCCGCCCCCGTGATGTTGCCGAGGCCCCCCAGGATCACGATCGCGAAGGCCTTCAGCTCGGCGAGGCCCCCCATCTGCGGGAACACCACGTAGACGGGCCCGAGCAGCGCGCCCGCCGCCGCCGCGAGGCTCGAGCCGATCGCGAAGGTCGCGGTGTAGATCAGCCGCACGTTGACGCCCATCAGGGCCGCCGTGTCGTGGTCCTGGAAGGTCGCCCGCATGGCGAGGCCGAGCCGGGTCCGGTTGATCAGCCCGTAGGTCAGGCCGATCAGCGCCAGCGCCGCCCCGAGCACGAACAGGCGCAGCCACGAGACCGAGACCGGCCCGAGATGCAGGGGCGCGTCCGGGAAGGGCGTCGGCACGGACTTGGCGACGCCGCCGAAGACCCAGAGGGTGCCCGATTGCAGCACGATGCCGGCGCCGATCATCACCAGCATGGTGGTGTCGATGTCCGAGCCCCGTAAGGGGCGCAGGAGCACGAACTCGATCGCGGCGCCGAGGACGAGGCCCCCCAGGATCGCGGCGGGGAGCGCCAGGAAGAAGCCGAGCCCGAGCGCCGTGACCGCGAGGTACATCAGGTAGGCGCCCATCGTGTAGAGCGCCCCGTGGGTGAAGTTCACGACGTTCATGATCCCGAAGATCAGGGTCAGCCCGATCCCCAGCAGGGCGTAGGTGCCCCCGAGGATCAGGGTGTTGACGAGGTGCTGGAGCAGCTGGTCCATGCGCGGCGCTTCGCTCATCCGGAGGGGCGGGCCGGCCGCGGCGGGGCGCGCGGCCGGGTGGGCGTCTCGGGGCTCGGGCCTCGGGGCTTGGGCGTCCCGGGGCTTGGGCGTCCCGGGGCTTGGGCGTCCCGGGGCTCGGGCGCCCTCAGAGCTCGGGCATGACCACGCGGCCGCCGTCGATCCGGATCAGGTAGATTTCGGGCTTGCTCTGGCCGCTCTCGCGCCCGGCCGGGCCGGACTTGGCGAAGCGGATCTGGCCGTTGAGGCCGGTGAAGTCGACGGACCAGAAGGCGGCCTTGATCCTGGCCGCATCGGTGGAGCCCGCCTTCGCGATGGCCTGCGCGATGGTGCGGATGCCGTCGTAGCCCCGGAAGCTCTCGGTGACGCCCGCGAACTGGAAGCCGCGCTTCTTCCACTCCTCGATGAAGTAGGCGGTCGCCTTCGGGTTCGGGGTCTTCTCCGGGTACCAGGGCAGGAAGGTGGTGAGGTGCAGGGTGCCGTCGGCGGCCCCGCCCGCCTGGGCGATGATCTGGTCGGGGTTCTGCGAGCCGCCGGTGGTGATGACGCGCTTCTTCAGGCCGAGCGCCGACATCTGCTTGAACAGCAGCGTGAGCTGGTCGACCGCGCTCGTGATCATGATGGTGTCGGCGTCCGAGCCCTTCAGCTTCGCGAGCTGGGCGCTCATGTCCTGCGCGCCCTGGTCCATGGTCTCGACGAGGCCGATGGCGACGCCCTTGTCCTTGAGCATCTTGGCGAAGTCGGCCGCGGCGCCCCGGCCCCAGTCGTTGTTGATGACGATGAAGTCGACCTTCTTCAGGCCGATCTTCTCGACCATCGGGGCGAAGGCCTCCGCCTCCAGCGCCGAGGGGGGCGAGATGCGGAAGACGTAGGGGTTGCCCGAGGTGGTGATCTTGCCCGACGAGGAGGTCTCGACCAGCATCGGGGTCTCGTAATCGGCGAGCTTGGGCATCACCGCGAGGGTCAGGCTGGAGCCCCAGGCGCCCATCATCACCGGGGTCTTGTCGCTGGTGATCAGCTTCTCGGCCACCGCCGCGGCCTCGGTCGGGTTGCTCTTGTTGTCCTCGATCACGAGCTCGATCCTGCGGCCGAGCACGCCGCCCTGGGCGTTGATCTCGTCGGCGGCGATCTTGGCGCCGTTGACCACGTAGGTGCCCGACGCCGCGAAGGGGCCGGTCAGCGGCTCGTTGACGCCGATCCGGATCGGGCCGGTCTCGGCGCCGGCCGGCCCGGAGGCGAGGGCCAGGGCGAGGCCGACACCGAGGCCGAGGCCGAGGGTCAGCGAGGGCATCGTCGCCGGGAACAGGGTGGGCTTGCGCATCGGGGTCGTCTCCGGGGCCTGGAACGGGATCGGGAAAGGGGGTGGCCGAGGGGGTGGCAGAAGGGGTGGCAAATCGGAATCGTGGTCACGGGCGCCCGCGCCAGGCGGCCCAGCGGGCGCGGACGAGGTCGAGGAGCAGGCGCAAGGGGTTGAGGCCCGGCGCCGTCGCGGGGGCGGCGCGGCCCGAGAGCCGGGCCTCGAGGTTGCGGGCGAATTCGGCGGTGAGCCGGCCCGCGAGGTCGCGCACGAGGCCGGGGCGGCCGAACTGGGCGAGGGGGCCCTTCAGGGTGTAGCCGACCGCGAGTTCGACCCGCGCGCTGCCGGGGGCCTCGCCGGGGCCGACCCGGTAGCGGATCTCCCCCTCGGTGGCGGAGCGCCCGCCCGCGTCGCTGCCGGCCCCGAGGATGCGGCCGGACCGGGCCGCCTCGTCCCGCTCGATCCGGGCGCGGCCCCGGAACAGGGCCTTGATCGGGCCGATCCGGACCTCAAGGCCGCCCTCGACCCGGTCGGGGGCGGGCCGGGCGGTGAGCACGGCGCCGGGCAGGCAGGCCGCCACCGCCGCGACGTCGCCGAACAGGGCGAAGACGGCCTCCGGCGGGTGCGAGACCGTGAAGTCCTGCGCGAAGCTCTGGGCCGGCCGGAAATCCGTCGCCAGCTCGTCCACCTGGGCAAGCGCCGGCGCGGCGCCCGCAGCGGCGGACGCCGCGCCGGCCGTCGCGAGGGGCGTGCGGGCCGCGGCGGCGGCGCCGAGGCGGGCGCCGACCGGGCCGAGGCCGCGCTCGGCCCCGGCGCCGCGGGCCGGGATGCCGCGGGCGCGCCGGTCCGCGATGACGCCGCGCACGGCCCGGACGATGCCGACATAGCCGGTGCAGCGGCAGAGGTTGCCGGACAGCCCGGCCCGGATGCGGCGCTCGTCCGGCTCGGGCAGGCGCAGCACGAGGTCGCGGGCGGCCACCAGCATGCCGGGGGTGCAGTAGCCGCACTGGAGGGCGTGCTCGCGGTTGAAGGCGGTGCGGAGCTCCCCGGCGATCTCGTCCGCGTCGAGGCCCTCGATCGTCGTGACGCTGGCGCCCTCGCAGGACCCCGCGAAGGTGAGGCAGGCCCGGGCCGGCTCCCCGTCGAGGAGCACCGTGCAGGCGCCGCAGACCCCGTGCTCGCAGCCGAGATGCGTGCCCGTGAGGTCGAGATGGTCCCGCACGAGGTCGCCGAGATGCGTGCGGGGCTCGACCCGGACGCGCACCGCGCGGCCGTTCACCGTCAGCCCCACGGGCATCGGCTCGTCCAGGATGGTCTCGGCCGACAGCGCGCTCATGCGGCCTCGCTCAGGCGTCCGGTGGCGGTGGGGGCGGGGCCGGCGGAGGGCCGGGCGGCCTGCGCCACGGCGCGGGCCAGCACGGTGACGTGGACGTGCCGGTCGACCGCGTCCGCCATGCCGGCGGCGCGCAGCGCGGCCTCGGCGGCGGCGGGATCGAAGGCCCCGGCGAAATCCGCCCCGATCCGGCCGCCGAAGAGCGGGCGGGCATCGGCGATGAGCAGGGGCGCCCGCTCGATCGCCCCGATCACGGCGCGGCCGGTGCCCGCGGCCGCGTCGATCCGCACGGCCCCGATGGCGTGGGCGAACTCGCCGAGCTTGGCGCAGTGCTTGACGTAGCCCCAGGCGGCCGAGGGCGGCAGCGCCGGGACCCGCACCGCGGCCAGGACCTCGCCGGGCTCCAGCGCCACGTCGAGGGCGCCGGTGACGAAGTCCTCGAGGGCGAGGCGGCGGCGCCCGGAGCGGCCGGCGATCTCGACCTCGGCCGAGAGGGCGGTGAGCGCCGTGACCCAGTCGGCGGCGGGGTCGGCGTGGACGAGGCTGCCCCCGACCGTGCCGCGGTTGCGCACCGGGCGGTAGGCGATGGCCGAGGCGACCCGGGCCATGGCGCCGCCGGTCACGTCCGGCACCCGGCCGTCCTCGATATCCGCGTGGGTGACGCAGGCCCCGAGCACCAGGGTGCCGCCGTCGAGGCGCGCCGCGCGCAGCTCCGGGATGCCCGTGATGTCGATCACGAGGCCCGGCTCGACGAGGCGCAGGTTCAGCATCGGGCCGAGCGACTGCCCGCCGGCGATCAGCTTGGCGGGCCCCTCGGCCTCGGCCAGGCGCCCGAGGAGCGCGGCGAGGTCGCGGGGGCGCTCGAAGGCGAAGGGGGCGGGCTTCATGCGGCGTCCCTCGTGCCGATGGGGCCGGCCCGCTCCGGTGCATCGGCCGTGCCGCCCGGACGGGCCGTGCCGCCCGCACGGGCGGCCAGCACCGCCTCGACGATGCGGCGCTGGCTCACGGGGGTGTGCAGCATCGCGACGCCGAGGGGCCGCAGGGCGTCGTTGATGGCGTTGGCGATGGCGGCCGGGGGCGCGATGGCGCCGCCCTCCCCGATCCCCTTCACGCCGAAGCGCGTGTAGGGCGAGGGCGTCTCCATGTGGTCGATGCGGGGCTCCGGCACCTCGGCGGCGCCGGGCAGGAGGTAGTCGGCGAAGGTCGAGGCGAGGGGCTGGCCGCGATGGTCGAAGCGCATCTCCTCGTAGAGGGCCGTGCCGATCCCTTGCGCGAGGCCGCCGTAGATCTGCCCGTCGACCACCAGGGGGTTCACCAGGACGCCGCCATCCTCGGCGATGCAGTAATCGAGGATCTCGACCGCCCCGAGATCGGGGTCGACGGCCACGAGCGCGGCGTGCGCCGCGTACGAGAAGGTGCCGGAATCCCGCTGCGGCTTGTAGCCGGCCGTGACCTCGAGGCCCCCCGGATCCACGTCCGGGGCGAGGTCCTGCGGGCGCCGGTACCAGGTGCGGGCGATGGCCTCCAGGGACACGTCGCCCGAGGGACCGACCACGTGGCCGCCCTCGAAGCGGCACGCCTCGGGATGGGCCTGGAGCAGGTGGGCGCCGATCCGCAGGGCGCGGTCGCGCAGCTCCGTGCAGGCCGCCGCGACCGCGCCCCCCGCCATCACCATCACGCGCGAGCCCCAGGAGCCGGTCGAGTAGGGCGTCATCGCGGTGTCGCCGTGGACGAGGCGGGTGCGCGCCACCGGCACGCCCAGGATCTCGTGGGCGACCTGGGCCAGGGTGGTCTCGAGGCCCTGCCCGTGCGAGTGGGCGCCGATCCGCAATTCGAGGCCGCCGTCGGGGGTGAGCCGGGCGCCGGCCTGCTCGTGGCCCGGCACCATCGGGATGCCCCAGCCCGAATAGACCGAGGTGCCGTGCGCGGCCTGCTCGCAGTAGATCGACAGGCCGAGCCCGATCCGGCGCCCGTCCGGCTCCCCGGCCTCCTGGCGGGCGCGCACGGCCGCGACGTCGATGGCCTTCAGGGCGCGGGCCAGCGCCTGGGGATAGTCGCCGCTGTCGAAATGCTTGTTCGTGATGTTGTCGAAGGGCATCTGCTCGGGGCGCACGAGGTTTCTCTCGCGCACGGCCTCCGGGGGGAGGCCGGCCTCGGCCGCCACGGCGTCGAGGACGAGCTCCAGGGCGAAGCAGACCCCCGTGCGGGCGACCCCGCGATAGGGCAGGATCGGGCACTTGTTCGTCGCCACCGACCAGGTGCGGCAGCGGTAGGACGGGAAGTCGTAGGGGCCGGGCAGGATGCTGGCCACCTGCGCGGCCTCGAGGCAGGCCGAGAACGGGTAGGCCGAGTAGGCGCCGGAATCGACGGTGGCCTCGCAATCGATGCCCCGCAGCCGCCCGTCGCGCTCGGCGTAGGCGGTGATGCGGTAATGGTGCTCGCGGCAATTGGCGTTGGCGGTGAGGTGCTCGCGCCGGTCCTCGAGCCAGCGCACCGGGTGGCCGCAGCGGAGCGCCAGCCAGGCGAGGCAGACCTCCTCGGCGAGCAGGATCGCCTTGTAGCCGAAGCCGCCCCCGACATCGGGCGAGACGATCCGGATGCGGCCCTGCTCCAGCCCCAGGCATTCCGCGAGGCCGTTGCGCACGATGTGCGGCATCTGGCTCGCGGTGTGGACCACGACCTGGTCGAGGCGGTGGTCGAGATGGACCACCGCGCCGCGCCCCTCGATCGGCGCCATGCACTGGCGGCCGGTGGAGATCGTGCGGGTCACCCGGATCGGCGCGTCGAGGGCGGCCGCGATGTTCACGTCGACCAGGGTCTCGAGGAAGACGTTGTCGCCCCAGTGCTCGTGCACCAGGGCGGAGCCGGGCTCGCGGGCCTCCAGCATGTCGTGGATCGCGGGCAGCTCCTCGAGGTCGAGGACGATCGAGGCCGCGATGTCCTCCGCCTCGGCCCGGGTCGGGGCGAGGCAGAGCGCCACGAGCTCGCCGACCTGGCGCACCTTGCCGGTCGCCAGGACCGGCTGCTCCGAGGCCTTGAAGCCGGGCAGCCCCGACACCGCCCGGATCGGCGCGACGCCGTCGAGGTCGGCCGCGGTGAAGACCCGGCCGCGATGGGCCTCCGGCACGTGGATCGCCCGGATGCGGGCGTGGGCGAGCGGGCTGCGCACGAAGGCGACGTCCTGCAGGCCGGGCAGCCGGATGTCGCCGACATACTGGCCGCGCCCGCGCATCAGGCGGTCGTCCTCCTTGCGGGGCAGGCGCGCGCCCACGCCCTCGCCGGATCGCGGCGCCGTCGCGGGGGGGCGCATCAGGCCGCGATCGCCTGCGGCAGGATCGGCGAATCGGCGTCGAAGCGCCGGCCCGCGCGCAGGCAGAAGGCCGGGCGCAGCAGCCGGTCGGCGATCACCCGCGTGTCCTCGTTGTCGCGCAGGAGGAAGCGGCCGCGGTCGTCGTGCAGCACCGAGACGTCCGCCGCGAAGCCCGGCGTCAGCGCGCCGATCCGGTCCGAGAGCCCGAGCATCGCGGCCGGGTGCGTCGTCACCATCGGCACCACCTGCTCGAGGGGGATGCCGAGCGCCATCATCGAGCTCATCGCCTGGGTCAGGCTGAAGCGGGCCTGGCCGAGGAAGGGGTGGTTCTCGTCGTCGTGGTGCTCCTCCGGGGTGCCGGCGGGCTTGGGCACCTCGGTGTTGTAGCCGTGCATGTCGGCGCCGAGGGTGTAGGGGACGACGCCGGCGGGCAGCGAGGCGCGGGCGACCCGGTAGGAGAAGTGGCTGCCGTGCCCGACATCGACCTTCAGCCCCGCATCCATCGCGGCCCGGATGATGGGATGGACCTCGCCCGCCTCGTTGATGAAGCCGCCGGGATGCCGGGTGAAGGGGTGGGCCAGCACGTCGCCGGGGCGCAGCAGCGGGATCACCCGCTCCATGATGGTGTCGGCGTCCTCGCCGTTGGCGCCGCTCTCGGGCAGGCCCCAGAGCTGGCCGAAATGCACGTAGAGGGGCAGGTCCGAGCGCCGGCTGATCTCGGCCGCCATCTCCATCACCCGGATGCCCCAGCGGGCGAAGCCCCCGATCTCCGCGTGGCCCTTGATGCCGCGCACGAGGTCCCGGTTCTCGGTGGCCGACTTCACGGTGGCGTCGATGTCGACCCCCTCCGGGCTGTAGAGGTTCGGGTAGAAGTGCCCCTCGAGCCCGCCGACGAGGTAGGCCGACAGGAAGGCGTAGACCCGGGTCTCGGAGCGCTCGGCGATGAAGTGGCGGAAGCCCGGCAGGGTCATGCAGGAGGGCCCGCCCTGGTCCACCACCGTGGTCACGCCGGAGCGCACCCCGACCATGTCGGGGTTCAGGCCGAAGCGGCCGGTGACGTACTGGTAGACGTGGGCGTGGGTGTCGATCAGGCCCGGCAGGACGAGCTTGCCCGACACGTCGACCACCTCCGCGGCCGCCGAGGGCAGGATCGTGTCCGCGACGGCGGCGATGTGCCCGTCGCGCACCGCCACGTCCCGGACCCCGTCGATGCCGGAGGCCGGGCAGATCACGCGTCCACCGCGCAGGAGCAGGTCGTACCGGGTGTCGTCCATCTCACCACCTCGTCGGCCGGGTCGGGGATCGCGGCGCGCCGCGATCCCGCGATCAAGAACGGAATGCGCAAAAGCGAAGTATGCTTCGCATCTACGCTAGCATATGGCATGCCAAATGGAAGTGCGCTCCGAACGGGGGCCGGCGGTGCAGGATGGAGTCGAGGGATTGGGTAAGATCAGCGACGTGCTCGCGAAGCAGGCAGGTCTGTCGTCCGATGCGGCAGCGCAGGCCGATCCGGCGGCACCGCCCTGGCCCCTCTCCGAGCGGCCCGGCTTCCTCGCCCGCCGGCTGCACCAGATCCATGTCAGCCTGTTCGCCGAGCGCTGCGCCGCGTTCCGGATCACGCCGCTGCAATACAGCCTGCTGTCGCTGCTGGCGGAGATCGGCGACGCCGACCAGACCACCCTGGCCCATGCGGTCGCCCTCGACCGGACCACGACGACCGGGGCCCTGAAGCGCCTCGCGGCGCGGGGCTACATCCGCCGGGCGACCTCGGATGCGGACCGCCGCGCGCGGCAATGCGCCCTGACGGACGAGGGCCGCGCGCTCCACGCCGCGATGGAGCAGGCCGCCCGGGCCGCCCACGAGGCCACCGTCTCGGCCCTGTCGCCGGCGGAGCGGGAGACCCTCGTGCGCCTGATGAAGAAGGTCGCCGCCGTCCACGCCCAGCGCCTCGGCGCGGCCGACCTGCTCGGGTGAGCGGCCCGGGGCGCCGCGGCGGGCGGGCGCGGGCTCAGGCGGTGAGGCCGTGCTTCGTCAGCAGGCGCTCGGCGCTGTCGTTCCAGACCTCCATGGTGACGATGAGCCCGTCCCGCACGGTGAAGCGGTCGACGTAGCGGTTGCCCTCGAAGCGCTCCCCGTCCGGCCAGGCGCCGTAGAGGGTGCCGAGGCTGTAGACCGTGGTGACCCCCTCCCCCGGCACCACGTCGAGGCGCTCCATCCGCTTCTTGACCCAGGCGTAGCGGCCCCCGTTGAAGGCCGTGACCTCGCGCGGATGCCGGAAGCTGCGGCCCCCCGTGAACACGATCGCGATGCCGGGCGCCATGTAGCGCGCCGCCGTCTCGGGGTCGGGCACCATCGAGGCCTCGAGATAGGCGGTGACGATGGCGGCGTCGCGCTGCGCGGCCTCGCGGCTGTCGGTCGGGTTCGTCATGGTCTCTCGTCTCGAAGGGGCCGGAGGATTCGGGAAGGGGTTCGGGAAGGTTTTCGCGACTTGTTCGCCAGGCAGGGAGCCGCCGGCCGGCGCAACCCGCATGCCATCGGCCCGGGCATCCGGATGCCGGTCCGGCGATGATCCCGGACGGGCCCGCGCGGCGCAAGGCCGCGCCGGCGCCCGGGCCGGTGGCGGCTCCCGATCGCGTCCCGGAGCCCGCCGGGCCGGGCCGGCGTTGCCCTCGGGCCCGGCGCGGGACATGCACCGCGAGGCCCGCACCGCGAGGCCCGCACCGCGAGGCCCGCACCGGGAGGCTCGCGCGACGGGACGGGCGCGGCAGGACAGGGATGGGATGCGCATGGGATCGAGCAACGGACACGGCCGCTACGGCTACAGCGCCCTGCCGGCCCGGCCGGTCTACGACTGGCCGGAGGGCAGGAGCCTCGCGGTCTATCTCGGGCTCAACCTCGAAGGCTTCGCCTTCGGGGAGGGGCTCGGCGCCGAGCTGGCGCCGGGCGGGCCGCAGCCGGACGTGCTGAACTACGCCTGGCGCGACTGGGGCAACCGGGTCGGCGCCTGGCGCATCCGAGACCTGCTCGACGGCCTCGGCCTGCCCGCGAGCGTCCTCGTCAACAGCAACCTCTACCGGGACTGCCCCGGCCTGATCGAGGCGTTCCGCGCCCGCGGCGACGAGATCGTCGGCCACGGCCGCACCAACGCGGAGCGGCAGGGCGTCCTCGACGAGGCCGGCGAGCGGGCGCTGATCGCGGAGGCGACCGAGGTCCTGACGCGGCAGGAGGGCGTGGCGCCGGCGGGCTGGCTCGGCCCCTGGATCTCGCAATCCCGCACCACCCCCGACCTCCTGGCCGAGGCCGGCTACCGCTACCTCCTCGACTGGGCCCACGACGACCAGCCGACCTGGTTCGCCACCCGCGGCGGCGGCCGCATCCTCTCGGTGCCCTACCCCCAGGAGCTCAACGACATCCCGGCCATCGTCGCCCGCAAGGAGACCGGCCGGCAATTCGCCGAGGCGATCGTCGACGCCTTCGACGAGATGCTGGAGCAGTCCCGCGCGGCGCCCCTCGTGATGGGCATCGCGCTCCACCCCTACATCGTCGGGCAGCCCCACCGGCTGCGGCCCCTGCGGCGGGCGCTCGCCCACGTCGCGGCCCACCGCGGGCAGGTCTGGTTCACCACCGCCGGCGCCATCGCCGACCACGTCCGCTCCGCCGGCATCCCGGCCTGAGGCGCGCCACCCGGCGGTCGATCCGGTGCCCGGGTCCCGCGGCGTCGCCCCGCCCAGGGATGGGGTTTGGCCGGTCCGCCGCGTCGCGGAGAGCCGCAAGGTCGGGCATGGCCCGGTGCCCGTCCGGGCGCGGTCAGGGCGCGTCGGCGGGCGATCCGCGTCCGCATCGGGGCCCCGATGCGCCGATCCAGCGGGACCCTGAGGCTCTGAGCGGCCGGCTTCGGGGCGGGCCCTGCCCTCAGGACCGTCCGCGTGGATAATGCTCGGCGGGCTCGGGGATCACGACCCAGGCGTGCTTGCCTTCCTCCCAGGCCGACCGGACGGGGGCCGGGTATCCCGGATCGCAGATCGCCCCGACACTGATCCCGAGCTTCGTCGGGTGCTTTCCGGCGCGGGCATACACGGTCGAGCCGCAGGTGGGGCAGAAGAAGGTCTCGAACGTGCCGCCGGCCGCGGTCGGCCTCGCGTAGCGCGTCGCCTCACCCGTGATCGTGACGCTCTCGTCGGGGTAGTAGGCGAGCACGCCGAACGGGGACCCGCTCCGGCGCTGGCAGTAGCCGCAATGGCAAGCGACGACCGACGCGCTCGGGCCGGGCAGAGCGACGGAGAGCTGCCCGCACTGACACCTGGCTTCCATCACGCGGCCTCCGCCCCTCGGCTTCCACCCCTTCGCTGCCATCCCCTGGCTTCCACCCCTCGGCACCCCTCTGGGGCGCCCGCCCGCGCGCCTTGCGCCGCCGGATGCGAGGTCCGCGACGGGGGCGGGACCCGACGGGGCGAAGCGCCGGATCCGGGGCCACCCGGGCCCCTCAGGGGCGGCGCGCCAGGTCCGCCAGCAGGCTCGAGGCGACGACGGCCTTCGAGACCGTGAGGCCCGAGGCCGCGATGGCCTCGACGGCGCCCCGGATGCGCGCGAGGGCGGGGCCCCGCGCGGCGCTCCAGGCCTCGACCGCCTCGGCGCCGGCGCCGACATCCCCCACCACCTCGGCGGTCAGGCCGCGATGGGCGCTCGAGATGCCCGCCACCGCCCGCTCCAGGGCGACGTGGTCGAAGGTGTCCGTCACCGGCACCTTGCGGGCCTCGGCCGCGAGGTCGTCGAGCCGGAAGGCGTGCTCGATGGCGAAGTGGGTCGCGGCGATCTCGGGCACCGAGTGGCCGTCGGTCTCGGCGACCCGCACGATGTCGGGGGCCGAGATCAGCGCCTTGAGGGAGGCGAAGCGCCGGGCCGCCTCCTCGTCCATGCCCTGGCCCACGAGGGCGGCGCGGCGCGCCTCGATCGCCGCCGCGGCCTCCGGGTCGAGGATGCGCGGCAGCGCCTCCAGCACCGCCGCGATGCCCTCGCGGTAGCGGGCGACCACGGGGGCGATGCCGCCGCCGAGGTCGAGGTTGCGGATGAACCAGACGATGCGGTTCTGCAGCAGGTCCTGCACCTCGGCGTAGAGGCCGAGCTGCTCCTGGCCGGGCATGCGCCGGTCCGGCGTCGCCGCGTCGAGGGCGTCGATGGCCTGGTTCAGCTCCATCAGCCCGAAGGCGTCGCGGGTCACCGCGTAGGCCTTGGCGATGGTGGCGGCGTCCGCCCCCGTCTCGTCCATCAGCCGGGTGACGAGGGTCGGCCCGCCCCGGTTGACGATGATGTTCGAGAGGGCCGTGGCGATGATCTCCCGGCGCAGGCGGTGCCCCCTCACGGCGTCCGGGAACTGGCGCTTGAGGGCCTGCGGGAAGTAGCGCTGCAATTCCCGGTCGAAATAGGGATCGTCCGGCACCGGGCTCGCCAGGATGGCGTCGTAGAGCGAGAGCTTGGCGTAGGCGATGAGCACCGCGTATTCGGGCCGGGTCAGGCCCTCGCCCCGGCGCAGGCGCTCGCCGAGGGTCGCGTCGTCCGGCAGGTACTCGACCGCCCGGTCGAGGCGGCCCTCCGCCTCCAGCGCCTGCATCACCCGCACGGCGAAGCCCGTCTCGGCGGTGCCGCGGCGCAGCGCCAGGGACAGGGCGAGGGTCTGGAGCTCGTTGTTGCGCAGGACGAGGCCCGCCACCTCGTCGGTCATCGAGACCAGGAGCGCGTTGCGCGCCTCGGGCCCGAGGCGCCCGTCGCGCTCCGGGATCATCAGGGCGATCTTGATGTTCACCTCGACGTCGGAGGTGTTGACGCCCGCCGAGTTGTCGATGGCGTCGGTGTTGAGGCGCACGCCGGCGCGGGCGGCCTCGATGCGCCCGCGCTGGGTCAGGCCGAGATTGGCGCCCTCCCCCACGACCTTGGCGCGCAGCATCGCGCCGGTGATGCGCACCGCGTCGTTGGCGCGGTCGCCCGCCTCCTCGTCGCTCTCGGCGGCGGCCCGCACGTAGGTGCCGATGCCGCCGAACCAGAGCAGGTCGACAGGGGCGCGCAGGATCGCCTGCATCACCTCGGCCGGGCTCGCCTGCGCGGCGGTGACGCCCAGCGCCGCCCGGATCTCGGGGGAGAGCGGGATCGTCTTGAGGCTGCGCGAGAACACGCCGCCGCCCCGCGAGATCAGGCCCGTGTCGTAGTCGCCCCAGCTCGAGCGGCCGAGGCCGAACAGGCGCTGGCGCTCGGCGAAGCCCGCGGCCGGATCGGGGTCGGGGTCGAGGAAGATGTCGCGGTGGTCGAAGGCCGCCACCAGCCTGAGGCTGCGCGACAGCAGCATGCCGTTGCCGAACACGTCCCCCGACATGTCGCCGACGCCCGCCACCGTGACGGGGTCGCGCTGCACGTCGACGTCGATCTCGCGGAAATGCCGCTTCACCGCCTCCCAGGCGCCCCGCGCGGTGATGCCCATGCCCTTGTGGTCGTAGCCCTGGCTGCCCCCCGACGCGAAGGCGTCCCCGAGCCAGTGGCCCTTCTCGAGGGAGAGGCCGTTGGCGATGTCCGAGAAGGTCGCCGTGCCCTTGTCGGCCGCCACCACCAGGTAGGCGTCGTCGGCATCGTGCCGGACGGTGTCGGGCGGGGGCACGATCGCGTCGCCCACGATGTTGTCGGTGAGCTCGAGCAGCGTCCGGATGAAGATCCTGTAGCTCTCGGTGCCCTCCGCGAGCCAGGCGGCGCGCTCGGAGGCCGGGGGCAGGCGCTTGGGGAAGAAGCCGCCCTTGGCGCCGACCGGAACGATGACGGCGTTCTTGACCTGCTGGGCCTTCACGAGGCCGAGGATCTCGGTGCGGAAATCCTCCGGCCGGTCGGACCAGCGCAGGCCGCCGCGGGCGACGTAGCCGTAGCGCAGGTGCAGGCCCTCGACGCGGGGGGAATAGACGAAGATCTCGAAGAAGGGCCGCGGCAGCGGCATGCCGGAGACCTGGGCGCAGGCGAACTTGAACGCGATGGTCTCGCGCGGCTGCCCGTCCGGGTCGCGCTGGTAGAAGTTCGTGCGGATCGCCGCCTCGACGAGGTTCACGAAGCGCCGCAGGATCCGGTCCTCGTCGAGGCTCGTCACCTGCGCCAGCGCGGTCTCGATCTCGGCCCGGATCGCGCCTTGCGCCGCCGCGCGGTCGCCCTCGGCGGCCGGATCGAAGCGGGCCCGGAACAGGGCGGCGATGCGGGCCGCGAGCGCCCCGTGGCGGCTCAGGGTCGCGGCGAGGTAGTCCTGGCCGTAGCGGATGCGCAGCTGGCGCAGGTAGCGGCCGAGCCCCCGCATCAGGGCGGTGTCGCGCCAGTCGAGCCCGGCCTCGAGGACGAGGCGGTTGTAGCCGTCGGACTCGGCCCGGCCCTCCGACAGGGCGAGGAGCGCCGCCTCGAGGGGCTTCTCGGCCCGGGCGAGGTCGATGGCCGCCCCGGTGGCGCGCTCCAGCAGCATGTCGTGCAGCCAGATCCGGGCCTCGCCGGCCCCGTGCTCGATCCGGTAGGTGCGCTCGTTGATGACGCGGAAGCCGAGATTCTCCAGCGCCGGGACGCGCTCGGAGAGCGGCAGCGCGGCGCCCCGGGAGAAGACCTTGAGGCGCACCTGCGCCTCCGGGTCGGTGTCGCGCCGCTCGAGGTCGACGGCCCGGGGGGCGGCCTCGCTCAGGCGCTCCAGGATGGCGATGTCGCGCACCGCCGCCTCGGGGGTGAAGTTCTCCCGGTAGCTCACCGAGAAGGCGTCCGCGTAGCGCCCCGCCAGCGCCCGGGCGGCCTGGCCCGGAAGCGTCGCGGAGAGCGCCTCGCGCAGGCCGTCGCCCCAGGTCCGGACGATGCGGGCGACGCCGGCCTCGAGGGCGGCGGGGTCGCGCTCCCGCGTGCCCTTGCCGGCGAAGCCGACGATGTAGTGGGTGCGCGCCAGCGGCCCCTCGGGGAAGGCCGGGTAGGCGGCCGAGGGGCGCCCGCCGTACTCCTCGGCGAGGTAGGCGCCGATCCGGGCCCGCACGGCCGAATCGTAGCGGTCCTTCGGCACGTAGACGAGGAGCGAGACGAAGCGGCCGAACCGGTCGGGCCGCGACAGCACGCGGATGCGCGGCCGGTCGGCGAGGTTCATGATCGCCAGGGCGAAACGGTGGAGCCGGTCGACGTCGATCTGGAAGAGGTCGTCGCGCGGGTAGGTCTCCAGCACGTCGATCAGGGTGCGGCCGGCATGGCTCGTCGGGTCGAGGCCGGCGCGGTCGGCCACCTCCGCGACCTTGCCGCGGAGATAGGGCACCTCGCGGGCCGGGCTCGAATAGGCGGTGGCGGCGAACAAGCCGACGATGCGCATCTCGCCCGAGAGGGCGCCGGCCGCGGTGTAGAGCTTGACCTCGATGTAGTCGAGATGGGTCGGCCGGTGCACGCGGGAGCGCGCGCTCGCCTTGGTGACGATGAGCGCCTGCGGCCCCTGCAGGAAGGCGGCGATCTCCGGCGTCATGTCGACGAAGCTGCGCCCGAGGCGGAGCACCTCCACCTTCGGGTCGCGCAGGAGGCCGAGGGCGGTGTCGCCGACGACCGGGTGCGACTGCCCGTCGAGGCCGTGCGCGCGCATCCCCAGCAGGGTGAAGTGGCCGTCGCGCAGCCATTCGAGGAAGGCCAGCGCCTCGCGCGCCTCCGATCCGGGCAGGGGCGGCGGCGCGCCCCGGTAGGCCTCGATGATGGCGTCGAGGAGCCCGAGCATGTCCTCCCCGTCGTCGGTCGCGACGGCGACGTCGGTGTAGACGCGGGTCAGCCCCTCGGTGAGGCGCTGGCGCGCCTCCGCCTCGTCGAGGCGGTCGAGGTGGATGTGGATGAAGCTCTCGCGCCGGAAGGCGCCCTGGGCGTCGGCCGTCGTCTCGCCGACGACCCGGGTGAGCGCGCCGGCCCCGTCGCGCTCCACCCCGAAGATCGGATGCGCCACGAGGAGGGGCGTCAGGCCCTGGTTGGCCAGTTCCGCCAGGGTCGAGTCGAGGAGGAAGGGCCGGTTGTCGTTGATGACCTCGAGGATCGTCAGGTCGCGGGCGCGCCCCCCGGGCCCGGCGCCCTCGGCGGAGACGTCCCGCAGCCGCAGGGCCGCCTCCGCGTGGAGGCCGCGCGGGGCCGAGAGGTAGCGCCGCGCCGCGACCGCGAGCTCCGCCAGGGTCTCGGGGGCGTAGGGGGCGAGATCCTCGGGCAGCACGCGCCCGAACAGGTCGCGCACGAAGCCCCCGGGCTGCCCCTGCCCCTCGACCAGGGCGGCCGCGGCCTCGATCAGGCCCGTGCGCGCCGCTTTCCCCTCCGTGGAGGTCAGGGCCGTCGCCGCTTCAACCGTCATCGCCGATCTCCTGTCGCGCGTGCCTGCCGGCCCGCCGGATGCCCCGGCCTCGCAGAACTTCGTGACGGAACGCCGACGCCGAGCCGCCGACGATCCCCGACGGGGGGCGCGGTCTCCGCCCGCGCGCGGCGATCCCTCCGGCGTCACGTCCGCACATGACGCCCCGCGGTCCGGAGCCCGGGCCGCGGGGATGCCGATCAGAGAACAGATTCGAGGGTGGGGGGAAAGCCCGCGCCCCCCGCCCGCGTCCCGGAGGCCGGCTTTTGGGTGACAGGGCCGCCCGGCCGTCACGGCGCCCGCCGCCACGGCCCCCGCCGTCAAGGCGCCGGCTCTGGTTCGGGCTCCGGCCCGGCGGTTTGTCTGGGATCGTACGCAGGATCGGCGAAATCTTCCGGAGTAGTTCCGATGCGGCTAGCGTCGGGGGGCTGATTTGCGGGGGGGCAATGATGGCTGGTGTGGTGGGGGTCGTTCGTCTGGCGACGGCTTGGTTTCGGCGCGACATCAAGATCCTGCGCGGCGGCATGATGATCGCCGGGGCGCGGATCGACGGGTTCCACCCTTCGGTCCATTGCCTGACGACGCCCGAGCTGATCGAGATGGCGCGCGCCTCGCGGAAGCCGTCCCCGCGCGCCTAGGCCGCGACCGCCTCGACGCGGCGCCGGCCCCCGCCCGGATCCATCCCGGACCTGCCCCGGACCCGCATTGCGCGCCGTGGGCGCGCGCCGCCGCCCGCCCGCCTGCGGAGAGGGAGGAGCATGGCCGAGCTCGTCTACACGCGTCTGCAGGACCACCCGCGGGAGACCTATTTCGCGACGAGCGGGGCCCTGATCGTCGGGCGGATCGACTGCATCTGCCCGGACCCGCCGCCGGCCGAGCAATGGGGCTGGGGCATGAGCCTCGACATCGGCGCGCTGCCCTTCCGCCGCGGCGGGGTCTCGCCCGCGCGGGAGGCCGCGGCGGCGGCCCTCGGCGAGGCCTGGGAGCAGTGGAAGGCCTGGGCGGGCCTGCGCGACGTCGCGGCGACGGATCCGGAGATCGGCCAGGAGGCGGTTGGCCGACAGGAGATCGGCCAGGAGAAGCCCGGCCCGAAGGTGATCGGCCCGTGAGGCGCCCCTCAGCCTGAGGCCCTCGCAATGCCTCAGCCCGGGCGGGCCTTGGCGCCGTAGCGCCGGGTCCACTCGCGCAGGATGCGGGCGCGGTTGGCCGCCCCCCAGGCGAGGTCGTTGCGGATCATCCGGGCCTCCGCGTGGGGCGGGTAGATCGAGTGCGGGTTCGAGACGTCCGGGTCGGCGACGACCGCGAAGCTGCGGGCGTAGATCTCGTTGGCCTCCCGCGAGGCCGCCCAGTCGACGATCCGCTGGGCGAGCGCGCGGTGGCGCGTGCTCCCCAGGATCGCGACGGCCTCCTGCTCCCAGCCGACGCCGTCCACCGGCACGATGATGTCGATCGGCGCCCCGTTCGCCTTCTCGGTGGCGGCCCGCATGTCGAAGGAGAGGCCCGCGATCACCTCCCCGCGGGCGGCGGCGTAGCAGGGGGCGGAGCCCGAGGGGAGATAGGCCGAGACGTTCTGGTCGAGGGCATCCATGTAGGCCCAGCCGCCCGCCTCCCCCATGCTCTGCAGCCAGCCGGCCACGAGCAGGAAGCCCGTGCCCGAGAGGTTGGGGTTCGGCATCGCGATCTGCCCCTTCAGGCCGGGGGCCAGCAATTCCCGCCAGAGCTGCGGCGGCAGCAGCCCCGCCGCGGCGGCCCGCCCGGCGTTGAAGCAGATCGCCCCGAGATAGGCATCCATCCCGGTCCAGGCATGGGGCGGCGTCGGGTCCCGGAAGAGCGAGCGCAGGCCCCCGGCGCCGGGGGGCTCGTAGGCGGCGAGCAGCCCCGCCTGCTTGAGGAGGGTCAGGCTCGAGGCCGCGAGCCCGAAGACGAGGTCGGCCTGCGGCTGCGCCGCCTCGGCGAGCAGCCGGTCGGTGATCACCCCCGTCGAGCCCCGCGTCCACAGGGGCTCGACCTCCGGCACGGCGCGGCGCAGGCCCGCGTCGATCGCGGCGATCTGCTCGTTCTCGATCGCCGTGTAGATGGTGATCGGGATGCGCTCGCCGGCCGCCGCGCCGCCGGCCGCGGCCGTCAAAATGACGATGGCGGCCAAAGCCAGGCCGGCCCGGGCGAAGGCGCGCAGGGTCCGGCGCCGCCAAGATCCCCCCGTCCCGCCGCCGTCCATCGAGCGTTCCCCGCGCGGATCCGGCCGCGCGGGCGCTCGATCCAATCCCGGTCTGGCTAGCAGAAATCCCGGCGCCGGCGAAACCGGCCCCGGGCACCGCTGCCGCGCCGCGCGGGCGCCGGTCCCGCGCCGCACCCGCGCCGCGCGGGTGCCCTGGCACACCGGGGATCGGGGCGGGTGCTAGGTTCCTTCAGGAAGTGGCCGTAGCGTCCCGGGCCGGGGGGACGATCATCATGGTGCCGCGATGCCGCTTCGCACGCTCGTCCGCTCGCTCGGCCTCTGCGCCGCCCTCCTCGGCCCGGGGGCGGCGCGGGCGCAGGCCACCCCGGACGTGCAGGGCTGGCTCTCGGACCTCGTCACCCGGATCGACAAGGCGGACCGCGCCCGGAGCGACCCGTCCGGCGCGAAGGCCCGCGGCACCGTGACGATCCGGGTGCAGGTCGCGGCGGACGGCTTCGTGAACCGGGTCTTCGTCGAGCGCAGTTCGGGCTCCCCCGACCTCGACGCGCGGGCGCTCGCTGCCGCGCGGTCCGCGAGCCCCTTCACCCCGCCGCCGCCCGCGCTCCTGACCCGGGCCGGCATCACCGAGCTCAGCTTCCCCCTGCGGCTCGCGCGCAGGCCGTGACGGCCGGCGCCTCGCGAGGACGTCCGAGCCAGGCCCCGAGGGCTCTGCTGCGGCGCGGCGCGAACCGGGATGCCGGGAATGAGAGAACGC
Source organism: Methylobacterium planeticum (assembly GCF_008806345.1). Classification (GTDB taxonomy): domain Bacteria; phylum Pseudomonadota; class Alphaproteobacteria; order Rhizobiales; family Beijerinckiaceae; genus Methylobacterium; species Methylobacterium planeticum. Next base: position 197,237 of record NZ_VZZJ01000005.1, on the reverse strand, counting down.
GCCCCGGATGGCTCCGCGGCGCGTCGGTCGGATCGTCGGATCAGGGGCCGGCAGGATTGAGGGCCGGCAAGATCGGGGGTCGGCAAGATCGGGGGCCGGCAAGATCGGGGCCGGCAAGATCGGCCCGGCGGGGCCGGAGTGACCGGCCCGGCCGCGGATTACGCGGCGGCCCTGGCCCGGACCGGGCTGTTCTCGTTGACGGCGATCGGCGCGCCTGCCGAGACGGGGGCGCCCGCGGCGGGGGTCAGGCGGTCGGCCACGAAGGCGACCAGGGAGACGTTGAGGGCGGAAACGGCGATCAGGGCGGCGACGGACAGGGTGATCATCGGAGAATGTCCCGGTGGGCGATTGCGATGAGGCCGATATGGCACTGCACAACGCGGATTGGCATACCACATCCCACACATCATCTATGCACTGAAAGCATGTCTAGCGCCGGATTGCGACCGCATCAGTCCGTGAGCGCGTAGCCGGCCCCGTCCTGCAGGATGCGCCCGGCTCGGAGCCGCCGGGGGGACGAGCGCCGCGTCCCGGCGATCGCGCTGCGCCTCGCCCAGACGATCGTCGGGCAGATCGGCATGGCCCGCGAATCCCCCGTCGGCCTCGTCCCGGAGACGCCGTTCCGGCCGGAGCGGAGGGAGACCCGGAGGGAGTCCGCCGTGATCGGGCGGCGCAGCAACCCGGCGGTGCCGGCCAAGTTCCCGCTCCGGGCCCTCGATTGCGGCGGGGGCCGGCCCCGGGAGGTCGGGCAGCCGATCCCGCGCACGCGTCTCCGCGGGGCGCGCAGGTTTCGCCGGATCAAGGCCGGGTCGTGCCTTGCCGTGATGGCGACGTGCCGAGACGCGGCGCGTCCGATTGTGACGCCGATCGCCCGGGGCGATCGATCGCGCTTCGTTCGGAAGGGTCCCGGGCCGGACGGGTGAATCGTCGGTCAAGGGGTGCCCCGGCCCCCTCGCCGGAGGCCCCCGAGCGTGGCGAGGCTGCAACAGGCTTCGCCCCCCGCCCTGCCGGAATCCGGACAGGCCGAGGGGCCGGGGTCGGGGTTCCGGCCGGGCGCGGCCGGCTCAGGCGCCGCGGAACTCCGGAAGGGACCGGCGCTGGCGCCCGGCCGCGTCGAAATTGCCGGGGTCGAGCCAGGCCGCGAAGGCCTGGCGCAGGCGCGGCCACTCGGCGTCGGTGACCGAGAACCACGCCGTGTCGCGCGAGCGCCCCTTGGTCACGACGGCATGGCGGAAGACGCCCTCGTGGGTGAAGCCGTAGCGCAGAGCCGCGGCGCGCGAGGGCGCGTTCAGGCTGTCGCACTTCCACTCGTAGCGCCGGTAGCCGAGCTCGTCGAAGGCGCGGGCCATCATCAGGGCCATCGCCTCGGTGCCGGCGGCCCGGCCCGCGAGGTCCGGCCCGAAATGGATGTGCCCGACCTCGATCACCCCGTGGGCCGGCTCGATCCGCAGGTAGGCGGCGAGCCCGAGCGCGCGGTCGCCCGCGGCGTCGAGGATGGCGTGGTGCAGCGGGTCCGTGCTCGCCGCGATCCCGGCGAGGCGGTCGCGGTAGGCGGCCGCGCTCGCGGGGGGCTCGGCGGGCAGGTAGGTCCAGCGCGCCGGGTCCGGGCTCAGGGCCGCGTAGAGGTCGGCGGCGTGGCGGTCGGGGTCGAGGGGCACGATCCGGCAGAGGCGGCCCTGCATGGAAGCGCGCGGCGGCCGCGGCCGCGGCGTCCAGCCCGGCAGGGCGGGGCCGATCGGCTGGCCCGCGGCATTGACGCGCGCGCTCACGACGCCGTCCCGGCGGCCCGGCCGCCCCGCGCCGCGACGAGGCGGGCCATCGGGTCGTCCGCCCCGGCCTCCCGCGTCAGGCCCGCCACCACGCCGGCCCGGTCCGCCTCGGGCCGGTTCTGGCTCACCTTCCACTTTCCGGCGAGCCGGGTGAGCGCGATCTCGATCCCCACGATGCCGCGCAGCTGCGCGGCCGTGAAGGCGGGCGGCGCGTCCGCCACCGACCAGGGCGCGGCCCGCCCCGCCTCCTGAGCCCGGGTGAGGTCGTCGATCTGCCGGCGCAGCCAGGCCGGATCCTCGACGAGGCGCGGCCGGCCCCAGGCCTGGACGGTGGCGTAGTTCCAGGTCGGCACCACTTTGCCGGTCTCGCGCTTGGTCGCGTACCAGGAGGGCGTCACGTAGGCCTGGGGGCCCTGGAACACCACGAGGCACTCGGCGAGCCCGTCGAGGTCGCGCCACTGCGCGTTGGCGCGGGCGAGATGCGCCCGCAGCGTGCCGGGACCGTCCCCGTCGGCGTCGAGCAGGAAGGGCAGCGGGTTCGCCATCAGCCCGCCCGCGCCCGCGCTGATCAGGAGCCCGAGGGGATGGGTGCGGATCAGCGCGTGCTGGGGGGCGCGGTCGTCCTCGCGGAAATGGGGGGGCTGGTACACGGGGGCCTCGGCTCGGGGCTGCGGGTGGAGCCCGCACCTTGACGAAAGGCGGCCCATCCGGAAGGTCCATTTTCCCGCATCCGACTGGACCACTTCCGCCGTGACGGACCCCATGAGCACCCGCTCCCGCCCTCGCTCCCGGGCCCCCTCCCAGGCTCGCTCCCAGGCTCGCTCCCGGGCTCGCTCCCAGGTCCCCGCCCGCGCCGAGCTGCCGCTGCAGCTCGGCCTCGATCCGGCCGCGCCACAGCCCCTGCACGCGCAGCTGCGGGAGGCCCTGCGCGGCGCGATCCTGGCCGGGCGGCTCGCCCCCGGGGCGCGCCTGCCCGCGTCCCGCGTGCTCGCGGCCGATCTCGGCTGCGCCCGCGGCACCGTGCTGCTCGCCCTGGAGCAGCTCGCCGCCGAGGGCTACCTCGCGGCCCGCCCCGGCTCCGGCACGCGGGTGGCCGCGTCGCTGCCGGACGACCTCACGGCCGGGCCGCCCGCCCCGGACCCCGCCCGGACCCCCGCCGACGCCGCGCCGGTCCTGTCGCGGCGCGGCGCCCGGCTCGCGGCCGGCGAGGCGGAGGGCCATGCCGGGGATCCCGGCCTCCCGGACGGCGCGACCCCCGACGCCTTCGCGCTCGGCCGGCCGGCCCTCGACGTCTTCCCGTTCGAGACCTGGGCGAAACTCCTCGCGGCCGAGTGGCGCGACGGCGCCTCGGCGCAGGCCCACGCCCTCGGGGATCCGCGCCTGCGCGCGGCGGTGGCGGCCTATCTGGCGGCCGGGCGCGGGGTGCCCTGCAGCGCGCAGGCCGTGATCCTGACCGCGAGCATCCGCCAGAGCCTGCGCCTCCTGGCCGAGCTCCTGCTCGACCCGGGCGAGGCGGCCCTCGTGGAGGAGCCGGGCTTCCCCGGCATCGCCCGGGCGCTCCGGGGGGCGGGCCTGCGCATCGTGCCGGTCCCGATCGGCCCGCAGGGCTTCTCCGCCGCGCGGGCGCGGGCCCTCGCCCCCGGGGCCCGGCTCGCCGTGGTGACCCCCGCGCAGCATTATCCCCTCGGCACCGTGATGAGCCTGGAGAACCGCCTCGCGCTGCTGGCCTGGGCGGAGGCGGCGGGGGGCTGGATCGTCGAGGACGATTACGACGGCGCCTACCGCTACACCGGCCGTCCGGTGGCGCCCCTCAGCGCCCTCGACCGGAACGGGCGCGTCATCTATGTCGGCAGCGTCTCGAAGGTGCTGCTGCCGGCCCTGCAGCTGAGCTACCTCGTGCTGCCCCCCTCCCTGATCGAGCCGGTGCAGCGCGCCCTGCGCCGCGCCGGCGTCGCGGCCTCGGCCCTCGGCCAGGGGGCGCTCGCCCGCTTCATCGCCGAGGGGCACTTCGCGAGCCACCTGCGGCGGACGCGCAAGCTCTACGCCGCCCGGCAGGCCGCCCTGGTGGAGGCGGCCGGCCGCCACCTCGCCGGGACCCTGGCGATCCCGCCCCTCGACGGGGGCCTCCACCTCGTGGCCCGGCCCGACCCCGGGTTCGGTGCCCCCTTCGACGACGTCGGCGCGGCCGCGGCCTGCGCCCGCGCCGGCCTGACGGTGGCGGCCCTCTCCCCCTATTTCGCGGATGCGTCGGCGGCCGAGCCCGGCCTGCTCCTCGGCTACGCGGCCCTGCCCGAGCGGGCGATCGCGCCGGCGGTGCGGCGCCTCGCTGAGGTGCTGCGGGCGCGCCCGTGAGGGGGGCGCCCCCGACTTCGTGCGCCTCGACCTGCGCGGCCCCGCCGCCTTCGCGCGGGCGCACCTGCCGGGCGCCCTCAGCCTGCCCGACCGGGAGACCGCGCCCGCGCGCCTGGCGGCCTGGCCCGGGGACACCCTGTCCGTGGTCTCTTGCGCCGGCCCCCTTGCAACGCCGCCGACAAGGCGGCCCTCCGCCTCGCCCGCTGCGGGCGGCCCGTGAAGCGGATGCTCGGCGGGGTGGCGGGCTGGCGCCACGAGGGCTTCGCCCGCGCGCCCTAGAACCGCCCGGACGGCCCCCGATCAGGACCCCTCCGGCTCCGCGTACTGGGCCCGGCCGTGCCCGAAGGACCAGTTCTCGGGCTTCACCTCCACGAGGTTGATGAAGACGTCCTCCGGGCGCAGGCCGGGATCGGCCGAGAGCCGCGCCGCGATGGCCCGGTAGAGGGCCCGTTTCTGCGCCGCCGTGCGGGTGTCGTTGCAGGTGATCTGGATGATCACGAGGTCGTCGCTGCGGGGGATGCCGAGATACGCGGCCCCGTACGCGAAGGCGCCCGCCCCGTGCTCGTGGATCATCATGAAGCGGTCGTCCTCCGGCACCCCGAAGGTCTCGCGCATGGCCTCGTAGACCCCGTCCATCAGGGCGGCGTGGTAGGCGGCGGGCTTGCCGGCGCGGAGCGACAGGCGGGTCAGGGGCATCGGGTCACTCCGGGTCGCGGGTGGCGAGGGCGGCCCAGCCGGGCCGGGCGAGGTGCAGGATCTCGTAGGCGTTCGCCTGTTCCGACCGGGCCGGCGGCTCGGCCGAGAGGGTGAGGCGCAGGAGGCGCCAGGTCCCGGTATCGAGGGCCGAGATCGCGGCGAGGCGACCCTCCCGGGCGAGGGCGGCGCGGTTGCGCTCGGCCTCCGCCGCCCGCAGGGCCCCGAGGCCGGTGCCGGGCGCGACCGGGACCGCCTCGCGGATCAGGGTGCGGGCGGGGCCCGCTTGGGCCGCCCGGGCGTCGAGGGCGAGCCAGCTGTCGATCCGGGGCCGCCCGAAGGTCTCGACCACGCTCGCGAAGCGCGCGTCGGTGAGGAAGTCGAGGGCGGCCCCCGCTTCCCGCCACAGGTAGAGCGAGGCGTAGGCGTTCTCCTCCGCCCCGAGCCGTCCGCGCTCGCGCAGCACGAAGGCCTTGAAGCCGAGGCCGGGGGTCTCGTCCCAGGCGGGCCCCCGCTCGGCGACGCGCCCCCGGATGCGCGCCATTGGGTAATCCGCCGGCAGCCGGTGCCGGTACTGCATGGCCAGCATGTCCTGTCCCCTCGCCGCGCCGATCGCGGCGGGGACGGGCTTGCCAGCCCGGAGAGATTAAGAAAACATATGGCCGTTTATATCTGAGATGAGACTTCGTTATGACGGTGCCGCTGCGGGCCATCGACCTCGACACCGTGCAGGCCTTCGTGCTGGTGGCCGACCTCGGCAGCTTCACCCGCGCCGCCGAGACCCTCGACACCTCGCAGGCGGCGATCAGCCTGAAGCTGAAGCGGCTCGAGGACCGGCTCGGCTGCCGCCTGCTCGAGCGGACGCCCCGGCACGTGCGCCTGTCGCCCGAGGGGGAGCGCTTCCTGGCGCCCGCCCGCGACCTCCTGGAGGCGCATGAGCGGGCGCTCCGCGGGATCGTCCCGGCCCCGCCGGGGCGCCTCGTTCTGGGGATCAGCGACCACGTCGCCGGGCCCGAACTGCCCGGCCTCGTCGCCCGCCTCGCGGCCACGGATCCGGGCCTTGTGATCGAGGTGCGGATCGCCCCCTCGCGGGACCTCGCGGCGGCCTTCGAGCGGGGCGAGATCGACGCCGTGATCGTCCGGCGCGAGGGCGAGCGCCGGGACGGGCGCCTGCTCGCCGAGGAGCGCGTCGGCTGGTTCGCGGCCCCGACCTGGCGCCGGCGCCCGGGCGAGCCCCTGCGCCTCGCGACCCTGGCGGCGCCCTGCGGCGTGCGGGCGGTGGCGACCCGGGCCCTCGACGCGGCCGGGATCCCCTGGACGGAGGTGTTCGTCGGCGGCGGCGTCCTGGCGGTCGGCGCCGCGATCAGCGCGGGGCTCGGGGTGGCGGCGCTCGCCGGGCGGGTGGCGCCGGCGGGCGCGGTCGAGGTCGGGGCGGAACTGGGCCTGCCCGCGCTGCCGCCCTCGCGGGTGGTCCTGCGCACGCGCCTCGCCGATGCCCGGGCGCGGGAGGCCCTGCGCGTCGTCGGCAGCGCCTTCCGCTCCGCGATCCTGCGCTGAGGGCTTCTGCGCCGAGGGGTTCTGCGCCGCATCATTTTACAGCCAGGGGTTGTCGATCGCCCGGGAACCCGTAGCCTCACGGGGTGCCGCCGACCGGAAAATCCCTTTCCGTCCGGGACGGCGGGCGAGGGGGACGGGATGGCCGGCACCGGGGCTGAGGCGGACACCTACAAGTTCGGGATCGAGGAGGAGTTCTTTCTCGCCGATGCGGGCACGCGGGGCACCCCGCGCGAGACCGTGGAGGCCTTCCACGAGGCGGCGCAGGCGGGGCTCGATTCCGTCAGCCGCGAGCTGCTGCAGAGCCAGATCGAGATCTGCACGCCGCCCTCCGGGCGCTTCGCGGAGGCGCGGGCGCGGCTGCAGGGCCTGCGCACCGGGCTCGCGGACCTCGCCGCCCGCCACGATCTCCTGGTCTTCGCCGCCGGCACCCACCCGACCGCGACCTGGGCGAACCAGGCGGGCACCGAGGCCGCCCGCTACCGGGGCATCATGGACGACCTGCGCATGATCGGGCAGCGCACCGTCGTGTGCGGCCTGCACGTCCACGTGGAGGTGCCGCGCCCGGAGGCCCGGATCGACATCGCCAACCGGCTGATGCCGTTCCTGCCCGCGCTGCTGGCCCTCTCCACCGCCTCGCCCTTCTGGCAGGGGCGGCGCACCGGCCTGATGGGCTACCGCCTGCGGGCCTACGCGGAACTGCCGCGCACGGGGCTGCCCGAGCTCTTCGACGACGCGGCCGATTACGGGCGCTACGTCGACGTGATGACCCGGGCCGGCGCCATCGCGGATGCGAGCTTCCTGTGGTGGCACGTCCGGCCCTCCCTCAAGTACCCGACCCTGGAGCTGCGCATCGCCGACAGCTGCACCCGCCTCGACGACACCCTGGCGGTCGCCGCGCTCTACCGCTGCCTGGTGCGCCTGCTCGAGCGCCGGCCCGACCTCAACGCGCGCATGACCGGGGCCTCGCGGGGCTTTGTCATGGAGAACCTGTGGCGGGCCGAGCGCGACGGCGTCCGGGCGGAGCTGATCGACGCGGCGGCGGCGCGGGCCGTGCCGCTGGCCGAGGGGATCGAGGCGATCCTCGGCCTCGTCGAGGCGGATGCCGACGCCCTCGGCTGCCGGCCCGAATGCGAGCGGGCGCGCGCCATCGTGGCCGAGGGGTCGAGCGCCGACCGCCAGGTCGCCCGCTACGAGGCGGCCCTCGGCCGGGGCGAGGCGGCGGCCCTGGCCGAGGTCGTCGACGGCCTCGCGCGGGAAACCGCCGGGGCCCCCTGATGCCATCGCGGGCCCCCGTCTCGCCAAGGGGACCCCCGTCTCGCCAAGGGGGCCCCCGCCCCGCCGGCCCGGTCAGGTCCGCAGGGACAGGCGGTAGGCGTAGCTGTCGCCGCGGAAGAGCCCCTCGACGTACTCGATCATCCGGCCCGTGCCCGCGTAGGAGCGGCGCTTGATCAGGAGGCAGGGGACCGGGGCGTCGAAGCCGAACAGGGTGCATTCCTCGGCGGTCGGGAAGGCCGCCTCGATGGTCTGCTCGCAATGGGTCAGGGCCACGCCCTCCCGGGCGAGGGCGGCGTAGAGGGAGCCCGTCAGGTCGGCCCCGGCAAGGCCCGGGGCGGCGCCGAGGTCGTACCACGCCATCTCGTGGGACAGGGGGATGCCGTCGCCCCGGCGCACCCGGACGAGCTTCAGGAACGGCGTGTTCGAGGGCGCCCCGAACACGGAGGCGATGGCCCGGTCCGGGCCCGCCACCCGCTCCAGGATGTCCGAGGACGGCACCTTGCCGAGCTCCCGCATCTCCTCGGTGAAGCCCTTGAGCCGGTCCATGCCGGGATTGAGGGGCTTGGTCCGGCCCTCGACCACGAAGCCGAGCCGCCCGTGGGCGCTGAGGAGGGCCTGGTCGCGCAGGGTCCCGTAGCAGCGCTTCACCGTGGTGCGGCTGATGCCGAGGGCGTCCGCCAGCACGCGCTCCGCCGGCAGGGTCGCGCCCGCCGCCAGCACCCCGTCGCCGATCAATTGCCGGATCTGCGCCTCGAGCTGCTGGTACATCGGCTGCGCCGTGTCGGTGCGCAGGCGCAGCAGGCTCGCGAGGCTCGGCTGTTGCGGCCCGGTGGGCTCAGAGGCCATCCTGAGGGCCCCTGGCGATCCGCGCGCGGGTTCCGGATCCGGCCGCGGACGGGACCGGAACCCGCCGCCCGGCCGGGGGCCAGGGAGCCAGCCGATGCCGCCCGACACCCCGTCGCCCGAGATCCTGTTGCCCGGAAGCCGTTCGCCGGAGGCCGCCCTGCCCCGGCTGTTCGTGCTGGCGAGCTTCATCGCCGCGAGCGCCATGCGGGTGGGGCGCCTGCCCGAGCCCGGCCAGTCCCTCGAGGCCTCCGCCTACACCTTCGAGGCCGGCGGCAAGGGCCTCAACCTCGCGGTCGCGGCGCGCCGCCTCGGGGCCGCGGTCGACGGCCTCATCGCGGTCGGCAGCGATCCCCTGGCCGCCCTGGCCGAGCCCGCCCTGCGCCGGGCCGGGCTGCCGCCCGGCATGCTGCGCCGCTTCGAGGCGCAGACGGGGGCGGGCATCGGCTTCACGCAGGATGACGGCGAGAACTGCCTCGCGGTCTTCCTCGGGGCCAACCGGCTGCTCGACGCGGCCAGCATCCGCGGGGCCGCGGAGGGGCTCGCGGCGGCCGACCTCGTCCTGGCGCAGTTCGAGGTCGGGGACGCGGCCATCGCCGAGGCCTTCCGGCTCGCCCGGGCGGCCGGCCGGCCCACCCTGCTCAACCCCTCGCCGTTCCGCCCGATCGAGGCCGGGATCCTGCGCGACACCGCGATCCTCGTGGTGAATGCGAGCGAGGCGCGGCTCCTCGCCGCCGCGCTCGACCGGTCCGGGGCGGACGAGGCCGCCCTCGCGGCGGCCCTGCGGGCGCGGGGCCCCGACCTCGTGGTGATCACCCGCGGGGCCGGCGGCGCCACGGCCTACCCGGCCGGCTCGGCACCCCGGCATCAGGCGGCCTTCCCGGTCGCGGCCGTCGACACGCTGGGGGCGGGCGACGCCTTCGCGGCGGGGCTCGCCGTGAGCCTGTCCGAAGGGCGCGGCCTCGCGGAGGCGATGCGCTGGGGCGCGGCCTGCGGCGCCCTCGTGGCGATGCGGCTCGGCGTCTTCGACGCCCTGCCCGACCGGGCGGCGGTCGAGGCCTTCCTGGCGGCGGCGGCTCCCCTCGCCCCGCCCTGACCGAACCTGGCCGCCTCCCCCATCCGATCCCCGCTGCTGATGACACAAATTCTGTTCAATGGCCGTCGGATAAGCCTTTACGCCGTCGCGGCTTGCGAATAAAGTGCCATAAAGTATCCAAAAAAATCCCTGGCACCACGGTGCCCTCAGACCCGATCTCGAACGGGTGCGTCGACCGGTCCCGGGGCGATGCGCGGCGAACGGCGGCTCTGACCTGTGCGAGGGTGTCATGATCGGCATTTCCGATCCGAGGATGGCGGGACGGTTCATGGGCGCGCAGGACGGCGCGATGCCCAGCGTGCTGCTGATGCGGCTCGAGCACGCCGCCGCCCTCGGCCCCTGCGACCGGGCGGCCCTCGCGGCGGCCGTGAGCACGTTCGAGCGGGTCCCGGCCCGCTCGGTCCTGGTCCAGGAGGCCGACCGCCCGCGCACCGGCTACGCCATCGTCGAGGGCTTCGCCTGCCATTACCGGCAGGGCCGCGACGGCAAGCGCCAGATCACCGCCCTGCTCCTGCCGGGCGACCTCTACGATCCGCAGGCGAGCATCCTGGGGGGCGCCGATTACGGCGTCGCGACGCTGACGGGCTGCCTCGTCGCGGCGATCGGGGCCCCGGCCCTGGAGCGGCTGAAGCTCGAGCATCCCCGCATCGCCCGGGCGCTCACCTGGGCGCTCCTGACCGAGGCCAGCACCGCGCGGGAATGGATCGTCGGCCTCGGCACCCGCCCGGCGGGCAAGCGCTTCGCCCACCTGATCTGCGAATTGCAGGCGCGCCTGCAGGCGGTGGGGCTCGCGAGCGAGACGCGCTACCGCCTGCCCCTGACCTGGGAGGACCTCGCCGACACCCTGGGGATCTCCCTCGTGCACATGAACCGGGTCGCCCAGGAATTGCGCGACACCGGCCTGATCATCTTCCGGGACAAGATCCTGACGATCGAGGATCCGGCGCGGCTGCGCGTCTTCGCCGATTTCAACCCGGCCTACCTGCACCTGACGCCGCCCGCGGCCTGAGGCCGGGGCCCGCCCCGCTCCCCCGGGGCCGCGACCGGCAGGATCGTGCATTGCCGCCCCGCCGCGGGGCAGGGCACGGGATCCTGGCACGGGATCCTGGCGCGGGATCCTGGCGCGGTTTGGCGGGGAGAACGCTTTCGAAAGCGAAACGGGGCGCTGCCATCGGGCCGCGCCCGCCCTATCCTCCCGGATTGCGACGCCCCCCGCTCCGACCGCCGAGGCCCCCCGCCGTGACACGTCCCCCCGACCGGACCGAGATGACGGGCGTCGAGGCGCGCCGCTCAGCCATCGTGGCGGCGGTGCGCCAGCGCGGCTTCGTCACCATCGAGGCGCTGGCGAGCCAGTTCGGCGTCACCGTGCAGACCATCCGGCGCGACCTGAACGAGCTCAGCGCGGAGGGGCGGCTCGAGCGCTACCGGGGCGGGGGCGGCCTGCCCTCCAGCGTCGAGAACATCGACTACGCCGACCGCCGCATCACCCTCTCGGCGGAGAAGACCCGGATCGGGCGCCTCGCCGCCCGCCACATCCCCTCCCACTGCTCGGTCTTCATCAACATCGGCACCACCCCGGAGGCGGTGGCGCGGGAGCTGATGCGGCACGACGACCTCAGCGTCATCACCAACAACCTCAACGTCGCGATCTCCCTGGCCGAGGCCACCGAGTTCCGCATCGTCGTGGCCGGCGGCACCGTGCGCAACCGGGACGGCGCCGTGCTGGGGCAGCTCACCTGCGACACGCTCAGCCAGTTCCGGGTCGACGTCGCGGTGATCGGCACCAGCGGCATCGACGCCGACGGGGCGCTGCTCGACTACGATTACGAGGAGGTGCGGGCGACCCAGACCATCCTGGCCCAGGCCCGCAGGACCTTCCTGGTGGCCGACCACACCAAGTTCACCCGCCGCCCGATGGTGCAGGTCGGCCGCATCGCGCAGATCGACACCTTCTTCACCGACCGGCCCCCGCCCCCGGAGATCGCCGCCCTGATGGAGCGCCACGGGGTCGGGCTGGCGATCGCCGACGCCCGGGACTGAGCGATACCGAAAGTTCTGATTTTCTCTTGCGAAAATTGCCCGAGGGAGCAATATCCTGCCAACCGGCGATTCGATCGGGACGGGAGGTGGACCTTGGCGGCAGCTGCGCACGATCCGGCCGGAGCCTACGACCTGCTCGTCATCGGCGGCGGCATCAACGGCACCGGCATCGCCCGCGACGCGGCGGGGCGGGGCCTCAGGGTCCTGCTGTGCGAGCGCGGCGACCTCGCCGAGTTCACCTCCTCGTCCAGCACGAAGCTGATCCACGGCGGCCTGCGCTACCTCGAATATTACGAGTTCCGCCTCGTGCGCGAGGCGCTGGCGGAGCGCGAGCGCCTGCTGCGGCTCGCCCCCCACATCATCTGGCCCCTGCGCTTCGTGCTGCCCCACGACGAGGGGCTGCGGCCGGCCTGGATGCTGCGGGTCGGGCTGTTCCTCTACGACCACCTGGCCCGGCTGCGAACGCTGCCGGGCTCCAGGATGGTTCGCTTGCGAACATCCCCGGTCGGCGCGCCGCTGCAGGCCCGCCTGACCCGGGGCTTCCTCTATTCGGATTGCTGGGTCGAGGACAGCCGCCTCGTGGTGCTCAACGCCATGGACGCGCAGGCCCGGGGCGCCGAGATCCGCACCCGCACCGGCGTCGAGGCGGCCCGGCGCCAGGGGGAGGGCTGGATCGCGACCCTGCGGGACGGCGCCAGCGGCCGCAGCGAGACGGTGCGGGCGACGGCGGTCGTCAACGCGGCCGGCCCCTGGGTCAGCGAGACCCTGGGGGGCACGCTGGGCATCGACAGCCGCGCGGCGGTGCGGCTGATCAAGGGCAGCCACATCGTGGTGCCCAGGCTCTACGAGGGCGAGCAGGCCTACATCCTGCAGCAGCCCGACACGCGCATCATCTTCGCGATCCCCTACGAGCGCGACTTCACGCTGATCGGCACCACCGACGTGCCCTACGAGGCCGAGCCCGGCCCCGTCGCGATCTCGCCCGAGGAAACGCGCTACCTCTGCGACTGCATCAACCGCTCCTTTGCCAGGCGAATCGGCCCCGAGGACGTGGTCTGGAGCTATTCGGGGGTGCGCCCGCTCTACGACGACGCGGCGGCCAACGCCTCGGCGGTGACCCGGGACTACGTCCTCGACGTCGCGGAGGCGGACGGAACGCGGCCCGCGCTCTCGGTCTTCGGCGGCAAGATCACGACCTACCGGCGCCTCGCCGAGCACGCCATCGAGAAGCTGAAGCCCTACTTCCCCGGCCTCGCGCCGGCCTGGACCGGCGACGCGCCGCTGCCCGGCGGCGCCATGCCGGGGGCGGATTTCGACGCCTTCCTGGCCGCGCTGCGGCGGGAGGCGCCCTTCCTGCCGGACGAGACCGCCCGGCGCCTCGCCCGCGCCTACGGCACCAACGCGCGGGAGATCCTCCGCGGCGCCCGCAGCCTCGCCGACCTCGGCGAGGCCTTCGACGGCGGCCTCACGGGGGCGGAGGTCGATTACCTCGTGCGCCACGAATGGGCGCGCACCCCCGACGACATCCTCTGGCGCCGCTCGAAGCTTGGCCTGCGCACGGGCCCCGACAGCGCGGCCCGCCTCGCCGCCCACCTCACCCGCGGCCGGGCCGAGGCGGCCTGAGCCGCGGCCGCGGCCGCCTCACCATCGGCGGGCAGCCGGCACCAAGACCGGCCCCGTCCCCATCACAGCCTTCAACAGGGAGGGCCAGTCCTATGAGCCAGTATGTCGGCGCCATCGACCAGGGGACCACGAGCAGCCGCTTCATCGTGTTCGACCGCGCGGGGCGCATCATCGTGTGCAAGCAGCGCGAGCACGCGCAGATCTACCCGCGCCCCGGCCAGGTCGAGCACGACCCGCGCGAGATCTGGACCAACACCCAGGCGGTGATGCGCGAGGCGCTCGACGAGGCCGGGCTCGAGCCGAGCAGCCTCCTGTCGGTCGGCATCACCAACCAGCGCGAGACCACCCTGATCTGGGACCGGCGCACGGGCGAGCCCCTGCACAACGCCCTGGTCTGGCAGGACACTCGCAACGACCGCCTCGTCGCCGAGTTCGCCCGGGAGGGCGGGCGCGACCGCTTCCGCGGCATCACCGGCCTGCCGCTGGCGAGCTACTTCTCGGGCCTCAAGCTGCGCTGGCTCCTCGACCATGTCGAGGGCGCGCGGGAGAAGGCGGAGGCCGGCGACGTCCTGTTCGGCAACATCGACACCTGGCTCGTCTGGAACCTCACGGGGGGCCCGGACGGGGGGCTCCACCTCACCGACGTGACGAATGCGAGCCGCACCCAGCTCATGGCCCTCGACACCCTGGCCTGGGACGACGGCATGCTGGCGGCCTTCGGCATCCCGCGGGCGATGCTGCCCGGGATCGTCTCCTCCTCGCAGGTCTACGGCGAGACCAAGGCGCCCTTCGCGGGCGTGCCGATCGCCGGCATCCTGGGGGACCAGCAGGCGGCCCTGTTCGGCCAGACCTGCTTCCAGCCCGGCGAGGCCAAGAACACCTACGGCACCGGCTGCTTCGCCCTGATGAACACCGGCGAGGCGCCCGTGCCCTCGACCTGCGGCCTCGTCACCACGGTGGGCTACAAGCTCGACGGCAAGCCGGCGGTCTACGCCCTCGAGGGCTCCATCGCCATCACGGGCGCCCTGGTGCAGTGGCTGCGCGACAATCTCGGGATGATCCGCGACAGCGCCGAGGTCGAGACCCTGGCGGCCACCGTCGCGGACAACGGCGACGTCTACTTCGTGCCGGCCTTCTCGGGCCTCTACGCGCCGCACTGGAACGAGGGCGCGCGCGGCCTGATCATCGGGCTCACCCGCTACGCCAACAGGGGTCACATCGCCCGCGCCTGCCTGGAGGCCACCGCCTTCCAGACCCGCGAGGTGCTGGAGGCGATGGAGACGGATTCGGGCATCCCCGTGCGGGAACTGCGCTCGGACGGCGGCATGGTGGCCAACCGCACCCTGATGCAGTTCCAGGCCGACATCCTCGACGTGCCGGTGGTGCGCCCGCAGGTCGCCGAGACCACGGCGCTCGGCGCGGCCTACGCGGCCGGCCTCGCCACCGGCTACTGGAACAGCCTCGACGACCTCGTCCGGAACTGGGGCGTCGACCAGCGCTGGGAGCCCGACATGGACCCCGCCCAGCGCCGCCGCATCGTCTCGGCCTGGGGCCGCGCCGTGAAGCGCTCCTTCGACTGGACCGTCCAGGAGGATTGAGAGGCTTCGCGCGGGAGGGTTTTCGCGGGAGGGCGGACCGCGCGCAAAAGCCCGCTCCCGGACCCGAGGCGCGGCGCGCCCGCGCTCCCGGGGCCCCGCGACGCCGGCGGCGGCGCAACCAGACCCAGAACCCTGATCAACCGGAGGACATGCCATGACGCCCCCCTTCACCTCCCCGTTCCTGGGCGAGCTTCTCGGCACGATGGTGCTGATCATCCTGGGCAACGGCGTGGTCGCGGGCGCGCTCCTGCGCGGCTCGAAGGCCGAGGGGGCGGGCTGGATCGCGATCACGGCCGGCTGGGCCTTCGCGGTGCTGGCCGGCATCTTCGTGGCCACCGCCACCGGCAGCCCCGACGCCCACATCAACCCCGCCGTGACGCTCGCCGGCGCCATCGTGTCCGGCGACTGGTCGAAGCTGCCGGTCTACGTGCCGGCCCAGATGCTCGGCGCGTTCCTGGGCGCCACCGTGGTCTGGCTGCACTACCTGCCCCACTGGGGCGCCACCGAGGACGAGGGCCTGAAGCGGGCCTGCTTCTGCACCGCGCCGGCGATCCGCCGGGCCCCCGACAACTGGATGAGCGAGATCATCGGCACCTTCGTGCTGATCCTGATCATCAGCGCCCTCCTGTCGAAGGCGGTGGGCGCGGCGGGCAGCATCCCGACCGGGCTCGCCCCCTACCTCGTCGGCATGGTGGTCTGGGGCATCGGATTGTCGCTCGGCGGCACCACCGGCTACGCCATCAACCCCGCCCGCGACCTCGGCCCCCGCCTCGCCCACGCGGTGCTGCCGATCGCCGGCAAGGGCGATTCGGACTGGGGCTACGCCCTGATCCCGGTCGCCGGGCCGGCGGTCGGCGCCGCGGTGGCCGCCCTCGTGGTGCGCGGGCTCGGGATCTGAGCCCGCACGGGCGCGCGATCCGAGTCCGCAGGGGTTCGGGATCCGAGTTCGCGACGGGCGCGCGATCCGAGCCCGCACGGGCTCGCGATCCGAGTTCGCGACGGGCGCGCGATCCGAGCCCGCGTCAGGGCGTGCGCGCCGTCGGCGGCGCGGCCTGGGGGCACTCGGCCGGGCGCGGGCCCTTGTCGTAGCCGACCGGGTCGCAGGCGGGGATCGCGGGCTTACCCGCCGCGTCCTCCCCGGCAGTCCGGAACTGGCCGGTGGCGCGCAGCGCCAGCACCGCCACCGCGACGGTGATCAGGAGGGCGACCGCGAGGAGCGCGATCCAGCGAAATCCAGTCATGGCCAGGTCCGTTGCTGAAGTCCGTTGCTGAGGTCCGTTGCTGAGGCCCCCTGCTCCAATCCGCCCCGGCCCTCCGGGATCCATGCCGCCGAGGGCGCCTCGTCTCGCCGGTCCGGAAGACGGCATCGCGCCCCCCGCGCCGGCTCCGCCAGCCGCGGCGCCATCCCGGGTGCGCAATGGCGACCCGGAACGCCGTGACGCGGACGGTGCGCCCCACCTCTCCCGTCCGGGAGAGGTCGAATGCGCGGCACGCGCACCGGGTGAGGGGTGCGACCCCTCCGGACAAGGCGCCTCCCTCACCCCAACCCTCTCCCGGACGGGAGAGGGGGCGCGTCGTGCTGCCCGCGCCGACCACGGAACCACACATCACTCCGGACGGGCGAGGGCACGCGGCGGATCCGGACCCCAGCCCCGGCACGGCGCGCGCCCTTGCTCCGGCCTAGAGGAGGAACTTCTCTACTTGCCGTGTAGCGTTGGAAGATTCGTCCAAGTTCCTGAGGAAAAACGCCGAAAGCCATCCATTGCTTTGGGGGGTCGCTCCACGACATGAGTGGACGACCCCGAATGTACGGCCCCGATCATGTCCGAGACCCATTTCGACCCCTTCGGCGAGCCGGTGGCCCAGGCCCCGCGCGGCGAGGCCGTGGCGCCCGCGGCGGGCTCGGCCGGGCTGATGCGGGCCGGCACCGCCCTGTTCTGGCTGCTCGTGGTCGGGATCCTGACGGCGCGGGTCGCCTATTTCGATCCGGATTTCGCCGAGCGCTTCGGCAGCTTCGCGGCCCTCTCGAACACCCTCCAGGCCTTGCTGAACGGCTGAGGGCGCGTCAGCCCGGCAGCCTGGCCGCCTCGAGGATGCGCCGGGCGATGCCCGGGTAATCGCCGTCGAAATGGTGGCCGCCCTCCAGGCGCAGGCGGCGCACGGCGTCGAGGGCGGCGTCGGTGCAGCCCGGCTCCTTCTCGGCCGAGCCGTAGAGGCAGAGCACCTTCTCGGCGGGCATCGCGGCGATCTGCGGCACCACCGCGTGCGCGCCCCCGAGGCCGAGCCAGCCCTTGACCGAGACGCTGAAGCCCGTGGTGCGGCCGGGCCCGAGCAGGGCCACGAGGCCGATCCGGTTCTGCAGGTCGCGGCCGAGATGGGGCCAGGCGAAGGGGAAGACGTCGGCCCCGAAGGAGTAGCCGAGCACCAGCACCGGCAGCCGGCCGCCCGGATCGGCCGCGCGCACGATCGCGGTGGTGTCGGCCGCCACCGTCTGCGGACTCTTGTCGGACCAGAAGTAGCGCAGGGCGTCGACGCCCACGACGTGCACGCCCTGGCGGGCCAGCCACTCGCCGATGGTCTTGTCGATGTCGCGCCAGCCCCCGTCGCCCGAGAAGAACACCGCCAGCGCCCGGGGCGTGCCCGCGGCCGGGTGGTCCACCAGGGGCAGCGCGCCGGTGCCCGCATCCTGCGCCGCGAGGGCCGCCGCGGCGTCGACCGCCCGCTGCAGCCGGGCCTCGTCCTCGGCCACCCGGATGGTCTCGGGAACCAGGGTGCCGCGCCGGGCCCCGGGCGTCCCAGGGGGCGTCTCACGGGGCGTCTCACGGGGCGTCCCAAGGGGCGTCCCAAGGGGCGTCTCACGGGGCGCCCCGCCGGGGACCGGCCGGGCGGCCGGCGCCGCGGGGACGTCGCCCGTGACGAACACCATCGCGGCCTGGAGGGGCGCGGCGCGGTCGTAGCGGAAGCCGCCCGCGGGGGCGGGCACCGCCGGGGCGCCGTCGCAGGTCGGCCGGGCGGTCTCCAGGGTCTCCGCCGGGTCGAGGGCGACGCCCCCCGCCACGGTGGCGGCCAGCGCCTGGCCCATGACGGCGTGGACCAGGGCGCCGCCCTCCCCCGTGCCGATCAGCACCGGGTGGAAGTAGCGGCTCGCCTTGAGGGCCCGCTGGGTCTCCTTCGAGAGGTCCTCGACATCCGACATCGGGCGGATGCAGGGGCCGGCATCGCGGTCGAGCCCGGCGCGCCAGGTCTCGGGATCCAGGCGGAGCACCATCAGGCCGCGCCGGAGCAGCGCCCGCGCCAGGGCCTCCCCCCGTCCCTCGGGGGCGTCCCGGCCCTCGGGGGCGTCCCGGCCCGTCACCAGCATGGCGAGGCCGACGGGGGCGCCGGCCGGCATCGCCACCGGCACGTCCCGGAAATGCGCCGAGGCGACCCGGACCGGGTTGGCGGCAGCGATGTGGGTCGGCGCGGGCGGGCGCGAGGCCAGGAGCAGGGCGAGGCCGGCGGCGGCCACCGCCCCGAGGCCGAGGATCAGCCGGATCCGCGGCGGCCCGCCCCCGGGGATCATCGCCGGATCAGCCCCAGCGGCGAGCCGTTGACCAGGGTCGCGACGTCGAGGAGCGCCTTCGGGGTGCCGAGGCCGCCGGGGCAGATCAGGTAATAGGGCGTCCAGACCGGATCGAACTTCTGCTTGAAGGCCCGCAGCCCGTCGAAGCTGTAGAGGTCGGCCCCGCGCCGGTACAGGAAGGCGCCGAAGCGGTTCCAGCGCGAGGCCAGCCGGCGGTCGTCGAGGCCCGACAGGGGCGCGGCCCCGAGGTTGAACCAGCGGTAGCCCTCCGCCTTGGCGGCGAGCAGGAGGTTGGCGAACAGCGCGTCCATGATCACCCGCGAGGCGTCGGGGGTGTAGCGGATCAGGTCGATCGCCATCTCGTGCCGGTCGGCCCCGCGCCAGAGATTGGCGAAGGCGACGATGCGGCCGGCCTTGCGCATCACCGCGAGGTCGAACTCGGCGAGGTAGGCCGGGTCGAAGACGCCGAGGGAGAAGCGCTTCTCGCTGCCCGATTTCAGCGCCAGCCAGGCATCCGAGACGGCGCGCAGCTCCGGCATCGCCTCCGGCACCGCGGACCGGGGCAGGATTGCGAAGGTCAGCCCCTCCTTCTCGGCCCGGCGGGCGCCGTAGCGCAGGTCGTGGCGGGCCGGGCCCTTCAGGGAGAACGCCGCGAGGGGCACGCGGGCGACCTCGCCGAGCTTGAGGGCGGCGAGCCCCATGTCGAGGAAGAGGGGCAGGTTCTCGGGGCCGACCCCGTAGAAGACCGGGCGCGCGGCGGCCCGGTCGGCGTGCTCCCGGAAGGCCCAGGCGAGCTCGGCCGCGCGGCTTTCCGGGCCGACCGGCTCGCCGAGCGCCACGAGGCTGCGGCCGGCGCGGGCATACATGACGAAGCCCTGCCCGTCGGCGGAGGTGATGAACTGCTTGTCGCCGAGGAGCGCCAGCGAAGCGGCGGCGCCGGGCGCCCGGGCCACGGCCGCGCGCACCGCCGGCGGGATCCCGGCCTCCGCCCCGGCCGCGAGGCCGCGCCGGTTGACCGCGCTGTCGAAGCCGATCGCGGCCACGCCCGCCATCAGGGCGAAGGAGGCGCGCAGGAGGCTCGGGGCGTCCCCGTCCCAGGCGACCTGCCACCAGAGCGCGTCCGCGTCGGCGCAGTGGCGCCAGAGGACGAAGCCGAGCCCGATCGCGGCCGCCACCAGGGCGGCCGCCCCCGCGAGCCCGGTCGGGCGCCAGGCCAGGCTCGCCACCGAGACCGAGCGGGCCGCCAGGGAATGGGCCGAGAGCGAGCGGCCGAGGAAGGGGTTCACCTGCGGGCAGCGGTAGAACGAGGCGCGGAACACCGCCAGGAGCGCCGCCAGGGTCCCGAGGAGGAGCGCCTCCTCCCAGTCGAGGCCCTTGCCGAGGGAGAAGGCGGCGCCGAGGACGAGCAGGGTCAGGGCGTAGCGCCAGGCCCGGGCGAGGCGGCGGTTGAGGCCGCGGGCCAGGACCAGCAGGGCGAGGCCGACGAGGCTCGCGGCGAAGTGGGAGGCCTCCACGAAGGGCAGCGGCACCACCTGCGACAGGATCTCGATCCGGGTCGCGAGGTCCCGGGTGGCGCCGGAGGCGAGGAGCACGAGGCCCCCCGTCAGCGCGATGCCGGCGGCGGCGCGGGGCACCATCGGCTCGAGGAAGCGGCCGAGGGCCCGGGCGGGCGCGGCGACCAGGGCCCGGCGGCGCAGGCCCTCGACGAGGGCGAGGCCGAGGAGCGCCGCCCCGAAGGGCAGCAGCGTGTAGACGATCCGGTAGGCGAGGAGGCCCCCGATCACGTCGGCCCGGCCGGTGACGCCGAGGCTCGCGATCAGGGTCGCCTCGAAGGCGCCGAGGCCCCCCGGGGCGTGGCTGGCGATGCCGACCACGGTGGCCGCCACGTAGATCAGCGCGAAGGCCGGGAAGCTCCCGACCGCGTCCGCCGGCAGGAGCACGTAGAGGGTCGCGGCCGCCGCCGTGAGGTCGACGATTCCGGCCCCGATCTGGACGAGGGCCGCCCGGGTGGTGGGCAGGCGCAGGCTGGCGCGGCCGAGGCGGAGCACGCGCTCGCGCGCCCCGAGCCAGGCCACGAGGCCGATCACGAGGCTGAGGATCGTGGCGCCCGCGGCCCTGTGCAGGACCGGGTGCAGCCCCGGCAGCCCGGGCAGGTTCGGCGGCCCGACGAGGAGCGCCAGCGCAGTCATGGTGACGAGGGAGACGAGGAGGGCGAACCACGAGGCGCCGAGCACCCGGCCGACATCCGCGATGGCGACCGCGCGGGGGCCGTAGAGGCGGTAGCGCAGGGCCGCCTGCGTCAGGAGCGGGAAGCCGAGGGCGTTCGAGACGGCGTAGCCGGCGGCCCCCGTGGCGGCCGCGAGGGGGCGGGGCAGGCGGCCCGGCGCCACGGTCTCGACGGCCACGAGGTCGTAGAGGCCGATCGCCGCGAAGCTCACGAGGGTGAAGGCGAGGGCGAGGCCGAGGGCCGCGGCGGGGATCTGCGCCAGCGCCCCCGAGACCGCCTCCAGGGTGACGCTGCCGAGGGTCCGGTGGATCACCGCGAGGGCCAGCAGGGTGACGCAGAGCCCCGCCATCGGGGCGATCGCGCGCTTCAGCCGGGCCCGCAGCCCGGGATGGCCCGGGCCGGTCCGCGGCAGGTCGCCCTCCCGGAGGGGCAGGGATTCGGAGCTCGTCGGCATGCGCGTCGTCAAGGTCGGCTGGGCTCGATCCGGGGACCGGGGCGGCGGGACGTGCCGGCCGGGCGAGGCGCCCGCGGAGATCGCGAGCGAATCATGCATCCAATGTGATCAGGAAAGCTGGATATTGCCTGAACGGCGCGCACGGGTGCCCGGTCCGGCGGCGGGGATTTCGCGCAGGTCTTTGGCGGAAATCAGGCATCGGCCGCGCGGATCGAGCGCTGCCGGTTCGACCGGCGCCGGCGCCCGCGCCTCCCTGCGCGATGCCGAGGGTCCGGGGGGATTCGCGGCGTCCGCAAGGCCGGTCAACAAGGTTTCCTCGCGGCGGACCCATGTGCGCAACGCGGGAGACTTTGCCGGCCACAAGGGCTTATACGGCGCCTCCCGAATCACAGAGGACCAAGGCCCCGAGCGGATGAAAGATGCGTTGTGGACGGAGGAGGCGACCAGGGCGGCGGTCGCCATGTGGGTCGCCGGCAGCGATCCCGCGGCGATCGCCGAAGCGGTCGGCACCAGCCCGGAGGACGTGATCCGCCGGGTGGCGCAGGCCGCCCTGACGCTGCCCGCCAAGCCCCTGGCCGCCAAGCCGCTGCCCCCCAAGCCGGCGGCGAAGCCCGAGCCCGCGGCCAGGGCCGAGAAGGCGGCGCCGGCCAAGGTCCAGCCCGCCCGGGTGCCGGCCGCCAAGTCCATGTCTGCCAAGCCTCTGGCCGCCAAACCCCTGTCTGCCAAGCCTCTGTCTGCCAAGCCTCCGGCGTTCCGGCCGGGCTTCGGCAACGCGGCGGCGAAGGGCCCGGCGCCCGCGCCCGTCGCGAAGGCACCCGCCCCGAAGCCCGCGGCGCCCGCGCCCGAGCCCGCCGCCGCGAGGCCCGCGCCGGCGCCGCGGCCCATCGTCGTCGCGCCGCCCCCGGCCGCCCTCGCCCCGAGCCTCATCCTCGCAAGCCCTTTGCCCGCAAGCCCTTTGCCCGCAAGCCCTCTGCCCGCGAGCCCCTTGCCCGCGAGCCCCGCCGCCGGTCCCCTGCCCCCGGCGCTGCCCGGCGGCGTGGTGCCGCCGACCCCGCTGTCGCGCCGGCCGCTGATCGCCGCCGACGGGGGCGAGGGCATGCCCTTCATGAAGGCCGGCCTCCTCGATTGCGTGTTCCCGCTCTGGTCGGATCACGAGCCGGTCTCGATCGAGGGCAAGCGCGTCTGCGGCTGCCGGGTCGTCACGGGCAAGCGCTGGTGCGCCCAGCACTACGCCGTGGTGTTCGAGCCCCTGAGGAAGCCCCTGCGCGCCGCCTGACCGGCCGGGATCCCGGCCGCCCTTCCCCGCCCGCCTCAGCCGGCGGCGGCCCGGGCCGGCGCGGGGGCCCGTCCCCAGTTCCGGATCAGCCAGGGGATGCGGGTGCCGATCATGGGCTTGGCGTAGCGGTAGCCCTGGGCGAAGTCGCAGCCCATGGCGCGCAGGCGGTCGGCCTGGCCCTGCGTCTCGACGCCCTCGGCGGTGACCTGCGTCTGCAGGGAGCGGCCGAGGCCGATCACCGCCGCCACGATGGCGGCGTCGTCCCCGTCCTGCTCCAGCCCCCGCACGAAGCTCTGGTCGACCTTGATGTGGTCGACGGGGAACTGCTTCAGGTGGGTGAGCGAGGCGTAGCCGGTGCCGAAATCGTCGAGCGCCACGGTGACGCCGCTCTCGTGGAAGCGCCCCAGGATGGCGGCGACGCAATCCGAGCCGCGCCCGAGGAACACCGTCTCGGTCACCTCGATCTCGAGGCGCGTCGCCGGGACGCCGGCCGCCGCGAGGACGCCGAGCATCGTCTCGGCGAGGTCGGGCTGGTGGAACTCGGCCGAGGAGACGTTGACGGCGACGCGGCCGAAATCGAGCCCGCTCGCGAGCCAGCCCCGCATGTCGGCCGCGACGTGGCCGATCATGCAGGCCCCGATCGCCCGGGCGAGCTCCGGATCCTCGAAGGCCGAGCCGAAATAGCCCGGCGCCCGGATCCCGTCGGTGGGGTGGCGCCAGCGCGCCAGGGCCTCGAAGCCGACGATCCGCTTCGTCGCGAGGCAGACCTTGGGCTGGTAGAACGGGATGATGCGCCCCTGGTCGAGGGCCTCGCGCATCTCCCCGGCGATCGCGACCCGGCGCTCGGTCAGGGCGCGCATCTCGGGGGCGTAGACGGCGACGCGGTTGCGCCCGGCGGATTTCGCCCGGTAGAGCGCGATGTCGGCGTCCTTCATCAGCTCGTCGGGCAGGCGGTGATGGGTGGGGTAGCCCGCGAGCCCGATGCTGACCTTGCTGGACAGGGGCCGGTCCCGGTAGCGGAAGGGCTCGCGCAGGCGCGCGACCAGGTGCTCGGCGAAGCCTGCCGCCTCGGCGAGGCCGGAGGGCTGCGCCAGCACCACCGCGAACTCGTCGCCGCCGAGGCGCGCCACCGTGTCGGCGGGGCGGATCAGGGCCGAGAGGCGCGCGCCCATCTCCTTGAGCATGGCGTCGCCCGCATCATGCCCGAGGGTGTCGTTGACGTCCTTGAAGTCGTCGATGTCGATCAGCAGCAGGCCGACCGGGGTGCCGCGCCGCTCGGCCTCCGCCAGGGCCGTCCGGAACCGGGCCTGGAACAGGGCGCGGTTCGGCAGCTCCGTCAGGGGATCGTGGTTGGCGGTGCGCCAGAGCCGCGCCTCCGCCCGCTTTCGGTCGGTGATGTCGAAGGTGATCCCGACGATGCGCTCCGGCTCGGCCTGCTCGGCGCGCATGCAGAGCCACATCTCCGGGGCCTCCGGGGGCCGGAACCGGAACTCGACCGCGTCGAGGCTCCCGCCATAGGCGCTGAAATCCCCCACATGCGCCCGGTCGTCGGGATGCACCCGGTCGAGCAGGTCGGAGATCGGCCCCGAGCCGATCCCGAGCAGCTCGCGGGCGTTGTCGGAGCGGGTGGCGAGGCCGGTCCGGAGGTCGCGCTCCCAGGCGACCATGCGGCCGGCCCGGAGGGCGAGGCGCAGGCGCTCCTCGCTGGCGCGCAGGGCGGATTCGGAGAGCCGGCGGGCGGTGACGTCGTGCAGGGCGCCGACCATGCGCAGGGCGGTGCCGGACTCGGAGCGGATCACGAAGCCGCGGTCGAGCACCTGCGCGTAGCTGCCGTCGCCGCGCCGGAAGCGGTACTCGCCGCCGTAATGGTCCTCGGTGCCGTCGACGACCCGGGCGATGCTGGCCCGGGCGCGGTCCCGGTCCTCGGGGTGGATGCGCTCCATCCACTGCGCCCCCGTCAGGGCCGCCTCGGCGCTGCCCCGGCCGAACAGGGTCTCGGCCGCGTCGCTCCAGGTGACCGCGTCCGAGACGAGGTCCCAGTCCCAGATCGCGTCCTTGGTGGCCAGGGCGGCGAGGCGGTAGCGCTCCTCGCGCTCGGCGATCTCGCGCTCGGCCCGGTGCAGGCGCAGCTGCGCCACCACGATCGCCGCGAGGTCCCGGAGCTGGCGCCGCTCGGCCTCGGAGAAGCGGCGCGCCACCACGTCCTTGAGGCAGAGGGTGCCGACCTGCAGGCCGGGCCCGAGCGTCAGGGGGGCGCCGGCGTAGAAGCGGATATGGGGCGGCCCGGTGACCAGGGGGTTCTGCGCGAAGCGCGGATCCAGGGTCGCGTCCTCCACCACGAGGACGTCCTCGGCGAGGATCGCGTGGGCGCAGAAGGCGATCGCCCGCGAGGTCCGGACGAAGTCGAGGCCGCAGCTCGCCTTGAACCATTGCTCGTCCGCCTCGACCAGGGAGACGAGGCTGATCGGGACCGAGAACAGGGCGGCGGCGGTCCGGCAGACGGCCTCGAAATGCGGCTCGGGCGGCGTGCCGACGATCGCGAGATCCCGCAAGGCCCTGAGCCGGGCGGCCTCCTGCGGTGCAACGGGAAACATGCGCGACTCTCCGAAGCCCGTGCCAAAGCCCGTGCGGGCGCCCTGCGGGCGCCCTGCCCGCTCCACCGGAGCGGCGCCGGATCCCGGTGTCGCGGCCGCGTCCGCAGGGTCGACACAATCTGTAGTTGCGGAGATTCTAGGTCCTGATCCTTAAGGAAATGGTTGCGGCGTCCACGATCCGGCGCCTCGCATCGCGCCGTCCCCCGGCGAGGTCCGCCCGCACCTGGTCCCCGGCCGCCCGCGGGGCCGGCCAGGCCCTCGCCGTCGACGGCGGCCAGACGGCGTGGCGCCGGGGAGGCGGGACCCGCGGCGGCGCCGGTTCCGCCCTAGTCGCGGAACGGCCCGACCAGGCGCTCGTACTCGGCCTCCGCGAAGCCGTAGCTGGTGCCCGCGAGGCGGACGAGCTTGTCGCGGTCGAGGACCGTGATCACGCCGCGGCGGGTCGCGATCATGCCGCCGCTCTCGAGCTCGTGGACCGCCACCGTCACGCCCGGCCGGTGCACGCCGAGCATCATCGACAGGATCTCGTGCGTGATCGCGAGGTCGTTGCCCTCGATGCGGTCGTGCACGAGGAGGAGCCAGCGGGCGAGGCGCTCCTCGGTCTTGTGCCGGCGGTTCGAGAGGGCGGTCTGGCTGGTCCAGAGGTTGACCACCTGGACGTAGCGCAGCAGCAGGGCGCGCAGGCCCTCGCTCCGGGCGACCGCGGCCGCCAGGACCTCGGCATCGAGCCGCAGGGCCTGGCCGGAGACCCGGATCTCGGTGTCGAAGGGGGTGCGGTCGACCCCGAGCAGGAGCGCCGGGCTGACCATGCCGTCCCGGCCGAGGATCGCCACCTCGAGCCGCCCGCCCTCCCCGGTCGAGAGGCTGACCGAGGCGAGGCCGCTCTCGGGGAAGTAGACCTGCCGGATCGGCGTGTTCGCCGCGATGATGCGCGTCCCGAGATCGAGGGGCACGCCCTCGAGATGCGGGCGCAGCCGGTCGAGGTCCTCCGGCGCGAGGGCGCGGAGCAGGCGGTTCTGGATGGTGGATTCGGCCATCGCGGACGCGGTCGGGGGTGGGGGCGAGTCCTGGAGCACGAGCGTGTCCATCGGGGTTGAACCGCCCTCCACTCACCCCCACAGCGGGCGCTGCACACGAGGCCGGCCGGGGATGAGTGGGCCGGCCGGGCCTCAGTACTTAGCCGGTGGAGACTCGCGAAGGGCATTCACCAAAGTTAAGGGGCGGAGTGGCGAAGCGGCTTCGTACTGTCCTGAACGCTGGCTCGAAAACAAATGCGGAACCGCGTGCCCGGCGTGCGGCCCGGGCGCCCGGGACCGCGCCCGCCCCGGCGCACCGGGGCGGGGGGCCGGCGTGCGCCTCAGAGGTCGCGGAGCGGGGTGCCCTCGAGGCCGCGCGGGCTCCCCGGCGCCGGGTTGAGGGTCTGCGGCAGGTGGAGGTAGCTGCCGTCGAACATCGCGGCGCTCTGCAGGGCCGGGAAGTCCAGGATGGTGAGCTCCCGCCCGCGCAGGCAGATCAGGCCGTCGCTGCGCAGCTGCTGCACCGTACGGTTGATGTGGACCGCCGAGAGGCCGAGGGCGTCGGCGAGCTCGCCCTGCGTCAGGGGCAGCTCGCACCGGGTCCCCTGCGTCAGCCCGACCGCGCTCAGCCGCACGAACAGCTCGCAGAACAGGTGCGCGATGCGCTCGTAGCCGGTGCGCTGGCCGATATTGACGATCCATTCCCGGTGGACCGCCTCCTCCACCAGGGCGTTGCAGGCCAGCGCCCGGGTGAGGCGGGGATGCTCCTCGACCAGGGCCGCGAAGGCCTGGCGCGGGATCACCGCGACCGTGGAGGCCGTCAGCGTCACCACGCTCTCGTCGCCGAGGTCGAGGTCGGGCAGGCAGCGGCCGCAGAGGTCGCCGGGAATGAACAGGGTCAGGATCTGGCGCCGCCCGTCGGGCAGGATCTTGTAGCGGCAGGCATTGCCCTCGATGATCAGGCAGACCGAGCGGGACAGGCCGTTCTCGAGGCTGAGATGCTCGCGCGCGCCGTGGTGGCGCTGCTGCCGGCCGAGGTCGTTCAGGGCCTCGCGCTCCGGCCCGGACAGCTCGACGAAGTTGCCGAGCTTGCGCGCCAGAATCCCACCGGCCACCTCGCCTCCCCCTTCGGGTGCCCCGCCGGGCCGCCGGCCCGTCGGGGCCGGCGCTGTGCCGGTGCGCAGGGGCGACACCGCGTAGCGCGGCAACGTTTCCATTCTGTGCCTCCCTTCGCCCGCCTCCCCGCCCGCGGCTGCCCTGCCGCCGACGGAGCCCCGGGCCCCTGGCGCGATCCGCGGGGCATGGGCGCCCCGCGACCGCGGCCATCGCTGGGCGATCCGCCCCGGACCGGCCGGACCGCATCGCCGCCGGGCTCCCCGTCCCGGCTTCGTCTCACGTCTGGGATTGCGGCGGCAGCGGCTGATTCCGTGAGGCTCGCCGCCTTCTGCGGCGTCCGGATCGGCTCGGTCGGCAATCGAACTCCCAAGGCCGCCGCGGACCACCTCATCCGATGCGGGTATCGTGCGATACAGGCGTATGTTAGCAATAATTCTGTTCTTTTCAAACACCGCTCGTGGGTTATGCGCCCTTGAATCCGGCTCGACGCCCGGGTGTCCCAGTCAGCCCAGACATTCATCCGGCCGAAGACTCGCGAAAATCGCCGGTTTGTACGAAATGAGACTGTCGGCGGGCCGGATCCGGCCGATCTGACCAGTCTTGGTCGAGATCTGGCCGAGATCCCGGCCAGATCTCGCCCCGGAACCGGACGGCCGGCCGGCAACCTATGATGCCGGATCGACCCGAGGCCGCACGGGCCCGGGTGCCGACGACCGGCGCGGCCGCGGCCGCGGCCCGGACCGGGGCGCCCCGCACGGCCGCGCTTGTGGTCGCGGGCCGCACGGCGGCGCCCCCGGCCGGCACGCGGCGGACCGGCTACCTCAAATTGTATCGGGTGGCGCTGTTCGCGCAGGCCGGCGCGGATCGGGGCCGGCCCCTCCGGTCCGGATCGTCCGGAGGTCGTTCGACGCGGGCGGGGCCGCGGGACCCCGCGAACCTGCGGGATCGTTCATGAAATGTTCCGTTCCGAAAACGGCCGGGCCGGCCCTCGCGGGCCGGTCCTGTGCCGCATCTCGCACGTCCCCGGGCAGGCCCCCGGGACGGTGACGACGCCTCAGCGGCGCGTCTTGACCTTGGCCTTGCGGGCCGCGTAGCGTGCATCGCGCAGGGTCTTCTTGGCGGCGAGCTCCGCAGCCTTGCGCTCCTGGGATGCGGCGGCCTCGGCCTCCGCCCGCGCGATCTGGGCGGCGAGTTCCGCCTCCTCGCGGGCGCGCTTCGCTTCCGCAGCCTGCGTCTCGGCGGCGATGCGGGCGGCGTCACGCTCCCGGATGCGCTCCTCGCGGGCCCGGGCAACCTCTTGACGCGCCTTGGCTTTGGCGATCATCTCGGGGTCGTCGACCGGCGGGCGGGCCTTGAACTTGGCCAGCAGGGCGGCCTTGGCGTTCGCGGAGTTCTGGCGGCGGTCGTCGAAATTCCTGTAGTCGAATGCGCTCATCTGACCTTTCTCGTCCGGTGTCTCGGTGTGATGCTTCGCGGGATCGCCGCGGGCCCATCAGCAAGGACGGGGCCAGCGCAGCCTCCGGTTCGAAATCTGTCCAGCGAAGTCGGAATGCCAATGCCCCAGCCTCCGGCGCGACGCAACTGAGGCGGCTCCGGGCGCGGGCGACATCGACCGAATTCTCCGTCACCGACCCGAAAAGATCGGTGACGGTCTCCCAAAAGCCTCACACGGCCTGGAGGTTGCCCGCCGATTGCTTGCCGGTGCGGCGGTCGCTCTCGATCTCGTAGGAGACCTTCTGGCCCTCGATCAGGTTCCGCATCCCGGCGCGCTCGACGGCGGAGATGTGGACGAACACGTCCTTGCCGCCGTCATCCGGCTGAATGAATCCGTAGCCCTTGGTCTCGTTGAACCACTTCACGGTACCCGTGCTCATGGCGTTCTCCTCCAGTCAGTGAGGTTTAGGAGACCCGCCCGCCCCGGCGGCTGTCCGCGCAGGAGCGTAAAGGGCGGGTCGGTCGATATGGGAACGGGTCGATGCGGCGCCCTTGGGGACAGCGGAGACGATGGGGCGAGGCAACCCGGCATGAGCCGGCCACGGATCGATGAGAGGCTGAGGTAGGTCGCCGCCGCCGTTCTGGCAAGTCGGCGTTTGCCGGATTTCGTGCTGCCGCGCACCTGCGGGGATCGGGCGCGGGCGCTGCCGGATTCGTGAGCCGCTGCGGCAGGTTGAGAGGGGCCCGGCCCGGCGCGCCATCGGGCGCCGGGCGGCGCCATCCCCCGCGAAGGTTGCTCGCGCAAGGCCCGGCGGCTAGGCTTCGCGCGAGGTGCGCGGCACCGTGAGCGCGGCACCATGGGCATGGCTCCCCGGAGCCTGGGGCATGGGCGGGACGCGGGCTCTCCGGGCTGCGGGGCCCCATTCGCGCGGGCCGGCATCGAGCGGGGGCTTGAGATGACGACGCAGACGAACGTCCGGATGGGCGCGCCCGTGGGGCCGCGGGCCAGCATGCCGGAGCCTGTCGCGTTCGGCCGTTGCGCGGCCTGAGCGACGAGATCCGTTCGCGCGTGGCTCAGGTGACCCCGAAGCGGGGCCGATTTCCGACGATCCGCCGGCTCGGACGGGCTTCGACCTGGGCTTGGGCCTGTGTTGGGCTCGTCCTCGCCTCGACGCAGCCGGCGCCGGCCTTCGATCTCTTCGGCCTGTTCGGATCCGAGGAGGAGCCGCCGGCTCCGAGCGCGGCGCTCCTGCCCTACGGCGTGAAATTCTCAGGCGCCGACGACGAGGACCTGCTCAAGGCGCTCCAGGACACCTCCACCCTCCACCGCCTGCGCCAGGAGCCGCCGCCCGACGGCGAGGGCCTTGTGCGCCGGGCCGAGGCGGATCTCCGGCGCCTGCCCGAGGCCCTGTCGGGCTACGGCTACTACGCGGGACAGGTCGCGATCCGGGTCGACGGCGTCGCGGTCGGCGGCGAGGCGTCCCTCGCCCCCGCCGCGCGGGCGGCGGAGCGCGCGCGCAACCGCGCGCTCGTTCCGGTCAGGATCGCCCTCGATCCCGGTCCCCTCTACACCCTGCGCAGCATCACGGTCCGCGACGTGCGCGGCCGGCCCTTCACCGCCGAGGTGCTGCCCGCGCGCGTCACCCGCGTCGACGACGAGGTCCCGGCGCGGTCCGCCACGGTGCTGGCGCGGGAAGCACGGATCGTCGACCGCTTCCGCTCGCTCGGGCATCCCTTCGCCAGGGTGGTCTCGCGCGACCCCGTCGTCGACGATGCCGCCCACGTGATGGACGTGACCTTCACGGTCGATCCGGGGCCGCTCGCCGGCCTCGGCGCGGTGGCCCTGAGCGGAACCGAGGCGATCGATCCGGCCGTGGTTCGTTCCTTCATCTACGCGGAGCCGGGCGATCCCTACTCCCCGAAGGCGATCGCCGACATCCGCCGTTCGGTCGCCAAGGTGGAGGGGCTCGGCTCGGTGCGGGTGCGCGAGGCGCACGCCCTCGATGCAGAGGGCAACCTGCCGATCTTCGTGGAGGTGACGGAGCGGGAGCGCAACCTGATCGGCGTCTCGGCCCGCTACTCCACCGTCGATGGCCCGGGCATCCGCGCCTACTACGCCAACCGCAACCTGTTCGGCGGCGGCGAGACCCTGCGGATCGATGCCGACATCTACTATCTCGGCAACGACCTCTACGCGACGCAGCGCAAGCTCGCGGGCATCGACTCGAACGGCCTCGGCGGCCGCCTCTCGGCGACCTTCGTCAAGCCGGCCCTCTGGGGCACCCGCAACGATCTCGTGGCCAACCTCTTCGCCGGGCGCGAGGCGCAGCAGAGCTACGTCGCCGATGCGGTCGGCGGCACGGTCGGCATCCGGCACCGCTTCTCCGACACCTTCTTCGCGCAGGTCGGCGTCGACGGGCAGGCGGGCCGTTCCCAGGACGCGTTGGGCAAGGTCGATTACCGGCTCGTCGGCGTGCCCGTCTCGGTCTCGTACGATTCGACCGACAACCTCCTCGATCCGACCGAGGGCGTGCGGATCACCGCCTCCGCCACGCCCTATGCGGGATTCCTCGGCTCCGATCCCTCGATCTTCGTCGCGAAGGCGCAGGGATCGACCTATTACGCCTTCGACGACGAGGCGAAGTACATCCTCGCCGGCCGCGTCGGCTTCGGCTCGATCTCGGGCGCGCGGCTCGAGGACATCCCGGCCAACATCCGCTTCTTCGCGGGCGGCGGCGGTTCGGTGCGCGGCTTCGCGTACCGGACCCTCGGCCCCCGCGGCCCCTTCAACCTGCCCGTCGGCGGCCGCAGCCTGCTGGAAGCCTCGGTCGAGGCCCGCATCAAGGTCACCGACACCATCGGGGTGGTGCCGTTCTTCGATGCCGGCACCGCCTTTGCCGGCAGCCTGCCCGATCTCGACGAGCGGATCCGGTACGCGGCCGGCATCGGCCTGCGCTACTACACCGGGATCGGGCCGATCCGCGTCGACCTCGCCTTCCCGCTCGACCGGATCAAAGGCAATCACGAGCGTCCGGTCGCCCTCTACATCAGCCTGGGACAGGCCTTCTGATGGCTCCTTTCCGCATGCTGTCCCGCCGCGCGAGCCGCGGCCGAGCGTTGAGCGCGGCTCTGTGCGCGCTCGTCCTCGCGGCCTGCCTCGGGGCCGCGAGCTCGTCCCGCGCGGCCGACGAGGGCGAGAAGTCGGTGCTCGGCGGCCTCCTGTCGAAGGCCCTCTCGACGCCGAGCTCCCGCGTCGCGATCGGAGCGGTCGACGGCGCGCTCTCCTCGGACGCGACGATCCGGGACGTGGCGATCAGCGACCGGGACGGCGTCTGGCTGAAGCTCGACCGGGCGCGCATCGTCTGGCGCCGGCTCGCGCTCCTGTCGGGGCGCCTGGAGATCGACAGCCTCGAACTCGGCCGCCTCGAGGTGATGCGCCGCCCCCAGCCCGCCCCCGTCGCGGACACCCCGGAACCCGATGGGTCGCTGCTGCCGGACCTGCCCGTGAAGGTCGAGATCAAGGGCTTCCGCCTCGCGGACCTCGTTCTCGGCGAGGCGGTCGCGGGTCAGCCCGCCCGCCTCGAGGCGGAGGGCAAGGTCAAGCTCGGCGCACCCGCCGAAGGTCTCGACCTCGATCTCGGCATCCGCCGGCTCGACGCCGCCGGCCAGTTCGCGGCGCGGCTCCTGTTCGTGCCGAAGGGCGAGCGCCTCGAGGTGAAGGCAACGCTGACGGAGCCCGCCGGCGGACTGCTCTCGAAGGGGCTGAACGTGCCGGGTACCCCGCCGATCAACCTCGACCTCGACGGGCGCGGCACCCTCGACGCCTGGAATGCCCGCCTCGATTTCGATGCGGGCGAGAGCATCGGAGCCAAGGGCGGCGCGAAGATCTCGCGCGTCGGGGCGGAGCGCCGCCTCAGCCTCGACCTCGCCTCGCGCATCGAGGGCCTGCTGCCGGGCCCGGCCGCCGCCGTGTTCTCGGGCACGACCCAGCTCGGCGGCTCCCTACGCTTCTCCGACAGCGGCAGTCTCGGCATCGACCGCCTCGAGCTCACCTCGCGCACGGCCCGTCTCGACGCGCGCGGCAGCCTCAGCGCCGACCGCGTGGCCGATTTCACCGTGTCGGCGCGCGCCGTCCCGACCGAGGGCGGCGTGACGAAGGCCGCCGAGACAGAGCTGCAGAGCCTCGTCTTCGACGGCAGCCTGAAGGGACCGCTCGTGCGTCCGCAAGTGCGCGGCGCGCTCAAGGCAGCGGGTCTCCGCACGCGCGACAGCCGGCTCGATCGGATCGAGGCGAGCGTGCAGGCCGAGCCCGCAGGGACGGAAGCCGCGAGCCGCTTCGCCCTGAGCGCGGATGCCCGGGTCGAGGGCCTTGCCCTGGCCGATCCGGCGCTCGCCGGTGCTCTCGGCTCGCACGCTGTCCTGACCCTGCGAGGGACGATCGAGCCCGACAGCACGCTCGCCGTCTCGCGCCTGCGCATCGCCGGGCCGACCGCCGAGGTGAGCTATGCCGGCCGGCTCGGCCAGAATACCCTGACCGGAACGCTCGAGGCGCGCCTGCCCGATCTCGGTGCCTATTCGCGGCTCGCCGACCGTGCCCTCGCGGGCAGTCTCTCGGCGAAGGCGATCCTCAGCGGCGACCCGGCCCGCAAGGCCGTGACGGCCGATGTCGACCTGCGCACTCAGGATCTCGCCCTCGGCGCGCCGCCCGTCGACCGCCTGCTCGGGCGAAGCCCGCACTTCACCGGCCGCCTGTCTCAGGTCTACGACGGGTACGCGTTCGAGGGCGTGCGCCTCGAGGGCGCCCAGATGATCGCCCGCCTCGACGGCCGCGCCACCGCGCGGCTCGCCGACACCCGCCTCAACCTCGACCTCAAGGATCTCTCCGCCCTCGACCGGACCCTCGCCGGCCGCGCCACCCTGGATGGCCGCCTCACCGGCACCCTGGCGCGGCCCGATCTGGCGGCCACGCTGAGCGCCGCCGAGGCCACCGCCCTCGGACGTCCGATCCGCGACCTGCGCGTCGACACCACGATCCGCGACCTGACGGGTGCCCTCGACGGCACCCTGCGCCTCGGTGGATCGATCGGCGGGAAGCCGCTCCAGGGCGATGTGCACCTCGCCCGCCCGTCCGCGCAGAACTGGTCCCTCGATCGTCTCGCCGTCCGCCTCGGCTCGGCCGTGATCGACGGTCACGCCGCGATCGAGGCCGGGACGGGACTGGTGGAGGGGCTGCTCACCGTCGCGGCGGCCAATCTCGACGACCTGTCGGCCGTCGCCCTCAGGCCGATGGCCGGCACCGTCGAGGCCGGCCTCACCCTGACCCGCGCGGGCGGGCGCCAGGATGCGGTCCTCCGCGCGAAGGCTGGGACGATCCGGGTCGGAGACATCGGGCTCGCGCGCCTCGACGCGGACCTGCGGGGGCATGACCTCCGGAAGGCTCCGGTCATCGACGGGCACCTCGACGCCGACCGCGTGGTCGCCGCGGGCGAGAGCCTCGACACGGTGCGCCTCGCCGCGGTCGGCACGCCGGCCGCGAGCGACGTGACCGTGAGGGCCAAGGCCCGCGGCTTCGACCTCGACGGGGCCGCGCGCCTGATCCCGGCGGAGCGGATCCGGATCGAGCTGTCGCGGTTCGTGGCGGCGCGCGGGGGCGACCGGTTGGCGCTCGCGGGGCCGGCGACGATCACCCTCGATCAGGGGAGCGCCCTGATCGAGGGGCTGAGCATCAACGCCGGCGGCGGGCGCCTCGACCTCTCGGGCCGGGCGGGCGACCGTCTCGATCTCAAGCTCGGCATCCGTGCGCTTCCCCTGTCGCTCGCCCGCATCGCGAGCCCGGGCCTGGCCCTGAGCGGCACCCTCGAGGGCGAGGCGGAGATGCGCGGCGATGCCAGCCGCCCGGAGGGCCGCTACGCCCTGACGGTCAATCGTCTCGTCACACCGGAAACCCGCAAGGCCGGCCTCCCACCGATCGAGGCGCGCGCGAGCGGCACCCTTGCGGATGGCCGCGCCGGCCTCGACGGACGCGTCTCGGCGGGGCGTGGCATCGAGATGACGGTGAGCGGCTCGCTGCCGATCGAGGCGGAGGGCGCCCTCGCCCTCAAGGCCCGCGGCACGCTCGAGGCGGCACTCGCGAACAGCTTCCTGAGCGCCGGCGGGCAGCGGGTTACGGGGCGCGTCGTCTTCGATGCCGGCGTCACCGGGACGCTCGCCGCCCCCCGCGTGGAGGGCGGCGCCACGCTCACCGGCGGCAGCTTCACAGACCCGCTTCAGGGGATCCGCCTCACCGGGATCGAGGGACGGGCGACCGGGCGCGGCGACACGATCGTGCTGGAGCACCTGACGGCCGCCACCCGCAATGGCGGGACGTTGCGGGCCGCGGGCCGCGTCGCCATCGCCCCCGAGGCCGGCTTTCCGGGCATGCTCACCCTCGTCGGCGATCGGGCGGAACTCGTCGCGAGCCCGCTGATGACGGCCGTCGCGAGCCTGAACCTCGCGCTGAGCGGGCCGCTCGCCCGCACGCCGCGGGTGACGGGACGGGTCGACGTGGTCTCGATCGATGTGTCGGTGCCCGATCGCCTACCCGCGACGGTCCAGCCCTTGCCCGGCATCCGCAGGGTCAACACGCCGCCGGAACTCCGGGCCAAGCTCGGCCGGTCGTCGGAGCGCGAGGCGCAGGTCGCCGCGATCGGGCGACGCCGCGGCGTTGCCGCCGCGCCCTTCGACGCGACCCTCGACGTCGCCGTCCACGCGCCGAACCGCATCTTCGTGCGCGGGCGCGGCATCGATGCCGAACTCGGCGGCGACCTGCGGCTCACCGGATCCTCGCGCGACCCGCGGGCGATCGGCGCCTTCGAGATGCGGCGCGGGCGCCTCAGCATCATCGGCCAGCGCCTCGATTTCACGCGGGGACGCCTCACCTTCGGGGGCGAGCTGACGGCGCCGGACCTCGATTTCGCGGCCGAGACAAAGGCCGCCGAGGTCACGGCCCGGGTCGCCGTGACGGGACCGGCCAACCAGCCGGCCTTCGTCCTCACCTCGGATCCGAGCCTGCCGCAGGACGAGGTGCTGTCGCGCCTGCTGTTCAAGAAGGCGGCGGGCAAGCTCTCGGCCTTTCAGGCGCTGCAGCTGGCGCAAGGGGTGGCGCAGCTCTCCGGCGGCGCCGGCGGCATCGACGTCTTCGAGGAGGCGCGCAAGGGGCTCGGCCTCGATAGCCTCGATGTCTCGACGGGGGCGAGCGGCGGTCCGGCGGTCGGTGCCTCGCGCTACCTGAGCGACCGCCTCAGCGTCGGCGTGAAGGCCGGCGCCAAGCCCGCCGATACGGCCGCCACCGTCGATTACGAGGTGACCCGCCGGGTGAGGATCCAGGGCGAGGCCGGCAGCGATGGGCGCACCGCCGTCGGCGTCGGGGCGGAATGGGAGTACTGAACCAGAACGCGCGGTGCATGCGCCCAGCAGAAAGCCCGCTTCCGCTCGTCGCGGAAGCGGGCTTCGTCCCGGGGGTCGATCGGATCGCGCTTAGCGGATGAGCGCGAGCAGGGCCTTGCCGGCGGGGGTCTGGAGTTCCTTGGCGTCGAGGGTGCCATCGTTGTCCGGATCGGCGGCCTTGAAGCGCGCGGCCACGGCCGCGAGGTATTCCTTCTTGTCGAGGGTGCCGTCGCTGTCCGGGTCGGCCTGCTTGACGCCGGCCTTGCTGAGGCGGCCCTTCAGCTCCTTGGCGTCGAGGGTGCCGTCGGCGTCCTTCTCGAGGCGATCGAAGGTCGCGGAGGCCACGGCCTCGACTTCCTTCATGTCGATCGTGGCGTCGTTGTCAGTATCGATCATCTTGATCGCGCCGGCGCCGCTCACCGGCTTGGCGAGGACGGCGGGGGCCGCGAGGGTCGACACGGCGATGATCAGCGCCGCGAAGCTGCTGGAAACACGAAGGCTCATTGCCACTTTCTCCCGACTGGTTTGCGGGATTGTCCCTATCCCTGTCTGCCGCGTTGCACAAGGGGGAGGCGTCGGGAGAGATCGGGGACGGCGGGGAAAATTTCCGCCGCGCCCTGCGATGACACGGGAACGTGATGACCGGCCGCAAGAAGAGGGCCGGTCGCCCGGCCCGTCTCCGATCTGGTGGCGATTCGGCGTCCTCGAATCAGTAGCCGTAGCCGCGGCGTTCGTTGCGGCCGCGGCGATCGTCGTCGTAGCGCTGCGAGCGGTAGAGGCGGCGGTCGTCGTCGCGGTCGCGGCGGTATTCCTCGCGGCGGTAGTCGCGCTCGCGCTCGCCGCGGGAGCGGAGGTCGACGCTGGGGCCGCCCGGGCCGATGTCGATGCGCTGGGCGGAGGCCGGGGCGAGGCCGGCGAGGGAGAGGGCGATCACGGTTCCGGCGAGCAGGGTCTTCATGCGTTTCTCCTCGAAAGGTTGCCGTCCCAACACCGCCCGGCGACGATCGTTCCCGGAACAAATCATATGAATTGTTCATGCTGAACGGCCCTATTCTGTTGAACAAATCCAGATCAGGCCTCCCGCGTGGATGAAATCCGCCGGAATGCTTTCCCCGCTGCGCCGCAGCACGACCCCTGAATCGATCCCCGCCTCCCGGAGCCCCGTTTCGTGCCCGCCCGACCGCTGATCTACTTTCCGGATCCCCGCCTCCGCGCGCGGGCCGAGCCCGTCCTGGTCTTCGACGAGGCCCTGCGCGAGCTCGCCCTCGACATCCGCGACACCCTCGACGCCGCGCAGGCGGTCGGGCTGACCGCGCCCCATATCGGCCGGCCGCTGCGGCTGGTGGTGCTGCGGCTCGAGCCCGGCGCGCCGCACCACGTCTACGTCAATCCGGAGATCGTCTGGGCCTCGCCGGAGCGGGCCGCGGGCACCGAGGGCAGCGTCCTGATGCCGGGCGTCGCCGAGACCGTGGAGCGGGCCCGCGCCGTCCGGATCCGCTACCGGGACCTCGCGGGGGCGGAGCGGGAGGACGAGGCGGAGGGGTTCCGCGCCGCCTGCCTGCAGCACGAGATCGACCAGCTCGACGGCATCTTCTGGCTCGAGCGCCTGTCGCGGCTGCGGCGGGAGCGGGCGCTGAAGCGCTACGCCAAGCTCCGGCGCGACGCGCGGCCGGAGGCGCCGTGATGGGGCGCGGGGTGATGGCGGGGCCGCGACCGGGCGTGATAGGCAGGCCCATGCGCAGCCTCCTCCTCCCGGCGACCGTCCTGGCTCTCGCCGCGGCCTTGGCGGGGCCCGCCGCGGCCGAGGCCCAGAAGGCGGCCCCCGCCAAGGCCGCGGCCGCGCCCGATCCGAGCCCGGTGGTCGGCTGCCCGTCCCTCGCCAACCTGCGCCTGCTGCTGCGCCAGTCGCAGGGGGATGCGGGCCTCGCCGCCGCCCGCCTCGCCGACGAGAAGGCCGACCACCTCGGCTGCGGCGTCCTCAGCCGCGACAAGGTCTCGGCGCTCGCCGACCACGTCGCCCTCGACGGGCAGGCCTATGATTGCATCGGCCTCCAGGGGACCCAGGTCTGCCAGTGGACCCGCGCCGGCGCGGTGACCCCGGTGAAGCCGCCCCCCGCCGAGCCGCCCCGGCGGCCGGCGCCGGACAAGCTGCGCCGCTGAGCCCGGCCCTTCTGCCGGCCGGCGCGCCCGGTCTATGCTCCGCCGGAGGCGCGGCGCCCGAGGGCGCGCCAGGGAGGTTCCTCATGCGCAGTCCGATCGTGCCGACCATCCGGGCCGGTCTGGCCCGCCGGGCCGTGCCGGCCCGCCAGGCCGCTCTGGCCCTCCGAGCAAGCCTCGCCCTCCGAGCAAGCCTCGCCCTCCGGGCCGGCCTCGCCCTCGCGGCCGGCCTCTGGCTCGCCGGCCTCGCCGGGCCGGGCGCTCCGGCGCGGGCGCAGGACCGGACCGCCGGGCAAGGTGTCACAGGGCAAGGGGTTGCCGGGCAAGGGGTTGCCGGCCAAGCCGGCACTGGCCAAGTCGGCACTGGCCAAGTCCGCATTGGCCAAGGCGGCACTGGCCGGGTGGTCGCCGGAGAGGTGGTCGCTTGTGACTCGCTCGTCGCCCTGCGCCAGCTGATGGCGCGGGCGGCGGAGGATCGCGGCGCCGCGGCGGCCCTCCTGCCGCAGGAGCCGCGCTGCCGCGCCCTGCCCCGGTCCGGGATCGGAGCGGTCGAGCACCGCGCCATGGTGGGGGGCGCGCCCTACGAGTGCCTGAGCGTGCAATCGGCCCCGGCCTGCCTCTGGGTGCTCCCCTGATCCGGTGACCCCGGCCCTGCGGTGACGGCGCAGCGCGCCGCGGGCGGTTCGAGCTTCGCTGTGGCGCGCGGGCGCCCTATCTGTCCGGAACCGGGCCGGCGCCGCGCCCGGGCCCGCCACACCCACGCGACCGCGAGGAACCGACCTGATGCCGCCTGCCGCTGCCCGGAGCCGCCCCCAGGGTCCCGCCGATGCCCGCTCCCTGTCCCGTCGTCTGGCGCCCGCGCTCCTCGGCCTGATCCTCGCCGGCCTCGGCGGCGTCCCGGGAGCCTCCGCCCAGGGCGAGCCGCCGATCCAGAGCCCGCAGGACGCGGCCTGCCGCAACGAGGCCCGCGCCCGGGTGTTCTCGGCCCCCGACCCGCAGGGGATCGGCCTGCGCGCGGTCGGCCGGCAGATCTACACGGCCTGCATGCAGCGGGCGCAGCACCGCGCCCGCAAGCCCGCGCGGCGCCCGCGCCGGGCCCGCTGAGGCGGCGCGGATCCGCGCGGCCGGCCGGAGGCGGGCCGGCCGCGGGCCCTCGGGGGCCGGTCCCCCGAGGAGGGCCGGCCGAAGCGCCCTCAGCCGCCGAGGGGGGCGCCGATGCGGGCGCGGAGCTGGTGGCGCAGGTTCTCGTTGGCGCTGGCATCGGCATCGAGGGCCGACATCAGGCGCAGCAGGTGGCTGATCGGGGCCGCCCGGTTCTGGACGGCCTCCGAGATCTGCTGCTGCAGGGATTTCGAGGGAGACATGGACTGGGACATCGACTGGGCCGGCTGAGACATGATCCGCGCTCGTCCTCGTGGGATCTCGGGCTTATCCGCGCGGCTCGCTACGCCGTTCGGAGGCCGCGCGCCACCCATCTCGTCACCGATTGGTAGCCGGCACGTTACTGATGTCACATCACCGCAACAGGGCCGCGGGAAGACGGGGATATCGTCCCGCGCGGGCGTCTTTTCCCTGGACGTCAGCCGGAGACGGCGTGGCCCCGTGCCAGCGGCGAGGCGTCGTAGCCGTCGAGGAGGTCCTGTGGGTCGCGGTAGATCGCGATGCAGCCCGCTTCCGAGAGCTCCGCCTCCGGGAAGCCGCCGCAGAGCACCCCGAGGGTGGGCAGCCCCGCCTTGCGGGCGGCCTCGGCATCGTAGGGCGTGTCGCCCACCACGAGCATGTCGCGGGCCTTCAGGGGCGCGAGCTTCCGGAGCGCCGCCTGGAAGATGTCGGGATGGGGCTTCGAGCGGTCCGCGTCGTCGGAGCTCGTCGCCACGTCCACGAGGTCGGCGATCCCCAGGATCTCCTGGTAATGCTCGACCTCGGACCTCTTGCCCGACGAGGCGAGCGCGATGGTGTGCCCGTCCGCCCGGATCCGGGCGAACAACTCGCGCACGGCCGGGAACGGCTTCACCCTGGGCAGGTAGTCGCGCTTGAACAGGTCGGAGCGATAGGCCTCGATGGTCTCGCCCTCCCGCTCGACCCGCTCCTCGGGCAGGAAGACCGGCATGAGCTGGTCGCCGCCCTTGCCGATCTGGCCGCGGACGTCCGCGGGCTTCACCGTCACGCCGAAATGCCCGAAGGCCTCGACCCAGGCGGCGGCGTGCAGGTCCACGCTGTCGAGGAGCGTCCCGTCGATGTCGAAGATCACGGCTTTCATCGGTCCGGCCCCTTCGCGCCGATCCGCGGCGCGGGGGGCGAACGGGTGGGCGGCCCGGCGGTTCCGGCGGTCCGCCTCAGCGCGGGAACAGGTGCAGCCCGTCGTCGGGCAGGAGGTTGCGGGCGGGGCCGCCGGTCTGCTGGCCGCGGCCCTGCTGGTAATAGTCGAGCTCCGGACGGCGGTCGTTGTCGCTGCCCGAATCGTATTCCCAGGCGCGGTTCCAGGGCGCGCGCCCCCCGACCGTGATCGGGGTCTCGGGCCCAAGGAGACCCTGGGCCGGGCGCGCATAGGCGGCGGAGCCGGCCTGCGCGGCGGCGGGCGTCAGGACCGCCAGGGCGGCGAGAAGGAGGGTCGATCCGGGCCGCATGACGGGGTGCCTCGCTGACGGGGTGGGCCGGCGCCGCGGCGGCCGGGTGAAAAGCTTTGCCATACAATGGCCCGGGAGGCCGGCCTGTTCCAACGGATCCCGCTTCCAGGGATCCCGCGTGCAAGGTCCTACTTGCAAGATCCCGCCGGCGGGCGCGGCCACGAACGCCGAGAGCCCGCCCCGGCGGCCGGGACGGGCTCTCGTCGCAGGTTCGGGCGCGGGCGGGCGTCTCGGTCCGCGCCGCCGGGGCGCTCAGTGCACCGCCGGGCGGGCGCCGGCCGGGCTCTTCGCCTTGTTGCCGGCGGCGAGCTTGGCGACGGTCGCGGCCGCGGCCTTGTCGGCCTTGGGCGCC
Source organism: Methylobacterium planeticum (assembly GCF_008806345.1). Lineage (GTDB taxonomy): Bacteria > Pseudomonadota > Alphaproteobacteria > Rhizobiales > Beijerinckiaceae > Methylobacterium > Methylobacterium planeticum. Next base: position 156,151 of record NZ_VZZJ01000005.1, on the reverse strand, counting down.
GCGGCCTTGGGCGCCGCGGCCTTCGGGGCGGGCTTCGGGGCGGCCTTGGCGGAGACCTTCGGGGCGGCAGCCTTCGGAGCCCCAGCCTTGATCGACGCAACCTTGACCGATTCAGCCTTGGCCGATTCAGCCTTGGGCGCCGCGGTTTTGGGCGCCGCGGTCTTGGCGGCGGCCGGCTTCACGGCCTCGGCCTTCGCGGACTTCGCCGCCCTGGGCTTCAGCACCTTGGCGGGGCTCGGGGCGAGGCTCGCCTCGGCGGTGGCCTGGACGACCACGGGGCCCGCCGCGCGGAACTCCGCCTCGGCCTGGAACCAGTGCGCCGCGGCGCGGCCGCAGACCCGGCCCTCGCCCTCCCAGATGTAATAGGCGCGCTCGCGCACGCGTTGCTCCAAGCGATCCATCGTCCACCTCTCCTGATCCGGCCTGCCCGGAACGATGGAAGGGCATGGTTAAGGAGAGGTTAACGCCAATCTGGGGTTGTCTTCCGCCCGGTCCGCGCCCTCCCTACGCCTGGGACAGGCGGCGGGCATTGGCCCGGACCTTCCGGCGATAGCCGGCCACCACGCGCGCGGTGGAGCCCCCGGAGGCGAGGAGGAGCGCGGTCTCCCCCGCCGCCATGATCTTCTCGTTCACCATGCGCTGCGCCTCGACCTGCGCGGCGGACCCGCCGGCGGAGAGCATCATCAGACGCATGCCGATCACCTGCTGGGATTCGATCGCCAGCATCGTGGCGTCCATCCCGAGCTTCCACCATGCACCGAACATTCAGTCACTCCACGGCGACGGCCCTCGACAAGCTCGCCGCGGCCCCGGGGTTCCGGGGCCGCGGCGGGGCATCCTCGATCGGCGCGTCCGACATCCCGGACGAAGGCCGGGCCTCAATCGAAACGGCGGCCCTTGGCGGAGGATCCGCCGAGGCTGATCTTCTTCGGGGTGCCCGGGGCCGCCGGGGTCGGGGCGGCCTTGGCGGGCTTGAGCCGGGACTGGCCGTAGATCACCGCGCCGATCTCGTCGGCGGCCTGGATCAGCTCCTCGCGCTCGCAGGCCCGCGCCACCGTGAGGCCGAGCTGGTGCATGTGGCTCTTGCCGTACAGGTAGGCGGCGAGCTTCGCCCGGGTCAGGGGCGGGATCCGGGCCAGGATCTCGGGCAGGTCGTACTCGTCGGCCCGGTAGACCGCGCCGAGGAGGTCGAGGGAGACCGGGCAGTTCGGGTCGGGCGTGGCGCCGCTGGTCGGATGGCTCTGCGTCATGGGTCACCTCGCGTGGTCGGACTGGGGGATGGTGGATCGGAGAGGGCGGCGAGGCTCGCCGGCAGGTCTCGCGATGCGCCCGACGGTTCGCCCCGCGGTTCACTCTGCGGCGCTTGCGGTCCCTCGGGCCCCGCATCCGCACGGGTCGCCGCGTTGCGCTGGACCGCCGCGGCGGGCCGCTCCGGCTGCAGGCAGCCGGTGCAGACCGACGCGATGGCGATGCGTGCCCGCACCGCCGCGCGCTCCCACACGGCCTCCCGGGCGGCGCGCGCCTGCCGGGCGGTCTCGGCATCCGAGGGCCCGTCCGGCAGGGTGCCTCCGCTGCCGAGGGCGGCGGAGGGCTGGGGCCGGATCCGCAGGAACAGGGGCGCCTCGCCGCCCCGCATGCCCGTCTCCTGCGCCCCGGCCGGCAGCGCCCCCGCGAGGCTCGCGGCGGCGGCGAGGCGCAGGAGACCCCTGAGCCGGGTGCGCATGAGCCGGGCGCGCATGGACGGGACGATCTTCGGGCAGCCGCGCGGGCGATGAGTCATCTCTGACGTCCCTCGATCCTGGGTTGCGGCTGGGTGGGGGCGGGCAGGATCGCGGCCTCATGGTTAACCGGCGCTTAAGCGCGGGGCTCCCGGTCTAGGCGACTCGCGGCCGGATCGGAAGCCGCCCGGCCCCGCGCCCGACGCCGGACCGACCGGGCGCGAATGACGGGAACCGAAGCCGGCGTCTCGCGATGGGCCCCCCGGGCCCCGCCCGCGCCGGCCATCCCGCGCCGGCCATGCCGGGCCGAACTCCGTCCCGCCGGAATCGTGCCGCCGGAATCGTGCCGCCTTGCGCCTCAGGGAATCGTGGCTAAGCTTCACCCCGCGCTCCGGCACCCCGCCTCCGATTCGTCGGTCGGGTGGTCCACGGTCCCGCCCAGCGATGGCGGCCGGTGGCGCCGGCATCCCCGGGTGCCCACGGGTCTCGATCCAGGCTGTCGAACCCAACCCGCCACAATGAACCCGTCGCCGGCCGCCACAACCCCTCCGGGGCGTGGCGCCTCAACCCCCACGCGCCGCAGCGCCCCGCCGCCGCCCGCTTCGTCACGTCGAGGGCGGCCGTTCGGCCGGCCCGGCCGCACGGCCGAACGGCTGCGCGGCGGCCCTCCCCGATCCCTGCCCGTCGCCAGCGTTTGTGCGAGAAAGGAATTGCCCATGCAGCGTCACGAGCGTCGTCTCCTCGGCAAGGCCGCCATCTCCGTCGAGGGCCGCATCTCGATCAAGCAGACCCCGGACCGCGGCTGGCCGCGGGACCATGCGCGCCTGCGCCTCCTCGAGCGGGCGGGCAGCCTGCAATGGGTCGGCACGCAGGCCGGCCCCCATATCGGCGGCACCTTCGCGACCTGGGCGATCACCGATCAGGGCCGGGCCCGCCTCGGCGACCTGGAGCCGGAGGATTCAGGCCCGTTAACGATGCGTTAACCATGCGGGCGCAGTCTTGTCTCGCTGATCGGAGGGCTGACCCATGATGATCGCCGGCATGGTCGTCGAGATCGCCGAAGCCGTCAGCGACGGCCTTGCCGGAGGCGCGGTCCTCGCCTCGATCCTGCTCGCCGGCTGGGCGCTCGGCGCCCGGCACAGGCCCCGGGTGGTGCCGGTCCGGGTGCGGGCCGGGCGGCGCTGAGCGCCGGCCTCAGGCCCGCGCCTGCGCGGGCTTCGCCTCCGTCGCCGTCCCGTCGGCCGCCCTCGCCTCGGCCGCCTCCCCTTGGGCCGCCTCCCCTTGGGCCGCTTGCGCCTCCGCGGCGGCGGCTTGCGCCTCCGCGGCGGCCGCGCGCCTCTCCTGCGCCCGGCCGAGCCAGAGGCTGTTCAGGAGCCAGGCCAGGGAGAGCGGCACCGCGGTCGCCGCCACCGCCGTCGCGCCGAGGCCGAGGGCCGCGATCCCCGTGAAGGACCAGGCCCCGACCTGATCGCCGAGGCGGTAGACCACGGTGTCGATGAAGCCCTTGGCCTTGTAGCGGTCCTCCCGCGGCACCACCGTGAACAGCACCTCGCGGATCGGGCGCGCGATGGCGAAGTTGCCCGCCCGCCGCAGCACCTGGAAGCCCACGATCGCCGCGATGGTGGGCGACAGCGCGAGCGCCGCGAACCCGGCCGCGCTCACCGCGGGCAGCAGCGCCAGGGTCCAGCCGACGCCGATCCGGCGCACGATGCGGCCGGTGAGGAAGAGCTGCACCCCGAGCGTCAGGATGTTCACCAGGAGGTCGACCTGGGCGAAGAAGGCCGTCTGCGCCCCCCGGTCCGGGAAGCTGCGCTTGGCGATGCCGGCCTGCTCGAAATACAGGAAGGTCGAGGTCACCGAGAACAGCAGCAGGAACAGGCCGATGTTCAGGAGGTAGGGGGAGGCGAGCGTCCGGGTCAGCCCGGCCCAGATGCTGCCGCCGATGGCCTCGCGGGCCTCCGCGGCCGGCACCTGGTGCAGGCGCTCCGACAGGCGCGCGAGGCCGCGCATGCTGAACACCGCCGTCTCGAGGAGCCCCACGGCGCAGAGCAGCAGGGCCCAGCTCGGCACGCTGCGCGCCAGGATCGCGGTGGTGGCCGAGCCCGCGATGGCCCCGAGGGTCGCGCCCGCCGCGATGAAGCCGAACAGGCGCTTGCCCTGCTCGGTGGTGAACACGTCCACGATGGTGGCCCAGAAGATCGACACCACGAACAGGTTGAAGATCGACAGCCAGACGAAGAACACCCGCCCGATCCAGATGTCGGCCCCGGGGGGCGCCAGGAACAGGGCGAGGGCGAAGAGCAGGATGTTGAGGGCGAAGAACCGGTAGGTCAGCGGCACGAACCGCGCCCGCGGCAGGGTCTTCACCAGCCAGCCGAACGGGATGTTGAGCGCCAGCATCCCCACCAGGGTGGCGGTGAACAGCCAGGGCAGGTTCTCGAGGCCGCTCGCCACCCCCATCTGGTCGCGGATCGGGCGCAGCACGTAATAGGCGGCGAGGAGCGAGAAGATGTAGGCCCAGGACCAGGCCAGCGCCGGCCCCTCCCCGGGCCGGATCCCGATCAGGCGGCCGAGCGCGCCTCGCCCGGCCGGCGCGGCGGGGTCCGCCGGGGCGTCCGCCGCGGGCTGCGTCACGGGGCGAGCCCGAGCATCTGGCGCAGCTCCGGCGCGGAGAGGTCGTGGCCGAAGCCCGCCGAGCCCATGGCGAACCGGTCGGCGTCCTTGAGGGGGCCGACCAGGACGGGGTCGAAGCCCGCATCCGAGACCAGCCGCCTGGCGAGCTCCAGCGCCGCCTCGTCGTCCCCCGCGATCGGGATCGCCATGCGGGGGGCGTTCCGGCCCGCGTTCTTGGCGAAGATCTTGTAGTTCGCGGCGTTGAAGGCCCGCACGATCCGGGCGCCGGGGAAGTACTTGGCGCTCGTCGCCCCGATGCCGTTGGTCTTGACCTCGGTGTAGAGGTCGCCGTCGCGGGCCTGGGTGGCGTTGCCGGCATCGATCACGACCCGGCCCTTCAGGGCCTCGCCGTAATCCCGCGACAGGTCCGGATAGGCCTTGTAGGGCACGGCGATCAGCACCGCCTCCCCGAACGCGACGGCCTCGGCCGGGGTGCCGGCCTTGGCGCGGGGCCCGAGCCCCTCGACGAGGCCCTTCAGCTCCTCGGGATGGCGGGAGGAGAACATCACCTCGTGGCCGCCCTTGACCCAGAGGCTGCCGATCGTGCCCCCGATATTGCCCGCCCCGATGATGCCGATGCGGGCGGGCTTCGCCCCCTCGGCTTGGGCGTTGCCGGTCAGCAGGCCGGCGGAGAGCGCGAGCCCGAGCCCGAGCAGGCGGCGGCGGTGGAAAGCGTCAGAGCGCATCGATCAGAGCCTCCATCTTGGCGCGGGTCGCCGCGTCGGGCAGCCGCCCGCGCGCGGCGCCGAGGTTGTCCTCGACATAGGCGGCCTTGGCCATGCCGGGGATCGGGCAGGTCACGGCCGGGTGGCCGAGGACGTATTTCAGGAAGAATTGCGGCCAGCTCGCGCAGTCGAACTCCTCCGCCCAGGGGGGCAGCGCGCGGCCCTGCACCGCCTTGAACAGGCGGTCGCGCCCGAAGGGCACGTTGACCATCACGGCCATGCCGCGTTCCTGCGCCAACGGCAGGATGCGCTCGGCCGCGGCCCGGTTGTCGATGGCGTAGTTGACCTGGACCGCGTCCAGCGCCTCCCGCCGCATCAGGGCCTCGAGGTCGGAGAACTGGCCGTCGCGCCAGACCGTGACGCCGACGTAGCGGATGCGCGTCTTCGCCTTGAGCTCGCGCAGGGTCGCGAGGTTGTTGCCGGGGTCGATCAGGTTGTGCACGGCGATGAGGTCGATCACCGGCGTGCGCAGGCGCTCGAAGGAGCGCTCGATCTGGGCCGCCCCCGCCTCGCGCCCGCTCTCGCTGACCTTGCTCGCCAGGAACACCTTGTCGCGCAGGGCCCCGGGCAGGATCATGCCGAGCACGTCCTCGGCGGTGCCGTAGCTCGGGGCGGTGTCGATCACCGTGCCGCCGAGGGCGACGAAGCGCTCCACCGCCTCCCGCAAGGGGGCGACCTTGTCGGGCACGGGCTCGACCTCGTAGCGGCGCGAGGTGCCGATGCCGATCGCCGGCAGGGTCTCCCCCGACGAGGGGATCGGCCGCCGGATCAGGCCCGCCTCGGACGCCGCGCCGGCGGGCGGCGTCCGAGGCCCGGCTTCCTGCGCCCGGGCTTCCTGCGCGCGGGACTGGAGTGCGGCCGGGAGCAGGGCGGCCCCGGCCAGGATCGTGCGTCGGGTCGGGAGCATGGCGGGCCTTCTCGCGCGATGTCGGGCCCGCTCTCAGCTAGGGCGCAACCGTCGGTTTGAAGCCTCGGGGAGGTGCCGCGGGACGGGATTTTTGTCGCGGATTGTTTCTGGTCGGCCACATCCGGTCGGCCGAGGCCGGGCGCCCGGATGCGTGCGCGGCCCGGGCGCGCCTCAATCCTCCTCGGGCGGGTCCTCGAACTCGGCGCCCTCGGTGTCCGGGGCGATCCGGTAGCGGTACTCGTCGATGGCCAGGAAGGCCCGGTGGGCGGCCTGCGGGTCGATGCCGTCGCGGACCACCAGGGTGTTGAAGGCGACGAACAGGGCGGCGATGCGCTGCGCCTCCGGCATGGCGTGGAGGGCCGCGGCGCTGGCCCCCGCGCGCATCATGAAGCGCCTGGCCGCCCCCTGCGTGTCGGGATGGGGCAGGACCGCGACCTGGCCGGCGGTCTCCGGGCGCAAATCCGCCCAGCGGGCCGGCGTCCACGCGATGATGGCCTCAAGCTGCTTCATGCCCGGTTTCGTGCGCGATCGGGCGGCGCGGCGCAAGATTCTTTCGCCCGGGTCCGGCGCGCGGGGCCTGCGCCCAGGGCCTGCGCGCGGGTCCGGGCGTCCCGGCTCAGGCCCCCTCCGTCCCGGTCGGCCGCGGCCGGAGCTGGACGACGTTGTCGGGGCCGGCCGGCTCCGACCCGGCCTGGCCTTCGCTGCGGCCGGACCCGAACGCGATCCAGCGCACCGCCAGGATGCTGCCGCGGCGCGCGATGTGCCGCTCCAGCCGGCGTGCGGTCCAGGCCGGCGGCTTCACGAACTTCTTCTGCATGGATCGGACCCCCTCGATGGCGTGACCGGACCCATCGACCGCGCCCCCGGCCCTTCGGGCTTCAGGGGGGTGCGGCGGCCGCGGGCAGACCGATCCGGCGCAACAGAGCCGCGCCGCGGAGACCGGCGCATCCCCCAAATGGGTGACGGGTGCGGGACCGGCCGGGACAACCTCAGCGAGTGACGACGAGGCCGGAGAGCAGGCGGGCGAGGTCGACCTGCCGCGACACCCCGGTCTTGGCGAAGGCGGCCTTGACCTGGCTGCGTACCGTCGCCTCGAGCACCCCCTGCCCCCGGGCCAGGGCCGCGATGGTGGCGCCCTCGGCGATGCCCCGGGCGACCCGCGCCTCCGCGGCCGTGAGGTCGAACAGGCCCTGCAGCAGCTCGGCGCCGGGCACCTGCCCGGGCACCACGGGGGTGAGGGCCAGGATGGCGGCGCTGCCTGCGAAGATGTCCCGCGCCGCGCCCCGCACGGGGACGAGGTGGGCCACCGCGGCGGGATCCTCGCCGGAGGCCGGGATCGGGATCGAGCGCGCCGCCCGGCCGGCCCCGCCGCCGAGGGCGCGGGCGAGGAGCGCGTCGGCGCGCGGATCCGCGAAGGCGACCCGGCTCTGCCCGTCCCGCACGATGCGGGGCATCATCGCCTGCAGCAGCGCGTTGGCGGATTGGAGCTTGGCGCCGTGCGTGACGAGGCCGGCCGGCAGCCCGAGCAGGGCCAGCGCCTCGACGGCGGCCCGGGCCCGCTCCAGCTGAAGCCGGGCCGAGAGCAGGGCCGCGCGTCCGAGATGCGGGCGCAGGCCGTCGAGCACCGCCACCGCCGACCGGGGCACCGGCCCGTCCGCGTGGCGCCGCTCGACGCTGAAGACCAGGGTGTCGCCGGTCGGCATCGGCAGGGCGGTGGCGGTGGCCCAGCCGAGGCCGCGCGGGCGCAGGAAGCCCTGGATGATCGGATCGCGCGCGATCTCCTCGGGGCTGTAGACGTCCTCCTCGAGGAGGAAGCCCGCATGCTGGGCCGCCAGCACCTTCGGGGTGCGGCTGTTGCGCTGCGCCCAGCCCCCGGCCAGGAACTCCTCCACGAGGCCCTCGAGGCCCGGGCTGCTGAGCCAGCGCAGGTTCTCGATGTCGGAGGCGAGCAGGATCGTGCCGGCGCCCCCGGCGATCCCGGTCATCAGGTCGAGGACGTCGATCCAGCGCTCCGGCAGGAGGGAGGCTTCGTAGATCGTGTCGACGAGGTGCGCCGTGTCGATGGCGCGCGTCATCACGCCGCCGGCCCGGCGGCGGGCGGCGGACCGGGTCTCGGCGGGGGCGCCGCGGACGGGCCCGGCTCCGGGACCGCGAGGGCCGGGCCCGGCCGGATCGACGCTCTCACCCTCACGCTGCGGCCTCGACTTTAGTACACACTCATACGAAGACTACCATAAGTTGTAATATTACCAAGAGGGCGATGCCGGACCGGGCCATCTCAGCACTCTTCCGCGGGGGACAACCGCGAGCGGCCCTGGATGCGCCGCCACCCCGGGCGGACCGGACGCCGAATCGTCGCCGCCCCGGAGGGCGGTCGCCGCGGAGAGGGGTCTGGGGCGAGTGCTCGGGGAGGCGGCTCGGGGACCTGAAGGGACCGGCCCCAGGCTTCGGCCGGCGATCAGGGATTCCGGGACTTGTCCTTGGACTGATCCCTGGGCTGGTCCCTGGGCTGATCCTTGGAGCGGCCCTCGGAGGGCGTCACCGCGAAGGGCGTCGGGCGCGGAGCGGCGGCCTGGCCGGCGTCGACGCCGGCATCCTGCGCGAGCTGCGCCTTGGCGCAGATGGCGCGCGCCGTCAGCGGGCGCGGGCTCGCGCCGAGGCCGAGGCAGTAGATGCTGGTCTCGTCCATCCCGGGCCGGTCGCCGCCGCTGCAGGTGCCGCTGACGGCGAATTCGTCCCCCGCGCAGGTGGCGACGCAGCGCCCGCCCTCCGCGCAGCTCGTGGCCTGGATCCGCAGGGCCCCGGCGGCACCGGACCTGCCCTCGGACCCCGGCTTGCCCTCCGGCCCTGCGGGACCCGCCGGGCCCGTCTTGCCCTCGGGGCCGGCGGGTCCCGCAGGGCCCGCCTCGCCGCGCGCCCCAGCCGGCCCGGCCGGCCCGGCGGGTCCCGCCGGCCCGATGGCGCCGACGGGCCCGATCGGTCCCGCAGGCCCCGCCGGTCCGGTCTCGCCCTTGGCGCCCTGCGGCCCTTCCGGACCCTGCGGGCCGGCGGTGCCCTGGGGTCCGCGCGGGCCGACCTGCGGGGGCGCCGGCGGGTGCGGCGTCGGGGCGGGCTGGACCTGCACGGCGGCCCGCTGCACCGGCGCGGCCGGCGCCGTGCCCTCGGGCCCGCGCTGGCCGCAGAAGCCGACGACCGCCTGCCGGCTCTCGTTGCCGGATTTCAGGGTCACGATGCAGTTCGCCGGGTGATAGACGAGGCGGAACAGGAAGCGCCCGTCCTTGTCGGGGGCAACCGGGTTCTTCTCGTCGAGGAGGATGGCGGCGGTCTGCCCCGGGCTGACCCGCCCGCTCACCCGCAATTCGCCCCCGGTGATCATCGCCTGGTCGATCACGAGTTCGGCCCGGGCCGGCCCGCACACCAGCACCATCAAGGCCACGAGCGGGACGAGAAGGGTCATCTGCCAAGCTCTTGCTGAGCGAAATCTATACAGCGAAACTATAGCGAACGCTCAGAACCGTCCATGAATGGTGCGGATTCATACCCTGACGGGGCCCCGGCGCGGGCGCGCGCCTCGGGGCCCGGCACGGACCCGGACATCCCGGGGCCGCGACCGCCGGCATGGGCGATCGGCCGGGACGGAGGCGGGCCCCGAGGGCTTGCCTATTGCAGGCCGCGGGCGACCACCCAGCCGACCCAGAGCAGGATGGTGACCGAGGCGAGGTTGAGGATCAGGGCGCCTGCGAGCGGCCCCTGCGTGCGGGCGAGGAATTTCCACCAGCCGAGCGTGTCGCCGTGCAGGTGGCCCGCGGGTTGCCGCAACGACCCGGCAGGCTGGTGATGGTGAAGCTTCCACATCGTCGGCGTCCCCCTGACGTCAGGAGAGAGGCCACGATTCATAGCATAACGCCGCAATGTCCGGCGAGGGTTTTCGCGGATCCTGCGAAAATCGCGCACGAAGGCTTGCGCGGCCGGTGTCGAAGCTCGGTTCCTGGCGCGAAAGGCGCCGATCTGTACTGCCGAAGACCTTGCTCAGTGCTCAGTGCTCAGTGCTCAGTGCTCAGTGCTCAGTGCTCAGTGTCCGGAGCTCAGTGCTCCGTGTCCTCGGGCCCGCGCGGCACGTAGGTGCTGAGGTCCCGCGGCGACAGGCCGAGGACCGCGCCGACCGCCTCGACCACGCGGGGGTCGAGGTCCGGCGCGCCCTCCTCGATGGCGCGGATCATGGCGGGCTCGACCCGGGCGAGACTCGCCAGGGTCTGGACGCTGAAGGCGCAGTCGAGCCTGCGGGCATGCAATCGCTTGGCGAGGCTGACGGCGAGCGGGGTCGGGAGATCAGGGACGTCGGTCATCGCATTGTGTACGGAATGATACGCTTCAGGGTTTCATATTGCGTCATGAATGCAATCGCGGTTCGCGCATCATCACTGCGTCAGTTGGCCCGCGCTGAGGATCGCGCCCCTGACGGAGAGGATCAGGCCGCCGACCAGGCCCCCGGTCGCCACGGTGACGAGGGGGGTCGGCAGGATCGCCAGCGGGCGCGGCCCTCGACCTGCCAGCGCAAGAGGTCGTCCAGGACGGCGCGGACCGCGTCGCGGTGGTCGCGGGCCGGACCGCGGCGGTCAGCCTGGACCCGGCGCGGCCGGCTCTTGCCGGCCCAGATGGTGAGCATGCTTCGGACGATCTCCGGCGAAGGGCCGCGCCGCGACACTCGAGGCCATCCGCTTAAACCAAATGAAACACCCGGAGCGTTAAGATTGCGTCTCGGGATATCGACCGAATACTGCAACAAAAAGTAGATGATGGGCGAAAATCCATCGAGGCTCGCGGGAAAGTCCATGCCGCCCCTCGCCGCCTCGGCCCGGGCCGCGCTGGCGTGGTGGCTCGCGGGGCTCGCCTTGCCGGAGGCCCGGATCGTCGGGCTCGACGTGGCCGGGGCCGGCGGCATCGCGCCCGCGGCCGCCGAGGCCCTGCTGCCCCGGATCGCGGCCTGCGCGGCGCTGCTCGTCGGCCCCGGCATCCTGGCGGACCTCGCCCCGCCGATCTGATCCGCCCCGCGGTCCGGTCCCGTGCCGGCGGCAACGAAACGTGGCCGTTGGCGTTGACGAAGTCCGCCCCACGGAGTCCTCCCTGCCCATGGCCCTTCTCGCCCTCCTGCTCGCCGGCAACATCGTGCTCGCGGGGACGTTCTCCGTCGCCGCATGGCTTGCCGACTGAGCCGCGCAGCGAAGCGGGGGAGGCCGGTGCCAGCCTGGATCGAACACGCCCTCTGGTGGCAGGTCTACCCGCTCGGCTTCCTCGGGGCCGAACCCGAGGCCGCGCCCGAGGCGCGCATCGTCCACCGCCTGCCCCAGCTCCAGGGCTGGCTCGACTACGCGGTCGAGCTCGGCGCCTCGGGGATCGCCCTCGGGCCGGTCTTCGCCGCCTCGAGCCACGGCTACGACACGGTCGACCATTACCGGATCGACCCGCGCCTCGGGGATCTCGGCGATTTCGACGCGTTCGTGGCGGCCGCCCACAAGCGGGGGTTGCGGGTGCTCCTCGACGGGGTCTTCAACCATGTGGGCCGGGCCTTCCCGGCCTTCCAGGAGGTCCTGCGCGAGGGCGCGGGGGCGCCCCTCGCCTCCTGGTTCCGCCTCTCCTGGCCGCGGGGCAGCGGCCCCGGAGCGGTGCCGGACTACGCGAATTTCGAGGGGCACGGCGCCCTCGTGGCCCTCAACCACGACGAGCCCTCGGTGGCCGATTACGTGGCGGGCGTCATGGACCACTGGTTGCGGCGCGGCGCCGACGGCTGGCGCCTCGACGCGGCCTACGCGGTGCCGGACCGGTTCTGGGCCGCGGTGCTGCCGCGGGTGCGCGCCGCCCACCCGGAGGCCTATCTGGTCGGCGAGGTCATCCACGGCGATTACGCCGGCATCGTGCGGGTGGCCGGGCTCGACGCGGTGACGCAGTACGAGCTCTGGAAGGCGATCTGGAGCGGGCTCAACGACCGCAACCTGTACGAGCTGGCCCACGCCCTCGAGCGCCACAACGGATTCCTCGACAGCTTCGTGCCCATGACCTTCGTGGGCAACCACGACGTGACCCGGATCGCGAGCCGCCTCGCCGATCCCGGGCACCTGCCACACGCGCTGGCTGTGCTGTTCTGCTGCGGCGGCACGCCCTCGATCTATGCCGGCGACGAGCAGGCCTTCCGGGGCGTGAAGGAGGAGCGCGCCGGCGGGGACGAGGCCGTCCGGCCCGCCTTCCCGGAGAGTCCGGCCGGGCTCGCCCCCTACGGCTGGCCGGTCTACCGCCTGCACCAGAGCTTGATCGGCCTGCGCCGTCGCAACCCGTGGCTGCACCGGGCCCGCACCACGCCGCTCCACCTCGCCAACGAGAGCCTCACCCTCGCCTGCCACCACGGCGGGGCCCGGCTCCTCCTCGCGCTCAATCTCGGGTCGGCGGGCTCCGACCAGCCCGCCCCCGGCGCGCGCGGGATCGAGCTCGGCGAGGGCGAACTCGTCGCCCCGGGCGGGGACGCGGCCCGGATCCGCCTGCCGCCCCGGGGCTGGGCGATCCTCACCGCCTGAGGACGGCCGCCTGCGCCGTCCGCCGAGGCTTCCGCGGCCGCGTTTACGCTTTCTTAACCCTGCGGGTGCATCCCTGGATTGTCGGAACAAATCATGAACGAATGATGATCCAGATCCAGCCCATGCCCGTCCCGCCGCTCTGCCCGGACGCCATCGCGGGCATCGGCGCCCGGCTTCGCAGGACCTACGCGGACAGCGCCTTCGCGGGCCTGCCGCGGCGCCACGTGGAGCTCATCCTGCAGTTGCGCGCCCAGGAGCGCGCCCAGGAGCGCGAGCGGGCGCGCGAGCGGGCGCGGCGGTGAGGAACCTGCCGCGCCGGCCCGCCCCAGGCCGCGCCTCTCGCGGCGTCAGGCCGCGACCTTGCGCTTGCCCCGCGCCTTCGGGGCGGCTTCGGCCGTCGCGTCCGCGGACGTCTCAGCGGCGGTCCCCGCGGCGGTCTCCGCGGTCTTGGCGCGGCGCGGGGCCTTGGCGGGCTTCCCGGCGGCGGGCGCCTTGGCGGCGGCCTTCGGGGCGCGCTTGGAGGCGCCGGACTTCGCCGAAGCCGCCTTCGGGGCGGATCTGGTGGCGGATCTCGACGCCGCCTTCGGGGCGGCTCCGACAGCCTCGGCCTCGGGGGCCTCCGGCGCCTGCACGGTCTCGGCGGCGGCGTCCGCGCCGGCGTCCTTGGCGGCGGGCTTGCGGCGCTGCTGGCCGAGGCCGAGGCTCTTGGCGAGGGAGGAGCGCTGCTCGGAATAGGCGGCGGCGACCATCGGGTAATCCACCGGCAGGCCCCACTTGGCGCGGTAGGCCTCGGGGGTGAGGTTCCGGATGGTCAGGTGGCGGCGCAGGGTCTTGTAGGGCTTGCCGTCCTCGAAGCTGATCAGCGCGTCGTGGGTGATCGACTTGCGGACCTGCGCGCCCGTCGCCTTCGGGGCCTCGGTGCCGGCGGTTCCGGTGGCGGCGGAGGCCAGGCCGGACAAAGCCGCGTGGACATTGCCGAGAAGTGCCGGGAGTTCGGCGACCGGCAGGGAGTTGTTGGATACGTAAGCGGAGACGATTTCAGACGCGAGATCGATGTAGTCGGTCTGGAAAGTGGTGGCAGGCTCTTCCATTTTTCTATTCCTCAGCCGGGGGCCTACCGTTCAGTTCATTGCCGCAGCTTGTCCGTCAATAGGCGCAAAGCTGAAATCCACTGCATCTAAGCACAATTCGCCTGAAAACCGCCATGTAACGCCGAAGATTGTCGCCCGCGTCGCCGGTTTCGCGCAACGCCGCGGTTACGCCGGCGGCGAAAACAGGCGGCGCCCGGCTGGAACCCGCTCCGGCCTGGGCGGTTGCTTCATCGGAGCCCGGCTCCAGCGTGAATCCAACCTCGGAGGTGAAGCCATGCCGCATCACGATCGATCCGACGGTGAGGAGGCTCCGCCGAATCAGGCCCGGGCATAGGGTCTTGCGCGATCGCGCATGCGGAGGCGGGACGGGAAGTCCCGCCTTTCTCGCGTCCGGGTGCCTGCGCCCGCTCTCCCGCCCTCCGGCACCCGGTCCGAGCGCTTGCGGACAGAGGCGTCCCGTCCGAACGACAGGGCGCCGCCCGGCCGGTAGGATCCGGCGCGCCGAACCCGGGCGCGCGGACGCGCAATCCCGTTCACCGCGCTTGGCGGCCGATGCCGCCGAAGCGCTCACGCGCCGCCGCGGCCGGTCCGGCCGAGGGGCGGTTTCCCACCCTGCGGCGCAGCCCCCTGCCCCGCGGGCCAACACCGAAGGACCTCCGATGAAGTACGCTGTCGCCGCCCTCGCCCTGGCTTTCCTCGCCACCCCCGCCCTCGCGCAGGGCAACGCGCCCTACAACAGCTCGGGCTCGCAGGCCGGCGGGCCGCTCGCCGGACAGGAGCGCGAGATGGGCGCCCGCGGCGGCACGCCGAGCGTGGATCCGGCCACGGGCCGGCGCTCCATGGCCAAGCCCACGCGCGCGAGCCGCAAGGCGATGAAGCGCCGCAGCAACCGGATGTGATCGGCCGCCCGCGCCGCTGAGCCCGCCCGCGGGCGCAAGAGAGGCGGCCTCGTCCGCGGGCGCAAGAGAGGCGGCCCCGTCCGCGGGCGCGAGAGAGCCGGCCCCGCCCGCTGCGGGGCCGGCTTTGGTTTGGCGACGACCCCGAAGCCAGGTCGGGGGAAGCGTTTCGCGCTCACCCGGTCTTGCGCGCACCACACGTCCCGCCATCGCGAAAGCAGGCGCGCGGTCACGGCAGGGCGTCCCGCTCGATCCTCAGGAATTCCGCGAGCCGCCCGGCGAGGTGGCTCGGCGGCCGGCCGGCCGGGCGCAGCAGCAGCGTGGCGATCGGCAGTTCGGGCCGGAACGGCCGCAGGACCACCGGGCCTCCGCCCGGCCGCCCCGCGAGTTCGCGCGCCGGCAGGGGATCGACGATCGCGATCCCGAGCCCCTCCGCGACGAGGCCGCAGCGCGCGGCCGTGTACTGCGCCGTCAGGACGAAGCGCGGCGCGACACCGGCCCCGGCGAGGATCGCCTCGAGCGCCTGCTGGAAGGCGCCGGCCCCGCCCGAGATCAGGGGCTCCCCCGCGAGGTCTTGCGCCGAGATGCTGCGCCGGCGCGCCAGCGGGTGCCGCCGGGGCAGCGCGCAGACGGCAGGGAGCGTGAGGAACGGCTCGGCCACCACCCCCGTATAGCCCGGGCGCGGCCGCACCAGGCCGATGTCGCACTGGCCCGACGACGCCCAGGACCAGATCGTGTCCGGGCTCGGCACGTGCACCGCGACGCGCACGCCCGGGCATTCCGCGTCGAGGCGCCGGATCGCCCGGGGCAGGAGCCGCGCGGCGAGCGAGGGCTGGCAGGCGACCCGCAGCGCCCCGGTGCCGCGCTCCCGGAACTGGCGGGCCGCGTGGCCGAGCTGCGCCAGCCCCGCATAGGTCTGCGCCACCGCCTGGGCGAAGGCCTCCCCTTCCGGCGTCGGCAGGGCGCTGCCGTGGCCCCGCACGAACAGGCGGAAGCCGAGATCCGCCTCGAGCTGCGCCATGGCGCGGCTGACATGCGGCTGCCCGATGCCGAGCGCCGCCGCGGCCCGCGTCATGCCCCCGTGCCGCAGCACGGCCCGGAACAGGTCGAGATGGGCGGGATTGATCATGCCCCATTCGCATGGAAACGCGCGGATGCGGCATTTGACGGCATGACCCTCCCGTGGTTGTCAAGGCCGTGCGACCTTCGAGGTCGTGCGACCTTGGAGGTCGTGCGACGGGGCGCCGGCGGCCCGAGGGCCGCCGGCGCCCCGTCCCTTGTCGTCCCCATGGGTGTGCCGGCCGATGCTCCCGATCCTGATTCCCTCCGCCCTCGCCGCCCTCGCGGGGGTCAGCATCGTGGTGCAGCAGGCCCTCAACGCAAACCTGCGGGCGGCCCTGAACTCGGCGGCGTGGTCCGGCTTCGCCAGCTACCTCGTCGGCCTCGGATGCATGGCGCTCCTGACGATCGTCCTGCGCGATCCCGTGCCGTCCGCGAGCGTGGCGCTGCGCGTCCCCTGGTGGGCCTGGAGCGGCGGCCTGTTCGGCGCGGTCTTCATCGGGCTCGCCATCCTGCTGGTGCCGCAGCTGGGGGCCGCGACCTTCATCGCCCTGCTGGTGGCGGGCCAGCTCCTCGCCTCGGTGGCGGCCGACCATTTCGGCCTGCTGGGCCTGGCGCAGCGCGCCGCCGACCTGCCGCGCCTCCTCGGCGTCGGCCTCCTCATCGCCGGCGTCGTGCTGATCCGGCGGTAGGGCCGCCCGCGAAGCCTTCCGGTGAGGCTCAGCGCCGCCCAAGGATCTCCGGCAGGCCGGTCCAGCGCAGGCCGGGATAGCGGTCGTTGTCGAGGGGCGCGAGGCGGCCCCGGCCCTCGAACATGTCGCGCAGGTATTGCAGGCCCTGCCAGGGCGGGAACACCTGGCCGCGCCCGGGCGCCAGGACCTGCGCAAGGCGGATCAGCCCGTCGAGCCGGGCGGGCGCGCCGAGCCTCAGGGTGCGGAACTGCCGCCCCGTCGCGGCGCCGGCCATCGCCGCGAGGTCCCGCGGGCTCGCCTGCGCGCCGGCGACGCGCAGGATGCGGGGCGTCTCCGGGTCGAGGGCGGCGGCCGCCGTGAAGGCCGCGACGTCGTCCATGGCGGTGAAGTCGAGCGGCTGGTCGGCCTCGCCCCAGTGGATCACCCGGCGGAGCCCGAACAGGATCAGGGGCATCGGCCCGGTCAGCAGGTCCGCGAAGGCGCCGTTGAGGATCGAGGTCGCCCGCAGCGGCGCCCGGTCGAGCTGCGCGTGGAAGGCCCGGCGCAGGTCGAGGTTGCGGTTGCGCCCCGGCGCCGTCCCGGTGAAGTCGAGGGAGAAGTCGGAGGGGATGAAGCGCGGCACCCCCGCCGCCACCGCCCCGCGCAGCAGCGCCCCTTGCGTCCCCAGCATCGTCGGCTCGAGCCCGTTCAGGGCCGAGACCACGCAGGCCGCCCCCGTCGCGCCGGCCTCCGTGCAGGCCGCCGCGACCTGACCGACATCGTCGAGGTCGAGGGCGGCCACCCGGATCCCGTCCGCCTCCAGGGCGGCGACCCGTCCGGGGGGCGTGCCGGTGCGCACGAGGGCGGTGACGGCGGCGCCCCGGCCCGCGAGCGCGCGGGCGATGCGGCCGCCGAGGGCGCCGGTCGCGCCCGCGAGGACGACGGTGTTCGCCGCTGGCCCGCGCAAGGCCTGGCCGCCTTCGTGCCCGCCGGTCCCCGTCATGGCGCCGCTCCCTGGTTCCCGCGCAGCGCCAATGGCCGGCGTGGGGCCGCGGTTCCGGGCGGCCCCGTCATCGCCCAGCGCCGCGTTCCTGCGGGGCGCCGCGTTCCTGCGGGGCGGGCGCCTCCAGGGCGCTCCGCGGCATCGGCCTGTGCACGCCGTTGTTGCCGTCGACGGTCCGGGCGATGCGCAGGTTCCGCGCGCGGGAGCACGGCATGGAGGCCTGGTTGGAGGCCTGGTTGGAGGCCTGGTTGCGGGTGAGGCGCGTGCGGGCGCAGACGTGACGGACCATCCGGGGGACCATCTGGCGCATCGCCTCGTCGAGGCTCTCGTGCAGGCCGATGCTCGTCAGGTCGGTGGGGGTGGTCGTCGCGGGGGGCGTCCCGGTGCGCTGTCTCGGGGCTCGGACCCCGATGTGCCGGGTCAGGGCCGCGCGATCGAGGCATCCCGGTCGCCGCGCTCGACCGGCCGAGCTGGCTGGCCGAAGTGGCGGGGTGAGGCGCACGGCCTCGTCGCGCGCCCGGGACCTGGCGCCGGCCTCAATGGTGCGCGACGGCCGTCCAGGTCGGCAGGAAACGGGCGTGCACGCCGCGGTCGCGCGTCCGGGCGCTGCCGCGCGCCTCGAACACCCCCGACAGGTACCCGCCCGCCGCGACCGCGAGGGTCGCGAGGCTGCCGCCGAGGGGGGCGGCGAGCAGGGCCTCGACCGCGCCGTGCGACCACATCAGGGCGGTCGTGCCGGCGGCGCCGAGGAGCGCGATGGGGATGTATCCGACGAGCATGCCTTGGCCTCGCGAAGAGTGACGTTGGGGGGCCAATGCGGGGCCCCGCCCGTCGTTGCGGCCAAGCCTCTGCACAAAGTTTCGGCAGGCGCGCGGATGCGGCGGAATCGGGCCCGCCCGGCGCCGATCGCGCTGGGACGGCCCTCCTCCCGTGCGGTCGCGTACCCGGGGCACCGGCCCGGGGCCGAAGGGCCGGGCGCGCAGGAAACACCCCGCGAGCCCTGAGGCCGCGGGGTCGAGGTCGCCCGAGGACGTCGCAGCCCCGCCGGAAGACGGGTCAGGATCGCCGGCGGAGCCCCGCCCGGGTCGGGGAAACCCGGGCCTCCGGGAAGCTGGCGCCCGGGCCCCGCCCCGGACAGGGCCGCTTCGGCAAAACAGGATTCCGTGTCCGCCCGGTCTGCCCGCGGCCCCTCAGGCCGCCCGCGGCCTCCTTAGGCCGCCCGCACGGTGGCGAGGAAGCGGGCGACCTCGGCGCCGAGATGCTCGGACTGGCGCGACAGCTCGGAGGCCGAAATCAGCACCTGGCTCGCCGCGGCCCCGGTCTCCTCGGCGGCCGAGGCCACCCCCGCGATGTTGGCCGTGACCTCGCCGGTGCCGGCCGCCGCCTGGGAGACGTTGCGCACGATCTCCTGGGTCGCCGCCCCCTGCTCCTCGACGCCCGCCGCGATCATCGTGGCGACGCTGCTGATCTCCTGGATGCGCGCCGCGATGCCGCCGATCGCCGTGACGGCCTGGCCCGTCGAGCCCTGGATCCGGCTGATCTGGCTCGTGATCTCGTCGGTGGCCCGCGCCGTCTGGTTGGCGAGCTCCTTGACCTCGGCGGCGACGACCGCGAAGCCGCGCCCCGCCTCGCCGGCCCGCGCCGCCTCGATGGTGGCGTTGAGCGCCAGCAGGTTCGTCTGCCCGGCGATGGTGGAGATGATGGCGACCACGTCGCCGATCTTGGCGGCGGCGTGGCTCAGGTCCTGGACCAGGGCGGCGGTCTGGCCGGCCTCGGTCACGGCGACCTGCGCGAGGCCCGCCGAGCCGTCGACCTGACGCCCGATCTCGGCCACCGACGAGCCGAGCTCCTCGGCCGCGGCCGCCACCGTGTTCACGTTGGAGGCGGCCTCCTCGGCGGCCGCCGCCACGGTGGTGGATTGGCTCGCGGTCTCGGTGGCGGTCGCCGTCATGGTCTGGGCCGTCGCCTGCAGCTCGGTCGCCGCGGAGGCGACGGAGCCGACGATGCCGCTCACCGCCGCCTCGAAGCCGTCCGCCATCTCGCGCATCGCGGCCTTGCGCTGGACTTCGGCCCCCGCCCGCGCCAGCGCGGTCTCGGCCTCGAGCGCGCGGGCGCGCACGAGGTTGTCCTTGAACACCTGCACGGCCGCCGCCATGGCGCCGATCTCGTCGCGCCGGCCGGTGCCCGGCACCGCCACGCCGGCGTCGCCCTCCGCCAGCCGCCCCATCGCCCGGGTCATCCCGGTGATCGGCCGCGAGATCCGGAACAGGCCGAACAGCATCGCCCCGAGGGCGACCGCGAGCGCGAGGCCGACCGCGACGGCGGTGGCCGAGGAGGCCGCGTCGGCATTCGCCACGCCCGCGTCGGCGTCCCGCTGCGCGCCCTCGCGGTTCAGGGCCACGTCCTCGGCCAGGATCTTCGAGAGGCCGGTGAAGAAGGTCACGGCCTCGGGCTTCGTCAGCTCCGCCAGGGCCTGCGCCTGCTGGCCGGCATCCACGAGCTCGATCAGGGTCAGGCCGTCCCGCTCGAACCGGCTCCAGGCCGCCACGAAGCGGTCGTAGAGCGCCCGCTCCTCCGGGGAGGAGATCAGCGGCTCGTAGCGCTTGCGGGCGCCCGCGACGCTCTCGAGGGCCTCGAGATATTGCTGGCGATAGGTGTCCTGCAGCTTCGGGTCGCGCGGCGAGGTCGTGGCGAGCCGGTACTGGCGCAGGCGCGCCTTGTCGACCGCGGAGCTGATCTCGTTGATGGTCGCGACCGAGGGCAGCCAGTTCGTCGCCACGGAGGTGACGCCCTGCCGGATCGCCGCGAGCTTGGCCAGGGTGAGGGCGCCCTGCCCCGCCACCACGAGGGCGAGGAGCGCGAACAGCGCGGTGAGGGCCGTCTTGATGGAGATGCGCATGGGGAAATCCGAGAGCCGCCGCCCGCCACGTGCGGGTCGACCGCGCCGGATGCTCCGCCATAATGGTTAGCGCATCCTGAAGTTGAATTTTTTATTCCATCACGCGACCGCTCCGGGCCGCCGCCTTTTTTCGGGGCCGCCGCGCCTCAGCGGATCGCCGCGAGGTAGCCCGAGACCGTGAGGACCGAGAGGATCGTCGAGACCAGGACCACGCGGGCCGTGACCGCCGCCTCCCGGCGGTAATGCTCGGCCAGCATGAACGGCCCGGTCCCGGTGGGCAGCGCCGCCATCAGCACCGCGTCGTGGAGGAGGAGCGGCGGCAGGTCGAAGACGAAGCGCGCGAGCAGCCAGGCGAGGACCGGGTGCACCGCGAGCTTGAGGCCGACCAGGAGGGCCGCCGCGCTCCGGTCCCCCTCCGGCCTCGCCCGCCCCTGCGCCAGGAACAGCCCGAGGCCCACGAGGGCGCAGGGCGAGGCCGCCCCGCCGAGGAGCTTCAGGAAGGTCTCGGCCGGGAGCGGCACGGCGAGGCCCGCGGCCGGGACCAGCGCCCCCAGGGCGGGCGCCACGAGGAGCGGGTTGCGCACCAGCGAGCCCGCGACCTTGCGCACGAGGGTGCCGCCCCGGGCCCGCCCCTGCAGGCCGATCTCGATCAGCACGATGGCCGCCGCGAACACGACGCAGACCGTCATGATGGCCGCGATCGTGGTGGGCGCCAGGGCGTCGCGGCCGAGCGCCACGAGGGCCAGGGGAAAGCCCATGAACCCGGTATTGGGGTAGCCGGCATTGAGGCCGTCGATGGCCGCGTCCGCGAGGGGCAGGCGGCGACGGCGGATCAGCACGGTCAGGCCGAACACCGCGAGGCTGCTGAGGCCGAAGACCGCGATGAAGCCCGGCTGCCAGATCTCGTCCCAGCGGGTGTGGGCCATCACGTCGAAGAGCAGGGCCGGCAGGGCGAGGTAGACCACGAAGCGGTTCAGCTCGGTGGTCGCGTGGGCGCTGAGCAGGCCGATCCGCCGCACCAGCCACCCGGCCAGGATCAGGGCGAAGATCGGGAGCACGACCATCAGGGTCGAGAGCATGGGGCCGACACCGCGTGAGGGAGCCGCCGGGCACGGGCCCGGGATGGCGGGAGCCCCGGAACCCCGCGGCCGGGATGTCCGCAGGCGGCTCCGGCGGTCCTAGCGCCCCGCCCCGCCGGCGCCAATGCCGAGGGCAGGACGCATCCATGCCGGGCCGGCATCACCCCGCCTCGCACGCGGCCCGGCCCGGCCGCGTCCTTGCATCGCGGCCCCGGGCCCGGCGGGGGCGCGATCCCGGCCTCCGCCGGGTCCGGATCCCGGGCGGGCGGCCCGCGGTTCCGGGTTGGATGGAACCGGTCGGACGAAACCCGGTTGCGAGGTGACCATGCACGGCTTTCCGCTCGCTGCGGCCCTGTCGATCCTCCAGTTCGCCCATTCCTGGTATCCCCTCGTCTGCTGCTCCGACGAGGATTGCGCGCCCGTCGAGGATGTGGAGCAGGTCAAGGGCGGCTACCGGACCCACGGCTACTTCATCCCGACCGCGGAGGCCCGCCCGAGCCAGGACGCGCGCTACCATCTCTGCCACCACGCGGGGCGCCTGATCTGCTTCTTCGTGCCCCTGAACGGCTGAGGCCGGCCCCGCCGGCGCCGGGTCCCCGGCGCGCCGCCCGCGCGTGGCTAGAGCCCTAGAGGGCGGCGAGGCGCGCGGCCTCCCGGGCGATGCCGCCGTCCGGCCGCATCAGGCCGTCGAGGACCGAGAAGTGCTGGGCGCCCGGAACCGCCAGGAGCGGCCCCGCGAGGCCCGCCGCGACGCGGGCGGCGTGATAGGCGGTCGATTGGCGGCGCAGCTCGGGCAGCTCCTCGGCGCCGTACACCACCGAGACCGGCGGCCCGCCCGGGGCGAGGTGGCGGATCGGCGAGAGGGCGGCGATCTCCTCCGCGCTGAGGCGCAGGGCGTCGTCGAGGCCGGTGCGGGCGATCGGCGCGAGCTCGAAGATCCCGCTGATCGCCAGCCCCGCATCGGCCGCGTCCGCGGCCAGCGCGGCGAGGTGCCCGCCCGCCGACCAGCCCGAGACCACGAGGCGGCGCCCGCGCGATTCCGAGCGCAGCAGGCGCAGGGCCGCGCGGATCTCCGCCGCGATCTCGCTCAGGCTCGCCTCGGGCGCGAGGGTGTAGCCGATCATCGCCACGTCGAGTCCGAGGGCGAGGGGGCCCGCCGCCATGCAGGAGAAGCCCTCCTTGGCGTTGCGCTGCCAGTAGCCCCCGTGGATGAAGGCGAGGAGCGGGGCGCTCGGGGCGCCGCAGCGGTAGAGGTCGAGGCGCTGGCGCGGGCCCGGCCCGTAGGCCCGCTCCGCGTCGAGCCGGGCCTCCCGGAACGCCGCGCTCTGCGCGCGCCAGGCCGCCACGGTCTCGGCGCTGCCCGGGACCGCGCCGGAATTGTCGTAGGCGCGGCTCAGCGCCGCGCGGTCGAGGCTGCGCCAGTCGGCGGCCCCGGTCTCGGGGGCGTCCGGAGCGGTGTCCATTCAGGCTGCCTTCGGGGCGTGGTGGCTGTGGAGCTGGGCCGAGAGCATCCGCCGGACGTCGTTGAAGGCCGGGCTCGACACGTCGCGCCGCCGGGCCAGGTCGATCGCGTGCACCGCCTCGATCCGGCCCGGGCCCGGCGACATCATGACGACCCGGTCGGCGAGGAAGATCGCCTCCTCGATGGCGTGGGTGACGAACAGCACGGTGAGGCCGGTGCGGCGCCACAGGTCGAGGAGCTCGTCCTGCAGCCGCTCGCGGGTCATGGCGTCGAGCGCCCCGAAGGGCTCGTCCATCAGGACGACCTCGGCGTCGTTGGCGAGGACGCGCGCGATGGCGACGCGCTGCTTCATGCCGCCCGAGAGCTGGTGCGGGTGGGCGTCGGCGAAGCGCTGGAGGCCCACGAGATCGATGTAGCGGTCCACGGTGTCGCGGATCTCCGGAGCGGGGCGGCCGCGGGATCTCGGCCCGAAGCCGATATTGTCCCGTACGCTCAGCCAGGGGAAGAGGCCGTAATCCTGGAAGACCATGCCGCGGCTCGGGCCCGGCCCCGGGATCGGCTTGCCCCACATCAGCGCCTCGCCGCCGGTCGCGGCCTCGAACCCCGCCACGATGCGCAGGAGCGTCGACTTCCCGCAGCCGGACGCGCCGAGCAGGCAGATGAACTCGCCGCGCGCGACCGTGAGGTTGGCCCCCCGCAGCGCCTCGATGCTGCGCCCGTTCGACACGAAGGTCTTCGCGACGTTGCGGATGTCGAGGATCGGGACCGTGGGGTCAGCCATGGGGGGCGTCCTTCCTGCTCATCGGTCTCCCGCTCCTCGGCTTCCCGCCCCGCGGCGCCCCGCTCCTCGGCTTGCCGCTCATCCGTGGGACGGGCTCCAGGCGAGGAGGCTCCGGCCGATCCGCATCACGATCCAGTCGGAGACGAAGCCCGCCACCCCGATCACCGCCATGCCGCAGATCACGATCTCGGTGCGGGAGAGCTGGCGGGCCTCCATGATGATCGCCCCGAGCCCGGTCTGCACCCCGGTCATCTCGCCGACGACGATCACCACCCAGGCGAAACCGAGGCCGAGGCGCAGCCCCGTGAAGATCGACGGCAGGGCCGCGGGCAGGACCACGCGGGCGAACTGCGCCGTCCCGGTGCAGCCGAGCATCGCGGCGGCCTCGAACAGGCGCGGCTCGACCGAGCGCACCCCGAAGACCGTGTTGACGAGGATCGGGTAGAAGGCGCCGAGGAAGACCAGGAAATAGGCCGAGCGGGGTCCGAGCCCGAACAGGATCATGGCCAGCGGCAGCCAGGCGGTGACGGGGATCGGCCGCAGGATCTGCAGCGTCGGGTCGAGGAGCGCCCGGACCACCGGCACCCGCCCGATCAGGAGCCCGAGGGGCAGCGCCGCGGCGGCCGCGAGGGCGAAGCCGCCGTAGACCCGCGCGAGCGAGGCGGCGAGATGCGCCCAGAGCGTGCCGCTGAAGGCGTCGTCGTTGATGCCCCCGAAGGCGAGGTCGCGCAGCTCCGTCCAGACCTCGGCGGGGGGCGGGATCAGGCTGTAGGGCCGCCCCACGGTGGCGAGGTGCCAGACGAGGCCGAGGCCCGCCGGGATCAGGAGGGCGAGCCCCGCGGCGCGCAGGCGCGCGAGGCCCGGGCCGGCCCGGCGCGCCGGCGGCGCGGCCGCGCCCGCCGGCAGGGACCCGGCCGCGAGCGGGAGCGCGCCCGCCTCCGCCCCGGTGCTCACGCGTCCCTCATCGCGTCGACGAAGCGGGTGTCGATGAAGCCGGGCCCGGGCAGGCGCTTGATCTGCTTCAGGGCCAGCATGTGCTCGGCATAGGCGTGGGCCTGCTTCACCTCGTCCGGCCCGAGCTTCCACTTCAGCTCGACGTTCGGGGCGGAGCGCTCGAGGGCCTCGCGCTTCTGGCCGAGCTTCGACACCGCCATGGCGATCATCGCCTCCTGGTCCTTGCCGGCGAAGTCCGAGGCCTTGCGGTGGATCTCCAGCATGGTGCGCACGAGGTCGGGCCGCTCCGCCAGGGTATCCCGGTGGGCCCCGAACACCATGTTGAGCGCCCCCATCTCGGTGCCGTAGGGATACTCGACGAGCTGGCCCACCCCCGAGGACAGGCTGACCCCCGGCGCCGGCTCGGCGCCCACATAGGCGTCGATGTCGCCGCGGGCGAGCGCGATGTGCATCTCCGAGAAGGAGATGCGCACGGGCACGATGTCCCGGACGCTCAACCCCTCCATGCGCATGCGCTCCAGGGCGAAGACCTCCTGGGTGCTGCCGGGCCAGATCGCCACGCGCCTGCCCTTGAGGTCCTTGATCGCCCGGATCTCGGAATCCTTCCGGGAGATGATCGCCATGCCGCGGTTGCAGGTGGAGGCGATGACCACGAGGGGCTCGCCCGCCGCCGCCCCGAGGGTCGCGGCCGCGATCCCGAAGGTGCCGAAATCGACGGATTTCGTCACGACCGCGTTCTTGCACTCGGTCGGGCTCTCGAAGGGGACGACCTCGACCTTCACCCCGGCCGGGGTGAAGCGCTCGTAGAAATGCGGCGCGATCGAGTGGATCAGCTTGAGCGAGCCCATCCGGATCAGCGTCGGGGCGGTCTCGGCGGAGGCCGCGCGGCCGACGAGCGGGGCGGCGAGGCCGGCTCCGAGCCCGGCCAGGAGGGTGCGGCGGCGGATCATGGGCGGACTCCGGATCGGACCTCGAAGTCCCGGAGGCTAGCCGCCCGGGCTGTTGCAAACGAGTGCTGATTTTCGAAGGACCCGTTGCGGTTTCGGCAACGGGCAGGCACCTTGCGCCGGTCCGTCGCCGCCCGCGCGGCGCGTCGATCCGTTGGGGCAATCCGGGCCGTGAAGCATCTGCGCACCCTCGGCTACGTGGCGGAGATCGCCCGCAGCGGCTCGATCCGCCGCGCCGCCGAGCGGCTGAACATCACGCCCTCGGCCCTGACGCGGCAGATCCAGGACATCGAGTACGAGCTCGGCACGCCGATCTTCGAACGGCTGGCGCAGGGCATGCGCCTCAACGCCGCGGGGGAATTGCTGGTCCGGCACATCCGCGACCAGATCGCCGACCTCGAGCGGGTGCGCTCGCAGATCGCCGACCTTTCCGGGGTGCGCCGCGGCCTCGTCGCCCTCGCCTGCAGCCAGGCCTTCGTCACCCGGATCGTGCCGGAGGAGGTCGAGGCCTACCGGGCCCGCCACCCGCAGGTCGGCTTCCTGGTGCAGGTGCGCGACCACATCCAGGCGGTGGCGGCGCTCACCACCTTCGAGGCCGACATCGCCCTGGTGCTGCAGCCGCCGCCCTCGGCGGAGCTGCACGTCCTGTATTCCTGCCACCAGCCCGTCTGCGCCCTGATGCGGGCCGGGCACCCGCTGGCGGGGCCGGAGGGGCCGGTGCGCCTGCGCGACTGCCTCGCCCACACCCTGGCGCTGCCCGACCGCTCCCTCGCGATCCGGCACCATCTGGAGCAGGCCCTGGCCCGGCGGGGGATCACCGCGGGGCCGGTGGTCGAGTCGAGCTCCCTCGAGCTCCTGCGCAACCTCGTCCTGCGCGAGGACGTGGTCAGCCTGCAGGTGCCGAGCGGCATCCCGGACGATCCCCGCCTGTGCAGCCGGCCGATCGACGGGCGGGACCTCGCCCCGATGACGCTGGTGCTGGCGCAGCTGCGCGGCCGCATGCTCTCGGTCGCGGCCGCCAAGTTCGCGGACCAGCTCGCCGCGAGCCTGCACCGGCGCAACGCGGCCGCAGCCGCGGACTGAGCGCCCCCTGCCCTGGTGACGACCGCCGTGCCGTGCCCTACCAGCAGGAGCGGGGCAGGCGCCGCTTCCAGCGCTCGCCGGCCCGCAGCCCGGGCAGGCCGCGGCGCTCCCGGCGCGACCGGGCGAGGGCCGCCTCGGCGCTCGCCGGCTCGGCGCCGCCCGGCGCGGGCTGGACCAGGGCCGCGGCCTGCAGGACGGCCTGCGCCTCGGCGGCGGCCCGCCCCGTGATCTCCGCGCGCACCGGCTCGGGCAGGCGTTTCGCGCGCTGGGCGTCCACCGGCTGGGTCTTCACGGCGGCGCGGCGCACGCGGGGCAGGCGCGGCTCGGGGGGCAGCTCCGGCTCGGCCTCGACCGGCTCGGGCACCAGCAGGCTCGGCAGGACCCGGCGCTTCTCGGCCGGGGCGGGCGGCTCCGGAGACCGGGACGCCAGGATGCGGGGAGCCTCGACGCGGGCCTCCGCGACGCGCGGCGCCTCGATGGTGGCGGAATCCCCGAAACGGTCCGTCCCGTCGCCCTGGAGGTTCAATCCGGCCCAGAGGCTCGACGGCGAGGGTGACGGAGACGGCGGCTGATCTTGAACTGAACCCGTTTGACGACCGCGCGACTTGATCTCAACGGTAAACGGCCGCTGAACGCGACTGCGCTTCATGTTGGTCCTGAATATCTGGCTGCTGTGCGAGCCGCGCCAACGCGCGCGGCGAGCACAAGAATGGCGGTTCCGGGCGTGGTTGTCCAGGCAAGCGGTCCGAGAAATCTACTCACGTCATCTAGGGCTATGCGTAGCCGGGGGCCGGCCGCCACAATGTTGCCGCCCTCGGCGCCGCGTTTGGAGAATAGAGGAGCGGTATCGCGCCCGCTTTCATCCGCATCGCAAGATTTCGTGAACATCTCGTCACCCGCGCCGCGGGCGGCCCGCGCGGTGGCCGGGGACGCGCGCGCCCATCCCGGCGCGCGGCGCGGCTTCGACACCGATCTCTTCAGTATCATCCCAGAGCACGCGAGCTTATTCGTCTCGACGCTGCGTATTCCCGTGCGGATCGGGGCGGGACTTCGCGTCTCGGCGCGTCGTCCGCCGGCAGCCCCCGCGGCGCCAGGGTCGCGCCGCGGGGGAAACCCGGCCTAGGCCGCGCCCGCGACCGGGTGGTTGGCCATCAGCTCCAGCGCCCGCACCATGGCGGAGTGGTCCCAATCCTGCCCGCCCTGGGCCGCGCAGGTGTTGAACAGCTCCTGGGCGGTGGCGGTGTTCGGCAGGCAGACGCCGAGCGCCCGCGCGCCCTGGAGGGCGAGGTTCAGGTCCTTCTGGTGCAGCGCGATCCGGAAGCCGGGATCGAAGCTGCGCGTCACCATGCGCTCGCCGTGGACCTCGAGGACGCGCGAGGCGGCAAAGCCCCCCATCAGGGCCTGGCGCACCCGCGCCGGGTCCGCGCCGGCCTTGGCGGCGAAGACCAGGGCCTCGGCCACCGCCCCGATGGTGAGCGCCACGATGATCTGGTTGGCGACCTTGGTGGTCTGGCCGTCGCCGTTGCGGCCCACCAAGGTGATGTTCCGTCCCATCGCCTCGAACAGGGGCCTGGCCCGCGTGAAGGCCGCCTCCGGTCCGCCCACCATGATGGTCAGCGAGCCGGCCTTGGCGCCGACCTCGCCCCCCGAGACCGGGGCGTCGAGGTAGTCGCAGCCGAGATCGTTGACGCGGCGGGCGAAGTCCTTGGTGGCGATGGGCGAGATCGAGCTCATGTCGACCACGATCTTGCCGGGGCTGAGCCCCTCGGCGACGCCGCCCGCCCCGAACAGCACCGCCTCGACCTGGGGCGTGTCGGGCACCATCAGGATGACGATGTCCGCCTGCTCGGCGACGGCGGCGGCGCTGTCGCAGGGCCGTCCTCCGGCCTCGGCCAGCGCGGCCGGGACCGGCTTCGAGCCGGATTTCAGGAAGAGGCTGTGGCCGGCCCTGATGAGGTTCAGCGCCATGGGCTGCCCCATGATGCCGAGGCCGATGAATCCGATCTTCATCCGTGTCGCTCCGTCTCGGTCCTGTGCGGAATCGGGCTTGTGGAATCGGGCTTGTGGAATCGGGGTTGCGGGATCAGGCACCGGCCCTGAACCGGGCCGCGAGGGCTTCGGAGCTGCGCGCGAGCAGGCCCATGTCGGAGCCGATCGCCGTGAAGCGGGTCCCGGCCGCGACGTAGCGCTGGGCCAGCTCCTCGTTGGCGGTCAGGATGCCGGCGGCCTTGCCCGTGAGGCGGATGCGCCGGATCGTGTCCTCGACCACCCGCACCACCTCGGGGTGGTTCTGCTGGCCGAGATAGCCGAGGCTCGTCGAGAGGTCGCCGGGCCCGATGAAGACGCCGTCGACGCCCTCGACGCCCGCGATCGCCTCGAGATTGTCCAGCGCCCGGCGGGACTCGATCTGGACCGCCACGAAGATCTCCGCCTCGCAGCGCGCGTGGTAGTCCGGGATGCGCCCGAACCGGGCGGCGCGGGGCGCCTGCGAGAAGCCGCGCACGCCGCGCGGCGCGTAGCGGGTGGCCGCGACCGCGCGGCGGGCCTGGTCGGCATCGTCGATGTTGGGGATCATCAGGGACTGCGCGCCGGTGTCGAGGATGCGCTTGATGGTGATCGGCTCGTCGCTCGGCACCCGCACCATGGCGTGGGCGCTGCCCTCGCCCATGGCCTGGAGCTGCCCGTAGATGTCGCGCAGGTCGTTGGCCGAGTGCTCCATGTCGAGGAGCAGCCAGTCGAAGCCGGAGCCCGCCACGATCTCGGTGGAGATCGGGCTGGCGAGGCTGCACCAGAGGCCGACCTGCTGGCGGTTCTCGGCGAGCGCCGCCTTGAAGCGGTTCTTCAGGATGTCCATCGGGGTTCTCCAGAGACCAGGATGCGGATCAGCGCACCAGGCAGGGGCGCTTGTTGTCGAAGGTCCAGCCGGGGATCAGCGCCTGCATCGCCTGCGCGTCGTCCCGGGCGCCGAGGCCGTGGCGCCGGTAGAGGGCGTGCGCCGCCTCGACCTCGGGCCAGTCGATCTCGATGCCGAGGCCCGGCCGCTCCGGCACCGCCACGAGGCCGCCGCGGATGCGCAGGGGCTCGCGGGTGAGGCGCTGGCCGTCCTGCCAGATCCAGTGGGTGTCGATGGCGGTGACGCGGCCCGGGGCGGCCGCCGCCACGTGGGTGAACATCGCCAGCGACACGTCGAAATGGTTGTTCGAGTGCGAGCCCCAGGTCAGGCCGTGGTCGCGGCAGAGCTGGGCCACCCGCACGGAGCCGGCCAGCGTCCAGAAATGCGGGTCGGCCAGCGGGATGTCGACCGCGCCGAGCTGGATCGCGTGGTTCATCTGGCGCCAATCCGTGGCGATCATGTTCGTGGCGGTGGGCAGGCCGGTGGCGCGCCGGAACTCGGCCATGATCTCGCGGCCCGAGAAGCCGTCCTCGGCCCCGCACGGGTCCTCCGCGTAGGCGAGCACGTCGCCCCGCCCCCTGCACAGCCGGATCGCCTCGTCGAGGGACCACGCCCCGTTCGGATCGAGGGTGACGCGGGCCTGCGGGAAGCGCGCGTGGATCGCCGTGACGGCGGCGATCTCGTCCTCCCCCGACAGCACGCCGCCCTTGAGCTTGAAGTCGTTGAAGCCGTAGGTCTCGCGGGCCGCCTCGGCGAGGCGCACCACGGCGTCCGGCGTCAGGGCCTCCTCGTCGCGCAGGCGGAACCAGCCGTCGCGGGCCTCCGGGGCGCGGTAGGGCAGGTCCGTGCGGCGGCGGTCGCCGACGTAGAACAGGTAGCCCAGCATCTCGACCGCGTCGCGCTGCTGGCCCTCGCCGAGGAGCGCGGCCACCGGCAGGTCGAGGAACTGCCCGAGGAGGTCGAGGAAGGCGGATTCCACCGCCGTCACCGCGTGGATGCTGATCCGCAGGTCGAAGGTCTGGAGGCCGCGCCCGCCCGCGTCGCGGTCGGCGAAGCGGGTGCGCATGGCGTTGAGAACCGCGTTCCAGGCGCCGAGCGGCTTGCCGAGGACGAGGTCGCGGGCATCCTCCAGGGTCTGGCGGATGCGCTCGCCGCCCGGAACCTCGCCGAGGCCGGTGGCGCCGGTCGAGTCGGTCAGGACCACGAGGTTGCGGGTGAAGAAGGGGCCGTGCGCGCCGCTGAGGTTGAGCAGCATGCTGTCGCGGCCGGCGACCGGCACGACCTTCATGGCGGTGATCGTGGGCGTGGCCGACAGGCCGCGCGACGCGGGGCGGAGGGTCTGGGTCGGCATGGGCGTTCTCCCGGTGGCGGATGCGGCCTCTGGCGTGCCGCCTTGCCTCCGTTCTAGCCCTCCGGTTCCATGTCGGTCCAAGCCAAAGGCTGGATCGATCGATGCGCGGATCGCATCGGTCGGTCAGGGGCCATCCATCGTCCCCAGGACCCGGAGCAGGCCGCCCAGGACCGGGTTGTCGTGGTCGCGCCGCCAGGTCAGGTAGAGCTCGGCCGGCCGCGGCTCGGGCAGGTCGAGGGGCCGGAAGGCGACGCCCTCGAAGCGCAGGCGCTCGGCCGCCGCCGGCACCAGGGCGAGCCCGAGCCCGGCCCGGACCAGCGCCAGGATCGAGTGGATCTGCGTCAGCTGCTGGCGCACGCTCGGCTGCACCCCGGCTTCGGCGAAGAGGCCGACGACGAGGTCGTGGAAGTAATGCGCCTCGTGCGGCGCGTAGGCGATGAAGGGCGCGCCCGAAAAGTCGCCGAGGCTGACGCTGCCCCGCGCCGCCAGGGGATCCCCGGCCGGCAGCGCGGCGATGAGCGGCTCGGCCAGCGCGCGCGTGGCGTCGAGCTCCGGATGGCTCACGGGCGGCCGGATCAGCCCGGCATCGATCTGGCCCGAGAGCAGGCCCTCGACCTGGTCCTTGGTGACCATCTCGCGCAGGGACAGGGTCACGTCGGGGAGCGCCGTCCGGCAGGCGGTGACGAGGCGGGGCAGGAAATCGTAGGCGGAGGCCGCGGTGAAGCCGAGCTTGAGCACGCCCGAGCGGCCGGCCGCCACCTGCCGGGTCACGTGGGTCGCGGTCTCGGCCAGCCGCAGGATGTGCTGGGCCTCGGGCAGGAAGCTGCGGCCCGCCGCCGTCAGCCGCACCGAGCGGCTGGTGCGCTCGAGGAGCTGCACGTCGAGGACGCGCTCCAGCACCTGGATCTGCCGCGAGAGCGGCGGCTGCGTCATGTTCAGGCGGGCCGCCGCGCGCCCGAAATGGAGCTCCTCCGCCACGGCGACGAAGCAGCGGAGCTGGCTGAAATCGAGCATGGCGCATCACGCGGGGCGCGGCGCGGCCGCGGGGACGAGCCGCGGCCGCGCGAGGATGGTCGCCGGATCAGACGATGGCTCGCGCCTCAGTGCAACGTCACCCGCCGGATCTCGCCGACGATGACGAGGTAGCAGAACACCGCCACCAGCGCGTTCAGCCCGACGAAGACGAGGGCGCCGTTGAACGAGCCGGTCTGCTGGACGATGTAGCCGATCACGATCGGAGTGGTGATGCCGGCGGTGTTGCCGAAGGTGTTGAACAGGCCGCCCGAGAGGCCGCCGGTCTCGCGGGGCGAGGTGTCGGACACGACCGCCCAGCCCAGCGCCCCGATGCCCTTGCCGAAGAAGGCCAGCGCCATCAGGCCGACCACGACGGCATCCGCCTGCACGTAGTTGCAGCCGATGATGCACATCGACAGGAGCATGCCGCCGACGATCGGGATCTTGCGGGCGGCGGTGAGCGAGTGGCCGCGCTTCAGGAGCAGGTCCGAGATCCAGCCGCCGAGGAGGCCGCCGGCGAAGCCGCAGAGGGCGGGCAGCACGGCCGCGAACCCGGCCTGCAGGATCGACAGGCCCCGCTCCTTGACGAGATAGACCGGGAACCAGGTCAGGAAGAAGTAGGTCAGCGTCGTGATGCAGTACTGGCCGATATAGATCCCGAGCAGCATGCGGTTGCGCAGCAGCTGGGCGATCGCCCGGCCGGTCTGCGCCCCCGTCCGCGTGCCGCCGCCGTCCATGTCGAGCAGAGCGCCGCCCGCCTCGATGTAGTCGCGCTCGGCCTGGTTGACGCCCGGATGCTCCTTCGGCCCGGCGACGACCTGGGTCCAGAGCAGCGCGAAGGCGATGCCGATCGTGCCCATCAGGGTGAAGACGTGGTGCCAGCCGTAATGGTGCACGACGAAGCCCATCAGCGGGGTGAACAGCACGGTGGCGAAGTATTGGGACGCGTTGAAGAAGGCCGAGGCGGTGCCGCGCTCGCTCGTGGGGAACCAGGCCGCCGTGATGCGGGCATTCGCCGGGAAGACGGGCGCCTCGGCGAGGCCGACGCAGAGGCGCAGCCCGAACAGCACCGCGACCGCCGCGAAGCCCGTGAAGAACCCGACCGCCCCCTGCAGCAGCGTGAAGGCGGACCACAGGAAGATCGCCCCGGCATAGACCCACTTGGCGCCGTAGCGGTCGAGCAGCCAGCCGCCGGGGAGCTGGGCGAGGACGTAGGACCAGGCGAAGGCCGAGAAGACGTAGCCCATCGCGACGGCGTCGAGGCCGAGGTCCTTCGCCATCGAAGGCCCGGCGATCGAGAGCGTGGCGCGGTCCGCGTAGTTGATGGTGGTCGCGATGAACAGCATCGTGACGATGAGGAGGCGCACGCGGCTCCTCCTCACGGCGGTCATGGCCAGACCGGCGCTCATGGGCGTTCTCCCTGCTGATCGACCCCCCGGCCTTTGCCGTGGCGGACATCGGTCGTTCTCTCGGGCTCGCGGAGAGCCGCCGGCGACCATTTGCGAGGATCAGCCTAGGATCGGGCCGGCCTCCCGGTCCAACTCAAAGCCTGGATGGATCGATGCCGAACGCGCATCGATGGGCGGGGTAGGCCGCCTCCGCGGCCTGGGGCGGCGGGGGGCCGCCGTCGCCTCACGGCGGCGCGGCGCCGATCCCGTGCAGGTAGGCGGCGGTCGCGGGGTGGAGCCAGGCGGCCGGGACGGCGCCCGCGAGGTTGCGCGGGTCGCTCTCGGAGCCCTGCTGATATTGCCGCGCCAGCGCCGCCTTCCCCCGGTCCACCGCCCGGACGAGGCGCGTGACCGCGGCGTCGTCGAGGCCGGCCCGCGCCACGACGAAGCTCCAGGATCCGACCGTCTCGATCGCCTCCGCCTGCGTCGGGAACGCACCGGCCGGCACGGTCAGGCGCCGCAGGGAGGGCCGCAGGGCCAGGATCCCCGGGATGGCCCCGGGGGCGGGCCCGAAGAAGCGGGCGCCGCCGGGGGCCGTGGCGAGGGTCCGGAAGCCCGGCCAGCCGACGCTCCCGCCCCAGAGGGCGTCCGCCCGCCCGTCGAGGACCATGGCGGGGCCGTCGCCGGCCCGGTCGAGGAGGATCGTCCGGACGTCGCGCTCGGGATCGAGGCCGGAGCCCTGCAGCACGGTCCGCCCCATCACGGTGAGGCCGGAGCTGTGCGTGCCGAGGGCGACCGCCTTCCCGCGCAGGCCCTCGACATCGCGGATCGGGCTCGCGGCCGGGACCACGAAGAGGCCGGGCGTGGCGTCGACGGGGGAGACCACCGTGAGCCGCCCGGACTCGGGGCCCTGCGCCGCGAGGGCCTCGTAGGCGTATTCCCCCTGCACCAGGGCGAGATCGAGGCTGCCCGCCTTCAGCAGCGTCAGGTTCTCGGTCGAGCCCTTGGTCGCGCGGAGCTCGATCGTGAGCCCCGGATCGACCTCCCGCACGGCCGCCGCGAGCGCCGCGCCGTAGGCCGGAAAGCCGCCGCCGGGCGTCGCCGTCCCCAGCACCACGCGCAGCGCCGGCTCGGGCGGCTCCGCCCGCAGAGGGGCCGCCGCGAGGATCAGCGCGAGGGCGAGGAGGCGGCGCCTCAGCATCATCGGGAATCCCTTTCGGTCACCGGCTCCGGTCACCGGCTCGGGACTATCGGCGCCGGACGGGATCGCGTCCAGGGGCGGCCCGGAGCCCGAGGCCGGCCTTGCCGCATCTCCGGCAGCTCGGGGCCGCCGTCGGGTCGATCTCGCGGTCGGGAGGGCGCATGGCCTCTTCGAAATCCTGCGGATCGCCATCACAGCGACGCGCTTCCCGTCTCGCCCGCGACGGCCCGGTGCGGCGCAGATGTGCGGCGCATGTGCGCGGGGCATGTGCGCGGGGCATGTGCGCGGGCTCACCCCGTTCCGGCCGCGTTCCTGCCAACACCTGATCCCTGCCAACACCTGATCCCTGCCAACGCTTGCGCATATCGCCGAGACCTGAGCGCCATGACCGTCACACCCTCGACTTCGCAGGCCCGCGCGGACGGCCGCTCCGCAACGCGGTCGTGGGCCGGTCCGCTGCGGATCCTGATCCTGCCGATCCTGCTCGCGGGCCTCGCCGGCGGCTGCGTCGCGGTCGAGCCGCGCGGCGAGGTCGCCAGGGCGGCCCCGAACGCCGCCTTCACGGCGATGTACGGGGCACGGCCGGACGAGCGCTTCGCGTTGCCCGCCACCGACATCGCGGGCGTCGACCCGCGCTACTTCCGGCAGGAGGTCGCCTATCCGCGCAACGATGCGCCGGGGACGCTGGTGGTCGATCCGGGCAACAAGGTCCTCTACCTGGTGCGCGAGAACGGCCGGGCCCTGCGCTACGGCGTCGGCGTCGGCAAGGCGGGGCTCGCCTGGAGCGGCAAGGCCCGGGTCGGGCGCAAGGCCGAGTGGCCGCGCTGGACGCCGACCTCCGACATGATCGCCCGCGAGCCGGAGCGCAACGCCCCCTGGCGCGGCGGCATGGCGGGGGGCCTCGCCAACCCGCTCGGGCCCCGCGCCCTCTATCTTTTCGAGGGGAACCGCGACACCCTCTACCGCATCCACGGCACGACGGAGCCGGCAACGATCGGCACCAACGTGTCCTCCGGCTGCATCCGGATGTTCAACCAGGACGTGATCGACCTCTACGGCCGCGTGCCGACCGACACGGAGGTCGTCGTCCTCGATGCCGACGACCATGTCGAGCCCGCGATGGCGGAACGCGACGTGGCCGAGGCCTCGGAGGCGACGCCGCGCCGGCGCCTGTGAGGAGCGGCGGTCGAGCCCGGCCGCGAAGGACGCCCCTGACGGAGAGGCGACGACGAGCGAGCCCGCATCCCGGCGACCGGATCGGCCGAGGCCGCGCGCTTCGACCTCGCGGCCCTCGCGGCGGAGCCGCCCGAGACCGCCGCGACGCGCCTCGTCGACCCCGACCTGACCGACCGGGAGCGCCGCCTTCCGCGTCTACAAGGGCGCGCCGCCGCATTGCCACGCCGCCTGCGACGAGGACCTCTCCGTGCTCTCGGTCCGCGCCGGCCGTCTCGGAGGATGTGGATCAGCGCGTGCGACCGACCGGTTCGCCCTGGAACCATTCGCAGGCACGGGCGAGACGACGATTGCCGTGATGGCGAGCCTGCGCCATCCACGCCGCACGGATCGGAAGCGAAGATAGTCCTTCGCGATGTGAAGATGTCCTATGGGCGAATATTATATTTCCGCGGTCTACAAAGAAATTCTATTTTCTTGACTAATTTCAATATCGCAAGAAAATAAACTCGATTGCGCTCGCATCAAATGGCCTTCGCATAACAACATTCTGTATATGTTCAGAGTATTGTTTGTATAATTGCTTTTGTCTATTTGATCATCAAAAACATCCCCGATGCGCGCAGGTGCCATGCCTGTTCGCCCGCTCGAATCGTCGTCGATGGTTTCTGGAGTTCGCCCCATGCTGAAATTGTCCACCTGCGCGCTTGCGATCCTCGTCATCGCGCTCCTGCCCGTGCCTGGCTCCGTCGCCCAGGAGCCGACGGCCAAGCAGGATAAGGCCGGGACCGTTCGGAGCGATCCGAGCAACAGCCCCCTGATCTCGACCGAGTGGCTGGAGAAGACTCTCGACGCTGGCAAACTCCGGGTCGTCGAAGTCAGCGTCGAGCCCGGTGTCTTCGAGCGCGGCCATATCCCAGGTGCGCAGAACATCGTCTGGCACACCGATCTCGTCGAGACGGTGAGCCGCGATATCGCGGGACCCGACAAGTTCGCGGCCCTCGTGCGGCGGCTCGGGATCGACCGGGACACCACCGTGGTGCTCTACGGCGACAACAACAACTGGTTCGCGGCCTGGGGAGCCTGGGTATTCGCCCAGTACGGTCTCGTCGAGAACGTGAAGCTGCTCGATGGCGGCCGCAAGAAGTGGGAGGCGGAGAAGCGGCCGCTCGATACGCGGGCCCCCGAGGTGGCCGCCTCGAACTTCAGCGCGGCAACGCCCTCCCCCGCCCTGAGGGCTCGCTTCTCCGACGTTCTCGCGGTCGCCCGCAAGGAGCGCGACGAGCAGATCCTCGACATCCGCTCACCCGACGAGTTCAGCGGCAAGATCATCGCGCCGGCCGGCGTGCAAGAACTCGCGATCCGGGCGGGCCACATCCCAGGCTCCGTCAACGTGCCCTGGGCCAAGGCCGTGAATCCGGACGGCACGCTCAAGCCCGTCGCGGAGCTGAAGGCACTCTACGCCGCGGCCGGGATCGACGGCTCGAAGCCGATCATCACCTCCTGCCGCATCGGCGAGCGCTCGAGCCATTCCTGGTTCGTGCTGAGCCGCGTCCTCGGCTACCCGGCCCGCAACTACGACGGCTCCTGGACCGAGTACGGCAACGCGGTCGGCGTGCCGGTGGTCAACCTCGCCGGGACGGTCTGGGGCGGAAAGTGACGGACCGGGTGGCGGGGGATGGCGCGCCGCTCCCGCACGCCTGGGCGCCTGCCACCCCTGCCTGGCGGACGGCAACGCAGCACTGGGGATTACCGCTCGTCATCGCCCTCGGGCTCGCCGGCACAGCCTGGTGGCTCTCGGGGCAGCCCGGCGGCGCGCGGCTCGCCCCGTCCCTCACCTTCGGCGCGCTGTTCGGCTTCGTGCTGCAGCGCAGCCGGTTCTGCTTCTACTGTCAGTGGCGGGACCTCCTCGTGGACGGCGATCCGCGCGGGTTGCTCGGCATCCTGGCGGCCCTGGCGGCGGGACTCGCCGGATACGCCATCGTCCTCGGCGCCTGGATGCCGGATCCGTCCGGCGCGCGCCTGCCGCCGGACGCGCATATCGGTCCGGTCGGTCCCGTCCTCGTCCTGGCAGGCGCGGTGTTCGGAGCCGGCATGGCGGTGTCCGGTTCCTGCATCAGCGCGCACCTCTACCGCCTCGGCGAGGGCGCGCCGATCGCACCCTTCGCGCTTCTCGGGACCGCTATGGGCTTCGTCCTCGGCTTCGCGACGTGGAACCCGCTCTATCTCGCCAGCGTCTCCGAGGCGCCGGTCATCTGGCTGCCGCGCCACCTCGGCTATGCGGGGAGCCTCGTCCTCGGGCTCGCCGTGCTCGCCGCCCTCGCCTGGCCACTCCTGAAGCGATTGCCGCGGCCGGGGCCGCTGGAGCCGCGCGGCGCGAACGATCCCCTGCGCGCGGTCTTCGCCGGACGCTGGCCGGTCTGGCTCGGGGGCATCGCGGTCGGGGCGATCGGCACCTTCGCCTACCTGCGGACCGGCCCCCTCGGCGTCACCGCGGAGATCGGCGGGCGGGCCCGGCAGGCGGCGGGCGCCGCAGGGCTGCTACCCGCCCGCCTCGAAGGGCTCGACGCCTTCCGGGGCTGCGCCACCGCCCTACGCGACGCCGTGCTCACCCCGAACGGGGTATTCGTCGCCGGCCTCGTGCTCGCCTCCTTCGCGGCCGCTCTCGCGGCCGGCCAGTTCCGGCCCGCCCGGCCGCGCCTGACCCATGCGGCCCGCGGCCTCCTCGGCGGCGTCCTCCTCGGATGGGGCGCGATGACGGGTCTCGGCTGCAGCGTGGGCACGCTGCTCTCCGGCATCATGGCGGGCGCCCTCTCGGGCTGGGTCTTCGGCATCGCGATGTTCGCGGGCGCGGCCTGCACCCTGTGGCTCGGGCGGCGCGCCGGGCTGCTGGCGTGAGGGGTCAGGCGAAGAAGCGGTTCGGGGGGCGCGGCAGGCCGAGATGGTCGCGCAAGGTCGTTCCCTCGTAGTCGCGGCGGAACAGGCCGCGGCGCTGCAACTCCGGCACCAGCCTGTCGACCACGTCGTCGAGGCCCTCCGGCACGAAGGGGAACATCAGATTGAAGCCGTCGCAGGCGCGGCCCTCGAGCCACGCCTCCATGCGGTCGGCCACCTGGGCCGGCGTGCCCACCATCTGCAGCCCGCCATAGCCGCCCACCTTGCGGGCGAGTTCGCGCACGGTCGCGCCGGTTCGGCGCGCGTAATCGACGATCTGCGCCTGGCCGCTCTTGCTGGCATTCGTCTCGGGGATCTCGGGCAACGGGGCATCGAGGTCGAAGCCGGAGGCGTCCACACCGAGACGCACCGAGAGGTTGGCAAGTCCGCTGTCGGGATGAACGAGGTCGTCGAGGCGCGCTTTCTTCGCCCTCGCCTCATCCTCCGTCTCGCCCAGCACCACGAAGCAGCCGGGCAGGATCTTCAGGTGCTCGGGGTCGCGGCCGGCCGCCGGCATCCGGCCCTTGACGTCGGCGTAGAAGGCCTGCGCGGCGTCGAGCGTCGAGCCTGAGCCGAACACCATCTCGGCGGTCTCGGCCGCGATCTGGCGACCGGCCTCCGACGCACCGGCCTGCACGATCACGGGCCAGCCCTGCAGCGGGCGCGCGATGTTGAGGGGGCCCTTCACCGTCAGGAACTCGCCCCGGTGGTCGAGGACGTGCATCCGGGCGGGGTCGAAGAACAGGCCGCTCTCCGGATCCATCAGGAAGGCGTCGTCGGCGAAGGAATCCCACAGGCCTGTCACCACGTCGAAGAACTCGCGGGCGCGGGCGTAGCGCACCGCGTGCTCGACATGCGCGTCGCGGCCGAAGTTCAGCGCCTCGTCCGGGTTGCCGGAGGTGACGAGGTTCCAGCCGGCGCGGCCCTTCGAGATGTGGTCGAGCGAGGCGAACTTGCGGGCCACATGGTAGGGCTCGTTGTAGGTCGTGGAGGCCGTGGCGATCAGGCCGATGCGCTCGGTGAGGACGGCGAGCGCCGGCAGCAGCGTCAGCGGATCGAACGAGGTCACGGTGGCCGAGCGGCGGAGCGCGGCCGTCGGCATGTTCATCACGGCGAGGTGGTCGGCCATGAAGAAGGCGTCGAACTTCGCGGCCTCGAGGCGCCGGGCGAAATGTGCCAGGTGCTCGAAGCTGAAATTCGCATCCGGGTAGCCGCCAGGATAGCGCCACCACGCGGTGTGGATCCCGACGGGGCGCATGAAGGCGCCGAGATGCAGGCGGCGGTCCCGGCTCATCCGTCTCTCCCACTGAAGAAGGTCACCTCCCGCTTCGGCATCGGGACGGTGAAGTCCACAACCGCATTACCGCCGGCCGCCCCTGCGGTCTGGAGCAAGCCTGCCCGCCGGTTGGAAGCGGCTGATCGATAAGCATTTTATCCAGTCCCGACGATGGCCGGCCTTCCGCGCACGCGGCTTGATTGCTTTCGGGATGCGGACATGCCGGAGGGGCGAGTTCCGCGCCCAACGGCGGGGGGTGCTCCAGCGCAATGTATCCGACCCTGCCGCAATGCCCTCAGTCACGATGGAGATCGTCGATTCCGCCTCACAGGAACATCGCCGATCTCCCTTTCGCGCTCGGTTCATCGGATCACTGGCAAACGGCCGGGATCGCCGGTAAACTCGGTCGTGGCATAGCACCCACGCGGCCACTCGTCGCCCCTGGTTTCGACAGGGCGTAGCAGAGGCAGTCGCATGCGTCCTCCGCGGGCGCTGTTGGTGGATGATTTCCCGATCGATACGGAAGTTTCTAAACATCACGTCAAGGAAAGAAGATCTTTCCAGAGAACCTCGGCTATATCCGGAGCAGCTGATACACAAGGGAGGATCGACATGGCTGGGTCTGTCGACAGGCGTGGGTTCCTCAAAGGATCGGCGGCTCTCGCAACCGGCGTCGTCGCTGGATTCTCCTGCGTCGAGGTCGCGGCGGCAGCCCCGATCGAGGTGCCGACAGTCGACAAGCTGGCGTTGCGCGTCCTGATCGACTCGGCCCACGATCAGTTCCTCAAGCCGTCCACCCTCCAGGGTGTGTCCCACCAGCCGCCGGGCAGCGGACGCGGCAGCGACTATCGTAAGGTTCTGCACAATCAGTGGGGCCTGTCGCTTTTTGCCGAATCCCAGCGCGCGGACGAAGGCCGCACGATCCTGCTCGATTTCGGCTACAGCCCCGATGCCCTCCTCAACAACATCGAGATTCTGAAGGTCGATCCGACCAGGGTCGATGCGCTCGTGGTCAGCCACGGCCACCACGACCATTATGGCGGTCTGACTGGATTTCTCGACCGGTACAGGAATTCGCTCGCCCCCGATCTGAAGCTTTATGCCGGAGGCGAGGATAACTTCTGCCACCGCGTGAGCCCGAGCGGTGTGCAGGGCCAGTTCACGGATTTCGGCCAGCTCGACCGGCGCGAGCTGGCTGCGCAAAGGGTCACGACTGTCTTGTGTGAGGCGCCGACTGTGATCGCCGGCCACGCCTTCACCACGGGGCAGATCAAGCGCTCTTCGATCGAGCGCATCTTGCCCAATACCTTCGTCGAGCGCGGCCTGAAGGACGGGCTGGGCTGCGACGCGACCCACTATTCGCCCGCAGAGCTGCAGGGAAAGATCATCCCGGACGAGCACGTTCACGAGCACGCCACCTGCTTCAACATCAGGGGCAAGGGTCTCGTGGTGATCAGTTCCTGCGGCCATGTGGGGATCGTCAACTCGGTCCGTCAGGCCCAAGACGTTTCCGGTGTCGAGAAGGTCCACGCCATCGTGGGCGGCTTCCACCTCGGGCCGGCGCCCAAGGACTACCTGACCCAGGTTGTGGCCGAGATCAAAAAATTGAACCCCGACGTC
The DNA here is from genome assembly GCF_008806345.1 of Methylobacterium planeticum. GTDB lineage: Bacteria > Pseudomonadota > Alphaproteobacteria > Rhizobiales > Beijerinckiaceae > Methylobacterium > Methylobacterium planeticum. Next base: position 114,787 of record NZ_VZZJ01000005.1, on the reverse strand, counting down.
GTCATCCCGATGCATTGCAGCGGCCTGAACTTCGCGCTCGAGGCGCAAGCGCAGATGCCGGACCACGTGATCGTACCGACGACGGGCAGCCGGCTCACGTTCGGTGCATAGCTCCGCAGGGGCGGCGCTGCTGCTTTGCCTCCTCGGCGCCAGCCTGATCGTGCCGGCGCGGGGCGAGAGCCCACGACGGTCCGCGACCGAGTTGATGGACGTGCTGATGTGGAACCGCGAGCCGGTCGGAGGACCGTTCGGGCTTCTCGACCACGAGGGACGCGCCCGCACGCAGGACGACTTCCGCGGCAAGATCCTGATCGTCTATTTCGGATTTGCCGCCTGTCCGGACGTCTGCCCCACCGATCTCACGGAGATCGGCCGTGCCCTGACCCTGCTGGGGCCGGACGGCGAGGCGATACAGCCGATCTTCGTCACCCTCGATCCCGAGCGTGACACTGCGGCCCTTCTCGCGGAATATGTGCCGAGCTTCCATCCGCGCCTGATCGGCCTGACGGGAAGCCCGGAGGCGATCCGTCAGATGGCGGATGCCTACAAGGTCTTCTTCGAAAAGGTTGAACGTCCGGATGGTGGCTACACCATCGACCACTCGGCCTTCATTTACCTGATGGACCGCTCGGGCAATTATCTCGGTTTCTTCCCGCCGGGGACCTCGGCAGAGCGGATGTTGGCGATCATCGAGCCGCACCTCGCGCGGCCTCGCAATGGTCAGGCATCAAATTCGATGGACCGCGCGGATGACCGGACGCGGCTACCGTCGCGCTGCCGCCCGGAGAAGTAGACCGGCCGGAAGCCGAACCGCGCGTTTTCGGGATCGACGACCAGACTGCCGACGAGGTCGCGCGGAAGCGGGTCCTCGGTCAGCCGTTCGAGGGCCAGGACCAGGTCGGTCCCGCCGAGGTCGAGCCGGAATGCGCCCTGCTCCACGCGCTCCCGGCCTGTGCATTCCCAGCGGAAGCTCGGTGCGTGCACCAAGGGAGCCGGCTGGCGGGGGTCGCCGACCTTCACAAACCCGCCGACCGTCCCCTCCACGAGAAAGATACTGCTGGCGAATGGGATGAATCGCCGGGCTGCCGATGCCGTTCGCGGCCGGATCGACTGGAAGGACCTGCTCGCCCTCGAACTCCCCGATCCGGGCTTCGACGCGTCCGTCCTGAGCGAGTTCCGCACCCGCCTCGTGGTCGGCCACGCCGAGGCGCTGTTGTTCGACACGCTCCTCGCCTTGTGCCGCGACCGAGGCCTTCTGACCCGGCGCGGCCGCCAGCGCACCGACGCCACTCATGTCTTGGGCTCCGTGCGCAGCCTCAACCGGCTCGGCTGTGTCCTTGAGACGCTCCGCGCCGCCCTCAACGCCCTGGCCGTCGTCGCCCCCGATTGGCTACGTGCTCACCCACATCCGGATTGGGTCGACCGCTACACGCGGCGCGCCGACGACCTCCATGTGCCCCAGGCCGAGGCGGCCCGTCTCGCCTTCGCCGAAGCTGTGGGACACGACGGACACGCGCTTCTGACCGCGCTCACGGCGCCCGACGCGCTCCCTGGTTGCACGACGTGCCGGCCATCGCCGTGCTGCGGCGCGTCTGGATGCAGAACTTCATCTGCTCCGAGGTCGAGGGGCGATCACCGGGCTCCGGCGCCTCCTCGGTACGATGGCGGACAGCGGCGGAGGGCTTGCCGCCTTCGCTGCTCATGGTCGCCTCGCCCTACGATCCGGACATCCACGACGCCAAGAAGCGCACGACGAGCGGGGTCGGGTACAAGGTCCACCTCACCGAGACCTGCGATGATGACCGACCGCCCTTGATCACGCACGTGACGACCACGCCCGCACCCGTCGTCGATCGCGCCACCTTGGCCCCCCTGCACGCGGCACTCGCGGCGAGGAAGCTGTTGCCGGCCCGGCATCTCGTCGATGCCGCTTACCTCGACGCCGATCAACGCGTAGCCGCGGCCCGCGAACACGCCGTTGCACTCGTGGGACCGGCACCCAAGGACAACCAGTGGCAGGCCCGCACGGCAGGGGCGCTCACGATCGCGCAGTTCACCTTCGACTGGGATCGGCGGGTGGCGACTTGCCCGGCCGGGCAGACGAGCGAGAGCTGGACAGACGAGCACAACGCGGGCCGCACCGTGATGCGCGTGCGCTTCTCGACGCGGCACTGCAAGGTCTGCGCGCTCCGGCGATGGCGGCCCAATCGAGAGCGATCTTCGCCAGCAGGACACAGCAGGAGTTCCGGCTCGAGATGTCAGGCTTGCTGCCCGAACGCGGAGCGATCGCCGCGCCGGGGCCGATCCGAACCAGCAGGGTGCATGTCGTGTCCATACAACGGGAGCTGACACGCACGGTGGCTCGCGGATAGGCCGGGGCTGAGCGGTTGCCAGAGACGGGTCGTTCGCTCTGCAGGCACATCCCGCGTCAGGAAGTCTCGGACGGCCCACTCCATCGCGATGTCGGATACGACCTGGCTGCTGCTCTCAGGCGAGGTGCCAGCCCACCTCGATCTGCCCAGCCAGGTGCAGGCGAGCTTCGGGGCTCTCCGCGATCGCGATCGCAACCTCGGCTCTTGACGCGCCGTGGCTCAGCGCGCTGAGCCAATACTCTTCACCGTTTGCTTCCGCCGAGCGGCCCAGCGCATTCAGGTACAAGCTATCCACGTATTGCGCGTCGTCTTGTGCGGTCGGATGAAGGCTTGCGTACTCCGGAGAGTTGAGGAAGGACTGCGCGATAGCAGTCTCGGACGTGCCGCCGTGCGCTGCCGTCTCGAAGCTCTGCAGCCCGGCTGCGTCCGGGGCACGATCGAGCAGACCGTAGTACAACCGCGCCATGTCCGAATTCGTCGCGTCAGCCACGAACACACCGGCATTCAGCGCCGGCTGCAAATGTCCTACGAATTCGTCCGAGAATACGAAGCTGTCCGCTACGTCGGCGCGCGAGGCACCTGCATCGAGTGCGCTGACCCAACTCTGAACCCCCTCCATGTCACCATGGCGGCCTAACACTGTTTCGTAGAGCTGCTCGACATAGCCGGCGTTGTCTGCCGCGTTGAGGTGCATCTGCCCCTCCGCCGAGTTGAGAAAAGCCTGCGTGATGGCGTGCAGGCTTGCACCGTTGTTCAAGGCCGATGCCCACCCTTCCCCGCCGAGTGCATCCGGCGCACGGTCGAGAAGGGCCTCGTAGAGGGCGTACACCTCGCCGGCCATGCCGTGAATATCGTGGCTCACGGAGCCGAAGTACTGTTGATTCTGCACCTCGGCGGTGTCGCTGCCTGTCCCTGCGGTCGTGCCGTCACCCGTGGTGTCCCCACCGGCCATGCCGCCACTGGTAGACCCACCTCCCGCAGACCCGCCGCCTGTCGTGCCTCCGCCCGTGGATCCTCCTCCCGTGTCTTCCCCGCCCGTCGCCACCGTGTCGATTCCAGTGATCGTGATCGTCTCGGTCTGCGGCACGATTGCCCCATGCGCGTCCCTAACGTCGTAGGACACGACAATCGTTTCTTGTGCCCCCGCACCGAGTGCGCTGAAGGCAGCGTCCTTCGGATCGATGGTCAGCGTGTGGGCACCGTCGAAACTCAATCCTGCTGGCACCGTGGCGGATGCCGCCGCATCGCCAACCGCATAGGTGAGGTTGGCGGCGGTCAGCGTGGCGGTCTCGCCATCGTCGGGATCAGACACGCCGCCGAGCAGATCGTAGCTCGTGCTCGCCCCGCCTTCGGCAACGGACGCCGTGAGAGCAGCGGAAACCACAGGCGCGTCATTCGCTCCCGTGATCGTCAGCGTCTCCGTTTGCGCCGCCTTCGCGCCCTGAGGATCGACGACGTCATAACCCAACACGATGGTCTGCGTGACGCCCAGCGCTAAATGGCCGAAGGCGGCGTTCGTAGGATCGACCGTCAGCGTGTGCGTGGCAGCATCGTAGCTGAGGCCAGCCGGTGCGACCGAGGTAGGATCTGCCGCATCCACCGTGTAGGTGAGGTTGGCCGCAGCGAGCTTCCCAACGTCGGCAGCGTCCGGATCCGAAGCACCCAGCAAGAGGTCATAGCTCGCGGACCCTCCGCCCTCCGTCACGGCAGCTGTCAGCGGAGCGGCAACCGCCGGCGGCTGATTGGTCGGTGGTGTCGTCGGTGTCATCGTTACGGTGACCGTGTGCTCGCCGAGACCCGTCAGGGTCACCGTGAGCTGATCGCCACTTTGAACAGAAGCAAGATCAGTACCGGCTGCGCTCGTGACTTTGACGTCCTGGTTCGTCGGATCCTTAAGGTCGACAATGTAATTACCTTCGCCGACGACCTTGAACGTGAGGTTCGCTCCGTCGCCAGTAACGCTCTCAAGTTCGGCGCGGTCGGCGATCTTGGTGAGATGCGTGACATCGTCGGCCGTCGCGCCAAGACTGATTGTGAAGGTGCCCCCGTCCTTGTCGACGAAGACGCTGTCGTCGTCGTAGGCGTAGTAACCACTGACGCTCTTGATCTTGGAGCCTGCATCGACGCCGCTGAGATCAAGCGCGAACTTCCCGGCATCGGCAGTGCCCACCATGGCCGTCACGACCTTCGCCGTCGCATCGTAACTGTATTGCAGCGTCGAGGCGTCAAAGTTGGCGACGCGCTGGGCCAGATCGTCGAGCGTCACAAATTCCGCACCAGCGCGGTAGGCCTGGGCGATAAAGTCTGTGTACATCTGCATCGTATAGTTCGACGTTGCCCCTGGATCGAGCGGCCAACTCGTCGGCCCATAGTCGTGCCAGGGCCAGACCACGATCGGTAAATTGGAATGGGCTGTGTCGGTCGTCCACTCGGCGTTCCACTCCGCTTCTGCCTGGGCTACGGTGAGGTGCTGAAAGTCGATGAGCGTGTAATCGAAGGAAGTGTCGGGAGCGATGTAGACCTTCGCGTCGTCGGGCGTGAGGTGTCCAATCGCTCCGGGATATCCAGCTCCAACGAGCGTCGCTCCACCTGTGATGTAGTTGTAATACTGTTCGATGTCTTGTGAGGTTGCAACGTACTCTGGATTGCCAGGAACTGCCGCACCATCAATGTTGACGCCAAGCTGCTGTTCGATCGTCGCCTTCGAGCCTTGAAATTCGGCCTGAATTTGAGCCGCAGTCAACGAGTTCGTGTCCTCCGGATGAGTAACGGAGTGCGAACCGATCTCGTTGCCCATCGCAAGCAATTGGTCGTAGTACGGCTTGGAGACTGACCAGTTCGTTTGGCTTCCGTCAGTACCATCGCCGACGTCAATGTAGTAGGAGCCGACGAAGTTATAGTCGTGCTTCCATTGGGCAAGGATCGGAAGAAGTTTGTCGTAGATACCGGCGCTACCGTCCTCGGGCTTGACATCCGTGGACTCCTTTGCCTGATCCATGTCCGTGCGCGAAGCGACGACTGCCTTGTCGCGGCTCATGTGCAGGCTGACAGTAGGACCGCTCGTCGGATCGACGACGGACTCGATCGCGTGCTGGAGCATGTTGTTGTCGCCAAGCAGACTCTCGTTGGCGAAGTGGACATTCGTCCCGCCCGTTACGGTGCTGACGACGGCCTCGTGCGTGCTCGTGGCGCCCCCCTCGGTTACCGTCTGCGTCGCGATCACGGTGGGCGCCTTACCATCGGCGCTCGCGTACCAAGAACTGCTCATAGCGTTGTAGTGTCGGACGAGCTCGTTCGCCTGGTAGCCGGTGAAGCCGTCCCCGGTCGCAGTGATGTCGACCGGATCACCGCCGACTGTAGCGGTACCGCCCTCGCGCGTCAGGTCGAGCAGCGTCTTCATGCGGATGTAAGGGTCACCACTGAGCGCTGCGCCAGTCTCATCGTTCGTCATGAAGTCGCCGGCCGTGATCAGGCTGACGTGATAGGTGTTGACTGCCTCCGTCAGCACGTTCGTGATTTGGGCGACGTCAGCCGCCGGTACGTCTTTGAACGAGGGAAAGACGATAGCTTCGTAGCCAGCAATCTTCGAAATGTCCTTGAGATCGGACTCGGACAGCACGTCGAAAGGAACACCCGCGGCCGCCGCTTGGTTCTGCGCCGCCATAAAGAGCTGCGAGTACGCCGTTTCACCAGCTGCGCCGCCTCCAAAGTAGAGGTTGGCTGACGTTGCAGAGTAGACGATTGCGATCTTATGCGCATTCGGCGCAGCCACCGGCAGCGAAGCAGGATCGTTGATCGTGTAGGTCGTTGCAGCGTAGTCCGCCGGCAGGAAAGCCGCGTCGTTGACGTCAGCCTTGAGGTCGAGCCCGGGCGTCGTGTCTTTGATCGTGGCGAGCGGGATCGAGAACTCGATCGTCTGCTTGTTCGCGCTGAAGGCATAATCGGCGACCGGACCGATCAGTGCCGTCGTACTGTCGTAGAGGTAAGGAACTCCGCCAACGAAATTGACGTAGTACTCTGCACCGGTTCCTGCGCCTGTGTAAGCCTGAAGACCGGTGCTGCTGTCCTGATCCGTGTTGAGCCAGAAGGTCGTATTGTCCGAGATCGCGACCGGTGCTTGAAGAGCAAAGACGTAAGACTTCGTCGCCGTTGTCCCGGTGCCCTGGGTATCGATCGTGCCGTAGAGTTGGTAGCCGGTGGTCCCGGTTCCGGGCAGATCGAGCCGCTCGGCCGAGGTCCAATCACTCAGATTACCGTCCAGAGTGTGCGACATGTCTGTACTCCTCCGATCTGATCGGCATTGAGCTCGCCATGAATTGGCTAAAGAACAAACCGTTCTGATCGCGATAGATCGAGTAGAAGCTTGGGCAATGGCTGTCCAAAAATCTTCTAGATTGGTGGAGTGTCAGTCAATCGATCCAAAGGTGGTACTATGTATTTCCGATTGTTTCTGAAAACATGTGGGGAGACAAACACATTATTTCAGATTGTTTCTGGAATGACGTGGGAAATGAACACATTTGGATCCGCGGCAATCTGGATAGTTTGGCGCACCAAATCGTTAGGGCATTCCAGAGGGGCGGTCTTACGCTCGGCGATGTGCTTGATACTGCAAGAGATGCAGATTGAGCCCGGCTCCCTCAGTCAAAGGCCCGGGTGTGGTCGACTGGTTCTGGACCATGGTGATTGCGAAGATCAGTCAGGACCAAAGGAGCTCGTGCACATCCACCAACATTCTGATCAGAGACGTGTTCGCTATCCGGTTGCGATTGCACAAGAAATGACGCCGCGCGCCGTACCTTCCTAAAGCGACATCACAGGAGAGGTGTGGCGGGGGCTGAGACCGAGCGCAGATCACGTGGTGGTAATAAGGCGCCAGATTAAGAGGCAAACGGCATAGCGCACAAGCGTCGTCGTCGTGTGCAAGCAGGCGGGGTTATGCGTTCCAATGACATTCCTGCCGTGCCATCCTCGCCGAAAAGGGAGGATGACCATGACGCAGGGACTTCAGCGATTTGGGATTACGTCTGGCTTAATGGCGGTCGCGCTGGCGCTCACGGGCGCCGCTACCGCACAGGAGGTAAAGCGCACTGAGCTCGGGCGCTCACCAGTCTCGGGCGTCGAGGGCAAGGAGATCGTCGTCCAGCTTGTCGAGATCCCACCGGGCGCCACCTCCTACCGCCACTTCCACAACGGCGAAGAGGTCTTCTACGTCCTCGAGGGCGGCATCGCGCAAATGCCCGGCAAGGAAGCGAAGGAGCGTCCCGCGGGCGAACACGGCATCAACCAGCGCGAGGTGCCGCACGCCGGCTACACGGTGACCGGTGACAAGCCGGTCAAGATCCTCTCCGTCTACGTCGTCGATAAGGGAAAGGCGCTTCAGGTGCCTGTCCCATGAGGCGTCTGCATAACGAATATGGGGAGCTTCGTGGACCGGCTGATTTTCGGTTCCATAAATAGGCTTGCGCGAGGGCAATCGGTCGAATTGTGCGAATGTCGCAGTCTCGCGCTTGCCTGGGCACCATAGCGCGACCTTGGTAGTCCCGTAGACGAATTGTCCAATTCGAGATGCCGGCTATCCTCGAATGCCGAGCGATCACAGTGCAGCTGCTTGCGCGTTCCGTTGTAAGGACTCTCGATGCGTCTCGCTTTGGTGATCACATTCCTTCTCACCACCGGGTCGGTTCCGGTCCACGCAGATCTAGACCGTCAGGTGCTCTGGATCGCGCTGCAAACCTGCGTCTTGGCCAAGAAAACCACTGGCCGCACGTTTCCGTGCCTTGCCGTCGATCTCGGTAGCTCAGAACGGGCAGGCACGGCCGTTCTGAGAGCGCCAGGGCAGCCGACCCATATTGTCGTGATGCCGACCGAGCGCGTCGTGGGGCTTGAGGCCCCCGAGTTGCAGCACGAGAGCGGCAATGCCTACTGGCGCGCCGCGCTGGCGGCCCGGCACTTCGTCACCGATGCCCTGAAAGGCGCGACACCTTCCGAGGATGTGGGCTTAGCCGTAAACTCGGAGGGCGGCCGCAGCCAGGATCAGCTGCACATCCACCTCGACTGTGCGAAGCCCAGCGTGCGGGCAGCGCTGCGAGTTTATGCGCCCAGCATACACGGGAGTTGGGCTCCGATGCCGATTGCTCTTCAAGGCAGCCGCTTCTTCGCGATGCGGATCAGGGCGGCTGACGTTGAGAGCTTCAACCCTTTTGCTGCACTCGCGCGCCTGCCGGGCCGGCGGCCCGATCTGGTCCAGACGAGCTTCGGGGTCATCAGCACGCCTGCCGATGACCCGGAGACGGGCTTGTTCCTGTTGGCCTACCGGGCTCCTGACGCCCATGCAGAGATGCTGCTGGATCACTCATGCTCGACCGTTGCCAAGGCGGCTGCTCGTTGACCATCGTGGAGAACCGGGCGGACAGCGCAGTGGGTGGTGGGCCGGCGGCTCCATGATTTCCCTTACGCGAAGGAAACGGCGCGAGCTATGCCAACTCGCGCGTCACAGCTTTGCCGTCTGACCCGATCGAAGTGACGGCAAAGCCGGTCGCTTCCGCTAATGGCCGTGATCCCGGGAGTGCGCCACGCGGTGGCTGCGCCGCTCGTCGTAGAACCCGTAGCCGCGGGGATGACCGTATCCATAACCGTGATGGTGATAACCCCCACCGTGCCCACGGCCGCGGTCTGCGCCAAAGCCCCCATACTTGTCGCGGTGCCGGCTGTGTTGCCCGCTGTCGTCCTTCGCCGGATTGGCAGACGCCTCGCCCAGCGAGCCCACGAGGCTCAAGCCTACCGCGGCAGCCATCCAGAACGATCTCATGTCACGTCTCCTTTCGCTTCTCAGGGCGAAAAACGTCGAGAGCAACTGAAAAGGTCAATCTGCCAGATCTCGGCCTTCGCGGTCGCTCGGAACTGCCGCTTCCTACCGCATGTTATGCGAAGCGCCGGCTGAGCTATCTGACGGCTCCATAACACCCAATCAGCGCGAGCCGTAGGGCGGCGGGCCGCACGGCTCCATGAACGACCTTGCGCGGGCTGGGCGGCCTAACAAGGTCCAGTGTAGGTCACCGCATCGAGGATGATGTGAAGCCCTGTGTAGGTCACAGCTGCTTCCCATGGAGGTTGCAGGACCATCACGAACCCGCAGACGTTAGGTGGGGAAAAGCTACCTCATCCGGGTTGTCTCTGCGGGGTCACCGCCATGCCCCACCCGTTCATCGATCTCGCTCCAGATGTGCAGGCGGCCCTCGACGCCCGCCCCCGTCATGGCGCTCAAATCCAAGATCATCACCCACGGCATGCCCTATCCGCAGAACGTCAAGACGGCGCGCGATGTGGAGGCCGTGGTGCGCCAGAACGGGGCAGTGCCGGCCACCGTCGCGGTCATCGGCGGGCGCATCCGCGTCGGCCTACCCGATGAGGTCCTGGGCTGGCTCAGCACGGCGACGGACATCCTGAAGCTGAGCGAGCCGATCTGCCCTACGCCGTTGCGAGCAGGCGGCACAGGTCCATCACGGTCGCGGCGACCATGATCTGCGCGCACCTGGCCGGCATCCGCGTGTTGGCAACAGGTGGCATCGGGGGCGTCCATCGCGGTGTGGAGGCGACGCTTGATATCTCGGCAGACCTCGACGAGCTCGCCCGCACGCCGGTGGCGGTCGTTTGCGCTGGTGCCAAGGCGATCCTCGATCTGCCCCGCACCCGAGAGTATCTGGAGACGCGCGGGGGGCCCGTCGTAAGCTACGGCACGGATCGCTTCCCCGTCTGCCGGAGCCGCGATAGCGGGCTGCCCTCGCCGCTGCGGCTCGACACGCCGGAGGCGATCACCGAGTTGTTGCGGACCAAGGAGGCGCGAAGCTTAAGCGGCGGGATGCTCGTGGCGAACCCAGTGCCGCAGGCCGACGAGATCCCCACCGTGGAGATAGCGGGGCTGATTGAGGCGGCCCTGGCGCAGGATGATGTGGCTGGAGTCTCTGGCAAGGCCGCGACACCCATTCTGCTCTCCGGCATCCTCGCGCTGACAGGCGGCCGCAGCCTCGCCACCAACGTCGCCCTCGTCAAGAACAACGCGGCGCTCGCCGCCCGAGTCGCTGTGGCGCTCCAGGGTTCACCGACCGGATAGACCCCATCACCCTGCGGCGTGATCCACTGAACCGCGGGCATCCCTCATCTCCAGAGGCGGGCGCAGTGCTCGGCCAACTCATAGCGGCACAGGCCGATGTCTTCGAGCAGCCGGTCATCGAGTACCGCGAGCTCCTGATACGCTCTGCGCCGTTCGCGCCAGAAGTGAATGGTACGGGTGATTGAGGCCAGCATCATGGATCTCCAGACCAGTGGCCGCTAAAATGCGCTGGGCGCACGGGCTGATCTGTGAGGCTGGTCACGCTGGCGCTCATCGGCGTCGTGAGCGACGCCGGTCCGCTCCTCCTACCGAGGTGCTGTCCGAAGCGGCCGGGCTCCCGGCTCTGCCGCGTCCCGTCTCCTCCCTACGTGGCAGCAGGCCGGATTGAAAATCGTCCAGCCGACCGGGTCTGAGTGAGAGGATCCCCACGGAGAAGATCTGGCGTAGGGGTAAAGGCTTGGTCTGCCGATACCCGTCGCGTTACCCGCCTCCGAATTCAGGTTCTGGCGATTTCTGAAATTTGGATCTAAGTCTCTGATGAGATTGGTGAGCGCGCTGGGACTCGAACCCAGGACCTACAGATTAAAAGTCCGTTGCTCTACCAGCTGAGCTACGCGCTCGCATCCGCCGCGCATCGGGCCGTGGGGCCGGGCTCGGAGGAAGGCGTGGCCCGCAATAGGCGAGCGGTTCCATGGGGTCAACCGCGGGCGGATGCGACGAAGCCGCGGGCGGCGGCGGGCTGCCCTGCGGCCGCCATGCTCGCGTGACAGGGCGCTCGGGCGATGACGATTCCGATCCCGCCCGCAGGCCCGCCGGGGCCCCCGTCCCGCCGCCCCGGCGCCGCGCCCACCCAGGCGGCGTGGCGGCGCTTCGCCCTCGCCTTCGCGAGCCTTGCGGGCGCGCTCGGGCTCGGGGCGATCGGGTTCATCGCCGCCATGGACCCCTACGGTCTGCGCGCGGCGCCGGGGCGGGTGCCGGGTCCGATCATGGATCTCAACCAGCGCTTCATGTATCCGCAGATCGTGCGCGGGGGCGGCTACGACGCCGCATTGTTCGGCACCTCCACGGCGCGGCTGCTCGACCCGCGCGACCTCGACGCGGCCTTCGGGGCACGGTTCGCCAACCTCGCCATGAATGCGGCGACGCCCTTCGAGCAGCGGGAACTCGCGCGCCTGTTCCTGCGCCAGGGCCCGGCCCGCGCCGTGATCTTCGCCCTCGACTCGACCTGGTGCGCCGCCGACGCCGACCGGCACCGCCTCACCTTCCGGCCCTTCCCGCCCTGGCTCTACGCGCCCGACGCGCCCCTCGGGATGCTCCGGCAAGTCAATTGGCAGAGCCTCGGCACCGCCGCCCGCGTGGCGCTGCACCGGCTCGGCCGCGCCCCCGCCCGCATCCGGGGCGACGGCTACGCCGTGTTCACGCCCCCCGAGGCGAGCTACGACGCCGCCCGCGCCGCCGCCCACATCCACGGCGGCGGCAACCCGCTCCTGGCGGACGGACTGAGCGAGCCGGCGGAGACGGCCGCGGCCGACGCGGCGATGCCCGCCCTCGCCTGGCTCGACGCGCTCCTCGCCGCCGTGCCGCGGGAGGCCGTGACGCTCGCCGCCTTCATGCCCGTGCACGCTGCCGCGCAGGGGCGGCCCGGAACCCCGCAGGGCACGCGCGAGGCCGCCTGCAAGGCGCAGGTGGCGGAGATCGGCCGCCGTCACGGGGCGACGGTGGTGGATTTCCGCATCCCCTCCCCGGTCACGACCACGGACGCGAATTACTGGGACGCCCTGCACTATCGCCTGCCCGTGGCCGCCCGCATCGTGGCGGGGCTCCGGGCTGCCCGCGCCACGGGCCGCGACGACCCCGAGGGCTTCTACCGGGTCCTCGCGCATCCCTGAGCCGGACAGGCTCGCGGAGGGGCCTCCACCGCGAGCCGCTGAGCACAAAACGACGGCTATCCGGGCCGGATTGGACAGTTTTGCCGCAACAGTGCGCAGGTTCGGCGGCGCAGGAATGGTCCTGCTTCACCGTTCGTGAAGTCTGGCAAGAGATGATCGAAGCGTATCCAAGTTTGGGGTCACGGCAACTCTTGGTAGAAATCTCCGAATTGCAGGGATCCCGCGCGCGGGATCGCGGTCGGATGCCGGGTTTGTTGCCTGTCCCCAGCGCTGGACGTTCGGTGCCCGCGCACCCGCTGTCCGACCTTACGCCGAGAGCGAGACCATGAGAGCCGCCCAGCCAGGCGTCAGTCCCGATCCGATGTACCGGCTTCTGGTGCAGGGCGTTCGCGACTACGCGATCTACATGCTCGATCCGGACGGCGTCGTGACCAACTGGAACGCCGGCGCCGAGCGGGCCAAGGGCTACCGCGCCGAGGAGATCGTAGGGCGGACCTTCGCGTGCTTCTACGGGCCCGCGGAGCGCGCGGCGGGCGCGCCGGAGCGCAACCTCGCGGTCGCCCGGCGCGAGGGCCGCTTCGAGGACGAGGGATGGCGCCTGCGCAAGGACGGCAGCCAGTTCTGGGCGCATGTCGTGATCGACGCGATCCACGACGAGGACGGCTGCCTCGTGGGGTTTGCCAAGATCACCCGCGACCGCACCGAGCAGAGAGCGGCTGCGGAGCGGCTGCGCGAGACCTCCGAGAACCTGAACCTCGCCCTCTCCCACATGTCGCAGGGCTTGTACCTCCTGGATGCCCAGGGGCGCCTCGTGCTCTGCAACGACCGCTTCCGGGAGATTCTCGGGCTCGGCGAGGACGAGACCGCGCGAGGCACCGCCTTCCCGGGCCTCCTGCGGCGCGTCCTGGCCCGGAGCCGCGCCCTGCGCGGTCCGGCCGGGCGCGGCATGCGCCGCACGCGGCGGTCCCCCGTGATGACGGCGGTCTTCGGGAGCGACGTCGCGGAGATCGCCCTCGGCGAGCAGATCCTCCTGATCGCGACCCGGGGCCTGCCGACGGGCGGCACGGTCTCGACGATCGAGGACGTCACGGAACGGCGGCGGATCGAGAACCGGATCTTCCACCTCGCCCATCACGATTCCCTGACGGGGCTCGCCAACCGCGCCGCCTTCAACGCCTATCTGGACAACCTACTCGCCGAGACGGGCGCCGCCACCGTGCTCAGCCTCGACCTCGACCGGTTCAAGGCCGTCAACGACACGTTCGGGCATCCGGCGGGCGACGTGCTCCTCAACGCCGTGGCGGAGCGCCTGCGCGACAGCCTGCGCGAGGTCGACCTGGTCGCCCGGCTCGGCGGCGACGAGTTCGTGGTCGTGCTGGCCGATCCCGGCCCCGAGCCGGAGCGGGCGGCCCGGGCGGTCGCCGAGCGCATCATCGCGATGGTCGGACGGCCCGTCGACCTCGACGGACAGAGCGCGCAGATCGGCGTCAGCATCGGCATCGCGATCGCTCCGAGGGACGGGCGGGATGCGGGCACGCTGTTCCGGCACGCGGACATCGCGCTCTATCGGGCGAAGGCCGCGGGCCGCAACACCCACTGCTTCTACGAGGCCGGGATGAGCGCGCTGCTCGCCAGCCGCAACCGCCTCGAGCTCGACCTGCGCCAGGCCGTGAGCGCGGGCGAGTTCCAGCTGCAATACCAGCCGGCCCTGGACCTCGGGCGCCGCACCGTGAGCGGCTGCGAGGCCCTGGTGCGCTGGGTGCACCCGAGGCGCGGCCTGATCGGGCCGGGCGAGTTCATCCCGCTGGCCGAGGAGACGGGCCTGATCGTGCCCCTCGGCGCATGGATCCTGCACGAGGCCTGCCGGGAAGCCGCCGCCTGGCCGGATGCCCTGCGGGTCGCCGTCAACGTCTCGGCGGTGCAGTTCGAGCGGCCGGGCCTGGAGCACAACGTAGCCGCGGCTCTGGCCGTCTCCGGCCTCGCCCCGAACCGGCTGGAGCTCGAGATCACCGAGAGCGTGCTGATGCGCGACAGCGAGGCGGTGATCGCCTGCCTGCACCGGCTGCGGGCCCTCGGCGTGCGCATCGCCCTCGACGATTTCGGCACCGGCTACTCGTCGCTCGGCTACCTGCGCCGCTTTCCCTTCGACCGGATCAAGATCGACCGCAGCTTCATCAGCGAGATCGACGCGCGCGAGACGGCCGCGATCGTGCGCGCCATCGTGAGCCTCGGCGGCGATCTCGGCGCCCGGATCACCGCCGAGGGGGTGGAGACGCCGGACCAGCTGAACTTCGTGCACCGGATGGGCTGCCAGGAGATGCAGGGCTACCTCTTGAGCTGTCCCCTCCCGGTCCCGGAGCTGCGGTGCTTCCTCGCCCGCACGCCGGCGCTGGAGCGGGCCGCCTGAGGCCGGCCTCAAGCCCGGCGGATCGCCTTTACGGAGCGGCGCGCCCGGCTTCCGCCCGCGCCCAGTTGTCCCGGGTCTCGGCCGCGAACCCGGCGAGGCGGCCCGCCGCGATCGCGGCGCGCATCCCCGCCATCAGATCCTGGTAATAGGCGAGGTTGTTCCAGGTCAGCAGCATCATGCCGAGGATCTCGTCCGAGCGGACGAGATGGTGCAGGTAGGCGCGGGAATAGTCGCGGGCGGCGGGGCAGGACGCGGTCTCGTCGAGGGGCCGCGTGTCCTCGGCGTGGCGGGCGTTGCGCAGGTTGACCCGGCCCTGGCGCGTGTAGGCGAGGCCGTGGCGCCCGGCCCGCGTCGGCATCACGCAATCGAACATGTCGATGCCGCGCGCCACGGACCGCATCAGGTCGTCGGGGGTGCCGACGCCCATGAGGTAGCGGGGCTTGCCCGCCGGCAGGTGCGGCTCCACCGCCTCGATCATGGCGAGCATCACGGCCTGCGGCTCGCCCACCGCGAGGCCGCCGATCGCGTAGCCCTTGAGGTCGAGATCGACGAGGCCCCGGGCGCTCTCGACCCGCAGGGCCGGCACGTCGCCCCCCTGCACGATGCCGAACATCGCCTTGCCGGGCTGCTCCCCGAAGGCGGCGCGGCAGCGCTCGGCCCAGCGCAGCGACAGGCGCATGGCGCGCTCCACCTCGGCGGGCTCCGCGGGCAGCCGCACGCACTCGTCGAGCTGCATCTGGATGTCGGAGCCGAGCAGCCCCTGGATCTCGATCGAGCGCTCCGGGCTCATGTGGTGGGCCGAGCCGTCCACGTGCGAGCGGAAGGTGACGCCCTGCTCGTCGAGTTTCCGCAGGCTCGCCAGCGACA
Organism: Methylobacterium planeticum; assembly: GCF_008806345.1. Lineage (GTDB taxonomy): Bacteria > Pseudomonadota > Alphaproteobacteria > Rhizobiales > Beijerinckiaceae > Methylobacterium > Methylobacterium planeticum. The sequence continues at coordinate 99,139 of NZ_VZZJ01000005.1, read as the reverse complement.
TCACCTGGAAGCCGCCGGAATCCGTGAGGATCGGCCCGTCCCAGCCCATGAACCGGTGCAGGCCGCCGAGGCGGGCCATCCGCTCGGGGCCGGGCCGCAGCATCAGGTGGTAGGTGTTGCCGAGCACGACGTCGGCGCCGAGGTCGCGGACCTGCCCGGGGTACATCGCCTTGACGGTGGCGGCCGTGCCGACCGGCATGAAGGCGGGCGTGCGGACGACGCCCCGCGGCATCGTGATGGCGCCGGTGCGGGCCGCGCCGTCGGTCGCGTCGACCCGGAACGCGAAGGCGTCGGTGGGCGTGTGGTCTGACATCAGGTGGTTCCGGCCGGGAAGAGCAGGCTCGAATCGCCGTAGGAGTAGAACCGGTACTCGGACCGGATCGCGTGGGCGTAGGCCGCCCGCATGGTGTCGAGCCCCGAGAAGGCCGAGACCAGCATGAACAGGGTCGAGCGGGGCAGGTGGAAGTTCGTCATCAGGGCATCGACCGCGCGGATCGGCACGCCCGGGGTGATGAAGATCTCGGTCGGCCCCGAGAAGGCGCGCAGGCGCCCCTCCGCGTCCGCCGCGCTCTCGAGGAGCCGCAGGGCCGTGGTCCCGACCGCCACGATCCGCCCGCCCGCCGCCCGGGTCGCGTTGAGCCGCGCGGCGGTCTCCGCGTCGAGATGCCCGATCTCGGCATGCATGCGGTGGTCGGCGGTGTCGTCGGCCTTGACGGGCAGGAAGGTGCCGGCCCCCACATGCAGCGTCACGGTGTGGCGCGACAGGCCGGCGGCGTCGATCCGCGCCAGGAGGTCTTCGGAGAAGTGCAGGCCCGCGGTCGGGGCCGCGACCGCTCCGGGCTCGCGGGCGAAGACCGTCTGGTAATCGGTGGCATCCTGGGCATCGGCCGCGCGCTTGCCGGCGATGTAGGGGGGCAGCGGCAGGGTGCCGAGCGCCGCGACGCGCTCGTCGAGCACCGGTCCGGACAGGTCGAAGCGCAGGCCGATCTCGCCGCCCTCGCCCTTCTCGATCAGCGTCGCGGTGAGGCCGCCGAGCTCGCACGGGGCGCCCGCGGCCGCGTGCCCGAACCGCAGGATGTCGCCCACCGCGAGGCGCTTGCCCGGCCGCGCGAAGGCGCGCCAGCGATCGGGCGCCGCGCGCAGGTGCAGCATCACCTCGGCCCGCAGGCCGGGGGCGCCGGGGCGGGTGCGCCAGGCCGCGAGCCGGGCCGGGATCACCCGGGTGTCGTTGAAGACCAGGGCGTCGCCCGGGCGCAGCAGGTCGGGCAGGTCGCGGACCCCGCGGTCCTCCAGGGGGCCGCCGGGGCGCACCACGAGGAGGCGGCCGGCATCGCGCGGGCTGGCGGGCCGCAGCGCGATGCGTGCCTCCGGCAGCTCGAAATCGAACAGATCCACACGCATGGGGCGCCAACTGCACGGATTGGCCCGCCGGATCAATGCCGCGCGCCGACACGGCGGCGCGGACGGCCGGACCCGGCTTGACCGCGGCCCCGCCCCGGCCGCCAATGCACGCGGCAGGCGAAGAGGCCTCGGACGGGGAGTGGCAACCGTGGACGAACGCCCGACGGGACGCCGCGCCAGGGTCACCCTGGACGCGCAGCTCGTGACCTACTGGGACCGGGAGGCGGCGCGCCTCGACGCGCTGGCCGCGAAGGCCCGCTTCGGCTGGATCGCGCGTCGCTACCGGCGCAAGGCCGAGCAGGCCCGCGCCCAGGCCGCGCGCAGCCGCGCCCGCGAGGCGGCCCGGGGCGCCCCAACCGCGCTCCCCGACGAGACGGCCTGAGGCGCCCCGGGGCGGTCCGCCCTATAGCTCCGGCTAAGACCTTTGCCGTGGCCTTCCGGGGGCGTGGGCCTGTAGGGGCTCGGGCGGATCGGGCCGCCGGCCCGCGATCTCCGCCGGACACCTGTCGAACCCCATGGAACGGACCCAGAAAGCCGCCCTCACCGGTGCCCTCGTGGGCACCCTCGTGACGGGCCTGAAGTTCGGCGCCTGGTGGCTGACCGGCAGCCTCGCGCTCTACTCGGATGCCCTGGAGAGCATCATCAACGTGGTGGCCGCCGCCTGCGCCTTCGTGGCCCTGCGGGTGGCGGCCTCGCCCCCCGATGCCGACCACCCCTACGGCCACCACAAGGCCGAGTACTTCTCGGCGGTGATCGAGGGGGCGCTGATCATCGTGGCGGCGCTCCTGATCCTGCGGGAGGCCGCCGGCGGCATCCTGGCGCCGAAGGCCGTCGACGCGCCGATCCTCGGCCTCGCCGTCAACGCGCTGGCGACGCTGATCAACGGTGCCTGGGCCGTGGTGCTGATGCGCCGCGGCCGGGCCTGGCGCTCCCCCGCCCTGATGGCCGATGCCCGCCACGTGATGGCCGACGTGTTCACCTCGGGCGGCGTGCTCGTCGGCCTCGCCCTCGTGGCCGTCACGGGCGCCCTCGTGCTCGACCCGATCGTGGCGGGCCTCGTCGCCCTCAACATCCTGTGGTCGGGCTGGGGCATGGTGCGGGAATCGATCGACGGCCTGATGGACCGGGCGGCGCCGGCCGACATGGTCGCGCAGATCCGCGGCCTCATCTCGATCCACGGCGCCGGGGCCCTGGAGGCGCACGACATGCGCACCCGCCACGCGGGCCAGGCGACCTTCATCGATTTCCACCTCGTGGTGCCGGGCGAGATGAGCGTGCAGGAATCCCACGCCATCTGCGACCGGCTGGAGGACGCGATCGAGGGCGCCATCGCGGGCGCCGTGGTGGTCATCCATGTCGAGCCGGCCGAGCACGCCAAGCAGCGGGGCGTGCCGGTGCTGTGAGGCCGGGCGGCCTCAAAGGTCCGGCGGCCCCGCCGGGACGGTCTCGCCGAAGATCGGCTCGAACCGCGCGCGCAGCTGCATGTCCACCTCCGCGAGGCTCACGAGGTGGCCGAGATCGACGAGGCTCGTGACCCCGTGCCCCTGGATGCCGCAGGGGACGATGCCGGAGAAGTGCGACAGGTCGGGCTCGACATTGAGGCTGATGCCGTGGAAGCTCACCCAGCGCCGCACCCGGATGCCGATCGCCGCGATCTTGTCCTCGACGTCCGCGCCCTTCTCGGGCCGGCGCACCCAGACCCCGACCCGGTCCTCCCTCCGCTCGCCCCGCACGTTGAAGGCCTCGAGGGTCGCGATGATCCAGGCCTCGAGGGCGGCGACGTAGGCGCGCAGGTCCTGGCGGCGCCGGTTGAGGTCGAGCATCACGTAGGCCACCCGCTGCCCCGGCCCGTGATAGGTGTACTGCCCGCCCCGTCCCGTGCGGTGGACCGGGAAGCGCTCCGGCTCGACGAGATCGGCCTCCCGGGCCGAGGTGCCGGCGGTGTAGAGGGCCGGGTGCTCGAGGAGCCAGACGCATTCGGCCGCCTCCGCGCGCGCGATCGCGGCGGCGCGCGCCTCCATGGCGGCGACGGCCTCCGCGTAGGGCACGAGGCCCTCGCTGATGCGCCACTCCACCGGTCCCGAGCCGGCGCGTGGCAGGAACGGGCCGGGATCGTGGCGCGGGGCGGGTTCGTTTACCAAGGCTTCACCTTATTGCGCGGATGCTCGGCGCCGGACCGGCGGGGGCCGGACGAGCGGAAGGTGCGCGGCGCGTGGCGGTTCTCGAAGACCTCAAGGTCGACCTCTCGGTGGTGCTGGGGCGCAGCCACATGCCGCTCCACATGCTCCTGCGCATGGGGCGCGGCGCCGTGATCGAGCTCGAGGCCACCGAGAGCGATATGGTCGAGATTCTCGCAAACGACCACCCGATCGCCCGCGGCCAGATCGTGGTCACGGGCAATCGCATCTCCGTGGAGGTGACGGAACTGATCCGCAAGGCGGAGGTGCTGCGCGCCCCCGGCGTCACCATCGGCGAGGGATCGGTGCCAATCCTCGAAATGGACGACGAACCTGCCTGACGCGCAACGCGGTGCTTGTCGGGGCGGATTCGATCTGTTATCCGCTGCGCCGCTCACCACGGAAACGGCCTGCCCCGCAGGACGCGGCCGGCGGAGATGCCGGACCCGGTGGGTGCCGATGCGGCCATGGCGGAATTGGTAGACGCGCTAGCTTGAGGTGCTAGTCCCGCGAGGGGTGGAGGTTCGAGTCCTCTTGGCCGCACCAACTTGTTCTTGTTGGTGTTCTTGACGTTCGGTCGATGTTCGCGAGCTTCGCGCCGACCGCTTTTCGCACCAGATCCTGCATACACTGTCCGGCGGCTCTTCCGCTGGTGGGCCTTCAGAGCCACGAGCACCATTTCCTCGGCGATCAGAAGGTTTCGGTGCGTCCGGCCGCGATCCGATCGGGCGGAGCTCGGACCGGATCCCGAGCGGCGCTCTGGCGGAGATCCGCATGACAGGCTTCAAGGATCATTTCTCGACGAACAACGCCGGCTACGCGGCGCATCGTCCGACTTACCCGCACGCCCTCGCGGATTTCCTCGCGGACGCGGCGCCGGCCCGGACGCAGGCCTGGGATGCGGGCTGCGGCACCGGGCAACTCTCGGTGCTCCTCGCGGCGCGGTTCCGGCGGGTCCTCGCCACGGATGCGAGCGCGCAGCAGATCGCCAGCGCGACGCCGCATGAGGCGGTCACCTACCGGACGGCGCCGGCGGAGGTGAGCGGATTGTCGGCCGGAAGCACCGACCTCATCACCGTCGCGCAGGCCGCACACTGGTTCGAACTCGATGCCTTCTACGCCGAGGTGCGCCGGGTCGCGCGACCGCGCGCGATCCTCGCGCTGATCACCTACGGCGTGCTGCACGTGGCGGGCGAGGAGGTCGAGGCCGTGGTGCAGCGCTTCTACCACGCGGTGATCGGACCCTACTGGCCAACGGAGCGGCGGCACGTCGAGGACGGCTACCGCAGCCTCCCCTTCCCGTTCGAGGCCGTGGAGGCGCCGAGCCTCGCGATCGAGGTTTCGTGGGGCATGAGCGACCTGATCGGTTACATCGAGACGTGGTCGGCGGTCCGCCAGGCCGAGAAGGCGGTCGGCCGCGGACCCATCGATGCGGCCCAGGCCGAGTTGGCGCGAGCCTGGGGCGATCCCGAGGCGCGGAGAATGGTGCGCTGGCCCCTGTCGCTGAGGGTCGGCCGCCTCTGAGGTGACGCTGCCCGCCGGCGATCGCTCGCGCTGGCCCGTCGCCCGCGCGCGCTGATCAGCAGCCGGAGCAGACCGAGCCGGTCGCGCGCTTGACCTTGGCGTCGAAGAGTTGATTGCGGGCCTGCTGGTCCTTCTCGGCCTTCTGAGACCGCTGTTCCATGTCGCGCCGCTTCGCCTCGGCCGAACCGTTCGAGTTGGCGCTCGGCGTGCCCGGATCGGCTTTCGGCCCGGCCGAGGCGGGGATGCCGAGCATCACAGTCAAGCCGGCCGCAAGAAGTGCCGTGCGCGTCATGCTTCCTCCGGGCGCAGATCTTGTCTCTCGAGGGGTCGCGTTGCCCGAGTGTGTTCGCATTCACGAATGCGATTCAACGGGAAATGTACGGAACGGGACAGATTCCGTGCGGTGGCCTGCGGGGAAGCCGGACGCTCGATCGCAGCCGCCCGTGATCTCGGGTCCGGACACGATGCCGGGCCCTCCCCTGGGGCTCTCGCGCCCGATGCCAGGGGGCTGCGCGCTCACACCCCTGACAGGGCTCGGCGGGGACCCGGCGTCTCCGACCCCGTCGGGTGCGACCGTTCGCTCACGCCCCATCCATCGTGAAGCCGACCTTGAGGGTGACCTGGTAATGCTGGACCTTGCCGTCCGCGATCTGCCCCCGCGTCTCGAGGATCTCGAACCAGCGCAGGTTCCGCACGGTCTGGCTCGCCCGCGCGACCGCAGCCTGGACCGCATCCTCGATGGAGGTCGGCGACGACCCGACCAACTCGATCACCTTGTAGATATGATGCTCGGACATCCCGGTCTCCTCAGGAATGTCCCGCGGCGGCCACGGGACGGGTGGTGCGACGTGGGGTTCGGATCCGGGTGGGCCTACGCCCCTTCGGCGAGCGCCGCCGAGTCCGGAGCGACGGTTCCCGTCTCGCCCGGGTGCTTGCGCGAGACGTAGTAGAGGCCGACGGCGTGCCAGAACGCGCCCTGCTCCTCGGGCGTGCGCCGGCCGAGGGCGGCCTCCAGCACCGTCATGGCGGCCATGGCCGCGTCGTTCCGCTTCAACTCCTCCATCAGGCTGGTGAGGTCGAACATCGCGGGCACTCCTGGCGAGGTGGCGGGCAGGGTCGTCGACAGCGTCGTGCGGCGGATCCGACGCGACGGCGCACCGGGCCTCGCGACCCGAAAAGAGGTAACGCCCGAGCTTCGCTTCCGATCCAGTCAGGCTCGCGCGGGCTGACAGCCGCACCGGCCTGCACCCGGCTTCCGTGTCCGGGCTTAAACAAAGTGAAGGCAGTGGCCCACGGCCGGATCGAGGCTGCGCCCCCGAGGCATCATTCCATGCGCTCGGTTCGGCTCAGCGGGAGGTTCGTCATGGAACACAAGTCTGTGGAGCAGATGCAGGGGGTGGCCGACGTCACGCCGCGGCCGGCGCTCCTCGCCACCCGGCGCGCCCGGCTCGAACACTGGGCCGCGCTGCTGGAGCGGGAGCCGGACCGCACCTTCCCGGCCCTCCCGGAGGTCGACCTCCTGCCGCGGGCCCAGCGCCGGGCCCTGCGCGTCGAGGGCTCGGCCATCGCGTTCGCCTACGCGGACCCGCTGCTGCGCGCCAGCGGCCTGGCCGGCGACACCTACGGCGACGCCCGCAGCTTCTTCGACCTGCGGGAGGGACAGGCGCACCGGCTCCTCTGCTCCTGCATCAACGGCCGCCATGTCCGGGCCGGGCTGGCGGCCCGGCGGCTGCGCGCCATGGCCGCGCGGCGCCTCGAAACCTGGCTCGCGGCGAGCGTCGTCGGCGGGCTCGTCGGCGTGCCCGGGGCGATGCTGCTGTTCGGCTGAGGATCGCGGCGGGACCGGTCGAGCCGATCAAGCCCGCAGGAGTAGCTCGGCCCGGCCGATGTTCCTCCTGCGACAAGGCGCGCTACGCGCCCGAGGTCGTCTCGGCGTGGATCCGCGCGGCCCGGGACGGCTTGCCTCAGGGGCGTGTCGCGGGGCGCCTGCGCGGCTTCCTCGCCCGCTTCGGTTTCACGCCGGTTGCGGCCTTGGTCATCTCGGCGAGCGCCGCGCGCTGCTGGCGCCGCATCATGGCGGTCGCCGTCCCCATCCACCAGCCCGTGGCCCGGTTCGCGGCGGAGAGCCAGAGGCTTTGCGGTGTACCCTTCATGCCGGCACCTCAAAGGAACCCAACGGGCGCGCACCCCGATCGGTTCACCGCCGCCGGCGCTCCGGCTCATGGGCCGGGCCCCCGCGCCGAAACCCGCTGGTAAGGGGCGCCGGGCCATTCTCCCTCCTCAAGACCAGCTCGGGACCCGCTCATGATGACCAAGGACCAGCTCGCCGTTGAGCTGAAGCGCATCGCCACGACGCAGATCAGCGACATCACGCGGGCGGTGAAGGAGGGCCAGAAGTCCATCGCACTCAACGAGGTGCGGGACATGGCCCAGCGCCTGAACCTCCTCGCCGACGCGTTCTGCCCGAAGCCTGCCGCCGCCCAGGCCGAGCCGGTCGATGGGGCCGAGGCGGCCTGATCGGGCCGCGCTCGGATGAACAGGGAGAGCCCCGCATGGCCCGCGTCTTCTTCAACATCCGCCTCGACGACGCCTACCTGCCCGAGCGCACGGGGCAATGCGTCGCGGGAATCGAGGAGGCGCGCGCGGTGGCGCGCACGATTATCCGCGCCCTCGTGGCCCAGCACGGCGGCGAGCCGCGCCTGCTGAACGCCGCGATCGCGGTGACGGACGAGGCCGGCGCCCCGGTCTTCGACCTGTCCTTCTTCGAGGCGATCTACGTGCCGGTGGCGCCCCCCGACCGCCCGGCCCCCGTCCAGCCGGCCGGCGGCCCGGAGGCGCGGGTACCGCCGGCGCGCGCCCTCAAGGCCCGGACGCAGCGTCACGGGCTTCAAGCGCCTCTCTCCGGGGTCCGGCGGCGGCTCGGCCCGCTTCGCCGGATGCTGAAGGCCCGCTGGGCGGAGGCCGGCGAGCGGCTGCGCGGGATCCCCTGGCGTCCACCCTTCGCCTTCCCCGGCAGCTGACCCGGCGTGCCTCAGCCGAATAGGTCGACGCTGGTGAAGCCGCGCGCTTCCAACCGCTCGGCGAGGACGCGCCTGTGGCAGCGCTCCGGGTCGCGCTCGAAGCAGAGCAGGCAGGTCGGCGCGGCCGCGGCCATCTCCGCCAGGGCGTCGAGGGCGAGGGCGCCATCGGCGGTGTCGAGCACCTCCTCGCAGTAGATCCGGCGCATCAGCCCGGCATCGTGGGCGCGGGCCGCCTCGCGCCCGGCCTTCGGGGTGCCGAGGCCGCGGCTATGCGCGTAGGCGAGGCCCGCCGCCTCGAGGCCGGCCTTGAGGGCGCCCTTCGAGAAGCCGCGCTTGCGCGAATTCGCTACCGCCCGGACATCGGCGAGGAGCCCCACGCCCGCATTCCGCAGAGCCGCCACCAGACGCTCCTGGTCGAGGCCTTCGTACCCGATGGTAAACACGGTCTTGCGCACGGGCGCGGCCTTTCGAAAATCGAGGAACGACCGCAACTTAAGCATGCGGCAGCCGCTCCGGGAGTGTGGATGCCCGCCCGCTATGTCGCTCCCGCGCAACGGCTTCCGGAATTCCGCCGCATTGACCGCAAAGGTCTGTTAACCGCGCAAGGGGCATCGATGACCCAAGGTATTGGCGCGTGAGACGGTGGGCCTGGCATCGATGTCGCTGTGGAACGGGTTCCCCTTGAAATCTGCCGCCCTGCCGCCCGCCGGCCCGCGCCGCGGGCGCGCCTGGGTGAAGCGGGCCGTCTCGGCCGCCCTTCTGGCGAGCCTGGCGGCCTGCGCCTCGAACAACGACTTCTACCCGACCAAGGGTGACGCCAAGCCCCATCCGGGCGTGGCGCGGGCCAAGAGCCACCCGGTCCAGGGCATCGACATCTCGAAGTGGCAGGGGCCGATCGACTGGGCCTCCGTGCGCAGTGCCGGAACCCAGTTCGCCTTCATCAAGGCGACCGAGGGCGGCGACCATGTCGACGAGCGCTTCCGCGAGAACTGGGACGGGGCCGCCCGCGCCGGGGTGCCGCGGGGCGCCTACCATTTCGTGTTCTGGTGCCGCTCGGCCGAGGACCAGATGGTCTGGTTCAAGCGCAACGTTCCGAACGACCCGAGTGCCCTCCCCCCGGTCCTCGACGTGGAGTGGAACGGCCACTCGCAGACCTGCCCGAAGCGGCTGCCCAAGGCCCAGGCGCTCGGCATGATCCGCTCCATGCTGACCGAGATGGAGCGCTACACCGGCAAGCGCCCGATCATCTACACCGACATCACCTTCCACAAGGACGTGCTCGAGGACGAGCTGCCCGATTACCCGCACTGGGTCCGCTCCACCGCCGCCGAGCCGGAACAGCGCTTCGTCAACCGCAAGTGGATGCTCTGGCAGTTCACCTCGACGGGACGGGTCCCCGGCGTGCGCGGCGACGTGGACCGCAACGCCTTCTACGGCTCGCCCTCCGAATGGGCCTCCTTCCTCTCCACCGATTGCGATCCGCGCGATCACCGGCGGCTGGCCGGACAGGGGCTGTGCACCGGAAAGTGACCGCGATCCGCGTCGGGGCGATCCTACGCATGCCGAGAACGTAAAATTGTTCAGGCATATGTCTACAAGTAGACAGACTGGCGCCGAAGCGCTGCTTTAGGAGGAGGCAATACCCTCTTCAGCTCAGCGATCTCATGTCCTCGGCGCCGGAATCCCACTTCGAAGGCAACCTTCTCCTGAAGGCGCTGCACGACGACGACCGTGCGCTGCTGGCGCCGCATTTCGAGCGCCACACCTACCAGAAGGGCGACACCCTGTTCTCGGCCGGGAGCGAGGTGTCGTTCATCTCCTTCCCCTGCGATCAGACCGTGGCCACCCTGGTGATCGCGATGCAGGACGGGCGGAGCGCCGAGACCGCCACGATCGGGCGGGAGGGCGCGGTCGGCGGCGTCGTCAGCAACGGCTGCCTGCCCGCCTCGACCCACGCGATGGTGCAGATCGGCGGCCCGGTGATCCGGATGGACGCGGCCCGCCTGCAGGAGGCCAAGCGCCGCTCGCCGACCCTGCGGAACCTGTTCACCCGGTACTCCGACTGCCTCCTCGCGCAGGTGCTGCAATCGGTGGCCTGCAATGCCCTGCACCCGATCGAGGAGCGCTGCCTGCGCTGGCTCCTGACCCTGCAGGACCGGCTCGGCTCGGACACCCTGCCCGTGACCCACGAGCTCTTCGCCGCGATGCTCGGCGTGCAGCGCACCTATCTCACCCGCATCCTGCGCATCCTGCAGCAGCAGGGTCTGATCGAGGTGGGGCGCGGGCGCATCACCATCCTCAACCGCACCGAGATGGAGAGCGTCGCCTGCGAGTGCCACGGCAACGTCAAGCGGCATTTCGAGACGGTGCTGGGCGCGGTCTACGGCCCCGAAGGACAGCTCCTCCGGCTCCAGCCGCCCGAGGATGCGCGCGAAGCCCGCAGGCTCGACCCCGCGGCCGTGGTCGAGCGCGCCAGCCGGTGAGGGGCGCGGCGATGCCCTGTCCGGATCGCCGTGATGCCGCTGGCGACACGAGCCAAATCGTGCACAATGCAATCGTGCCGTCCGACAGGCGCCGTCCCAAGCCCTGCGGCCCTCCGTCCTGGCCGCGCCGCGCCCGCCGCGCGGAGCCGACGCGGGTCGCGCAGCTGAACGGGCGGGCCGCCGGTTCACCGCGCTCGCCTTCCGAGAAACGCCGCCGCCCGAGACGATGACCGAACCCACGGCCAGCGCAGAGACGGATGCCACGGGCGAGCGAGTCTCCGTCCTGGCCAGCTACGGCATTCTGGACACGGCGCCGGAGGTGGGCTTCGACGACGTGGTGCTGGTCGCGAGCGAGCTCTGCGCGGCGCCGGTCGCCCTGGTGAGCTTCGTCGCCGCGGACCGGCAATGGTTCAAGGCCAGGGTCGGATTCGCCGCCGCCGAGACCGGGCTCGCCTGCTCGATCTGCGCCCACGCCCTCGCGGCACCCGGCCTCCTCGTCATTGCCGACCTGACGGCCGATCCGCGCACCCGCGACAACCCCCTCGTCACGGGTCCCGAGGGCCTGCGCTTCTACGCGGGCGTCCGCCTCGACACGCCCGACGGCGTCGGCCTCGGGACCCTGTGCGTCCTCGACGTGGCCCCGCGCCCGGAGGGCCTGCCCCCGGGGCAGGCGGCGGGCCTCGCCGCCCTCGCCCGTCAGATCATGGCGCTGATGGAACTGCGCCGCACGGTGTTCCGGCGCGATGCGGACATCGTGCAGCGGCAGGAGGCGCAGGAGGTCCGGGACGCCAGCGCGGTCCGCCTCGGCGAGACCGCGCTCCTGATGCGCCTCGCCATCGAGGCGACGGATCTCGGCGTGTTCGACTACGACCTCGTGGCGGACAGGCTCGAGTGGGACGGGCGCACCCGCGCCCTGTTCGGCGCCGGTCCCGACGAGCCCGTGAGCTTCGCGGACAGCTTCCTGCCGCGCCTCCACCCGGAGGATCGCGCCCGCGTCCTCGCCGAGATCGAGGCCTGCGTCGACCCGCAGGGCGCCGGTTCGTTCGCGAGCGAGTTCCGGATCCAGTCCCCCGACGGCGCGCGGCGCTGGCTAAGCGCGCGCGGGCGCCGCGTGGTGGCGGGCGGGCGCGCCGCCCGCCTCGTCTGCACCCTGCGCGACCTCACCGGCCGCAAGGAATCCGACCTGGCCCTGCGGGCGATCCAGGACCGCTACCGCCTCGTCACCCGGGCGACGAACGACGCGATCTGGGATTGGGATCTCAGCACCGGCACGATGGTCTGGAACGAGGCGCTTCAGGCCGCCTATGGCTGGCGGCCCGAGCAGGTCGAGCCGACGGGGGCGTGGTGGATCGCCCGCGTCCATCCCGACGACCGGGCGCAGGTGGACGACGACATCCGCCGGGTGGTCGAGGGCCGGGCGAGCGAGTGGCGCCACGAGTACCGCTTCGCGCGGGCGGACGGGAGCTTCGCGGAGGTGCTCGACCGCGGCTACATGGTGCGCGACGGGGCCGGTACGCCCCTGCGCATGATCGGCGCGCTCCTCGACGTCACCGAGCGCAACCAGGCAGGGGCGCAGTTCCGGGCCGTCTTCGAGGGCGCGAATCTCGGCATCGTCCAGCTCGACCCGCGCAGCCTCAAAGCGCTCCGGGTCAACGCCAAGCTCTGCGAGATCTGGGGGGCGCCGGCGGAGGACATCCTCGGGCAGTCGGTGGCGAAGTGGACGCCGGAGGAGGATGCGGAGGCGCGCGATGCGCTGCACCGGCGCCTCGCCAACGGCGAGATCATGCAGGAGACGCTGGAGAAGCGCTACCGGCGGGCGGACGGGCGCTTGATCTGGGGGCGGGTCAACCTCGTCTCGCAGGTACTCGGCGACGCGATCCAGACGACGGCGATGATCGAGGACATCACGCAGGAACGGCTGGCCGAGGAGCGTCAGCGCGCCCTGATCGAGCTGGGCGACGCCCTGCGGGACGCGCCCGACCGCGGCGCCATGCTGAGCGCCGCGGGCGCGATCCTCGGGCGGACCCTGCGGGCGACGCGCGCGGGCTACCGCTCCGTGGATGCGGCGGCCGGCCTATTCACCCCGGAGGGCATCTGGCCGCCGTCCGCGGCCGAGGGGCCCGCCGTGCCCCGCCCCCTGTCCGACTTCCCGGCGACCGCCCGATGGTTGCGGCGGGGCGAGACCCTGGCGTTGCCCGACATCACGGCGGATCCGCGGTTCGCGGCGGATGCGGCCGGCTACGCCGATCTCCGCGTGCGCGCCCTGATCGAGGTTCCGCTGATCCAGCGGGGTAAGCTCGTCGGGATCCTCTTCGCCCACGCCTCCGAGTGGCGCGCCTGGCCGCCCGGGGAGGTCGCCTTCGCCCGCGAGGTGGCCGAGCGGGCCTGGGACGCCCTCGGGCGGTTCCAGGCGGAGGACCAGCAGCGCCTCCTCAACCGCGAGCTCAGCCACCGGCTCAAGAACACCCTCGCGATGGTCCAGGCCATCGCCTCGCAGACGCTCCGCAACGCCCCCGATTTCGAGACCGCCAAGGAATCCCTGGCCGCCCGCCTGATCGCCCTCGGCAAGGCGCACGACATCCTGCTCACGGGCGAGCGGGAGAGTGCGGACATCAACGCGGTGATCACCGGCGCCCTCTCGATTCACGACGACCGCCAGCCCGGACGCTTCGCCATCGGCGGACCCACGATCGAGATCGGCCCCAAGGCGGCGCTCTCGCTCAGCCTGATGATGCACGAGCTCGCCACCAACGCGGTGAAGTACGGGGCGCTCTCGGTTCCGGAAGGCCGCGTCGTGGTGGATTGGCAGATCGCCGGCGGGGGCGGCGAGCCGACCCTGCGCATGGCCTGGACCGAGCACGGCGGTCCCGCCGTCCTGCCGCCGGCCCGGCGGGGCTTCGGCTCGCGCCTGATCGAGCGGGGCCTCGCGGGCGCCATCGGCGGCGCGGTGGCGCTGCTCTACGAGCCCGGCGGCGTGGTCTGCCGGGTCGAGGCGCCTCTCGCGGGATTCCAGGCCGCGGATTGAGCGGCCCCGACCCGCGCCCCGCCGCATCGAGCGGGGGCGGGAGCTCCGCGCCGGCCGTCGGGCCGGCCGGCTTCGGGAATGCCGGGCTGTCGGGCCGGGGCGCCCTCAGGCGGCCCGGACGGTCGCCAGGAACCGGCTCACCTCGCCGCGCAGGTCGCGCGCCTGCGCCGACAGGTCTGTGGCGGCGCAGAGGATCTGCGCCGAGCCGGCGCTCGCGGTGCCGGCGGCCTCGCTGACGCCCGCGATATGGCCCGAGACGGCCCGGGTCCCCTCCGAGGTCTGGGCGGTGGTCCGGGCGATCTCGCCGGTCGCGGCACCCTGCTCCTCCACCGCCGCCGCGATGTCGCCGCCGATCCGCGCGAGCCGCTGGATCACCCCCGTGATGCCGTCGATGGCGGCGACCGAGGTCTGCGTCGAGGCCGTGATCTCGGCCACCTTCGCGGCGATCTCGTCGGTGGCGCGCGCGGTCTGGCCCGCGAGGTTCTTCACCTCGCTCGCCACCACGGCGAAGCCGCGGCCCGCCTCGCCGGCGCGGGCGGCCTCGATGGTGGCGTTGAGTGCCAGCAGGTTCGTCTGTCCGGCGATGTGCGAGATCAGGCCGACGATCTGGCCGATGCTGCCCGCGGCGGCGGCGAGGCGGTTGACCTCGCCGGCCATCCCCTCGGCGTCCCGCTCGGCCGCAGCGGCGAGGTCGGCGGAGGCGGTGACCTGGGTTCCGATCTCCCGCACAGAGGCGGAGAGCTCCTCGGTGGCGGCCGCGACCGTGTCGGCCGACAGGGCCGCCTCGTGGGAGGCGAGGGCGACCTGCTGGCTGAGCGAGGCCGTGTCGCCCGCCGCGCGGGCCATCCCGCTGGCCGCGGCTTCCAGCTGGGCCGCCGCGCTCGAGACTGCCTCGACGATGCAGCCGACCCGGGCCTCGAAGCTGTCCGCGAGGCCGAGGGCCGCCGCACGCTGGGCCGCGGCGCTCTGCTCGGCCATCTGTTCCTGCTCCAGGCGGATGCGGCGGCGCTCGCTCACGCTGTCGCGGAAATCGATGGCGGCGGCGGCGATGGCCCGCACCTCGCGGGGGCCGCCCTGCGGGATATCGACCGCGCTCTCGCCCCGGCCGATCGCCGTGAGCGCGCGCGACATCCGGATGAGCGGACGGGCGATGGCGGTGCCGAGCGCGAAGGCGAGGCCGCCCGAGAGCAGGAAGATGGCAAGGCCGGCCCCGGCCCACAGGGCGAGGCTGCGGTCGGCCGCGGCGCGGATCTCACCGGCGGCCTGCATCAGGTCGCCGGTGAGCCGATCCTCGACGCCCTTGAGGCCGTCGATGCGCTGGGTGGCGAGCCTGAACCAGAGGGGGCTGTCGCGGAAGGCCAGGGCCTCGCCCGGGACGGTCCCGAGGGCGAGCCTGCGCAGCCGCACGACCTCCCGCGCCGCCTCGGCCGCCTCGCTCGCCTCGAAGGCGCCGACCTGCGCCGGGTCGGCCCGCAGGCGGAACAGGCTCTCGTAGGTGGCCTGATTGGCCGAGAGGGTCGTCAGGCGCTCGAGCCCAGCGAGGTCGAGGCTGCCCATCGCGAAGGCCGCGGAGGCGGCCGCGCGCTCCTGGCCGGCGAATTCCTTCAGGGACAGGAAGGCCCCGTAGGTCGCCATCCGGTTGGCGACCCCCACGTGGCGGGCGACCTTCGCCATCTCCTGCACGATGCCGAGGCCCTGGCTGATCAGGCCCGTGTAGAACGCCATGTTCTGGGGCGGCGTCGGCTGAAGCGCGTCGATCGCCTTGCGATGGGTCTCGACCCGGGCGAGCCCGTCCCGGAACAGGGCGGCCTGGCGCGCGAAGGCCGGCCCGAAGCTGGCCACGGCCTCCTCCGAGACCGCGCCCGCGAGCTGCCCGCGCGCGGCGTCCGTCCGAGCGCGCTGGGCGTCGAGCTCCGCCCGGAACTGCGTGCCCTTCGAGCCGAGGAACAGGCTGGCGGCGCCGCGTTCCCGCTGGGCCTCTTGCACGAACGCGCTCACCTGCGAGGCGAGGCCGACGAGGCCCTGGACCTCGGCCATGTCCGACCGTTGCACCATCCGGTCGGAGACCGCGAGACCCGCGACCGCCGCGAAGGCGAGGCAGGGTGCGAGCGCGACCGCCAGAATGCGCCCACGGAGAGACGCGACGAAACCACCCGACTTCATGCCCATGCCGATCTTCGATTGCGGAGAACCGCCGCATGGTGAGGGGACGCCGTAAATGACTGGTTTCGACGATTTTTGATGATTGATATTGAAGCAAATGGACAAATAAATGTGCAGGCTTGGCCGTTGTGGTACCGGTTCCCGCCTCGGGCGCCGATCGTCCCTCTGGTTCGAATGGGCCGGCCCGGGTTGGATCGGACGCGGGCGGCCTTACATGAGGGCATGTTTCCCCATGGCTCGAACTTCGCACCGGCGTGCTGGGCGCCTTCGAGCCCGGCGGGGTGTGTAAATCCGCCGAACCCCAGGTCGGCGTCGCGCTCCCGATGGTGGAAACGCGGCACGGCCAAGTCTTCATCGGGCCAGTCTTCATCGGGCCAGAACCCTATCTCGCCGGTTCGGGTCCCGGAATCCGATCGGCTCTGTTGCCGGTGTACCGCGTTTGTTCTAGCTAAGGCCCGCTGCGACCCGGGTCGGCGCCTCGCACCGACTCGCGTTCCGCACGCTCGGCTCCCCGGCTCCAGGCCCGTTGGGCCGCCTCGCACGACCTGAAGAGACCCGTCGCCCCATGGCCAAAGCCAACGTCAAAGCCGACGCGAAGACCGCCTCCCCCAACGCTGCCGGGACCGCGGGCAAGCCCGCAGCCAAGTCCGCGGGCAAGCCCGCAGCCAAGTCCGTAGCCGAGCCGGGCGTTCAGGCGGGGGCGAAGCCTGCGAAGGCAGGCGGCAAGGTGAGCGACGGCAAGGTGAGCGGCAACAAGGTGAGCGGCAACAAGACGGGTGTTGCCAAACAGGCCGAGACGGCGGCGGCGCGGTCCGCGGAGGCCGAGGCCCGGCTCGAGAAGCTTTTCGACAACGTGCGCGACGGGCGGGTGATCTCGGTGCGGGGCGCGCGCGAGCACAATCTCAAGAACGTCGACCTGACGATTCCCCGCGACAAGCTCGTGGTGTTCACCGGGCTGTCCGGCTCGGGCAAGTCGTCGCTCGCCTTCGACACGATCTACGCCGAGGGCCAGCGCCGCTACGTCGAATCGCTCTCGGCCTATGCCCGCCAGTTCCTGGAGATGATGTCGAAGCCCGATGTCGACCAGATCGACGGGCTCTCGCCGGCGATCTCGATCGAGCAGAAGACCACCTCCAAGAACCCCCGATCGACGGTGGGCACGGTCACGGAGATCTACGACTACATGCGCCTGCTCTGGGCGCGTGTCGGCATCCCCTACTCGCCGGCCACCGGGCTGCCCATCGAGAGCCAGACGGTGAGCCAGATGGTCGACCGGGTGCTGGCGCTTCCCGAGAAGAGCCGTCTCTACCTGCTCGCCCCCGTGGTGCGCGGCCGCAAGGGCGAGTACCGCAAGGAGATCGCCGAGTTCCAGAAGAAGGGCTTCCAGCGCCTGCGCATCGACGGCGAGCAATACCCGATCGACGACGTGCCGAAGCTCGACAAGAAGCTCAAGCACGACATCGACGTCGTGGTCGACCGCATCGTGGTGCGCCCCGATATCGGCTCGCGGCTCGCCGAGTCCTTCGAGACGGCGCTGGAGCTCGCCGACGGCATCGCCCTCGTGGAGTTCGCGGACGCCCCCGAGGGCGGGGAGACGCCCGAGCCCATCACCTTCTCGTCGCGGTTCGCCTGCCCGGTCTCGGGCTTCACGATCGCCGAGATCGAGCCGCGGCTATTCTCCTTCAACAATCCCTTCGGCGCCTGCCCGACCTGTGGCGGCATCGGCCACGAGATGCGGATCGACCCCGACCTCGTGATCTCGGACCCGGCCCTGAGCCTGCGGCGCGGCGCCGTCATGCCCTGGGCGAAATCGACCTCGCCCTATTACGGGCAGACCCTCGACGCCCTCGCCAGGCATTACGGCTTCAAGGCGACGGTGCCCTGGTCCGAGCTGCCGGAGACTGCCCGCGACGTCATCCTCTACGGCTCGGGCTCGCAATCGGTCCGCTTCGCCTACAACGACGGCATGCGGGCCTACGAGGTCAACAAGCCGTTCGAGGGCGTGATCCCGAACCTCGAGCGCCGCTACAAGGAGACCGAGAGCGACGCCGCCCGCGACGAGATCGCCCGCTTCATGGGCGAGACGCCCTGCGAGGCCTGCGGCGGCAAGCGGCTCAAGCCCGAGGCCCTCGCCGTCAAGGTCGCCATGCAGGATATCGGCGCGGTGACGGCCCTCTCGGTGCGGGACGCGCATCGCTGGTTCTCCGACTTGCCCGCGATGCTGACCGAGAAGCAGAACGAGATCGCGGTGCGCATCCTCAAGGAGATCCGCGACCGCCTGACCTTCCTGGTCGATGTCGGCCTCGAATACCTCACCCTCGCGCGCGGCTCGGGCTCCCTCTCGGGCGGCGAGAGCCAGCGCATCCGCCTCGCCTCGCAGATCGGCTCCGGCCTCACCGGCGTGCTCTACGTGCTCGACGAGCCCTCGATCGGCCTGCACCAGCGCGACAACGAGCGCCTGCTCGGCACCCTCAAGCGCCTGCGGGACCTCGGAAATTCCGTGATCGTCGTCGAGCACGACGAGGACGCGATCCTGCAGGCCGACTACGTGGTCGATGTCGGGCCGGGTGCCGGCATCCACGGCGGCGAGATCATCGCGCAGGGGACCCCCGCGGAAGTCCTGAAGAACCCGGCCTCGCTCACCGCGAAGTACCTCACCGGCGAGATGACCGTGCGCACGCCGACCGCCCGGCGCAAGGCGCGCAAGGGCAAGCTCACGCTCGTCGGCGCGCGGGGCAACAACCTCAGGGACGTCTCGGTGGAGATCCCGCTCGGGACTTTCACGTGCATCACCGGCGTCTCGGGCGGCGGCAAGTCGACCCTGGTGATCGACACCCTCTACAAGGCAGTGGCCAAGAAGCTGAACGGCGCCCTCGAGCACCCCGCTCCCTACGAGCGCCTCGAGGGGCTCGAGAACCTCGACAAGGTCATCGACATCGACCAGTCGCCGATCGGGCGCACGCCGCGCTCGAACCCCGCCACCTATATCGGCGCCTTCACGCCGATCCGCGACTGGTTCGCGGGCCTGCCCGAGGCCAAGGCGCGGGGCTACCAGCCCGGGCGCTTCTCGTTCAACGTGAAGGGCGGGCGCTGCGAGGCCTGCTCGGGCGACGGCGTCATCAAGATCGAGATGCACTTCCTGCCCGACGTCTACGTCACCTGCGACGTCTGCAAGGGGCGGCGCTACGACCGCGAGACCCTGGAGGTGAAGTACCGCGGCAGGTCGATCGCCGACGTCCTCGACATGACGGTCGAGGAGGCGGCGGACCTGTTCAAGGCGGTGCCCTCGATCCGCGAGAAGATGGAGACGCTGGCGCGCGTCGGCCTGCACTACGTCCGCGTCGGCCAACAGGCCACGACGCTCTCGGGCGGCGAGGCGCAGCGGGTGAAGCTCTCGAAGGAGCTCGCCAAGCGGGCGACCGGGCGGACCCTCTACATCCTCGACGAGCCGACCACGGGACTGCATTTCCACGACGTCGCCAAGCTCATGGAGGTGCTCCACGAACTCGTCGACCAGGGCAACACCGTCGTGGTGATCGAGCACAATCTCGAGGTCATCAAGACGGCCGACTGGGTCATCGACATGGGCCCGGAGGGCGGCGACGGCGGCGGCACCCTGGTGGCCGAGGGCACGCCCGAGCAGATCGCCAAGTCGAAGGAGAGCCATACCGGTCGCTTCCTGCGCGACGTGCTCTCCCGCCGCCCGGCCGCCGAGCCGCCGATGGGACGCCGCGCCGCCGCCGAGTGACCCGCCGCCGAGTGACCCGCCGCCACGGGCGGCGCGCGTTCGATTCGGGGCCTTGGCCCGGCCTCCGATCGCCGAATCGCGGACCGGCCGCGACCCCGCCGGGTCTTCCGACGCCCGGCGAAGGCTCCGATCCGGCCCGTCCCCGGCCCCGGTGGGGACAGCCGGGCCGGCGGCCGCGGGGATCGCGTTGCGCTTTCCACAGGGCCTGATTGCGCAATCCTCCCGGGTCGGCCCCACCGGCAAGAGCTTGAGCATTCTGCGCTATTCTGCCGGCCCGCGTCTGAAGGCCCGACCTCCGATCGAGCGATAAATGCCAGAAACAGGGACGAATTCCTGTGTTGCGCTGCGCAAAAGATGCGGCTTTTGCGCAACGGTTGGGTTCTCTGTGCCGGAACGCCAGGCATTCCACTGTCTTTCGGCCGCGGTCTGTAGAATAGTTCTCGACGTTGAGACTTGAGGTGGGGCCGTAAGGGGGCGCTTGGCACCATTGGAACGGAAGCCGACTGTAACGGCAGGCCGACAATGCAGTGTGCAAGGCTACGGGGCGGACGCCTGAAATCCTTGGGAAGGAAAGATAAAATGATGAAGAACTGGCTCGCCGCAGGCGCGGTGGCGCTCTCGGTCGGCATGACGGCGACGGCCGCCTTTGCTCAGACGACCACGGTCCCGGGCGAGCAGGTCGGTCTCGCCACCGGTGCTCCGCTCCCCGAGGGCGTGTACGCACTGAATACCTTCACCTACCGCCGCACCGACGCTCCGTTCTCGCCCGATACGGCCGTGAACATCCCGGTGCTGGTGTGGTCGACCCCGCTGAAGCCCCTCGATGGCCGCATCGAGCTGCTCGTCGCTCCCCCGACCGTGTTCGCCTGGACCCGTAACCGGGCCGGCGTCGCCAACCGCGACATCTCGATCAACGTCGGTACCTTCGTCGGCGGTATCTGGGCGTTCGACCTCGGCAACAACTTCGGCGTCAGCCTCCTCGGCGGTGTCTACCTGAACGACCTGAACGGTGACCGCGGTTCGCTCGGCATCGGCCTCGCCGGCACCCCCGTGCTGCCGCAGCTCGCGTCGAACACCTACCGCTTCGGCATCGCCGGCAGCTACACCGGTGACGGCTGGAACCTCACCGCCAACCTGACCGCCAACATCTACGACTCGCCCGGCCGCTTCCCCGGTCAGGTCGGCGCTGCCATCGGCCCGATCAACATCTCCGACTCGCTGAACATCGACCTCACGGCGACGAAGAAGTTCGGCAAGTTCGAGATCGGCGCCGTCGGTTACGGCACGGTCAACTTCGACATCGGCCCGTTCAGCGCCGCTGCCGGCAACCGCGGCCGCTTCGCCCTCGGTGGCCTCATCGGCTACGACTTCGGACCCTTCACGGCGCAGTTCTACATCGCTCGCGACGTCGCCACCGGCGCCACCTACACCACGGCGTTCGGTCGGACCCGCGACAACTACTCGACGGATGGCTGGTTCCGCATCATCGCGCCGCTCTACACGGTGGCTGCTGCTCCGGCTCCGGTCCCGGCGCCGCTCATCCGCAAGTACTGAGACCCATCGGCATCCGGCCTGGAGCGATCCAGGCCGGGACCGATCCTTCGACGAGAGCCGTCCGGCCCCTGGGCCGGGCGGCTCTCTCGTTTGCGATGCCCCGTGACGCTCGATCGGCACGGATGCCGTGCCGATCGATCAATTGCGCGAAACCTTTCCGCGGACGGCCCCGTAGAGGCCGGCGTGACCCCGATGACGGGGCCAGACGAGAGGTAACGCCCATGATGAAGTCCTTGCACGGCCGCCCGCGCGCGTCCCGGTTCGCCGCTGCCGCCCTGGCGATGGCGATCGGCGCGGCCCTGCCCGCCGTGGCCCTGGCCAAGAACCCGATGGTCGGCGGAGCGCCGATGTACGCCTCGAAGACCATCGTGGAGAATGCGGTCAACTCGAAGGACCACACCACGCTGGTCGCCGCCGTGAAGGCCGCGGGTCTCGTCGAGACGCTCAGCGGCCCGGGTCCGTTCACGGTCTTCGCGCCGACCAACGCGGCCTTCGCCAAGCTGCCGCCGGGCACCGTCGAGACGCTGGTTCAGCCGCAGAACAAGGCGACGCTCACGGGTATTCTGACCTACCACGTGGTTCCGGGAGCGCTGACCGCGCGCGACCTGACGGCGCTGGTCAAGCAGGGCGGCGGCGAGGCGCAGATCAAGACGGTCCAGGGTGAGCCCCTGGTCGTGCAGGCCAAGGGCAAGAAGATCTACGTGACCGACGTCAAGGGCAACACCGCCACCGTCACGATCGCCAACGTGATGCAGTCGAACGGCGTCATCCACGTGATCAACGGCGTCCTGCAGCCCTGAGGCTCCGCCGCGCGCCCCCGGCTCTCCGAGCCGGGGGCGTTTCCGTGCCGCGATCGTGCTCAGTCGCGGATCAGCTGGCCCGTGTAGATCACCTGGCCGGTGGGCTGGCCGGTCGGCGAACCGCCCGGCGGCTCGACCGAGACGGCGAACACGCCCTGCCCCGTCCGGGCCGCGTCGGGCAGCGGGATCCGGCTCGCATCCGTGCCGATCAGGCCGAGGGGCTTCGGAGCCTCGCCCGCGCCGACGTACCAGAGCTGGAGGCTGCGCCCGGCCGGCGCCTCGGCCTTCACGGGCCGCACCGAGGCCGTGCCGGTCGCCGTGTCGATGTTGACGATGAGGGCCGGCAGGGCTCCGCCGCTCGTCACGACGGCGACGTAGCGCCCGCCTGTTGGCGGCGCCGGGGTCGGCGCGAGGCGCGGTGCGAGGGCGACGAACAACCCGAGCCCCGCCGCCACGAGGCCGGCCCCGGCCGTTGCGAGGCGCCAGCGGCCGACCTGCCGGCTGAGGTCGCGCACCCGGTTGTCGTTGGCGGCCCCGCCGGGCAGGGCCCTCACGATCGCCTCCCAGACGCGCGGGCTCGGCTGCTCCTCGGGGATCGCCAGAACGAGGGGGGCGAGGCGGTCCTCCCAGGCCCGCACCGCGGCGGCGCTCACCGGATCGATGGTGCGCTCGTGTTCGAAGGCCGCTCGCTCCGCCGCGGGCAACGTCCCGAGCACGTACTCGGCCGCCCGCAGGTCGCGGTCGTCGGGGCCCGCGGCGCCGGCGCTCACGAGACCACCTCCAGGCAGCCCTTGAGGCTCGCCAGCGCGCGGTGCAGCCAGGTCTTGATGGTGTTCACGGGGCGGTCATAGCGCTGGGCGAGCTCCTCGCGGGAGTAGCCCTGGCAATAGGCCAGCACCACGCAATCGCGATGGGCCGGATCGAGCCGCCCGAGGCAGGCCCGGAGCGCGTCGCGGCTCAGGAGGCGCGTCTCGCTGTCGCTCGGATCGGCGAGGCGCTCCAGCCAGTCTTCTCCGTCCTCGTGCACCGGGCCCTGAACCTCTCCTTTGCGGCGGACGACATCGATCGCGCGGTTCCGCGCGATGGCGCAGAGCCAGGAGAGCGGTCGGCCCGCTTCCGGTGTGTAGGATCCGGCAGCCTGCCAGACCCGCAGGTAGACGTCCTGGAGGACGTCCTCAGCCGCGGATCGGTCGCGCTGTATACGGAGGATGATCCCGTAAAGTTGCGCGGCGGTGAGGTCGTAGAGGGTCCGGAGCGCCGCCTGATCCTGGCCTGCGATGTCGCGGAGAAGCCGTGTCAGGACCGCATCGTCACGCAAGGGGACAGACCTTCTCGTTGCGCGACATGGTGTTGACCGTTCCTGCGGGGCCGTGATGGCGGGCGCCACCCTAATGCATTTTCGCGCCCTGTGGACCCGATTGCACCGAGATCCTGCGTACAATCCGGCGTCCTTGCCGCACGGCTTGCCGGCACGCGGGCGGCGGCGCGCAGGCGTCGCGTGCCGAGACGGACGCCGCTGCGCCGCGCCGGGTGTCGAGGCCGTCGCCGGCGACCTATCTGAGAATGGGGCACGCGCTCGCAAGCCGCTGCGGGCCGCCCCCAACCGGAAGGATCGGATGCCCATGGCCTCGCACGGCGACTGGAAGATCCCCGCTTCCGTGCAGCCCAAGCCGGGCGACTACGCGTACGACCTCGACCGCGCGCTGAGCGCGGTGGTGGCCCTGTCCACGCGGGTTCCGCCCGAGGCGTTCACGGCCGAGACGCTCGGCACCGAGCGGGCGGGCAACGGCGTCGTGATCCGGGCGGACGGGCTCGTCCTCACCGTCGGCTACCTGATCATGGAAGCCGAGACGGTCTGGCTCACGACCCATGACGGGCGCTCCGTGCCCGGCCATGTGGTCGGGTTCGACGCGGCCACGGGGTTCGGCCTCGTCCAGGCCCTGCAGCCCCTCGGACTTCCGGCCCTGCAGATCGGGCGCTCCGAGAGCCTCGGGGTCGGGGATCGGGCCGTTCTGGCCGGGGCCGGCGGCCGGACGCGCAGCGTCGCGGCCGAGATCATCGCCCGGCAGGAATTCGCGGGCTATTGGGAATACCTGCTCGAGGAGGCGCTGTTCTCCGCGCCCTCGCACCCCCACTGGGGTGGCACGGCCCTGATCGGGCCGACCGGTGAGCTCATGGGAATCGGCTCCCTGCAATTGCAGCAGGGGGGCGCCTCGGGCGGGCGCATGATCAACATGGTGGTGCCGATCGACCTGCTCGGTCCGATCCTCGACGACCTGACCGCGCGCGGGCGCCCGAACCGGCCGGCCCGCCCCTGGCTCGGCCTCTACGCCACCGAGAGCGACGAGGGCGTGGTGGTGATGGGCCTCGCCGACGACGGGCCGGCGGAGCACGCGGACCTGCGTGCCGGCGATATCGTGGAAGCCGTGGCGGGCGAGCCTGTCGCCGACCTCGCGGATTTCTTCCGTCGCATCTGGGCACTCGGCGAGGCTGGGGTCCGGGTGCCGTTGACCGTCCGGCGGGACGGGCAGGCCCACAAGCTCGCGGTCACCTCCGCGGACCGGGAGCGCTTCCTGATGAGTCCCCAGCTGCATTGATCGCGTGCGCTGCAGCATTCTCAAAATTCCGTAAACATCTCGGACATTCGAACCGAAATGACCTGCCTTGATCCTGTGCAGGGCCAGATTCTGTCGAATTCCTGAGCTGACGTGCCGAATCTGCATGGCAGGCCTCCAGTCGCGCCTCTGACGAAGCGGACGCCAGGCGCCTATATCGCAATGCAACATAACAAGAGGTCGCCGGCCGAAGAAGTCGACGATCCCCGCAGAGAAGAGTACCCGCCATGTCTTTCCTTGTGTCCAAGATCCGCAACTATCTCCGCTACCGCGAGACGGTGCAGGAACTCTCCCGACTGTCGAACCGCGATCTCAACGATCTCGGCATCAGCCGGAGCGAGATCCGCCGCATCGCCCGCGGTCACGCGGTCTGAGCGGTCGCCTTCGGGCAAGCTTCGGAACGTTGCGAGACCAGCGCCCGCCGATTTCGGCGGGCGTTCTCGTTTGCGGCCCCTGCCGGGCTGGGCGTCCCCGCAGACATGCGTTGACCCGCGACATGCGTTGATTTGAAACCGGCGGATCCGATATGCCGGGGCATGTCCGGATCAGCACCCATCCATGTCATCGGCGGCGGTCTCGCGGGCTCGGAGGCCGCGTGGCAGCTCGCCGAGCGCGGCCACCCGGTCGTCCTTCACGAGATGCGACCCCGGCGCGGCACCGACGCGCACCAGACGGACGGCCTCGCCGAACTCGTCTGCTCGAATTCCTTTCGTTCCGACGACGCGAACGGCAACGCCGTGGGCCTGCTGCACCAGGAGATGCGCAGTCTCGGCTCCCTGATCATGCGGGCCGGCGATGCCCATCAGGTGCCCGCGGGCGGGGCCCTGGCGGTCGACCGCGACGACTTCTCGCAGAGCGTGACGCGGGCGCTCGCGGCGCATCCGAACGTCACCCTCGCCCGCGAGGAGGTCGATGGACTGCCCCCGGCGGCGTGGGAACGCGTCATCGTGGCGACCGGTCCCCTCACCTCCCCGGCGCTCGCGGCCGCGATCGGCGCGCTGACGGGGACGCAATCCCTCGCCTTCTTCGATGCCATCGCGCCGATCGTCCACCGGGACTCGATCGACCTGGGCAAGGCCTGGTTCCAGTCCCGCTACGACAAGGCCGGGCCGGGCGGCACCGGTGCCGACTACATCAACTGTCCCCTCGACCGTGAGCAATACGACGCCTTCATCCAGGCGCTGATCGACGGGGAGAAGGCGAGCTTCAAGGAATGGGAGGCCACGACCCCCTATTTCGACGGCTGCCTGCCGATCGAGGTGATGGCCGAGCGCGGTCCCGAGACCCTGCGTCACGGGCCGATGAAGCCCGTGGGACTCACGAACCCGCACGATCCGACCGTGAAGGCCTGCGCCATCGTCCAGCTGCGCCAGGACAACGCGCTCGGCACCCTCTACAACATGGTGGGGTTCCAGACGAAGCTGCGCCATGCCGAGCAGGTCCGGATCTTCCGCACCATCCCGGGGCTTGAGAACGCGGAATTCGCCCGGCTCGGCGGCCTGCACCGCAACACCTACCTCGACTCGCCCCGCCTCCTCGACGCGACGCTGCGCCTGAAGGCCGAGCCGCGGCTCCGCTTCGCCGGCCAGATCACGGGCTGCGAGGGCTATGTCGAGAGCGCCGCGATCGGCCTGATGGCCGGGCGGTTCGCGGCCGCCGAGGCCGAGGGCCGCACGCTCCCGCCCCTGCCCCAGACCACGGCCCTCGGTGCCCTGATCGCCCACATCACCGGCGGCCATATCGCGGCCGAGGATCAGGGCGCACCCCGCTCGTTCCAGCCGATGAACGTCAATTTCGGCCTGTTCCCGCCCCTCGCCCAGGCTCCGCGCAACGAGACCGGGCGGCGGCTGCGCGGGCCCGAGAAGGCGGTGCTGAAGAAGCGGGCGATCACGGACCGGGCCCGGGCCGACCTCGCCGGGTGGATCGACGCGACGACCCCCTCTCCGCTCGCGGCGGAATGATCAGACCGGCTTGAACTCCAACAGGCGGCGCCCCGGCCGGTGGCCTTCCTCGCCGGTCTCGCGGAAGCCGAGCTTGTGCAGGAGGTCCCAGGAGGCGACGTTGCCGGGGCGGCACTCGGCGACGATCAGGCGATGCGGGAAGCGGCGCGACAGGAGCGCCAGGATGCCGTCGACCGCCTCCGACGCGAAGCCCTGGCCGCGCGCGGCGCCGCCGATCCAGTAGCCGATCTCGATCGCGCCCGGGCCGCGCAGATGCGTGCCCACGACCCCGACCAATCCCTCCCGCTGCGAGCCTTGTCTCTCCCGGAGCCAGGCTCCGAGGAAGCGGTCGCTGCCGCGATGACCGCTGCGGATCAGGTCCTGCGCATCCTCGAGGGTGAAGGGAGCGTGCAGGAAATCGACCGCCCCCGTGATGGCGGGGTCGTCGGTGAGCGTCCGCACGGCCTCGGCATCGCCCGGCGCGAGGCCCGCGATGCGCAGTCGCGCGGTTTCGAGGCCGGGCAGGTCGGCGAGACTGTCTCGCGAGGGGCGGCGACGGAAGAACATCCCGCGAGATGTGGCGTCCGCGCGCGCCGGGAAAAGTCACGTCGCCGGAGTGCCGGTTAATCCCACGCTCACGAAAGAACCCGCCCCGGCGGACCGGGACGGGCTCGATCGTCGGCGCTGCGCGGCGCGGGCCCCTACGGGACGGCCGGGTGGATCACCATGGCGGTGAACGGGTAGACGTAGGCCTGCAGCATCACCAGGCCGCCGACGAGGCAGGCGAGCGCGATCGAGTGCCAGAACACGAAGCGCAGGATCTTGCCTTCCTGGCCGAAATAGCCGGTGGCGGTCGAGGCGACGACGATCGACTGGGCGTCGATCATCTTGCCCATCACGCCGCCCGACGAGTTCGCCGAGGCCATCAGGATGCCGGACAGGCCGAGCTGCTCCGAGGTGATCTTCTGCAGGCCGCCGAAGAGCACGTTGGAGGCCGTATCCGAGCCCGTCAGCGCGACGCCGAGCCAGCCGAGCAGGGTGCCGAAGAACGGGTAGAGGATGCCGGTTCCGGCGAAGGCGAGGCCGAGCGTCGCGTCGACGCCGGCGTAACGGGTGAGCACGCCGAGCGCCAGCATCGCCGCGATGGTGATGAGCGAGTAGCGCAGCACCCAGATCGTCTCGAGATAGGCGGTGATCAGGCGCAGCGGCGAGAAGCGCATGATCAGGCCCGAGATCAGCGCCGCGATCAGCACGCCGGTGCCCGTGTAGGACATGTAGGTGAAGAGGAAGACGGCCGCTTCCGCCTTCGGCTTCGCCTCGACCGGCGGCACCTTCATGATCAGGTTGTGAAGGCCCGGCACCTCGTATTTCCAGGTGAAGAGCGGGTTCACGATGCCCTTGAACCAGCCGGTGCCCCAGATTGCCACGACCAACGAGAGGATGATCCACGGCACCCAGGCCAACAGGATCTCGCGGGAGCTGGCGGTGCGGCCGCCGACAGGGACCTTCGGCAGGTCGCCCGGCACGGCCGCGCCGACGGAGGCGGGCCGCGGCTCGCCGTAGCCGATGGACGGGTCGTTCCCGCGCAGGGCCGGGGAGGTCCAGACCTCCGCAGGCTGCCAGACCTTCAGGAACAGCACCAGCGCGCCCATCGAGACGAG
The DNA here is from genome assembly GCF_008806345.1 of Methylobacterium planeticum. Taxonomy (GTDB): domain Bacteria; phylum Pseudomonadota; class Alphaproteobacteria; order Rhizobiales; family Beijerinckiaceae; genus Methylobacterium; species Methylobacterium planeticum. Next base: position 71,028 of record NZ_VZZJ01000005.1, on the reverse strand, counting down.
GGATGCGCCGATATCGACGATCCAGGGGTTCACGTAGTTCGAGATCAGGAACTGGGCGGCCGCGAAGGAGGCGCCGCAGACCAGGATCGGCTGCCAGACCCGGAGCATGCCGCGGAAGCCCGCGAACACCCAGATCAGCCAGAAGGGCACCAGGAGCGAGAAGAAGGGCAGCTGCCGTCCGATCATCGCGCCGAGGATGTAGGGATCGTAGCCCGTGACCGAGGCGAGGCCCTGGATCGGGGCGCCGAGCGCGCCGTAGGCGACGGGCGCGGTATTGGCGATGAGCGAGAGGCCGGAGGCCGCCAGCGGCGAGAAGCCGAGGCCGATCAGGATGGCGCCCGTCACCGCCACCGGCGTGCCGAAGCCGCCGGCGCCCTCGAAGAAGGCGCCGAACGCGAAGGCGACGAGCAGGAGCTGGATGCGCCGGTCCTGCGTGATGTCCGCCACCGATTGCTGCAGCGTCGCGAACCAGCCCTTCTCCACCGTCAGGCGGTAGAGGAAGATGACGTTGAGGATGATCCAGCCGATCGGGAAGAAGCCCGTCACCATGCCGAGAAGCGACGCGCGGGTGGCGAGGCCGGCCGGCATTCCGAAGGCGAAGACCGCGACCACGAAGGCCAGGACAAGGGACAGGACGGCGGCGATATGCGCCTTGACCTTGCCGCTCGCGATCATGCCGAGCAGGGCGATGACCGGTAGCGAGGCCGCGAGCGTCGAGAGCCACGCGTTGCCGAACGGATCGTAGACTTGGTTCCAGGTTTCCACGGGCGTCGCGCTCCTCCGCGGGCCCGATCTCCGGCCGGACCCTTGGGGCGTGTGCTAGCAGAGCGGGTAATCCGGCTCAACGCGCATTTATTAAGTGTTCAAAAGGTGTTGCTTGCGTGCAGGACGGGCTGGTTCCGGCCGGGATCGGACCCCCAAACGAGCGTTGCGGCGGGTCGGATGAGCGGGAGGGTTTCTTAAGGATATTTTCCTTGAGGCGTGAATACGTCATTCCTCGGTATGAATGCGTACGCAACGATCCTTCGAGTTTACGCCGCCTTAAGCGCGCCGGCGCCCCTTGGACGCGCGGGTGGGGATCAGGGATCATGGCTGAGAAGCGCGGCGGCAGCTGGGGGGAAGGTGAGCTCTACGACGCGCTCTGCCTCCTGATGATCGGCGTCTGCTGCTGGATCATCGGAGCGCAGTTTCACGTCTTCGCTGCCCTCCACGGCTTCATCCTCGCCCATGACCTGTCGAATCAGCTGATGCTGGGCCTCGTCATGGGCTTCGCCATGATGGTGGTGAGCCTGCGCAAGTCGCTGAAGCTGCGTCAGGCCATGCTGGAGCGGGACGCCACGACCGCCCGGGCCGAATCCATCGCGCGCCACGACGCGTTGACGGGCCTCGCCAACCGGCGCCTCTTCCTCGAGGCTGTGGAGGCCCGGCGGCGCGCGACCGGGGCGGAGCCCTCCTCCGCCGTCCTCCTCGTCGACCTCGACCGCTTCAAGCCCGTGAACGATCTGTACGGCCACGCGGCGGGCAACGCAGTCCTGTGCGCGGTCGCCGAGCGTCTCGCTGGGTTGCTGCCCGCCCGCGGCGTCGCGGCCCGGATCGGCGGCGATGAATTCGCGCTGGTCGTGCCGCTCGAGGGCGGCAGCGAGGCCCTTGCCCGCCTCGCCCAGGCGATGATCGGCAGCATCGCGGCCCCGATCCTGTGGAACGACAACGCGCTGAAGGTCGGCGCGACAATCGGCATCGCGCTGATCACGCACGACGATGCCGATGCCGAGGTCGCGCTCCACGCCGCCGACCTCGCCATGTACCAGGGCAAGAAGGATGGGCGCGGAAATTATCGGGTCTTCAAGAGCGCCATGGATGTCGAGCTGAAGGCACGTGCCCAGCTCGAGAGCGAGTTGCGCGCCGCGATCATGAACGGGGAGATCGAACCGTTCTACCAGCCGGTGGTCTCGCTCCCGGAACGGACCCTGATCGGCGTCGAGGTTCTGGCCCGATGGCGCCACCCGACCCGGGGTCTGCTCGCCCCCGCCCGCTTCATCACCATCGCCGAGGAGACCGGGCTGATCGCCGATCTGAGCTACCGGCTCCTGCGCCAGGCCTGCCGCGATGCCCGGGACTGGCCGGTCCACTTGCAGATCGCCCTCAATATCTCCCCCCAGCAATTCCAGGATGCCGGGCTCTCCGAGCGCATCCTGGCCATCCTCAACGAGACCGGCCTGGCGCCGAACCGGCTCGAGGTGGAGATCACCGAGACCGCGCTGGTGCAGGATCTCGAGGCCGCCCGCACCACGCTGACGTCCTTGCAGAACCTCGGCGTGCGGATCGCCCTCGACGATTTCGGCACGGGGTATTCCAGCTTGTATCACCTGCGCGAGCTGAAGTTCGACAAGCTGAAGATCGACCGCAGCTATGTCGACACGATCACGATGAGCGACGAGCGGGCGAAGCTCGTGGACGCGATCATCAAGCTCAGCGCCAGCCTCGGCCTCGTCACCACCGCCGAAGGGATCGAGACCGACGCGAGTCTGGACTGGCTCTCGACCCAAGGCTGCGATTTCGGCCAGGGCTATCTCTTCGGCGCACCGATGCCCAAATCCGAGATCGACACCCTGGTGAGCATCGATCCGGCGGTGATCAAGGCGCGCCTCGCCGCATGAGGATTCGTCAGCGAATCCGGCGCGCCGCCCGCCACAGCCGCCACAGCCGGCGCCAGCGCGGGATCTCCACCACCGTGTTGAGCGGATCGTAGGCCGGTCGCTCCATGGCGCCGAGATAGGGCTCGACCAGCGCCATCGGCAGGAAGGCGGGCTGCGCGGCGGGCGAGATCGTGGCGCGGGCCGCCTCGTAGGCCGAGAGGTGGCGTCGGGCGAGAGCCCGCAGGTCCGCCGCAGCCCCGCGCAGGCCCGGCCCGCCCCGACCCGTGACGATGTCCTCGCGGGTCACCCCGTGGGCGCGCAGGGTGTCGGCCGGCAGGTAGACCTGCCCCCCGCGCGCGTGCCAGGGCAGCGCCCGCAGCAGGCCGGTGATGCCGTAGGCGACGCCCGCGTGACCGGCCGCCGCCGCGCCGCCGGGCTCGGCCCCATCGCACAGAATCAGGCTCGCGAGGCGGAACAGCGACGAGGCGGTCTCGCCGCAATAGCCCTCCAGGTCGTTCACCCGCGGCATCGGATCGTCGTAGAGGTCGAAGACCCGGGCATCGATCAGGTCGACGAAGGGCTGGCGTCCGAGCCGGCGCGCGACGATGGCATCGTCCAGGGCCGCCGCGACCGGGTTCGCCTTGACATCGCCGCGGGCCTCGCCCTGGAGCGCATCGCGCCACCATTGCAGGCGGATCTCGCCGGCCATCGGGTTGGCGGCGGCCTCCCGCACCCGCGCCACGGTCAGGCTGAAGGCGTAGAGGGCGAAGAGGTGCGGGCGCAGGGCGGCCGGCGCGAACAGCGTCGCAAAGTAGCGGTCCGGGTCGCCCTCGCGGATCAGTCCCTCGCAATGGCGGAAGGCGAAGTCCAGTCCGTTGCCGGTCCTGGGGCTGATCTCGGTCTCGCTCACGCGACGGCGATCAGGGCGGCGGCGACCTTGCGGTTCTCCGCCATCAGGATGTTGTAGGTGCGCGCCGCCGCTCCCGTCTGCATCACGTCGAGGCCGATGCCGTTCTGCCTGAGCCAGGCGCGCAGGTCGGGCGCGAGGGGGGCGATGTCGAGGCCGGTCCCAACGAGAAGAAGCTCGATGGCGCCGGCTTCCGTCTGGACCGGGCGCAACGCCGTCCTGTCGATAGCGCGAACCTCGTGGACGTCCCAAGCCCGGATGCCGGAGGGCAGGACCAGGATCGAGCCGCGATGCGACATCTCGGCGAAGCGGAAGCCGCCGTCGCCGTAGGCATCGATGAGGTAGCGGCCGGGGACGAAGCCGTCGTGCAGACGGCGGGGCTCGTTCATCCGGGCGTTGTCTCCTACTCCGCCGCCTGTGCCAAGCCGCCGCGCTCGCGCGCCGCGCTCTTCGCGCCCGACAGCATCAGGCCGAGATAGATCAATACCGGAGTCGAGACGAAGATCGCCGAGTAGGTGCAGATCACGACGCCGCACAGCATCACCACCGCGAAGCCGCGGATCGCCTCGCCCCCGAACAGGACCAGGGCCGTCAGCGACAGCGCGGTCGAGATCGACGTCATCACCGTGCGCGACATCGTGGAGTTGATCGAGAGATTGAGAAGCTCGACGGTCGGGATGGTCTTGTAGCGGCGCATCAGCTCGCGGGTGCGGTCGAACACCACCACGGTCTCGTTCAGCGAGTAGCCGACGATGGTCAGGATCGCGGCGATCGAGGTCATGTTGAACTCAATGCGGCTGAGGATGAAGATGCCGACGGTCAGCACGATGTCGTGCAGGGTGCCGACAATGGCGCCGAGCGCGAGCTCCCGCTCGAACCGGAACCACAGGTAGAGCAGGACCGCGATGACGGAGAGGACCACGCCGAGGGTGCCGGACTGGACCAGCTCGCCGGAGACCCGGGGGCCGACCGTCTCGGTGCGGCGGAACTCGTAATCGGTGTCGAAGGCGGCGTGCGCCTTCTGCATCACCGCGGTCTGGCCCTGCTCGCCGGCCTGAAGCGGAAAGCGCACCAGGATGTTGCCCTGGCCGCCGAGCTCCTGAACCTCGGACTCGCCGAAGCCGAAGCCGTTGGCGGTGTGGCGCACCGCGGCCACATCGGCCGTTCCGGATTTCGCCTGCAGCTCGACGAGGGTGCCGCCCTTGAAGTCGATGCCGAAGTTCAGGCCCATCGTGAGGAACAGCACGACGGTGATCACCGACATCGCCGCCGAGAGCGGGAAGCTGTAGCGGCGATACCGCATGAAGTCGAAGTGCGACTCGTCGGGCCAGAGGCGGAGCAGGCGCATGATCGGTCTCGAATTCCCTGGGAAGGTGGCCCGAGGCCCCTCCCCGCATCCATCGTTCGGCCGACACGCCGCCGGGGCGGCCATGCCTTTGAAACGGCCAGGTCCCTCGACCGGCGAGGCGTCGGCTTGGCCTCGCTTCAGAGCGGCCAAGCCTCGGAGCGGCCAAGCCTCGGAACGGCCAAGCCTCAGTACGGCCAAGCCTCAGTACGGCCAAGCCTCAGAACGGCAAGGTCTTGGGCCGGAAGGTGTTGTACCATACGGCGATCATCATCCGGGTCAGCGTCACGGCGGTGATGACGGTCGTGAGGATGCCGAGGATGAACACCACGGCGAAGCCCTTCACGGGGCCGGAGCCCAGGAAGAACAGGATGATCGCGGCGATCGCCATCGTCGAGTTGGAGTCGATGATGGTGGCGAAGGCCCGGTCGAAGCCGGCCTGGAGCGCCGAGATCAGCGAGCGTCCGGCCCGCTGCTCCTCGCGCATGCGCTCGTAGATCAGCACGTTCGAGTCGACCGCCGTCCCGATGGTGAGCACGATGCCGGCGATGCCCGGCAGCGTCATCGTGGCCTCGAGCACCGACATCAGGCCGAGGATCAGTCCGACATGGACGATGAGGGCGATGTTGGCGATGAAGCCGAACGTGCCGTAGGTCATGAACATGAAGGCGACGACGAGGGCGGCGGCCACGAGCGTCGCGAGCTTGCCGGCCTCGATCGAGTCGCGCCCGAGGCCGGGGCCGACCACGCGCCGCTCGACCACCGTGAACTTCGCCGGCAGCGCGCCGGCGCGCAGCAGCACGGCGAGGTCGTTGGCCTGCTGCACGGTGAAATTCCCCGTGATCTGCCCCGAGCCGCCCGTGATGGCGGTGCGGATCACGGGGGCCGAGACCACCTCGTTGTCGAGCACGATCGCCATGCGGCGCCCCACGTTCTCGGCGGTCGCCTGCCCGAAGCGCTGGGCGCCCTTCAGGTTGAACTTGAAGCTCACCATCGGCTCGTGGGTCTGCTGATCGAAGGCGGGCTGCGCGTCGGTGAGATCGCCGCCATCGGCCATGACGCGACGCTCGACCGGGACCTTTGCGCCCTTCTCGTCCTTCGAGGGCAGCAGGTCGACGTCGCCGGAGGGCGAATCCGCCAGCATGCGGAACTCGAGCTTCGCGGTGGAGCCGAGGAGCTTCTCGAGGCGCTCCGGGTTCTGCTCGCCGGGCACCTGGATCAGGATGCGGTCGGCGCCCTGCTGCTGGATCGATGGCTCGGTGGTGCCCGTCGAGTCGAGGCGGCGGCGGATCACCTCGATGCCCTGGGTGACGGCGCGGCGGGTGCGCTCGTTGACGCCCGCATCGGTGAGGGCGAGGCGGATCAGCCCGTCGGGCTGGTCGGTGATCTCGAGGGTGCGCCCGCCGGTCTGGCCGACCAGGGGATTGGAGATCGGCTGCGCGAGTTCCTGCAGCTTCGGCAGGATCTTGGCGCGGGCGGCCGCGTCCGGGATCCGCACCTGGATGCCGCGCTGGAGGAGCTGGATGCCGCCCTCGGCGCGCACGGTCTCCTGCTGCAGGATGCGGCGGACGTCGTCGCGCAGGGCCTTGGCCTGCGAGGCCACGAGCTCGTTCTGGTCGACCTCCAGCAGGAGCTGCGAGCCGCCCTGCAGGTCGAGGCCGAGCACGATCGCGCGCTGCGGGATGATCCAGCTCGGGAACCAGCCCGGCAGCGCGGCCATGAAGGCCTTGCGGCTCTCGGCCGGGAAGAAGCTCGGCACGGCCAGGCTCAGGCCGATGAGGATGACGGCGAGCGTCGCGATGATCTTGGTTCGAGAGAAGCGCAACATCCGCCGGTCCTGAAATTCTTGAAGCGATGCCGGTGGGTTAGGCCGGCATCTTCGAGCGGTCTATCAAGCCGCCTTGACGGGGCCGCCCTTGACGCGGACCTCGGAGATCATGGTGCGCACGACCTTCACGCGGACGTTCGGGGCGATCTCGACCTCGATCTCCGAGGCGTCGTCCGCCACCTTGACGACGCGGCCGATGAGACCCCCGTTCGTCACGATGGTGTCGTCGCGGCGCACGTTCTTGACCATGCTCTGATGATCCTTGACCCGCTTCTGCTGCGGGCGAAGGATCAGGAAGTACATGATCACGAAGATGAGGACGAACGGAACCACCTGCAAGGCGATGTCCGCTCCGCCAGCAGCAGCGGTGCCGGCCCCTTGCGCGAAGGCGGGGGTGATCAAGTGCGTAACTCCTTAAAACGGGCCGCCGCGACCGGGGCCCTGCCACCGGGGCTTGGGCGGGCCCGGCCGAAAAGCGCGCGGACTATAGCCACGGCCTAAGTGAAAGCAACGCCGCCGGGGTGAGGCGAAAGGCGCTTCCGGGCCGGTTCGGGGGCGAAATGCACCGGGATGCCGGTGATTTCCGGGCGTCTTCGCCCTACAAGCGCGGCTCGTCCCGCCTCGCGCAAGCAGAACATTTCATGAGCCGTTCCACCACTCTCGACACGCTCCTGCCGCTCCTCGAGCGCATCGCCACCGCGCTGGAGCGGGCGGCCCCGCCGGCGCGCGCGCCCGTCGACCTCACCGCCGCCGACGCCTTCCTGTGGGGGCCGGAGCGCCGCCTGATCCCGGTGCCGCGGGTCAACCGGGTCGAGATCGGGCTCCTCACCGGGATCGACCGGGCCCGCGACACGCTCGCCGAGAACACCGAGCGCTTCGCCAAGGGGCTGCCGGCCAACAACGCCCTCCTGTGGGGAGCCCGGGGCATGGGCAAGTCCTCCCTGGTCAAGGCGGTGCAGGCGGAGATCAACGCGCGGCGGCCCGGGGGGGCGCTGCCGATGAAGCTCGTGGAGATCCACCGCGAGGACATCGAGGCCCTGCCCGATCTGATGGCGACGCTCCGGGGCGACGCCCACCGCTGGATCGTGTTCTGCGACGACCTCTCGTTCGATGCCGACGACACCTCCTACAAGTCCCTCAAGACCGCCCTCGACGGCGGCATCGAGGGCCGGCCCGAGAACGTGCTGTTCTACGCCACCTCGAACCGCCGGCACCTGCTGGCCCGCGAGATGGTCGAGAACGAGCGCTCGACGGCGATCAATCCCGGGGAGGCGGTGGAGGAGAAGGTCTCGCTCTCGGACCGGTTCGGCCTCTGGCTCGGCTTCCACAAATGCAGCCAGGACGAGTACCTGGCGATGATCCGCGCCTATGCGGAGCGCTACGGCCTGAGGGCCGAGCCCGAGCGGCTGCGGGCCGAGGCGCTGGAATGGGCGGTGACCCGGGGCTCGCGCTCGGGCCGCACCGCCTTCCAGTTCATCCAGGACCTCGCCGGCCGCCTCGGGCAGCACCTCGCCTGAGCGGCGGCCGCGCCACCCGACGCGCGAAGGGGCGGCCCCGCCGGGGACCGCCCCTTCGCCCGATGGGCGCGCCCATCGGGCGCCGCCCTTCGCCTGATGGGCAGCGCCGCGCTCAGTTGCTGGCGAGCTGCGACATCGGGTCGACCGGCGCGCCGCCCTTGCGGATCTCGAAGTGGAGCTGCGGCGAGGTGACGTTGCCCGAGGCGCCGGACTTGGCGATGGTCTGGCCGCGCTTCACCTTCTCGCCCGGCTTCACGTCGATCTCGCCGTTATGGGCGTAGGCCGAGACGTAGCCGTTCTGGTGGCGCACCAGAACCAGCTTGCCGTAGCCCTTCACGTCGGAGCCCGCATAGGCCACGGTGCCGTCCTCGGCGGCCTTGACCGAGGTGCCCTCGGGCACCGCGATGTTGATGCCCTCGTTGCCGCTCGAACCGTAGCCCGAGATCACCCGGCCCTTGGCGGGCCAGCGGAAGGATTCGGACGGCGCGGCCGGGGCGGCGGCCACCGAGCCGGTGCTGGCGGGCTCGGACTTCTCCGGCGCGGCGGGCTTCACGGCGGCGACCTTCTCGGTCTTCTCGGCCTTGGCGACCTTCTCGGCGCTCTCCTTGGCGGCCTTCGCCTCGGCGAGCTTGCGGGCGGCGTCCTTGGCGGCCTCGGCCTTGGCGAGCTTGGCCTCGGACTCCGCCTTGCGGGCGGCCTCGGCCTTGGCCTTCAGGGCCTCGGCCTTCGGATCGGGCTTCTCGGACTTCACCGCCGCCTTGGTGCCGGCCTTGATCTCGGCCTTGGTCTCGCCCTTGGTCTCGACCTTGGCGGTCTGGCCCGGGCGGACGTGGCGCTTGGCGTCGGCCTCCTTGCGGGCGGCCTCCTCGTGCGCCTTCCTGTCGGCGAGCTTGCGGGCCTCGGCCTCCCTGCGGGTCTCGGCCTCCCTGCGGGTCTCGGCCTCCTTGCGCGCCTCGGCCTCCTTGCGGGCGGCCTCGGCCTGGCGCTTGGCCTCGGCGGCTTTGTCGGCCGGCTTCTCGGCCTTCTCGGTGCCCTTGGGGGCCTTGCTGAACTGCAGCCGCTCCTGCGGCGCGGCCGGCACGGCGCGGGCGCTCATCGGGGCGGCGGCGGGGTTCATGCCGGAGGCGTTGTAGACCGGGATCACGATCTGGCGGCCCGGCGTCACCTGGGCGGCGCTGGTGAGGCCGTTGGCCGACAGGATCGCGGAGGCCGGCACGCCGAAGCGGGTCGACATCTGGTTCAGGCTGTCGCCCTGCGCCACCGTGATGGCGGTGCCGCCCTGCGCGCTCCAGCCGGCGGCGCCGGTCGCGGCGACGCGGGTGGTCTGGGCCGGCGGCTGGACCGGGCGGCTCGCGAGGGTCCGGGTCGGGACCGCGGCGGCGGGGCCTGCGCCCGGCGCGCTCAGGGCCTCGGACTGGATGCGCCCGGTCCGGATCGCCGGGGCCGGGGCGATCTCGCCGTCCGGCAGGCTGCCGGTGGCGGAGGGTTCGCTCGACAGGTTCGAGGCGAAGGGGTTGGTAAAGGGCCCCCCGAGCCGCGAGGCGTCCGAGGAGCAGGCGGCTGCGCCGCCACCGATCACTCCGATGAGGGCGAAGCGCGACAACGTCCGCATCCCCCGACCAGCACCACGAACCCGCATCGACGCACCCGTTTGCCTGACGCAACTTGATGACGTCATTCAAATCGGATTCAGGTTAAGCAACCGTTCCCGTTCACCACGTTTCCCGCCAGGGTGGAACTTTCCGGATGCTCGCCGATGCAGGATCGCAACGGCCGGCGCGACGCGTGCCCTGGCCCGAACCCGGGCCCGAACCTTGGCCCGAACCCTGGCCCGAACCCATCGGGGAGGGGTGGTGCGGCCGGTCGCGCGGGGTCCGGCCCTGACCGGAAGGGGGGCGCCCCGGACGGGCGGCCCCCGCCCTCACGTCACGAGCGCCAGGCCCGGCAGCAGGGGCGCGAGGCGGAACGGGGCCCCGAGGGTCTCGGCGAGGCCGGCTTCGCCGCGCTCGACGCTCACGAGCCGGCTGCCGCCGGGACCCGCGAGGCCGGCGACGAGCCGGCCGCCGGGGGCGAGGGCCTCGATCCAGGCCGGGGCAAGGCACGGCACCGTACCGTTGACGAGGATGCGGTCGAAGGGGCCGCCGTCGAGGGGGGCGAGCCCGTCGGCCTGGACGACCCGCGCGGCGCCCCCCTCCCCCAGACGGGCGCGCGCCGCGGCCCCCAGGGTGGCGTAGCGCTCCAGGCTCAGCACCGAGGCGGCCCCGAGCGCGACCAGCAGGGCGGTGGCGTAGCCGGAGCCGGTGCCGACCTCGAGGACGCGGGCGCCGGGGGCGACCTTCAGGGCGCCCAGCATGGTGGCGACCACGATCGGCGCCGTCATGGTGGCGCCGCAGGCGAGCGGCAGGGCGAGGTCCCGGCGGGCGAGGTCGCGGAAGGCCGCCGGAGCGAAGCCCTCCCGCGGCACCCGCTCCATGGCGCTGAGGACGCTGGTCTCGCGCATCCCCCGCGCGCGCAGGGCCAGCACGAAGGCGGCGTTCTCGACGGCCCCGGAGGGGCCGTCCGGGTCACGGGGGGAAGGGGTCGTCAGCACGGCCTCACGCTCGCACGGATGCGCCCGGCGAGACCAGGAGCGCCCCGGAGCCGCCGGCCGGCCGCCGCGAGGGCCGTCCGGCTTCGTGCAGGCTCCCGGCTTCGTGCAGGTCCCTGGCTTCGTGCAGGTCCCTGGCTTCGTGCAGGTCCCTGGCTTCGTGCAGGTCCCTGGCTTCGTGCAGGTCCCTGGCTCCCCGCGGGGCCCGCACGTCCCGAAGGCGCCGGGCTCCGCGGCGTGCCTTCGCGCCGCGACGGATTCCTCACTCCGCGAAGGCCTGCGCGAAGCGGGTCAGCGTCGGCTCGTCCGTGAGGTCGAGGCGCAGGGGCGTCACCGAGATGCGGTTCTCCGCGATGGCCTTGAGGTCGGTGCCGTGGCCTGGCTCGAACCGGGCCTTGGCGAAGGCGAGCCAGAAATAGGGGTTGCCGCGCCCGTCCTGGCGGGCGTCGATGGCGAGCAGGGCCTGGTTGCGCTGGCCCTGCGCGGCGATCGCGGTGCCGACGACCGCGTCGGGCTCGCAATCGGGGAAGTTCACGTTGACGAGGATGCCGGGCTCGATGCCGGTCTCCAGGATTTTGGCGATGACCTTCGGCCCGTGATGGGCGGCGCAGTGCCACTTGATGCCGCTGCGCCCGCCCGGCCCGTAGGCCTGGCTCAGGGCGATCGACCTCACGTTGAGGATCGTGCCCTCCATCGCCCCCGCGATGGTGCCCGAGTAGGTGACGTCCTCGGCGACGTTCTGGCCGCGGTTGACGCCCGACAGGATCAGGTCCGGCCCGTGATCCTTGAGGATGTGGCGCACCCCCATGATCACGCAATCGGAGGGGGTGCCCTTCACGGCGAAGCGCTTCTCGGAGACCTGCCGCAGGCGCAGCGGGTCGTTGAGGGAGAGCGAGTGCGAGACGCCGGACTGGTCCGTCTCCGGCGCCACCACCCAGACGTCGTCCGAGAGGTGACGGGCGATGGTCTCCAGCGTCTCCAGCCCCGGGGCGTGGATGCCGTCGTCGTTGGTGACGAGAATGCGCATCAGCTCTTCGGTCCTTCCTTGGCGGCGTCCTTGGCGGCGTCCCTGGACCCGGCCGCGTCCCCGCCCGCCGGCGCCTCGATCCGGTCGAGGCCGCCCATGTAGGGCCGCAGCGCGGACGGGATCGTGACGCTGCCGTCCGGGTTCTGGTAGTTCTCCATCACGGCGATCAGCGCCCGGCCGACCGCCACGCCCGAGCCGTTCAGGGTGTGCACGAACTGGACCGCCCTGCCCTCCCGCGGGCGGAAGCGCGCGTTCATGCGCCGCGCCTGGAAGTCGCCGCAGACCGAGCAGGACGAGATCTCCCGGTAGGTCTCCTGGCCGGGCATCCAGACCTCGATGTCGTAGGTTTTGGCGCTCGCGAACCCCATGTCGCCGGTGCAGAGCGTCATCACCCGGAACGGCAGTTCGAGGGCCTTCAGCACCGCCTCCGCGCAGGCGAGCATGCGCTCGTGCTCCTCGGCCGATTTCTCCGGCGCCGTGATCGAGACGAGCTCGACCTTGTTGAACTGGTGCTGGCGCAGCATGCCGCGGGTGTCGCGGCCGGCCGCCCCGGCCTCCGCCCGGAAGCAGGGGGTCAGCGCGGTGAAGCGCAGGGGCAACGCGTCCTCGGCGAGGATCGATTCCCGCACGAGGTTGGTCAGCGGCACCTCCGCCGTGGGGATCAGCCAGTAGCCGTCGCCCGCCGCGAACTGGTCGTCGCGGAACTTCGGCAGTTGCGCCGTGCCGAACATGGCCTCGTCGCGCACCAGGATCGGCGGCGCCACCTCGGTGTAGCCGTGCTCCCCCGTATGCAGGTCGAGCATGAACTGGCCGAGCGCCCGCTCCAGCCGGGCGAGCGGGCCCTTGAGCACCACGAAGCGGGCGCCCGAGAGCCGCGCCGCCGCCTCGAAATCCATCAGGCCCGAGGCCTCGCCGATCTCGAAATGCTGGCGGCCCGTCTCCAGCCAGGGATGGGTCGGCTCGAAGCGGCGGTACTCGACGTTGCCGTGCTCGTCCGCGCCCTCTGGCACCTCCGGGTTCGGGCGGTTCGGGATCGCGGCGAGGCGCGCCTCGAGGCGCTCCCCCGCGGCGCTCTGCTCGGCCTCGAGGCCGGGCGCCTCGGCCTTGAGGCGCGCGACCTCCTCCATCAGGCCCTGGGCCCGCGCCTCGTCCTTGGCCTTCTTGGCGCCGCCGATCTCCCTGGCGAGCGCGTTGCGCCGCTCCTGGTTGGCCTGCGCGGCGGAGACCGCGCCCTTGCGGGCGTCGTCCAGGGCGAGGAGCTCGGCCGAGAGGGGCGCGAGGCCCCGGCGCTGCAGGTCGAAGTCGAATTCGGCCGGGTTGTCGCGGATGGCGCGGATGTCGTGCATGGGACGGCTCGGATGCGGGGCGAGGACGCTTTGCAGCATCGAGGACGGGCGGACAAGGGGCCGGACCAGGGCGGGAGCCTCCCTCGCCCGCTCTCCGAGGTCGCCTCGGGCTCAGGTTCGCCCAACCGGATCCGGACGGTCGCCACGATCGGGCCGGCCGCGTCGGTCGGGAGCCGTCAGGTCCTGGAAATCAGGCGGGCGCGTCGGCGCAGACGCGCCGGAGCAGGCGCGGATCGAGGCCGAGGGCGGTCGAGATGGCGTCGAGGCTCGCGAGGGACGCCGCAACCTGTCCCCGCTCGATCGCGGCGAGTTCCGCCGGAGCGATCCCGGCTTCGGCCGCGAGCTGCGCCTCGGACCGTCCGGCATGCTCCCGGGCCGCCCGCACCGGATGGCGGTGGGTGGCGAGGCCGTCGCTGAACCATGCGGGCAGGATCAGCTCGGTCCCCTCCGCGAGGGCGGCACGGGCCTCCTGTGCCAGCCGGTCGGTCATCCGATCCTCGGCCTCCTCCTCGCCGAGGCGGGCGAGCAGCACGTCGAAATCGCGGCGCGGCAGGACCACGAGTTCCTCGCCCGCTTCCGTTCTCAGGATCTGCAGGTCCACGGATCGCCTCCCACTACCGATAGATCTCGCGCCGATGACCCACCGCCAGGACGGTAAGCGTCGTCGCCGTCGCGCATCCGGACGACCTCCGAGCCGGCCATCCGCTTCACGTCGCCCTTCCCGGTCAGACCGTAGAGATAGAGCTTCCGGGTGAGGCTCTCCTGCACGGCCTCGGGGAGTCTCCAGAAGGTGCGGCCCGAACCCGTCGTGAAGACCAGCGTCTTGTTCATGGCGGCCCGCTGCCCGGCGCGTCGCCCGGACCCGATTCCGCCCGGAGCCCCACGATAGCCACGCCGGCCCGCCGGCGCAAAGCGGCCCTACGGGTCGAGCCCCTCGGCGAGGCGCCGGGCGGCGCGCAGCTTCTCGACCCGGGCGACCGAGAAGATCGAGGCCTCGTAGAGGAGGAGCATCGGCACCGCGAGGGAGAGCTGGGAGATCACGTCGGGGGGCGTCAGGATCGCGGCGGCCACGAAGACCAGCACGATGGCGTAGCGGCGCTTCTCGCGCAGGAAGGCCGCGTCGATGACGCCGATCTGGCCGAGCAGCGTCAGGATCACGGGCAGCTGGAAGGCGATCCCGAAGGCGAAGATCAGGGTCATGATCAGCGAGAGGTACTCGTCGACCTTGGGCAGCAGCGCGATGGTGGGCTCCCCAGCCACCCCGACCTGCTGCAGCGAGACCGAGAACTGGATCAGCAGCGGCATCGCCAGGAAGAACACCACCAGGGCGCCGAGGACGAAGAAGACCGGCGTGGCCACGAGGTAGGGCAGGAAGGCCTTGCGCTCGTTGCGGTAGAGGCCCGGCGCCACGAAGGCGTAGATCTGCGTCGCGATCACCGGGAAGGCCAGGAAGCCCGCCCCGAACACGCTGAGCTTGATGTTGGTGAAGACCTGCTCGAGGAAGTGCGTCGCGATCAGCTTGGCGTTCTCCGCCCCCACCACCGAGACGTAGGGATGGACCAGCACGTTGTAGATCTGGCGCGAGAAGAAGAAGCACCCGAAGAACATCACCACGAAGGCCGCGAGCGACTTGATCAGCCGCGCGCGCAGCTCGATCAGGTGCTCCAGCAGGGGGGCCCGGGAGGCTTCGATCTCGGCCTCGTCCGCCTCGTTGATCATGGTGTCACGGGCCCGGGGCCGGCGGGGCCGGCGCGGTTGCGGGGGAGGCGGCGGGCGCCAGCGGATCGGCGGCCGAGGGGAATGCTGGGCCCGCGCGCGGCACGTCGTAGCTGCCGCCGGCCTGCCCCGTCTCGGCTCGGCCCGTCCCGGCCTGACCCGTCTCGGCCCGGAGCTGGGCGGTGGCGTCGGCGAGCGACTGGGCGTCCGGCGCGGCCGGGCGGGCGGCCTCGCGCGCCTCGACGGCGCCCTTCAGCTCGTCCCGGATGGTCTGGACCGGGTTGAAGCTCGGGGTGCCGCTCACCGTGCGCTTGATGCCGTCGACCTCGCGCCGGACCTCGTCGAGCTCGGCCTCGCGGATCGCCTCGTTGAACTGCATCTGGAACTCGCCGGCCATGCGGCGCAGCTTCCCCGTGATCTGGCCGACGGTGCGCAGCGCCTTCGGCAGATCCTTCGGCCCGATGACGATGAGGGCGACGCCGCCGATCAGCATCACCTCGCCCCAGCTCATGTCCAGCATGTCGTCGACGGTCCTGCGGCCTCGAGCGGCCGGGCGAGCGGGTGTCCCGGCGGCCCGCTGGTCCTGTTACCCGCGGTCCTCGAACCGGCGCGCGCGCCGCGGGCGGAGCGCGGTGCGCGCCGGGGCTCAGACGGCCTTGCGGTCGCCGGCCGGCATGTGGCTCGCCGGGATGGCGGTGCCGGGGCTCGCCTCGCCCGCATGCGGCAGGGTGCGCACCGGCTCGGTGGCGGAGACCGGCGGAGCCTGGGTGGTCTGGGCCGGGGTCTCGTCGTCCGCCATGCCCTTCTTGAACGCCTTGATGCCCTTGGCGACGTCGCCCATCAGGTCGGAGATCTTGCCGCGCCCGAACAGCAGCATCACGATGCCCGCGACGATGACCCAGTGCCAGATACTCATGCTGCCCATGGCAACCTCCTGCGCCGCGGCCTGAAGCGGGCGCGGCGCCGTCCTTCGTGATTGGGTTGGCGCGAACCTAAGGATCGCACCCCGCGAACACAAGGCACGAATGGGCTTTGGCGGCAGTCGTTTGCGGCCCCGGCGTCGCGGGGTCTCAGGCGGCGGCCGAGAGGCCGGCCTCGAACCGGGCGCGGGCCTCGCCGACGTCGAAGGCCGCGTCGGAGCCCCCCGGCGCCGGCCCGAGCCGGGCGAGCGCGGCCTCGGCGCGGCGCAGGGCCGCCCCGGCGAGCTCGGGCGTGCCCTCGGCCACGGCGCGCATCTCCGGCGCCTCGCCGTTGCAGTGGAGCGCCACGTCGACGCCCGCCGCGAAGGCCGCCTCGGCCCGGGCCCGGAACGGCCCGGTCAGCGCGTGCATCGAGAGGTCGTCCGTCATCAGCAGCCCGTCGAAGCCGATCGCCCCGCGGATGATCTCGCGGATCACGGTGCGCGACTGGGTCGCCGGGCGCTCGGGGTCGATCCCGGTGAAGACCACGTGGGCGCTCATCGCCATCGGCAGGTCGGCGAGCGCCGCGAAGGGGCGGAAATCCTGGGCGGCCAGCGTCTCGCGGGAAGCCTCGACCACGGGCAGGCCGTGGTGGCTGTCGACCGCGGCGCGGCCGTGGCCGGGGATGTGCTTCATCACCGGCAGGACGCCCCCCGCCATCAGGCCCTCGGCCACGGCCCGGCCGATCTCCGCCACCGCCTCGGGGCGGGTGCCGTAGGCGCGGTCGCCGATGATGTCGTGGGAGCCCGCCACCGGCACGTCGAGGACGGGGGCGCAATCGACGTTGATGCCGACGCCCGCGAGGTCGTGCGCCATCAGCCGCGCCCCAAGCCACGCCATCGCGGCCCCCGAGCCGTTGAGGCGCCCGAGCCGCCCGCCCGCCGGATAGGCCGGCCAGTGCGGCGGGCCCATGCGCTGCACCCGGCCGCCCTCCTGGTCGATCAGGATCGGCGCGTCGCCGCGGCCGACGGCGTCGCGCAGCGCCCCGGTCAGGGCCCGCACCTCGTCCGGCGTGCCGATGTTGCGCTTGAACAGGATGAAGCCCCAGGGCCGCACGTCGCGGAAGAAGGCCGCCTCCTCCGCGGAGAGGGTCCGGCCGGCGCAACCGAGGATCAGGGCACGGGAGGTCATCGGGGGGCTCGCGCGGGCAAGGTGGGGATCGGTCTGGCGGCGGAACGGGGAATCAACGCGGAACGGGACGATCGGACGCGGGCAGGATCGGATCGCCTCTGGGGTGCCGGCAAGGCGAAACCGGGGCGTGCCGCCGGGTCGGCCCCCGGGCCGCCGTCCGGTGTTGCATCCGGGTTTCAGCCGGGGGACCGCCGCGAGCCCGCGGCGTCCTTGGGCGAGCCCGCGGCGTCCTTGGGCGAGCCCGCGGCGTCCTTGGGCGAGGACGCCCCGTTCCCGTCCGGCCCGGACCTTCGGCTCCGCGCGTGGCGGCTCAGTTCTTGGCCACGAAGCACTGGCCGCCGGCGCCCTGGAGCTGGCTGCACAGGCTCGTCGCCTCGGTCTTGCCGAGGGGCCCGACGCGGACGCGGAAGATGGTCTTGCCGTTGACCTCGGCCTGCCGGATCAGCTCCGGCTGCCCGGCGAGCTGGGGATGCTTGGCCTGCATCTGCTTGAACGCGAGCTGCGCCTCGCGCTCGCTGGTGCGCACGCCGAGCTGGACCGAGAACCCGCCGACCGCGGCGCTGCTCGCCGAGGTGGCGGCGGTGGTCGCGGGCGGCTCGACCGGCAGGACGGCGTCAGGCGCCACCGAGGCGACCCGCTGGGGCGCCTTCGGCCGGGTCGGGGCCGGCGCGGCGATCACCGGCGTGGCCTCGGCGGGCGCCGCCGCGGTCGGGGTCGCCACCGGGGCCGGCAGGGCCGCGGCCTGCCGCACGGGGCGGGCGCGGGGGGCCGGCGCGGGCTCGTCGCCCGGCAAGGTCATGGTCGGGATCGGCGAGGGCGTCGCGGTCTCGGCCGCCTGGGCCTCGCGCTGCGGCGCCGGGGCCGGCGTGTCGGGCTTCACCGAGACGGTGCGCACCCGGCGCGGCTCGCCGAAGGCGTCGGAGAGGCCGCCCTGCGGGGTGGCGCCGCCCGGCGTGACGCCGGCCTCGGAGCCCCGGTTCGAGGAGCCCTGCGCCATGCGGGCGGCCTGGGCCACGTCGAGGGGCTGCTCCTCGCGGTTGACGATGCGGATCTGGCCGTCCTTCGCCTTCGGCTCGTAGATCTGCTTGTTCTGGTCGGGGATCTCGACGCCGTCGGCGGTCTTGGGCGCGATCTTGAGGGGGGAGGTGTCGGCCTGGATCACCGGCACGCCGCCGCCCGAATGGCCCGAATGCAGGCTGCGCCAGGTGAGCGCGCCCGTGATCGACACGGCCACCACCGCGAGGCCGGCGCCGACGGAGACGAGGCGCTTGCGCTGGCCCGTCCGCTTCAGGCCGCGGCCCTGGAACGCCTCGGGGGCCTGCGCGGCCTCGCCCTCGGCATAGGCCGGCTCGTTCGGGTACTCGCGCTCAACGGAGGCGAGGTACTGGTCGAAGGCATCGGCCGGGTTCGCCCCGTAGCCGCCCTGGGAGGGGCCCGCGCCGGAGGCGGCGGGCTGGGCCTGATTCGCGCCGGGTTCGCCCTGGGCCGTCGGCGCGCCGTAGGCGCCGTCGGCGTGATTCGCCGTTCCGGCGGGTTCGGAGCCGAAGCTCGGCTCGATCCGGCGCTGCTCGGCGCGGGCGCCGTCTCCGCCGCGTCGGCCGTCGCGGGCCTCGAGCAGGGCCCGGAAGGGGTCGTCCTGTCCGACGATGCGGGCGAGCTCGGCGAGGGGGTCGGCCTTCTGGCCCCCGGCCGGAGCCGGGGCCTGCGGCACCGGCCGCGGACCGGCAGCCGGCTGCGGGTGAGGCTGCTGAAGCTCGCGGGCGAAGGCTTCGAAATCGACTGTCGCGCGCGACGCGTTCGTCATGGCAGCATCCTCATATCACGCCGAATCACCTCACCGCATTTCGGCCGGCGCGGTGACACCCAGGATCGCGAGGCCGGAGGCGAGAGTGCCCCTGAGAGCCTCGACGAGGGCCAGCCGCGCCCGTGTGGACTTTCGGTCGGTTGGATTAACAAACCGTAATTGCGGCAAGTCTTTGCCCTTATTCCAGAAACTATGCAGGGAACTGGCGACTTCGTAGAGGTGGAAAGCGATGCGGTGTGGCTCGTGCGCCGCGGCCGCCGATTCCAGCACCCGCGGCACCTGCGCGATCAGCCGCATCATCTCCGCCTCCCCCGGATCGGTCAGCAGCGCGAGGTCGGCATCGGCCGCGAGACGTCCCGCCGAGAAATCCTCGTCCGGCATCGCCTCACGCGCCTGCCGGAACACCGAGTGGCAGCGGGCATGCGCGTACTGCACGTAGAAGACGGGGTTGTCCTTGGATTGCTCCACGACCTTGGCGAGGTCGAAGTCCAGGGTGGCGTCGTTCTTGCGGAACAGCATCATGAACCGGATCGCGTCGCGCCCGACCTCGTCGATGACTTCCCGCAGGGTGATGAACTCGCCCGCCCGCTTCGACATCTTCACGGGCTCGCCCCCGCGCAGCAGGCGCACCAACTGGCAGAGCTTGACGTCGAGGGTGGCCTCCCCCGCCGTCACGGCCTTCACGGCCGCCTGCATGCGCTTGACGTAGCCGCCGTGGTCGGCGCCGAGCACGTCGATCATGTCGGTGGCGCCGCGCAGGAACTTGTCCCGGTGATAGGCGATGTCGGAGGCGAAGTAGGTGTAGGAGCCGTCCGACTTCAGGAGCGGCCGGTCGGTGTCGTCGCCGAACTCCCGGGTGCGGAACAGGGTCTGCTCCCGGTCCTCCCAATCCTCCGGCACCTGTCCCTTCGGGGGCGGAAGCCGGCCCTCGTAGACGAGGCCCCGCGCGCGCAGGTCCGCGAGCAGCGCCGAGACCGAGCCCGGGCCCTCCCCGTGCAGGGTGCGCTCGGAGAAGAAGACGTCGTGGTGGATGCCGAGCGCCGCCAGATCCTCCCGGATCAGGTCCAGCATCATGGCGATGGCGGTCTCGCGGACCCGGGGCAGCCAGGCGGCCTCGGGCGCGTCGAGGAGGGCGCGCCCGTGCGTGCGCGCCAGCGCCTCGCCCACGGGCTTCAGGTAATCGCCCGGATAGAGTCCCTCCGGCACCGGCCCGACGGGCTCGCCCAGGGCCTCGCGGTAGCGCCGGTGGGCCGAGCGGGCGAGGACGTCGACCTGCGCGCCGGCGTCGTTGATATAGTACTCGCGCGTGACGTCGCGGCCGGCCGCCACCAGGAGGTTCGCCAGGGCGTCGCCGAACACGGCGCCGCGGCCGTGGCCCACATGCATCGGCCCGGTCGGGTTGGCCGAGACGTACTCGATGTTGACCCGGCCTCCCGGCATCCGGGCGCGCCCGTAGGCGGCGGGGTCGGCCAGCGCCGCCCGCACCACCGCGTGGAAGGTCGCGGGGTCGAGGCGCAGGTTGATGAAGCCCGGCCCGGCGACGCTCGCCTCGGTGACCCGGGGATCGGTGCGCAGCTCCGCCGCCAGCGCCTCGCCGAGCGCCTTCGGGTTCGCCTTCGCCTCCTTGGCCAGGACCAGGGCGGCGTTGGTGGCGAGGTCGCCGTGGGCGGGATCGCGCGGCGGCTCGACCACGACGCGGGACAGGTCGAGCCCGGCCGGCAGGGTCCCTGAGCGGACGAGGCTCTCCAGGGCTTCGCGGACGCGGGCCTCGAAGATGGCGAAGATGTTCATGGGGCGGACCGGCTATCGGGGGCTCAGCGACCCTCCGGACGATCCGCGCGGTGCGGCCGTTCCGGAAGCCGGCCGTGGGCGGCCGGGCTGTTCAAGGGCGGCGGCATAGCAAGTGCGGCTCCAAGTGTCACCGCAGGTCCGTCACCGCAGGTCCGTCACAGCAGGCCCGTCACCGCAGGCCCGTCACCGCAGCTCTGGCGGGCCGGGCCCGCCGCGCGGGCCGGCTCGTCCCGCCGCGGCGCCGGCCGCCGCCGTCGACGTGCCGCAAGACAGGCGAGCGATGCGGCAAGCAACCCGGGAAGCGATCCGGCACGCGGTCCGAGGACATCAGGTCGTCGCGCCCGGCACCAGTCCGGCCAGGGCCCGCCGGAGCGGCGCGGGCAACGCGACGGGGCGGCGGCTCTCCCGGTCGACGTAGACATGAACGAAGTGGCCCTGCGCCGCCGCCCTGTCGTCGTCCTCGCGGAACAGCCCGATCTCGTAGCGCACGCTGGAGCGGCCGAGATGGGCGACCCGCACCCCCGCGGTGACCCGGTCCGGGAAGGCGATCGGCGCGAAGTAGCGGCAGCCCGTCTCGACCACGAGGCCGATGACGGGGCTCGCCGCGATGTCGAGGACGCCCGACGCGATCAGGCAGCCGTTCACGGTGGTGTCGAAGAAGGCGTAGTAGACGACGTTGTTGACGTGGCCGTAGACGTCGTTGTCGCCCCAGCGGGTGCCGAGGGCGACGTGGCGCGGATAGGCCGAGCGCGGCTCTGGGCCTGAGCGCGGCTCTGGGCTTGAGCGCGGCTCGGGGCCGGGCGGGGCGGGCTCGCGCGTCATCTCAGGGCTCCGCCAGCGGCAGGCCGCGGCTCTCCGGGCTCCAGTGCAGGTCCGGCGTCGTCGGGAACAGGCGCCGGTGGGCGAGGACCGCGTAGGTGTCGGTCATGCCCGCGATATAATCGGCGATCCGCCGGGCGACACGGCCCTCGCCCGCGCCCTCGAGGCCCGCGCTCCACTCCTCGGGCATGCGGGCCGGGTCCGCCGTGAAGGCCGAGTACAAATCGGCGACGATCTCGGCCGCGTGCGCCCGCACCGCCATCACGCCGGGGTGCCGGTACATGCGGGCGTACAGGAAGGTCTTGATCGCCGCGTCCGCCTCCGCGATCGCCTCCGAGAAGGCGATCACCGGCGCGCCGGCGGCGCGGATCTCCGCGACGCGCCCCGGCGCGAGGGCCGACAGGCGCCGGCTGCTCTCCGCGATCACGTCCTCGACGAAGCGGGTGATGACCCGGCGGGCGAGTTCGTGGATGCGCCGCGAGGTCTCGAGGCCCGGATGCAGCGCCTCGATCTCGTCGAGGAGGCCGCGCAGGAAGGGCACCTCCGCGAGGTCGGCGAGGCCGAACAGGCCGGCCCTGAGGCCGTCGTCGAGGTCGTGCGAATCGTACGCGATGTCGTCGGCGAGCGCGGCGGCCTGGGCCTCGGGCCCGGCGTAGCGGGCGAGGTCGAGGTCGTTCAGGGCATCGTATTCGAGGATCGCCGCCGGGATGCCGGCCGCGGCGTAGCGGGGCGTCGGGCGCCCGTCCGGCCGCAGCAACGGGCCGTTGTGCTTGACGAGGCCCTCCAGGGTCTCCCAGGCGAGGTTGAGCCCGTCGAAGCCGGCATAGCGCCGCTCCAGCCGGGTCACGATCCGGAGCGCCTGGGCGTTGTGGTCGAAGCCGCCGTGGCCGGCCATGCAGGCGTCGAGGGCGTCCTCGCCGGTATGGCCGAAGCAGGTGTGGCCGAGGTCGTGCGAGAGGGCGAGCGCCTCCGCCAGGTCCTCGTCGAGGCCGAGCGCCCGCGCCAGCGCCCGGGCGATCTGGCTCACCTCGAGGGTGTGGGTCAGGCGGGTGCGGTAATGGTCGCCCTCGTGGTGCACGAAGACCTGGGTCTTGTGCTTGAGGCGCCGGAAGGCGGTGGAGTGGATGATCCGGTCGCGGTCGCGCTGGAAGTCGCTGCGGGTCGGCGAGGCGGCCTCGGGGATCAGCCGCCCGCGGGTGGCCGCCGGGTCCGTGGCGTAGGGCGCGCGCCAGCGCTCACCGTTCTGCCGCAAGGCCGCTCCCTCATCCTTCGTCCGCCCTGGACGGGCTGCCGCGTTGCAGCGGGCGGTCCGGACCCATATCTTGTGGTCCGGGCCGCTCCTGGCAATCGCCAAAATGCCCGGCGGCCCGATTGGCCCCAGGCGAAACGCATGTCGAAACACATGTCGAAACGCATCCCGAGGCCGGTTCCCGAGAGGCAGAGTCCGACAGACATGGCCGAGATCACCCTGACGCCCCGCGCCGCCAAGCGCATCAACGAGATCATGGGCGCCGAGCCCCCCGGCGCCTCGCTGCGCATCAGCGTCAATGGCGGCGGCTGCTCGGGCTTCTCCTACGCCTTCGACGTGACGCGGGGCCGCGAGCCCGACGACGTCGCGATCGAGCGCGACGGCGCCACCGTCCTGGTCGACGCGGTCTCCCTCGAATACATGGCGGGCTCGACCATCGATTTCGTGAACGACCTGATCGGCCAGTCCTTCAAGATCGAGAACCCGCAGGCCACGGCCTCCTGCGGCTGCGGGACCTCGTTCTCGCTCTGAGCGGTCGTGGCGCCTCGACGACAGGCCGGGGCCCGCCTGCGGGCTCCGGGCACCTGCCCGATTGCCTCGACCCGGAAACTGCGGCACGGATGCGGGCCGTAGCGTTCGCCTTCCCGACCGACCTGAGACCAGCGCATCCCGCCAGCGATCCGGACAAGCTCATGACTGACCCGAAGGGCCGCGCCCGTCTCGCGCGGGCGGCACTGGCCTCCGTCTGCGCGCTCGCCCTCCTGACCGGGGCCGGCTCGCTCGCGGGGCCGAGCCTTGTGCTCGCCCAGGAGGCGGCCTCCGCCGTCCAGGACGTCACGCTGCAGGACGTCGCCCTGCCCTTCGGCGCCACCGTCCTGCGAGCGCCCCGCATCACCGTCAGCGGGACGCGCCTGTCGAAGGACGACCTCGTGGCGATCCTCAAGCCGGATTCCGCCGAGCCCTGGGCGAGCCGCCTCGCCCGCCTCGATGCCGCCAGCCTGACCATTCCGGAGCTGCGCTCGGACCATGCCGGCCCCGGCGCCTCGCGCCAGACCGTGGTCTACCGCGACGTCGCCGCCCGGGACGTGCGGGCGGGCCGCGCCGCCGAGCTCGTCGCCTCGGGGGCCGCCGTCACGGTGACGGGCGGGCCCGAGACCGGCTCGGGCACCTACGGCCGCATCAGCGCGACCGACCTCGACCTCGCGGCGCTCGCCCGCCTCTACGCGGTGGCGGGCGACGGCAAGGGGCCGGTCCAGAAGGTCTACGCCGCCGTCTCGATCGCCGACGTGGTCTACACCGACGACCGCGGCACCACCGTGAAGCTCGCCCGCATCGAGGGCCGCGACCTCGGCGGCCGCCAGATCCCGGGCGGCTGGACCGGCGCCCTCGCGGCCTTCTCGGGCGTCGACCTCGACAAGGCCGATCCGGCCCAGCGGGCCCGGATCACCGGCGCGGCGGCCGACCTCGTCGAGGCGGTCCATGTCGGGGCCCTGGAGGCGCGGGGCCTCAGCCTCAGCGAGACCAAGGGCAAGGACCCGCTCCTCGTCGAGATCGGCCGGATGGCCTACGCCAACCCGCTGGCCGAGCCCGGCCGCGAGGCGACCGCCCTCCCGGGCGCGGCCGCCAGCATGAACTTCGAGGACGTCGCCTTCGCGCAGGGGGGCCTGCGCTCGCGAGTCGGGCGCCTGTCGCTCACCGGCTTCTCGCTGGCGCCCACCGTCGCGACGCTCCGCCGCCTCGCCGGGCCCGACGCCAAGCCCACCGACGAGGAACTGCGCCGCCTGACCCCGGTCCTCGGCACCCTGGCGATGCAGGACATCAGCCTCGACCTCCCGGCCGACGAGGTCGCGGCGGCCAAGGACGCCGGCAAGGACTTCGGCAAGGACGCGGGCAAGAGCGCCGGGAAGGATGTCGGCAGGGACGCGGCCCGGGAGACGCGCCGGGAATCGGCCGCCGACCCCCTGGCCGAGGCGGCGCGCCGCGGCGCCGCGCCGGCCGTCCCGAAGCCCGGCGCCAAGGTCGGCGCGCCCGTCCACGTCACCCTGCGCAACGCCGCCATCACCTTCGGGCCGCCCCAGGACGGGGTCCCGACCGCGAGCCGCATCAGCCTCACGGGGCTGACCCTGCCGGCCTCGACGGTGGCGGGCCTGCCCGGCCTCGGGTCCCTCGCGGCCTACGGCTACCAGGACCTCGACCTCAACCTCGTGGCCGACACCGCCTGGGACGAGGCCAAGCGCGAGCTCGCCCTGCGTGAGGTCTCCGTCTCCGGCAAGGACATGGGCACCCTGCGGCTCGCCGGCACGCTCGGCGGCATCAGCCCCGAGATGTTCGATCCCGACGCCTCGGTCTCGGGGCTCGCCATGCTGTCGGCCACCGCCAAGGCCGTCGACCTGACCATCGAGAATACCGGCCTGTTCGAGCGCTTCATCTCGGCCCAGTCCAAGGTGCTGAGCCTCAAGCCCGACGAGCTGCGCCAGGAATACGTCACCGCGAGCGTCCTCGGCGTGCCGGTGATCCTCGGGAACTCCCCCGCCGCCAAGGCGATCGGCGCCGCGATGGGCCAGTTCGTGACGAAGCCCGGCCGGCTCTCGGTGAG
Organism: Methylobacterium planeticum; assembly: GCF_008806345.1. Taxonomy (GTDB): domain Bacteria; phylum Pseudomonadota; class Alphaproteobacteria; order Rhizobiales; family Beijerinckiaceae; genus Methylobacterium; species Methylobacterium planeticum. The sequence continues at coordinate 45,770 of NZ_VZZJ01000005.1, read as the reverse complement.
CGCCAAGGCCAAGGACGGCGCCGGCCTCGGCGTCGCCGATTTCAGCACGGCCGGCTCGCCCGCCGCGCTGCTCGACAAGCTCGAGGTGAATGCCAAGGCGAACTGATCCGCCGCACTGACCCGCCGCGTCGGCCTGCCGAACTGAACCCATCGGGGCATCGCCGCGGCCGCGGCGCGCCCCTGCGCCGCAAGATCTCGGGGCATTGCCCCTGTTCTCGTCTGACTTGGCTGTATTTTTAATCCAGTGTTCAGGCGGGAAACCAGATGATCCCCCGAATGGGGAGCGCGGATGGGCCGTTTTGGTGTTTCTGTCCCGACGACGGAGACCGATACCATGTGCGCCGCGAAGGCATTCCGGCGCGAGGGCGGCGCCGGGGACGAACGGCGCGGGCGAGTCTCGTGCTGCTCCTGATCGGCCTGACCCTCGGCGCCGGCGTCACCACCGCTCTGGCGGCCCGGCGCCGGCCGCAGCATCGCGTCGGCTACGAGCGCGCGGCGGGCCTCCTCCTCCTGACCGGGCTCGTCATGCTCGGGATCGGCCTCGCGGGCTTCCTGCGGTTCTGAGGTCCCGGAGCATGTCCGCGCCGAAGCGCCGGCCGGCCGGGCGCGGGACGGCGCCCTAATCCGCGATCACCCCGGGATAGCGCGCCGCGAGGTCTCGGCGCTTCGCGTCCGCCCAGGCGCGGCCGCGCCCGCTCCGGGGCAGGTCGAGGGACACGGTGCCGACGAGGCTCGCCGGCCGGGGCGAGAGCAGGAGCAGCCGGTCGGCGATCTCGATGGCCTCGCCGACGTTGTGGGTGACCATCAGCACGCTCATGCCGAGCCGGTCCACCGCCCCGATCACGAGGGCGCGCAGGGCGGCCGCCGCCGCGTCGTCGAGGGAGACGAAGGGCTCGTCGAGGACGAGGAGGCGCGGCTCGTCGGCGAGCGCCCGGGCCAGGGCGACGCGCCGCTGCATCCCGAGCGAGAGGGCGCCCGGGTAGCGCCCGCGCCAGGGCGTCAGGCTCAGGGATTCGAACAGGGCGTCGAGGGGCCGGTCGCGCCGCGCGCGGGGGAGCGCGAGGCGCACGTTCTGCTCCACCGTCCGCCAGGGCAGCAGGCGTGGATCCTGGAACACCATGCCGGTCCCGGTGCCCCCGTCCCGGGGATCGGGCTCGACCGCGCCCTCGAAGTCCCGGTCGAGGCCGAGGAGGATGCGCAGCGTCGTGGTCTTGCCGGCGCCGGACGGGCCGATCAGGCAGACCACCTCGCCCGGCGCCACCGCGAAGGCGAGGTCGCGCACCGCCTCGACGGGCTCGCTGCGCCTGGCCCGGTAGACCTTGCGCAGGACGCGCACGCGCAGCACCGGCCGGATCCCGGCCTCCTGGCCGGTCTCCTGGCCGGCCTCCAGCCCGCCGATCCCCTGACCGGCCCCGTGACCGGCCCCTTGGCCGGCGACCCCCGCGGTCCGGGCGGATCCGTCAGCGCCAGCGTCGGACATGGGCGTCGAGGGGCTGCAGGACCAGGGTGTCGAGGGCGAGCATGACCGTCATGAAGACGAGGCTGTAGCCGATGACGGCGGTGACGTCGAAGAGCTGGAAATAGTAGTTGATCGCGAAGCCGACCCCGTTCGGACGGCCGATCAGCTCGACCACCAGGACGATCTTCCAGGCGAGCGAGATGCCGGAGCGCGCCGCCGCCACCGCGAAGGGCTGGAGCTGTGGCACCAGCACGTGGGCGATCCAGGTGCGCCGGTCGAACCGGTAGGTGCGGGCCATCTCCTCGAGCCCGGGATCGAGGCCGCGGGCGCCCTCGCGCATGATCACCGCGACGTTCGGCAGCTTGTTCAGGGCCACCGCCACGATCGCGGCGGTCTCGGTGAGGCCGAGCCAGACATAGGCCAGCACCGTGATGACGAGGGCTGGGGTGTTCAGCACCACGAGGAGCGGCGTGTCGAGGGTGCGGTCGGCGAGGCGCGAGCGCCCGAGCAGCACCCCGAGCAGCACGCCGAGGCTCATGGCGATGACGAAGGAGATCCCGACCCGCCCCAGCGTCACCCCGACATTGAACAGCATGCCGCCGGTCTCGATCTCGCGCACCACGAAGGCCGCCACCGCGCTCGGCCCCGGCAGGGTGCGGGGATCGGCGAAGGCCGAGGCCACCTGCCAGAGGGCGAGTAGGACCAGGAGCGAGGCGAGACGCGCGGCGGCGGCCATGGGCGGCTAGCGCGGCCCGGGGGGGGATTGGAGCGGGCGGGGCGGGGCGCCGGCTCCGTCAGCCATTGCCCGAGCCGTCGAGATAGAGGCCCTGCGGCAGGACCTTGGCATCGCCGACGAGACGCTCGCCGCCCAGCCGCGCGAGGGTCGCGTAGATGGTCTCGGCATCGCCCCGCTCGACCGCGAGCGGGCGGCGCGGGATGCCCGCCAGGAAATTGCGCCTGAGGGCCTCGAAGGTCGGTTCGTCCTCGGCGGCCATCAGCGGGCGGACCAGCGCCCAGGCCTGCGGATCGGTGGCGAGCGCCTCCTTGGCGGCCGTGGAGGCGCGGGCGAAGCCCTCGACGGCGGCGGCCTTGCCCTGCACCGCGCTGGCCTCGATCAGGTAGCCGATCAGCGCGACCGAGCCCTTGGCGCCGAAGGCCCGCATGATGTCGTCGGCGCTGATCAGGCGGCGGTAGCCCTTGGCCTCCAGGCGCGCGCAATAGGTCCAGTAGAGGAGCGCGGCGTCGAGCTCGCGGGTCTCGAGCTTCTGCATCAGCAGGGGTGGCGCCCCGTAGGCGACCTGGGCCGCGGCCTCGAGGTCGAGGCTGCCGCTCTCGCGGGCCTGGGCCCGGAGCAGGACCCAGTTCTTGTCGAGGGCCCCGCCCGCCACGCCGAGGCGCTTGCCGGCGAGGTCGGCCAGGGACTTGATCGGGCTGTCGGGGGGCACCATCAGGGCGCCCTCGGTGGTCGAGTAGGGCACGAACTTCACGCCGCGCCCCTCGTTGCGCAGGCGCGCGGCCCAGATCAGGTCGCCCACGATGGTGTCGAGCTGCTGGCCCTGGAAGGCGATGCGGGCGGCGTCGTTGCCCGCGAGCTTGACCGTCTCCAGGGTGAAGCCGTTCGCCGCGTCGAGCCCGCGCGCCTTGATGACCGCCGCCTCCCAGGAGGCGGTGCCGAAGGGCAGGACGCCGATCCGGATGGTCTCGCCGGCCGCGCGGGCCGGCCGGTTGAGGATCGCGGGCAGGGGCCAGAGCGCCGCCGTCGCGAGCAATCCGCGCCGTGACAGCATGGCGCCTTCTCCCCGATTGTGCTGCGACCGCCCGCGTCCCCGCTCCGGCCCGCGGGCGTCTCGCCTGGGCCGGGATGCGCAACCGTGACGATCCCCGTTGCGAACGTCCTTACGGCCTCGTGCCCCGGCCGTCCACAGGCCGGGGATGTGTGCTTTTGACCGGGGATGCGTGCTCTTGACCGGGGCGCGGGGCCCGGAAGCCCGGCCGGCCGCCGTGCCGCGGTCCGGTCGATCCGGCCTCCGCCCTGAAAGGCCCGGTCCCTTGCGCCGGCAACCCCGGAGGCGCAGGCTCGCGCCATCTCGATCTTGGAGGCTGCGATGGGCGAACGGCGCGAGGGCGTGCTTGACGACGAGGCGATCGTCGAGCGGCTGAGGACCGAACTGCCGCGTTGGCGCTACGAGGACGGCTGGATCCGCCGGACCTACAAGACCGCGGGCTGGAAGAGCACGCTCATGGTCATCAACACGGTGGGCCATCTCGCGGAGGCCGCCTGGCACCACCCCGATCTCACCGCCTCCTACGCCTGGGTCGAGGTGCGGCTGATGAACCACGCCGCCAAGGGCATCACCGAGAAGGACTTCGCCCTCGCCCGCAAGATCGAGGAGGTGATCGACTGGCAGCCCGGCACGGAGGGCGGCCCCCTCGAGGGCACCCCGACGGACCCGCGCTTCGCCTACATCAAGCACGACCGCTGAGGCCTCAGCCCGGCTGCTTCACCCGCCGGCACTCGGTCTTGAGGTAGGTCGTCCTGCCGATCTCCTCGCGCAGGTCGGTGCGGGCGATGATCTCCTGCCAGCCGCTCGAGCAGCCGAGCTCGTTCGCGACCCGGACCTTGCGCACCTCGATGGCCTTGTCGTCGGTGCAGGATTCGGTCGGGATCGCGCTGGCGCAGACCAGCACGACGGCGATGAAGCTGTTCATGGGGCGTCCTTCCTCGGCCGCGCCTGCGGGGCGGCTCCGCGGCGAGATGGGGCGGGCGCCTCCGCCGCCAAGCCGGCCGCGCCCGGGGCCGGCGCCCGTGGGCGCGCCCTACCCGACCGATACGATCCGGCTGGGGTCGAAGTTTCGGTCCTCGACCGGGTTCGCGACCCAGCGGCAGCGCCCGATCCGCAGGTCGTGCCCGGCGTGGAAATGGCCGGAGATCCAGACCTCCGGGCGCTCCGCGTCGGGCAGGTCGTCGAGGAGCGTCGTGGCGTAGAAGGCCGGCACCCACCAGGGCACCCCGGGGGCGTCCCGATAGGCGTCGGCCGCGCCCGGGCTCGCCGGATGATGCGTCACCGCCACCGTCGGACCGTCATGGGGGCGGCGCAGGGCGGCGAGCAGGGCCGCCCGCTCGGCCGCGTGCGCCGCCATGGCGTCGGCGGGCTGCCAGGGCGTGCGGTCGGCCTTGCGGATCGAGCCCCGGTATTCCCGCGAGCCCGTGACCGGATCGGTCATCCGGGCGGCCGCGTAGGCGACCGGGTCCTCGGGCCGGTCCGGCGTCTCGGGGGTGAGCCAGCGCCCGGCCAGCGACCAGTCGCTCCACAGGGTGGTGCCGACGAAGCGCACGCCGTCGATCACCACCGCGCCCCCGCCCCGGAGCAGGTGGATCGGGCCGCCCGGCCCCGCCTCGTTCAGGCGCGCGACCTCGCGCTCCAGCGCGGCGATCAGCTCCGGCGCGGTCCGGTCGTCGCCCGTCGGCGCGTAATGCTCGTGGTTGCCCGGCACCAGGACGACCGGCCTCTCGCCCGCGAGGTCGCGCAGGGTCGCGAGCCCGCGCTCCGGGTGCCCCTCGTGCAGGTCGCCGGCGCAGACGAGGACGTCGAAGGGCGCGCTCGGGCGCGGGATCAGGTCGGGCCGGCGCCGCTCGAGATGCAGGTCGGAGATGGGGAAGAGGCGCATCGTCAGGCTCCCGTGCGGCCCGGCCCGGCCGGGCCGGCCGGGCCGGCCACGCCGGTCTCCACCGCGCGCGCGGCGCGATGCTCGGCGCGGGCGGCCTTGAGGATGTCGTGGGCCGAATCCGCGTTGAGGATCGCGATCCCGGCCGCCGCCACGAGGTCCGGCCAGGCCGAGGGGTAGAGGGCGGTGGCGAGGCCGGCGGCGATCACCGCGAGGTTGGCCACCGTGTCGTTGCGGGCGGAGAGGTAGGCCGCGCGCGTCAGGCTGCCCGCCCCGTGCCGGTGCCGGGCGAGCATCAGCGCGCAGGCCACGTTGACGGCGAGCGCCCCCGCGCCGGTGAGCGTCAGCGGGATCGGCGCGGGGGCGGCGAGGTCCGAGACCTTCTCGTAGGCCGCGTAGGCGGTGGCGAGGGCGGGCACCAGCAGGATGCCGGCCAGGACCGTGCCGAGGCGGGCCCGGTTGCGCGCGCTCCAGCCGATGCCGGCGAAGATCAGCAGGTTGATCGCCGCATCCTCCAGGAAGTCGAGGCTGTCGGCGATCAGCGCCACCGAGCCGATGGAGAGGGCCACCGCGATCTCGACGCCGAAATAGGCGAGGTTCAGCCCCGCCACGCGGGCGACGACGGGGCGCAGGCGCGGCGCGGGCTCGGGCGGGAGGGACACGAAGGCTTCCGGATCTCGGGAGGGAACGGCCGGGCGGTCTCGCCCGCGCGCCCGCCTCATCGCGCATGGCCGGGCCGCCTGTCGAGGTGGAAATTGGGATGTGGAATTTTCCTGCGCGCGATACTGGATTCGGTGGCGCGCCTGTGCGAGGCCGGGCGCAATCTGCGCCGTATCGGCGCGCCGGATCACGCGAGAAGGGGCCACCGATGTTGCCGGAGCTGCGCATTCTGTATTTCGAGGACCTTGAGGTCGGTCTCTCCGAGACCCTGACCAAGGTCATCGCCTCCTCCGACGTGGTGGGCTTCGCCGAGATCACCGGCGACCGCAACCCGATCCACCTCTCGGAGCACTTCGCGGCGCGCACGCCCTTCGGCACCCGCATCGCCCACGGACTCTACACGGCGGGCCTGATCTCGGCCGTGCTCGGCACGCGGCTGCCCGGCCCCGGCGCCGTCTACATCAGCCAGACCCTGAACTTCCGCGCGCCCGTGCGCATCGGCGACACCGTCGAGGTCACCGTGGAAGTGGCCGAGCTGGTGCCCGAGCGCCGCCGCGCCCGCCTCACGTGCACCTGCTCGGTGGCCGGCGAGGTCGTGCTCGACGGCGAGGCCCTGGTGAAGGTGCCGAAGAAGGAGGAGGCCGACCCCCTGGCGATCCGCATGGGCGGGCGCCCGGGCGCCTGAGGGCTTGTCCGCGCCGATCCCCATCGACGATCCGGCCGATCCCCGCCTCGCCCCCTACACGGCGATGCGCGAGCGGGACCTGATCGGGCGGCAGGGCCGCTTCATCGTCGAGGGGGCCGTCACCCTGCGCCTGCTGCTGTCGCGGGCCGCGCGCTTCCGGGCGGAATCGATCCTCGTCGCCCCCGAGCGCTGGCCCGGCCTCGCGGACGCGTTCGCGGACCTGCCGGAGCCGCCGCCGGTCTACGCCGCCGCCAAGGCGGTGATGAGCGCGGTGGCGGGCTTCCCGATCCACCGCGGCGTCCTGGCGGTCGGGATCCGCGGGGCGGAGCCCGAGGCCGCCGCCCTGGTGCCGCCCGGCCCCGCGCCGGCCCTCGTCCTCGGGCTCGCGGGCCTGACGAACCACGACAATGTCGGGGGCCTGTTCCGCAACGCGGCCGCCTTCGGGGCGGATGCGGTGCTCCTCGACGCGGAGACCTGCGACCCGCTCTACCGCAAGGCGATCCGGGTCTCGGCAGGCGCCGCCCTGATCACGCCCTTCGCGCGGCTCCCGCGCGGCGCGGACTGGCTCGCTCTGGCCGAGCACCTCGGCCTCGTCCCCCTCGCCCTGTCGCCGGGCGGCGGCGAGACCCTGGCCGACCTGCCGCCCCTGCCCCGGGCGCTCCTCCTCGTCGGCACCGAGGGGCCGGGCCTGCCGGGGGGCCTGATGGCGCGGGCCCGCACCCTGCGCATCCCGATGGCGGCGGGCTTCGATTCCCTCAACGTCGCGACCGCGGGCGCCATCGCGCTGCACCACCTTGCCCGCCTCCCGCGACGCGGCTGAGGACGGTTGCGACCGGGCGCGCGACCGGGAGCGGGAGCGCGACAATGAGTGACAATTGCCTCGCGGTCGTCCCGACCTAGCTTGGCCTTGAGCAGGCCGGAAGGGTGTTCGACGGGCATCCGCGATTCGGACATCCTGGCCGGCGGGCGGCATGTTGCGGGAGTCATCGGCGTTGCTTCAGTCACGGGACGGCCTGCGGACCCTGTCCGGACGCCGGGTCATCATCGTCGGTGCCGGTCCCGGCGGCTTGGCGACGGCGCTCCTGCTCGCGCGCGCCGGCCTGCACGTCACGGTCTTCGACAAGGACGAGGCGGTCGGCGGCCGCACCAAGACCGTCGAGGCGCCGGGCAGCTACCGCTTCGACATCGGCCCGACCTTCTTCCTCTACCCCCAGATCCTGGCCGACATCTTCGCCTCCTGCGGCGAGCGCCTGGAGGACCATGTCCGCCTGGAGCGCCTCGACCCGCAATACCACCTCGTCTTCGAGGAGGGCGGCGAGATCCGCGCCACCGCCGACATGGACCGGCTCGAGGCCGAGGTCGCCCGCATCGCCCCGGACGATGCCAGGAACGTCCGCCGCTTCTTCGCCGACAACCGGGTCAAGCTGAAGTTCTTCAAGCCGGTGCTGGAGCAGGCCTTCCACACCCTGCGCAGCATGGCCTCCCCGGCGATGCTGACGGCGCTGCCGCACCTGCATCCCGGGCGCAGCGTCGACGGCGACCTCAAGCGCTACTTCGCCGACCCGCGCGTGCGCCTCGCCTTCGCGTTCCAGACCAAGTATCTCGGGATGTCGCCCTTCCGCTGCCCGAGCCTGTTCACGATCCTGTCCTTCCTCGAATACGAGCACGGGGTCTATCACCCGGTGGGCGGGTGCGGCGCGGTCTCCGAGGCGATGGCGGGTCTCGCCCGGCGCATGGGCGTCGATGTCCGCCTCGGCCAGGCCGTCGACCGGGTCACCTTCGCGGGCAAGCGCGCGAACGGCGTCGTGGCCGGCTCCGAGCACCTCCAGGCGGACGCGGTCGTGATCAACGGCGACTTCGCCAAGGTCATCCGGGACCTCGTGCCCCAGACCCACCGGCCGCGCTGGCGCGACGCCAAGATCGCCAAGGCGCGCCTCTCCTGCTCGACCTTCATGATGTATCTCGGGCTCGAGGGGCGGATGCCCGAGACGCTCGGCCACCACACCATCCTGCTGGCCAAGGACTACGCCCGCAACATCCGGGAGATCACCGACGGCACCCTGCCGATGGAGCCCTCCCTCTACGTGCAGCACGCCGGCTACACTGATGGCGGCATGGCGCCCCCCGGCCACACCGCCCTCTACGTGCTGGTGCCGGTGCCGAACCTGAAGGCCGGGATCGACTGGCCCGCGACCCGCCCGCCTTACCGCCGGCTCGTCCTCGAGCGCCTGAGGCTCCTCGGCCTGGAGGATCTGGAATCCCGCATCCGCTACGAGCGCATCGTCGATCCGACCCAGTGGCGCGACGATTTCGCGGTGCACGAGGGCGCCACCTTCAACCTCGCGCACGACCTGATGCAGATGCTGTACTTCCGGCCCCACAACCGCTTCGGGCCGGGCCTTTACCTCGTCGGCGGCGGCACCCATCCGGGCTCCGGTCTGCCGGTGATCTACGAGGGCGCGCGCATCACCGCGCGGCTCCTCATCGAGGAACTCGCCGGGGTGCGGGTGCCCGCCAGCGCGGTCGGCATGCCGGAGACGGCAGCCCTGACGGCGGGCGGCGAGGCTTCGTGAGGCGCCGCTCCGTCCTCGCCGCGGCCGGGCTCTGCCTGTCCGGGGCGGCCTCGGCCGCGGAGGTCGCCGTCGAGGTCGACGGCATCGAGCCCGGGCCGGGCTCCGTCTACGTGGCGCTCTGCCAGGGCGGCCTGTCCGAGTCCTCCTGCCGGGAGGGCCGGGAGGCCCCCGCGGGCGCGGCGCGGCGGCGCTTCGTCTTCGACGGCATCAGCCCGGGCACCTACGCGGTGGCGGCCTTCCAGGATCTCAACGGCAACCGCCGGCTCGACCGCACGCCGCTCGGCCTGCCCCTCGAACCCTACGCCTTCTCGGGGGATGCCGGTCGGACGGGGCGGCCGGACTTCGCCGGCGCCGCCTTCGCCCTGCGCGAGCCCGGAGCCTCGGTCCGGGTGCGGCTCGCCCGCGCCCTGCCCCGGCGCTGAGGCGGGATCCCGTGGGCGCCCCGGAGGAACAGGCGCCGCTGGTCGAGATCGCGGGCGCCGCGCTCAGCTACCGCGGCCGGCAGGTCCTGGCGGGCATCGACCTCGCCGTGCCGGCCGGTCGGACCTTGGCGCTCCTCGGGCCGAACGGCGCGGGCAAGACCTCGCTGATGCGCCTCGTCGCCGGGCGGCTGCCGCCGGATGCGGGCCGGGTCCGGGTCGGGGGGGCCGATCCGTTCCGGGTGCACGCGGCGCGGCGCGCCATCGGCTGGGTGCCCCAGGAGATCGCCCTCTATCCGCGCCTCACCGTGGCGGAGAATCTCGGGGTCTTCGCGCAGCTCGCCGGGATCGGCCGCCGCGCCCGCGGGGCGGCCGTCGAGGCGGCCCTGGCGCTCACCGACATCGCCGACGTCGCGCGCCGCCCCGTCGGCCTGCTCTCCGGCGGCTACCAGCGCCGGGTCAACATCGCCGCGAGCCTGATGGGCCGCCCTCGCCTCGTTCTCCTGGATGAGCCGACGCAGGGGGTGGACCTCGCCGCGCGGGCGGCGATCCACGCGGTGCTCGGGCGGCTGCGGGAGGACGGCACCGCCATCCTCCTCGCCACCCACGACTTCGCCGAGGCCGAGCGCCTCGCCGACCACGTCGCCTTCGTGGCCGGGGGGCGGATCGTGCGCGCGGGGGCGCTCGCCGAGCTCCTCGCCCGGATCCGATCCGGTGCCCCGGAGCACGAGGTCGCCCTCGCGCTGCCGCCGGACCCGGCGGCGGAGGCGGCCCTGCGCCGGGCCGGCTTCGCCCCCGTCGATACAGGGCTGACCTGGCGGGCCTCCGGCCGCGGCGGCCACATCCTCGACGGGGCCGCCCTCCTCGGGGCGCTGCGCCGGCAGGGCGTGCCGGTGAACGAGGTGCGGGTCCGGGCCCCGGGGCTCGACGCGCTCTACCTCGACGCGCTGCAATCCCGCGCCGGCGACCCGGTCCCGATCCCGCCTCGCCCCTTGAGGGCGGCCCGATGATCGGCGCCGCCTTCCGGGTCATGCTCCTGAGCCTCCTGCGCGACCGGGCGGCCCTGGTCATGGCCTTCGTGCTGCCGACCGTCATCTTCACGATCTTCGCGGCGATCTTCTCCGGCGCCATCGGCGACCGCATCCGCATCCATCTCGGCCTCGCCGACCTCGCCCGGACGGCCACGACCGCGCGCCTCATGGGTGCGCTCGAGGCCGACCCGTCCCTGCGCGTCTCGCGCCTCGACGGCACGAGCCTGGGCGACATCGTCGGCATCGTGCGCCGCGGCGAGGTCGACGTCGCCCTCGTGCTGCGCGGCGACCTCGCGGCGCCCCCCGCCGCCGGCACCGCCGCGCCGGCGCCCCCCGACCAGCCGGTGGTGCTGGTCGAGAGCCCGTCGCGGGCCCTCGCCACCCCCATCGCCCTCGGGCAGCTCCAGCGCGTGCTGAACGAATCCCTGCCCGACGTGGTGCTCTCCCGCGTCGTCGCGGATGTCGAGCGCACCGGCAAGATCGGCCCGGACGAGCGCGCCTTCCTGGACCAGGCCTTCGCCGAGCAGCGGGCCAAGCGCGAGCCCTTCTCCTTCGCCTCCCTGGTCGAGCGGCGGAGCACGGCGTCGGGCCGGGCGAACGAGCGCGTCGGCTACTACGCGGGGGCGATCACGGCGGTGTTCCTGCTCTTCGCCGCCATGCAGGGGGCGATGTCCCTCGTCGAGGAGCGCCAATCCGGCCTCGCCGACCGGCTGATGGCGGGTCCGGGCGGCCTGCACGTGGTCGTCCTCGGCAAGTTCGGCTTCCTGACCCTGCAGGGCCTCCTCCAGGCCGGGCTGATCTTCGCGGCCGCCGCCCTCCTGTACGGCGTCGAGATCGGCCCGCACTGGCCGGCCTGGCTCGCCACCTCGCTCCTCGTCTCCGCGATGGCGGCGGGCCTCGCGCTGGCGGCCTGCGCGGCCGCCGCCACCCGCCAGCAGGCCCACCTCGCCTCGACCTTCGGGGTGCTCCTGCTCTCGGCGGTGGGCGGCAGCATGGTGCCCCGCTTCCTGATGCCGCCCTGGCTGCAGCAGGCCGGCTGGCTCACCCCGAATGCCTGGGCCATCGAGGCCTATCAGGGCGCCCTCGGCGAGGGCTGGCACGCCGCGTCAATCGCCTGGGGCGTGCTCGGCCTCGCGGCCTGTCTCGGCCTCGGCGCCGCCCTGGCGCTGGTGTCCCGCCCGGCCGCGGCGCGCCCCTGATGCGCCGCGCGGGACGACGCACCGGCGGCGCGACCGGTTATCGCGTTGACCGGGACAAGCGGGCTTCTAGCTTAGCTTCCCAGGGGCGGATGACGCTCGTTGTCCTCCTCGGGAGCTCAGAAGAACATGCGGGCTGAATCCTCGGTCGCGGTGGTGGGGTCGGGTCTCGGCGGCCTGGCCGCCGCCTGCGTGAGCGCCGCGCGGGGCCATCGCGTCACCCTCTACGACAAGAACGCCTGGCTCGGCGGCAAGGCCGCGGTCCTGCACGAGGGCGGCTTCCGCTTCGACATGGGGCCGACGATCCTCACCGTGCCGCGGGTGCTCGAGCGCATCTTCGCCGAGGCGGGCCGCGACATGCACGACTACCTCGACCTGCGCCGCCTCGACCCGCAATGGCGCTGCTTCTTCGACGACGGCTCGCAGATCGACCTGATGCAGGACGTCGAGGCGATGGCCGCCGACATGGACCGGTTCGTGCCCGGCGCCGGGGCGGGCGAGGGCTACAGGCGCTTCATCGGCATCTCGCAGCACCTGCACGACGTCTCGAACCGGTTCTTCTTCTGGAAGCCGGTGGAGGATCTGTTCGACACCATCAACATCCGGGCGAACATGAACCCCGGCACCCTGCGGGACGTGCTGTCCCTGCGCATGCACGCCTCCGTGGCGAGCACCATCCGGGGCAAGGTCAAGGATGCGCGCCTCGCCCAGATGCTCGACCACTTCGTGCAATATGTCGGCTCCTCGCCCTACGGGGCCCCGGCCGTCCTCTGCGCCATCGCCCACATGCAGACGGCCGAGGGCGTCTGGTACCCGATGGGCGGCACCCGCGCGGTGGCCGAGGCCCTGGCCAGGCTCGCGGGCGAGCTCGGCGCCACCCTCAAGCCCGCGAGCGAGGTGACGGGCCTCGCCATCGAGGATGGCGCGGTCACGGGCCTGAGGACGCGCGACGGCACGACGCCCTACGACGCCGTGATCTCGAACATGGATTCGGTGCGCACCTACCGGGAGCTCGTCGGCGGCGAGGTCGGCAAGGCCTACGAGCGCAAGAAGATCGAGCCGGCCTGCTCGGGCGTGGTGCTGTATCTCGGCCTGAACAAGCGCTACGAGCACCTCAACCACCACGATTTCGTCTTCTCCCGCAACCCGGAGGAGGAGTTCGATTTCATCTACAACAAGGGCGAGCCCGCCCCCGACCCGACCGCCTACCTGGCGGCCCCCTCCTCCACCGACCCGTCCGTGGCGCCGGAGGGCGGCGAGGCGCTCTACGTCCTGGTGCACACCCCCTACCTGCGGCCCCACCACGACTGGTCGACGATGTTTCCCGCCTATCGCCGGGTCATCCTCGACAAGCTCAAGCGCACCGCCAACATGCCGGACCTTGAGGAGCGCATCGTCGTCGAGCGGCACCTGACGCCCCAGGACATCCACGAGCGCTACAAGGTCCTGAACGGCGCGATCTACGGCCTCGCCTCGCACGGGCGGGTGATGGGTGCCTTCAAGCCGGGCAACCGCTCGCGGCAGGTGCGCAACCTCTACCTCGCGGGGGGCGCGGCCCATCCGGGGCCCGGCATGCCGATGGTGATGATGTCGGGCTGGATCGCCGCCGACGCGCACGATTCGGACGTGCGGGGCGTCGAGCGCAGGACCGCTTGAACCGCCGGCGCGACCGCATGGCCCGGCACGACGGCGTGCACGGCGCGTGAACCAGCCCGCCGCCCGGTCGGTTGACCGCACGGCCCATGGTGCAATCCGAGGCGAGAGCGTGCTCGACGTCGAAACCAGTCCCGCGGCCGTTCCGAGCCGCGGCGCGCAGAGCCGGGCGAGCCAGCCCGCGCCGGTCTCGCCCGTGATCTGGCGCTTCATGGTCGCGTATTTCGACCGCTTCCTGCGCCGGCACCTCAACGCCGTCCGCCTCGCGCGCTGGGGCCTGCCCCGCTGCGCCGAGCATCCCGGCCCCATCGTGGTCTACTGCAACCACCCGGCCTGGTGGGATGCCGCGACCGTGATCCTGCTCGCCGGCCGCCTGTTCCCGGCGCGGGAATCCTACGCGCCCTTCGACGCCAGGGCCCTCGCGCGCTACGCCGTGTTCCGCCGCATGGGCGCCTTCGGGGTCGACCTCGAGACGGCGCGGGGCGCGGCCCAGTTCCTGGCGGCCTCGCGGGGCATCCTCAGCCGCCCGCACCGGATGATCTGGATCACCGCGCAGGGGCGCTTCGTCGACGTGCGCACCCGGCCCCTCGGCCTGCGCCCCGGCGTCGCGCGCCTCGCCGCGATCGCCCCCGACGCGCTGTTCCTGCCGCTCGCCCTCGAATACGCCTTCTGGGAGGAGCGCGGGGCCGAGGCCTGCGCGGCCTTCGGGACACCGATCCCGGCCGCGGACCTCCTCGCCCTGCCCCGGACCGGGCGCCTCTCCCGTCTCGAGGAGGCGCTCACCGCGACCCTCGACCGCCTCAGCGCCGACGTGATCGCCCGGGAGCCGGCGCGCTTCGTGCCGCTGGCCTCCGGCGCCAAGGGCATCGGCGGCATCTACGACCGCTGGCGCCGGTTGAAGGCGCTGCTCGCCGGGCGCCCCTTCGACCCGGCCCATCACCCCGCTCGGGACGCCGAGAGCGAGGTCCCGTGATGCTTGATCTCGCGCTCCTCGCCCTGGCTCTCCTGTCCCTCGCCTGCGCGCTCCTGCCCGCGATCCTGGCGGCCATGAACCTCACGCTGCTGCGCACCCCGGAGGCGGATGCGGAGGCGGCCACGCCCGGGCTCGTCTCGATCCTGATCCCGGCCCGCAACGAGGAGGCCAATATCGAGCCGACGCTCCGTGCGGCGCTGGCGAGCGCCGGAACGGCGATCGAGCTCCTGGTCGGGGACGACCATTCCACCGACCGGACCGCCGAGATCGTGCGGGGCCTTGCCGCGGAGGATCCGCGCCTGCGCCTCCTGGCGGTGCCGGGCCTGCCCGAGGGCTGGACGGGGAAGAACCACGCCTGCGCGTCCCTCGCCGACGCGGCGCGGGGCGAGCATCTGCTCTTCGTCGACGCCGACGTGCGCCTCGAGCCCAACGCCGCCGCGGGCCTCGCCGCCCATGCGCGCCGGACGGGGGCCGCCCTCGTCAGCGGCGTGCCGCGTCAGCGCATGCCGACGCTCGGAGAGCGGCTCACCGTGCCGATGATCAACTTCCTCCTCGTCGGCTTCCTGCCGGTGGCGATGATGCGCGCCTCGCCCCGCCCCGCCCTCGGCGCCGCCTGCGGGCAGCTCGTCCTGATCCGGCGCGCGGTCTACGCCGAGACCGGCGGCCACGGCGCCATCCGGTCCTCCCTCCACGACGGCGTGCACCTGCCCCGGCTCCTGCGGGGGGCCGGCCACGGCACCGACCTCGTCGCCGGGCAGGCGCTCGCGACCTGCCGGATGTACCGGGGCTTCCGGGAGGCCTGGGCCGGGTTCTCGAAGAATGCCCACGAGGGCATGGCGACCCCCCGGGCCCTGCCGGTCTGGACGCTCCTCCTCGTCCTCGGGCAGGTGCTGCCCGCGGCCCTGGTGCTCGCGGGCCTGTTCGGGGGCCTGCCGGGCTACGCCCTCGCGGCGGCGATCGCGGCCCTGATCGTCTCGCTCACGACCCGCGCGGCGATCACCCTCGTGGTGAACGAGCCCGTCGCGACGATCCCCCTGCATCCCCTCACGGTGCTCACCGCCCTCGCGATCCAGTGGAACGTCCTGCTGCGGCACGAGCGGGCCGGAGCCGCGACCTGGAAGGGCCGGAGCTACCCGGTCGGCGGCGCCTGAGCCGGGCTTGAAGGGCGCGGGCGCCGCGGTAGCTGAGGGCCGGTGCCGCGCCCCGGCACGGAGCCCCCCGGGAGTTCTTCGCGATGCCGATCGACCGCCGCACGATCCTGGGCGCCGTGCCCGTCCTCCTCGCCGCCGCGGAGCCGGCCGCGGGCGCGCCGGCCGCCCCCGAGGGCGCGCTCCCGGGCGCCTATCGCTACCGGCTCGGCGCGGCGACGCTGACCGCCCTGCACGAGGGAACCCTCGCCCGGCCGCTCGAGGCGAGCTTCATCCCGAACGCGCCGATCGAGGCGGTGCGGGCGGCGATGGCGCAGGCCTTCCTGCCGACGGACCGGCTCGACATCACCTTCACGACGCTGCTCATCGAGGCGGGCGGACACCGCATCCTCGTCGATACGGGCTTTGCCGATAACGGGCCGCCCGGCACGGGCGGGACGCTACGGGGCCTCGCCGCCGCGGGGATCGAGCGGGCCGCGATCGACACCGTGGTGATGAGCCATTTCCACCTCGACCACGTGCTCGGTCTGCGGCTCAAGGACGGCAGCCTGACCTACCCGAATGCAGAGGTGCTGGTGCCCGAGGCCGAGTGGGCCTTCTGGATGGACGAGGCCGCCGCCGCCCGCGCGCCCGAACGCCTGCGCCCGAACTTCGCGGCCGTGCGGCGCATCTTCGGCTCCGGCGGTCCACGGGTGACGCGGTTCGGCTGGGACCGGGAGATCCGTCCCGGCCTCACGGCGCTGCCCGCCCCCGGCCACACGCCCGGACACACGGTCTTCCTGCTGGAATCGGAGGGCGCGCGCCTCCTCCACCTGTCGGACGTCACGAACCACCCGGCCCTGTTCGTGCGCCACCCCGACTGGTCGGCGGTGTTCGACATCGATGCCGACCAGGCGCGCGCCACGCGCCGGACCCTCCTCGACCGCGCCGCCGGCGAGCGGCTGCAGGTCGCCTTCTACCACGCGCCCTTCCCGGCGACCGGCCATGTCGCCCGCGCGGGCGACGGCTACGCCTTCGTGCCGGTCCAGTGGGGGGCTCCGGGCTGATTCAGCCCGGAGTTCCGGTCTCCGCCAGGATCCAGGCCGCCGTGTCCGGATCGGCTCCGGCGACCGCGAGGTGCAGCAGGATCGGCGTCTCGTAGGGGTGGCGTGCCTTGAGCTCCGCCGACACCGCCTCGGCGAGGCCCTCGCGGCTCTTCACGATGGCGACGACCTCGGAGCCCTGCTCCACCGCCCCCTTCCAGGCATAGACCGACCGCATGCCCGGAATCACGTTGACGCAGGCGGCGAGCCTGGCGCGCACCAGCGCCTCCCCGACCGCGAGCGCGGTCTCGGCATCGGGGAATGTGGTGTAGACGAGGAACGGACGCTCCATGCTATGGCTCTCCCGCGAAGACGTTGCCGGTGACGCCTCCAGGGAGGCGCACCCGGTGGCGCCGCGTCAACAGGGCGGACCTTGATCAGCATGGCGCGGCGCTTCCACAAGATCGCCTTCGTCGCGAGTCCCACGCCGGATGCGCGGCAGGCCGCGGCGGCCCTGATGCGGCGCTACGACCACGTGGCCCCCGAGGATGCCGACGTCGTCGTGGCGCTCGGCGGCGACGGCCTGATGCTGCAGGTGCTGCACCGCTTCATGGATCGGGTGAAGCCGATCTACGGCATGAACCGCGGCACCGTCGGCTTCCTGATGAACGAGTTCCGCGAGGACGGGCTGATCGAGCGGCTGGAGCGGGCGGAGCGCAGCGTGGTCCATCCCCTGCGGATGGAGGCCCGCGACACCGAGGGGCGCCTGCACGAGGCCCGGGCGATCAACGAAGTCTACATGCTGCGCCAGACCCACCAGACCGCCAAGCTGAAGATCGCGGTCGATGGGCATGTCCGGCTGCCAGAGCTGATCGCCGACGGGGTGCTCGCCGCGACGCCGGCCGGATCCACCGCCTACAACCTCTCGGTCGGCGGCCCGATCCTGCCGCTCCACGCCCAGCTCCTCGCCCTCACGCCGATCTCGGCCTTCCGGCCCCGGCGCTGGAGCGGGGCGCTGCTGCCGAACTACGCCCGGATCCGCATCGAGGTGCTCGATGCCGAGCACCGCCCCGTCGCGGCGGTGGCCGACCATACCGAGTTCCGCCGGGTCTGCACCGTCGAGACCTGGCTCGATCAGGCCACCGACCTCGTGCTCCTGCACGATCCCGGGCACAGCCTCGACGAGCGCATCCTGCGCGAGCAATTCGGGTAGCGGCCGGCCCGGCTCAAGCCGCGAGCCGCAGACGCGCGCGGTCCTCGCGGTAGCTCGCGATCAGCCCCTCGGGGATCGTCTCCAGCACGGCCTCGGCCGCCTCCCTGGCGCGGGCCGCCTCCCCGTCCCGGTGCAGGCGCTCCTGCTCCTCGCGGAAGCTCGCGAGCAGCGCATCGGGCAATGTGTCGAGCACCGCCTCGATCGCGTCCGGCGCGGCTTCCGCCGGGACGCGGGCGGCTGGCGCCTCGAGTGACGGCAGCGCACGGGCTTCGAGTCCGGCCTCCTGCCGTTGGGCCGCGAGGCGCTCCGCCTCCAGGCCCTGCGCCGCGCGCCACTCGGCCTCGAGCCGCTCGGTGTCCAGGCGTGCGGCCTCGCGCGCCTGCGCGGCCGCGGCGATCGTCCGGGCGACGGCGCGGGCCTCGTCGCGCGCGGCCTCCGCCTCGTAGCGGGCGAGGAGGGCCGTCACGGCCTGCATCTCGGCGAAGGGCATGCCCTCGCAGGCGGTGAGGGCGCGTTCGATCATGCGGCGCGACAGGCCGGCGCCCTGCAGCGTGCCGGCGCCGCTCGCCGCCTCGCGCCAGGCCGTGAGGGCGGCCTCGAAGGCGGCGAGCAGCGGCTCGGGCAGGCCGGCACGGCGATGCAGGGCCGCGGTGCCCCGCGGCTGGCGCATCAGCCCGGCCACCCGGGCCCGGTCGAAGCCGGTGAGGTCGGCATAGGCGGCTTCCGCGAACGGCATCTGGCCGGAGAGGATCGCCCGCAGGATGAGGCCGGCATTGAGCTGCCCGGTGCTGCGCAGGTGCTGGACGACGCGGCCGAGGGCTCCGGCTCCCGCATGCGCGCAGAGGTCGAGGACGGAGCGCTCGCTCGCCTCGCGGCTGACCCGCTCGCCCCGCTCCGGGGAGAGCCAGCCGCAGGCGGTCACGAAGTCCGACAGCGCCCGGGCGAGGCGCCCCGCCACCGCGTGGCGGACCTCCAGCGGCAGGTCGGCCCGGGCGAGCAGGGCCTCGCGCAGTCGGGCATCGTCGCCGTGGCGCTCGACCATGCGCAGGAGGCGCCCGGTGGTGATCTGAGCCGTCGGGTTCGCGGCGAGGCGGGCCAGGGTGTCCGGGCCGCCGATCTCCGCGAGCGCGCCCGCCACTGCGTAGGCCAGGTGGTGGCGGGCCGCGATCACGGCCCGGATGCTCTCGCCCCCCATCGCGGCGGCGTCCACGAGGTCGGCATCGGTCAGGATCGGCGAGCGGGCGAGGACGAGGCTCGCGATCTCCGGCTGGTCGGCCGCGAGGGAGACCACGAGGGGGCGCGGTGCCCGCGCCGAGGCCGCGCAGGCCTCCGCGAGGGCGCGGCGCACGATGGGGGCGGGATCGTCGAGGAGGGCGAGGATCGCGGTCTTGGCTTCCCAGGCCGCCTCGGGGTCGAGGTTGGTGTAGAGATAAGCCCGCACGAGGGCGGAGGCCGCCTCGGCCCGGCGCCCGGCCGAGCTGTGCTGCGTCCAGGCCAGGAACTGGCGGATGATCATGGACCGCTCCGGATCGTGAACAGGGACAGGTCGAGCGGGGTGCCCGCGCGAGGGCCGGCCGCGCTGCGGCCGGCGGTGAATTCGGCGGGGCGCCGCGGCGGCAAGGGAGCGCCGAGGATGGGAGCGCCGAGGATGGGAGCGCCGAGGATGGGAGCGCCGAGGGTGGGCGTGCCGAGGGTTGGCGTGCCATTCGCCGGGGCGGCGTTCGCGATGGCTCCGGTCTCGGTCACCGGATCCGCGCCCTCGTCCGAGCGCGGGAAGTAGGTCGGGGCGCTGCGTTCGCCGTCGCCCGCGGAGCGGCCCTGCCAGAGCTTGGCGACGCCGTCCGAGATCGCGCCCTGGCGCCGGTCGGTCTGGAACAGGGCGCGCAGGCCCCCGCCGTCGATCGCCGCGTAGGCGCTCGTGCCCTGCGGCAGGGCCGTGACGTCGGTCGCCGCCGCGGTGCCGGGGCGGCCTCCGGCGGCGGCGGTCGAGAGGGTGGCGTAGAGCTCTGCCGAGGTCCGGGGCCGCCCGGCCCTGTCGTAGAACAGGCCCCGGTTCGCGGCCGCCGCGTCCGGCAGATCGAGGGCCGCGGCGCGGGCCGGGCTCGCCTGGGCCGAGCCGATCAGGGTCGTGGCGCCCCGCGCCCCGAGCACGTGCGCGGCGTAGAGGTCGCCGCTCGTGGGCTCGCGCCCGAGCGATGCGCTCAGGGCCTCCCGGTTCTTCTGGGTGAGGGCTCCGGCGAGCGTCGAGGCGATCTTCGGGTCGCGGCGCAGGTCGAGGATCGTCTGCCGCGTCGCGGTGTCGGAGACCGTGTAGGTGCCGTCCGGCCGCGTCGTGATCGCGTCGGCGTAGTCGGAGAGGCCGAGCTTCGGCCCCGCCGTCTTCATCACGCCGAGCCAGGTCTGATCGATGAACTGGAACAGGCCGGTGGCCGAGGAGGTGGCGGCCTTGGCGGCCGGGTCGAGGGCGGATTCGCGCTGCGCGGTGGCGAGCAGGTAGTCGAAGCCGACGCCCGTGCTCTGGGCCCCGTCCCGGATCGCCTCGACCACCGCCGTGGCGCCCGCGCTCCGCGCCGGCGCCACGGCGTTCGGGCCGGTCTCGCGCGGGTTGGCGGAAGGGGTGGTGAACAGGAACATGCAGGGTCCGACTCGGGACGCGCCGGCCCGGACCGGGTCCGGCGCGAAGGAGCCTGAACACGCTCCCCTAGGAGCCTGATCCTGTTGCCATCATGGTAAAGGAAGATTGAAGGCGTACGGCCCCGGACATTCCCGTTTCGGGGGAATGCCTGCCCGGTCTTAGGCCCAATCCGATGATCCCTTCGGGATGGCGGATTTGGCCTTCGCTCAGGCGCCGCGCGGGCTTGCCGATGCGGCGTCCGCTCCGATCGAGCGGACGCCGTCTCAGCCGCCGCCCTTCGGCCGGCGCATCTCGAAGCGGGTCTCGGGCGTCGCCGTGAAGTAGTCGAAGTAGCCGCCCCGCATGATCGGGCGCATCGCCCCCGTATCGACGCGCCCGTCCGCGACGAAGCGGTCGTCGATGTAGATCGAGACCACCTGCCCGATCACCAGGAAGTTCGCGGGCTCGCCGCCGCCGAGGGGCACGAGCGGCACGGTCTGCAGCCAGCGGCACTCGATCGCCGCCGCCGCCTCGGCGACCCGGGGCGGCCTCACCTTGCGGGAGGGGGCGGTCGTCAGGCCGGCGAAGTCGAACTCGCTCTCGCCCCGGGGCAGCGCGGCCGAACTGGCGTTCATCGCCTCGCGCAGGTCGTAGGTGGCGAGGTTGCAGACGAACGCCTCCCCCTCCTCCGCGAAGGTCATGGCGTCCTTCCGGCCCGAGGACGAGAACGCCACCATGTCGTCCGCCACCGCGTTGAAGAACGAGTAGGGCGCGAGGTTGAGCCGACCCGACCGGCTCATGGCGCTGATCCAGCCGATCGGCCGCGGCGCCACGAGGGCCTTCAGGGGGTTGTGCGGCAGGGTCCGGTTCTCGGGATCGTAGTGCATGGCCGGGATCCTAGTGGCTCCCCGCGCTCGTGGGGATTCAATTCTGCCGCGGGCGCTGGGCTTGCGCGGGACAGAGCCGGGGTTTCGTCGCGCCGGCCCCGCTCAGAGCCGGGTCACGATCTCGGCGAGGTCCGGGCGCGGCCGGTCGCTCGGCGCCTCGCTGGCGCGCCCGATATGGACGAAGCCCGCGAGCTTCTCCCGCGGATCGAGGCCGAGCGCGTCGAGCACCCGGCGGTCGTAGGCGAACCACTCGGTCAGCCACGCGGTGGAAAAGCCCGAGGCGTTCGCCGCCAGGACGAGGTTCATGGTCGCCGCCCCCGCCGAGAGCACCTGCTCCCATTCGGGGATCTTGATGTGCGGACCCGCCCGGGACACGATCGCGACGACGAGGGGCGCCTGGACGAGGCGTCGGCGCTCGAGGTCGAGCCGGGCCGCGTCGGCCTCGGGGTGATCCGCCGCGTAGGCATCCGCGATCACCGCGCCGAGCCGCGCGCCGGCCTCGCCCTCGATCACGAGGAAGCGCCAGGGCGCGAGCTTGCCGTGATCGGGCACCCGCGCGGCGATCCGCAGGATGGTGTCGAGCGCCTCCCGCGTCGGGCCCGGCCCCTTCAGGAGCGGCGGGGCGACGGAGCGGCGGGTGCGGAGCAGGTCGAGGGTCGGGTTGCCGGGGGTCGGGTCGTCTGGGTTGAGATTCATGCGCGGGCGGCTTCCGAGGGGCGTGGTGCGCGGCGCGCTCCGGTTGCGCGGGAGGCGGGCCGCGTGGGACAGGGACCGGCGGGCGCGGCCATGCCGCCGCCACGGTCCGGGTTCAGAGGGCGTGCTTACCTGGCGCCTGCGCGGCCGTTTGGCAATCGCGGGCGGGGTCGGAGGCGCGGAATGATGGGCGGACGGTTCGGGCTCGGGGGCCTCGTGGTGCTGGCTGTGCTGCTGCCGGTCGCGGTTCCCGCGCAGGCGCCGAACCCCTTCGCCAACAGCCTGCCCTCGCCGACGATGCCGGAGCCCGCGGAGGGCGAAGCGCAGCTTTCCCTGCGGGCGGTGCTGTCGGGGGCCGACCGGGCCCTGCGCTCGGGGCTCGCCTGGCGCATCTACGAGGACCGCAGCGACGGCACCCGCCCGGCGATCGTCGCCCGCTCGGCGGAGCCCGAGCCGAGCTTCCGCCTCGCCCCCGGATCCTACGTCGCCACCGTCACCTACGGCTATGCCAGCGCCTCGAAGAAGCTCGTCATGGCGGGCCAGCCCTTGAGCGACCAGCTCCGCGTCAGCGCCGGGGCGCTCAAGCTCTCGGGCGCCATCGGGGATTTCAAGATCCCGGCGCCGCAGCTCTCCTTCTCGGTCTTCGTGCCGATCGGCACGAACTCGGAGGGGCGCCTCGTGCGCAGCGGCGTCAAGGCGGGCGAGCTCCTGCGCCTGCCCGAGGGCACCTATCACGTGGTCTCGACCTACGGGGAGTCGAACGCCATCCAGCGCGCCGACCTCAAGGTCGAGAACGGCAAGGTCACGGACGCGACCATGAACCACCGCGCCGCGACCGTGACCCTCAAGCTCGTGGCGAACCCCGGCGCCGAGGCCTTCGCGGGCACCGCCTTCAGCGTGCTGACGCCGGGCGGCGACACCATCCGGGAGGCGATCGGCGCCTTCCCGCAGGTGACGCTGGCGGAGGGCGACTACGTGCTGATCGCCCGCCATGACGGGCAGGTCTACACCCGCGAGTTCAAGGTCGAGAGCGGGCTCGACCGGGACGTCGAGGTGCTGGCCAAGGCCTCCTGAGCGGCCCTCATCGGACCGGCGCACCCCTGGCGGGGTCCGCCTTGGCCGATCTCACCGCCACGTGCCGGGCGCCCGCCACGCAGGCCACGACCGCACCCGCCGCGACGAGCATGCGCGCCTCGATGGCCTCGCCGAGGACGAGGCCGGCGACCAGGAACCCGAGGAAGGGCTGCAGCAATTGCAGCTGGCCGATCGCCGCGATGCCGCCCCGCGCCAGGCCGCGATACCAGAACACGAATCCGATCAGCATGCTAAACAGCGAGACGTAGGCGAGGCCGGCCCAGGCCGGGGTGCGGATCGCGCCGGGATCGGCCGGCAGCCAGAGCAGGGCCAGCGGCATCGTGACGGGCAGCGACAGGATCGCCGCCCAGGCGATCACCTGCCAGCCGCCGAGGCGCCGGGCGAGGCCCGCCCCTTCGGCGTAGCCGAGGCCGCAGGCCAGGATCGCGGCGAGCATCAGCCCGTCGCCGATCCGGGAGGCCGAGATGCCGTTGCCCGCCGCGAACCCGATCGTCACGGCGCTGCCGAGGCCCGAGAGCAGCCAGAAGGCCGGCGGCGGGCGCTCCCCGGCCCGGATCGCCCCGAACAGGGCGGTGGAGAGCGGCAGCATGCCGACGAAGACCGCCGCGTGCGCGGCGTCGATGTGCCGGAGCGCCAGCGCCGTCAGCAGCGGGAACCCGATCACGACCCCGAGGGCGACCACCGCGAGGGACGCGAGGTCGGCGCGGGCGGGCCGGCGCCGCTCCAGCAGCAGCAGCGCCGCGCCCGCCACGATCCCCGCGATGGCCGCGCGGGCCGTCGTCAGGAACAGGGGCTCGAGGTCCGTGAGCGCGAGCCGGGTCGCCGGGAGCGAGGCGCTGAAGATCAGCACGCCGAGGAGCCCGTCCGCCAGCGCCCGGGGCCCGGGGGCCGCCGGCGCGAGACCGGAGACCGGGCTCACGCGCCGACCGCGATGAGGAGGAAGGCCAGCGCCAGGGCGCCCGCCACGATCGCGGCATCTCCGAGGCGGCGCAGGATCCAGCCCGGAGGTCCGGCCCGCCGCGGCGTCCAGGCGCCGCGCGCCTCGACCCCGTCGCCGTGTTCGCATCGCGTCGCCATCGCAACCTCCCTGTCCGAATTTGGACGATGCCGGGACGGCGGCTGGCGCGACAGGGACGGTTCCAGTACGCTTCAACCGAACTGTCCTGAATGACGAGCAGTACGGATGGCAGATACGGCCCTGGATCCCGGCCTCAGCCGGGTCGGCAGCGTGATGGCGGCGATCGAGGCGCGGATCGCCGGGCGGACCCTCGGCCCCGGCGCGCGCCTGCCCTCGATCCGGGCCTTCGCGGACACGATGGGGGTCTCGAAATCCACCGTGGTCGAGGCCTACGAGCGCTTGGGCGCGGAGGGCGCGATCGTGTCCCGGCCGGGCTCGGGCTTCTACGTCGCGGGCCGGGCCGAGCCCCTCTGCCTCGCGGCGATCGGCCCGCGCCTCGACCGGGCGGTGGATCCCCTCTGGATCGCCCGGCAATCGCTCGAGGCGGGGCCGGACATGCTCAAGCCCGGCTGCGGCTGGATGCCGCCGCACTGGATGCCGGAGGAGGGCCTGCGCCGGGCCCTGCGCCAGCTCGCCCGGGACACGGACCAGAGCGTCGGCTGCTACGACGTGCCCCTCGGCCACCCGCCCCTGCGCCAGCTCCTGGCCCGGCGGCTCGCGGAGCGGGGCATCCCGGCCCATCCGGACGCGATCGTGCTCACCGATTCGGCGACGCAGGCCCTCGACCTGATCTGCCGCTTCCTGGTGGAGCCGGGCGACACGGTGCTGGTCGACGATCCCTGCTACTTCAACTTCCACGCCCTGCTGCGGGCGCACCGGGTGCGGGTCGTCGGCGTGCCCTTCGGCGCGTCCGGGCCGGACCTGACGGCCCTCTCCGCCGCGCTCGCGGAGCACCGGCCGCGCTTCTACCTGACGAATTCCGGGCTCCACAACCCGACCGGCGCGACGGTGAGCCCGGCCACTGTCCACCGGGTGCTGCGGCTGGCGGAGGCCCACGACACCCTCATCGTCGAGGACGACATCTACGCCGATTTCGAGCCGGAGCCGGGGCCGCGCCTCGCCGGCTTCGACGGGCTCGAGCGGGTCATCCATATCGGGGGCTTCTCGAAGACCCTCTCGGCCGCCGCCCGCATCGGGGTGATCGCGCTCCGGCCCGACTGGATCGAGCGCCTCGTCGACCTCAAGCTCTCGGTCAGCCTCGGCAGCGGGCACCTCACCGCCGCCCTGGTCCACCGCACGCTCAGCGACGGCTCCTACCGGCGCTACCTCGACGGGATGCGGGCCCGCCTCGCCGAGGCGCGCGGCACGGTGCTGCGGCGCCTCGCGGGGGCCGGCCTCACGGTGCCCCACCTCCCCGCCGCCGGCATGTTCCTGTGGGCCCGGCTGCCGAACGGCCTCGACGCCGCCGAGGTCGCCCGGCGGGCGCTGGCCGAGGGCGTGGTGCTGGCCCCCGGCCCCGTCTTCAGCCTCGGCCGCGACGCCACCGACCGCCTCCGGTTCAACGTCGCCCAATGCGGCGACCGGCGGGTGTTCGACGTGCTGGCGCGGGCGATGGACGCGTGAGGCGGCGCCCGGGCGGCCGCCGTCCCGGCGGGCCGGCCGGCGGGACTGCGGCGAGCCAGGCCCAGGTGAGGCCCAAGCCAGGCCCAGGTGAGGCCCAACTCGGGCTCACGGCGCGTCCCGGGCTTCGCGCCACGGCCCCACGGCCGCCCTACGGCGCCGGCCGCACCCCGTGGTGCGCGTCGAGCACGGTGTCGCTCGTCGGCACCGTCTCCTCCACGGCCTGCGCCCGGGCGAGGTCGGGGGAGGTCGCCTCGGCGGCCAGGGCGGCGAGCGCCTCGGTCAGGGGCAGCGTCCGGGTCTGCTGGCTGCCGAGGCGGCGGATCGAGACGGTGCGCTCCTCGCCCTCCTTGCGGCCGACGACGAGCATCACCGGCACCTTGGCGAGCGAGTGCTCGCGGACCTTGTAGTTGATCTTCTCGTTGCGCAGGTCCGCCTCGACCCGCAGGCCCGCCCGGGCCGCGGCCGCGATCACCGCGCGGGCGTAGTCGTCGGCCTCGCTGGTGATCGTCGCCACCACCACCTGGACGGGGGCGAGCCAGAGCGGGAAATGCCCGGCGAAATGCTCGATCAGGATGCCGGTGAAGCGCTCCATCGAGCCGCAGATGGCGCGGTGGACCATCACGGGCGGCACCTTCTGGCTCTCGGCGTCGACGTAGAAGGCGCCGAACCGCTCGGGCAGGTTGAAATCCACCTGCGTGGTGCCGCATTGCCAGTCGCGGCCGATGGCGTCGCGCAGCACGTACTCGAATTTCGGCCCGTAGAAGGCGCCCTCGCCCGGGTTCACCGCGGTCTTGATGCGCCCGCTCGACTGCTCCTCGATCTCGGCCAGCACCCGGGTCATCACCGCCTCGGCGTGGTCCCAGAGGGCGTCCGAGCCGACGCGCTTCTCGGGGCGCGTCGAAAGCTTCACCAGGATCTCCTCGAAGCCGAAATCGCCGTAGGTCGAGAGGATCAGCTCGTTGATCTTCAGGCACTCGGCGGCGAGCTGGTCCTCGGTGCAGAAGATGTGCGCGTCGTCCTGGGTGAAGCCGCGCACCCGCATCAGCCCGTGCATGGCCCCCGAGGGCTCGTAGCGGTGCACCACCCCGAACTCGGCCATGCGCAGGGGCAGGTCGCGGTAGGATTTCAGCCCGTGCTTGAAGATCTGCACGTGGCCGGGGCAGTTCATGGGCTTGAGGGCGAACCAGCGCTTGTCCTCGGCCTCCTCGCCGGCGGATTGGGCCGCGAACATGTTCTCCCGGTACCAGCCCCAGTGGCCCGAGGTCTCCCACAGGGACTTGTCGAGGATCTGGGGGGCGTTCACCTCGGCGTAGTCGCCCTTCAGGCGCCGGCGCATGTAGGCGATCAGCTCCTGGAACACGGTCCAGCCCTTGGCGTGCCAGAAGACGACGCCCGGCCCCTCCTCCTGGAAGTGGAACAGGTCCATCTCGCGGCCGAGCCGGCGGTGGTCGCGGCGCTCCGCCTCCTCGAGCCGGTGCAGGTAGGCGTCGAGGTCGGCCTGACTGGCCCAGGCGGTGCCGTAGATGCGGGTCAGCATCGGGTTGTTCGAGTCGCCCCGCCAATAGGCGCCCGCGACCTTCATCAGCTTGAAGGCGGTGCCGACCTTGCCGGTCGAGGTCATGTGGGGGCCGCGGCAGAGGTCGAACCAGTCGCCCTGGCGGTAGATCTTCAGGTCCTCGCCCGGCGGGATCGCGTCGACGAGCTCGACCTTGTAGGCCTCCCCCTTGCCGGCGAACAGGCCGCGCACGTCGTCCCGGGTCCAGACCTCCTTGGTGAAGGGGGCGTCCCGGGCGATGATCTCGCGCATCTTCGCCTCGATCGTCGGGAAGTCCTCCGGGGTGAAGGGCTCCGCCCGCGCGAAGTCGTAGTAGAAGCCGTTCTCCACCACGGGGCCGATCGTCACCTGCGTCCCGGGCCAGAGCGCCTGCACGGCCTCGGCCAGCACGTGCGCGCAATCGTGGCGGATCAGCTCCAGCGCGCGGGGATCGTCGCGGCCGAGGAACTCGATGCGGGCGTCCCGCCCGATCCGGTCGTCGAGGTCGTGGACCGCGCCGTCCAGCGCCATCGCGACGGTGCGCTTGGCCAGCGACCTGGCGATGCCCTCGACGACGCTGCGGCCCGTCACCGCGTCGTCGTAGGCGCGGGAATGGCCGTCGGGGAAGGTCAGGATGGGCATCGGGCAGGCACTCCTTCGGGCTCACTCCTGCGAACGAGGCAGGTAAGCGGGGATGGGTCTGGGGCGCGGGCCGTCACGGCCGGGCGCGCGCCGCGCCGTTTAGACCGATTCCGTCCGGGAAGGAACACGGGCCGGCACGGGACGCGCGAAGGCCGCCCGCCGCCGGGCCCGGCGCGGGATCTTCGGATCGGCTGCGGGTGGACGCGGGACGCCGCGGAACCACTCATTGTGTTTCTGTTGCCGGTTCCCCGGCGTCCCGCGGGACGGCTCTGGCGAGCCGCGCTCCGCTCTCGCGTCACGGTGTCTTCCTCGGCGTCGGGGACTTCGACTCGTGGCAGCCCTCCTCCCGCGCCGGAGCGCGGACGGCCGACTTATCCGGGCCCGCAGGCCCCGCATCCGCCTCCTAGTGGGCGGACGGGTCGATGGTCTGGGAGTGCCCCAGGTCCCGGGTCCGGCGCTCGCGCACCTACCCGCCCACGGCACCCTGCGTCCTCACGCGCCGCCCGGGGCGATGGCGAAACCGGACCACCGACGCGGGCACCGTCTCCCCACCCGCAACCCCCCGCCCGGTCCGCCGGGGAGCCTCACCACCGGGCGGCGAGCGGGCGTATTGAGAGCACGAACTAGGAATTTTGTCAAGAACAAAACGGGGGTGAGGGATGCGGGCTCTCCGGAAAGGTCGCACCCCTCACCGTTCCGCTATCGCGGATTCGACCACTCCCGGACGGGAGAGGTGGGGCGGGCCGCCGTCCGGCGTGAGTCGTGGTTCCGGGGTGGCGCGGGTGGCGCGACGGGCCCCCTCTCCCGGACGGGAGAGCCGAGGCGCCCCCGTCAGCCGCTCAGGGCCTGCAGCTCGCCCCGGGCGATGCCGAGGAGCGTGCGGGCGGCGAGCGCTGCGATCACCAGGGTGGCGAAGGCGAGCAGCCCGATCGCCACGGCGTCGGCGACCGGCGAATCGGCGTAGGGGGCGTAGCGCAGGGCCGCGCCCGCCGAGGCCGCGAGAGGGAAGCTGACCGCCCACCACGAGACCCGGAACGGGCAGGCGGCCGCGAGGCTGCGCAGCTGCCCGACCAGCACCGCGAGGACGAAGAGCGAGAGCAGGAACAACCCCTCCGCGAAGGCGTCGACGCCCCCCGTGGTGGCGACGTAGCTCGAGAAGCCCACCGCGAAGGGCGCCACCAGGATCATCAGGGTCGGGCGCAGGGCCGCCGGCAGCGGCTCCTCGAACAGCAGCCGCGAGAAGATCAGGGTGAACAGCGGCACCGCGAAGAACAGGCCGGTGCTCAGCGCGAACACCGTGATGCCGTGGGTGTGGGACAGGCCGAGGGCCGGCACCGCGAGCGGCACGTCGAGGAGCCCGACCACGGGCACGATCCAGGCCGGCGTCGCGTGGGCGACCTGCTGGCGGCTGCCCATCCAGCGGCTGACGATCACGAAGGCGAAGATCACCATCCCGGCCGTGCCGGCGATCCAGAAGGCCTCGGCCAGGAGCGGGCTGAGCCGCACGAGGACGATCGGCAGGAGCAGCAGGCTGATCAGCACGGTGCCGAACAGGTTGCCGGCGATGGGGTGGGCGAACTCGGCCCGCACCGCGCCGGGCGCCGTCACGGCCTTGAGGCCGTAGGCGACGGCGAGCGCCAGGAAGGCGCCGAGCGCGCACCAGCCGATCAGGTCGGCCACGAGGCCGGGCGCGCCGTAGCGCTCCGCCGCGAGGCGCCAGACGGCGGCGAGGCCCACGAGGCCCATGACGGCGCCGAACAGGCTGACGGGCAGGTAGGCGAAGCGGGCCTTGAAGCGGCCCCGGCCGGCGGGGGCGTCCTCGGACGCGGCCTCGGATGCGAGCAGGGTGGACATGGATGCACATCCTCCGGGAGGGGCGTTCGCCGGAGCGTCCGGGGCTCAGCGCCGGGACGCGACGGGAACGGCCGGGCGACGGGGCGCCCGGGCTTGCGGGTGGCCGGGGTCTGGCCGGCTTGGTTCGGTTGTAGCGTGCGCTGCGCGCAACTGAAGCGTGCCAAAACGCGAGCGGCAGGTGAATTCGGGCCGGCAAGCCTCCGGCCGCCCGGCGCACAGGGCGGAACTGCTGGCGCAGATGGCGGAACCGGAGAGCGCCCCCCGCAGCACGGCCCGGTCGGGGTGCCCCGCCGGGCGCGGCCTCAGCCCTCCTCCACGGCCTCGCAGGCGAAGGGCGACGGGGGCGCGTTCACGCCGCGCCAGCGGGCATAGGCCCAGGGGCGGTGCCAGGCGGCGCCGGCTGGGGGCAGGTCGGGCACGAGGTCGATGCCGTGGGTGCCGAAGGGCCCGCAGCGGCAGATCCGGGCGAAGCCCATCCAGCCCCCGGCCCAGAGCCCGTGGCGCTGGATCGCCTCGTCCGCGTAGGCCGAGCAGGAGGGCCAGTGCCGGCACTGGCGCCCGACGAGGCTCGACAGGGTGAGCTGGTAGGCGCGGATGAGGCCGTGGGCGGCGCGCCGGACCACGGCGCTACTCGGCGGCCTGGGGCTCGGCCCCGCCCGTCTCGCCGCCCCGGCGCCGCGCCTCGATCTGGTCGAGGGCATCCACCACCGCGTCGAAGGTGAGGAGCGTCGAGGCGTGGCGGGCCTTGAAGCCGCGCACCGGCTCGAGCACCGCGAGGTCGGCCCAGGTCCCGGTCGGGGGCGGGCCGTCCGCCTTCAGCATCGCCCGCATGGTCCGGCGCAGGTCCCGCAGGTCCTCCGCGCGGGCGCCGACCACGTGCCGGGCCATCAGCGAGGCGGAGGCCTGCCCGAGGGCGCAGGCCCGCACCTCGTGGGCGAAGTCGCGCACGGTCCCGTCCGGGCCGAGGGCGAGGTCCACCGTGACGGTCGATCCGCAGAGCCGCGAATGGGCGGTGGCGCTGGCATCCGGCGCGGCGAGGCGGCCGAGGCGGGGGATGTCGGCGGCGAGTTCGAGGATGCGGCGGTTGTAGATGTCGTCGAGCATGGTTCGGATCCTGCCTCGCCGGGCGGCGCGGTGGGGGCGCGGGTGGGGCGCGCCGGTCGCCTCGATGGTCTGCCGCCTCGATGGTCTGATGCGCAGCCGGTGCATTGCGCGATCGGGCGAGAACGACGATATAGGCGGCATCGTGCCGTTTCGCGAGGAGGCGGCCCGTCGACCAGGGTCGCGCCCACGGCCACGGAACCCGTTCCCTGCCAGGGCGCTGGTCTGCGATGATGGTCCCAGGCCGAGACGGTCCGACGCGATGTACGCAAAGCCTGACAGCACCACGATGACGGCCCGTGTGGCTCGGGCGGGAGATGCCATGGATGCCGCGCTCAAGTCCTTGTCCTACCCGACCGCCGACGGCGACGCGGCGCGCGGCCTGAACGGAATGCGCAACGACAACGCTCCAGTCTCGGCCCCGATTCCGGTCCCGGCCCCGACGCCGCTCCCGGTGCGCCCGGTCGAGGTGGCGCCCCAGCCCGCCTCCGCCCAGCGCGTGCCCGACGCGATCGGCATGGCCCGGCCGAGCCGCGAGGAGGCCGAGGCCGCCGTGCGCACGCTCCTGCGCTGGGCCGGCGACGACCCGAACCGCGAGGGCCTGATCGACACCCCGGCCCGGGTGGTGAAGGCCTACGGCCAGCTCTTCGGCGGCTACAGCCAGGATGCCGACGCGCTGCTCGAGCGCGTCTTCGAGGAGGTCGAGGGCTATTCCGACGTCGTCCTGGTGCGCGACATCCCGTTCTACTCCCATTGCGAGCACCACATGGTGCCGTTCATGGGCCTCGCCCACATCGCCTATTACCCGACCAAGGGCGTGGTCGGCCTCTCGAAGCTCGCCCGCGTGGTCGACACCTTCGCGCGCCGCCTGCAGACGCAGGAGACCATGACGGCCCAGATCGCCGACGTGATCGAGAGCATCCTCAAGCCCCGCGGCGTCGCCGTGATGGTGGAGGCCGAACACCTCTGCATGGCGATGCGCGGCGTGCAGAAGGCCGGCGTCTCGACGATCACCACCCAGTTCAAGGGCGTGTTCAAGGACGACGCGAACGAGCAGGTCCGCTTCCTCACCCTCGTGCGCAACAAGGGCTGAGCCGGGCCCGAGCCCATGAGCGTCCCCCCGAGCCCCCTGCCCTCCGCGAGCCCCCTGCCCTCCGCGAGGAGCCCCCTGCCCTTCGCGAGCCCGGGATCCCGCGCCGCCGTGGAGGAGGGCGGGGCCTTCATGCCCCGCTTCGACGCGAACGGGCTCGTCGCCTGCATCGCGGTCGACGCCCGGGACGGGCGCGTGCTGATGCTCGCCCACATGAACGCCGAATCCCTCGCCCGCACGCTGCAGACCGGCGAGGCCTGGTACTGGTCGCGCTCCCGCGGCGAGCTCTGGCACAAGGGCGCCACGAGCGGGCAGGTCCAGCGCGTCCTCGAGATGCGGGTCGATTGCGACCAGGACGCGGTGCTGATCCGGGTCGAGGTCGGGGGCGACGGCGGCTGCTGCCACACCGGCCGGCGCGACTGCTTCTACCGCAGCGTCGGCCTCGACCCCGCGAGCGGCCGCGCGGTCCTGCGGCACGACCCGTCATCCCGCGATCCCGCCCCGCACGACCTGCCCTCGGCTGCCGGGGCATGAGCTGGGACGGCGCGCCCTTCCGCGAGGCCGCCCTGCACCGTTCCGGACCCGTCCCGGCCTTCGTCGTCCCCGGCGCCGTCGAGCCGGTGCGGGCGCCGCGCCCGCGCGGGCCCCGGATCGGCCTCGCCCTCGGCGGCGGCTCGGCCCGGGGCTGGTCGCATATCGGGGTGATCCGGGCGCTGGAGGAGGCGGGCATCCACCCCGAGGTGGTGGCCGGCTGCTCGATCGGCGCCGTGGTGGGCGGCTGCTACGCCGCCGGCAAGCTCGACGTGCTGGCGGAGTTCGCCCTGTCGCTGACCAAGCGCCGGGTGATGGGCCTGCTCGACGTGCGCCTCTCGGGCTCCGGGCTGATCGGGGGCGACCGCCTGCGCCAGCGCCTGGAGGGCGACCTCGAGGACCGGCGCATCGAGGGCCTGCCGGTGCGCTTCGCCAGCGTGGCGACCGAGCTCGGCACCGGCCACGAGGTCTGGCTGACCCGGGGCGGCCTCGTCGAGGCGGTGCGGGCCTCCTACGCCCTGCCGGGCATCTTCCCGCCCCTCGCCCTCGACGGGCGCCTCCTGATGGACGGCACCCTCGTCAACCCGGTGCCCGTCAGCCTCGCCCGGGCGCTCGGGGCCGACCTCGTCATCTGCGTGAACCTCAACTGCGACCCCCGGGTGCGCGGCGGCACCGTGATCGCCCCGGCCGAGGCGGGGGGCGAGGCGGACGCGGTCGCCGGGGCGGTGGCGGGCGCCGTCGAGGTGCGCCGCCGCTGGAGCCTGCTCGGGCGGATGCGCGGCGCGGGCCGGCGCCTCGCCGGGCGCCCCGCGGCGGCGCTGCCCGCGCGCGGGCCCGCCGGCGCCCCCGGCATCGCCCGGGTGATGTTCGACGCCTTCAACATCACGCAGGACCGGATCTCGCGGGCGCGCCTGGAGCGCGACCCGCCCGATGTCAGCGTCAACCCGCGCCTGGCCGAGATGGGCCTGTTCGAGTTCCACCGCGCCGCGGAGGCGATCGCGCTCGGCCATCAGGCCGCGCGCGCCGCCCTGCCCCGGATCCGGGCGGCGCTGGAGGGGGCGTCCGCCCGGACGTGAGGGGCGCGTGCCCGCCCGGACGTGAGGCGAGCCTGCCCGCCCGGGCGTGCGGGAAGCGTGTCCGCTCAGGCCATGGTGATGTAGTCGCGCATGGCCTGGTGCTCGGCCTCGACGGTGGCGATGCGCCGCTTGACAACGTCGCCGATCGAGACGAGGCCCGCGAGCTTGCCCTCGTCGCAGACCGGCACGTGGCGGAAGCGCCCGTCCGTCATCAGGTGCATCACCTCCTCGATGGTGGTGTCGCGCTTGCAGGTGGTGACGTTGGTGGTCATGTGGCTCGAAATCGGCGCGTCCATGGCCCCCGCCCCCTGGCGCGCCAGCGCCCGCATGATGTCCCGCTCCGACAGGATGCCGAGCACGGCCTCCGCCGCGTCGGTGACCACGAGGGCGCCGATGCCCTTCTCGGACAGCACGTGGATCGCGTCCGCGATACTGCGGTCGGGCTGCACGGTGACGACGGTGCGGCCCTTCTCGGCGAGGATGCGTGCGACGGTCATGGATGTCCCTCCCTGGACGTTGAATGCGCCGTCAGCCCGCGGCGCCAGATGGGCCTGTCGGCCGGGTTGATCCCGGCTCGTGCCCAGAAGGGCGCAAGTGTGTGGTCCCGGCGGCGAGATGGCAAGCGCGGACGGGCGCCCGCCGCGGGCCCGGGCGGCGGAATTCGTCGCGCCTCCACAGGGGGGCGCCAAGCCCACGGCAGGACGCCAAGCCCACGGCGGGAGGCGAAGCCCTCGGCGGGGCGCCGGACCCTCAGCGGGGCGCCCGGCCCCGCCCGTCCACGAGGGGGAACAGCAGGAAGCCCGCCACGAAGCCCCCGAGATGCGCGTCCCAGGCGATGGCGGCGCTCTCGGCCCCGAGCGGCAGGGTGACGACCCCGAACAGCAGGTTCGTGACGAGCCAGATCCCGAGGAACATCACGGCGGTGCGGTTGCGCAGGAGCTCCGGGATGGTCTCGAGGGGCTGGCGCGGCGGCACCTGCCAGCTCTGGACGCTCAGGCCCGGCGGCGGGGGCTGGAACACGAAGCGGGCCGCCGCCGCCATCAGGGCCGAGACCCCCGCCGAGGCGCCGACCAGGGGCGCGAGGCTCAAGGGGTCGAGGAAGACGTGGAACGCGCCCCCCGCCACGGTGCCGGCGAGGGCGAGGATCCCGTAGCGCCAGGCGCCGCAGCGGCGCGCCACCGGCGAGCCGAAGGCGGCGAGCCAGACGCTGTTGAAGATCACGTGCAGCCACGAGCCGTGCAGCAGCGCGTAGGTGGCGAAGGTCCACGGCATGGCGCCGGGCTGGGAGACGACGTAGCGGGCGAAGATCTCCCGGGCGGCGGCGGTGTCCGGGTCGCCCCCCGCCGCGGCCCGCAGGAGGTCCTCCGCCTGCGCGGGGTCGACCGACACCGTCCAGCGCGCCGGCAAGAGGGCGAGGTCGACGATCATCCGGGTGTCCCAGCTGTCGGGCAGCACGAAGTCGCGCAGGGCGTGGATCGCCAGCAGCAGGCCGATCGAGGCCGTGACCACCGCCGGCATGTTGAACACGGGCACGCGGCTCTGGCGGGGGAAGTCGGGCGAGGCATCCATCGCGCCACCATGTCGGGGGCCGGCCCCGGGCGGCAAGCCCCCCGGCGAGCGGAAAGACGTTTCGTGCGCGCGCCAGGACGGGGACCGGGGCGCGGTCATATCCGCGCAGGGCGTGCGGGGGCGAAAAGGAGGGAGGGCCGCCCGAACCGGCGGCCCTCCCCCAAGCGCGGGACCTCCGGCCGGATCGACCGGCCGGAACGCCGCCCGGACCAGGGGGCGGCGCGGGCCGCTGAGGCCCGTCCCCACGTCCGTGGGGCGGCCGCACCCCTGGGGGGCCGGCCGCCGAAGACGCGATCACCCTCGCTTACGCCCGGTTCCGGGGCAATATCAACAGGTCCTTAACCTTAACGAAAGCTTGCACGAGCCTCGGCGCGCGCCGGACCCTAATGTTGTCCGCAGAGCGGACGAATCGCGGCCCGGTCGGGCGCGACCCCCGATCCGCAGCGCTCTCGCCCTTCGCCCGGAATCGGTCCAGGACCCCATGAAGCATCCGACGAGCCGCCTGCTCCACAGCTACTGGGACCGGTTGCGGGGCGAGCGGGCCGCCCCCGAGCGCGCCGAGATCGAGCCCGGGGAGATCCGCAACCTGCTGGCCGACAGCCTCATCCTCGAGCTCGACATGCCGGGGCGCCTCGCGCATCTGCGGCTGGCGGGCACCCGGGTCTGCGCCCTGTTCGGGCGCGAGCTCAAGGGAGACTCCCTGCCCGGGCTCTGGGGGCCCGGCAGCGCCGACCCGTGGCGCCTGATCGAGATCGTGGCGAGCGACACGGTGGGGGTGGTGGCGGGCCTGCAGGGCCGCACCGCGCAGCACGAGACCATCGAGCTCGAGCTCATCCTCCTGCCCCTGCGTCATCGCGGCCGGACCCAGGCCCGCATCCTCGGGGCGCTGAGCCCCACGGTGGTGCCGCACTGGCTCGGGCTGCGCCCGGTCACGGGGCTCGCCACCACCTCGCTCCGGGTCCTGAACGGGCGGGAGGCGGCGGCCGAGCCGGTCTTCGCCCGCGCGGCGGACGAGCCGGTCTTCGTCCGCGCGGCGGACGGGGCCGAGGCGATCCTCGGCGCCCTGCCGGCGCCCGCCAACGACAGCGTGCCGCTGCGGCGCGGCCATCTCCTGGTCCACCGGGGCGGGCGCATCTGAGCACCTTTGTGGTCCGTATTGCCGCCCGGCGCCGGTGAGGCAAAGGCTTTCGTAACCTCGCCTCAACTACAAAAGCCCGATGCCCACAAGGACAGGTCGGGGATGATCGAGGCCGCCGCACGCTCCGCCACCAGCGCATTCCGCCTGCCCAGGATCACCGACCAGCGTCGCCACCAGCGCGTGCAGGTGGCGATCCTCGGGCGCTACATGCTGTCGGACCGTCGCGAATTTCCCTGCCAGACCATCGACATGTCGCCGGGGGGCGTGCGCCTCACCTGCGTGGCGGTGGGCGAGATCGGCGAGCGGGTCGTGCTCTACCTGGAGCATATCGGCCGGATCGAGGGCACCATCGCCCGCCACACCGCGGGCGGCTTCGCGGTCCAGCTCACCGCGACGCCGCGCAAGCGCGACAAGATCGCCTCGCAGCTGACCTGGCTCGCCAACCGCGAGACCCTCGGCCTGCCCGAGGGCCGCTCGCACGAGCGCCTCACCCCGATCCAGCCCGGCATCGTCCTGCGGCTCGAGAGCGGGCGGGAGCTGCCCGGCCGGATCGTCGACGTCTCGATGTCGGGCGCGGCCATCGCCTGCACCAGCCAGCCGCCCCTCGGCGCCGTGGTGGCCGTCGGCCGCACGCCGGGCCGGATCGTGCGCTACTTCGAGGGCGGCTTCGGCGTGCAGTTCCTGCTGCCGATCTCGCCGGACAAGTTCCACGAGGGCATGACGCTCTGAGCCTCGCTCCGCACAGCGCCCGCGGCGGGGCTTTCCGCGCCGCGCCCTGAGACCGGGATGCCCGGCGCGGATCCCGCCGGGACCGGCCGGAGGGCGCCGCCGCGACCGCCGCGCCCGCCCCCACGCGTCCTTCGGGGAAGGCCCGCCCCGCGGGCCGGCCCGGACGGGCGGGCCCCGGGACCGCGGCCCGTTCCCGAACCTCCCCCGCGCCCGCGCGCCCTCTCGGGCACCGGCCGGCCGCGGGACCGCGCGCGCCATGCTTTCCACCTCCTGAATCCACCCCGGACAGTCCTTAGCATCGGCGCAGGCCCCGGTTCGGGCTGTTGCGAGGCGCGGCCGGTCGGGGCCGGAATTCGATAAAATTGCGCCGATCCGCTTCAGCGCGGCACAGGGCGGCCGCCGGCATCGTCACCCTCGTGGACGGGGATGGTCTCGATGCGCTACCGGAACTCACTCGCTCTCGGATTGCTGGCGCTGGCGGCCCTCCTGGGGGTCGGCGCGCCCGGCATCCCGGCGCAGGCCCAGACGCTCGCGGCCCTGCCCGCCCCGACGGCCGCCGCCGCCCCGGTCGGCGAGGCCCGGCCGATCATCGCCTGGGTGGCCTTCTGCCAGGCCTACGCCGCCGAATGCGTCCTCGACCGCAACGAGCCCGCCCGGATCGCCCTGACCCCGGCGACCTGGAACACGATCGTGACCATCAACCGCCGGGTGAACCGCTCGGTGCGCGCCATGACCGACATGGAGCATCACCACGTCGCCGACCGCTGGGACCTCGCCGAGGACGGCATCGGCGATTGCGAGGACTTCCAGCTCCTGAAGCGGCACGCCCTCGCCGCGGCCGGCCTGCCCCGGCGCGCCATGCGGATGACCGTGGTGATCGACGAGAAGGGCGAGGGCCACGCGGTGCTCACCCTGATCACCGACCGGGGCGACTTCGTCCTCGACAACAAGACCAGCGTGGTGCTGCCCTGGCACCAGACCGGCTACACCTTCATCAAGCGCGAGAGCCAGGACGGCGTCGCCTGGGTCTCCCTCGGCGGCGTCACCTCGCCGGTCACCACCGCCAACCGCTGAGTTCGCCCCTCGCCCGTTGGCCCTGGCCCCTCGCCCGTTGGCCCCTCGCCCCCGCCCGCCTCAGACGAGGCCGCCGGTCAGGCTCCGGTGCAGGCGGTCGATATGGCCCTCGACCCGGCTGATGAACCCGGTCAGGTGCGGCGCGAATCCCTGCAGGCAGGCGAGGTCCCGCAGCAGGATATCGAGGGCGACCGCCTGATCCGCCTTCGGGAAGGCGGTGACGTGCCGCTCGACCGCGTGCTCGGCGAGCCCGATGGCGCCGACCCGGTCATCCTCCGCCAGAGCCCGGATCAGCCGCAGCAGGCCGGGCGCCGCGGGAGGCGCCGCGCTCACGGGCGCCGCCTTGCTGACGGGCACCGCCTTGGACGAACCCTCCGGCCGCCGGGCTTCGAGAACCGATTGCGTGCCCATCACCTGCCCCGCGTCTCGCCCCATGCGTCTCGTCCCACACGCTCGCCCAATGCGCCTCGCCCAATGCTTCCGATCGCACGGAAACCCTTGCCCGTGCCGGTTCTGGCACCGATCCTGTATCCAACGGTAGCGGGTTCACTCGACGGCGCAATCTGGGCAGAATCAAGAAGCCCGGCGGCCGGGCAGCCATGTCCTGCGCCAGCCCCACCGTACGGTTGCAGACTTGCATCACGGTCCCGGTTTGGAACCGAACCTTCGCGACTGCGTTAACTCCCGGTTAATTTTCGATTGAGCACCGCCTGCAGCCATGCGAGCTTTGCCGCCTGACCATCGATTGGCGGGACGTCGGGCATGTGGCACGCGGTTCTCCAGGCTCGGCGCGCAGGCGACGCCGGCACCATCGCCCGGGCGGTCGCCAGGCGGGCCGGTCACGCGGCGGCCTTCGGTCTCGTCGGCGCCATCCTGATGCTCGGGGGCGCCGCCACGCAGGCCCGCACCCGCCCGCACCTGCCGGAGGACGCCACCGCCGTCGAGATCGGCCCGACCGCCAAGCCGGTGGCGGCCTGGACCGACTTCTGCAACCGGATGCCGGCGGAGTGCACGGTCGACTTGGCCGAGCCCGCCACCATCCCGCTCAACGCCGCCCTGTGGCGGACGCTGACGAGCGTCAACCGGCGGGTGAACGCGCGCATCAAGCCGATCACCGACCAGGCCCATTGGGGCGTGATCGACCGCTGGGACTATCCCGACGACGGGTTCGGCGATTGCGAGGATTACCAGCTGCTCAAGCGCCGGATGCTGGTGGAGCGCGGGCTGCCGCGCCGGGCCCTGCGGATGACGGTGGTGATCGACGACATCGGCGAGGGCCACGCCG
This sequence comes from Methylobacterium planeticum, assembly GCF_008806345.1. Taxonomy (GTDB): domain Bacteria; phylum Pseudomonadota; class Alphaproteobacteria; order Rhizobiales; family Beijerinckiaceae; genus Methylobacterium; species Methylobacterium planeticum. Next base: position 6,579 of record NZ_VZZJ01000005.1, on the reverse strand, counting down.
TCCTGATGGTGCGCACCGACCGGGGCGACTTCATCCTCGACAACAAGACCAACACGGTCCTGTCCTGGCGCAGCACCGGCTACGCCTACATCAAGCGCGAGGGGCAGGATGGCAGCCGCTGGGTCTCCCTCGACGGCGGCGCCTCGCCGGTGACGACGGCGAACCGCTGAGGGGCGCGGGCGCGGCGGCGCCCGCCGGGCGGGGCCGCGCGCCGCACCGCGAAACCGTCAGGCGCCGACGAGGAGCGCCGCGAGGTCGAGGGCGATCCGGCCCGAGAGCAGGCCCCAGCCGCAGGCGATGATGGTGGCCAGCATCACGAAGGGGATCGGGCGGCCCTCGATGCGCCGGCCCCGCACGGTGTTGCGCAGGATGATGAAGGGCGCCGAGAAGGCGAGCACCGGCAGGGCCGCCACCGCCGCGACGCCGCCGCCCTCGAGCAGGCTGAAGCTCGCCCGCCGCTCGGTGAAGAGCTCGAAGGCGCTGGCCAGGAGCCCCGCGAGGGCGAGGCCGACCAGCAGGGTCTGGATCGAATCGAGGGCCTGTGGGCTGAGGGCCAAGGTGCTGGGGGCCAAGGTGCTGGGGGCCATGACGCGCGCACTCCACCGTTAACGAACGATGAAGGCACTCTGCCCCAGGGTTGACGAAACGTTAAGCGCTGGCCGGGATCAGGGTTAACCCCGTGCACAGGCCGTGCGTGCCCGGGGGGCGCTCAATCCTCGAGGTCCATGTCGAGGATCGCCATGTTGAACTGGAACGAGCGGTCCCCGTCCTCGTCGTCGACCGAGACGACGCCGAGGAATTCCTCGCCGATATAGACCTCAGCCGAATCGTCCTTCTTCGGGCGGGGGACGATGCGGATGCTGGCATTCGCGAAGGTGCGGCGAAGGTAGTCCTGCACCTTCGTGATATCGGTCTTGTTCACGCTGTCTCGCCTCTCGCGCTGTTGAACGGGCCGGGACCGGGGCGCGGTCGCCGCCGCCGGGCGCGCCGACCGCGCGGCCCGCGGATCGCGCTGGGCTTGCCACGTCGTCCGCAGGGGAGCAAGCGGGGCCGTGCGGCGCTGATGCGCCGCTCCGGTTCGGATCCTCTGTCTTCAGATCCCCTCGGCCATGTGGATGAACTGGTCCATGCTGACGAGCTGGTCCATGGCGCGGGCGGGCTCGGCGCAGCCCGCCGTGCCGACGACCCGGGCCGGCACGCCGACCACGGTGGTGTTCGGCGGCACCGGGCGCAGCACCACCGAGCCCGCCGCGACCCGGGCGCAGGCCCCGACCTCGATGTTGCCGAGGATCTTGGCGCCCGCCCCGATCATCACCCCGCGGCGGATCTTCGGGTGGCGGTCGCTGCCCTGCTTGCCCGTGCCCCCGAGGGTGACGGCGTGCAGGATCGAGACGTCGTCCTCGATCACCGCGGTGGAGCCGACCACGAGGCCGGTGGCGTGGTCGAGGAAGATCCCGCGCCCGATCCGGGCCGCCGGGTGGATGTCGCACTGGAAGACCTCCGAGGACCGGCTCTGCAGGTAGAGGGCGAGGTCGCGCCGGCCCTGGCTCCAGAACCAGTGGGCGAGGCGGTGGGCCTGCAGCGCGTGGAAGCCCTTGAAGTAGAGCACCGGCTCGATGGCGCGCGAGGTCGCGGGGTCGCGGTCCATCACCGCCACGATGTCGGCCCGGAAGGCCTCGCCGATCCGGGGATCCTCATCGAGCGCCTCGCGGAAGCCGTGGGCGACGAGCTCGGCGGGCAGCGACGGGTGCCCGAGCCGGGCCGCGACCCGGTGCCCCACCGCACCCTCGAGGGTCGGGTGGTTGAGGATGGTGGCGACGATGAAGGAGGCGAGCTGCGGCTCCTCCCGCAGCACCGCCTCGGCCTCCTGGCGCAGGCGCGACCAGACCGGATCGAACAGGCCGACGCGGGATTCCGGACCCTGGACCGGGCTGAGGGACGGGCTGGCGGACATGGGCTCCTCCTCGGGATCCGGGCGGAAAGGTTTTAGCGCAGATCGGCCGGGCGCGCGAAGACCCGCCTCCCCGGCGCCGGCCGGACGCGGGATTTGGTCTCGCGCGCCGCCGGGGCGCGGCGCGGGGCGTCGGCCGGTTAAGCGTGGGGTCCGGGCCCGGCCCGATCAAGGCCCCGGACGCGCCGCACGCCGCCCCGCCGTGACAGCCGCACCGGATCGTGATGCGGTGCAGCGAACATCGGCGCGGAGGCGCCTCCGTCAGGGCCTCCCGGAGGGGGGCGCCCGCCCCTCAGGCGCTGCGGCGCTCGGGATGGGCGTCGAACCGCGCCTCGATCACCGCGGTGAGGCGGTCGGCCATGAGCTCGACCGGGATGTCGGAGGTGTCGACCACCGCCGAGGCGCGGGCGTAGAGGGGCTCGCGGCTCGCCAGCACGGCGCGCAGCTCCTGCATGGCGGTGGCGTGGTCGCCGGTGCGCACGAGATTGTCCTGGTTGCGCACCCGCTGCATGTGCTCCTCGGGCCGCGCCTTGAGCCAGACCGTGAAGAAGGCCTGCAGCAGCAGGTCGTAGGTCAGGGGCTCGGCCACGATGCCGCCGCTGGTGGCGAGGATCAGGGGGCCGGGATGCTCGGTGAGGCGGCGCAGGGCCGCCTGCTCGAGGCGCCGGTAGCCCTCCTGGCCGTAGATCGCGAAGATCTCCTTCACCGAGAGGGCGTTCTCGCGCTCGATCTCGGCGTTGAGCTCGACGAAGGTCCAGCCCAGGCGCTCGGCCACCATGCGCCCGAGCGTCGACTTGCCCGCGCCCCGCAGGCCGATCACCGCGACCCGGGGCTTCGGCGCGTTGCCGCCCCCCGGGGCGCCGCCGGCGAGGAGCGCCTTGGCGGCCGCGATCTGGTCGGGGCTCGCCTGGGCCACGAGGTCGCGCATCACCTGCCAGTCCGGCGTGACGTCGCTGCCGGCGATCAGGTCGTCGAGGCGCACGCCCATGGCGTTGGCGACCCGGCGCAGCAGGATGATCGAGACGTTGCCCTGGCCGCCCTCGAGCTGCGCGATGTAGCGCTCGGACAGGCCCGAGGTCTGCGACAGGAGCTTGCGTGAGAGACCGCGCACCGTGCGTGCGTGGCGCACGCGGCGTCCGAGATCCGTGAGGAAAAGTGCTTCTTGCTCTACCGCGCCGGCCATGGCGTCGCCCGTCATCCCAATCTCTCGCCGAAGGCGGATGCCCTGCGCGAGCGTACATACAAGAGGCTTGCGGGTTCGTCTCCACACGACGATCGGGCGGCAGGATTGTGCCTGCGCCTGTGGATGACAACCTGCGGGGCCTTGCGGTGTGGAATTGTATTTCCCGGATCAGGACGATCCGATGACATGCGAATGTTCACGCGCAAGGCTCTGCGCTGCCGAACGCAAGGCGTATGCCGTCATTGCATGTGTTGATGCGGGACCGGCGCTTCAAGGCGGGATCGATCGCGCGGGGGCGGCGCCGGGGGCGGAGGCGCCCCGCCCGCGCCCGCCGGTGCCTATTGGGCGGGCGGCAGGGCCGAGGCTTCGAGCACCGGCACGCCGGCGACCTTCGGGGCGGCGGGGCGGCTGACGGCGGCGAGGCGCTGGGCCGAGGGGCGACGCGGCGGCAGCGGCACCTCGATCGCCTCGGCGGCGGCCACCGCCCGGCGCGACGCCGCCGCGCTCCCGGCGGGCTCAGCCTGAGCCGCCGCGGGCTGGGCCTGAGCCGCCGCGGGCTGGGCCTGAGCCGCCGCGGGCTGGGATTGGGGCGTCAGCGAGAGGGAGGCGAGGTCCGCGGTGGCGGCCGGCGCGGGGGTTGCCGCGAGGGTCGCGGCCTGCAGCGCCGCGAAGGCGGCGGGCCGGCGCGGCGGCAGCGGCACCTCCACGACGGCGATCTCGCTCGCCGTGACGGCCACGGCCTGCTGGGACGCGTTGGGCGCCAGCGAGACGCCGGCGAGGTCGGAGGCGAGGGCCGCGACCTGAACCTGGCCCGCGAAGGCGGCGGGGCGGCGGGGCGGCAGCGGCACCTCGACCACCTCGGTCGGCGCCGCGGTCGGGGCGTAGGCGAGGGCGGTGCTCGCCGCGCCGAGGTTCGGGTCCTGGCTCGGGCGCAGGGCGAAGACGCTGGCGAAGCTGCTCGCCGAGGAGGCGGCGGGGGCCTCGGCCTCGACCACCTCGGTGGTGAGGCCCTGGCGCTTGGCGGCGTAGTAATAGCCGCGGTTGTAATAGTGGTAGGCCTTGGCGAGGTCGCCCTTGGCGGTGCGGTAGGCGCCCGCCAGGTAGGCGATGCCGTAGCGCAGGTTCACCTTGGGGTCGTAGAGGCCGCTCGCCTCGCCCTTGTAGCCGAGGCCCCGGGCGGTGGCGTGCTTGATCTGCATCAGGCCGAGCGCGCTGCCGCCCCGCGCGTTCGGATTGTAGTTGCTCTCGCGCTTCACGACTTGGTGCACGAAGGCCGCCGGAACGCCGTTCGCCCGGGCCTGCTCCTCGATCAGCGCGTCGATGTTGTCGCGGGCCGCCTGAGCGAGCACCGGAACCGGCACGGCCGCCAGGGCGGCAGCGAGGAGCAGGAGGCGCTGGTTCATTCGCGAGACCCGGTTGTTGTTCTGACTGCCTAGGTCGAGGCGAATTGAGGCCGGAAAGGGGCTGGGACGCTCACGCTTGTGGGCAGGCCGGACGTTCGGCGGCGCCTGTGCCATGTGCGCCACAGCACGTGGACCGGCCCGTGGACCGGCACTTGGCCGTGCGCCGGGGCATCCGGGCGACGGCGCGGCCTCGCCGCGGTCCGGGTGACATCACCCCTCAGGGCAGGAGGAAGCGCGCGACCCCGTCCGCGAATCCGTCCGCGTCGTTGCCCGCCGCCACGTGCCCGGCGCTCGCCTGGACCGCCGGCTCGGCGTTGCCCATCGCCACCGCGAGCCCGCTGCGGGCGAACATGGCGCTGTCGTTGCCGGCATCCCCGAAGGTGGCGATCCGGTGCTCCGGGATGTCGAGGTGGCGGCTCATCCAGGTGACGAAGCTGCCCTTGTCGAGGCCGGGCGGGGTCACGTCGAGGTAGTAGGCCTGGGAGCGGTGGACCGCCGCGCGGGCCCCGAGGGCTTCGGCGATCCCGGTCTCGCAGGCGGCCAGATGCGCGAAGTCCGGGCTGACGCCGACGAGCTTCGAGGCGGCGCCGAGGAGCGGCCCGAGATCGTCCACGATTGCGGGCTCGGCCTGCAGCGTGCGCCGCTCCACGTCCGTGTAGGGGCCCTGCCCGTCCCGCAGCGACCAGCGCCCGTGCGCGAAGACCCAGAGGTCGAGCCCCGCCGCCTCGAGGCGGGCGGCCGCCTCCCGGGCGGTGGCCTCGGGGATCAGGGTCTCGCTCAGGATGGCGAGGTCCGGCCCCACCACGGTGGCGCCGTTGAAGGCCCCCATCGGCAGGCGCAGGTCGAGGGCGCCGACGAGGCCGGAGAGACCGACCGGCGGCCGGCTCGACGCCACCGTGAAGGCGATGCCCGCCGCCCCGAGGCGCCGGACCGCCGCCGCGACCGCGGGCGTCACCCGCTTGTCCGTGGTCACGAGGGTGCCGTCGACATCCGAGATCACGAGGGCGATGTCGGGCCGGGCCGTGCCGCCCCCGTCCTGGCGCGTCCGCTGCATCACCCTGCCCTCCCGCCGGCCGCACCGCCGTCCGGCGCCGCACCGCCGAGGCCGAGGCGCGCGATCACCGCCTCGGCAACCTGTTCGGGCGGGTTCTCGATCCCGACCGCGATGGCGTGCTCGTCGGGGCCGGGGGGCTCCAGGATCGCGAACTGGCTGTCGAGGAGGCCCACCGGCATGAAGTGGCCGTGGCGCGCGGCGAGGCGCCCGGCGATCAGCGCGCGGCTGCCCGCGAGATAGACGATCCGGACGTCCGGCCGGCCGCGGGTGAGCACGTCGCGATAGGCGCGCCGCAGGGCGGAGCAGACCACGACCCCGGGCTCCCCCGCGGCGAGGCGCTGCTCGATCCAGACCGCGATGCTCTCGAGCCAGGGGGCGCGGTCCGCGTCGTCGAGGGCGTGGCCCGCATGCATCTTGGCGATGTGCTCGGGGCTGTGGAAGCTGTCGCCGTCGACGAAGATCCAGCCCAGGCGCTCGGCGACGCGGGCCGCGACCGTGCTCTTGCCGGACCCCGAGACCCCCATCACCACGAGGACCTGGGGCGCCGCGAGGACCTGGGGCGGGATGTCCGGGTTCGGGAGAGCCAAGGCGGATCCTGGATTCGGGGACGGGATCGGGTTCGGTCAAGGGAGACAGCCTCCGGGCGTCGTGTCCAGGGGGCACAGGGTCCAGAGGGTGCGGTCCAGAGGGCGCGCGGCGCAAAGGCGCGCGCGGGACCGGGCCCGGGGCTGCGCGCGCGGGCGCTGATCGTCTTGTGTGCAGCGGGGACAGGCGGGGCCCGGCGGCGGGTGGACCGGCAGTGTGACACCCCCGCCACGGACAGTGACGTGCCTTTCGGCTAGGCAGCAGGCTAGAGAAACCGACAGGCGAGTCTGGATGCGCGCTCTCCCCCTTCTCCTCTGCACCGCGCTGACGGTGTCGGGCTGCTCGGTGCTTCCCGCATCGGGCCCGACGGCGAGCGCCGTGGTGGAGGGAGCGGACGTGGCGA
>NZ_VZZJ01000049.1 GCF_008806345.1 Methylobacterium planeticum | reverse complement strand
CTGGGCCATCGCCCAGACTCGCACGCCTCACCCCGCGCGTGAATCCTCCGTCCGCGTCAGTGCATTAGTTTGTAGTTCGGGTCGCATCAGCGAGAAATTTCCGCAACCTTGTGTTGCATTTGAGGCACAGACTCAAAGGAGCCGTTATGGAATCCTTGTTCAGTGAACTATTGCACCATGGAAAGATTCATGAAGGGCATCTGCCGAAGTGCTTTGCTCGGGCCCATATCAATTCTGTTCGCTTCTTGTTCAATAAGTCCAAACATTGTTGCTTCCACTGGTCTCAAGCCTGAAGATATAAGTAGAAACATTCGGTGTGAGGTCAGAGACGCGTTCCGGTACAAGGCAGCCGGAGCGCTCCAGAATTTGGGTACTCCCGACAGCGGCACTGCGAATTTGGCGCGAGATCTTGCGAATGGTAAAATTACGTTGGCTGAGGCGCTTGCGAGAACCCGAAATCGTGTCGCGAAAGCCTTCATTTTAAAGTACAAGAATGTTGCGATTGCTTACGAATTCACCCTCGACATCACTGAGGAAAACTCGATTACTCCGAACGTTGACTTTGTGGGTGCCCTCACGCATCGCACGGTCACATTCGGGCTCTCTGCCACGAATGACTTATCGAGACAAAATGTATATCACTTCTATCTGACGGATCTACTCGGTTCACTCGTGGACGATCCTCAGATTGCGTGCGATAGGGCAGAAGACAGGGAGAACATTGAATTTCCGATTGCGGGGCGCATCGGGGTCGATAAGCAGGTTTCAACGTTTTTCAACTTGAATGAATTGAATCACTTGTCTGTATCTGGCTTGAGTGGCCTCGACTTGAACAAGCTTCCTACTCTCGCGGTTATTTACAACTTTCAAACCACTATTAGTGGTTCCGCCACGGCTCCCAAGGTAACTGTCACCCCTGCCGGTAAAGGGTACAATCCTAAGGAATTTGGCGTCGGCGCCAGCGTGAGCAGGAAAGACTTCCATAGGGCGATCATTTCATTTGCCTTGCCGCTTGATGGCAAGGCACCAAGCCTGGCGTATGTTCCGCCAGGTATAACGCTCGATCCCGCTTTCGCAGGAGCGATGGCACGGGCCAAGACGCCGCAAGAATCAGAGGCTCTCCGTGCGATAGCTGACACGAAGGTAAACCAGTACCTCAGCAGGAGTCCTCAATGAAGAAACCTCTGCGCTACCGCGGCCGCAAGCCCATACCCGTGTCTTCCGATACGATGGCCGAAATATTGAAGACGCTCGCTAGATCTGGCAAGCAGTCTGATTTCATGAAGAAATTGGACGATGCAGGCGAAAGTTTCGATCTGCGCTCACGCTTTGTCGCAAACAAGATAAAATTCGATCTTAGTCCAAAGGTTATCAATACGATCAAGGATTTTTGTTTCGTAAATCGACTCCACGAAGGCGATCAAGAGCATCATCGCTTCGTGAGTGAGGTGATTTATTCGCCGCCCGAAGGCTGCCCCGATTATCAGGACAAAGACGAGGTCTGAGCGAAGCTGTCACGGATCTCGTCCAAGCTTGACTTGAGACCCTTCGATGGCACCGATACAGCTTCTGAACTCGGCCAAGGTGCTGGACCGCAGGTCGATCAAGCTGGACATGCCGCCTGACGCGACGCCGAAGGTGGGAGAGACGCTGGCGAAGGTCGCGGGTCTCGCGAGGCTCCTACGCAAGCGGCACGGCTGCGGGCTGATCGGTATGGAGGAGGGCTCGGCAAGTTCTGCTCGTCGGCGAGCACGCGAAAGCGGAACCGCCTGAGCAACGGCTGGGATCGAGGCCGGATGGCCGGCCAGGATCTCGATGCGAGCATTTCGCTACCGAAGCCGCGGGTAGTTGACGCCGGCGTGCGCGCCGGGATCCTTTCGACCCCATGCCGTTCGAACAACCCAACGCCCTGCAGATCCACGTCGCGCTGGACGGCATCGAGCCCGCCGTCTGGCGGCGCCTCGCCGTGCCCTGCAGTTGGCATCTGGGCGAGTTGCACCTGGCCATCCAGGCCGCGTTCAACTGGTGGAACTACCACCTGCACGAGTTCGGCATCGGTGGCCTACGCTACGGCGATCCCGACACGGTTGATTGGTCTGGCGTCGGCGATCCCCGCGTGTTCGACGAGCGCACGGTGCGCCTGCTCGACTTCGACCGCGAGCCTGGGCTGGCCTTCACCTACCTCTACGACTTCGGCGACAGCTGGCTTCACACCGTCACGATCGAGGGACCTCTCGTTGTCGGCGCGCGGCCCCACCATGCCACCTGCCTCGACGGAGCCCGGGCACGGCCGCCTGAGGACGTCGGTGGGATCAGGGGCTACGAGCGCTTCCTGGCCATCATGGCCGATCCCGGCAATCCAGAGCATGCCGAGACCCGACGCTGGTGCGGCGGCCACTTCGCGCCCGAATGGTTCGACCGCGCGCTCGTCGGCAAGGACCTCAGAAGCGCCCTCAAGCCCACAACGCGGGCAGCGTCGCCGAGTCCACCGGCAGTTTCGCCGCGGCGCTCGCCCGCGCCTTTGTCGGGATGCTAAGCGCTGCGTCTGCCACGAGCGTGCGGCTCGGACGGCTCGCGGATGGGGTGACGCAGGAATCGGCGACGCGACCCGAGGAGACACAATCTGTTGCCTGCCTCTGAAGGCTGCACCGCAGGCCGCCGCTGATGGCGGTGGCCGTAGGCTCCTCGGCCTGTCCACTGCTCCAGGGCAACTGAAGCCGTACGCACAGCGCCCTGTCCTGATCGAGGCTGGCGGCGAAACTCTCGATGATGCGCGACCGCACGTGCTGGCCCATCAACCACGCATCGAATGTCGCGATTTGCTCATCATCCGGGCTCTGAGACATACGGCGGCGTCGAACTATTTTACCGCTGCCATGGACGAGATCGACGGACCTTTGCCGCTTCCTGCCTTGCATGGCGTGCGGTCACGCTGCCACCTCCGCATTAGGAGGGTCCGGTCGACGCAAAGGAAGTCGGCTCCGACCGATCAGTAAGGTGACAGAGCAAGGTCATGCGCTGGTCTGCGCAGCCGTCTCAACTTCGACCGGAAGCTGCCCACCAGCCATTGCGATCCATACGACGCGGCAAGGGACCCCGTGCCGACGCCGATCACCAACTGTCCCGCTTCAGGCGACCGAGGCATGCATTGCTGCATGACACGCTTTCTAAGTCAGTTGACTTAATTAAATCGGGAAATATAGGATCTTTTCGAGAGGGGCACGCACGACGTGGCGAGAACGACAGATCGGTCCGAAAGGTTGGCTGAGGCTGCCGAGCGGCTTTTTGCCGAGCGCGGCTACGCTGCCGTCGCCATCAGGGATGTGGCCACCGCTGCCGACATACCGGCAGGGGCGGTCTTCTACCACTACCCGAAGAAGGCCGACTTGGCTTCGGCCGTCGCGCAACGGCACCGCGCCAGGATCCAGGAAGCGCTCGACGGCATCCCGGCAATCGGGGGCGGGCCCCGAAATGCCCTCGAACGCCTCACCACCGTCCTGTGGTCGGACGACTCTGGGATGGCCCGGCATGGCTTCGGGGTCGCACGCTTGTCCATTGACCTTGCAGCCGATGGCGACGACGCGGCCGAGGCGCGGGCGGTCTGTCGCCAAGCCCTCGAAGCAGTCGAGGAAAGCGTCCGCCGCCTCTTGGCAGAGGGTCTCGACCCACGCGCCGCGACCTCCGCCGCCACACGGGTCCTGATGGTCTGGCAAGGGGCGCTGGTTATGGCCAAGGCGAAGGGGGGCGAATGGATGGAGCGAGCTGCGCTACCCGAGGTCCTGTCGGTCCTGCGAGACGTCGTGCGCATGGCCGAGCCTTACGACGCCTCGCCTCAGGGAGCAGGCGCTCCCAAGGTGTGCACTGCGTCGCATGCGCGTGGACGCACGGCAGGATCCAACGAAATGAAGCCCGGCCCGCTGCCGGAGCTTGGAGGGGTCGAGCCCCCGCCCCCGCCTCGATCGGCCGAGGGGACGGGACGGAGGCCCGTCGCGACGCCAGCCGAGGTTCTGCAGGCCGTCGGGACGATTCTCGACCAAGCCGGCACGCCGCTCAAGCGACGCCAACTCCTTGCCGAGGTCGAACGGATCCTCCTGGCCGAGCGAGGCTTGGGCATGCCGGGCAGGAACCCATTCGAGAACCTGCTGACCATCGTCAGCAAGGACAAGGCGCGGACATTCGTCAACCTCACGCCGCATGGCATCTGGATCCGAGCCCGTTCGTATCAGCCTCTGGGGTACGCGGCCGGCGCTGACTGGAAGCATCGTCCGACGCGCAGGGCGCGTCGCGAGGCCTAGCACCCAGTTCAGGCGCTCCGAGAACCGGGATGTCCGGCAGCCAGGCTCATCGAGCCAATCGCCCCCCACCTGTCTTCCCAGCGTCCGCGCGAATTTGCCGTGGTCGCGTGCGGGGATCCGCGGGTCCTAAGCGCGACTCATAGCCTGAGCTTGGGCATCACGTGTGACCAGTCTGGCCGGCTGCCTGGACTGCCAGCACCGAAGTATTCAGCTGCTGGATCCCCATCTCGAAGGCAGGCATCCCTAAGGCCGGCACTGCCCCGCCGAGAAGGCGGCGGGGCGAGCATGTGGAGGCGTTCGCCGGCCCTCCCGACGCGCCGTTCAGGAACTCTGCCCTCCCGTAGGCTGGGCAGCGCGAGGACAGCGCCGCGCACATCGCGTCGAAGAAGGGCTGGCGTCTCGCCCAGCCGAACGACGGGGCCGAGCGCGGCGACTGGTGGCGGGTGTTCAACGACCCCACCCTCGACCGACTCGTGCGCCTCGTCGACGTCGACAGCCAGACCCTGCGCCAGGCGGTCGCCGGCTACCGGCAGGCCCGCGCCCTCGTCGAGCAGGCCCGCGCCGCCCTCTATCCGACCGTGATCGGCGCGCCCTCGATCACCCGGGTGCGTACGGCGGGCGTCGAGCGGACCAACGTCTCGCTGCAGGGGCAGGCGAGCTGGGAGCTCGACCTGTTCGGCGGCACCCGGCGCAACATCGAGAGCAGGGTTTCTGCCGCGCAGGCCGGCGCCGCCCAGGTCGGCGCCGTGCGCCTCGCGGTCCAGGCCGAGCTCGTCACGAACTACCTGCAGCTCCGCTACAACGACGCCCTGCAGCGGGTGCTCAACGAGAACGTCGAGAACTTCAAGAAGACGCTCGCGATCACCGAGAACCAGTACAACGCAGGCGTCGCCGCCCGCTCCGACGTGATCACCGCCCAGACGCAGGTCCAGACGACGCAGGCCGCGGCCATCGCGGTCGGCCTGCAGCGGGCGACCTTCGAGCACGCCATCGCGGTCCTCGTCGGGCGCCCCCCTCCGAGGTCTCGGTCCCCGTGGCCTCCCTGGCGAGCCGCCCGCCCGCGGTTCCGGTCGGCATCCCCTCCGACCTTCTGGAGCGCCGCCCCGACGTCGCACAGGCCGAGCGGGCGGTGCAGCAGCAGAGCGAGCTGATCGGAGTCGCCGTCGCGGCCTTCTACCCGACCGTGAGGCTCTCGGCGTCCGGCGGCATCTCGGGCGATCCGCGCAACGGCCTGTTCTCGGCCGCGAACCAGGTCTGGTCGGTGGCCGCCGCCGGCACCGAGGTGCTGTTCGACGGGGGCGCCCGCGCCGCCGCCCTCCAGGGCGCGCGGGCGGCCTATGACAGAGCGGTGGCCAATTACCGGCAGGTGGTCCTCACCGCCTTCGGCGAGGTCGAGAACGAGCTTGCCGGCGTGCGCATCCTCGCCCGGCAGCAGTTGGCACAGGACGCCGCCCTCGCTTCCGCCCGCCGCGCCGTCGAGATCACTGTCAACGAGTACCGCGCCGGCACCCAGAACTTCACGACCGTCGTGACCGCGCAGAGCCTTGCCCTCAACAACGAGGTCGCCGCGCTGCAGGTGCGGCTCCACCGCTTCACCACCGCCGTCACGCTGATCCGGGCGCTCGGCGGCGGCTGGGACGTGCGCAGCCTGCCGGACGGATCCGAGCTCAAGGGCCCGCGCCTGCCGATCGACCGGGGCGGCCAGGCCGTGCGCACCGACGAGTAGCGCCGTACACGGCTTCGCGATGCGCATGGATGCCTGACGCGCCGAAACGCCAAGCACGATCGACCCTTTTGACGGATGACATCGGCGGCTTAGCTTGCGGGGATCTTTCACGAACATGCAGGCGTTCGTAGGTCGTCAGCCATGCTCGCGCTTGTTGGCTGCGGTGAGGCCAGAACGCGAGTGCGGATTAGTGCTGCTGAGGCTGTGCCATCGAGGTGTAGAAGGCATTGGGAAAGAGCCTGCACCGGTGTGCATGGGAGGTGAGATCGTTGAGCGCGTGAAGAACAGGTGTCTTAGGTTGGATGCATTATACAAGTGATATTTAGTCATGCGATGTAATGGCTTGCTCGCTCACCAAGTTGTAAAGGACATGCTATGAACTTGGCTCTTCGTCGCGGAGCCCGCACGAACGAGCGGTTGTGTTAAAGGTGAAGTGGCGAGTGGAGGCGACGGCGGGCAATCCCGGACGATTGCGTTGAGCGTCACCGGGAGGGGCCGTAAAACGGCAACGACGGCGCCCTTCTTCGGCCAGCTGCGATCGACGAGCCGATCGTCCGGGCCTTTGAAGGGGAACTACGCCGGATCGTGGTCAGTGTGCCCACGTACACCACGTCCCGTGCTCAGGCTCGTCCACCCGGAATGGCACTGCGGCCCCGCACCGAGCCAAAGTCGCGGTTGTTTGGGGTCGATGCCCCCGAGAGACGCGAGTTGGTGGCCGCGGGTCGTGACGGGGCGACTGGCTGGCGGCCGGCCTGCCGCCGCTGTCAAGTAGGTACGTGCGCGTACTGCCCAAGGCCGCCTGCGCTGCCTAGCTTGGATGGGTGACGACGCGCCCGCGACGGGCGGCCGACTCGAGAGGCTCGCTTGCGACAGTACCGCTCCCCCGCCCTCCGCGCCGCCGCCGCCGGCGTCGCCCAGGACATCCTCGACGCCAATGCCGGCCTGTGGGGCACCCACGAGGGCCTGCCCGACGGCGCGGGCAACGTCGCCCGGGCCGGCCTGCGCCTCGCGCGCCGGGTCAAGGACCTCTCGGACGGCGCGCTCCGGATCGACCTGCTCATGGACCGGTTCGGGCCCGCGGAGGACCTGCGCGGCGCCCCGCGCGAGGTGCGGGCGCTCGTGCACCGGGCCTGGCAGGCGCTGTCGGAGGCCTCCCTGATCATGGCTAACCTCTACCACGACGAGGAGACCGAACTCTGGCTCGCCCTGCCGCTCGCCGAGCGCGTCGAGCGCTTCAGGCGGCTCGGCCGCGAACTGCTGCGGGCCGAGTGGCTCGGACTTGCCGACGAGATGCAGGAGGAGCGCCAGCGTTTCCGGGACAAGCTCCTGATTGACGCCGAGGCGGCCGAGGCGATGGGCCTGAAGCGACTCGCGGCCGATCCGCTGTATGACTTCGCGAGAGCCATTGGCTACGCTATGCCGGCGGTTCGGGCGACGTAGGTCCTGTCCCGCCCCAAACCGGCTCACCGTCGCCGCCAGGCGTGCGGGCAGTCGAGTCGCGCTCGCCTAGGTCGCGCGGGCGGCGGTAAGCGGGGTGACCCGCAGCGGAAGCGGCGTCGGTGCCTTGACCGCCGACCAGGACAGGGCTGCGGAAGCGCCAGGGCCAGGCGAACGTCACGCGTCCTCGTCGTGTCGCGACGCCGTCCCGCGATTGTCTGGATGTGGCCAGCGGTCAGTGTCCCTGGGGGAGAGCTGAAACGGCCAAAGCCGCCGCCAACTCGCCGACTTCCACGATGGTCCCGACCAGCGGCATGTGAACGAACAGACCTGCGCAGACCGCACCGGTCGCTGTGCCAACCGCCTGCGCATAGGCGGCGAGCTGGGGTGCCGCCCGGACGGCCCGTTCTTCCCACAGTTCCGGGCGACCTGGGAAGCTCTTGTGGTCGACGATGGCGAACGCATCGCCCCAGTCCACGAGGAGATCGATCCGCCCGACCGTGTACTGCGAGGCGACAGGCGCGAACACCGGGACCTCGCGGCGCACGCGAGCGCCGGGAAAGCGCTGGGCCAGGAAGGATCCGAGGCGGTCGGCCGCGGCGAGGAGATGTCCCGGATCGAGATGGCCGGCGACCTTCCATCGCTCCAGCACGAAAGCCGCCAGCGAGCGGCGTCGATCGTGATCGCCCTCCATCGGGTCCGCGGCCAGGAAGGCGTGCACGGCTTGGCCGAGAACGTCCATCTCCGGGTCGCCGAGGAGCGGGAAGCGTGCACCGAGCGTAGTCCGGGCGAGTGCCGCGAAGGCAGCGTCGACGGCTCCCGCTCGGCCGCAGCCGCAACGGCCTGTGCGTCGTCCGTGGGCGCGGGATCCCGAGGAATACGCCGGGTGTCGAAGGTTTGTTGACCGCCCCTGCCGGGAGGGCGAGGAGTGCGAAGCGTGCGGGATGGTCGACGCCCCCGGCCACCACCGGCCGCCCGTCGTACATGGGCAGAACCACCTGGGGGGCCTCGCTCACGTCCAGGGTGCTGAGCCAAGCGCCGGGACGCGCGTTCCGGCCGAAGACCAGATGATCGCGGGCCCGGGTCGCTCCCACGTACAGCAGGCGGACCGCCTCGTCGCGGGCCTCTCGGGCAGCCCGCTGTCCGATCACGCTCGTCGTTGCCGTGGTGTCGAGGTGCACACCCGTCGATTGCGCGCCGTACGGCCAAGGCCAGAATCGAATCAAGCGCCCGGCCAAGGGCGCCTGCCAGTCGAGCGCCCCGTCGACTTCGATCACGGGGCTGAAAAGGCGCGGACGTGGTCCGCTCTCCAGCTGTGCGAGGATGACGACCGGCCACTCGAGGCCTTTTGCCTTGTGGTAGGTCATCACGTGAACCGCATCCTCGACGCCACGCGGGCAAGGCACTTTCCGGCCCTGGAGCCAGGCGACCAAGCCGCCGAGGGTGGCGGGGAGGCGCAACCGTGCGCACTCTCCCTCGTAGGAGCAGGCGACGCCGCGGAAGGCCTCAAGGGCATGCAGTCGAGTCGCGGCCTGCCCCCAACGGCAGGCAAGGTCCACCACGTCAGTCGCGAGGATCACGGCATCGACGATCTCGCACGGTGTCATCCCGAGCTGGCGGGCCCGCAGGTCATCCAGGATCGTCGCGAAGGGCACGAGGGCTCGCAGCGCCCCGTCCGGATCCTCGGCGCCAAGGGCGTCAAGCCATGCCCGGGATTCGTCTTCCCCTCCAATGAGGCGCGCGATCTCGGCGAGTGAGAGCCGGTCGCCGGCATCTGCCGTCCAACGCAGCGCGGCCATCGCGAGCTCGACTTCCGGCGTCGCGAACAAGTCTCCACGCTCGACCGCGACCCTGACGCCGAGCCGTGTGAGCGCGGAGGCAAGGTCTTCCACGTCGGCGTTTCCGCGGCAGAGGACTGCGATGTCGGAGGGACGCAAATCGCGCGCGCGGTTGCCGGGAGCGGACCGCACGGGCCAGAGCCCCGGTTCGGCCAGGGCTGCCGCGATGCCTCCCGCGAGGCTCGCGCTTCGGTCGGCCTTCTTCGTCCCGGTTGCGTGCCAGACGGTGAGCGGCGGCCGAGAAAGACCCTCATCATCGCAGGCGCAGTCCGTGAACCGAGACGCCTGGTTGGGCAGCCCCATCCGCTCGAAGGCCGGCAGGAAGGCGTCGTTGACGAAGGCGCACAGGCCAGGCCGGCTCCGCCACGACTTCGACAGGACCTCGAAGCGTCCTCCGGTGCCGGCCGCGACACCCTGCGTGGCGACGAGCGTGAGGTTCGCGTCCGTGTTGCGGAAGCCGTAGATCGCCTGCTTCGGATCCCCGACCCAGACGCTGTGCGCAGCGACGCGCGCGAGCTCGGTGAAGATCGCGACCTGCAAGGGGCTCGCATCCTGCACCTCGTCGATCAGCACGACCGCGATGCTCTCTCGGAGCCGCTCCTGCGTGTCGGGGCGCCGTAGGACCTCCAGCGCGAGCGCCTCCTGATCGGTGAAGTCGAGAAGCCCGCGCTCGGCCTTGTAGGCCTGGAACGCCGCCGTGGCTTGCGCGGCGCAGTCGAAGATGAGGCCGATGAACTCGTCGAGATCCCGCCGCAGCCTCGGGTGGCGAGGATGGGCCGCAGCGGCACGCGCGACGTCGGCAAACAGGGGGGCGTCGGCCTTGGAGGCATTCGGCTTGCTCAGCTTGGCCCAGAGTGGCCATGGCAAGAGCTCGTCCCGACTCAGTATACCGGCCGCGGCCTTCACCGCGCTCGCCGCCGCCGCCCCGTTGCCCCTCAGGGAAAGGCCGTCCAGGTCCGCCAACGCATCCCGAATCGCGGCGTGGAGGCGTGTGTCGAGACCATCTGCCGTCAGGAGGGGTTCCAACTGCGGCAGGAGAGCGAGCATACCGTCCCGCGAACGATGCGCCGAGCGGGACAGGCCGTCGGCGTCGATCCCGTTGGAGCGGGCCAGCTCGATGACGCGCCGGACGAGGTCCCGCCAGTCCAGCTCCTGGTCGGAGAGCCCGAACCGCTCGCCGAGCGCATTGAGCGCCGGAGCGAAGCGGGTCAACGTCTCGTCGGCCGCGGCCGCGAACAGGAGGGCGGCACTCTCGTCTGGAATGACCTCTCCGCCCGGCGGGCGTCCCAGTTCGAACGCGAAATCCTCGACCAAGCGCCCGCAGACGGCGTTGACCGTGCCCATGCGCGCTCCGAGCAGCGCGATGGCATCCTCGCCCCGGCCCTGGGCGATCAGGTGAGCGCGCGCGCGCTCGACGAGTTCCTCGGCTGCCTTCTTCGTGAACGTCGTCGCGAGGATGCGGTCCGGCGCGATGCCGGCATCGAGGAATTGCGCCAGCCGGCCGACCAGCGCGGTGGTCTTCCCGGTACCCGCCGAGGCCAGGGTGGTGTCCACGCGATTGATTGGGGATGCGCGCATGAGGCTTAGCCCGCGGACAGGGAGCGGCAGAGTCGGGTCATGTCGCAGTACGTGCAGACCTTGGGATGCAGCGGGAACGCCAGGTCCTCGGGGAGGTGCTCCTGCGCGCCCGCGACGCCCGCGGCGATCCCGCGCCCGGATCCGGCCAGCGCGGCGAGCCGCGCGCTGTCCCGCGCGACCGCGTCCCAGGTATCTGCCAAGCCGCGGGTGACCGTGATTTCCTCGTGGGCCAGCGGCGAACCTTCTTCCGCGAGGAGGCGCTGCTGCCGCAGCAGGAAGTACCCGGCCGGCGCTCCCGCCCCGTCGGGATCGACGAGGCGGCCGTAGGTGGCGAGCTGGATCGCCCGCCCCTCGGCAAGCTCGTAGTGGCGTGCGGTCGCGCCGTTCTCCGTCCATTTCAGGTCTATGATGGCCCGGGCGCCATCAGGGCCACGCACCACGAGATCAATCCGGCTGGCGACCTTGACCATGCCGAAGTCCCGCTCGTGCTCGACCTCCAATCCTTCGATTGCGAACCGCCCGCGGGCCAGGATGGAGGACAGGCTCGCCAGCGCGTCGGGGATGCGCTGACGCGCGAAGGCCAACTCGCGGGCGTGTCCCGGAAGAAGCAGGGGCGCCGCGATGCGTGGGAGGAGGCTGTCCAGCGCCGTCACGGACCGCGTCCTCACGATCTCGGGGACCGGGACCTCGCCCGGGTGAAAGGCCACCTGGGCAACGGCATGAGCGAGGTTGCCGAAGAGGCGCTCCGGCTTGGGGATCTCGCGTGCACCCCCTGACTTGAGGCCGGCCAGATGCTGCAGGATCCAGCGCATCTGGCAGGTGAGAAGATCCTCGAAGCTCGTCGCGCTCTGCCGCCGCTCGGGATCCTGTGCGCGTGCCACGAGGCCGGCCGGCAGATCCCAAGCGGCTCGCGCGCGGGGAAGGTCGACGGCGACGCTGGACGAGCGCACCACCTCCCGGGCGGCCAGGGGGACCCGCTCCGCGACGTAGAGGCGTTCCGCGACAAACCGGACCGATGACGCGTTCGACGCGTGGCTCAGGAGGGGATGAAGCTGCTGGCTGAACGGATGCGGTCCTGCCTCACTCCCGCGATTCAGCTCGGGACGGACCAGCATGAGCGATCGCGCGTTCAACACCGCCGCTCGCCAGTGCGAGGCCTCACGCCGACCCGTGGTGTGGGGGCGCTCCGGACAGCATCCGGCCGCATCGAGGGCGGCGCGTTCGCGCTCGCTCCACGGGAAGCGCGGGGAGGACGCCCCGGAGCCGGCGAACCCCCACCAGACCACCCGGTGCGCGGCCCCCCAGAGCGCGCCCGGGCTGCTGACGGCACGGGACCTGCCTTCCTGGGCGTGGCAGGTTGGGTCGGGCAAGCCGTCCGCGATGGCCTGATCGATCATCCGGTCGATCTGGAGGGCGGTGACCGGCGAGTGGCCAAGCGCCTCCAGCGCGGCGATGAGCGCGCGCGCCGAGCCGACGACGCACAGCAGCAATGGGTCGCGGTCGCCCGCGTCGAGCTCGAACGCCCAGTCGAGGACGCGGCGACAGAGTGCCACCGCGTCCGGCGCGGGCATCCCTTCCTTGCGGTCGTACCGGCCGAGGTTCGTCCAGGCGCGCCAGCGGTCGAGGGTCCGCTCAGCTTCCGCCGCCGCCTTACGGGCACCCGTCGCGTCCGGTGCCCGCGCCGCCTCGTCACGTATGCGCGCCTCGATCCGTTCCCACGCGAGTTGCCAAGCTGGCCCGCCGATGCCGGGCTCCTTGCTGAGCGCGCGCGCCAGGGTGCGTGCCGCCCAACGCCGCATCGGCGGCCGGGGCAGGAGCAGGAGCTCCAGGAGCTTGCCCGGATCCATCGGCGTCCAGGCCGCCGCAAAGCTCAGCGGCAGCACCTGAAGTGCCCCCCGGAAGGAAGATGGCGGCGAGAGGCCCAGCGACGGCAGGCCGCGCCGCCGCAACGCCTGGTCGAGGAGGCTGCTGTCGCCATCGGGAACGATCAGCACGGTATCGCCCGCCGCACCGGCCTCGGCCTCGCAGGCCATCCACTCGGCCACGCATTCGGCGGCCGCGGTCGCGGACGTTCCCGAGATGTCGCAGACCGTACCGTCTCCCGTAAACGCGGTGCGTTGGCCGGTCCGCAGGTAGAGATGCACCCGCCCAATGTCGGAGGCCACATCCACCGGCGTGAACGTCGTCAGGGTACGCACCGCCGTTCCGCCCGCCTCCAGGGCCTGAATGAGGCGACGCCACCCCGGCGCGATGTGTTCGAGCTACTCGGTGCATTCGAGGAGATCGATGTCGACAGGCGCTCCGCCTTCGACCGCCGCGATCACCTCGCGGAGCAGGTCGGCTCGGCCGCCCGGGAGAGCAGGACCGGCCTGCTCCGCGGCCTCAAGGTCGGCGAGGCGCTCAGGGGGGGCGACGAGCAGCGTGGGCGACCAGCCCGCCTCGATCAGGGCGTCTCGCCACGACAGCAGCTGTCGCGCGGTCGCCCATCCGTCGGATGCAAGCGAAGCGGTCCAGAACCGCGCCGTCTCCCTGGCTGCCGCCTCCAACTTCCTCTGCCACGTCGCGATGCGGACGACCGGCGGTACCTGCGGACCGCCAAGGCCAAGGCGCGTCGCCAGGATGTCGAGGAGTCCAGTCGGACCGACGACGGCGCCGTCCACGCAACCTGCCTCGCCGCCGGGGTGCTCGGGATAGGCACGACCGTCGGCGGCCGTCGCGAAGACGATGTGCATGCACGCTCCACTCCCAGGGGCGACCTCAGATAGGGCGCGCCGGATGCGAGCGAGGGATCAAATCGATCTATGGTTAACAACGCCTTGCTGCTTCGGTCTTATGCACAGCGGGGCAATTGCCGGTGGGTGCCAGCGAACGCAGGGCGGCACCTCCTGAGATTGACGGCTGAGTTCGGTTGCCTGTGAGCGCTGAATTGCAGGACGGCAGAACGGGCCCTGTCCGTCGCGTCGGACCCGCACGTTCTCGACTGAAGCGGCACGTGGAAGTGGAGGCGCCACCTTGCTGGACGGCCTTTTCCCAGTCCTTTTTAAGTCGTAGACACGACAGCTGGATGGCGCCAAATCAACTTGTTATCCGAAGAATGGAAAATTTCATACATCTTCAATTGAGTGAGAGGCTATCGAGCATTCGATGCCGTCGATAGTTCTTATTCTTGTATAAGATCCCTGTTTCTCCAAAAACTCAACAGATGTTCCCTCTTTTAAATGCCATTTTTGGGACCCCCCGTCAGCGACGTTAGCCCAACAAACATCATCCCTTGTCAGTCGAAGAGCGAATGTTCTTTCTTCGGATATGTCTTTGCTCATGGCTTCCTCCGTTGGTAATCGGCTCTGGCAGTAAAAACAGATTGCATTCTGGGAAAGCAAATTTTTTGCTGTCGTCTTGAGGCAAGTCTGCTTCAGAGTCGGCGCAAAGCACATCTCAATCTCATGGTTTGTCTTGATTTTGTCTTGTGCTTGTAAATTATACACTATAGATTTCGTCGCGCAATAGGTCGCCGGAACAACCCTGAGCTTTAAGCTATAGGCTATGGTCCGCCGGGGTTTGTGGCACTGCATGCTCAAGCGAAGCCTAAAAGTGCAACGACGCCGGCGGCGACCGGCCTGGACGGTTTGGCGCGGAGACCCCTTATGGCGGCGTCTTGCCCCGTGGCGGCGGGCTTCCAGCCGCGGCTACTGGACCGCCGGTCGCGTCCGACAGCATGCTCTTCCTCGCAGGGGCGAGGCTCGCACCATTCAGGTGGTTCACGCGGTCACAGGTCGTGGGGGCAGGTCGATGCATACCGCCGGACCAGGGACATCCCGGCAGGGGAGAGGGGCACGGGCAACCGAGCGCTAGGGCTGGGCTGTCAGGCGCCGGGAGCAAACGAGCTTGCCAGATGCGTAGCCGCGCAACTCGATGTTTGCACCCGAAGGCGCAGGAAGGCGTTTTCGAACGGAGTCGTCGACGACGTCCAGGGACGCCTGCGGGCGGCCGTTGATGAATACATCGACGTAGTCCACGCCCCTCGTAGCAAGATCGAGCTGGATCTTGCCGCCTTCCCACTTTTGAGTTGCCTGGAACTTATAGGCCCGCTTCCCTGCCAGGAGGCGCCCGGCGTGCGCGATCAGATCGACGTTGTCATTCAGCACGTCGTTCCGGGTGACGTCATGACGTTCGTCCGGAAGTACGCCAAGATCCTCGAGCTCGGTGCCGGCCTCCGGCCCGACACGCAGCGTCCGGCGAATGGCCACCCGAAGGTTCGCCCCCTTCGGAAGGACGCCGAGAGGTGCAGGCAGTCCCGCGTTAACGAAGAATTGGTTGACGATATCCAAAGTCCACACGTTGGCGCCCCCTGCACCAGTATTCCCATCTACGCCCAGTATCGTCCCAACTTGATGATCGCGGAAGCCGGCGGTAAATATATCGGTTGTGCTGTAACAGCGCGCGTCAGTAAGTAGGACAACGGGGCCGTAATATCGTTGACCAATGTCGTTACATCGCTCAGGCGCCGTGATCGGAAAGGCCGAGGAAAAGGCCGCGCCGGTCTCCAACGCGCGACGAAGCGACGGTGCCCAGTCCTTGAAGGCCTTTGCACCTTCGCATAGGTTAAGGCAGTTAGAAGTATAGATAAACTGAAAGCGCGTCGGTTCGACGGTTCGGGGGGTAAGTAGCTGAAGAAGCCTTTCGCCGGCCCAGATCAGACCGCCTCCATTTCCTCTTACGTCGATAACCAGACCGTCGTCCGGCATCTCCGGCAGTTCGATAAGTCGCCTAAACTCGTTGAGGAAGGGATCGTCAGCTGACACGTTGAATGTGGAAATGCGGACATAGCTGTATTTCCGGCCATCGACTTCGACAACCCGCGCGGAAAAAACATCGGGCATCGTCGAATCGGTGCCGGTGATTGCCCCTGTGCTTTGCAACGTTCCGCCGGAGGCAGCGATCGCGGCCTGGGCTGATTCAATGTTCCGCTTCGCTGCCACGATCTGCTGAGCAAAAAGCATCTTGTCGACCCGCTGGAAGGTGTCGCCTTCGAGGTCCAGCCCAAATGCCGCGGCCGCCTCGATGGACATCTCAGGCATCCCTGCTCGGATCTCGTCGGGCAGATCGCTGATCGTCCAGTCGATCCGCGTCTCAAGGCTTTCCCCGCCAAGACCTTTGTATCCCACCGTCACCCACTCCTCGTCGGGTGGCGGTGCAATGTTCATGGCTCGCTTCGTCAAGCCCTCCACGCCACGCGCATGCCGAGCCTCGAAATTGCTGCCCGCGTGGTAGGACGCGGCGATGTCGACGGCACGTTCGATGGGGACTCCGTTCCAGTGCTGTATTTCAACGCCCCGAACAAAGGTCGGATGCGAAAACCCGTTCATGGTATGCGAGACGATGTAGGTGCGGCGGCCATGTTCAACGCAAGCCTTCACCCTGAAGGGTAAGAACGCTACGATCCTCGCAAAGTGCAGAGGAAGAATGTAATTGGTATGGAGATCGCGAAGCGAGGTGAAGATGTCGGTCATCTCATGATGGAACGCCAACTCGCTGGTGATCCCAGAAATACGCCGTCGCAACAATTTCAAGCGTTGCAGCGGATCCACGGCATGCATTGCCCTCTTCATGGGAAGATGGACATAAAAACTCTCAAGCAACTTGATTGCCTGATCGACAATGACTTCCATTTCATCTTCGGAGAGCTTGTCGATGGTTGAAAGGAATTCGCTGATGCCCTTTCCCGCCGACAGGGCGGCCTTGACGCTATCGTCGGCCGCCGCCACCAGGTCTTGAAGACGGCCGCCATCGTCATATTTCGGCTCCCGCGACATGCGTCGTCTCCCCCAATCTAAAGCTTTTTCAAACCCTCGTATTCTATCCGGGCATAGAGTCCTCGGCCGTCGGCAACCCAACAATGACGTTCGCCGCCGTAAAACATCAAAACAACCTTTGTGCCCTCCTCCAGTAGGCCGCCGAATGGTTTGGCAAACTTTGATCCAACTTCATCATAGTCAAACGGTAGCCGTCTGACCAGCTCATGAGTAAATTGATTGGGTGGCGGTTGAATCAGGTTTCCCGGAGGGACCAACGATATTTCTGGAAGTACGTGTGCCTCCGGCCTCTCGACGCCGTCACCCATTTCAGGGATCCGTCATGCCTGATGTTCGGCTACACGAGACTGCCTTCAGGCAGGAGCTGCGGGATATTCGTAATGACGATACCTCGGCTCTCTTCGGAGTGGTCTGTCAACACACCAGCCTCGGCAAGCTCGAGATGTCCCGGAAGCGCATAATGATCCGCCGCGGAGCGGTCGATGTCGTATCCCAGATCCAGAAGGCTTTCGATCGTCATGAGGCTGAGAGGATTTCCGGCTTGATTCACGAAACCGGTCATGAGTTCGGTGCCGAACACCGTCTCCCGCCAGTGCCCCCCTGCCGTCCCTGGCCCTCCCGTGTTCTCGACGGGGACCGGTAGCGGATTCGGGCTTGCGCGAAGTTCAGCGTAGGCGCGCATGGCGTTTTGACCGAGAAACACGGGGTTGGCTGTCCCGATGCCCTTGACGACATTCTTGCGCGTCCAAATGGTGCCAATTCCGATGACGTGCCCCATTTCGTGGGTGATCACGTCGTCCAGCGTTCCGTTCGCCTCCATCTGAGCAAGGTCAGCCGTATCAAAGGTCATCGTACCCTTCGCGGGAAGGAAGGCAGCTGTACCTGCGCCGGCAGGACGTAAATGCGTCGGGCCCGCCTGCCCTAGCACGCGCCCCGGACCGTCGATGGGAGCGCCTTGCGCGAGAATGAGCAGGTCGTCGACCACCTCGCCGTCGACGGTGACGCTCGGGAGATCGCCGCTGATGGCCCGTGTCCACCGGTTGGCTGCGCCCTTGAACGCGCTTTTTTGACGGTCGGTCAGGCCACCCAGAAACCGGACCGCGATGTTGTAGGTGCCAGGCGTCGGCCCAGCTCCGGCAGCGATGGCCGCCTCCCTGCCACCCGAAGCAATGTAGGTCTCAACCTCTGCCATGTTCCCCTCCCGTTTCCCATGCGGGTCACCAGTTGCGAGCTGAGTCGCGCAGGGGAGGCCACCTCAGCATTTTTGCTTAGTAACGTCAAATAATACTTACGACTTAGAGTTGATATTAACTTGGCCGTGCGGAGAGCCTAATCTGTCTTCGTCATCATCCGCACAGACCTTGCCGTCGGCAAGGCAGATTTCCCCTGCGAGGCCGTCCGAAAGTCATGGTGAGCGCGATGCGCGGCAGACGGACCATCGCTGCGACTGCGTGGAGGACGGCCTCGGCCGACGCGCGGGTGGACTCGAAATCCTGGCGGAGCCGGCGGTTTCGGCTGATTCAGCGAAGAACCGTGCCACGACCCAGCGCCGCGGCTGCACGGCGAAGCCGACCTAACTGTGATTAGGCGTGGAATAAGGACCCCGTTTTCGGGGTGATCGGCGTCCAAACGGGCCCCCCAGGACA
>NZ_VZZJ01000048.1 GCF_008806345.1 Methylobacterium planeticum | reverse complement strand
GCCTGCCGCCGACATCCTCGGCGCCGTCAGCCGATCCCCTGAACCATCCGTCTGAGTCAGTGCACTAGGACGTCGACGCGAAAGGCACTGGCCTTACCTGGGTCATGCCTTACTTGCGGAATGATGGAAGGCGGTCCTGCCGGTACGTCGGCGGGGTGGCCACATCCCTGAAACCGACGGCGCAAAACCACGCTCGGCGAAGAGTCATTCGGCGGCCTCCGCCAAGCGTTCGGTTCGATCGCTTGTCCTGACCACGTCGCGCGTGCCTTCGCTTGAGCCCAGGGGAGTTCCGCCGCCCGCTCCAAGCAAGCCAAATGACTTGAATCTGTTCTGCGCGCTGGCGTCGACAAGCTCGCCGGAAGAGGTGCGGTTGACGGGTACGCCGTCAGCCTCTTGCGGGCCATGCAAGCCCCTGAGACGTGGTGCCCGTCTGACGACCGTCATCGTCCGGCACCGCGCCGATGCAACCGTCGCTCCGACGGAGGTTCTCGGCCGGATCCGCTGGGCCGGGCAGCACTCGGGACGAGGATCGGCAAGCCCACAGGTGTCCGAAGCCGGTGCGGTTGC
The DNA here is from genome assembly GCF_008806345.1 of Methylobacterium planeticum. GTDB lineage: Bacteria > Pseudomonadota > Alphaproteobacteria > Rhizobiales > Beijerinckiaceae > Methylobacterium > Methylobacterium planeticum. The sequence continues at coordinate 18,225 of NZ_VZZJ01000048.1, read as the reverse complement.
CCCAAGTCCGGAGGTGGCCAGGATATCGGCGGATCGCGCCGGGGAAGCCGACCGCCTCCGCCGGTCGGAGACCGGATGCGCCGAGCGTCAGCACGCGTCCGCCGGAAAGCCCGCTCCGGCAATGCACGTTCTCACGAGTGCACGGTCCGAGGTGGGCTGGTTGAAGACCAAACCGGCGTGGCGGTTCGGGTCGAGTTCCGAAAGAAAGGGCAGCTTCACTTCATGATCCGTGTTACATGACCGTAAGGGGGCGACCAGTGGTCCTTCACGCTTCCAGCCGGCGAAATCAGCGGTGAAGCAGTAGTTCCTGGGCATACTTTCGGTGCTGTTGTCGATTGTCGCGATCATCGTGCTGATCTGTCGGGACTCTTTCGGCGTTATCAAAGTGCCCCCGAGCATGAGCTGGACTTGGATCCCGACAAAGATGTCGACCGGCTCCGAGTGAGCTACATGACCAGACCATTCGATTACGGTCCGCACTCGGTTCTTTCCCCGGTAGGTGCGGGTGGTCGCAACATCATGCACCTCCTCGGCGCTGAACTGCACGGTCCGGACGTCGGCCGATACCGTTTTCTTTCGCGACCGGGCGTGACTGTCGACATTCTCGAGGAAGACGCCGACCCTTTCCACGGCACCGCTGGCGTCCCAAACGACCTCCACCGGATCGAGGTCCAGCAGGAACTCGGCGGTGCGCGATGTCGCGAGCGCGGTCGGAGGACGTGCCACGACCGTGAGAGGATCTGGCTGTCTCATCAGCCAGACACCAAGGCCGACCAGCGAAGCGCAGACGATCAGGACAACGATGGTTGCCGTGTATTGCAAGATCACAATCAGGCGCAGGATCTTGATATCTTCTTCATTGACGAAACGCCTGACCTCCTTGTCATGTCTGACAATCTGCTCGATCCTGGCCGGGGTCATGGATTTGTACTGCTGCACGCTAACATTCGGCGCCGCGCGCAGCTTGTCGATGATCCTTTTCATCAGCTCGCCGCCGATGCGGTACTGGCCTGCCCACAGGTAGGCAAAAAAGCCGACCACACCCAGCAGGGCCGGCAGGCCCTTCAGGAAACTCATGGCGTCCATAGTTCCCCCTTCGCCGCCCGCGGCGTACGGTGTGGCAAGATGGCCTAGGCGTCCGATATGCGGGCTGGTCGCCGAATTGCAATCGCCCGACCGTAGGCTGGCTGGCTGGCGCCGGGTTTCCTGCCGCGTTGCGGAACCCGAGATCGATCAGATCGATGTCAGATCACCCCCTCGGCCTCAAGGCGGCCACATGCCAAAGCCGCTCACCGTTGGCGTTTGGGCGCCACCCTCTCGCACAGACCGCCGCGCCGTCAGAGGAACGTGCCAAGCCGCCCCCAGGGCCAGCTGCTCGAACCGATCAGTCTTCCTGTCCGTGTTGCCCCAGCGGTTTGGCGGAGTAAGGACGCTTCAGCACCGGTGACTTGATTAAGTCAGCTGACTTAGTCGGAGAAAGAGACGATCGCCCCGGCTTGGCCAAGGACCGCAGCACGTCCAAAGATCGCGCCGACCTCGAAAAGGAGCGCCGACTCATAGCCGCTGAGAACGCCAACAGCCTTGAAGTCAGTTGCCTGACTCAACTGACTCGCCATGGTCAAATTCAGCCCACTCGCTCTTCCCAGGGCCGCCGATCCTTCCCCCGGGTGATTGTGCCGTCCGATGACAGGCCGGATGTATCGGAACGAAAAGTCCCGAGGAAAGTCCCGAGCTGAGCGGGAGACAACCATTTTTCAAAGGGGACTCGATGCATGCCCTCATACCCATGGAGAACAAAGTTTCTCCAGCCGATGATGTCGGCCCAACCGCATCTGAGGGCGCTAAACCACTGAAAAACCTAGCATCCTCCGTTCAGGACCAAAGCGGAGCATCCGGCTCGCGAACACTGCGAAACGGCTCCAAACGGCAGCAAAGGGACCTGTTGGGACGCAAAAGTCCCGAGAAAGTCCCGAGCAAACGGCGCGCCTCGGCGCCTGACTGCCATTCCGATGTACCCCAGCCAGGGGGCGCCCGCCCGGTTCCCGGGGATAAGACAGCGGGGCACGCGATTGCGGTTCCCACCACCCAGCGTCCGGGCGATACGTCCCTCTCCGAAGATGCCGAGGATGAGACGGCGGTGGACACCGGCAGGTATCAGGGCGGCGACGTTGCCGCTCGACTAAAGACGGCGAGAAGAGCCGCGGGGTTTCTTTCCGCCGGCGCGGCGGCTGCCCAGCATGGATGGGGCGTATCGCTGTATCAGCAGCAGGAGAGCGGCAATCGGGCGTTCACGGCCTCGGACGTGGAACGCTTCGCCGAAGCCTTCCACGTGGTGCCGCGCTGGATCGTGACCGGACAAGGTAGCGAAAACGAGAGGCTGGCCGAGATCATCCAGCAGGCTTCCCAGGAACGCAGCACGCGGTCCCGGGCCGCGGCCGGCCGCCTCCGCTTCAGTCGCCTCCTTCGCGGTTTCCGGACGGTGGGCAGCGCCGCCGAGACCATCGGGCTCAAGCGCACCACGCTCACGAGCCATGAGCTCGGATCCGTCGATCTTTCGACGGAATGGGCGTCCGTGTACGGCGCCGCGTTCGGGGTCCGGCCACTCTGGCTGACCGCGGGAACCCTGCCGTCCGGTCTCGGGGAGAAGGTGGACAGCTATCTGAAGGGAGCCCAGCCGAGCACACCCGACGAGGCGAAGGATCATGCCGCGGCACTTCGGAATGTGAGCATCACGCCCGTGGCGGCGAACCGCGTCGCGATCGCGCAGGCGCTGAAGAAGCTCGAGGCGACCAGCCGGAGGGGAGTGCCGCTGTCGAAGAGGCGACCCACGGGAACCGTCATGATCCCGGAGGTGCAGCCTACCTTACTCAGGACGCCGCCGACCTCCGAGGGTGCCGGCGAGAGCGTCGAGGAAGCGAGGCCCAAACCCGTTCGGACGTGGGGACTCCCGAGTGACTACCTGGCGAGCGTGCTCAAGGCTGACGCCCGCGACCTGCGGGTCGTCGCCTCCGCGGCTTCGCCGACCGCACGCAGCGCGGGTGAGCGTTACGTGATCAGCACGGCACCCGCCTCACTCAACGAGCCCGGGTCGTTCGTCCTGAGCTTGCCGTCCGGCAGCCTTCTCGTTGCCAGACTGGAAGCCGGCGATCGTTCGCTCGGCGAAACGCTGGCCGGGGAAGGACGAGAAGAGGCCGGCACACTGTTGGGCCGACTGGTCGTGAGGATCTCCCAAGTCGATTGAGGCTTCCGCCCGAGCGCGACGGCCTCCGCACGGCAGGGGGACGGCCAGGCGGCCCGGGCTCGCATCGCTCCCGGTGGGCCCGGACAGGATGCGCGTGCCCAACTTGGCGTCGAGATGAAAGCGACCGTGGTCAGACACGGCAATCGCCCGCACGACCCCCTGCCTGCTTGCCTGTTCCCGATTGTCACTCCACAGGCCACACGGTCCTCCGACCCGCCAGCGCTGCCGAACGGCGGCGGCCGCGCGGTTCCTGAAACCGCGTCCAACCTTCGCCGATGTGCAAGCCGCCGTGCGCCACGCCATTCGGCGCGAGCGGGCTTGAGCCACAGATCCGCCCCGACGCCCCCGCAAAAGACTCCGCTTCCGCCTGCCGACGCCCAGGGCCTATGTCCGCTGCGACGCCACGTGGTTGGCCCATAGTCGGGCTCAGAAGAACCTTGGCCGAGACGGGGAATCTCTTGGAAGTCGGCATCAGGGCGCTCGCCAGGGAACGGGGATGTTCGCTAGAGCATGGCTCATCCACCTCCCGGTGCAGGCCTGCGGAGGAGTTGATGGGGCTACCGATGAGGGCGTTGGAGAAACGGTCGGAGGTGCGATCGGCTGCCGCGGTGCTGCGGTCTGCATTCGCGGAGGGAGCGAAGAAGATCGGCGCGCTCGCGGGCGAAGACGTGCTGTGGCACGAACAATTTGGCATATGGGGAATATTCGGAAAGACGCGAGGGCGCGGAGGTGTTCAGCGGGATTGGAACGCCTTCGGCCAAAAGCCCTTCGACTTTCGCAGCAACATCGTGGTCGAGATCAACCAGCCAAACGACGGCATCGATCAGAATCTTCAGGGCATTTTTGCGCGGGACGATGCTGGTAGCCGTTGGCTGCTGCACCAGGGACGAATGAGTGTGCCGGCAAGGCGCATAACCGAAGCCGACTTCATCGCCGCCACCCGGCTTGAACCCGAAGCGATAGAATTCAGCGATGGATCTGCCGGCCGGTACCACAAAGTTACGCTGCTGGACGGGCCGGCAGCTCTTCTGCAAGAGGGCATTGCGGCGTTCGTCGCCAGATGTGCGCAGGCCCGTCTTGCCAAGACATCAGACGGCGGGCCGATCGCGGACTTGAAGAAGCTCCATGACTGGGAGCATGGTCTGAGCCCTGAGGCGACGGGAACCTTCGACGTCGCCGCACGCGCGGCCGCGATCGGACACCGCAGACACGGCGAGGTCTGGCGAGCACTCACCCACGAATTGAGACGGCTCGACATTTCTCATTCCAACGACAGGGTCGGCCAATACGGTCCTGATTTGTTTACCTCGACCCCAGAATAAAAGTCTTATTCGAGATCAAGTCACATCCCGGCGCCCAAGACGTTTTCTCTGCGGTGGGGCAGCTTCAAATTTATGAAAAATTACTCAAGGATAATTACCGAAAAGTCTTGGTTGTGCCAGACGGCCTGGGACAGGCGCTCCGGGGGCCCGTCACCGACCTGGGGATCGAGGTCGTCGTGTACGGACGCGAAGGCGGACAGATCGTCTTTGACAGCTCTGCACTTTCCAGATGCCTGGAACCTTAATTCGATCCCGAATTCCAGTCGCATCGAAGATTGAGACAGCAGATTCTGGCAGAATTCCAGTTCTTCAAAATACTTCGCACAGCCGCGAACGACTGATTGGAGAGCCGAGAGCGCACGACGAGGGGCCACCGGCCCTCAGACGCCCAGCCGCCGTTCGGGTCCGAAGGTGCAGACACAGGGGACTCATCAAGCCGCGGCCGGCATCCAATCTGACGAGGTCTCACATCATTTGGGACCGAACAATCCCGATTCGGCTGCGGCACGCGCAGCCGAATACCTCCCGGCCCGCAACGCCGACGCCATCGGGTTCGCAACCGCCCTCCTATGAGATCTTGTCCAGGGGGAGTTCGGTGATGCGTGTGCAATCCTCCCCACGACACCCCGTGGATGGACAGACCTTCGAGACGTAGCAATTGACGTTCAACAGGTAATCCGTGCCACCCCGAACGAGGATACCCTCGACAACGAAATTGGCTCCGAAGACGGGTGAGCCCGAATTGCCGCCATACGTGTCGAGGTTGGCGACGAAGAACGCCCGGGCCGAGTTGTCCCTCACCTCGGCGCCATCGGCGAATTTCAAGGGCAAGCCCGAAGGGTGCCCCATGACGGAGACGGCAGCGCCCTGGGCAATCTGGGCCGTTGTCCGGATGGTCAAGGGCCTGCGTCCTCCAGCCTCGCGGTCGAGACGCACGAGGGCCCAGTCGGAGCCGCCGGGTTCGAGCACGCGGCCCACCAGCTCGCGTCCACTGTAAATGTCCGAATCAGCAATTGTCCCGACCGCGGTTGTCTCGTCGGTCATCCGGAACCCGAACACGAACCGCACGGTCGTCACGTTGCCTTCGTTGACGCAGTGGCCCGCGGTCGCGACGAGGTCCGGCCCGACGAGGAACCCCGTGCAAAATGCGCCGGTCGGCTGCGCGGCGAACCGCTCCTTCGCACAGACTCGCTGGGCCGACTGCAACGTCTCGGTCCGAAGCGTCGACGTTCCATCGCCGTTGCTGACGACGTCACCGGCGCGAAACAGCGCCGCGACGCTATCCGCAACCCGTCGGACGTCATCGCTCGGGAACTCGTAGAAATCCTTGCGGTCATCGACCCCGTAGATGCCCTTTTCCACGGTGGCGAGCGCAGCCACGAGGTCGCCGGTCGGGACGGATGAGAGCGGGGATGCCGGCGCATCGGCCTCCGAGGCCGTAACCGTCGGTTCGCCCGGACGGCTCCTGGCCTGAAGCTCGGATCGAATGTCGTCCGCGGAAACCCCTTCCAACCTGAGCTCGTCGGCCATTGGGACCTCCCATGAAAAATCAGGCTTCCCGCCCAGCAAAATCTTGGCTTAATCGACAATTCCGTGCAATGCTGCGATTGTTATAGAATCTGTTTTTGCGCCATTTCCGCTGCCTATGTAACTCATGTTGCAAGCAAAATCAGAGATGGCCGACCCTGACTCGGTATTTTGTATTGCATTGCAGCAAGGCAGGCTCGACACCGCGCGGGATTGCATTCAAACTGTCGTGCAACGATTGAATAAATCAGGCATCCTCTTTGACCACGAGAAGGCTCTTGCGAGTATAGGAGAGTGGCTGCGGCAGCGCGAGTGTATCAGTCGTACGGTCAGGCACGACGGCATGTTGAAGAGCATGCCGCCGCAGGTGCTGATCTCCTTGGAGATAACCGGCCGCCCGAGCGACGCGTCGCTGGGATTGGCCTTGTCGCTGGGGGAGCGCCTCGAGGTCGTCAGCCTATCGCCGATGCCGGCGCGGGCCCCGTAGGTGGCAGTCGGATGCGAGGCCCTTCCGTCCTGACCGCCGGCTACGCCGTACCGACCGCACGAGCGAGCTCCGACGCTCGCCCGGCAGCTTGCCTCGAAGCCTGCGGGCCGGCGGCCTGCTCGTCCGTTCGACGGACCCATAAACCTTCGACGAGGGAGTGAACCGGGATGGCCCGCTCAAGAACGAACGGTCCGAACGCCGCCGGGGCGCCGAACCAGTCGTTTCACGCCTCGGCGATGCCGGCTCAACCGCTCATCGAGCTCGTCGCCAAGGCCTGTCGGCGTCTCGCACGACGAGGCTGGGGCGATCTGCTTGAGCTGCACGGGCTCGACATCGAAGCGGAAGACCTCGCGGACGAACTCGCGCGCCCTCTCAAACGGATCGACCGCTCGCAGCCGGGCTTCGTGGATTTCGCGGGTGAGGGCGTCAGGGGTGTCGAGCCAGGGCGCCCCGCGCTGAGCCTGCTCTACCATGCCTTCGCCTCGCCCGAGGTCACGACCTGCCGCGGGAACGCGCTCAAGTCGTTTCCGACACCCGCCGAAATCGAGGCGCTCGAGAACTACGTGTTCGGCGTGACACCGCCAACGGTCGAGGATCTCCGGGCCCGCGCCGGCGGCGCGCCGCTCGCCGTGGTGGTTTTCGCGTCAGAGTACAGACCCGCTGTCGAGACGGTTCACCGCCGGCATGCGGACATGTGCCACTCGCGGACAGGCGTGGCGCGGATCGGGACGCGTTCGGAGATCCACCATCCTGCGGCACGCGGCTACCTGCCGACCGTGCCGGGGGACGGACACGCCATCGCCGTGTCGCCCTGTCGCTATGCCGCCTACGTCGCGGCGCTACAGGTCGGGCTCAGGGACGCACACGGTCCCATGCATTTTCTCGATCCCGGCAAGCCCACCGCTGCCGGCGATGTCCGGCGCGACAAGTCCGCCGGCCTGAGGTCGGCGCCGTCGGCCGGCAACCGGACCAGGGGCGACGCCGATCGCCGGTTCTGGATCCCGCTCCACAAGCTCTTCGACGGCAATGAATGCATCGCGGGCTACGAAATCTCGGTTCGGCTTGCGGCGAACCACCTCAACGAAAAGATCAGGCGCGCGCACCTGTTCTTCCTCGGACAGGGCCACAACGGCGGCTGGTACGGACCGGATATCGACAAGCCGCCTTTCGTGATCCGTGACGGCATCGCGGAGTTCTCCACGACCACCTCCGATGGCAGCTGGCTGCTGAAGCCGGTCGCTCGCCCAACGTTGATCGAGGCCGCGGAATACGAAGGAAAGCCTCTCACCTACCGAGTTCCGCGATCGACGGGAGCCAAGCACTGGCGCGTGTACGAATCAACGCTCAACCTGCGGCCCGCCGAAGACAGCGCCCGCAAGGCACCCGAATACCTTCACGCCCGGCACAGGCTCGACGCCGACGGCGAGGTCAACCTCAATCATGCGACCGACATCGCCAAAGAGGTGGGCAAGGGCGACTACTGGGCCCGCCACTACGTGGATTATACCGCCGACGGCTGGATCAACGTCGAGTGCGAGGCGCTTGCCCTTGAAATCCCACGCCGGCTGCCAGCCTACTCCGTCATCGCCAGTCCCGATTTCTTCCCGCTGGTCCGTCAAAGCCAGCTCGTCGAGTGGACCGACCAGTCTGCTCCTCCCGACCTGCTGTCGGCGGTCTGGCCGGTCAATCCCGGGCGCCCCGACCCGCTATCGAGCCAGCGTCTTGCCGCCAACCTCGAATTGAGGGGAGCCGGCTTCGATCCCCACGACGATACGATGACCGCGATCGTCGGGCCCCTCGCGCCGACGAACGGCGCACAACGGCCGCTGCGGCCGGTAAGCCATGTCCGCGCCTCCATGCTGCCCGATGGCGCCTCGGGCGTCTTCGCGCCCGGCTGGGACGTCTCTCTCGACAGCGCTCCGGCTGACGCGGAGGCCGGCGAGTCGAACGAGAAGGTGCTCTTCCTCACCAACTACGGGCTCGGCTCGCCGTTTCCCGAGGATACGATGCTGTGCGCGGCGCTCAGCTCCTTCTGGCCTGCCGTCGCGCCGGACATCACGCGGACCTTCGCGCCAAGCCGCAAGTACGCGACCGCGACCCCTTTGCCCGACGATGTCATAGGACTTGACGGGAGCGAGCCCTGGGACGGCATCCGCGGGCCCATCAAGGGTCCCGACCCCGACACGCTCGATTATCAGGCGCTTGCCTACGGCGACTACGTCGAAGCGGCTCTCGCTGCGCGCTTCGACCTCGCGGTGATCGGCAGCGTCTCGGCGACGGAATACATCGCCCGCACCCTGACCATGGCGATGATCTACGAAGCGCTCGAAGCCACCGAACCCGCGCAGAAGGCGAACTGGACGGTCCTGTCGTTCCGCCCGGCCCGCCCCGACGATCCCGACCTCAAGGCTGCCGTCGCGGCGCACCGGCGTGCCCTCGACCAGCGGCATACCTACCGCTTCGAGATGGTCCGGCACGACGGCGAAAGAAGGCCCCACCCGGACAGCAGGAAATTCGACCGCCTCATCGTACCGATCAAGGAGCACGTCCTGCTGTTCGCCGATCCGACGATCGTGCTGAGGCGGGGAACCGACGCGACGTGGGCGCAACCTTATGAGCGGCGACGCTGATCTCGTGGTCATTGGTGGCGGTCCGGCCGGCACCGCCGCCGGCATTCTCGCGCTCATGCGCGGCCTGCGCGTTGCCCTGATCGAACGCCAGGCATTCCCTCGGCATCGCGCCGGAGAGACTCTGCATCCCGGCGTCGAGCCGATCTTCCGCCAGCTCGGCGTGTTCGATGCCGTTGCCGCCCTGTCGCCACTGCGCCCGTCCGGCGTGTCGACGACCTGGAACGGCGACACGCGCCTGCTCAGGTTCGGCGAGGACCATCGAGGACCCTGGCGGGCGTTCCAGATCCTGCGAAGCGATCTCGACGCGGTGCTGCTGAGCCGTTTCCGCAGCCTCGGCGGACGCCTCGTCCAGCCGACGACGCAGGTCGAACCAATGGTGCGACACGGGGAAGTGCTCGGCGCGAAATGCCGGGATGCGACCATCGTGGCGCCGGTCACGATCGACGCGTCGGGGCGGGCAGGGCTGTTGCGCCGCCGTCTGGGTCTCGGCCTGCGGTCATGGTCCCCGCGGCTGGTAGCCCGCTACGGCTACCGGGCTGGCGCTTATGCCCCCCTCCCTCGATTCCGCGGTGACAGCAATGGATGGACGTGGATCGCCGACGTGGCCCCGGGCATCGTCCATTGGACACGCCTTTCGTTCGACGGGCGCGGACCGGCCTCGCCGCCACCGGAGATCGAGCATCTTCCGCCGCTCGGTCGGTGCCGCTCCGCGGACGCCACCTGGCGACGTGCGGAGCGCCTTGCTGGATTTGGCTACTTCATTGCCGGGGACGCGGCCGGTTCCCTCGATCCCTCAACCTCGAACGGCGTCCTTCGCGCGCTGATGTCCGGCATGATGGCCGCCCACTGCGCTGCAGACATCGCATCGGGGCGAAACTCCGCCCAGACAGCCGCGCGCGGCTACGACGAATGGCTCACGACTTGGTTCGAGCACGACGTCGCCCGGCTTCGCGGGCTTTACGCGGAGATCGGAGCCGATCGGCTCGCCCTCAACGCTTCCGCGACAGGAAGCCTCGCACTAGCGTAGCTGGAGATGTCCCATGCCGAAGACGTTGATCGTCGATATCACCAACAACGCGTTCCCGCCCATCTCGATCGAGGCAGGTCAATACGTCGTCTGGCGGAACCTGGATCCCTACGCTCATTCCGTCGAGACGAGGGCCAACGAGGCAAACTACTTCAACGCCGGCGCGATGTTGCCGGGAGAGACCTCGAGCCCGATCCTGTTCGAGAAGCCAGGCACTTTCAACTACATCTGCCGGTTTCACACCGACATGGAGGGAACCGTCGCCGTCTCTGGTCGGTCCGGTGGTGGCACCGGCGACCCCGGCGGCCATCCCGGCCATGGCGCCCATGATGGTCACGGTGTGGACGGTCATGGCGGCCATTCCCTGCATCACTACCATGGCTTCGTCACGGGCGGCCGCTCGGGTTCGAAGCTGTTCATGACCCACACGCCCGTGCTGGCCGACAGCCGGCACAACTATCAGGTGATCCTGCGCGGCAGCTTCGCCAAGCCCGAGCATGCCAAGATCTACGAAGAGCTTCGGGCGTCTGATTACGGCGATCAGGTCGTTCAGATCTTCCACGATCATATGTCGATGCCGGCGATCGGAGCCGGCGAGATCAAGCAATTGCCGAATGCGTCAGTCAGCTATTGGCCGGACGGCTCGCAAACCACCATTGGCCCTGTGCAAGTGCAGGTGCCCGGATTAGAGGATGTGCCGGTCAATCTTGAGGAGGTCATACATTTTCACCAGTTCGACACCGAGGCCGACTATCCCGACGCCCTCAGCTACATCCTGTACGGCGACGAGCAGGACGTCTTTGTCGACCATTACATCGACCGTGCGCCGGGCTTCCATTCGGTCGCAAAGCTCGCCGCCGCGCCGGTCGGCTGGAAAGGCACAGGATCGATGCGGTTCAAGGTGCTGGGACGCTCGATCAGAGCCCTCCCGCCGCGCCTCGTCCCGCGGATCTCCATCGTCGACAATGCCTTCCACCTGTTCTGGCTGCTGCCGCCGGGGGCCTTGGTACGCCAGGCGCAGGACCCCCTGATCATGCGTGGGGCGGGCGCAGGCGCGAACCACGTCCACCCCATCGAGTTCGAGCACGGCGAGAAAAGCGAGATCGCTATCTCGCGGTTCGTTCATTTCGACATCAGGCTCCTGAACTACGGTGTTCTGATCGTGTAGCGCTCCCCGGAGAGCCCATTCTGAGCAGCGAGCCGAGGCGGACAACTTCCGAGAACCACCTTCTGCCGATCTGTCATCGCATGTTCCGCATGCATGAAGTTTTGGAGGCGAGGACGCGATGGCCACGATATTCTCAACACCGGCCTACATTGACGATCTGGATCAGGCAGGCCGCGAACAGTGGAGCGGGGCGCTTCATAGCTGGTTCCAAGATGCGGCCGACCGCCTGCCAACCGGACACCGGTTCTTCAACGTGGTCGACAATCCGCTGCCGGCAGGCGCGCCGACAGCCCTCATTCCATGGAACGCATTTCCAAGGAAATTCACGCTGCGATGGCCGGACGACGTCGAAACCCGATGGAAGACGGCAGAAAACGTCGTCACGCGCGACATGAACGATCGGCAGGCAAGCTATTGGGAACCCGCGGGCCACGGCAAGTTCCGCAATGCAAACCTGCTCTTTCGCGATCAGGACGAATATTGCGAATGGCGATGCCTTCGCGACCCGTCCACGGGACGCCTCGAACGCATCGTCTTCACGTGCGAGAACCCCGAATACTGGTCGACCTTGGCAGAGCATGATTCGAAACAGCTGCTCAAGCTTTACCGGCAACTCGTCGGGCCACAGGTCGCGCCCGAGGAGTTGATATTCCAGACGGACACCTACGTCCGAGGCAAGAACGGCCTGGTGAACCTGCGCGGCCAGTACAACCCGCTCAATAAATGGAACACCACCGACGGCTTGGTCCATCTCACGCATCCGGCGAACTCGCTGCAGGCGGAAATCTACCTGGCGGCTGACGCGACGGTGCTGAGGACCGACGGTTCGGGCGCCGTGCTGACGGACGACGCCCGCCTTGTCTGCTGCGCGGCGTACGGCAGTCCCAACCGGTCGAGCGATCCGACGATCGGCGGCAAGGTCAACGAACTGGTGCGGAACGGATTGAGGGTGACGATAGCCGACCCTGTCGGGCTCTACATCGGGGAGCTCGATCTCGCGCCGATCGAGCCGCCTGGAGGAGTGACGGCCGCCGAGTGCTGGAAGGTCGTCCGCGGCCGCCAAGCCGACCGGCTGATCCTGCGCGCCGAGTTCGCGCCGCCTGAGGGTTCCGATTTTGACCTGGAGGACGTGCTCGTTGGCGGTGAGCCGCTGCGCTACGGCGGCCAACTCGCAGAGCTCATCACGATCGTGATCCACGGCGTCGGCGCAGCGACCGATGCCGCCGCACCGCGGCAGGGATGCGACTCGAAATGCTGCCGGATCCCCGAGAGCCCCAGACTGGTGAGGATCGTTGGCATCGGCGAAGCCTGCCCCGAGATCGCCGCCACGTTGGACGTCGAGGCGGGACCGCTGGTACTCCCGTCCCTGACCGCCTCGATTGGCGAAACGCTGTCCGCCGACGATCTACCCCGATCGAACAAGCGGATCTGAGCCTGTGTCCGACCCAATCCTCGCAGGAAGCGGAATCCAGGCCAATGTCGTGCCCGGTTTCCGGCTACCCTATCAGCGCATCGTCGCCGTCGGCGCCGACTTGGCCCAGGCGCAGGCCATCGTGCGGCACCTGCTTCCATGGGTGACCCCGGCTGCTCGGGCGGCAGCCTATCACGAGCGCCGGATCGAGAAGGCCAAGACGTTGCGGGTGTTCGGACGCGAGAGCTTCCGTGCGGTCGAAGCCGGCTCGGCGCTGCGCTGGCTCAACATCGCCGTCGGGGCCGAGCCGCTCGCGCAGGCGGGCTTCCAGGGCCCGGGGAGAACCGACCGCTCGTTCGGCCTGGGCCTCGCGAGGCGTTCGAGCTCACTCGGCGATCCATCGACCCTCGGCGCGCCAGGCCACAAGGACGGATGGCTGGTCGGCGCCCCCTCGGCGCCGGTCGCCCTGCTGCTGATCCTCGGATCGGACGAAGCAGAGGAACTCGCCCGGTTCGCCGACTCGACGGAGAAGGAATGCCGTCGGGCAGGTGGCGCCGTGCTTTACGCGGAGACCGGCGTCCGGCTCGACAACGACAGCGAGCATTTCGGCTTCCGGGACGGCGTCTCGCAGCCCGGCCTCCGCGGCAGGCTGAGCCCGGCGGAGGACGACCTGCTGACGCCGCGACGTCTCGCTCCCGACGGGCTCTCGGAGGGACCCGAATTCTCGGCACCCGGCGAGGTCCTTGTCTGGCCGGGAGAATTCATCTTCGGTTACCCGAGGCAGGATGCGCACGATTTCAGGACATCCGCGTCGGAAGGCCCCGTCGATCCGTTCATGAGCGGTGGCTCGTTCCTGGTCTTTCGCAGGTTGAGGCAGCACGTCGCGCTTTTCCGGCAGGCGACGCGGACGCTTGCCGAGAGCCTGCGGGCCTACTCCGACTATGCCGGAGCCTCGGACGACTGGCTGCGCGCCCGTCTCGTCGGACGCTGGCCGTCCGGGGCGCCGATCCTTCTCTATCCGGATGATGATCCGGGCACGCCGCCCGGGTCGCTCGATGCATTCAACAACTTTGGCTTTCGCGAGGCCGCCGCCGCCGTGACGACCACGACGGGCGAGCCGATCCCGGGGGCGCCCGGCGATCCCATGGGGCTCGTCTGCCCGCTTCACGCGCATATCAGGAAGGTCAATCCGCGTGACACGAGCACCAATCTCGGGCCGCCCTCCCAGACCCAGAAGCTGCGTCTGCTGCGCCGTGGCATCCCTTACGGGACGCCGATCGCGCCCGACGCCGTGGACGAGGACGGCGTCGACCGTGGACTCCTGTTCCTGAGCTACCAGAGAAGCATCCGGGAGCAGTTCGAGAAGCTCGCCCAGGACTGGATGAACTCCGACATCAAGCCCGAGGCGGATGGCGGGCACGACGTTCTCGTCGGGCAGGCGCCGCTATCGAAGGAAGGCCGGACTGCCGTGTTCCGGAAGGCGGCCGGCTCGACGTCGCGGCGCGTCTCGACGCTTGCGGATTGGGTCACGCCGACTGGCGGCGGATATTTCTTTGCTCCGTCGCTCGCGTCGCTGGCGGCGTTCGCAGGCAACCAGACCGAGGTTTGACACGGTCGCGCCAACGCGGAGAGTGCACACCATGGCGAAAGTCGGTCCTTTGCTCCGGAGCGTCATCGACCGGCTCGACAAGGCGAGCCCAGCCCTTCGCAATCGGGAACTAAGCTTGATCGCCTCCCACATCGGCGGGTCGGAACATGACGCGAACCTGCCGCTCGTGATGCAGTTCCGACGCACGAAGCCGGCGCGCGGCGAGACGTGGGAGGAGTTCAAGGATCGGGTCGCTCGGGATCTCGAACCCAGGAACGACGCGCTGTCGGGCGGCAAGGCGCAGCCGCTCTTCCTCGCCAATGCCCTCGCTGCCTCGATCGATTCCGAGCGCGTCAAGCGGCTCGCCGAACTCGACGCCATCGACAAGATCGAGCTCGATCCAGTGGTCTATCCGATCGCGATGGACGACGCGGTCGTCGACCTGCAACTCGACGCATTCCGGAACCGCCACGGCCAGCTGACCGGGAGGGGCGTGCGGATCGCCGTGCTCGATTCGGGCGTGGACGAGAAGCATCCGCACCTGCGGGTCGAAGCGTCGGTCTCGACCTGCGGCGAGGACGTAGCCATCCCCGGCCGCCACGGCACGCACTGCGCGGGCTCGATCGCCTCGCGCGACACGATCTTTCCCGGGATCGCGCCCGACGTCTCGCTCCTGAACGTGAAGGTGCTGAAGAGCGATGGCAGCGGACAGAACACCAACATCTCGAAAGGTGTCGACGAGGCGCTCAACCTGAAAGCCGACATCGCGTCGATGAGCCTAGGGTTCAATCACCTGCCGAGCTGGTCTGACGGCGGCCATGGCTGGAGCTGTCCGGATGGCCGGTGTCCGCTCTGTACGTCGGTCGACAATGCGGTGCTGTTCGGGCTCCTCGTCTGTGCCGCGGCGGGCAACGAGCATTCGCGTGCCGATGCGCTCCGGCGCTTCGGACACGGTGGGTCCTTCGACACCGAGCTCGGATGCCCGGGACAGGCGCGCGGGGCGATCACCGTCGGCGCGATCACCAAGCGAACGTTCCTGGCCGCCGATTTCTCGAGCCGCGGGCCGTCCTCGTTCGGACAGTCGAAACCGGATCTCTGCGGGCCGGGCGTCAATGTCATGTCGACGGTGCCGGTGCCGCGTCAGGCGGACGGGAAGCTTGCGACCGACCCGCAAAGGGTCGACCTTTTCGGGCGTTCCAGCGGCACGTCGATGGCGACCCCGATCGTCGCAGGCGCCCTGGCCTTGATTTTCCAGGAGCGGCGCGAGAAGGGCCTGAGCGTGGCTCCCGCCGCCATGCGCAAGGCTCTGCTCGACCAGGCGGCGGCGCCGATGATGCTGCCGGATAATGTCGTCGGCCGCGGACGTATCGATTTGGGACGGATGGGCGTTGATCCGGAGACATCGTGATTGCCAGGGGAGATCGCAGCCATGTCGGATCACAGTGACTTGGAAAAGCTGCGTCGTCTCGGTCTTGTCCGGCGGACGGCCGATGGAGCCGAGGCGGTGAAGGTCACGGCGCAATATCGCGGCGCGCCGGTTTCCCGGGACCGGCAGGCGTGGAAGGCCGAGATGGAGGCTTGGCAGAAGGGTCTCGATGGCAAGCTCGCCAAGCATGGCGCCGAGATCGTGCCCAACAGCCTGTCGCTCTCCGCCCAGACCGTCGAGGCCGTCGTCCCGACGATGCAGCTGGACGCGATCACGAACGAGCTGAAGGGCGAGGACGTCAGGGTCGACATCGTCGTGCCACGCCAAGTGCTTGGCGACTGAGGGGCCTCGGCGGCGCTCGGGTCTTGGCTCGACTTGGCCGATCCGGCGCGCCCAAGATGATGTCGGCGCTCGCAGGAGGGTGGGCGTCTCGCCGCTTGACCGCAGCTCAAACAAGGAAGCGCTGCGAAGGCCGCAGACTCGCAAGCATCCTGTTCGACCGGGAATGACCTCGCCCCATCAGAACGCCGCCGGATCGTCCGGCCGGACGCCTGGCCAATCAGTTCCGGCGCGAGCAGCACGGTCGCGCTGAACGCGGGGTCATGGCAGACACGGATCTCCAGAACCCGCGCCTGCGGCATCCTGTGGGAACCATCCCCGAGTGGGCAAATGCGGCGGATGGCACCGTGCCCTCGGACACGCCCCCAAGGGACAGCCGCAGAAAGCGGCAGTCCCGATTTTGGCGTCCACGGCAAATTCCACCGACGGGCCGGGTGATCACGGCTCCTGAACGCGCCGGTCGAAGGATCAGCGCCGTGGTCTCATCCGACGCGCATCCTGACACGCGGGTGGATGACCAATTCCCGCGCGAGTTCGCCGGTTGCCACGCCCCCACCGTGGCCTGTGCCGAGGCGCTCGGGTGCGGAAGGACGGACGTGGTTCGGACCCGGTCCTAAAATTCCGTTCAGGTTACTGTTCCCGCCTCAGGTCCAGTTCGCTCGGTCAGAGCTGATCCTCGCAATCACCCCGGCGCAAGGCCGGCCGGTCCGGTAATGTTGGCGCAACCCACAGGTTTGATTTTCGAGGGCGCTCAACCGTTGCCGCGGAACTGCAACCCGGCGGGGTGACCCGCCAACGGGACGACCGGTCGATCGAGGCGTCCGTCGGAAGCCGAGAGGTGGGACAACGGCGCAGCAACCGGTCCGCGACCTTCGAGCGCCGGGAAGGGCAGTCCATCTTGGGAGTTATTTCAGTGGAAGCGCCGGTGAGCCGTCATCGCCCAAAGATCCGACCGAGCGTACCACCGTGCGGGGCATATCCTGTGATTCCGCTGCGGCGCTGGCATCTGGCTCGAATGGGCGACCCGACCGTCGTCCTCAGGGTTATGGCGCTCGCTTGTCTCGTATTCGCCGCCTGGACCGGCGTTGCTCCGGATGGCTGGCAGGCGCAACCCTGTTCCGAGCCCCCGGACCGGCCGTCAGCCTGCGGCGCGGTGACGTTCCGCAAGGATCAAAGCCGGCTTCCGTCGGTCGCCGAAGCGGTGAGGCCCGCATAGTGAACACGGCCGTCGGGAATGGCTTTGACGCCAAGAGCGGCCCCTTGGCGCGGCGCGAGCACATCCTCGATACGGCCCAAGCCTGCTTCGTGCGCAACGGCTTCCGCCGCACCACGATGATTGACCTTGCCCGCGAATCCGCGATCGGTCGGTGTAACTTCCATCGTTACTTCGGCTCCAAGGAGGCCATCGTCGAGGCGCTGGCCCGGCGCGACCGCGCGCGCTGCGCCGTTCTAGTCGCCGAGCTCGGGCGTACTGCTTCCCCTCGAGCCGTCCTCACTGGCGTCCTCACGCGAACCCTCTCGGGGATCACTCGCGAGACCGCCGTGCTGCGCCTCGACCTTTGGGCAGAGGCCAAACGCAATGCCGCGATTGCCGCCGTGGTCGAGCGAACCGAGGAGGCCCGCGCTTGGCTGGGCGGGATGTTCTCCCTGCTCGCCCTCTCGCCGAGATGCCAACCCGAGGCGTTGTTCGATACGATCAACCCGCTGATGAAAGGGATCATCGTCAATCGCGCCGTCCTGCTCGAATACGATTCGGGCGCTACCATCGCGTTTCTTGATGCGCTGATCGATGCCGGCCTGCGCGGCGAACTTCCGCATGCGCCATTCACAGCCGTGCAGTTGAATCGATGAGGCCGATCGGAACGCCGCCATTCGGGCGGTCCCGGCACTCGGGCTGGCGTTGCCGGTCGCGCGGGCCGAGGTCGCGTTTGCCCCTGTGAGCACCCCGTTCCTGCCTGCCGTGAACGTGGTCGAGGCAGCGCAGCGTGAGATGTGATTAGGCGTGGAATAAGGACCCCGTTTTCGGGGTGATCGGCGTCCAAACGGGCCCCCCAGGACA
>NZ_VZZJ01000047.1 GCF_008806345.1 Methylobacterium planeticum | reverse complement strand
TGGTCAACGTGGCCGATCGTTCCAATGTTGCAGTGCGGCTTCGTGCGCGAAAACTTCTCTTTGGCCATGTGAGCCTCCGGTTTGGTGGGTTTCGCGGAAGCGGCCCGCGGTCAGGCCGGCTTCCCGGATGGGTGGGGTGGTGCGCGGTGCGCCGAGCTCTCGCTTAGGCGTACTTGGCGATGACCTTGTCGGCCTCGCCGCGCGGCACCTCTTCGTAATGGTCGAATTGCATCGTGAAGTTTGCCCGGCCCTGAGACATCGAGCGCAGGTTGTTCACGTAGCCGAACATGTTGGCGAGCGGCACCATCGCGTTGATGACGTTCGCGTTGCCGCGCATGTCCTGGCCCTGGATCTGGCCGCGGCGTGAGTTGAGGTCGCCGATGACCGAGCCGGTGTAGTCCTCCGGCGAGACGACCTCGACCTTCATCACCGGCTCGAGCAGCACCGATCCGCCCTTCTGGAGGGCTTCCCGCAGAGCCGCGCGGGACGCGATCTCGAAGGCGAGCGCCGAGGAATCGACGTCGTGGAAGGCGCCGTCGATGAGCTCGACCTTGATGTCGACGACGGGGAACCCCGCCAGGATGCCGGCGCCGAGGACCGAGTTGAGGCCCTTCTCGACGCCCGGGATGTACTCCTTGGGAACCGCGCCGCCGATGATCTTCGACTCGAACTCGAAGCCCTTGCCCGGCTCGTTCGGCTCGACCACCAGCTTGACGCGGGCGAACTGGCCGGTGCCGCCGGTCTGCTTCTTGTGGGTGTAGTCGATCTCCTGACGACGCGTCAGCTTCTCGCGATACGCCACCTGCGGCTGGCCGATATTCGCGTCGACCTTGTAGGTGCGGCGCAGGATGTCGACCTTGATGTCGAGGTGAAGCTCGCCCATCCCGCGAAGGATGGTCTGGCCGGATTCCTGGTCGGTGGAGACGCGGAACGACGGGTCCTCGGCGGCGAGCTTCGAGAGCGCGATGCCGAGCTTCTCCTGGTCGGCCTTCGACTTCGGCTCGACGGCGATCTCGATGACGGGCTCGGGAAACTCCATCTTCTCGAGGATCACGGACTTGACCGGATCGCACAGCGTGTCGCCCGTGCGCGTGTCCTTGAGACCCGCAAGCGCCACGATGTCGCCCGCGAAGGCTTCCTTCACGTCCTCACGGTTGTTGGCGTGCATCAGGAGCATGCGGCCGACGCGCTCCTTCTTGTCACGGCTCGAGTTGAGCACGTTGGCGCCCGAGTCGATCTTGCCCGAGTAGACGCGGCAGAAGGTGATCGTGCCGACATGGGGATCGTCCATGATCTTGAAGGCGAGCATGGAGAAAGGATCGCTGTCGGTCGGATGACGGACGGTCTCTTCCTCGGTCTTGAAGTCGAGGCCCTTGATCTCACCGCGATCGGCGGGCGAGGGCAGGTAATCCACGACGGCGTCGAGGAGGGGCTGCACGCCCTTGTTCTTGAAGGCCGAGCCGCAGAGCACGGGATGGAAGGCGCGCAACTGCACGGCCTTGCGCACGAGCTTGCGCAGGGTCTCCTCGTCCGGCTCCGTGCCGTCGAGGTAGGAGGCCATCGCGTCGTCGTCGAGCTCGACGCAGGCCTCGACCAGCTTGGTGCGGTACTCGACCGCCTGATCCTGAAGGTCCGCCGGGATCTCGCCCTCGGTGAAGGTCGCGCCGAGCGCTTCTCCCGACCAGACGATCGACTTCATCTTGATGAGGTCGATGACGCCCTGGAAATTGGACTCGGAGCCGATCGGCAGCTGCAGGCAGACGGGCTTGCCGGCGACGCGGTCGATGATGTCGGCGACGCACTTGAAGAAGTCGGCGCCGATCTTGTCCATCTTGTTGACGAACACGACGCGCGGGACGTCGTACTTGTCGGCCTGACGCCAGACGGTCTCGGTCTGGGGCTCGACGCCCTGGTTGCCGTCGAGCACGCAGACGGCGCCGTCGAGCACGCGGAGCGAGCGCTCCACCTCGATGGTGAAATCCACGTGGCCGGGGGTGTCGATGATGTTCAGGCGCTTCTCGCGCCAGAAGCACGTCGTCGCGGCGGACGTGATGGTGATGCCGCGCTCCTGCTCCTGCTCCATCCAGTCCATGGTGGCGGCGCCCTCGTGGACCTCGCCGATCTTATGGGACTTTCCGGTGTAGTAGAGGATCCGCTCGGTCGTCGTGGTCTTGCCGGCATCGATGTGTGCCATGATGCCGAAGTTGCGGTAGTCCTCGATCGCGTGCGTGCGGGGCATCGGGGTGCTCCTGAGAGGGGGCTTGGACCGCTTACCAGCGGTAATGCGAGAAGGCGCGGTTGGCTTCAGCCATCCGGTGCGTGTCTTCCCGCTTCTTGACGGCGTTGCCGCGGTTGTTGGCGGCGTCGAGCAGCTCTGCGGAGAGGCGCTCGATCATGGTGCGGTCGTTCCGGCCGCGGGCGGCCTGGATCAGCCAGCGGATCGCCAGGGCCTGACGGCGCTCGGTGCGAACCTCGACGGGGACCTGGTAGGTCGCGCCGCCGACGCGGCGGGAACGCACCTCGATCGCCGGGGCGACGTTCTCGAGGGCGGCGCGGAACACCTCGATCGGGTTCGCGCGGGCGCGGTTCTCGACGATGTCGAACGCGCCGTAGACGATCCGCTCGGCGACCGACTTCTTGCCCTCGTACATGATCGAATTCATGAACTTGGTGAGGACGACGTCGCCGTACTTGGCGTCCGGGATGATCTCACGCTTCTCGGCACTGTGGCGGCGGGACATGCGCGCGCTCCGTCTGGTCTTCTCGGTACATCAAACCATCCCGCGCAGGCCGCCTTGAGCTCAGATCCGAGCCGGCGACATCCTTACGGGATGCGCGAAAATCTTACTTCGGACGCTTGGCGCCGTACTTCGAACGGCGCTGCTTCCGGTTCTTGACGCCCTGCGTGTCGAGGACGCCGCGCAGGATGTGGTAGCGCACGCCGGGAAGATCCTTCACGCGGCCGCCGCGGATCATCACCACGGAATGCTCCTGAAGGTTGTGGCCCTCACCCGGGATGTAGCCGATCACCTCGAACCCGTTGGTCAGCCGGACCTTGGCGACCTTGCGGAGCGCGGAGTTCGGCTTCTTCGGGGTCGTCGTGTAGACGCGGGTGCAGACGCCACGCTTCTGCGGGCAGGCATCGAGCGCCGGCACCTTGTTGCGGCTCTTCTGCGCCTTGCGCGGCTGAGCGATCAGCTGGTTGATCGTCGGCATCCTCTGCCCTCTTCCTCAGGATCGTGGGCGTCCCACGATCACGCGTTCTAGTCACTGCGTCCCTCGCGGGACCTCGAGCGGACACCCGGTGGGATGTCCCGCAAAACGAATATGCGCCAGGGGTCGGTCAGGACCCGTGGCGCGCTGTCGGCAGAGGAGCACCCCGTTTTGCAGGCGCGCTCGTACCTACTGATCTGACATGGACGTCAGGCGATGTGAGCTCCGATGCCGACCTGGCGACGGTCCGCGAAGCAGTTGCTTCGGCCCGTCAGCGGCTGCGATCCACCGGAGTGGCGCGCTTCTACGCGCAGGCAGGCGGTCCGTCAATGGTTCAGGGGCGATAATCTCGCGGTTCACCGGATGTTAAAGCCTGTGCTCCGCCGCGCCCTCGCGGCACGGGAGGCTGGATACGCGGAGGGCGGCCCGTGGGCCGCCCTTGCTGTCTCCTATCGCTGTCGTCGCGGCCCCTACTCGGCCGCCGGCGGCAACTCCTCGAGGGAGTGTGCGCCGCTCTCGGCGGCCTTCTGCTGGAGGATCATCTTGTCGCGACGGCGTGCCACGGCGCGGATCTCCGCCGCCATGGAGCCCGTCCCGGCCGGGATGAGCGAGCCGACGATGACGTTCTCCTTGAGGCCCTCCAGCGTGTCGACCTTGCCGTTGACGGCGGCCTCGGTGAGCACGCGGGTCGTCTCCTGGAACGAGGCCGCCGAGATGAACGACTTCGTCTGCAGCGAGGCCTTGGTGATGCCGAGCAGCACCGGGACGCCCTGGACCGGCTTCTTGCCCTCGCCGATCAGCTTCTCGTTGATCTCGGCAAGCTCGGTACGGTCGATCTGGTCTCCCGTGAGGATCTCCGAATCGCCGCCGTCGGTGATCTCGACCTTCTGCAGCATCTGCCGGACGATGACCTCGATGTGCTTGTCGTTGATCGACACGCCCTGGAGCCGGTAGACCTCCTGGATCTCATTGACGAGGTAGGCTGCGAGCTCTTCCACGCCCTTGATCGCCAGGATGTCGTGCGGCGCCGGATTGCCGTCGACGATGTAGTCGCCGAGCTCCACCACGTCCCCGTCCTGCAGGTGGATGTGCTTGCCCTTGGGGATCAGGTACTCGACCGCGTCCGAACCGTCGTGCGGCGTCAGCGTCAGCCGGCGCTTGTTCTTGTAGTCGCGGCCGAACTGGATCGTCCCCGACTTCTCGGCGATGATCGCCGCATCCTTCGGACGACGGGCCTCGAACAGCTCCGCCACCCGCGGCAGACCGCCGGTGATGTCGCGGGTCTTGGCCGAATCCGTCGAGACGCGGGCCAGGATGTCGCCGGCCTTCACCTTCGCACCCGGATCGAAGCCGATGATGGCGTCGACGGGCAGGAAGTAGCGGGCGTCCGATCCGCGCGGCAGCTTGATCGGCTTGCCGTCGGCGTCGACGACGATCATCGCCGGCTTCAGGTCCGAGGTGCGTGCCGAGCCCCGCCAATCGATGACGACGCGCTTGGCGATGCCGGTCGATTCGTCGGTGGTCTCCGTGATGGACTGGCCATCGTAGAGATCCTCGTAGGCCACGATGCCGTCCGCCTCGGTGATGATCGGACGGGTATAGGGGTCCCACTCGGCGATCCGCTGGCCGCGCTTGACCTTGTCGCCCTCGTCGACCCGCACCCTGGCGCCGTATTGCAGGCGGTGCACGGCGCGCTCCGTCCCATCGGACCCGATGATCACCACGGCCACGTTGCGGCCGGTGGCGACGAGGTCACCGTCCGTGTTCCGGGCGAGCGCCCGGTTGCGGATCTTGATGGTACCCTCGAAGCTCGACTCGATGAAGGACGAATCCGCGATCTGGGCGGCGCCGCCGATGTGGAAGGTGCGCATCGTGAGCTGGGTGCCCGGCTCGCCGATCGACTGCGCCGCGATGACGCCGACGGCCTCGCCCATGTTGACGGGCGTGCCGCGGGCCAGATCGCGCCCGTAGCAGGTGGCGCAGACGCCGCTCTTCGTCTGGCAGACGAGCACGGAGCGGATCTTCACCTCCTGGATGCCGGCCGCCGCGATCGCGGGCAGATGGCGCTCCTCGATGGTCTCTCCGGCCTTGACGATGATGGTGCCGTCCTGCGCCATCAGATCCTCGGCCGTGGCGCGGCCGAGGATGCGGATGGCGAGCGGCGCCACGACCTGGCCGGCATCGATGATGGCGCGCATCTTAATGCCGTTGGTCGTGCCGCAATCCGTCTCGCGGATGACGGCGTCCTGGGCCACGTCGACGAGGCGGCGGGTCAGGTAGCCGGAATTCGCAGTCTTCAGAGCCGTGTCGGCGAGGCCCTTGCGGGCGCCGTGGGTCGAGTTGAAGTACTCGAGAACGTCGAGGCCTTCCTTGAAGTTCGAGATGATCGGGGTCTCGATGATCTCGCCCGAGGGCTTGGCCATGAGGCCGCGCATGGCCGCGAGCTGCTTCATCTGCGCCGGCGAGCCGCGCGCACCGGAGTGGCTCATCATGTAGATCGAGTTGACCTGCTTGTCGGCGCCGTTCTCGTCCTTCTGGACCGCTGAGATCCGGCCCATCATCTCGGCCGCGAGCTTGTCCGAGCACTTCGCCCAGGCATCCACGACCTTGTTGTACTTCTCGCCCTGGGTGATCAGGCCGTCATTGTACTGCTGCTCGTAATCCTTCACGAGCGCGCGGGTATCGTCGACGATCGACCACTTGTTGTCCGGCACCACCATGTCGTCCTTGCCGAACGAGATGCCGGCCTTGAACGCGTGGGAGAAGCCGAGCGCCATGATGCGGTCGCAGAAGATCACCGACTCCTTCTGACCGCAGTGGCGGTAGACGGTGTCGATCATCGCGGAGATCTCCTTCTTCGTCATCAGCTTGTTGACGATGTCGAAGGGCACCTTCGGATGCAGCGGCAGCACGCCGGACAGGATCACGCGACCCGGCGTCGTGTCGTAGGTCTTCGTCAGCGGCTCGCCGTCCGGGCCGATGCCCTTCCAGCGCCACTTGATCTTCGAGTGCAGCGAGACGGCCTTGGCCGCGAGCGCGTGCTCGAGCTCGCCGATGTTGCCGTAGACGCCCTGCATGGGGTTGGTCTTGCTGGCCCCATCGAACGCGCCCGGGGCGCCCTCGGCGACGATCGACAGGTAGTAGAGGCCGAGGACGATGTCCTGCGACGGCACGATGATCGGCTGACCGTTGGCCGGGTGCAGGATGTTGTTCGTCGACATCATCAGGACGCGCGCTTCCAGCTGAGCCTCGAGGCTCAGGGGAACGTGCACGGCCATCTGGTCGCCGTCGAAGTCGGCGTTGAACGCCGCGCAGACGAGCGGGTGCAGCTGGATTGCCTTGCCCTCGATCAGCTTGGGCTCGAAGGCCTGGATGCCGAGGCGGTGGAGCGTCGGCGCGCGGTTCAGCATCACCGGGTGCTCGCGGATCACCTCATCGAGGATGTCCCAGACCTCCGGCTTCTCCTTCTCGACGAGCTTCTTGGCCTGCTTGACGGTGGCCGAGAAGCCCTTGGCGTCGAGGCGCGCGTAGATGAACGGCTTGAACAGCTCCAGCGCCATCTTCTTCGGCAGGCCGCACTGGTGCAGCTTCAGCTCCGGGCCGACCACGATGACCGAGCGGCCCGAATAGTCGACGCGCTTGCCGAGGAGGTTCTGGCGGAAGCGGCCCTGCTTGCCCTTCAGCATGTCGGCGAGGGACTTCAGCGGACGCTTGTTGGCGCCCGTGATGACGCGGCCGCGGCGGCCGTTGTCGAACAGGGCGTCGACGGCCTCCTGCAGCATCCGCTTCTCGTTGCGGATGATGATGTCGGGCGCGCGCAGCTCGATCAGCCGCTTCAGGCGATTGTTGCGGTTGATCACGCGGCGGTAGAGGTCGTTCAGATCGGACGTGGCGAAGCGGCCGCCGTCCAGGGGAACGAGCGGGCGCAGGTCCGGCGGGATCACCGGGACCACGGTCAGGATCATCCACTCGGGCTTGTTGCCCGACATCTGGAACGCCTCGATGATCTTGAGGCGCTTGAGCAGCTTCTTGGGCTTGAGCTCGGAGGTGGTGGTGGCAATCTCCTCGCGCAGCGAGTTGGCGATGCCTTCGAGGTCGAGCTCCTGCAGGATCCGGCGGATCGCCTCGGCGCCGATCATGGCGGTGAAGGAATCCTCGCCGTACTCCTCCTGGGCGCGCAGGTACTCCTCCTCCGACAGGAGCTGACGCTCCTTGAGGGGGGTGAGGCCCGGCTCGATGACGCAGTAGGACTCGAAGTACAGGATGCGCTCGAGATCCTTCAGCGCCATGTCGAGCAGCAGGCCGATGCGGCTCGGAAGGGACTTCAGGAACCAGATATGCGCGACGGGGGCGGCGAGTTCGATATGGCCCATGCGGTCGCGCCGGACGCGCGCGAGGGTGACCTCGACGCCGCATTTCTCGCAGATGACGCCCTTGTACTTCATGCGCTTGTACTTGCCGCACAAGCACTCATAGTCCTTGATCGGCCCGAAGATGCGCGCGCAGAAGAGGCCGTCCCGCTCGGGCTTAAACGTCCGGTAGTTGATGGTTTCGGGCTTCTTGATCTCGCCGTAGGACCACGAGAGGATCTTCTCGGGGCTCGAGATCGAAATCTTGATCTGATCGAAGCTCTGGGGCTGGGCCTGCTGGTTGAAAAGATTCATGACCTCTTGGTTCATGATCTACTCCTTGCTGGCGGGCCGCCCCGCGCCTGGGCTGCCGCGCACTGAAACTTCCCCTGGCGCAGCGCCCGGCTGAGGCGCTGCTGGCCGTCGTCTCTCCGGGAGGCCCTGCCCCTCCCCCGCTCGAACCGTGCCGGCCATCTCGGGCCGGCACGGGAGGTGTCGCCTTGGCTTACTCAGCCGCGTCCGCGGGCGGCTCGATCTGGTCGTTCGCCGCCGATTGCTTCGAGGACGTGAGCTCGACGT
Organism: Methylobacterium planeticum; assembly: GCF_008806345.1. GTDB lineage: Bacteria > Pseudomonadota > Alphaproteobacteria > Rhizobiales > Beijerinckiaceae > Methylobacterium > Methylobacterium planeticum. Next base: position 10,864 of record NZ_VZZJ01000047.1, on the reverse strand, counting down.
TGAGGCCGAGCGAGCGCATCTCCTTGACGAGAACGTTGAAGCTCTCGGGGATGCCCGCCTCGAAGGTGTCGTCGCCGCGCACGATGGCTTCGTAGACCTTGGTGCGGCCGGCCACGTCGTCGGACTTCACCGTCAGCATCTCCTGCAGCGTGTAGGCCGCGCCGTAGGCCTCGAGCGCCCAGACCTCCATCTCGCCGAAGCGCTGGCCGCCGAACTGCGCCTTTCCGCCGAGCGGCTGCTGGGTGACCAGCGAGTAGGGACCGATCGAGCGGGCGTGGATCTTGTCGTCCACGAGGTGGTGCAGCTTCAGCATGTAGATGTAGCCCATCGTCACCTTGCGGTCGAAAGGCTCGCCCGTGCGCCCGTCGTAGAGGGTCGACTGGCCCGAGCGGTCGAGACCCGCCATCTCCAGCATCGCCTCGATGTCGGCCTCCTTGGCGCCGTTGAAGACCGGCGTCGCCATGGGTACGCCGCGGCGAAGGTTGTTGCCGACCTCCAGCATGTCCTCGTCGGTGAGACCCTCGATCTCGGCCGGCGCGTAGATGCTCTGCATCTCCTCGCGCAGCGGGGCGATGTCCTGATTGCGCAGGTAGGCATCGACCGCCTTCGAGACCTTGCGGCCGAGACCCGCCGCCGCCCAGCCCAGATGCGTCTCCAGGATCTGGCCGACATTCATGCGGCTCGGGACGCCGAGGGGGTTCAGCACGATATCGGCATGCGTCCCGTCCTCCAGGAACGGCATGTCCTCGATCGGCACGATCCGCGAGACGACACCCTTGTTGCCGTGGCGGCCCGCCATCTTGTCGCCGGGCTGGATCTTGCGCTTCACGGCGACGAAGACCTTGACCATCTTCATCACGCCGGGCGGAAGCTCGTCGCCGCGCTGCAGCTTCTCGACCTTGTCGAGGAAGCGCTGCTCAAGGCGCTTCTTCGACTCGTCGTACTGCTTCTGCATCGCCTCCATCTCGGTCATGAGACGGTCGTCGACGACAGCGAACTGCCACCATTGCGAGCGCGGGTAGTCGTTCAGCCCCTCGCGGGTCAGCGTGGTGTCCTTGCGGAATCCCTTCGGCCCGGCGATCGGGGACTGCCCCACCAGCACCTGCGCCAGGCGGGCATAGGTGTTGCGGTCGAGGATCGCCTGCTCGTCGTCGCGGTCCTTGGCGAGACGCTCGATCTCCTCGCGCTCGATGGCCTGGGCGCGCTCGTCCTTGTCGACGCCGTGGCGGTTGAACACCCGCACCTCGACGATGGTGCCGGTGACGCCCGGCGGGACGCGCAGGGACGTGTCGCGGACATCCGAGGCCTTCTCGCCGAAGATGGCGCGCAGGAGCTTCTCCTCCGGCGTCATCGGGCTCTCGCCCTTCGGGGTGATCTTGCCGACCAGGATGTCGCCCGCGTGGACCTCGGCGCCGATATAGACGATGCCGGCCTCGTCGAGGTTCTTCAGCGCCTCCTCCGAGACGTTCGGGATGTCGCGGGTGATCTCCTCCGGGCCCAGCTTGGTATCGCGGGCCATCACCTCGAATTCCTCGATGTGGATCGAGGTGAACACGTCATCCTTCACGATCCGCTCGGAGAGCAGGATCGAGTCCTCGAAGTTGTAGCCGTTCCAGGGCATGAACGCGACGAGCACGTTGCGGCCGAGGGCGAGCTCGCCGAACTCGGTCGAGGGACCGTCGGCGATGATCTCGCCCTTCTTGACGGGCTCTCCGACGCGCACCAGCGGCTTCTGCGTGATGCAGGTCGACTGGTTGGAGCGCTGGAACTTCTGCAGGCGGTAGATGTCGACGCCGGGCTTGGTGGCGTCGGCCTCCTCGGTCGCCCGGATGACGATGCGGGTGGCGTCCACCTGATCGACGATGCCGGTGCGGCGCGCGGCGATCGCCGCCCCCGAATCGCGGGCGACGACCGCTTCCATGCCGGTGCCGACGAACGGCGCGTCGGCCCGGACGAGGGGCACCGCCTGGCGCTGCATGTTCGAACCCATCAGGGCGCGGTTCGCGTCGTCGTTCTCGAGGAACGGGATCAGCGCGGCCGCGACCGAGACGAGCTGCTTCGGCGACACGTCCATGAGGTCGACCCGCTCGGGGCCGACGACGATGACTTCGCCCGCGCGACGGCAGACCACGAGGTCCTCCGTCAGCTTGAAGTTCTCGTCCATCTGGGCGTTGGCCTGGGCGACGTAGTACTTCGCCTCCTCCATGGCGGAGAGATAGGCGACCTCGGTCGTGACGACGCCGTCCTTCACGCGACGGAACGGGGTCTCGATGAAGCCGTACTTGTTCACGCGCGCGAAGGTGGCGAGCGAGTTGATCAGGCCGATATTCGGGCCCTCCGGCGTCTCGATCGGGCAGATGCGGCCGTAATGGGTCGGGTGCACGTCGCGCACCTCGAAGCCGGCGCGCTCGCGGGTCAGGCCGCCCGGGCCGAGGGCCGAGAGGCGGCGCTTGTGGGTGACCTCCGAGAGCGGGTTGGTCTGGTCCATGAACTGCGAGAGCTGCGACGAGCCGAAGAACTCGCGCACGGCCGCGGCCGCGGGCTTCGCGTTGATCAGGTCCTGCGGCATCACGGTGTCGATGTCGACGGACGACATCCGCTCCTTGATGGCGCGCTCCATGCGCAGGAGACCCAAGCGGTACTGGTTCTCCATGAGCTCGCCGACCGAGCGCACCCGGCGGTTGCCGAGATGGTCGATGTCGTCGATCTCACCCTTGCCGTCGCGCAGGTCGACGAGCGCCTTGACGACGGCGAGCATGTCCTCCTTGCGGAGGGTGCGCACCGTGTCGGCGGCGTCGAGGTCGAGGCGCATGTTCATCTTCACGCGGCCGACCGCGGAGAGGTCGTAGCGCTCGGAATCGAAGAACAGCGAGTGGAACATCGCCTCGGCGGTGTCGAGGGTCGGCGGCTCGCCAGGGCGCATGACGCGGTAGATGTCGAACAGCGCGCCCTCGCGGCCCGAGTTCTTGTCCACCGCGAGCGTGTTGCGGATGTAGGGACCGACATTGACGTGATCGATGTCGAGCACCGGCAATTCGGAGACGCCGACATCCTCGAGGCTCTTGAGGAGCTTCTCGGAGATCTCGTCGCCGGCCTCGGCCCAGATCTCGCCGGTCTTCCCGTTGACGAGGTCCTCGGCGATGTACTGGCCGACCAGATCCTCGTCCGTGGCCTTCAGGAACTTCGTGCCCTTCTCGCCGATCTGGCGGGCGTTGCGGGCATTCAGCTTCTTGCCGGCCTCGAGGACGACCTCGCCGGAATCGGCGTCGATCAGGTCGACGGAGGCCTTGAAGCCCTTCAGGCGCTCCGCGTCGAACGGCACGCGCCAATCCGCGCCGTCACGGTCATAGACCACGCGGTTGTAGAAGGTCGACAGGATCTCCTCGCCGTCGAGGCCGAGGGCGAACAGGAGCGAGGTGACGGGCAGCTTGCGCTTCCGGTCGATGCGCACGTGCACGATGTCCTTGGCGTCGAACTCGACGTCGAGCCAGGAGCCGCGATACGGGATGATGCGGGCGGCAAACAGCAGCTTCCCGCTCGAGTGCGTCTTGCCCTTGTCGTGGTCGAAGAACACACCCGGCGAGCGGTGCATCTGCGAGACGATGACGCGCTCGGTGCCGTTGACGATGAAGGTGCCGTTCTCCGTCATCAGGGGCATGTCGCCCATGTAGACGTCCTGCTCCTTGATATCCTTGACGGACTTGGCACCCGTATCCGGATCCACATCGAACACGATCAGCCGCAGCGTCACCTTGAGCGGCGCCGCGAAGGTGATCCCACGCTGCCGGCACTCGTCGACGTCGTATTTCGGCGGCTCGAAGGTGTAGCGCACGAACTCGAGCAGCGCGGTCGAGGAGAAGTCCGAGATCGGGAACACGGACTTGAAGACCGTCTGCAGACCCTCGTCGGCGCGCCCGCCCTCGGGCTCGTCCACCATCAGAAACTGGTCGTAGGATGCCTTCTGAACCTCGATGAGATTCGGCATCTCGGCGACTTCCCGGATCTTGCCGAAGAACTTGCGAATGCGCTTGCGACCGACCAGCGTATTGGCCATGTGACCTCGCTCCACCATCCCGCGTCCTGGTTGCCCGGGGAAAGCTGCCTTCCCGCACCGGACCGTGAAGCGCGCCCCGCCGGACCGCCTCACCCGAAACTGAATTCCGACCGGACCCGTCCCAGGATCCACCGGCCGCCCGAAGCGACCTTAGCCCGCGGGTGAGAACACCCGCGGGCTCCGGTCACGACAGGCTGAGGCCAGCCCGCCGTGCGGTGATGGGCCGGAGACGGCCCATCTGAGTCTTACTTGAGCTCGACCTTGGCGCCGGCCTTCTCGAGCTGAGCCTTGAGCTTCTCGGCCTCGTCCTTGGTGACGGATTCCTTGACGGGCTTCGGCGCACCCTCGACGAGGTCCTTGGCCTCCTTGAGGCCGAGGCCGGTGATCGCCCGGACCTCCTTGATGACCTCGATCTTCTTCTCGCCAGCGGCGGCGAGCACGACCGTGAACTCGGTCTGCTCCTCGACGGCGGCGGCGGCGCCACCCCCGGCGGCCGGGCCGGCAGCCACGGCGACGGCGGCAGCGGCCGAGACGCCCCACTTCTCTTCGAGCATCTTGGCGAGGTCGGCGGCCTCGAGAACGGTCAGCGACGAGAGGTCGTCAACGAGCTTGGCAAGATCAGCCATGATTGTGTTCCTCTAGATATCGGTTTGAACGGTTGGATTTGAAAGGGGGTGAACCGACCCTCAGGCCGCTTCGTCCTTCTTGGCATAGGCCCCGAACACGCGGGCGAGCTTGGCCGCCGGCGCATTGACGACCTGAGCGATCTTGGTCGCGGGAGCCTGCACGAGGCCCACGATCTTGGCGCGCAGTTCGTCGAGGGACGGGAGCGAGGCGAGGGCCTTCACGCCGTCCGGGTTCAGGGCAGTCGTTCCCATGGCGCCACCGAGGATCACGAGCTTGTCGTTGGCCTTGGCGAAATCCACCGCCACCTTGGCGGCCGCGACCGGATCGCTCGAATAGGCGAGCAGGGTCGGGCCCTTCAGGAGGGGCTTGATGGAGGCGACGTCCGTGCCATCGAGAGCGATGTTGGCGAGGCGGTTCTTCGTGACCTTCACGGTGGCGCCGGCCTGCTTCATCTGCGAGCGCAGCTTCTGCATGTCGGCGACCGTGAGGCCCTTGTAGTGGGCCACGACGACGACGGCGGTGTTCGCGAACACGCCGTTGAGCGTCGAGACGAGATCAGCTTTTGCTGTCCTGTCCACTGGGCTCTCTCCGGTTGGCGGAACCCGATCTCGGGTCCGCCGGTTGCACATGCCGCCCGGGACGGATCTCGGCCTCAAAGAAGCCGGAACGTCCTGAGCGACGCTTCACGGCCCTGTCCCCTGGCGTCCCGAGGGACGGCATGGGCGAGATGGTTCAAACCGATACCTCGCCGTCCCGCGGATGCAAGCTGGCGAGGGTGTGGAATTCGGTCTTCCCCGTCTGTGCAGGCTTTCTCCGATTAAGCCGGTCGCCCGGCGCCTGCAGTCTCGGACAGGACATGGCCGGACACGGCCCTGAGAAGCATTCCGCCTCACAGGTCCTTCCGGCCATCGTCGTCTGGTTGCCCAGACGACATCTCAAACGGAGCGCGGTTGTACGACCGGCTCCGAACCTCAAAGCGAATATCGTGGAGCGCGGTGTATAGAGCCTAGCAAGGCGCCTGCCAAGTACCCGCGCGCGACAATTCCGTCGCAGGCAAGCGGAGCTTGCAGGCGTGGTCCGCGGGTTCGATGCCGCTCGGCCGATGCCGCCCTCCGGCTCAGGTCGGAAGGAAGCGTCGCGCCGCCTGCCACCACGGGCGGTTGCGCTCGTGCTCGCGCTGCTCCGCCTTGGCCGCGTAGAACGAGGCGTTGTGCTCGCCGCGCAGGGCCTCGCGGGTGAAGCGGATCAGGTGATGGGCCACGAAGCCCATGTTGAACACCGCCTCGATCTGCCCGCGGCGCAACGCGTGCCCGGCCGCCCGCCAGAACGGGCGCCGGTAATCCGACAGGATGCCGACCCGCAGGACGATGTTGAAGCCGAGGACGAGCCCGCGGCGCAGGTTGGTCCGGGTCAGCTTGCCCTTGGTCGGCGTCTTGATCCGGTGCGGATAGGTGGTGTCGACCTGATACCGGAAGCGGTCGAAGATCTTCTCGGGCGTGTAGGCGTGGGCGATGGCCTTGCGCCAGCTTGCCACGACATCGTCGTGGGGCCGCTTGAACAGGACGTTCGACTCGAGGGCGGCATCGTGCACCAGGCGGCCCTCGCGGGTGAGGCGATCCCACAGGGGCGTCTTCGGCAGGGCCTGGAGCAGGTTGATCGTGAGGACCGGGATGCCGGAGCGATCGATGAAGTCGATGAGTTTGTCCTCGGACGCCTCGGTGTCGCTGTCGAGCCCGAGGATGATCCCGGAGGTCACCTCGAGCCCGTAGCCGTTGAGGGTCTCGATGGCCTCGTACATCGGCACGGCGGCATTGTGCTTCTTGTCGATGCCCGCGAGGGCCTCCTCCTCGGGGGTCTCGATCCCGACGAAGACCGTCATGAAGTTCGCCTCGCGCATCAGCGCGAGGATGTCCGGCTGCTTGGCCATGTTCAGCGTCGCTTCGCAGGCGAATTGAAGCGGGTAGCTGTTCGCCTTCTGCCACGCCACGAGGTGGGGCAGCATGTCCTTGGTGGCCTTGCGGTTGCCGATGAAGTTGTCGTCGACGAAGTAGACCACCGCCGGATGGCCGGGCTGGGCGATGATGGCGTCAAGCTCGGCGCACATCTGCTCGGGCGTCTTGAGACGGGGCTGGCGCCCGTAGAGCTGCGGGATGTCGCAGAACTCGCAGCGATAGGGGCAGCCGGAGGAGAACTGGAGCGAGCCGATCAGGTAGCGCTTGAGCGGTGCGGCTTCGTAGGCGGGGGCGGGAAAGTCCGCGAGCGCGAGGCGGTCCTGCGTCTCGAGCCTGACTTGGCTCGCAGGGATCGCGACGTCGCGGTCGAGGATCGCGACGAGCTGGTCGGTGGCGTCGCCGATCTCGCCGAGATGCAGGTAGTCGAAGTCCGGGTACTGCTCGGGCGAGCCGGAGACCGAGGGACCTCCCAGCACCGTGACCTTGCCGGCCGCATGGGCCCGGGCGTTGATGTCACGGATCTGCGGCGCCTGGATATGCATGCCCGACACGAACACCGCGTCGGTCCAGGCGAATTCCTCGGGGGTCGCTCGGCGGATGTTCTCGTCGATGAACCGGCACTCCCAGGATTCCGGCATGTAGGCCGCGATCAGGAGAAGGCCCTGCGGAGGCATGAAGGCCTTGACGCCCCCCATCAATGGGTAGGCGTGCGAGAATGTGCCGAAGGAGGGGGTGTAGGCGGGAAAGACGCAGAGGATGCGTCTCACGGTGGTGACGGCAAGGGAGCATCGCATGGGCCGGTATCTAGCACAGGCTGAGCCGAAAGCGTCCCCCCTCGGACGATGGATTTCACCCATGGCAGGACGCCGGGTCCGGCCATGGCCGATCACAGCCTCTCGAGGGTTGCACGGCGCCCGCAACGCGAAGCGCCCGGCTCCGGGGCAGGAGCCGGGCGCTTGCCCCGCCGGTTCCGGAGAACCGGCCCGTCTTCTCAGGCGGTCAGACCGTCAGGACAGTCGTCGGCTCGACCTTCACGCCCGGGCCCATCGTCGAGGTGACGGCGATGCGCTGGATGTAGGTGCCCTTGGCGCCGGCGGGCTTGGCCTTGGCCACCGCATCGGCGAACGCCTTGATGTTCTCGACCAGCTTGGCCTCGTCGAAGGAGACCTTGCCGATGCCGGCGTGCACGATGCCCGCCTTCTCGACGCGGAACTCGACGGAGCCGCCCTTGGCGCCCGCGACCGCACCCTTCACGTCCATCGTGACGGTGCCGACCTTCGGGTTCGGCATCAGGCCGCGCGGGCCCAGCACCTTACCGAGACGGCCGACGAGCGGCATCATGTCCGGGGTCGCGATGCAGCGGTCGAACTCGATCTTGCCGCTCTGGACGATCTCGAGGAGGTCCTCGGCGCCGACGATGTCGGCACCGGCCGCGCGGGCGTCGTCCGCCTTGGCGCCGCGGGCGAAGACCGCCACGCGAACCGTCCGGCCCGACCCGTTCGGCAGGTTGCAGACGCCGCGGACCATCTGGTCGGCGTGGCGCGGGTCGACGCCGAGATTCATCGAGACCTCGACGGTCTCGTCGAACTTGGCGCTGGCCTTCGCCTTCACGAGCTTGATCGCTTCGTCGATCGGGTAGAGCTTCAGCGGCTCGATGCCCTCGCGGGCGGCGCGGATGCGCTTGCCTTCATGTGCCATCTTGCCCTCCCTTACGCGACGACGTCGAGGCCCATGGCCCGCGCGGAGCCACGGATCATCGCGACGGCGGCATCGACCGAATCGCAGTTGAGGTCGGGCATCTTCTTCTCCGCGATCTCGCGGAGCTGAGCCTCGGTGACCTTGCCGACGGTTGGGCCCTTGCCCGGAGTCTTCGAGCCGGAGGCGGGCTTCTTGCCGATCTTCAAGCCCGCCGCCTTCTTCAGGAAGAAGGTGACCGGGGGCTGCTTCATCTCGAAGGTGAAGCTGCGATCCTGGTAGGCCGTGATGACGACCGGGATCGGGGTGCCCTTCTCGATCTGCGCGGTCTTCGCGTTGAAGGCCTTGCAGAATTCCATGATGTTGAGGCCGCGCTGACCGAGCGCGGGGCCGATCGGCGGCGACGGGTTGGCGGCGCCGGCCGGGACCTGAAGCTTCACGTAGCCCGTGATCTTCTTCGCCATGGGACTGCTCCCAATTCTTGCCCGCCACCGGGCTGCCTAAGGCTCCGGCGGGTCGGACGGTTGCAGGTCGCGGTGCGGTCCGAGGATCCCGGCGGCGAACCGGGCGGACCTCCCGCGCGTGATGCCGGCCCGTTCGATCCGGGTCGCGGCCTAACGGTCCGAGCCTCGGCTCCGACCGATTCCGAGAGCGATCTCAGGCCTTCTCGACCTGGGCGTATTCGAGCTCCACCGGCGTCGCCCGGCCGAAGATCGACACGGCGACCTTGAGGCGGGAGCGGCTCTCGTCGATCTCCTCGACGGTGCCGTTGAAGGAGGCGAACGGGCCGTCGGCCACGCGCACCGTCTCGCCGATCTCGAAGGAGATCGAGGGCTTCGGCCGGTCGACGCCCTCGGCGACCTGGCCCTTGATGCGCTCCGCCTCGGCGTCGGGGATCGGGACCGGCTTCGACTTGTCGGCGCCGAGGAAGCCCGTCACCTTCGGGGTGTTCTTGATGAGGTGGTAGACCTCGTCCGTCAGGTCGCACTTCACCAGCACGTAGCCGGGGAAGAACTTGCGCTCGGCATCGACCTTGCGGCCCCGGCGCACCTCCGTGACCTTCTCGGTCGGGACCATCACCTCGTCGAAGAGCTCCAGGAGTCCGCGCTGCGCCGCCTGGTCCTTGATGGACTGGGCGACCTTGTTCTCGAAGTTCGAGTAGGCGTGGACGATGTACCAGCGCTTCGACACGGTTGCGATCAACTCCAGGCTTCCGGCTGCCGTCCCGGGGGACGGGCCGAAGGAAATTCTCAGACCCCGAGGACCAGGCCGACGAGGTAGCGCATGGCCTGATCGACCACGGTGAAGAACAGGCTCGCGAGCACCACCATGATGAACACCATAATGGTGGTCACGGTGGTCTCCTTGCGGGTCGGCCACGTGACCTTGCGGCCCTCGTCGCGCACCTGGTTCAGGAATTCCAGCGGACCGGTGCGCTTCGGCGCGGGCCGCGCCGGCGGGGTCTGGCGCGGCGGCGTCGGCGTCGACGATCCGCGCGGGGTACCACGCGTCACATCCATTTTCTTCGTCGCTTCGTTCGATGCCATGGCGCCAAGAACCGGGAAAACTGCCCGAGAACGGAGAAACCGCGGCGCCTGGGCTTCCGGGAAGCCCGCACCGACGGCCGTCATCGATCTCGGAGTGCGCCCGCTCTAGCGCAAGTCCGACGGCTTGTCGACAGGGCATGGAACGGGAGAGAAGCAGACTGGCAGGAGTGGAGGGACTCGAACCCGCAACCTCCGGTTTTGGAGACCGGCGCTCTGACCAGTTGAGCTACACTCCTAGGCGCCACGCTCCATGCCTCATTGGACGGCGGCGCGCAAGGGGGCGAGGCCGCCTCAACGGCGCGGTGGTCGGCGCCTTCGCGTGTGTCGAGCGGCCGCAAGCCCTCTCGATCGATGTGAAACCGCTCGTCCCTGCGCAGATCGGGCGCCCGGTTCGGCTGCTCACGGGCATTCGCCGCGAAGCCCGCGAGGGTCGCCCCGGGAGGCGGTCGCGCGTCGGTGCGGGCGCAGCGATCGCGTCGGCGTCGCGGGCGCGGCGAATCTCGGCGCGGTAGCCCGGCAGCAGGAGGCCCGCGGCGTCGTAGCCGTCCTCGTCATCATCATCGCGAAGACGGGTTTGCCGTCCGCAAGGACGAGGAAGATCGCCGCCTCGTTCGAGGCGGCCTCGACCGCGGGTCGGCCGGACCCGGATCTGACGCGGATCGGGATCCGGGAGGATCTTCGCAAGCCGGGCGCATGGCCCGCGGGACGACGCGGCGGGACAGGGGGCGGAACGATCGCAGGGATCCGGGCCCCGGTCGAAGTTCGAGGGCCCCGTCGAAACAGTTTCGCCGGCGCTTCGTCGAGACGAAGGCCGGCGATAATCTGCTCACCCACGCGCTTGTGCTGATCTGCACAAGGCAAGCGGGAAATCGCGTCACGGAAAGTCGCGGCTCAGGTGTGTTCCTGCGCCGCGACGCTTCCCTTACTCGTTGATTGCGGCGACGACGCCGGCACCGACGGTGCGTCCGCCCTCGCGGATGGCGAAGCGC
>NZ_VZZJ01000046.1 GCF_008806345.1 Methylobacterium planeticum | reverse complement strand
CACGGAAAGCAAAGGAGAATTTCGGAACCGGCCTAGGCGTTTCGGGCATCAGGTTCCGTTTCCGTTCATGGTTCGAGGTCAGTCCGAACCTAAGAGCACTACCTACGCCGCCGGATCGCCGACGCGCCTGCAAAAAGAGGACGGGCCGCAGACACAGGCCCACGTCCCATCATCACCGCCCCGCCCTCCCCTCCGCGCGCCATCGCGCCGGAGCACGGCCGGCTGGGCGCCTTCCTCCCACGACAGGCTGGAGACCACTGACATGGGCGACGGAATGAAGAGGGCCGTCGTGGCGGCCCGCGCGAGCCGCGATCCGTTCGTGCCCGGGTTCGCCACGGAAGGGCAGGCCCGCAAGGCAGCCCAGCGCTTCTTCGCGATGTGCAACGGGCGCGACCCGGTGGAGGGCCGGCACTTCCACCTCGTCCAGGGCAAGCGGGGGCGCTGGTACTTCGGGGAGGGGAAGGCGCCATCCACCGAACAGGCGCGAGGAGCGGAATGAGCACGTTCCACGAGCGCAAGGCGCAGCGATCCGACTGGTACCGTCGATTCGTTGAGGGCTGGAAATTTTGTCGCTGCGAAGCGTGCGCTGGCACCAGACGCTACGACCACAACGCCAGCCCTCCCTGTGGATCCTGCAGGGGCACGGGGAGGGAAAGGTATCGGCCCGAGCATGCCGAACCGAAGCGCCGCGCGGCGGAGGAGAGAGAAGCCATGTCGAGCAAGGTCGGACGGCTCTCGGATCAGAGTGAAGCAGAATACAAGCGGATTGTCGCCCTGATCGGTCACGGGTCCAACTTGGCCCGCAACGCGGATTTGCGCTCTGCAAAACGGGCGGTTCGTCGTCTGCTTCAGCGCCTCGATGCTGTTACGGCGGTTAAGGAAAACGCCTGAATTAGAAACCGGAGAGATCCGCCAATTTTCAGAAGGAAGGAAACGAAAATGGCCGTCTTTGAAGTTGAGACAGACCTTATCATTCACACGCGGGTTAAAGTGCGTGTTGAGGCAGCTTCGAAGGAAGATGCTATCGATGCCGTAGCCGGTATCATGCCGCACAACCACGACATAGATAGCCTAAAGGGTTGGCGTGCCTCCGTAGATATTAAATCACCGAAAGGGGTTATTATTACGGCTGGCAAATCCTACCATTTTGAGCAGGCGTCCGGCGGCGACAAGGCAAAGAAGATTGCTGACTAAGCGGAGGAGAGAGGGATCGAACATGGACGAAGTTGAGGTGTTGCGTGCGCAGGTTGGTTTGCTTGCGGAGGCGCATGATCTGGCAAATCAAGCATTGCGCAGCGCTTGGTCGATTGCCGAGCGTGAAGGTCAGAGCGTGAATTGGTCCGGACATCGTGCCCAACTGCGCGCATCGTTGGACGCTTCCCACGCCGCGCTAAACGCACTTTCTGATTGGGGCCGCCGGAGCAGCGCTGAGAATACCTGAGTTCGAAAGAGGGGAAATCCTTAGAACAGGAGGGGCGATGAGCAAGAAGCGAGTTCCAATACCGAAGCCCAAGCCGGGAAAGCTCTACGCACAGTATGGGCGCCCGGATCAGCACAGCCGACCGTCCGTCGTCTACGTCTACGACAGTCGGAACATGAAGTGCGACAGCCGGGTGCTGATGACTGCCCTAGAGGAAGCTCCCGTCTTCCAGGGGCGCACGCTCTGTCAGGAACTTGAGCTTCGCGGCTACGACATCACGACGCTGCGGTTTTCGATCGAGCGGCGGCCGGAATAGGCGGAGGGGAATTCCGCCAATTTCAATAGGAGAGATGATGGACCGGAGCAGGCGACCGCAGACAAGTAATGCCGACGAATGGTGCGCTTGCGATATCGCATTGGAGATCAATATGGACGACGCTGTTGGATGCAAGAGGCAATGTGACATTCTTCAAGACGCGAAAGACGAGTGGATGGCGCGGGCCGAACGTGCCGAGGAGCATGCTCGTGGTCTGTCGATGGATCTCTTTGAGGCCGCACGCGAACGAGATGACGCTCTCGCCTTGCTTGCGCGGGAACATACCGATTTGGACAGGCAGAGCTTGTCTTGGTCCCTCAAAGTTCTCGAAAACTTATCCGACGCTGACCCCTTGGACGCACAACTAGCAGCAGAACATGCGTGTGTTGTTCTTCGTCAGATGGTAAGGATCTGAGTAGATGGGCGCAGCAAATAAACAATCCATCATTGCGGACTACGACCACTTCGTGGAGCTCCAGTCGGGAGCCTTGTTCAACGCGATGGTCGGAGAAGCGGCGATAGCCATCGCCAATGAGCACAGAGATCGTCGCGGATGGGCGCGCCGGCCAAGTGCGTTTGACCGTCTCCCTGATGCTCAGCGAGACAAAGTTCAACAGGAGGCAGACGCAGCTGTCAGAGCCGCGCTTTTCGTCTTACGCGGATGGGGGCAGTCGCTGCCAGACTATCCCATTATTGAAGACTATGCTTGGTCGCAAAGATGGTGATCAACCCCGGATGACGAAGCGAGAGACGAGCCCCGTCCCTCGCCATCAACCCGATATGACGAATGACCAAGATTTCACACGAGGAGCGAACGCATGACCGAGATCCACACCACCCGTCCCCTGTTCGTAGGCGGCTCCCATGCCGGACGATCCTTCCGCGACACGGCCGGTCTCAGCCTTGATCAGACCAACCTTCTGGCTCGGCAGAAGGTGATCCACCTGACCGCCTTTGCCGTCGAGGACGGTCTTTATGGAGGGGACGTGATCGCGGAAAGCCGATCCCAGGCCGAGGCCATCATGAGGCGGCGCGGCTTCGGAGAGCGGTATGTCGGGCCGCTCGTTCGCGTGTTGCCGGTTCGGGATGACGAAGAGCCGGCTTGAGCCAAGCCAAGCCGAAGCGCCGCGCGGCGGAGGAGAGATCCGCCATCATGGAGAGAAGCATGACCACGAAGTATCGCGGCATCTGGGGCACGGAGCCCGATCTATCCTACTCGCAAGAGGTGGATGAGGACGATCATGTGATGACGGTTGAGGAATACCTCGACTCTGTCGAGTGCGGTGCTTTCATCGACTACGACGGCTTTGGGCATCCGGTGAGGGACGGCAAGCACTGCAACGTGGAGGTGAAGCCCTCTGACGGTCGTGATGGCATACCGCCTGACGCCACGCACATCGTCTGGTTCAACCGCTGAGTGGGCGGAGGGGAAAGAAGCCATGCAGCGTCATTCGACAACAAGCGGCATCGTCTGGTTCACGCCCGACGAGGTGGCCGAGATGATCCGCGAGAAACTGAGGGCCGAGGGCGTCGCACAGGAAATGGTGTGCGTTCAGGTCGTCATCCCGGCGCACGATACCGAGCGCAAAGAGGTGTTCGACGCCGTGCCGCGCATCAACGTAATCCTGTCCGACGCCGGCCAATGAGGGCGGAGGCGCGCTCCGCCCTGTGCCCGCCCCGCCCTAGCGACTCGCCGTCTCCTCGCTTATCCCGGCGCTCCCTCCAGCCGCCCGGGATCCATGTCCGCATCACCCACCCTTCAGATCGTGCCGTCCGACGTCCAGGCCTGGCGCGACGGCCTTGCCCGCCTCAAGCCGAGCGTTCCGCCCTGCCCCGGCATGACAGCGTCAGGATGGGCCCAGATGCATGCGGTTGCGCTCGAAGCCCTCGACCAGTTCGCAGACGACCTCGTCGTGCACGGCTGGACGACGGCGGAGCTGTTCGCCGTGCATCCCAAGATCGGCACGATGCGGGTCGACACCTGCGGTGCCTTCGTGATCGGCGGGCGCAGGACGACGGCGGTCCGGGCCGATCGCATCGAGTTCGGGCTGACCACCTACTACCGGAACGTGCCGGGCGCCGGCGTCGGGATCCCGGTGTGGGATTTCCGCTGGTGACGCGTATCCTGGGGCATGACCGAGCCTTCCCCTCTCGACATGCTCCTGAGCAACGCGATTCGGTTTCTCATCGCCGGCGGGTTGCCGCTTGAGATCGTCGATGAAGGCGAACACCAGCGCTACATCCTCGAGGGCAAGGAGTTGACGAGCGAACAGATCATCGCAGGCGCCTACCTGCTCGGCATGGGCAACCACAGGCCGCTAAACTGAGCTATGGCCGAATCACCCACCATCGGCGAGCTCTACAAGGCCAAGGCGATCACCGCGGACGACGTGGTCGCGGCGGTCGAGGCCTACATGGCCGACCCGACAACGACGCTGTTCGTGATGGGCGAGGGCTACGGCTTGAACCTCTCCGAGGCGGTGCGCTCGCACCCTTGGTCGCGTACCACCGTCGCCAGCGCCGAGGCGAGCGATCACCTGAAGCGCGCCGCGGTCCGCACCGCGATCCTGCTGGCTCGACCCGAGAAGCGGTAAACGCTGCCAGCATCGCGATCTAAGCGAGTGCCGTCGGTAGCTCGGTCAGCTGTGTCGTATAGCGCGGCGTGCGCATCTCGAACTTCGTGCTCCAGGCCCGCCTGTCCTCGAGACCGGCGCGCGCCGGCACGACGCTGCCACGCCCGAACCGCGCGTTGCACGCGTCGATCGCAGCCATCAGCGGACCTGAGCGTTCCCGGTCGAGCTGTCCGATCAGCGCCCGTGGGCTGTCGTCGAGCAGCATCAGGTCTGTCGTTACCACCCCGGCCTTGCTGTAGCGCCAGGGCCGCTCGCCCGGCTCGCGCCAGGTCTTTGCGACGCCGAGGCGCGCGGCCTTGATCAGCGCCAGCGTGTCGTTCGTGGCCTCCGGCAGCGTCACAGTGGTCGAGACCGAGCGCATCGGCTCGCCGCGGTCGTGCTCGCTCGTGTGGTAGAAGACCGTGATGTGCGAGGTGCCGAGCCCGCCCCGCCGCAGCTTCTCGCCGAGCCGCGCCGCGTGGGCCGCCACCGCCTGCTCCAGCGTGGCGCGTTCCTCGATGCGTTTGGAGAACGAGCGCGTGACGGCGCAGCCCTTGCGCTGGGCCGGCAGCAGCTCGAGCGGCAGGCAGGCGAGGCCGCGCAGCTCATGGATGATGCGCTCGCCCACCACCGTCATCGCCTTGCGCACCTGGCGCGGGTCGAGGTCGCGCAGGTCGGCCACCGTGTCGACGCCCATCGCTTCGAGCTTGGCGAGCGAGGCGCGCCCGATGCCCCAGACCTCGCCGACATGGATGCGGCAGAGCCAGGCGGCCCGCTCGTCCTCTTCCGACAGGTCGCAGACGCCGCCGAGCTCAGGGATGCTCTTGGCGATGTGGTTGGCGAGCTTGGCCAGCGTCTTCGTCGGCCCGATGCCGACGCAGGTCGGGATTCCGGTCCAAGCCCGCACCGTGGCGCGCAGGTCGCGGGCGAGCTCCAGGCGTTCGTGCTCACGCACGTCCGAGAGGTCGAGGAAGCTCTCGTCGATGGAGTAGATCTCCACGGCTCGGGCGAAGTCGCGGTAGACGGCGTTGGTGCGGGCCGACATGTCGCCGTAGAGCGTGTAGTTCGAGGAGAACACCCGCACGCCCTGGCGTCGGCACAGGTCGCGGATCTTGAAGTAGGGCTCGCCCATGCGGATCCCGAGCGCCTTGGCTTCGGCGGTCCGGGCGATGGCGCAGCCGTCGTTGTTGGAGAGCACGATCACCGGCACGGCAGCGAGCTTCGGATCGAACACGCGCTCGCAGGAGCAGTAGAACGCATTGCCGTCGATCAGCGCGATGGCGCGGCTCATCGCACCAGCCCGGCACGCGCGATGTGCCAGCGGATCGAGAAGCGCACCACGCCCCAGACCTCGCCAGCGGTCATCTCCTCGACCGCGAAGGCGGGCAGGTCGGGGTTGTCGAAGGCGAGCCGCGCGACGTTGCCCTCGATCTGCAGGCGCTTGATCGACATCTCGCCGTCGACGGCCGCGACCACGACGCTGCCGTGCCCGGCCTTGAGGCTACGATCGACCACGGCGAGATCGCGGTCGAAGATGCCGGCGCCGCGCATGCTGTCGCCAGAGATGTTCCAGGCGAAGGTGGCGGGCGGGTTCGGCGCGAGCCAGCGCGGCAGCTCCAGCGCGCCTTCCAGGAAGTCGTCGGCAGGCGACGGAAAGCCTGCGCAGAGCGCCTGCCCAAGGATCGGGACGTGGACAAGTGCGTCCGAGCCCGCGGCCAATTCGCCGATCCGATAGACGCCCACGTGTCTCCCCGATATGAGAACAGAGAGAGAACAAACAGCAAGGGCGCCCCGGGTTCAATGTGGCATGGCGAGGCCACCTCAGGAGCCTGTGCACGCCTGTGAATTCGAGCGAGGAAGGCCAATGCCTGTCGAGCGTTATCGCTTCCACTGCACGGATGGAGAGCATGCCGTCATTGATCGGACCGGCCGATGGGTGCGCAACCCGGAACTGATCTGGAGCCACGCTGAGCGCGTCGCGCGGGAGGTGATGGATAGCTGCGGCAGCCAGCTCGATTGGTCGGAGTGGATCGTCGACATCCACGACAGCAAGGGCCGGCGCGCGGGGATGCTGAATTTCACCGATGTGCGCGACGAGCGCCAGGCGGCTTAGGGGGTAGCGATCGTGGGTATGAAGACGACGTTTCTGGTGCAGACCTTCGTGATCAAGCGCAAGCGCCTCGGGCCCGGCGAGCAGCAGCTTGCACCGACCGAGAGCGGGGCGATGAAGCGGGCCGCGGCCATGGCCGGCCGGATGCCGGGCACGGCCGCGCTCCGGATCGTGGCCGACGACGAGACGGGCGAGTTAGAGAGTGCGACGATCCTCGGCCAGTTCGGCGAGGTGCCGGAGGATTTCGCGGAAGGGCTCACCGGCGGCTGATACCGACGGCAACGGAGCAGGAGGCAGCATGGCATTCAAACCGAAATCCGCAGCGGAGACGAAGGCGGCCGAGCTGGCATCGGCGATCGTCCGCGTGGCCGACAGCGAGGGAGCGCCGCTGCAGATCGGGGTCGACCGGCTGAGGCAGGGCAACCCGCGGCTGACGCCCCTCGCCATCGGACAGATGTTCCGCAGGCACCGCGACGTCATTGAAGCAGCCCTGAGCGAGCGGGGCTACAGTCTGGTGGACTATGCCGACCAGGGCCCTGGCCGTGGGATGGAATTCGAGATCGGCCCGGGTTGAGGGATGCGTAGCCGCCCTATCATCCTGGTGTCGCGCCCCCCGTCGTGGACGGGCCCATGCGCCTGAACCTCAACCACGCTCCCGCGACGGTGGCCGCATGTGCTGGTGTGGACGGCCTCTCATCCCAACGGCTTGATAGCGCTTTGGCGTTTCAGCCAGATGAGAGGAGCGTCCAGTGAACAGTCCCGTCCGCATCGGCATGGATACCTCCAAGTCGGTCTTCCAGCTCCACGGCGTTGACGAGAACGAGGTCGTGGTCGTCCGCCGACAGTTCCGGCGTACCGAGATGGTCCGCTACTTCGAGCGTCTGCCGCCGGCCCTGGTCGCCATTGAGTCGTGCGGCAGCTCCCATCATTGGGCGCGCCTGCTCCAGTCGTTCGGCCACGAGGTGAGGCTGATCCCTCCGCAGTACGTGAAGCCCTACGTGAAGCGCGGGAAGAACGACGCGGCCGACGCCGAGGCTCTCTGCGAGGCGGTCACTCGGCCGAGCATGCGCTTCGTGCCCGTGAAGTCGAAGGAGCGCCAGGCGGCGTGCATGCTGATGAGCGTGCGGGAGCGCTTGGTCAGCGTGAAGTCGCAGCTCTCGAACGCCTTCAGGAGCTATGCGGCGGAGTTCGGCATCGTCGGAGCTGCCGGCCGGCAGAACGTCAATGCGCTCATCAAGCACGTGCTGGAGGACGAGACCCTGCCCGAGATGGCGCGGGAACTCTTCCGCTTCCAGGCAAAGGAGTACGCCGCCGTCGAGGCACGCCTCGAAGAGATCGAGGCCAAGCTGATGCGGTGGCATCGCGAGGATGACGTGAGCCGACGGATCGCGACGATCCCCGGCGTTGGCCCCATCGGATCGACCATGCTGAGCATGAAGGCTCCGCCGCCAGAGGCGTTCAGCTCCGGCCGTGACTTCGCGGCTTGGATCGGGCTGACGCCGAAGGATCACTCGACCGGCGGCCGCCAGAGACACGGCGGCATCACGAAGGCTGGGGACTCGGCGCTGCGCTCGACGCTGATCGTCGGCGCGACCGCCCTATTGAGGCACATCCGCAAGGGCCGTCATAAGCCTTCGGCGTGGCTCGCCGCACTGCTGGAGCGGAAGCCGCCCAAGCTCGTGGCGGTGGCGCTGGCCAACAAGTTCGCCCGCATCGCGTGGCGGTTGATGGTCACCGGCGGCGTCTACAGCCAGCCGCGAGCCGCCATGCCTGCCTGACCCGAGACCGGCGCCGGCGAGCGAGGCTGCTCGGCGGATCGCCCAGGAACTTGCAGGACGCAGCAGATGGTATGACCGGTCGGTCGATACGCGTGAGCTTCCGAAGGTTACACTGACCTATCAGGTCGCCGATGTGCTTGGAGCGCGCGTAGCGAACACCATCTTGGCCAGCGGGCTTCGCCCGCGCGAACAGGCCGGACATCTGAGAGCAAGCGATCAGGTCAGAAAGCTGCTACATCCTGACAAGTGGGGGCCGTCCACATCTGCAATCTCTACAGCCTGAACAAGGGCCAAGACGCCATCCGCAAGGCGTTCGGCGTCACGGACGACCGGACCGGCAACCTGCCGCCGCTGCCCGGGATCTTTCCCGATCAGATGGCACCGGTGGTGCGCCGACGAGACGCCGGTCGCGAACTCAGCATGATGCGCTGGGGCTTCCCGCCGCCGCCGAAGGTCGGCACGCAGCCGGTGACGAACGTGCGCAACGTCGCCTCGCCCTACTGGCGACCCTGGCTGAAGCCGGAATTCCGCTGCCTGGTGCCGGTCTCGGCCTTCAGCGAGTACGCCGACACCAAGCCGAAGAAGACGCCCATGTGGTTCGCCCTCGATGATGATCGCCCGCTGTTCGCCTTTGCGGGCATCTGGCGCCCGTGGACGGGGGTGCGCGGACCGAGGCGCAACGAACCGGTCGAGGAAGAGCACCGGCTCTACAGCTTCCTCACGACAGAGGCGAACGGCGTGGTCGGTCCGGTGCACCCGAAGGCGATGCCCGTGCTGCTGACGACCGAGGACGAGTGGAGCGCGTGGCTCGAGGCGCCCGTCGAGGAGGCGCTGAAGCTGCAGCGGCCGCTGCCGGACGCGATGATGAAAGTGGTCGGGCGGGGCGAGCGGAAGGACGGGGGCTGAAGGGCAGTCGGATCACTTCGTGCCGGACGTCGCGCTTCGGTTGCGCCGCTCGGCTTGCGGCAGAAAGCGGATCGAGACTTATCCGGATTGGTCTGTCGGGTGGCGGAGTGGGACGGCGCCGTTCCCGGCGGTGCCGAAGTCCGGGGCATGAGGAAAACTGCCCGGTCCGCCGCCTGTGCTCAGGCCTAGTGGCGTTCCGATCTGAGCAACATGTCCGTCGTCATAAGTTTGCGTCCCTCTGCATCTCGCACGGTGACGCTGCCCTCGAACGTAACGCTTGGACAGGAGGTTTGCGCATAGTCGATCAGGACACCGATCGCTTCCTCGCCAGCCTGCTTAAGGTTTGGAAGCTCGGTTCCGCGATCGTCTCGTATGGCCCGCCCTCCCGCGTAGAGATCGAAGTAGTACCGCGGCATCGAGGCCCCTCGCTACGCGAGAGGTCTCCGCCTCTCAGGAGGAACCAGTACGGCGGGGGCTCGCGAGAGGTTTCGGCCGCCGTACAGGAATGGGTGGCAATGACCCGCCCCAGACCTGAGGAAGCCCGCGCGGCGGGTGCCGGCGAGTGTCCTTCGATGCTGGTGGGCCTAAGGGGACATGCCGGAGTCGCCGGCGGAGCCAACGCACCGAACCGAACGATACCGCGCGAGGAGAAGGTGATCCTCGCCTCTAACTGCAGCGAAGCCGGCGCCTCACTTTCGTCTTCATCCGCAGTCTGACGGAACGGGGTTGGTCCGAACAGATTTTTTAAAAACCTTATAGTTTCTAATGGCTTGTGCAGTTGTGTGCCTTTTCCACACCACTGAAAAATCCCGTGATCCGACCTCGAAAAAGTGCCTCGACAAGAGGCGGTATCGTGAACTACAAACCGTTTCGACCGTACCAACCTCGGTCGAGGCACCGGGGAGGGAGCCGACCAGGCAAAGCGCTGGCGGAAACCCCCTAGCACCGCAAGGGACCCAAGATGGCCTTATCTGCTGACCAACTGAACACCATTTACCAGAACGTTCTGTTCCGTAACGTCGACACGGGCGGCATCCAGTTCTTCGCCAACCGTACCGACATCTCTGACGCCCAGGTGCGCCAGCAGATCGAGCTTTCGGCCGAAGCCACCACCTTCATCACCCCCGTTGTGCGCCTGTACCAGGAAGTCCTCGGCCGCGTGCCGGATGCCGCTGGTCTGCGCTTCTTCACGACCGAGCTTCGCCAGGGCTTCACTCTCACGCAGATCACCCAGCAGTTCCTTAGCTCGGCTGAGTTCACCTCCAAGACGGCCGGCGCTGGCATCGTCGACTCCGGCGACACCGGCAACCAGCTTGTGACGGACGCCTTCTTGTCGATCCTCGGCCGCACCCCGGCTACCTCTGAGTTCGCCTTCTTCCAGGGTCAATCCGCTGCTCAGGTCCTCGCTGGCGTCGCCAACTCGCCTGAGGCTGCTCAGTTCAACGCTGCCAACGTCGTCACCTTCCTCGACTCGGTCGCTCAGGGCACCTACCCGACCGGCCCGCTCAACAGCCAAAGCGGCGGCACGGGCGGCGGCTCCAACGGTGGCCAGACCGTTTCGCTTCAGACCGGCGTCGACACCTTCGTTGGTACGGCTGGCAATGACACGATCAATGGCGTTGTTGATAATGCGACTGCCGCAAACAGCACCCTGACCGCTGCTGACTCGATCAACGGCGCTGCTGGTACAGACAGCCTTAACATCACTGTGACCGGTGCTGCTGCTGGTTCTCTGCCGCCCGCGAACATCAGTAACATTGAGAACTTCTTCATCCGTGACGTGACGACGGCTGGATCGAGCGTCTACGACTTCGGCACCATTGTTGGTGAGCAGCAGGTCTGGAACGACCGCTCGACGGCCGCGGTGTCCTTCACGAACGTCGGCACCAGTTCCACTGCTGGCACGGCTGCTACGATTGGTATCAAGGGCGACGGTAATACGGTAATCGGCGGCACGACCTTCACCACGGCCACCGTCACTGACGCAATTAATATTGTCATCGACGGCGGCACGAAGGGCACTGGCAACATCACTCGTGATCAGACTGGTGCGACTGCTGTCACCATTTCTTCGACAGGCGCCGCCAACTCGGTCGGTATCATTGACCTCGACAACGCTGGTGCGACGATCACCGGTCTGAAGATCAACGCAACGACGAACCTGACTGCTAGCCTTGCTGCCGACTACGCTGCCAACGCAACGCTTACCGTTGCCGGTGCAGCTTCGAGCGTTGACCTGTCGGGCGCTGCTCTGTCCGCCAACTTTAAGACCGTCGATGCTTCCGGCCTGACCGCTGGCGGCGCGAAGGTCGTTCTTGGCGCTAACACCACTTCCTTCATCGGTGGCGCTGGCAACGACACGGTCACGATCAACGGGCTTGTCTTCAATGGCGATGCCACCGTCGCTGGCGGTGCTGGTACTGGCGATATCCTCAGCGTCAACGATCAGGCTGCTCTGACGGCGGCGACCGCTGCAAAGATCTCGGGCTTCGAGATTCTGCGCATCACGGATGATGCCAACGCATCCGCCGATACCTTTGACGCCTCGCTGCTGACGGGCCTCACCGGTATTCAGGTTGCTGGTACCGCTGCTGCTGGCGATGTCACCACGGTGAATGGTCTTTCTGCTGCTCTGGCCGCAAATGTCACGGTTACGGGCACTCAGGCCGGTAATCTGACCTTCGGCGTGACAAATGCTACGACGGTCGGCACTGCTGACGTCCTGAGCATCAAGTTCGACGATCTTGCCGCTACCAAGAGCACGATCACGGTTGCCAATCTGACGGCTGCTGGTGTCGAGCAGGTCAACATCAACGCTGTCGACAACGTCACTGCTACTTCGCTGACCGGTCTCACTGGCCTGACGAAGCTTGTCGTGACGGGTGCAGGCAACGTCGATCTGACGACCGGTGCGCTCGCCATCAACACCAATACCACGGTCGATGCTTCGGGCGTCACTGGCACGTTCACGTTCACTGGTGCCGCTTCAACCGCAAACGGTCTCGCGATCACCGGTAGCGCCACGGGCGTGAACAACATCACCGGTACGGGTCTGGCAGACGTCATCGTTGGCGGTAGCGCTGCTGACACGCTGTTCGGCGGTTCGGGTGCTGACATCATCACGGGCGGCGCGGGCGCGAACACCTTCGTGTTCACGAACGCTTCGACCGGCCTGCCTTCCGCTACCAACTTCGACACCATCACGGACTTCCGTGCTGGCACGGGCAACAAGATCGACTTCGGCGCCATCACGCTGTCGACCACGGCTACTGCCACGGCGACTCCGGTTTCTGGCACCGCTGCGATCTCGTCTACTGGTGTTGCGACCTTCAACAGCGCTGACAACACGCTCGCTCTGAAGCTTACAGCCCTGGCTGCTGGTGTCACTGCTTCGGGTGGTGCTTCTGTCGCTGGTGAGAGCGCGATCTTCCAGCAGGGCAACGACGCTTACCTGTTCGTCTCTGATGCGACGGACGGTCTCAGCGCGACGGACGTGCTCATCAAGCTGACCGGTGTCACGGTTGGCGCGAACGGTCTCACGTTCTCTGCTGGCGCTGGTGCTGACATCACTGCCATCGCTTAATCCATAGCGATCGACTAAGGAGGGCTCCTGGAGAAATCCGGGAGCCCTTTTCGTTTTTCAAGGATGCGAAATGACTGCTTGGACCGAAGGCTACGTGGCCGACATTCCCTATGCTCTCGGCTTCTATCGCGAGACGGTTCCAGCCCACATCGCCTTCGCTGCAACATGCGTCGGCAAGCATCCTGGGTTGTCATTCCGGCCCAAACGCGTGCTCGAACTTGGCTTCGGTATGGGCCTCGGCTTCGTCATCAACGCCGCTGCCAATCCGAACACCCACTTCGAGGGCGTCGACTTCAACCCTCTCCACGTTGCTCACGCTCGGGGGCTCATCGACGAAGCGGAGTTGACGAACGTCAGCGTAAGAGAAGCGAGTTTCCAAGACCTCGCCCGTGAAGCCGACGAGGGACAGCACGACCTCGATCTCATCGTGTTGCATGGCATTCTCACCTGGGTCTCGGCGGAGGCTCATGAAGCCATCGTCGAGATAACCCGCAAGCGTCTCAAGCCCGGCGGCATGCTCTACGTTTCATACAATTGCATGCCAGGTTGGGCGCCCGTGCTACCCTTGCAGCGATTGATGCGTGAAAACGCCAGACGAGTGTCCGGCCGGTCCGACCAGCAAACCGCGTCGGGTATCGAACTTGTAAAGGCGTTGACGAGCGAGGGGGCGGCGTACTTCAAAACGAACACAGGTCTTCAACAGCGCATTGAGAAGATGGAGGTGCTCGATAAAAACTATCTCGCACACGAGTATCTGAATGCCAACTGGTTCATCTTCCACTTCGCCGATGTCGCCGATATGTTCAGCCGGGCGAAGTTGGACTTCGTTGGTTCGGCCACCATCGGCGAGAATGTTGACGGAGTGTCCGTCCCAGAGGGAGTGCGAGCGCGCATTGGCGCGGAGGCAGATCCGATCTTCAAAGAAACTCTGCGGGATGTCGCCTCGAACAAGCAGTTTCGACGTGACCTCTTTGCTCGTGGATCCAGCACTCTGACCCCTGCGGAGCATTCTGTCATCCTTGGTGCGACGCACTTTGTCTTGGCTGTGCCCCGGTCACAGGTGTCGTTCAAAATCACCAGCCTGCTTGGTGATCTCGATGCCAATCCCGAGATCTACGGTGCCGTGGCCGATCTGCTGGGCGAGAAAACCGCAAGTTTTGCCGAAATCGCTTCATTGCCGGTTTTCCGGGAGGGCGGGACGCGTTCCGCTCTTCAGGTAATCGGCCTCTTTGTCCACAGCGGCCAAGTGCTACCGGCTCCTGGCGGAGATGCTGCTATTCACACCCTTGACCCGAGGTCAGCACAGCGTTTGAACCGAGTGATCGCTGAGAAAATGCTGCAAGGTCGCACTTACAGTTTCCTCGCGGCACCGATTGCTGGGTCCGGCGTTCAGGCTGCGGCCACCGACCTCTTGATGCTTGCCGCTGTCCTAAACGGTCAAGGTGAGAGCACCGAAACGACGTCGACCTACGTCATTCAAGCGATGCAGCGACTTGGCATCAACTGGGTGAAGGAGGGGAAAACCATCACCGATCCGACCGAGCGCCAGATCGTTGTGCGTGCGGATTCGGAGACCTTCCTATCTGAGAAGCTGCCGTTCTGGCGTCGACTCGGCGTCCTGTAGCCCATTCCTGGTGCGAGCAGCGCGCCTCGTCTTACGGAGCGTCCATGAGTAGCATCCAACCACTTTCACGTGAGCGCCATGCCGGACTGCGCTGGCGGCGCTTCAGCGGCTATGGCTTCACCGCAACAACCGCTGTTGCACCCCTTGCTGCTGCTGAGGTGGGCAAAGCTGCTCTGGCGCTGCCGTTGGCCTTCGTGGAGCGTGAAAGCGGTTGGACGCTCGCTGCGGTGCTCAGCCTCTTGCCGGGCCAGAACCTCTACGTTGCGCCGAACGGCAACTGGATCGTCGCCTACGTCCCAGCAGCCTTTCGCGCCTACCCCTTCCGCGTCGCCTGGAACGAGGCGGTGCAGCCTGTGCTCTGTGTCGATGAGGCGAGCGGGCTCGTCGTGGAGAGCGGAGAGGGCGAGACCTTCTTCGACGAGAGCGGCGAACCAAGCGCCTCTGTCGAGCAAGTCTGGGCCTTCCTCCAAGAGACGGCGAAGGGCGAAGCGGTTCTTGCCAATGCCTGCGGGAAGCTTCATGCGGCCGGAGTGATTGAGCCTTGGCCAATCACGATCCAGGGCGCAGATGGAGCCCAGCAGGTCACTGGGCTGCACCGCATCAACGAACTCGCCATGAACGGGCTCGACGATGCCGCCTTCGGCCAGCTTCGCCGGACGGGTGTGGTCGGCGTCGCCTACGCGCAACTCCTCTCGATGGGCAATCTCTCCACCCTCGGGGAACTCGCCCAGGCTCGAGCGCAAGCCGAAGCGGCCGAGCGCGCGAAGGCCGAGGTGAAGCCGATGATTACCCTGCCCGAGGACAACACCATCGACTGGGACTGGAGCAAGATCGGCCGCTGACCGCGGCGCGTGTCGCAGGGGACGACGGATGTTCGAACTGATCGTTCAACCCATCACGGAGGGCGGCACGCCGGAGGAAATCGCGCGCCTGTGGCGGCTCTGCCGGTACTCAAACGACTTCGCGCGCGCGACCTACGGCATGGCTTTCCTCAGGCTCTATAAGGCGGAGCCGGAAACCCTGGCCGCCCTCGATCTGAGGCCCACGCGGGGCAAAAGGACTCAGTTGGGGCAGTGATGCGGATTTACGGCCACGGCAATTGCCAAGCGAGTGCGGTCGGCTGGCTGCTCAGAGAGGTTCGGCCGGAGTGGCAAATCAAGAGTCGCGAGGTCCAGACCTTTGACCTGAGTTCGGACGAGGAGTTGGAGCAGTATCACGTTGACATCGAAGAAGCGGACATCATCCTGGCTCAGCCAATTTCCGATGGGTACCGGGGAGTCGACACGCTTTCTCTGTCGCAGATACAAGCCAGAAAGCGCCCCGATACTGGTCTGTTTATTTTCCCGTCAATGCACTTTCGTGGCTACAACATCGAATCTTTCGCTATTGGGGTGGAGGGATACGGACTTGGCTACGATGATGTCCATGTAGCTGACATGTACGCCTCCGGCGTGTCTGTCGACGAATGCTACGACCGTATTTCCTCGCCGACGTTTTTCACGAGAGCCTTTGTCCTGTACGAGGTCATGGTTTGCCTACGCGAGCTTATCCGACGTGAGACTGCCTGCGGTGCTCATGCGCGGGTAAGTTCGATCCTCGCAGACAAGCTGGATCAGGAACTTCTCTTCCACACCTTCAATCACCCGGCCAGAAAGTCGCTGGTTGGTGTCACCGAACAACTCATGTCCGCAGCGGGCGTGCCGGTTACGATCCCGGTCGGGGGCATGAGCTACCTGAGCAACATCAGGATTATGCCTTACCCTTCGACTGTCATACACCTCGGGCTTGATCCGACTGCCCTACCAGAACTCGGGCAGAGGGTTCAGATGCACGTTGCCATGTCAACATTCGACTTTGTGAAATCGGCTTACGAGCAGTACGGTAACGCCGGCCGCGATGCAGTGCGAGCGGCTCTCTCGCAACACCCCCAGGCGAGTTGGTATCAGGCACGATTTGAGGGATCAAAGCCGCTGCACTGCGAGGCATTCGATGCTGCCTCGTTCGTGGAAAGCCTGTTTCACACGCTCCTGAAACGCCATCCGACCTCGCCCGAGGTGCAGTACTGGGTGAAGATGCTCCCGAGCATCGGCCCGGCTGAGGTCGTCCGGCGTTTCACGGCCTCGGCGGAGTTTCAGGACTATCACAGCAGGGTTGCCGTGGGCGCACCCTGAAGCCAAGACCAGCCGGCTGGACCATGTCGGTCGAGTCGCCATGGTTGGAGCCGGGGCAGACACAGATCGTGTTTAACTGAGGGGTGCATTGAGGCTTGCCCGCCTGCCGCTTCGGGCAGCTCCGGATTCCAGTGTCACATCAACCACACGAAGGGCGATCTCCGTACGGCCAAGCCTGTTGTAGAAGCAACGCCTCTGATGGTATGATAGAACAATACCCCAGCGCGGATCACTCGGGCCCAGGACCATGTTCACCAACACCCAGCGCCTTTCCAACCCGGAGGTTCAGGAACTCCGCCGCGAAGGCGGGCGTCTCCTGAAGCGTCTGCGGGAAGCGCGCGGCCTGTCGCAGCGCGAGCTGTGCCAGCTGGTGGGCGCCGGGGTCTACACCTTCATCTCTCAAATCGAGACTGGGCGCGGGCGCGTTCCGCCCGAGAAGCTGCGTGTCTGGGCCGAAGCGCTCGGTCTGCCGCCTGCCGATTTCGCCAAGATGATCCTGCCCTACTACGACCCTGAGACCTTCGCGGTCCTGTTCGGCGATGAGGTGCCTACGGCACAGGTGGCTCAGACGTCTGCCGATCCCACGTCGAAGCCGGGCCTGCGGGTCGTAGAGAGCCGCTGAAGGTTGCGGCTTACGCCTCGGGAGCCTGGTAGGAACAGCGCATAACCGACCGGTCTGGACCTGCTGCACCTTCATTGGGTAGCAGAGGTACGGAATTGACAATCTCTGGCTGGTTCGATGCGCTCTCCGAAAAAGTATCAGAAAAGCTCTGCTGAGGCAGGGGAACTACGCCGCCAAGCCGGCCACTTCATCCGTCGCCTCCGCGAAGACCGCGGCCTCTCGCAACGTGATCTGGCGGCGGCGATCGAGCTCCCCTATTACCAGTTCGTTTCGCAGATCGAGACAGGACGAAACCGCATCCCGTCTGAACAGCTCCTGATTTGGGCGAAGGCTCTCAAAATCAGCCCGCGCCACTTCGGCCTCATCCTGATGCGGTTCTACGATCCCGACCTGTTTGCCCTGACCTACCAGGATGATCCGGGCATCTTCGAGGGCACGGACATTCCCGATTTCGCGCGGCTAATGAGGCCCGACGACCCGGTCCCGGAAAAGCTGGAAGTTGGTGGCAGGCCTAAGCCCACGCCGAGCGCCGAAGCGCTGATGATGATGGCCGGACCGGCTAGTGACGATCCGGCTCCCGAGAGTGCTCTGGATTCGGCCAGCATCGTGGAAAGGATGGGCGCGCTGGAGATCACTGTTGGGCAGCTGAGCTTGGAAGTGCAGGAGATCAAGCAGTTGCTGGTGCCGCAGCCCTCCGCACCGAAGAAGGCAACTCGGGCTCGCGGCGGGAGACCGTCTGACCAGTGAGAGAGTGTGCGCTTCTCGGATTACCAACGAAAAGCCCCGCGAGCCGTGAGGCTGCGGGGCTGAGTGCACGGGTAGAAATGGAGCGGCCCCGCCAACACGTGCTGAGGGGGGACAAAGCCAATGTCAGCGAGGCCATGTCAGGTGGGCAGCACCTAACGCTACCACCCTGCTCTCTCTCGACGGGCTCTACACTGCTTCAAGTGAAACTGAGCTGGAAATAAAAGGCCCCGCGAGCAAGTACTGCGTGGCTAATCAGTCTTTTGATAAAAACGGCCTCGACGGCGCGTGTCGGACAGGAATTACGCCATCGAGGCCGCGTCGGGGATCCCACCGCCGACGTCTCATCGTGGCACATCCCGAATGTCCGAAACCGATCATAGGTTCGGTGCGAAACATACGAAAAAGCCCGCCGCGGCGAGGGAGCCGGGCGGGCCGAAGTTTTGTCAGAACGAGATGCAGGACCGCGATCTCGTGCGATAATGCTGCGCCTCGAATGCTTGGCCGGCAATACGGCTACGACGCGCATGAGGGGCTACGGTTAGCGCAAAGGTACTAGTTGCTACGAAAAGGCCCGCGCCGGCGAACCGGGCGGGCCGAAAGAAAACCCCGCGAGCCCGTGCTGTGGCACTCAAGGCACGCGCGCGAGCGCTGCGCCTCAACCGGGCTTCTGCACGTCGTCGACTGTGCCGAGATCCTGCTCCGCTGCGTTGTCGCCTGCCTCATCGTAGGCCTGCAGCCACGCACTGCGCTCCTCCGACCCTTCCGGGTACGGGCAACTGTCGCGCAGCTTCCCGTAGTGTCTCGCGTTTCGGCCCTTGATGAATGGGCTGTCGCTCGCGGTGGCGCCTTCGCTCATGTGCTTCTCCTTCTTCGATCAGGTACCGCACTTGAACGCTTAAGGGCTGCCAAGGATCAGCGAGCCCGTCTCCCTGCGCTAAAATGAACCCGCCGCGGCGAACCGGGCGGGCTTTGATTTCAGAAGCCGACACCAGCCCTATTGCTTCGGCATGCGCCTAATCTGGCCCACGGATTCTGGCGAGAGATCCGTGTAGAGCCGGCGGCCGAACTGTTCCAGCGGCTCCTGGCGTGGGGCGGCCTGCGGTCCAGAGGCCACAGCGCCAGAGTTCAAGCCGGCGATCCCCTTCCGATCGGCGAAATCCTTCTCGATCGTCTTACGATATGACGGCGTATCACCGCAGCCTTCGCAGATGGACGTGGTCCACGACTGCCAGAGCCCTTCTGTCTTCTCTCGGACCGATTCAGCGCGCTCGCGATGAGCGGAGGCAAGCTGCAGGGTGTCGATGTCCTTGGCCGGTTTGGGTTCAGGCGCGGCACGAAGCTCGTTGAGTTTCGCGTCCTCGAACGTTCGCGCCGGAGGCATGGCACTCTGAGGTTGAGCAAACGCTGGCCCTGTCGAGCAGATGAGAGCAGCAGCGAGAACAGCGTATCGCATAGGACACTCCTTTCCAGAGTGAACCGGGCGACTCCGGGCATAGTTCTGTGCGAATTACACGAAAAAGCCCGCCACGGCGGACCGCGGCGGGCTAAGGTTTGGAAGTCTCAGGCCTGGCTGGGGACATTTCCAGCCAGGTTTCTTTCAACCCAGCCGCCCCGCTTCGGTTCAACCGCACCGATCACGCGCCACCGCCGCGACCGCGAGGCCGATGATGATGCCGCCGAGGAGCGCCATGGCGAGGTGGCCGGGGGTAATCAACCCCCGGCACCCGCATAGGCGTTCTTCGGAGGGTCGGGCGGCTCGCTGGAGTGGAACAGCGCGTTGGTGTTGAACCAGTCGCTGATGTAGGGCCGGGCCCGATCGAGATACGGCCGAATGTCCGGCTTGCTGGCGACGAGGCCGAGCACGGACAGGATCGCGAAGCCGAGGCCGACGCCCATGGCGATGCGGTTGCGGCGAGGCACCACTCCGTCGAGGGCGCCAGGCGTTGCTGTGTGGAGCACCGCCGCCGTCACCGAGAGCAGGATCGCCGGCGCCCAGATCTCGGCGTTGACGAACCACGATTGCATGCCCGAGAGCCGAGACAGGATCGCGAAGGCCGACTGCAGGATCTGGCTGAGGAACGAGAGCCAGATGCCGAGGATCAGGTAGTCCGATCGCGCCGGCTCTCTCTTGCGGAATGCCAGCCAAGCGTCATGCCCGTAGACGTACAGGACGACCCCATGCGAGGCGCAGGCGATGCAGCGGACAGCGATGATCATGTCCGCGTTCGGCACGAAGAAGTTGATGAGCAGGTAGC
>NZ_VZZJ01000045.1 GCF_008806345.1 Methylobacterium planeticum | reverse complement strand
TGTCATGGGGGTCCTGAGAGAGCTGAACCAGACGCGGCGCATGAGACCGCGCGGAAACTTGGCAGAGCGAGAGGATGGGACTGCGCGCACCCGCGAAGAGAGCGGGCGGGCGTACGGTCCCTATGTGCTTTTTTTGCAACAGAGGTCGGGTGGCCGGATCGCGCTGGGTTCCATCTGCGCTGTGAAAGCCACACTCGGCGCGCAGGGAGGCGGTCGCAGAGCGCCGCCTCCCGGCTGGTCGAGGTCAGCGAGCATCCCGGCGGATCATCTCGGCCACGGCCGCGGCCAGTCCGCTCCGGGGCCGTTCCGCTTCCTCGACCGGGATCCCTCTCCGCGCCTGATCCTTCGCGACCATCTCGGCGACTGCGAGGGCGAGGCCACTCTTCGGATTGCTGCCCGAGGATGGCTCAGCCGTCCGGATCGGAGCGCCTCCTCTTGCGCGGACCAGCCTGTTGATTGCAGCGGTGAGGCCAGCCGTCCTCGAGGCGCTCGGCCGGCCGGCGGCCTTCGCCGTCATGCGTGCGATGGCATCGGCCGAGAGCTCGGGCGCCGCGTTCGCGAGCTCCATCGCCAGTGCCTCGAAGCCGAAGACGCGCGGGTCGCTGAGGATCTGCTGTGTCCGGACGTTCTCGGCATGGCGCTCCGTGGCCGAGAGCGGCGCGGAGGAGACGACGAGCTTCGGCGCGGCCGTGGCCGGGGCGGGGATCGGGTTCGTCATGGTGGGCAGGCTTCCGGGTTGAGGACGAGCGCGGGAGGCCGCGCGGGAGCGGAGGTCGGCGACGACGCTCTCGAGCGAGCCGATCCGATCAGCCAGGCCGCGGTCGATCGCCGCCTTGCCGATGAAAGTCCGCGCTTCCGTGGCACGGGCCTTCTCGATCGAGAGGCCCGGCCGGCCAGCGGCCACGGTCGCGAGAAATTGGTCATAGAAGGCGCCGACTTCCGCCTGTAGGTCGGCCTTCACGCTCTCGGAGAGCGGTCCGAACGGATGGCCGTCGACCTTGTTCGCGCCGGCGTGGATCAGCGTCACCTTCCGGCCGGCCTTCTCCATCTCGGCCGAGCGGTCGACGTGGGTCAGGACGACGCCGATCGAGCCGACGATCGAGGTCGGCGACACGACGATCTCGTGAGCCTGGCTCGCGATCCCGTAGGCGGCCGAGGCGGCCAGGTCGTCGACGAAGGCGACGATCCGCTTCGAGGCGCGCGTCTGGCGGATCTGGGCGGCCAGGCGGAACATGCCGGTCGCCTCGCCGCCGGGGCTGTCGATGTCGAGCACGATCGAGTGGACCGTCAGATCCTCGGCCGCTGCTCGGATCTGAGCGGAGATCCCCTCATAGGAGACGATGCCGGAGCTCGCGCCGATGTAGGCGCCGCGGTTCGCCAGGCTCCCGACGATCGGAACGAAGGCGACGCCTCCCTCCGTCCGGTACGGGCGACCGGCCTCGGCGCGGCCCATGAACCGGGAGGCGTCCGGACCAGGCCGGTCGACCTCGAGAGCTGGCCCGAGCCGGCCGTCGAGTGACGCGAGGATGACCTCGAGCTTCGTCGGGTGGAAGAGGAGCGGACGGCTCAGAGCCTCCGCGATCCGGGGGAGATACGCACTCATCAGGTACTCGCTGGGGTGGGGAGGCCGCTCGCCCCGCGAGCGAGCCGGCCATTACACGCGACCTCGATCCGGAGGACGCGCAGGGGGACGAGCTCGCCGGAGAGCTCGACGAGATGTCGTTCGGCGATCAGGACGCCGGCGGGATGGATGGGGCCGATCACGGCGCGGTCAGAGCGAGCCAAGGCCTGACGCATCGAGGAGGAGCGGCGGATCATGCTGCACGCGCCCCGGCTGATGGCCGGGGGTCTCCCTCGACGGGAGCCCCCGTCACCGGATCGGAAGCGCCATGCTGGACAGGCGGCTGTGCGGTGCTGTTGGAAGAGGGAATGGCGCACAGCGGTTGTCCAACGTCCGGGCTGGACGCCAGAAGCCGGCGCTTCGCATACCAACCCGACCGCGAGATCCCCTCGGCCTCCCACGGCTTCAGCGACGAGATCGAGGGCGCCTTCGGAGCCTGACGCTCGAGCCATTGCTTCGCCCGAACACGCCGCATCCTGTCGCGGTGAGCGACCTTCGCGTCCGCCTTCCGCTGTGCGGCCGACCGGTCGACCGCGCCGATCGTCCGGAGTTTCAGACGGCGGCGCTCCTCGTCGCGGATACCGAGGAGCACCGCGATAGTATCGGCTTTCATGCGGGCCGGCCGCGGGCGGGCGCGGAGCTCGGCCTCGCGTGCCGTGAACCACTCACGGCCGCGCTCCTCGACCAGGCGCGGACAGAGCGTCCAGGCCCAGAGTAGGACTGGCGAGGTCGGAAAGGCGCCTACCGGAAGCGCGACCAGGTGCGGGAGGGCGACGTCGAGGTAGAGCTCGCCGTCATCGGTATCGCAGGCGCCGCCGTGGCGGGTCTCGATGATCCGCTCGATCTCAGCGAGGCGCTGTCGGACGAAGGCCGTTCCCTTCCGCCAGTGGGCGCGCGGTTTGAAGGTGCCGAGGATGCAAGCGCCAAGACGGACCTCGATCTCGCCGCTCGCCGGGAGCGCCGGCCACTCGAGGACGACGCCGTTGTCGACGACCAGGCGCAGCCTATTCGACATGGCCGCCACTCTGCCGGCCCGCCTGCCAGCGCCGGCGCTCGAGCGCGATCGCTCGGCCAAGGCGGTTGTAGAGGTTGAGCGCCTCGGCCGGCGTCATCGCGAACTGCTCGTCGAAGCCCTCCCGGAGCACCCGGCGTACGGGACGGCGGAAGCCGACCACGACCTCCGCGTCGCCATCCTCGAGAGAGCGGAGCTCGACGCTTGTCAGTGGACGATGTGGCGGCTTGGAAAGACGTTTTTTCCCCGAGGGGCCGGTCTTAGGATCGGCTTTAGAAATTACTGCTACGGACTGGCTGTTCATGGTTGAGCCTCTCCGCCCCGCGTTCGTGTCGATCCGAGCGCGGGGCGTCTCGTTTCTGGGAGAGGCAGGCGGTCAGTGAGGCCGCCCGCGCGATGGGCTAGCGCCAGCTTGCGGTGCTGTCCGGCGGCCAGAGGTTGAGCTCCCCGCCAATCAGGGGCGGGAGGACCATCACGTCGGCGATCGCCGGGGCGACGTTGCGTCTCACGGAAGCCTCGATCCCCTCGACCGGCTTCTCGCCTGCCGGGAGGTCCCGATTGACCGCCTCGATCCGAAACTCGAGCTCCCGGAGTTGCGCCACTCCCTTCGCGAGCTCGGCCGC
This sequence comes from Methylobacterium planeticum, assembly GCF_008806345.1. GTDB lineage: Bacteria > Pseudomonadota > Alphaproteobacteria > Rhizobiales > Beijerinckiaceae > Methylobacterium > Methylobacterium planeticum. Next base: position 18,787 of record NZ_VZZJ01000045.1, on the reverse strand, counting down.
CAGCTTCGGGTATCGCTCCGCGAGCCATTTCCGGACGGCCGGAGCGTCGCGATTGACGGCATCGAGCCGTTCACGGCGGTCGGGGTCTCTCTGTAGAGAGACCTCGATCCGCTCCCCGGCCGCGCGGATGATCGCGGCCCCGCGGTCGTGATCCCGCCGGGCTGTGGCGATCTTCTCCTCGTGGCGCTTCAAGGTGGCGTCGTCGGCGGTCAGCAGGAGATGAGACGTCTCGCCCTCAAGCTGCCCGATGCGAGCGCCTATCTGCGAGAGCTCGGCGCGCCCGGCTTCGACGAGCCGCTCGACCCTGCGTCGTTCCTCCGTCGTCGGAGGCGCCGGCCGCTCGATAACTTCGCGGAGGGTGGCAATCGACATCGCCGGCCTCAGAGCGCAGCGGCCTGGACGGCGGCGAAGCGTCCCTGCTGAGGCAGGACAATCGTTCGCGCTCCGTCGACCTCGTCCAGAAGCATCCGCGGGAAGGCGTCCGCAACGGCGTGAGCGCCGGTGCCGGCGGGGGCCCCCTGACCTCGCTTCGCAAACTGCACGTACACGGCATCAGGGCCGAGGACCTTGAAGACCGCGATCGCGATGGCCTGGATCGTGTAAGGAACCTCTGGAACGTCGACAGCGGCGGACATACTGTCAGTGACAGGAATGGATCCGCTAGAAACCAGAGTGCGAGCATAATCGCCCACATCCATGCCAGGTGAATTCGTTCCCTGGAAGAAGATCTGATAGTGAAGTCGGGACATAATCTAAGCCTCTATTGCGCGCGAACCGATCGGCCGTGCTGGGGGTGAAGGTCGCGGATGGACAGGTCAGGCGGCTCGCGGCGCGGAGGCACGGCGACGGGCGTCTAGGAAGGCTTCAAGATCAGCCTCTGAATATCGGATTGCGCCTCTCTCGCCTCCGAGCTTCACAAAGGCAGGACCTTTTCCTTCCGTGCGCCACTTCGATAGGCACGCAAGAGAAACTCCCAAGCGATCGGAAATTTCTCTTGGGCGAAGCCAGCGAACATTGCCGGCGGACTGTCGTTCTATCGTTTCGATGTGCACTTCCGTCTCCCGCTGAGTACCTGGCCAGCGCGAGAGAGCTTTTTGCTTCGTCGGAAAATAGTCAATAGTATGCGTGTATCGGAAAAAATCCGATGTAGTGTGCGGTTCTACAGATCAGTACTTACGGCAATGTGACGATACGGCGAGGCGGCTTTACGGCGATTACCGTTCGGATTGGCTTTTCGGCTGCTAAGCCTTTGATTTCGTCCTGCTATTGGTTCGAGCTCGGAGTTCCCAACGCGCTGCGTCGGAGGCACAGAAGGGCCAGCGCCGAGCGGTCGACATCAGCTAGAACGGGTCGCAGCTGGCCTTTCGGCCGCCGCAACGAGACTGTGGATCGCGCTAAGCTGTTGCGCTCATGCTACAATTCGGGATCGGAAATCAGCCTGCGACCGTTGGCGATCTGCGGCGGATCTTGTCGTCCTCGATCTCGAGAAGGCCCTTGTTCGCCAGCGCGCGGAGGAGGCGAACTCGCGCGTAGCCGGCGGCGTGCGAGAGGCCGGCCGTCACGATCGCGCGGAGGTCGTCCGGCGTCGTCCACTCGCGCGGCACCTGGTCGAGGACGTCGAGTTCCTCGGCCGAGAGCGCCGGCGGGACGTCGATCGCCTCGATCGCCTCGTCGAGGTCGATGACCGGAACGCCGTCGACGAGCCAGAACGCCTCGCTCCGCCCCTCGTCCGGCCAAGTCCGCATGATCTGCGTCAGGCGAGGATGGTCGACGGCCTGGAACATGCGGCCGAGACCGTCCGGAAATTCCAGCCAGCCAATCTGGCGGAGGCGGGTTCCCCGGATCCGGCGCTGCGCAGGCGTCGAGGACGCCAAGCGCGACTGTACAGACGGGCCATCGCCCGTAATGACGTGGAACTTAGGCACGGGCGCTGGCTCCATCGGCGCGCTTGCTTAGGGAAGGCGCGGCCTGCCAGCCGTGTCTTCCCGTCCAGCCCTACGGGGCCGGCGACTCGCGCAGCAAGGCGTTTCGTACGGCCAAGAACGGTTCTTTCCGGAATGATTTGAGGGTGTTGCGCACTCGCCGCGGTGCATAGGATCGGGACCTCGACCCCGCCCTCTATGGCTTACATCTCCCTCGGCCACGTGCCGGCGATGAGCTGTGGCAGCACGTTCGGGAACAGGTATGGCTCAAGCTTGGGGAAGGTCTCAGGCTTGATCCAAATGCCGTGTTCGGGCTCGGACTTTTTGCCCTCGTAGTCCGGGCTGGTGAATGGCCAGACCGGATTGCGCCATACGAGAGACGGAATGAGATAGAGGACCGCCTCGACTCCCTCCGCGAGATGGACCAACGCGAGTAAGGTGTCGGCACGGATCGGGAAATGCCGTTTGCGCATAAAGGTGTAACCGGGTTTGGCAGCCCGGACCGATTTCACCTGGATCTCGAGGTAGCGTGGAGAGGTGCCCGGATCGCCGGAATTGTCCGGGATGCGGACGAGGAAGTCGATCGCGCGGTCGTCGACCTCAGGCGAGTACACGTCGAGCCCGGCTCGGACGAAGGCCATCTTGGTGAAATACTCGCCCCACTTCCCAAGGCGCAGCGTGTCGAGATGCGCCCACGTCGGTGCTCCGATGGCCGCATCTCTGGCTAGATCCATGGCGTGCTCCGCATTCACTCGCTGGCGACAGGGCATCCTTCCAGCCTAGCGGCCCTACCTCGTCGTCCCGTAACGTTCCGATGTAACGCGTTGCGCCGCAGAGGTCGTCGTGAAGGACAAGCAAGGCCGCCGGGTTCTGCCGAACCTCATCAACCCTCAGCCGGAACCTGCTCCCGACCTCTGGGCCGACATCGAGCCGCTCAGCCCTGAGGAGTGCAGAGCGATGGATGAGTTTTCAGCTTACCTACAGCAGGAAGAAGAGGAGATCGAAGCCATCAAGGCGAACCGGCCGCTTGGCTCAGTTGTCGCGCGAGAGCCGAAATCGCTCGAATTCTCGAAGGTTCCCGACCCTGTTTGGAAGCGGAAGCTCTGGCCATAGAGGTGGTAGAAAAATGGCAAGGTTTCAAGGAAGCATATACGAGTATATAAATTTTGTTGGACCGTCTATTGCAAATCTTATACAGCGATACAGCAGGCCTTATAAGAAGGAAATAAATAATATCTGCCAAGCCTGTGGTAAGGTTTCGACCTTACAAGCAGCTCATCGTTGGGGATGCTCAAGGCCAGAAGTTATTCTCCAAGCCTTGATCCCATTTGGCGCTCCAGATCGCATTGATTGCGATTTGCAAGAAGCTCAAGATGCAATCATGACCTTGCACAAGGAGCGTCCGATCGAGCTTACTTTCGGATTTTTCTGCAAACCATGTCACGATGAGTATGATGAGGTTTGGGAAATGATACAGCGGGAATATCCCGAAGACGCGGAAGATCTACGGATGAAGCTGAAGTGAGATGGAACCGCGCCATCGGCAATGAAGCCCTTTCCGATTGAGTGGCGTGCCCCTTAGCGTGGTCGTGTCACTCCGACCAACGTCGGGCGCGCGGAGCGGCACGGCATGAAGGAACGGATCGGATGCCAGCGGATCGCTTCGTCTCATACCTTCGCGTCTCGACGGATCGCCAAGGCCGGAGCGGTCTCGGCCTCGAGGCGCAGCGCGCGGCCGTGGCTGCGCACCTGGCGGGCGGGCGCCTGGTCGCCGAGGTCGTCGAAATCGAGAGCGGCCGGCGGAACGACCGGCCGGAGCTCGCTCGCGCCCTCGCCTATTGCCGCGCCCACCGCGCGACGCTCGTCGTCGCCAAGCTCGACCGCCTGGCGCGCAACGTGGCGTTCGTCTCGACCCTGATGGAGGCCGGGGTCGACTTCGTGGCGGTCGACTTCCCCCAGGCCAACCGCCTGACCATTCACATCCTGGCGGCCGTCGCGGAGCACGAGGCGCGGATGATCTCGGAGCGGACGAAGGCGGCGCTCGCGGCCGCCAAGGCGCGCGGGACGAAGCTCGGCGGCTTCCGGGGCCATGCCGGGACCGCGGAGGAGTGCGCGGTCGCCAACGCGGCCAAGCAACGCAAGGCCGACGCGCGCGCGGGCGACCTGGCGCCGATCTTGGCGGAGCACGATCCGGAGGGGCGGCTTTCGCTCCGGGAGCTCGCGGCCGTCCTCAACGCGCACGGCGTGCCGACATCGACCGGCCGCGGTCAGTGGACCGCGACGGCCGTCCGGCGGCTTCGTGCGCGCCTGGCGGTGCTCGAGGCTTCGCCGGCCCGCTTGGCGGCCTAATTCCGCCGGCGGAGCACCCAGATGAGCTGCGCTGAGCCGATGAGGACGAGAGGCGTCGCTTTGATAAGGGCGATGATGATGTCGTGGTCCATCTGAGCGTCCAATAGGAGGCTCATGGACAGGCGAGGCCGGCCAGCCATTACGATTGGGTCACAGACCGCCGCCTGGCCAAAGAGCCAAGTGGTAGTCCGCGACAGGCCCCCATCAAACCGGTCGAACGGAACAGGCAAAGGCTTCAGACGTCCCTGGTCAATCGGTCGCGCAGCGCGACCGCTCTTGCCCGAACGTCAAAGGTCGATGGGGAACAAGCTCTCCCTCTACCGCGACGCTTGCCCGCGCGCCGCGCAGATCTGAACTGGGAAGGCCGTCGGAGGGCGGCAAGTGTCGGCAGTGATTTTTCCGATCCGACTGTCGATCGTTAAGGCCCGCTTACCGAATCATTCCGCACCGTCACCGGTGACGCCACCGGCGGCGACACCAGGGACGGCCCTGAGACTTCACCGGCGGTGACACCGGTGCCGCCACCGGTGACGAAGGGACGGTCCGGTGGACACGAAGCTCCTCACATACGCCGAGCTCGCCGAGGCGCTCGGGATCACGCCCGCCAGCGCGAAGCGACTGGCGATCCGGCGTGGATGGCCGAAGACCCCCGGCAACGATGGCAAGGCGCGTGTCGCTGTGCCGGTCGAGAGATTGCAGGCCCCGAAGGCCGCCGCTGGTGACGTCACCGATGACGACCCCGATGACGCCGCTGGCGATGTCACCGGTGACGTCACGGGTGTCATCCCGATTTTAGAGCGACATATCAGCCGGTTAGAGGGCGAGATTGAAGCCTTGCGAGAGGAGCGCGAAGCCGAGCGCGGACGAGCTCGCGAGGAGGTCGACGCGCTCAAGGCCGAGCGCGACGCCGAGCGGCTCCGGGTGTCTCAGGTTGAGGCCTTGAACGCCGTCCTCGAGGCGGAGCGGAAGCGCCTCGAGCAGATCGGAGCGGCCGAGAGCCAGCGCGTCGAGGACCTCAAAGCCGAGCGCGATCGCTGGGCGGCCCAAGCCGAGCGCCTGGCGGTGCCGACGCCGCCGGAGCGGCGCGGGCTGTTCGGCTGGCTCCGTCGAGCCTGATCTCAGCCGCGGAGCGCAGGTCCGTCCTCGCCGACGGGCTTCGGCTCTTCTGAGATGGAGCCGACACGCTGCTCGAGCGCATCAAGCCGCTCGTCGAGCTCCCTGATCGTCGAGACGTAGAGATCGAGCACGTTGCCGAGAGCGGCCGCCTCAGCGCTCGGCAAGTGACGGCCTACCGCCCCTTTGACCTCTTCGGCCAGCTTCTCGGCATTGGCGTAGGCGGTGCGTTCGGTCATGTCGGCCTCCCTGGGGGCGAGGGGAGGTAGGGTCCGGAGCTTGTGCCGCCAGAGCGGCGCGACTTCACCAGCGCGGGAGCTTCTCGTCTAGGAGCTCGCGGATCACGTCGGCGATCGTTCTGTCCGTGAGAACGGCGTGAAGCTTCAACCGGCGGTGCAGCCCGTCCGGAATGTCCAGCGTGAGTCGGCGGTGCAACCGCTTCGACGAGCTCGGCTTCGGGGTTTTGGATCGGTCGGTCGCGTTCATACTCGGCGCCTAGCGGGAAGGTCCCGGACCTATAGCGGGGACGAGCTCGACGCGCTGGATCGGCCGACAGGGTGATTCGATCAGCACGCGTTCGGATTTCCGGCCGACCGGCCGACGGATCGGAAAACCGCAGGATCTCCGCCACTGACTGCAAGCCCCTGAACGCTCAAGCTAAATGGCCAATCCCCCCCAGGCTATGAACAGCGGCGAGACCACCGATCGGAAAACCGGCGAAAGCCGTCTCGCAATCGGAAAAAGGCTGTCCTGACAAATGGTTGGGAGAAAGACGCCGGGCGGTAGGGCTTGCGTGGAAGCGGGATCTCGCGTTCAAGTATCCCCAGGCCGACCATTCGGTCGGCAGAGGAGGCGAGAGCCTAAAATACGAAACCCGCCACGAGGGCGGGTCCGCATACCGGCCAGGGCCGGGAAAATCATCAGATTGGCGTCGATGATCCTTCCCGAAAACCTGCCGATCCGCAAGAGGAAATCACCCGATTTCCTCAACGGCGGAGCTTTGCCGGTATGCGCCTGCGCCCAAGCGGCTGGTCTCGCGACCAGGGGTGCGGAGCTTTGCTTGAGAACCAGCTATCGGCGCTAATCGGCGCCGCAACGACGCCTGAACGCCTGAACGAAATCGCCGGCTTGGTCTGGCGCGCGCTTGGAGCGGAGGAGATCTCCGAGGACGGTGCCTCACGCCTGGCGCAAGCGATCCAAGCCAGGCGGCCGCGCCGCTCGCTTGGTCTAGGGCTGGAGGTCGTCGACGGCGGCCAAGCCGCCGCTCCGGTCCGGAGCCGAACGACCTTCTTCCCTCCCAAGCGCCGCCAGCGGTCGCCAGATCGCCAAGCCTCGATCGAGAGGCGCCGGACGCTCGCGAGCTCCGGACCGATGCCGCCGGCGCTCGCCGCCCACTTCACGGAAGGCGAGCGTGCGGTCCTCAAGGTTCTAGCCGACGAGGTCGAGAAGGCCGGCCAGTGCGACCGCTCGATCGACGAGCTCGCCGCGCGTGCCGGCGTCTCGAGGACTGTTGCGAAGAACGCGCTCCGAACAGCCGAGAAGCTGATCCTGATCGTTGTTCACCGGCGGCCGCAGGAAGGCCGGAAGAACCTGACGAACCTCGTCGCGATCGTCTCGCTGGAGTGGAAGGCCTGGATCGCTCGCCGCAAGCGTAAGGCGATAGGGGTCGGAATGCCGAGCCCCTCGGATATCAGGAATTCAAGGAAAGGCCGTCAGGGGCCAGCGGAACCGTCAAAAGAGTCTGCCAGGAGGCGGAAGGCAGGTTCGTCCGAGCCTCGAGGAGGTCCGTCACGATTCGCGGTAACCGACCGGACCGGCGGATCGTGCCATGCAGCAGGCTCATGAGGTTGTTCGGAGGAGCGGACGCAATCCGGAGGATTTGGCCGTCGGGTAGCGGCGGATGCTCCGCGGTGTCTAAGGCCAAGCTAGACGGTGTTGTCAGGCTCCTGCAAAACCAAGAGCCACCGGTTGAGGAAGCTGATCGTGCCTGTCGCGGACGCGCAACTTGAAGCCCTCGTCACGAGCCCGCGCGAGGATCTCCACATCGAGGTTAAAAGCTGGCTCGATCTCGCGGACGGCCTTGGAAAGGCGACGCTAGCTAAGGCGATTATCGCCCTCGCCAATCACGGCGGCGGGTTCATTCTCCTAGGCTTCGAGGAGCTACCAGGCGGAGTTTTCGAACCCGCCCCTAACCGACCGGCCACCCTTGCCGGATACAGCCAGGATGGCGTGAACGGGATCGTTCAGAGCTACGTTGCACCGCCCTTTCACTGCACCGTCCATTACGTCCGACACCCTGGGAGCGGCGACCTGTTCCCGATCATCGCCATTCCAGGCGGCCACAAGGTACCGGTCCAGGCTGCTCGAGGGAGCTCCGACAACAACAAAACGCTCGCGAACGGGCGATACTACATCCGCCGGCCAGGGCCGCAGAGCATGGAGCCAAGCACGCCGGAAGAGTGGCGTGAGCTCGTCGGACGCTGTGTGAGAGCAGGCCGCGAGGATCTCCTCGAGGCGATACGCGATGTTCTTTCAGGGAATGTGCCTGCAGCTGAGGTCCCAGGCCTCCTCGATAGCCTTCTAGATTGGGCAGAAGAGCCAACGGCTGCCTGGCTCACGAGCGGAGAGGAGAGCGTCCTTAAGCTTCCGCCGCCGAAGGGTTATTTCCGAGCGGCATACGCGATTGATGGTGAGTTTGAGCGCCCGACCTTGCCGCAGCTCCTAGAACTGCTCAAGCGATCAACTGTCCGACATACTGGCTGGCCGGCTTGGTCTGTGCTTCATCGGGCAGAGTTTGCGCCTTTCGTGAATGGAGGAGCGCTTGAGTGCACGTACGGGAGTTTCGGCGGCGAGAAATTTATCCAAGATCCCGGACATGCAGACTACTGGCGCGCCTCTCCAGAAGGGAGATTGTTCCTCCTCCGAGGCTTCTTCGAAGACGGGAGGCCCGAGCGTGCCACTCCTGGGACCGTGTTCTCCCTAACGACGCCGGTTTGGCGCGTCGGCGAGTGCCTACTTCACGCTGCGGCCCTTGCTCAGAACCTCGGTGTAACGGACGCAAAGATCGTGTTCAGCACGCGATGGGCAGGCCTGGCCGGGCGCGAGCTCAAAGACCTCGATGGGCGGCGATATCTTAGTGAGGGCTACCGAGCTCGCCAGGATCAGATTGATCGGAGCATCACGGTTGAAGCGTCGATAATCGGTGATGGCCTTCCGGAGATCGTGTTTGAGCTCCTCACGCCTCTGTACGAGCTCTTCGACCTCTTCGTGCTGCCGCGTGCGATGGTCGAGGGAGAACTCCGTGAGATGCGCAAAAACAGCTTCTGACGAACTCGTCGACGCTACTCGGCATCGGTGTGTGGCTACTCAATGCACGTTTGCAGCCGCTTCATAGGGCTTGGCGGCTGAGAAGGTTCCAGACGGCGGGAGGTAGCGGCGGACGCTCCGCGGCCGCCTACGGTCACGCTAGGCCATCTGCTACGATCTGGCGAAAGGGTTTTGCCTTAACCTCAATCCGAAGGATCACCGATGCGTCGCACTAAGCCCTTCGACTTTGCGCACGATGTCTTAGGGTTCGTTCTCGACAGCCTCGTCGAGGCCCAGAAGGCCCCCGATCGCGAAACCGCCAACGCCTGTTTGAGCGAGGCGGCCGGCGCCATCCCCTGTCTCTGGGACGCGCTTGAAGATGCGGGTCAGGACAAAGAGGCTCGTCGGAGCAAGGCGAAAATCCAACTGGTGTTTGAGGGTGAGGGTGCAATTCAGGATGTGATCGCCTCGAACGATGACGTGTTTGCTCAAGAACTCGCTCGGCTACGCGAACACGTCAGCGCGGCTTTTCGGGCGGCTGGCGGTCAGCCTAGCGACCGGTATGCTGCTGAAGGCACAAATAAATTTGGCCTTTCCGCGTTCACGATAGAGCAGAGCGAAGAAGACGATCGGCGGTAGTTGAGCGTCATGCGAGCTCTCCTGAGATGCTCGACGCGATCCGATTGAGGAGGCCAAGGATCCGATCGGGAAGGGGCTCATGCGACGGCATCACTCGAGCCGCCTCGATCAGCCATGCGAGAACGGTCCGCAGCCGCCTATGAACAAGCGAGGCAATATCAGAGGGGAAGGGACCGGAGCCGGCTTTTCCGAGCCATGGGCATTTCGAAAAGGAAGGGCGCTCTCGTGATCCGGATCAGATCCTCGACGTCCGGCCAGCGCCAGAGGAAGAACGACACCTGCTGGTGCATAGGTGTCGACTGATAGGCGTTCGCAAGAACGAGGCCTTTGAGGCCAGCATTTCGGAAAGCTCGGCGCTCCGCCGGATTTCGCTGGATCCGGAGATCGCCGGTGATGACGAGCCAGTCGTCGTCGGTCGCTGCGAGGTACTCGATCCAGACGACATCAGGCGCACTGCGTCCGCAGGGTAAATCCTTGATGTGCTCCGCGCTGTGGCCGAGGTGCTGAACGAAGCCGTGGAGCGTCGACGCGAGCACCGGCGAGGTGCAGTTGTCGAGGAAGATCCTCAAGCTGCCTTCCGAAGCTCCATCTCGCGCCGGAATGCGACGGCCCGTCTGACGGCTCGGACCGGAACGTCCCAGGCTCGGGCGGCTGCCTCGAACGAGCCCTCAGCTGCGGCGGCCGCGGCCAGAACCTCGACCGGGACAGAGGTCTCGACCTCGATTGGTTGTCCGAAGGACCTGGTCGGATCGACCACGACCGACTTCGACTTCCCAAGCGGCCACCAGCGCGTCGGCACGCCGGTAGCGTCGTACTCGGCATTCCGGAGGCTCCGCTCGATTATGCCCTGGAACGCATACTGGCGCCGGAAGAGATCGATGAGCCGGGTTTGCCCATCTTCCTCGACGACGTGCAGGAAGATCGACTCGCCGTCTGTGCGGAAGCGGGCTGTCGAGAGAGGACGCTCGTCGTCGACGAGCTCGCGGGCGAGCTCGATCGCCTGGCGCACACGCTGCGCACTCAGACCCTGATCGATGAATGCTGAAGCGACGCGGATCTCCATGAGATCGCGGAAGCCGAGGAAGATACCCTCTTCGCCAAGATCGACCTGAGGACGCCAGAGTGGATCGTAGTGCTTGCCGTTCGCGTCATGGCCTCGGAGCCAGCGCGAGATTTTCGCCGGCCGGATCTGCACAAGGCGGCCGGCCTCGGCGGGCGTATATAGCCCGATCCCGATCAGGTTCTCCGACGGCTTAAGCACCACGTGTTTCACAATCAGAGTGGTGGGCCGGTGCGGGATCTTCCGTCAAGTGGGCGCATCGTCGTTCGGTAAAGAGCGACGATGTGGTCATAGTCGTGAGCCATCTCCTCCGAATTGTGGATGAGCGCCGGGAGATGCTCCGGGAGCGGAAGGCCGCTTCCGGAGGCGTGGGCGGGGGTTAGGACGGCAGAGGGAGCTCATGGCAGCTAAGGCAGTAGCCGCGAACGCACTGCGGCCGCCTACGGCCACGCTAGGCGATATTGTCAGGCTCCAACGGGAGCGAAGGCTCCCGGCCAGGGAGGCTGGCGACGTTCCTGCCTAACTTCTCAGTCTCGAGTCTCCGGGAGGCCGAGAAGCGTCCTCGTCCTCTCTATCGCCTACGAGATAGTCGCCCTCCGAGAAGGCGCTGTAGGCTCAGATAACTTCTATGTAGACGTATGCTTGCAAGCATCGATCGTTTCTCTTGCCTTTATCAAAAGTAATTTCAGCTCACTGATTTTTGATATTTCAAAAAAAGCAGAGCAATTTCCTGAGGAAACAGAAAACATTAGCTTCTCGGCAGTTGGCACGAACGCATCTTTCCCAGGAACATTGAAAACCATTATGGTTAGACCATCTACTGTAAATCTAGCCTCAATCGATTTGAATTTAGATGATTTTGGATCTATCAGTTTGATTTTATCTATTGCTGCACAGGCTTTGTCTATATTGTCATATCCGATCACGGAAACAGAATTGCTTGGATACTCTCCCGAAGTTTCTATTGAAATAAGCGCCCCATGAACGGCCGTTTGGGCATCTAAATCTATTATCTCTTGTGCTTGAAAAATTACCTTACCTAAGCCAATTAACTTACCTACTTCCGTGAAGCATTTTATTGTGATGCCCAATTCCATAGAACTTGTGCTTGCTTGAATTTGATCAGCCATGTTGGCGAGGTTCATCATCTAATTCCTGCGTTTGCAAGCATTGGGCGGGAGGCAAGGGTTGAGCCTCAACGCTTTCGAGGCGTGTACATCTCGATCTCGGCAGCGTGAACGACAGTCACGGCGTCCGGGCCGCCAGAGCCTGCCGCCTTCTCGAAGGAGGTCGGTGTAAGCGCGATATCGACCCGACACTCGGCGCGGTCGAGCGCGCTTGCGCCCTTGCAGCGTTTGGTTAGCCGCTCCGCGATCGGCACGGTTGTGAAGGGCCCGAGCACGAGCGCATCAATTCGGAGTGCTTTGTCTCCGACGACGGCAGCACATAGGAAACCCGCCCCGCCTGGATCGACGCAGCGGATCCCCCGGACTACGACGAGCTCGCCGATGTAGGCCTGCGGCTTCGCGATGAGATCGGGCACAGCGATTGCCGCGTCGTCGCGCGCCAGAGCCGATCCGGAAACCGCGCACAGCAGCGCCGCAAGAACTCGATACATCTTCACCCCCGTTTTGCGAGTGATTGCCCCAGAAGCTCGACTGTCAGCAAGGGGTGCTGCGAGTTACCTCAGGCCGGAGGGAAAGACCTCTGGCTTGGCTAAGCTCCCCTCGAGGCAGCGCAACGCTTTCGTGCAATCCTGCTATCAAGCTCACGGCGAAGCCTGTTGACTCGCTCACATGATTTTCCGATTGCATGCGAACTTCCGATCGGGATCTGAAGGGGCGGGCGTGCAGGTCATTACGATAGCGGCCAGAAAGGGCGGCGTCGGGAAAACGACGCTGGCGATGCACTTGAGCGTGCTCGCGTCGGCGCCTGGCGCACCGGCGCTCCTCCTCGATACGGACCCGCAACGCTCTCTCGCCTGGTGGCACAAGCTGCGTGAGGCGGACGTGCCGAACCTGATCGAGGCCGAGGCGCGCGAGCTCCCCGAGCTCGTCGCCGCCGCCAAGCGAGAGGGTATCAGCCGCATCATCATCGACACGCCGCCGCACGCCGAGGACTCGATCGTGCACGCCATGCGCGTCGCGGACCTCATCCTCGTTCCCACCCGGCCGGGGCCGCTGGACCTGGCAGCTGTCGCGACGACGCTCGAGCTCGCCGAGCGAGTTGGGAAGGCGCCGCTGGCGGTCATCAATCATTCGCCGCCCCGGACCGGTGCCTCGGAGCCGTCGATCGTCCTCGAGGCGCGTGCGGCTCTCGCCAACATGGGCGCAGCTGTTGCCGCGACGGCCGTCGCGAACCGGGTGAGCATGTCTCACGCGATCCTGACAGGCTCGACCGTCAATGAGCACGAGCCAGGTGGGAAGGCCGCCGCTGAGGTCGAGGCGCTGTGGCGCGAGATCGAAACCACCTTGAACCGGAGCCCGAGGACCTCCCGATGAGCACGCAGAAGACCCGGCCGACCCTAGATAGCTTGAGCAGCCGCTTCGCCAAGAAAGATGCCTCAGCCGCTCCGCTGGCCGAAGCGACAGTGACAGCTGCTGAGGAGGCTCCTCGGTCGCGAGCCGAAAAGGACACACGGGTTCAGATCCTCACTCGCATCGATCCTGCCGTCCGAAAGAAGCTAAAGCTGATCGCTGTCGAGCAGGAGCGGACGATCCAAGAGATCTGCGAGGAGGCGATCCGGGATTTCGTCGCCCGGCATAGCCGGTGAGTTCCACAAGCCAGCCCGCAATCGTGATAGCAAGCTCCCTGGATTGCGAGATGTGGAGATGCTGGTCTGCATCGTGCGCAGCTTGCCTCTAATTGGCCTCAGCCTGGCGCAACCTCTCCAACGTCATCCGGATCGTCTCGCGGGAGTGGCTCGCCTGGATGAGTCTTGCGCGCCGGTCGCCGGCTCAAGGGGGAGGGGTCAAATCCTCAACCGGCACGAATACCGAAGATCTAGGAAAGGGCCGTGAGCGGCCAGCGGAACCGTTGCCAAGCTACCGGAAGGCAGGATCGGACCGACGAAGGAGCCTTCTCTGAGATCCGCGCGGATACCAGGGAGGCCTCGATCAGATCGAGGCGCCTAAGGCGGGAGGACGGAGCTCGGCGATCGCCGGGAGCGCATCTACGAGCTCCTCGAGAGCTTTCGAGGCAAGTAGTATAGTCATACAGGACACAAGTATTGAGCTAAGCACAGGAGCAACATTCCGCTTCTGGGTTGAAAACTCCGCCCTACGTAGCCCATGGTCTAGCGTCGCAAAAAACGAAAAGTGTCCCATTGAATTGGGATGGGATATTTCTGAAAGCATATCGTATTCGCGTTCAAATCCAGGAACTTCACGATCTAATTTCTGAATAGCAGTCATTATGCTTTTCGTTTTGTGTTGCGGAAACTCTTCAACCCAGTCCTTTTCTCGTGTCGCGAAAGTTGCCGCTTCGACAAGAGCGTTTAGACCTCTGAAATCTTTATCTTTCAGATGCTTAAGTGCTTTACGATGTATTTCTAATATTGCAGCCGATGTCTCAGAAATGGTGCGGGCCAATACCATGGATGCAAGTATATTCTTGCTGTTCCACTCTTGAATAGTTCCCTCCGTCAGTGCGACAAGCCTGTAACGAAGAATTTGCTCTAGCACGGAAGCTTTCCAGGCGAGCTTTGATTGGGCCAGAAGTCCTCTAGCCTCAACGACGGGGACGCGCCCCGCTGCTAATTCCTCGCACGCCTGACCGATGAGACGCGCCTCTTCCCATTTGCCGCCGATTGCCTCGACGGCCGCCTGGTCGAACGTCACCATTTGCAAATTCCCCTACGCCGTCCGCGATCGTAACGGATGTGGGCGGGGAAGGGGGCCGTTTCCGGCCGTTTCCGCGTGGGCTAGGCGGCCGTGGGGGCTCCAGCCGGCCTGAGATAGCGGCGGACGCTCCGCAGCCGCCTAAGGCCACGCTAGGCGATATTTCCAGGCTCCGGCGGGAGCGAAGGCTTCCGACCAGGGAAACTGACGACGTTCCCGGCCGGCTTCTCGGCTGGCGGGACCGGAGCCGCGGCCGCCCGAAGGCGGACCGCGATCTCGGCAGGCTCGAGCTCCGGATCGAGCGCGAGCTCGAGCGCCTCTCGCTCTCGGCCTCGGACCTCCGGGAGGCCGAGGACGATCTTCGTCTTCTCGAGGGCCGCGAGATAGCCATCCTCGAAGGCGGCGCCATAGACGCAGCCAGGATCGAGATCGGCCTCGTCCGTGCACCAAGCCGGAAGACGCAGCATCATGCGCTGCATCCCGATCAGCATGGCGCTTGAGGGCTTAACCTGGCCGCGGTTGGCGCGGTCGAGCTCGAGGGCCTTGAGGAAGCGAGCCAGGCGGTCTGGATCGGTCATCAGGCAGTCCTCATCCCCATATCGGCGAACAAGGTCCGCCGCGCGCGGGCCACCTTGCTCTCGATCTTCGCCATAACCTGCCGCGCGATCGCTTCCGGATCGTTCACGCCGTGCGTGACGATCGAGACGCTCCCGATCAGGGGACCGGAGAACGACGCCTCGCTGGCACCGCCGGCGCGCCGGGACGCCGTCCGGCCGGCGCTGTCGATCGTCCCAGTCTGGTGCGGCCGGAAGAGCTCGACCCCCTCCTCGTTCACTTGGTAGAGCTCGCCCGCCGTGACGCGGCCGCCTCGAGCTCGGGCCGGGACCGGGGCGGCCTGCGGCGCCGCGCTGCCGCCAGTCAGACCGCCGAGCCTGCCCCCGAGGCCGCGGAATGGCGCCAGGATGCGACCGGCGAGGCCAGACGCCCAGGAGACGATCGCCTCTCCGACCGATTTCATCCCCTCCCAGAGGCCTTGCATCGCCTGGACGCCTGCCGTCCGGAGTTGATCCGAGAGGTTAGAGAGCGCCGCGACGATCTTCGGGCCGAGCTCGACCATCTGGCGGACGGCCTCGCCGACCGCCGTCCCGGCCGCCGTACCCCAGGCGCGCCAGACGTTCCCGTCGAGCTTGCCCGTGATCTTCTCGAACCAGCCGTAAAGCTGCTCGCCGAGCGCGATCACAGGCTCGAGCGTCGCCTTCGCCGGGCCGAGCGCCCGCATGAAGGCCGCGCCGAAGTTGCGGAACATGGCGGCGATCCCACCCCAATTCCGATAGATGAACGTCCCGGCCGTCCCGATCGCGACGAGCGCCGCGCCGATCCCGGTCGAGAGCATCGCGAATTTGAGAGCACGGAAGGCCGCTGCGACTAGCGCCAGCGGCCGGAGGAGGCCGAGGAGCGCCCGAGCGAAGGTCGCCAGCGTCCCGACGACGAGCGCTCGGGAGAAGAGCATCCCGGCCGCGGCCGCTAGGCGGAAGCGGAGCGCGATGATCTGCAAGGTCCCGACCAGGGCGATCGCCGCGCGCCGGAACGGCGCGAGCGCCAGGAGGGCGAGGCCCTTCATTGCCGTGCCGAAGGTGACGGCCGCCGTCTTCACGTTGAGGAGCGCGGCTTTCAGGAAGGTCGCGCTGTAGGCGGCCGCGATCGCCGCCACCCGGAAGGCGACCAGGCCGGCCGTCACGCCGACGAGAGCCTTCGTCGCGAGGGGGAAGGTCTCCGCCAGGCGCGCGACCATGTCGACCAGGCCGCCGAGCGGCGCCAGGAGCGCGTTGAAGGCCGGGAGGATGATCGAGCCGATCGTCCGGCCGAGGTCCTCCATCCGGTTCTTGAACTGCGCGAGAGCCTGCTCGCCGGTCTTGAGGCGGCGCTCGAAGTCCTCGTCGACGACGCCTGACGCCTTCCCGGCCTTGTCCCGGATCTTGCGGTACTCCTCGAGGTTCTGGATCAGGGGCCGCAGAAACTTCTGGACCTCCGCATCCTGGAAGAAGTCACCGATCTTGCCGAGGTCGCCCTTCGTGGCCTTGTCGACCAGGCGGGCAATCATCTCGAAGACGTCGCCGCCCTCCTTCTGGACCTTGGCGAGCTCGGCGCGGATGTCGATGCCGGCCTTTTTGAACTTCTTCGTGGTCTCCGGGCTAATGATCTTCTGCATCAGGTTGGCGGTGTTGGTCGCCGCCTCGGCGCCGGTCGCCGCGCCCTTCCTGGCGATCTGCAAGGCGGCCGAGAGCTTCGCGACACCGTCGACGCCGGTCATCTTGAGCGCCTGAGCCGCGGCCGTCAGGACGGGGAACTGCGCCGCCATATCCTTGAGCTCGAAGGCGCCTTCCTTGCCGCTCTGAGCCATCACGTCGAGGGCCTTCGCGACCTGATCGACGGGGACCTTCAGGTTGTCGAAGACGGCGAAGCTCGACTTCGCCAGGTCCTCAACCTCCGCCTTGTAGGCGACGGCTGCGCGGGAGATCGGCTCCATCAGCTTGAGGGCCGTCGCGTTGTCCATGCCGAAGCCGGCTAGGATGTCGACGCCCTTCAAGAGGGAGAGTTGCGAGACGGACTTCTGCAGCTTGCCGGCGAGCTCGCCGACCGACTTCCCGAGCTCCTTCATCGCCTGGTCGCTCATGTCGCCCTTCTGGGCGACGTCGAGAAGGACGCTCTCGAATGCCATCGCGGACTTGAGCGGCGCCGCGAGAGCACGCTCGAGCGCGTAGCCGACGGCGACGACCTCGAGCATCTTCGATCGAAGCCCCTCGAGCTTCTGGGCGTTGGCGGCCGAGCTCGCCGCCAAGCGGTCGGCGATGCCTCCGACCTTCTGGCCATTGAGGGCCGAGGCGCTCCGGCCGATCCCTTTCAGGGCGTCGGCCGCCTTCTTCGCGGGCGCGGAGATGCCGTCGACCAGTTTGACGATGAGGCTCGAAGTCAGGGTGGTCATACGCGGGTACTCACGTGAGAGGGTGGGTCAGTGCGGGAGGAACCGCGCGATCTGCTTGCCGACCGTTCCGTCGAGGCGGAACGCGATCGCCCGATAGCGGTCGAGGGACTCGCCGCGGACCATCTCCTTCGGGATCCAGACGCCGGATTTCTCTTTGTGGAGCGGGAACTTGGACGGGTCCTTCCTTATCCAGACGTGGCCGGTCGTTACTGGCGGCCGGACCGCCTTGCGGCCCGTCCTGAACGATCCGCCCTTCGTGAAGGCGTGCGGGACCGGCGACGGCACGTTCGGCGAGCGGTGCTTCACACCGGAGCGCGTCTCCCGCGGGCTGAAATACCGGAGCGAGATCTCCCCGCCGACGCCGTCCATCCGGTATTGCAGGCTGCTGACGGAGGCGCTCCTCGTCCGCGGGTCGATCGCACGCCGGATCACGGCTAGCCGCAAGCCGGTCTGGCGGACAAGCGCCTGGCGGATCTCTTTCCGGCCCTTCCGGCCTTCGCGGTTGAGCGCGTCCCGGAAGACGATCGGCGCCTTCGGCCCGATCGCGGCAAGCTGCGAGCCGTACCGGGCCATGATGCTGTCGAGCGGCGAGCACTCGAGGCACGTCATGCGAGCTCTCCTGAAGTGCTCGGCGTGATCCGCTTGAGGAGGTCGAGGATCCGATCGGGAAGGGGCTCATTCGACGGTATCGCTCGAGCGGCCTCGGCCAGCCAGGCGAGGGCTCCGTTCCGCTCGGCTGGCGTGAGGCGGTCGCCGGCGATCGCCGCGACGCGCTGCTCGAGCTCGCCGGCGGCCGCATATTGGCGCCGGAGCTCGTCGACCTCGAAGCCGCCTCCTGGCGCTCGCCAGAGAAGGCCGAGACGCACAAGGCGCCGGAACCGGCTCTGATTGACCGCGCCGAGCGCGTAGAGCGCCTGGCTTTCAGTCGTGATCCGACGCGCCGTCACGGATGATCCTCCGTGTCCTGAGGCTCCACGCCGCCGACGCGGAGCTCCGTGTTGAGCTCGACCAGGCGCCGGTCCGCTAGGTCGAAGATCGAGGCGATCTCGGCCGTGGCCGCCTGACGGATCTCGGCGGGGAGACGCGCCGGCAGGCCTGCGGCCGCCTCCTGGGTGACGGAGAGGACCTCGTCGAGGACCTCCTCGTGCTCCTCGATCGAGATCAGCTGGCGATCGCGCTGGGCGATCCGGAGCTCGATCTCGGTCGCTCGAGCATCACGGACCCGGTTGCTCTCGGCTGTCGGCTGGTGCCGTTCAACGCTTGAGGTCAGGGAGCGGATGTAGCCCTGGACGACGTCGACGACCTCGAATTGAGCGCGAGCGGCCTTCCGGATCCAGCCCTCGCGGACGAGCCGGTCGAGATGCTTGGGTGAGACCATGATGAGGCGGGCCGCGACGTCGCGCGAGACGACTGATCGGCTGGGCTGAGGGGCGGTTTCTGCTGTCATGGGGGTCCTGAGAGAGCTGAACCAGACGCGGCGCATGAGACCGCGCGGAAACTTGGCAGAGCGAGAGGATGGGACTGCGCGCACCCGCGAAGAGAGCGGGCGGGCGTACGGTCCCTATGTGCTTTTTTT
>NZ_VZZJ01000044.1 GCF_008806345.1 Methylobacterium planeticum | reverse complement strand
CCTGGTCTCCTTTGGGCTGAAGAACTTGAGACTGATGTCGCCGCCGTGCGTGGTCAGCGTGTAGGTCAAGCTGCCTGCGTACCCGAACTGCTCGGCCGCGGCGGTCGCCTTGTTGACCTTCACGGCGCGGACGATCACGGACCGCTTCAGGCCGGTCTGTTGGGTCAGCGCCCTGATGACCTGGGTGCGGGCCTTCGTGCCGGTGTGGTTCAGAGCCCGTGCAAGAGCGATCGGGGCGCGGGCACCGAGCTCACCGAGCTGGTTCGAGAAGCGCTGAAGCAGGCCATCGCCGGAGAAGGTCAGGCCGGTCATTGTGGGTCCCTCGGCACTACCAGATCGGGACGGTCCAACACAGACGCGGGATCATGGGGTAGAGTGAGTCCTCAACCCAGGGAACGCTTATGGCCGAGAAGCTCGAAATTCGGTGGGACCAGATCTACGACGCAAAGGTTGTCGATGATTCTGGCCACGTGCAGTTCACCTTGAACGATGCCTCAGGAAACGAGGTCGTCGTGCATTGTGCCTACAATGATCTGCCCAGCCTCCTGAGCACGCTGCAAAATCTCTACAAGGAAGGTTACGATCGCGCGGCGGCAAAACCGAAGAACTAAAGCAAAGCCCCGGGCGATCTTCGCTCGGGGCACAAGCCTACTCCCGCCTCGGTGATGCCGTGGGCCGGGTCTGGGTGACACAACCTGCCTGAGGCAGTGGTCGAGGCGGTCTAGGACGCGCGCTACCCAGATATCCTGCCGGGAAGAATGCACAGCCGAGGAAGAAGTTCAAGCAGCTTCCAGCTGATCTTCGCTCAACTCCACAGGTGTAGCGCGTCCGAAGATGCTGGCCAGCACGGTGTAACGTCCGCGCGGCGCGTCGATACGCTCGATCACGCCGTCGTAGGTGGCGAACGGCCCATCGGTGATCCGGATGGTCTCGCCGGCTGTGAACAGGGCCTTGATCAGGTCCGGCACCAGCTTGCCGTTGCGACGGTGGCCGGTGATGTGGTCGGCGAACTTCTGCATGGCGAGCGGCCCGATCCGGATCGGCCTGGCGCTGCCCAGCCATTCGCGCGGCGTCCAGATCCAGGCATCCTCTCCCCGAGCCCACATGCTCTCGACGTACTGGACGCTGGCGAGATCACCCGGCGCGTCGGTCGCGGACAGCCCGACGAACAGCAGGCGCCGCAGCAACGGCACCTGGGCGACGCGGGCCTTTCCGTTCTCGGCGACCAGTCGCTCCTCCTGGCGCGCCTCGAACACGGGCAGGCCGCGCTCGCGAAGCGCGTTGGCGCAGCGTGAGGCCCGGTTCTGCTCGGTCCGGACCACGACCCAGTCGCGGGCCTCGTCGACCTCGAAGCGCTCGGTCTTAGCGCGAGCGCGCACGCGCTCAGGCGTCGGCAGGGCGGCCCTCTGATAGGGCTTGGCCTTGCGGGCCCGCCGCATGGCGGCCTTGCCCCGCTTCTTGCGGGCCAGTGCCTTCGCTTGGCGAGCGGTGTTCTCGATGTTCGTCACGGCGGCCTCTCTCGGGGTCGCCGCGGTCACGGTCGGGTATGCGCGGTGATGATGGTAGCGGGCGGACAGTGGGAAACAAGCCTACAGGCGCCGAGGAGGTTTTTACCTTTTTACCCTTGAGAGTGTGTACCTGCAGAGAAATGGGCTCAAAAAAAATGGAGGCATACCTGTCCGGTAAAAACTGTAATAACATAGAAAAAATTCTTTTTTCTTATATATATCATTATCTTAAGAGCGGAGGTTTTTACCCTGCAGTGCCCCGGTGAAACCCGGCAAAAACCTCGGCCTGCCGAGGTTCATGCTCAGGGTAAAAACCCCGCGCCCGGCAAAAACCTAGCCCCGATTTTTGGTGGAAAATGCCGGTCCCGGGTGCCCCAACGTTAACCCAGCCCTAACCCTTACCCCTCTTGGCTTAAGCCGCAGGCCGCCCAACTTAGTTGACCTCCTGTCAATTATCCTGTCATCAGGTGGGCCATGACAGCGTTCGTACGCAGCCTCTTTCCGAACCGCTCGCGGCTCGGCGGCTTTTTAGCCGGGCTGGGCGCGCTTGCGTCCGTCTGGCCTCCGCATCCGCCAGCATACAGGCACCCGCACCGCACGGATCTTGACGCTCTTCGCGGAGATGCCGTGCGGATTGGTGCCGATATGCAGCGCGTGATTGATCGCGAACATGCGCGCATCGAAGCGTCAGAGAAATAATCCGATGGCGCGGCACGAGCCGCGCTCTGAACCCACCACCACCACGATTATCCGCACCGAGGAAGGCTGGCAGGGGCCGCTTCCGTCGCCGAAATCCCTTGAGGAATTCCGGGCACTCGTACCCGACGCTCCAGAGCGGATCATGCGGCAGTGGGAGACTGAGTCGGAGCATCGGCGCGGGCAGGAGAGGCGAGCTCTGAATGGGGCGATCTGGCGCGATCGCATCGGTCAGATCGGCGCCATCATGTTTCTCGTGATGGTGCTCTCGGTCGTCTCTCTCGCGCTATGGCTCGACCATCCATGGATCGCGGGGATCTTGGGTGCTGGAACCATCTCGTCGGTGGTGGGGGCGTTTCTGTATCAGCGGCATTCAGCTACCACCGAGTAACCTGCTACCGCAGCACGTAGGTCGTCTTCGGCCTGCCACCTTTGGTGCCCTCCGGCGGCTTCTCCTCCAGGACCTCGATCTTGCCGGCCTCGCACAGGTTCACCAAGATTCCCGTCAGTTCACGTGCCTGCAGCCGATCGTCGACCTTCCGGTAGAGCTCCGACCGCGTGAGCTTGTGCCCCTTGGCGGTGCGGATGAGCGCCAGGACCATTTTGGCATTTGCCTGGTGCTCGTTCTCGGCCATGTGGTTGCGCAGGCCCTCGACGAACGAGCCCATGCACCAGTCGACGAGGTTCGACGCGAAGGCGACGTCGCTCGCCTCGATCCGGCACGCGCTCATGTCCCGCCAGTGCCGCCCGCAGGCGAGCACCAGGGCCATACGCTTCACCATCTCGGCCGAGCGCGCGTAGACCTCGAGGATGGGGTCGTCGTCCGAGCGCACGATCATGGCCCGAGCCCGCGCCCTTGCCTCCACCAGCATCGGCTCGGCGTCGGGCGCCACTGGCACCACGAACGGCGTGGGCGGCCGCAAGGGATCGCGTGCCATCTCGCTTGGCGCCGGCATGATCCGACCGTCCTGCCACGTGTGGAGCGTCCGCAGCGCCTCGACGAACACGGGCGGCACGATGTCCTCGGGCTGCACGTCCGGGTTCTCGGGCACGCGCTGGTGCCGCTGCATCACGAGGAAACGGTTGAGGAAGCCGCCGGCGACCTGCGCCGAGCGGAGCTGCGCGTAGAAGGCGGTGGGCGTCGTCGCCCCGAAGAAGGTGAGGCTGGGCTGGCGGATGGAGGCGTCGCCGCGCGTGGTGACGCCCTCTGGCTCGAACGAGCCGAGGTTCTTGCCCCAGACCGAGCAGTAGTCGTCGAGCAGGCTCAGTTCTTGGCTGGAGGCATTGCGAGACACGAACTTCCGCAGCACCTTTCCGACCTCGTCGATGACCTGGCACTGGGCCGGCGCCTCGGCGAGCGACATGCCGAGCTTCGCCGACGACGACACCGACGCCTTGATGAGGTGCGATAGGTCCGCGGCCGCGAACATCTGCTTGATCGCCTCCTGCGGACGGTCCTTGCCGCCCGCGGTCGGCGCAATGGTGAGCCAGTACAGCGAGGTGCCGGCCCGCGGCACGCCCGTGTAGACCTGTCTCCCGACCACCGTGCCAATGGCGGCCAGCGCCGCGGATACGGCGAACAGGCGGCACGGGTACATGGCGGTGGACATGATCCAGTCCGCCATCTCGCCGACCAGCCCGCCGACGCGCAGCGCCTCGTCCGGATAGTCCTGGGCCGCATCGATGTGGATCGGCGCAGGCGTGACGAACTCGCCGGTCTCTGCGTCCACGAGCTCGCCGTTGGGCGCCTCAACGACCTGTCGGGCCAGCAGCGCCTCGGCCACCTCAGCGCCGATGCCAACATCAATCACGTAATCGCCGCTCTCTGGCACGTCGCGAGGCCGCAGAATCCCCGCGCGTAGGCCAGACGTGAGCGTGGCCTGACAGGCCCGGGGACCATCATCCTTTAGGAGGCCGCAAGCCTGGGCCGCGTCGGTGAGTGCAGCACGGACCTGCGCCTCGCCTAAGCATCCGCTGCCGACAAGGGTGCCGAGTGCGAAAGCCGCCTTGTTCAGCGCTTCGTTGCGGCCGCCCTTGCCGCAGGTCGCGACGCGCTCCCGCTCAGCCGCCAGCGCAGCATCTCCGTATGCGCGGCGACGATCGTCGGTGGGGTGCCGGGGTGGCTCCGGTGTCGGTGCTGATGCGTGCGCTGCGTCCTGGCCCTTGTCGGTCGGGCCGTCGAGAATGGCCCAGAGCCAATCGGGGGCCGACTGCGCCGATAGGAAGTCGTGGCCGTCCGCCTCGTAGCGCCGGCCGTCCAGCATGGTAGCGCCCGGAGCGATGACGTAGCCGCCAGAACCGCGAACATCGATGCCTTGGTGATCGCGCTTCGGCGGGAGGGCGCCGCGCCCGTTGCCGTGGTTCCGGCCATTGCGCCGAAACCAGAGATGCGATCCTCCGGACGGCGTCTCCACGCGCGGAGCCGAGACGGACCGATCGGCAGTGATGCTGCGCCAGTCGGCTTGCCCGCCCTCCCCGTCGAGGTCGATGACAATGAAGTCGGTTTTGGCAAGATCAATGCCGGGAACGGCGTCAGGCCAGCGCTCCCACCATTGCTCGATGCGCTGCTCGTTCGTCGTGCTCTGGTTGCGCCAGAACACCCCTGGATAGGGCCGCTTGGCCTCTGCGCCATCCGGTTGACAGGGAAATACAGCGATGCCGGCGCGCGCCAGGTCGAGGGCCACGGCCAGATTAGACAGGGCCTGATGGGCAGCGGCGTCGAACAGAAAGCCAAGGTTCGCCATGGCTCAGCGCCCGCGCCATTGAGTGAGATTTCCCGCCTCGCGCCAGATGCGCTCAACGCGATCGTCATCAATCTCGTGGAGGTCTGACTTCCCGGCATACGGCCCGATTCGATAGTGCCACGAGCCATACTCAACCGACCAGTCGAGGGGACGATCAAGGCCATCAAAGAGGACGGCAATATCAACGAAGTGATTCAAGGAGCCGTCCTGCATTCGGCTTGCCTCAATCGTCGCTCCAAGAGGACTTTGTGAATACACACCCGTGAAAGTCGGCAGGTACGAGCCAAGGATCAGGATTTCGACACCGACGACGTCACGCACCTTCTGCAGGTCTGCGCGGCCGAGAACGATGGCCTCCAGCGCATCGGACGTGCGGGTGCCCGGCCACTGGATTGGCTTCACCTCGACTGGAATCGGCTTGCCCGTGGTCAGCAGCAAGAAATCCGGCTGCCAGCCGTCGAGGTCGACCGGTTCGTACTCCCAGCGCCAGCCGGCGAGGTCGAAGAAGGCGGCCCAGCGCGCCTCAAGGCGCGAGCGAAATCGGGTGCCGTTGTAGAGCGTCGGCTTCGCAGCGATGCGGTTCGGCATGACCATCACGCGGCCTCCTGCCCGGACATCTCGGCCTCGATCTCATCGTCGGTCTTGTGCGCGTGGATGACCTCGCCGAATCCGTCCCGCACCACGCCCTTTCCAACCTCGCGCCGGATGGCGTCGCCGAAGCCCTCGATCAGGATCTTGCAGAACTCCGCCCAGTTCGCCGGGTCGAGCTTCGCGAGGTCGGTCTGGCCGATGTCGTCGAGATAGGCCCCTGCCCGCTCGCCGGCTGCCATGACGGCCCGGGCCTCGTACTCGTCGAATGACCTGGCACTCATCCTGATCGCCTTCATTCCATAGCCGCCGTCGGCGCACTGCTGGCACAGCCACCCGATGCGGTTTCCCTGGTTGACCCCGAGGCCGTCCGCACGCCGGCGGCAGACGAAACAGCTCTCGGCATTGTCGAGGTGCTTGGTCATGGCGGCGGGCCCGCGCCCCACTGCCGGAGGACGTCGCCGAGCGGCCGACCGGTGGCGGCTGCCTCCTCGCGCGCGGCGGACCGCACCTTGTAGGTCGCGTCGTAGCCGCGCTGCGTGGCGAGCCGTGTCTCACGCGGGGTGCGTTGAAGCCAAGCGGCTTTGGTCCGGCGGCCGCGCGCCCTGTGCGCCACCACGTCGAACGTGCTCTCCTGCGTTCCAAAGCGATGGCCGCAGGCCGTGCACGCCCGGCGGCGCGCGATGACGGTGCCGTCCTCGGCCGGCCGGCTGTCGACGACGCGCGTGTCGCCGGAGCATTTCGGGCAGATCACGCCGCCTCCTCCACGTTGAGCACGGCGCGCGTCGACCAGCCCTCGCCGGCGGCGAAGCGGTAGCCGACGATCTCCCAGAACTTGCCGGCCTGCCGGGCCTGGATGGCGTGGGGCCAGACAAGCTCGGCCTCGGCCCGCTCCAACCCCTCCTCGACGGTGGCCGGCACCGGCTCGGCCCCGCCCATCCGGCGCCACCACTGGGCCGCCTTCTCGGCGGCGCGCCCGCCGTGCTCCAGGCAGACCCAGACGCGGTGCGTGAGGATCCCGCAGTGGAACTCGGCCCGGAGGGAATCGGGCGAGCCGGGCTTGGTGTGCCGGGCGAAGGACAGACCGCTCACCTCCAGCCAGGGCGGCGCGGCGAGCGAAAGGATGGCGCGCTCGGCGTCTGCCACGGCGTCGTGCTTGGGCGCGTCCTCGCGCGTCCACTCGTGGCCGCAGGTGGTACAGACCCGGGTGTTGAGGGCGACGAGCGACGAGCAGGACGGGCATTCCTTGGCCCGCACTTCCGTAACCTCGGCGGCTGCCGGCTTGCTGCCGTCCTTCTTGCCGCGCACCTCGATCGCGTCGACCGGGCCGTGCCGGCGCACGTTGCCGGCATAGTCGAGGATGAGGCAGTTCTCTTTTCCGGACGCGAGTCGCGTGCCTCGTCCGACGATCTGCACATACAGACCGACCGAGAGGGTGGGCCGCAGCATGGCGACGAGATCGACGGCCGGCGCGTCGAAGCCCGTAGTGAGCACGCTGCAGTTCGTGAGGCAGCGCAACCGGCCCTCGCGGAAGTCCCGCACGATTCGATCGCGCTCGCCCTGCGGCGTCTCGCCGGACACCATCTCGCAGGCGATGCCTCGGGCTCGTACCGCGTCGCGCAGGTTGGCAGCGTGCTTAACGCCGGCCGCGAACAGGAGCCAGGAGCGCCGATCTCGGCCGAGATGCGCGAGTTCGTCGACCGCGGCCTGCGTGATGGCGTCCTGATCGCAGGCCGCCTCCAGCGCGCCGGCCACAAACTCGCCACCGCGCCGGGCCACGCCGGACACGTCGAGCGTGGTGTCGGTCGCCTTCGACACGAGGGATGAGAGGTAGCCGTCGGCGATGCCTTGGCCGATGCCGTACGAGAACACGATTTCCGAAAAGAGCCGGTCATCGCCCTCGTCAAGCCGACCCGAGTCCAGACGGTACGGCGTAGCTGTGAAGCCGGCCACGCGCAGGTCTGGCACCGTTTGCTGGAGATCGTCGAGAAGCCGTCGGTACATGCCGTCGCCGGCTTTCGGGACGAGGTGCGCCTCGTCGATCAGGATGAGGTCGCGCGGCCCGAGGTTGCGCCCCTGCCGGTATACGGACTGGATCGAGGCAAAGAGGATTGGGCTGCGCAGATCGCGTCGGCCCAGGCCGGCTGAGTTGATACCGACCGGCGCGCCGGGCCAACTCCGCAGGAGCGCCTGCGCGTTTTGCTGGACGAGCTCCTTGACGTGCACCAGCATGAGCACGCGCATGTCCGGCCAGCGCTCCATCACCTCTCGGGTGAGCGTCGACACCATGACGGACTTGCCCGTGCCTGTGGCGGCCTCGACGAGCGGGTTCTCGCCGCCGCCGGCCCAAAAGTCGAAAACAGCATCCACACCGGCGCGCTGGTAGGAGCGAAGCTGCGTCATGACTGAGCCTCCACATGCGAGGCATCAATTTCCGCTGGTTTCTTCCACCAACGCCGCTGGTACTTGTTGCGATTGTGGACCTGCTCGTAGGGCGTTGCCCATCGGCAGTTGCCGGGTTCGTAGTTCCCGTTCTTGTCGGGGTGCCGATCAAGCGTCTTGCCTTCGGGTCGATCCCCCATGTCCGCAAGGAAACTCTCGAACGAAGACCATCGCTCGCATACAGCGATGCCGGCTCCGCCGTAGCGCGGGTAATCGACGGAGTTCGGGTTGCCGCACCGATTAAGCATCGCGCGCCAGCTGCGGTAAGTCGGCGAGGCGCTGCGCCCAGCGTGCCCATGCGTCGGGTTGCCGACGCGCAAGCATCCGCAAGACGCGACATTGCCTCGCCTGATTTCGGAGGTGCTGACGATCTTGCTGCCGCCGCATACGCAATCACAGACCCAAGTTTGAACAGAGCCGATGATCTGGCCCTTTGCGGCCACGGTCAGCCGGCCGAAAGTCTGACCGATCAAATTGAAGCGCTTAGGCATTGCCAGCCTCCATCTCATCAAGGGCATGCGTGAGCGCGTCCGCCGCGATCTCCAGGGCGGCCAGCGCCTCCCCGGTGGTCGCGTCGGCCAGGATCTCGGCGATGTCGCGCAGGGCGTTCTCGTAAAGCGCCAGCAGGGTAGGGTCGGCGGGGCGGGTCATGACAGCGCTCCGATCAGAAGGGGCTGCACCGTTCCGTCCGGATAGACGGCATCGAGCGGGGTGTCGGCGGTCGGCTCGTCGCCGTCCCAGCCATCCGGCCATGTGCCAAGCGCAATCAGCTCGCGGATGCGCGCCTCTTCCTCGGCGTTCAGCAGGTCCAGGCGCGGCCGGCCGAGCGCGTCCGCCGAAGCATTGACCTCGTCCTGGATGGCCAGGATCTCACCGAGCGCCCAAAGCCGGGCCTCAAACGTGAGTGGGCCCATCCTCTGCGGGTTCTTGGCGAGCGAGCCGTCCTTCAGGATCTCGGCCCCGGCCTTGCGCAGGCGGTTTTTCGGGAGGCGCAGGTCTCGGTAGATCGGCTTTAGGCGCTTCAGCGGTGCGAGGTAGGCCCAGGCCGGCATCGCCAGGATGCCGTCGAGGGCGAGATCCTTGCTTGCGAGCGGGCAACCGATGCAGCCGGTGCGGGCCGCTTTCTCCTCGGCGAGCTCGCCGCCGTAAGCATCGGCCAGCAGCATGGTCGCCCAGGCGCCGTAGCGCTTCATCGGCGCCAACG
Organism: Methylobacterium planeticum; assembly: GCF_008806345.1. Classification (GTDB taxonomy): domain Bacteria; phylum Pseudomonadota; class Alphaproteobacteria; order Rhizobiales; family Beijerinckiaceae; genus Methylobacterium; species Methylobacterium planeticum. Next base: position 13,593 of record NZ_VZZJ01000044.1, on the reverse strand, counting down.
TCTTCAGCCAGTCCCAGACGTTGCAGACGCGCCAGTGCAGGATCGGCGCGAGGGTCGCGATCCTGCCGCGCACGCCCCGCGCATTCGGCAGGACCTGCTGATACCAGCCCTGCCCGCACTCGGCCCCGTCCTTCGAGCACGACATCTCGATGCGGCGGTCGCGGACCGCGCTCTCGCCCTGGCGCACGCCGGTGATCATCAACACGGTGTCGGTCTCGGGCAGGCCGGCGAGGTCCTGCTCGATAGCGGCCGCCATCGGGTCGACCTTGATCTGCCGCGTGCACCAGCGGAGCGTATTGTTGTTCGGCGGCGGCACCCCTCGCCCAAGGATGTAGACGAGAAACCGCTTGTCGAGCGGCGCCGTCACAACCCGCAGGCGCACCCACGGGAAGCGGGCGAGCTGCGCCATGATCTCGGCCGCGGCAAGCGCGAGCGGCGTCAACTCCTGGCGCGTGTCCGCATAGTAGACCGTCAGCGACTTCGGCGGCGCAAGCCGGCCGACCTCGATCAGGTGCAGGATCAAGGTCAACGTCGCGGTGCTGTCCTTGCCGCCCGACCAGGCGATGCCCCAGTGGTCGTGCTGCGGCCCGTACTCGGCGAGCGACATCAGCGTCATCTCGACGGCGTCGTCGTAGACGAGGCGCTGGGCGCCGGCGGCGAAGAGGTCGGCCTGAGCGCGAGTCATACCGCCACCTCGTAGTCGGCCGGCTTTTCCAGCTTGCGCCGGCAGGGCGGGATCCAGACGAAGGCAGGCACGCCGCGGCTGTGAGGCGCATGCGGCCGCGTTTCCCAGACGATCCAGCAGTAGGCGGTGGCCGTGGAGCCGTTCGGCTCCAGCCGGCCCTTGTGCATCGGCACGCGCTCGGAGAACTGCAGGATCGCGCTCGGCTTGCGCCTGGAGAACAGCGACTCGTACCGGCCGACGCTCTCCAGGAAAGCGGTACGCACGAGGATCGCGGCGCCCTCGCGAGCCCGGTCGATCATGGTGTGCGCGAACTCCTCGGCGAGCCGGAAGGGCGGGTTCGTGATGATCCAGTCGAAGGCCGGCTCGTCGCCGGGGAAGAGGAAGTCGCGGACCGCTCCATGGCCGTATCGCACGGCATCGGAGGCGTAAACGAGCTCGAAATACTCGGAGAGCGGGCGCACCATGTGCCCGAGTCCGCAGGCCGGCTCCCAGGCGCGGCGGCGCTTCAGGTCGCGGCTGGTGCTGATGAACTCGCAGAGCGCACGCGTCGCCCAGGGCGGCGTGGGGAACAGGTCGAAGGAATCGGCGGCCTCGTGCCGCTGAGCCATGACCGCGTGGGAGAGGTTCTGGCTCATGCCGCCCTCTCGCGCCCTGCGCCATCGACCCACACGGACCCATCGGCCATGCGGTAGGTCACGGTGCCCCGCTCCGGATCGGCGTCTTCCTGTGATCCAGGGACGAGTTCGGGGATGAAGAGATGGTCCGGGCAGCCGGCCTGCATCCCGTCATAGGAAAGCCGGCCCTTGTGGCGCTCGCAGTCCCAGCGCGGTCCATCGCTCGGCGTCGAGGCCATGCATGTCCGGCAGTTCTGCCGCGGGAACGCGGCCTCGTGGCAGATCGCGCGCGCCGGGCACCACTGGCAAGCGAATGCCGCCTTGCTCGTCGGATCGTCGTGCAGCCGGGCGGGAGGCCGCGGAGCGGCCACGACGCGCTCAATGCGCGCGACGAGCGCTAGACAGAACACCGGATCGTACTCGACCCGCTCGCAGTGCACCGCGTCGTCGTTCTTGTTGGCCAGCATGTAGAGGCCGCGGCGCAGGTCCAAGGCGTGGAGGTAGAGTTGGATCTGGGCGAAGTGCTCCGGCTTGGTCTCCCGGATCGGGCCCTTCACGATGGCCTTGAACGACTTATCGTTGCTCGACTTACACTCGATTGCGTGGGGCGTGGCGGGTGCCTCGGGCAGGCCCCGCGCGACGGCGTCGAGCTTGCCGCGAAGGTGGCCGCCGGCTAGATCCACCCGGATCTGCTTGCCGGTGGTCTCGTCGATCTCCCAGACCTGGCAGCCGATCATGCGGAGCATGTCGAGCAGCCGGTGCTCGTAGATCTCGCCGCTCTCGAACCGGCGCTGCCGCGCGCCCTCCGGCCCTTCGCCGGGGGCGGCCCAGCGGAACTGGTACCAGAGCGCGCGATCGCAGGGGTTGGCGACGCCGGACATCGGCACGCCGGCGCTGTCTCCGGTGCGCGCGGCCTCCACATAGGCGGCGTCGATCGCGAGCACCGTGTGGGATTGAGGGGGCGGGAGCGCGGCCATGTCAGGCGGCTCCCTTGTCAGGCAAAGGGGTGACGTTCATCGTCCACGGGCTCCGCGCGATGCAAAATCGAATGGGGTGGAAGGGCGGCCGGCGCTCGGAATGGACGCCTGTTCCGGCCGCCCGGCTACGCTAGAACGGAGGCTCGCCAGCCGCGGGGCGCGCCGCGCCCGCGGCGCCGTTGCCCCAGGGCCGCGCGGAGCGCTGCGCGGGCGGCAGAGAGGCCGCCGCAGTGCGCTGGGCCGGCGCAGACTTACCGGCCGGCGGCTGGCCGCCGCGAGCCTTGTAGCGCTTCACCCCGTTGCGGGCATCGTAGGTCCGGTCACCCACCGTTCGGGACGGCTCGATCTTGAGGGTGGCGACGAACGGTTTGAAGTGCAGCTCCTCGCTGTCCGTGATCGGCCCGGTGTTCGTCGCCGCGCAGATGTCGGCAAGGGCGCGCTGGGCGATGCCCTGCGCCACCGCGTTCGAGTTGCGGATGTTGAGGTTGTCCCAGACCTTGCGGTTGGCGAACTGGCCGTCGATCACCTCAAGGGTGAGCTTCAGCATGTCGCCGCCGGACTTCGTCGGCGCGATCTCGCTCTCGACGATCTGCACGTTGTAGTCGCCCTCGGGCATGGGCTCGAACGAGCGCTCGTCCTCGGGGACTTCATTCGGGTCGAAGGTGTTGCCGAGATAGGCCATGATCGATCACTCCGCTGCGATGCGAGCGGCCTCGGCCGTCGCGAGATGGGGGAAGAAGGGGGCGAGGGCGTCGAAGCCCTTGCCGGGCTCGTAGAGCGTCTTCTCGGGCAGGCCGTACCGGTTGCCGGCCGCGTAGGCCGGGCGCGAGGTGGCGTGCATCCACACGGAGCGCCCGCCCTGGCCGATGGCGCGCTGCTTGTTGAACCCGGAATCCTCGGACTTCACGGTGACGTCCGGCTTCACCAGCAGCACGACGTCGGCCTCGCGCTTCAGGAAGTCGCGAGCGTTGTTGTGCAGGTCGATCTCGTAGCGCGAGTAGCCTACCGTCTCCGGATCGTCGAAGCGCTCGATCTTGGAATGCGCAATCAGGATGATCGTCATGCCGCGATCGCGCCGCAGGGCGTTGAGCCCGTCGAGCACTTCCTGCCAGACCGCGAGGGCGTAGACGTAGCCCTTGCCGTAGCCGAAGTCCTCGATGCGCTTCTTCTTGTTGCCCTTGTCGTCGCCGCGCTCGCCGGTCTCGGCCCAGATGATGGGCTGCAGGGCGGTGACGCTGTCGACCACTACGGTCTGGAAGGCGTGCTCACGCTCGTAGAGCATGCCAATCGCCGACATGAGGTCCTCGAACGTCTCGACCTTGCCCATGCTTGCGATGTCGAGAACGCCGTCGCCCTCCTCGGTCTGGAGGAATACCGGGCTCGGGAATTCTGAGGCCAGGGTCGTCTTGCCAGCCTTCTCCGGCCCGTACTCCAAAATGACCGGAGGTCGGGGCCTCTTCTTTTGTGTTAGCGAGTCCCAGGATACTGCCATCACTTCTCTCCTGTGCGGTCGCCATGTCTTGGGAAGGCCCGGGGGCACCCGGAACAAGACAGGGATGGCGACCTGACCGCCCGTCGGCGGTGCTCCGGGTGCCCCTCGGTATTCGCTAAGCGGCCAGGTCAGGGGAGGACGGCTCGGCGCCCTCCCCATTCCCGGCGCATCCCGACCGCGCCGCGGCCGTGGAAGAATCCGCGCACTCGCCGAGGCGGCGCACGATGAAATCGTTGAGAGGCAAGCCAGCCACTTCAGCGGCGGCGCCAAGGCGCATGTGCAGGCTGCGCGGAAGGCGGAGCGTGTAGCGTTTGCGGGAGCCCTTCGACGCGCTCATGCCGCCACCTGCTGTGGCTGGATCAGCTTCTCGGCCGCGTAGCGGGCCAGAAGCGCGGCTTCCGCGCGTCCGTGATCTTTCTTGCGGGCGAAGAGTTCCGAGCTGCGCGGGAACGTCTGCAGGGCGAGCGCCCGCGACTGCTCCTTGCCCTCGGGCCCGCCGGCGAGGCGGAAGTGCTTCTTCCAGGAAGCCGGCGTGACGAGGTGATAGGGGATCTCGCAGAGAGCGACGGCCACCTTGGCCGCCGCATAGGCTGAGCCGAAGCGGAAGGCCTGCACGGCCCCGTCGCGGGGCATCGGTCCGACGCGCTCCACGATGGCGACGGTCGGCGCCATCTGGCGAATGCGGCGCACCAGGGAGGCCGGCTCCACCTCACCGTCAACGACCGGCATGTCCTCGACCACGACGCGACCGGGCTCGGACGGGAAGTAGAAGGCGATAGCGCCGGTGAGGCCCGGGTCGATGGCCAGAATGCAGGTCTCGGTCATCGATCATCCTCAGGGGTTTCAGGCCGACGATCGCCGCCGCGCGCCCAGAGGCGCGGATCCCACTCGCGGGCGCGGTCCTCGCACCAAGCGGAGGCCTGCAGGATCGGGGTGGCGAACCAGCCGACGAGCAGGAAGGGCGTGGAGAGAAAGCGCAGCGCTACGGCAGCCGCGCGCAGAAGGTGCCAGCGCAGCATCAGCGGCCTCCCATCACGGCGGCGAGCTGCTGACGGATCGTGGCGGCGGCGCGCTCGAGGCGCTGCTGCTCCTGCTGGCGAGCAACGTCTACGAACCACGCATCCGAGCGATCGGGATGCACGCGGCAGAGGAACGGCGCGCCGTAGCGGTTCACGAGGGCGTCGTAGGCTGGCCCGCTCGGCGCGTTGCCCTGCTCCAGCCACTTCCGGACCGTGTGCGCAGAGACGCCGGTCTCCGCCTCGACGCACTGGGCGGTCTTGAGCGGATGCTGCTCGCGCAGGAACCCCGCGACACGTTCCGCTAATGTTCGGCCATCGACCTGAGTGATCTTTCGATGCGCCTGTCCAGTCTTTCTCATCGTGCTCCCCGATGCTGTGAGCATCGAGGTGGATGAGGAAAGGGATCCGGACATGAAGGAGGTAGCAGACATCCTAGCGACCTCCCTGCAGAACGAAGCGATCGACGGCCTGGCAGCCCAGATCGCGGGACGCGATGCCGAAAGCCCCTGGCAGGGCCGCCGGCGGACGAGGACGAAGAGAGAGAAGACGTTGGGATGGCAGACGCGCTTTCCGCGCGCTGCCGCCGCCCACGCTCGAAAGATGAGGCGAGCGAAGACCATACCCGCACAAGAAAAACCGCTCGGCGTGCGCGAGATCATCCAGCATCTGATGCGTGAGATGAGCCGGCGCGCTCATCGCAGCACCGCAACGTGAGCGGTCGGCGCAACCCGGCTCTCGATTCTGCTGGACGTGATTGCCCAGAAGCTGAGCGCCCAGAGACCGAGAGCGATCGGCATGCCGATGATGATCCCGCGCATCGATCAGCCCCAGGGCGAGACGGTCGCGGGGGCAGAGCTCACCAGCCGCGGCACGCGCGGTGCGGCATCGGCTTCGGCGAGGGACGCTTCCTCGACGAGGCGAGCAGCGAAGTGCCGAGCCTCCTCGGGCGTCATCGCCTGCGAGAGGATCGTGCTGTTCAGCTCGTTCCACTGACGCTGCACGCCGACCAGCAGGGTGCCCTCGTCGCGGTCGATGAAGCTGATGACGGTGCCGACCTCGTCGGTCTTGCAGATCCCAGCATCGGTACGGGTTTCACTGTTCACGCGGCACCTCACCAAGTAAGAACGAAGCAAGTACAAATAACCATAGCGTGCGGTACCGCACAGAGTGGTATGAATGCTTTGTGAAGTCTCGTATTGCGCAAAGCGCAAAGGCATACTGTTGTCTGATCGATTGCCAGCGATCAGCGGAGAGCCGCATGCGCCCCGAAAGCTTCGACGACATGATTGCCGAGCAGACCGCCCAGCAGCAGGTGATCCTGATGGCGCTGAGGCGGATCGCAACGCTTTGCCGCGAAGCCGACATCGATCCGATCGACACGGCCGCGCACTGGAAAGAGATGGGCTCCGCCGCGATCGACCAGGTCGAGTTCCGCGTTGCGCCCGGGCACGAACCAGTCGTGCGCGAGAAGGCCAAGGCTCGGATGAAGGCCATCATCGAGATTGGCCTTCAGTAAAGCCCTCAGGGAACGGGCACGGCATCGGAGCCGGCACGTCGGCGCGGGAGCGCGGCGGCGGCGCAGGTGGCGTCCTAGCCTCCTCCAGCGCATCAGCGTCTGCGCCGCTCGCCGTTCGAATGAAGGCCCGGATTCGTGATGCCTTCTCCAGGGTGACGGTGCTACCGGCCCGCAATCTCGTGACGAGCTTGCCGTCGTTGACCGCCTTACGGCCGAACGTGCTCGCGGCCATATCGGTGGTGCCGATGAAGGCCTCGATCTCATGAAGAAGCTGGCTGGTCTCGCTCATAACGAGAGAGATAAAGGGCATTTGCCCATCGTGTCAATGGGCATCTGCCATATTGGCGATGGGCAAAAGGGTGGGCAGTCTCCCACCATGCTCGACAACTTAGTCCGCCGACGCCTGGAAGAAGAGATGCGCGCGCAAGGGCGCGAGATGAAAGAGCTGTCGATCGCGGCCGGGCTCGGTGAAACCTACGTGCGTGATGCGCTGAAGCGCGGCCGAGGCAAGCTCGAGAACCTGTTCAAGGTGGCTGCGGAGCTGGGCAAATCAGCCGACTGGCTGGTTGGAGTGGCAGATGGCGGAGCGCAGTCTACCGGCAGAGCTCCGCTCTCTGCTGACCCTTCGACCATACGTCGAGAGGCACCGCCACAGTATGGCCCACCTCTCGACGTGCTCGGCGTGGTGAAAGGCGGCGATGACGGCAAGCTCGTCTACAATGGCCAGGTGATCGAGACGATTCCGCGCCCGCCGATTCTGGAGAATGTTGAAGACGCCTACGCCACCTACGTCGCTGGTGACAGCATGCGGCCGCGTTTTAAGGAGGGCGAGAAGGTGTGGGTCCATCCTCACAGGCCCGCACGCCGAGGGGATGATGTTGTCGTTCAGATTTTTCCCGAGCAGGAAGGCGATGCGCCCGAGGGCTACATCAAGGAGTTTGTCCGCTACTCCGGATCCATGCTTGTATTATTTCAGCACAATCCGGCGGGCGAGGTCGAAATAGACCGCAAGATTGTCAAGTCAATCCATGTGATCGTCGGATCTCTTTTCGCTTAGGGTCATTGCAAATCATTTCCAGCGAGATGTTTTTGCCAAGACCTCCTGCACCGAAACAGTCCCAACACTTGAGACGGCGGCCGAGTTCTCCGAAAGTATGGCAGCCGGCCTTTTCGAGGCTCGTCAAGCGCTCCTGATCGAGAAAGCCAAGATGGCCGCAATCGTCGCATGAAACGCGGACTGCATCTGAAGCGGTCAGGGGTACATCAAGACGAGGATCTTTACTTTTAGCCGTCTTCTCGCGCTTCACCAGGGTACGCTCGCTGATAGAAATTCTTCAGGGATCAAACCGTTTTGGGCGATTAGCTTAGCGTCGCCCCACTCGCCCTCGGTAGGGTCGCCTGTTCGTGAAAACGCAAGCGCTCCGACTAGGCCGCCCCGAAGCGCCTCGACAGCGCGCTCTGCGCTACGCCGGTTCGGCACTTGCACCGCCTCGCCAGCGATGATGCGGTTGCCCTTCGTGGCCTTTTTGAAGGGCTGAAAAACGTAGAACGTGACCTCCGACATGCGCCGACTCCGTCCGGGTGTGTACGCTTAGGCTGCGCTCACGTTGAGAACAAAGGAAGAACAAAACGAACGGTTCCAGACCAATTTTTCAGGCACCTGTGGACAGAGGTGGATAACACGAATGGGCAAAAGGTGAGGGCGATTGCCCATTGAGGCGTTGACATAGGGCATTTGCCCATTATGATCCTGCCCATCGCACCCCGCGATGGAGCCGCCCGATGCGCCGCCGACACTTCGACAACTTCCAATTCCTGCAAGGCCTCAAAGACGACCGCGCCGATCGCCCCGCGGTGCGCGAGGAGCGCCTGCGCACCGCCCAGGGCCTCGGGAACGGCCTGAACCTGTCCGCCTGGCGCGGACACTCCGGGCGCCGCTACGCGGTGGGTGTGTTCGACACCGCTACCGTGCAGCCGCACGAGTTCGTCGGCGCCGTGATGATCGCCGTGCGCCGCACGGAGACCGGAGTGGCCGAGCGGCTGTTCGTCGGCTGCATCGGCGACGGCCCGAATAACGCGGCCGTCCTGAAGCTCCTGGCGCGCGCCGGCTGCACGGAGATCCACCTGCACCGCCTCGAGACCGACGCGCAGGCCCGCCTCGCAATCGTCGGTGATCTGCTCGACCCGGACAGCACCGACAACTTCGCTCTCCTCGACGACGCCAGCGTGCAGGCTCAGCGCTACCCACTGACCGCCGACGCCCGATGCGCTGGGAGGGCGTGATGGCTACACCAGCAATGACCCCAGGGCACCCGGACCGCCGCTGGTCTGGCCTCTACGAACTGCGATTCAAGGGCTGCCCTGTTGGGCACCTTCGCGAACTCGGCACGGCCGGCATCCTGGCTAGGAAGCTCGGTTTCGGCAGTGAGGTCCGTGAGGTTCGTGACGGCGACTGGAAGCCATTCGGGCTGAGTTACGCACCGATGGCCTCCGAGGTCGAAGGCTGCTCTCACATCACTGCCGACGAAGCGCGTGCCGCCATCGCGAAAGCGGAGGGCCGCTGAGATGGAATCCCTCCTCATCGCCACCGGCGTGCTCGCGGTCGCCACCATCGGCTCCTGGGCCTTCGTCGTCCGCTTCGCGCGCCTTCCCCGCACCGAGACCGGTGATCCGGACCTCACCGCGCTCGCGCTGATGCTGGGCGGGCCCGGCATTCTGGGCGGCGCCGTCGCAACCCTGCTGACGATCGGGGTGCCGGTATGAGCCAGCGCCCCATCAGAGCTCTGGCCATGCCCGACGTCGCGCCAAGCGACGTCACCATGAGCGTGCCGATCTTCATCGATGTCGATCCGACCCGGCTCCTCGTCGACGAGAGCTATCAGCGCAATTTGTCAGAGCGCAGCGTTCGCCTGATCCGGCGTATTGTCGGTGGTTGGGACTGGCGTGCGTTCAAGCCGCCTGTCGTCGTCGATGTCGACGGCAAGCTGCACGTGGTCGATGGGCAGCACACCGCGATCGCGGCAGCCTCGCACCCGGGTATCACGACGATCCCGGTGATGATGGTCGAGGGTGAGCGGCACGAGGATCGCGCGGCCGCCTTCGTGAAGCACAACCGGGACCGGATTTCGGCCACGCCGACGCAGTTGCATCACGCCCTCGTCGCCGCCGGCGACGAAGACGCCCTCACGATCGATCAAGCCTGCCGGCGCGCCGGGGCGCGCATCCTTCGGCAGCCGCCCGGCGAAGGCCGCTTCAAGGTCGGTGAGACGCTGGCAGTCTCATGCATCCGTACGCTGTGCTCGCGGCGCGGCGCCATGGGCGGCCGACAGGTCCTGCAGACCTGCGTCGAGGGGATGATGGCGCCCGTGTCGGCCGCCGCCCTGAAGGCCGTTGAAGAGCTGCTGTTCGGCGAGAGCTACCGCGGACAGGTCCAGGCGGCCGACATTGCCACAACGATCCGAGAGATGGGCACGCGTGCCGAGCGCGAGGGCGCCCGCTTCGCCGCAGAGCACGACCTGCCCGCTTGGAAAGGCCTCGTCGTCATCCTGTTCCGCAACACGAAGAAGGTGAGAAGCCATGGACGTCGAGCGGCGGCTTGAAGTCGTGGAGCAGGAAAACCTGTTCCTCCGCGAGCGCGTAGCTGCGCTCGAATCCATCCTCACGGAATGCTACCGGCCGCCGGTCGAGTGGTGCCTGACGGGCCAGGAAGTCCGCGTGTTCGGCTGCCTCGTGAACCGGGAGGTGGCGACCAAGGACGCCATCATGACAGCCCTCTACGCGGATCGCGCCACGGTCGAGGAGGTCGCGGAGCCGAAGATCGTCGATGTCTTCATCTGCAAGATCCGGAAGAAGCTGCGCCCCTACGGGGTCGGCATCCAAACGGTCTGGGGCCAGGGCTACGCCCTCGATGCCGACACGCGCGCTGCGCATCGCCGCGATACGACGAGGGCTGTGGCATGACCCGCAACGCCTTCGACCACATCCCGAACTTCGCTCAGCCGCCCCGGGACCTCATCCGCCATTCGCAGGCGGCCCGGCGCGAGATCCCGATCCGCACGCCGCCGGATCCTGACGAGTTGCGGCGCGCCCTGGAGCGCGTCGAGACCGCGCAGTCGCTCAGCGAGGTGCGGGCTATTGCTCGCGCGGCGCTCGTGTTGGCGGGAGAGCGCTGATGGCCGGCAAGTCCCGCTTCACCCCCGAGCAGGAAGCGCACATCCTCAGCCTCGCGGGCGACCGCAAGGCGCTGCGCGCCGCCTACCCGGGCGTACCCACTTCGACCCTGCGTAGCGTCCTGGCGCGCAACAAGGCCCCGAAGATCAAGCACGCCTGGAGCGCGGAGGACAGCGCGCTCGTCGAAGAGCACTACCCCGACTACCGCAAGCTCCTCGAGGTGCTGCCCGACCGGAAAATCTACGCGCTGCGCCGGCGCGCGCAGGATCTGGGTCTCAGCACCGGCAAGCGCCGCAACGGCGGCGGACGCGCGGTGGAGTGGACGCCCGAGCAGATCGACCTCGTGAAGATCTGGGGCACGCTCAAGCACATCCCCGGCAAGTCCTATTCGGCGGCGCGCTCCTTCCGCTACCGGAACGGGATCTGCACCACCCCACCGCCCGGCTATGGCGAGGTCAGGCAGCAGAAGCGCGAGCGGATCGCTGCCCGCGCCGCGGAGCGCGCCAGGGAGACGGCGCATCGGAATGCCATGGCGCGCCTGCGTACCGGGCCGCGCCCGATCGAGGCAGGCGCCGACATGCTCGCGGCCGTGCGCCGCCTCGTGTCGCGCAACGAGCGGCACCGCGCCGACGATCTGACCGGCGAAGCCGTCATCCTTCTGCTGACCGGCGAGGCGGACACGCCCGCCCGAGCCGTGCGTCAGGCTGCCGTGTTGGTGAACCGGATGCACCCCACCCACGGGCGGGACATCACCTGGGACACGCCGGTCTTCGGCGGCGCCGGGCTCACCCTCGCAGACACGATCGGGGCTTGGCCATGAGCGCCCGCACCATGGCTGCGCTCGGCCGACCGCCGGCGCCCACACCTGCAGATCAGGAAGAAGGACGGGTGGCATGAGTGAGATGAAGACGCCGAATGCGCTAACCCTCGCCGCGCTCCATCGCGCGAACATCGAGCGCCGGGCCGAATGGTGCCCGGATCAGGTCCCCGACCTGTCCTTCCGGGGCAACGAGCTTGCCGGCGAGACGGGAGAAGCCTGCAACGTCATCAAGAAGCTGGAGCGCGAGCGGCAGGGCTGGCGCGGCTCTCGGGCGTCACTGAGCGACCTTGCCGAGGAACTGGCCGATGTCGTGATCTGCGCCGATCTGTGCGCGGTGACGGCCGGCATTGACCTCGCCGCGGCCGTGGTCGCCAAGTTCAACGCCACATCCGAGAAGCAGGGGCTGGCCACGAAGCTTGGCGTGGAAGAAGACGCCGTCGCACAGCTGACGCGGGAGCGCGATGCCGCGATCAAGGTGCAGGAGATGTGCGCCACGTCAGGCGGCTTCTATGCTCGGCGTGCCGAGAACGCCGAGGCCCGCGCCCAGACCGCAGAGGCCGGCGTCGCTCGGCTGACGGAGGCGCTGCGCTCGCTGGACGAGATGATTTTCCACGATCCGCAGGTGATTGAGAGCGCCGGATTCTTCCGCGACTTCATCGCTCGACGGCTCGGACCAGTTCAGGTTGAAAATCAGCGGAGGCAGGCCGATGCCGAGTAAGCCCGCCAGCATCCGCGCCCAGACCTACAACGAGGTGCTGGACTACCTCGCCTTCCGCATCGCCGTCTGCCGCGCGGGTCTCGCGCAATATTCGGCCTCCCACGGGCCGGGCAGTCGCGCCGCCGCCACCGAGCGCTCGGCGCTGCTCGAGGCTGAGTTGATCAAGCGCGAACTCGGATCGCTCGGGCTCCTCCAGCGCCGATCGCGCGAATTCAAGAAGCTGGCCGCCGAGCGGGAGGCCTATCGCGCGGCTCAGGCTGCGGCGGGGGATGCTTTGGAGCGGACGTTTGGAGGGGAAGAGCGCCCATGAGCCCGAAGGTTCTGACCCCTGCCCTCGTCGCGGAGCGCTGGGGGTGCAGCGAGCGCCACGTTAGAAACATGGCGAACCGGGGCGACCTCGCGTCCTTCCGGCTCGGCGGGAAGCTGCTTCGCATCCCGCTCTCAGCGGTCGAAGCTCTGGAGCAGGCGGAATGTCAGACGAGCCATACGAGATCGGACGCCTCAAGGGGGAGTGCGTCGTCGCTTGGTGGGAGGGGGGCAAGCGGAAACGTTACCGCCTTGGCACCTCTGACGCGAGCGAGGCTCGACGGATTGCGCCAGCGGTCTACGCCGAACGAACCCGCCCGAAAGGAAATACTGTAAAGGAGCTGTGGGACGCCTACCTCATCGACAAGGCGGGCCGGGCCGTGACGAAGATCATGCCCTACGAGTGGAAGGCTCTCGAGGCCCGGTTCGGGAAGATGAGTGGCGAGGCGATCACTATCGCCGACTGCCGAGCTCACACCGACGAGCGAAGGGCAGCCGGACGGAAGGACAACACCATTGTGACCGAGCTCGGCCGGCTCCGGATGGTGCTGGTCTGGGCCGAGAAGCACAAGCTCATCGCTGAGGCGCCGCACATCGAGCGTCCAGCTGCCGTGAAGCCGAAAGAGCGGCACCTTCGCGCGCACGAGGTCGCCCGGCTGGCAGAAGCCTGCAAAGCGCCACACCTCTCGTTGTTCGTGCACCTCGCTTACGGCACGGCCGGGCGAGCTGCCGCCATCCTCGGCCTCACCTGGGAGCGCTGCGACTTCGAGCGCGGCAAGATCCTGTTGGAGGATCCGGACATCACAGTCCCACACAAGGGCCGCGCTGTCGTACCCATGACGAAGACCTTGCGTCTGCGCATGCTGGCGGCACGCGAGGGTGCGATGAGCGACCACGTGATTGAGTGGGCCGGCCGGCGCGTCACGTCAGTGAAGAAGGGGCTCGCCACCGCGGCGCAGGCCGCCGGGTTAAGGCACGTCCATCCGCATATGCTCCGGCATAGTGCAGCCGTACGCCAAGCTGAGGCCGGGGTGCCGATGGAGGAGATCGCCAGCTACCTCGGGCACTCGAACCCGAAAGTCACGCGCGACATTTATGCCCGGTTCAGCCCAGAGGCGCTGAGCCGGGGAGCGGCCGCATTGGAGCTCGACGATTTCGAGCCACAGGAGGTGAAGCGATGGACCGCCTGAACCTGCAACGAACCGGGGTTAAGGCCCGCACGAGGTTCGCCGAACCTAAGGGAACTCTAGTCCGGCAACCCTGCTGCTGGGATATT
>NZ_VZZJ01000043.1 GCF_008806345.1 Methylobacterium planeticum | reverse complement strand
CTGGTGACCATCCGCGAACTGGCCGAGGAGGGCATGACCTGCCTCCTCGTCACCCACGAGATGAACTTTGCCCGCGACGTCGCTGATCACGTCTACTTTACCGACCGAGGCGTCATCGTCGAGCACGGGCCGCCGGCCACCTTCTTCAAGTCCGCGCAGGATGAGCGAACCCGCCGCTTTCTGTCCCAAGTCCTTTAGTTGGCAGGCGAATGTCCCGGTCGTCCTTTCTGGAACAGGCAGCCGAGTTCCTTGCTGCTGCCGATGCGGATGAGGCAACCTTCGCTGCCGCTCGCGAGGCATTTATCGACTACATCGGTGTGGCCCTCGCCGGCTCACAGGAGCAGGTCGCCCGCACCGTGTTTGGCTGGGCTGCTGCCCGTTCCAGTGGACGGGAGGCCAGCGTCATCGGATCCAGGGACCGCCTTGATTCGGAACACGCTGCCCTGTGCAACGGCGTTGCCGGCCATGCCCTCGACTTCGACGACACGAGCTGGACCACGATCGGTCACCCCACCACCGTGGTCGCCCCTGCGGCTCTAGCCATCGGCGAGAGTATCGAAGCTTCCGGGCGTGAGGTCGTCGTCGCCTACCTTGCTGGCGTTGAGGTTGCCCACCGCTTGGCGGACCTCACCATGCCCGAAGCTTCACAGAACGGCTGGCATACGACCGGAATCTTCTACGCCCTCGGCGCTGCAGCGGCCGCCTGTCGCCTTCTCCACCTTGAACGGCATGTGACGATCAATGCTCTGGCTCTGTCGCTGTCACGTGCCAGCGGTATCCGCGCCAACTTCGGAACACAGGCAAAGCCCTACCATGCTGGGATGGCCGCTCGGAACGGCCTGGAGGCGGTGTCCCTCGCGCGTGCCGGCCTGACAGCCGCTACCGAGGCGGTCGAGGGGGCCGATGGCTTCATCCGCTGCTTCGCGGGAGCAGCTCAGCACGAACGCGCGCGCCTGGAACGCCTTGAGTTCGGGCGGCCCTACGACCTCGTGCAGCGAGGTTTGGCTTACAAACGATATCCCTGTTGCAGCGGCTCACATCCGGCATGTGATCTCTTGCTCGATATTGTCTCGAAGCACGGCATCGATCCGGAGCAGGTCGCAGAAATTCGCGTCGGCACCAGTCTACTCGCCGAGCGAGAGCTGGTCTGCCACGAGCCTCGCACTCCGGTCGAGGCCCGGTTCTCCATGGAGTTTGCGCTCGCCGTCATCCTGGTCCGCGGAGAAGTCACGCTCGAGAGCTTCACGGCGGACATTCTGGCCGATCCGATGGTTCGGCAGATGATGGCGCGCGTACGGATGACGGTGAGTCCGAGACTTGCCGCACTGGGTTTTGTCGGGACCGCGCCGGTCGAGATGGAGATTTTGCTCCGCGACGGCCGCCGCATCACCGGCAGCCGTGACCTTGCGATCGGCAACCCGGAGTGCCCAATGAGCGAGGCGGACCGCCAAAGGAAGTTTTTGGCCTGTGCCGGCCGGTCGATAACTCCGGGTGCCGCGGCAGATCTTTACCAGCAACTTCTCAAGATCGATGGAATCGCGAGCGTCGCGCGCCTGGCCGCCCTGATGCACGCATGATGCCGTCCAGGATCGCGCGCGATGGCCAGCGCCACGGGCGACCGGTCGTAACCGGGGCGGGCAGAAGCGGCGCGAGCACGGCCGGTCCAAAGCCAGCCGGTCAGGCCGGCACCCGGATTCTGCCCATGTCGCTGCGTCCGCAATCAGCGCTGCCGCCGGCGTCAGTTGAAACCGCTCGGGTCGCCCAGACCGCGCTCCGCCGCGGCAATCCCTATCGGCTGCTGCGGGACCACCTCGGTTGCATCTTCGCCGACGCCGCCTTTGGTTTGGGCCCGCCACTTCGAGCGGCGGAACGGCACGGACGGCGAGGCCGGCCTCGTGCGGGTCCCTGTTCGGACCGGCTCACGCGGCGGTGGACAAGGTCGCGCGCCGGCTGGCGATGGCCCGCTCCGCATGGGCTGCACCCGCCGCGACCATCTCCCAGCGGGCCGGGCCGGCACCCCCATCGGCCTCCCGCGTCAGCGCGGTGGCGACCAGCGCCCGCACCTCCCGCTCAAGGTCGGGGAGGTCGGCAGACCCCGCCGCCTCGGCCTCCTCGGCGATCTCGACGAGCCGCCGCAGCAGCTTGCGGTCGGGGGCGGAGCGCCGGCGGCTCCAGCGCTCCGCCAGCAGGGCCAGCGCCGAGCCGGCGACGCTCAGGACGATGCCGCCGGCATAGAGGTAGTTCTCGGAGGTGTCGAAGAAGCTCTGGTCGCCGCTGCTCAGGTAGGCGGCGGCGCCCGGATGGATGGGGATGATCGGGTTCTTGTCGTCGGTGTCCGGCGCCTCGATCTGGCTGGCGAGCGGGGTCGCGGCAATCAGCATCGGCTTCATCGTGAAAATCGACCGGGCGATCGCCGCGGCCGTGACGTCAAGCATCGCCCGGGACGCCACGAAGCGATAGGTCACCGCGACACTCGTGACGCCGTCGTCCGGCGTCTCAGGACGGCCCCGCAGCGCGCCGGCGGGCACCTCAATGGATTCGAGGCCGGGATTGCGCTTGCCGATCGCTTCGGCCTCGTCGATCGCCAGGAGCTTCGGGGCACCCTTCAGGGCCTTCGCGAGCACCGCGGTCGCCTCGACCGCTTGGCCCGGGCCGATCGGACCGACGGCGAAGACCGCCGCGGCTCGGTCCTCCCGCACCGCCTGGCCGATCTGGTCGACCGGCAGGACGAGCCGCCGCACATGGGCGGCCGGGATGTCGAAATACCCCAGGAGCGTGTCGAGGAGATGGGCATTGTCCGCCTCGAGCGGTCCCTGCACGAGGGCGACCGTGCGCCCGACGAGCTTCCCGATGCCGTCCACGGGGCTGTGCGGGGGGACCAGCAGGGCGACGACGTCCCGACGCAGGATGGCGATGGTCTGGGCGTTCCGCGGCGCGGGCAGATCGCTCCGGATCACGGCGAGATCGACCTTGCCCGCCTCCAGCGCCCGCCCGCCCTCCGCGAGGTCCCGCTCCTCAACGAGGACGAGGCGCACCCGCGGATGCACCTTGGCGTTGGCCGCCGCGAGTGCGCTCATGAGGCGTTGGATCGCACTCCCGGGCGGCCCGGCGGTGACGCGCAGGTCGGCGTGGACCATCCCGAAATAGAGGCTTGCCACGACGAGGCCGATGAGGGCGAAGATCGCCGCGATCGCGCGGATGACCATGAGCCTGCCCCTCCGCCACGCGAGCGCCCACCAAATCACCGATCTCCTCCGCCCGGACGGGGACGACGGCTGCATCCGCGCCTCGGCCTCCCCAAGAACGGCTTATGCCAGCGACCCGTATTTTCATATGGCGGAAGCGAGCATACATGCACCCTTCCAATGTTTGTCGAGCGATGCTGCCTGTATTGGCGCAACATGATCGTACGGTCTATTGCCATGGACCGTGTCTGACAAAACGACTACGTTACCCGAAAACCCAAATCAGCAATCCTCTTGTCTTGGGAGGGGTGCATGCACAGGCTCGCGACTGATCCGGTTCGCGTACGATGGCGCGCGGCCGCGATGACAGCCCGAACCGAGATCCCGCGGACGCCACCTCGCGCCGCCGCCGGCGGACCTCGGGAGGCTCGCCGCCGGGGCTCCGCGACCATGCGGGCTGGGGTGCGCCGACACAGGAGCGGAGCATGAGAGCGCTCACGTGGATCGGATGTCTGGTCGGGCTCGTCGCGTCAGGCGGCTCCGGAGTTGCGCAGGGCCCGGCTCCGGCCGTCGAGCCGGCCGCGGTCGCGCTCCTGCGAGCCGCGGGCGACGCCCTGGCCGACGCCCGGACCCTGACGTTCACGGCGACGGCCATGCACGATGTGCCCAACGCCGAGGGCCAGTCGATCTTCTACACGGTGCGGAGCCGGGTCGTGCTGAAACGTCCCGATCACCTGCGCGTCGTCACCGAGGGGGACGGGGCCGCAAGCGAGTTCATCGCCGACGGGCAGACCCTGACCCTGTTCCACCCACTCGACCGCACCGTGGCCTCGGCACCGGCGCCCCGGAATTTCGACGCTGCCCTCAAGGCCGAGGTCGAGGCCAGCGGCCAGACGCAGGCCTTCGCCGACCTCCTCGTCGCCGATCCGACTCAGGCCCTGACGGAGGGTCTGACCCGGGCCTTCGTGGTCGGCCGCTCGAACCTCGTCGGCGGAGTCGAGACGGACATCGTCGCCTTCGCGGCCAAGGACGCGCAGGCGCAGATCTGGATCGGCGTTCAGGACCGGCTGCCCCGCCAGCTCTGGGTCACCGACACGGGCAGCCAAGGCCAGACGCGCAACGGCGTGACCTTCACCGACTGGACAATCGGCCAACCGGTCGCGGACCGGATCTTCTCGACGGCCCACACGGCGGGCGCACGGTCCGTGCCCTTCGCCAAGACCGAGTACTGACACCACGAAGTCCCGAGAGGAGGCCGCGATGAGACGGATCGTACGCGCCCTTGCGGCCATCGCTACAGTGGTCGGCGTCGCCACGCCCGCGGATGCGTTCTGGGTCGCACGCGGCTGGCGCGGCGGCGTGGCGGCGGGCGGCTTCCGAGCCCCGTTCGCGGCGCGCGCAGCCCTTCTGGCACATTGCTGGCGCTGCGCGCCGGCCTTCCCGGCCGCGGCCATCGCGGGCGGAGCGGTCGTCGGAGCCGCGGCGGTCGGCACGGGGGCGGTCGGAGCCGTGGGAGCCCCCGCGCCGGCGGGGGCGGCGCCGGCCGCGGCCCCCGCGGCGGCGTCCGGCCAGGCCGCCGGCACGCAGGTGGCGCAGGCCGGTGGCGGAGGCGGCGCCGCGGCCGCCCATTGCGCGGCCGGGCTGCCCCCCGATTCGAAGATCATCTACGAGGCATCGGTGCGCAACATGAAGAGCCTCGAGACTCTGCGCGACACCGTGGTGGCGCAGACCCGCTCGCTCGTGGAGGCGGGCAAGGTCAGCGAGGCCGAGGCGCGCCCGGCCGCCGAGAAGGCTGGGACCTGCCTGAAGATGCTCGCCAACCCCTGAATGGGCCCGGCGCGTCCAGCCGGCGGTTCGGCGCCACCAATGCCGTGACCAGCGCGTCTCCGGGGTAAGGCGCGTTCGCCGGCAGCCACGGTTTGTCCTGGCAGCGCTTCCGCAATCGCGCCTGCCTCGCCTAAGGCTCCGACGAGAAGGCCTTCGGCAACATCGTCGACAAGAGCGACCTGCCGAGGGACCGGGCGGAGGCTGCGGCGAGGCATACAGGCAGGTGGCGTTCGCGTTCGACAAGCTGATCGTACCGCACCCGCGCGCAGACCCTGGTCGCGGAGACCGCCTGCGCCGTGCCGTTCAGAGTGCCGCGCGGGGCAAGTATTCCCTCGGCCCTGCCGTATTGCCGATGAGCGGGGCCCTCGGATGTCAAGGTTGTCGTTGCAACGACTACGGCTTGCGCTCCGACAGCATCGTGCGGCAGCTCTCAGACAGATTTTTCGTGTGCGAGTTGAGACACTGAAGAATGCGCCCCCCGCCCGGCTGAACCCCTGCGCAAAAACGCTGGTAGTCCCCCTCACAAGCCCGACGGAGGGCAGGGCTGATCTCCCCCGCTTCGGGAGAGCCACCCGGCTGAGCATGAGCCGCACTTGTTGCGGCAAGAGCCGCAACGACCGTCAGAGAGAGACAGCGCATGAGAGCATCCACTTGGTAGAACAGTTATGCGAAAGCGACCGAGGCTTTCATGCGGGACAAATGTGCCCTCGATGAAGGACGCTCGCCGCTAGATTTTGGATCCCCCTCTCCGAGCCGACCGGGCGCAATGACTGGCTCGTTGAAGATATCTCCTGTTCGCAAGTCGAGGATAGCCTGTGTGCGCCAGCGCTCATTCTCTAAGAGCTTGTTTGAGCATCGCTCTTAGGCTGAATTGTAGAGACGGTTGCAGCCATGAGGCTGGCGCCGCAGGTGAGGCGACCCGGAGGCGTCAGGCGATCGCGGCCAGTCCTGGCTGCGCAGGCGTTGCATCCGGACTGCCCGGCGGATCCGCCCGCTCCAGAGAGCAGGCCACCTCATCCAGGCGAGCCTGCAGCACCGTGTCTTCAGGCGCGCCTCATGACGCGTCCGATGCCGGTCCGTCCACATCTGCTCTCCACTCCGCCCTGCCAGGCGGAATTCGTGTTTGCACACGAGACAGAGGGGGACGACCGGCTGCGGGGCTCCAACAGGCTCTGAGACGGGGAACCGACTGACTGGTCATTCCGAGTGTGCGCCATCGTGGCACGCGCGCGAAATCGAGAGCGCTGAAACAGAGGCCCCACGCGCTATCCGGCGCGATCGGCGGTTCACCAGTGGTTTTGAAAAATCGCCGCAGGAGGGGTCGATGCGCGGTGACCCACCAGCGTTACCCCGACCCGTCCAGCGATGTCGTGAAATCTAGCTAAGTAATGGCGCGCCCGAAAGGATTCGAACCTCTGACCCCCAGATTCGTAGTCTGGTGCTCTATCCAGCTGAGCTACGGGCGCGCGGTGGACCGGGCGGCGTGGGCCGGACCGGTCGGGAGCGGTGTCTAGAGGCTCGCCTCGCGCTTGGCAAGCCCCTCCGTGGCGCTCCGGCGCATTCGCGTGGGGCGGGCGCGCGCGGGCGCGGAGGACCAGGGCCGCCGACGTCGGATCGGGCGGGTTTACCGGGGGAGATCCGCACCAATCTCGGCCGTGCTCGGCCTGATGAGGCGGCTGGCGCCACCCGGACGGCATGGCACCGCCGGTCCACAATCCGGCGCCTGATGCGGCCTCAGGGCAGACAGCTGGCCAGATCCGCTTCGGGCGCCCCCCTCGGCACCCCGCCGAGCACTTGGCGGATGCTGCGGTGCCGGGCGGCGGGAGAAGCAGGCGCGCCGTCGTGGTCACCCCATCCCGGCATCCGTCCGGGTCTCCGACGCCGGGCCACACCGCCCGCCGCGTACGCTCGAAGACGAAGCCGGCGCCCGGGCAACCCTGCGGGCCCCCGCGTGATAGGACACCCGCATTATCGCGCGGAGCCTGTGGAAGAATTCTGCGTATACGCCGCGGGCCGGCATCGCGTATCGTGCGACCCGACAGGGGCCGGGCGGGCTCGCACCGGACGCGTGCGGTCCCGGTGCGGCCGATGGCATGGTGTGTATGGTGAATGCGCTCAAGGAGAAGGCGGGGTCGCTCACGGACCCGCTGCTGCTCGACAACCAGCTCTGCTACGCCCTCTACGCGGCTGCGCACCGGATGACGAAATCCTACCGTCCGATGCTCGAACGGATCGGCCTCACCTATCCGCAATATCTCGTCCTGCTCGTGCTCTGGGAGACCGACGGCGTCACGGTCTCGGAGATCGGCCGGCGCCTGCGCCTCGATTCCGGCACGCTGACCCCGGTGCTGAAGCGCCTGGAAGGGGCGGGGCTGCTGGTGCGCAACCGGCGCCAGAGCGATGAGCGCGAGGTCGAGATCGGCCTCACCCCGCGGGGACGCGCCCTCAAGGCCGAGGCCGTCGAGGTCCGGCAAGCGGTCATGTGCCAGCTCAACCTGACCGAGCCCGAAGTGCAGGCGATGCGGGCCGACCTCAACCACCTCATCGAGAACCTGTCGGCGAACGGCTGAGGCGGCGGCCCGGCGAGCCCGCGCTCCCGATCAGCTGTCATGCTCCTGTCGGCTGCGCCGCCTAGTCTCGGCGCCGCCCGTGTTTGATTTGCCGGATAAATTTCGGTTGAGCCGACCGAGGCTTTGCGCCTATTCGGGGAACGGCGGTGCCCGCCGTCCGTTCTGTTTCCTCTCTCGCGAGACGCCATGCATTGTGTCGCGATCTGCCTTCACGCACTGGCCCGGACCCCGTGGGGCGACCGGACCGGACCGGACGCCCACGCCACCCCGCGGGGCGGGCGCGCCGCCGGCGGCCTCGGCTCCGGGGCCCCGCGGCGTCCGGTGACAGTCCGCGCATCATGACGGCGCATCCCGGCGACGACGAGCGCGAGCCGCGGCGGCAGGTCGGCGCCCTGCCGTTCCGCAAGGGGCAGGATGGCAGCTTCACCGTCCTGCTCGTCACCTCGCGCGAGAGCCGGCGCTGGGTGATCCCCAAGGGCTGGCCGATGAAGGGCCGCAAGCCCTACGAGGCCGCGGCCCGCGAGGCCTACGAGGAGGCCGGCGTGATCGGCCATGTCGGCAAGCGCCCCCTCGGCTTCTACCTCTACGACAAGCGCCTGAAGAGCCGGGATTCCGTGCTCTGCCAGGTCAAGGTGTTTCCCCTCGAGGTGCGCAAGCAGCTCAAGCGCTGGCCCGAGCAGCACGAGCGCGAGAACCGCTGGTTCACCCCGTCCGAGGCCGCCGAGGCGGTGGCCGAGGCGGGCCTCGCGGGCATCATCCGCGCTGCCCTCAAGCGGGATTCCGGCCTCGTCGAGTGAGGGCCGCGCGCCGCCCGACGAGGCGCCGCCGCCCGGACGCGGCCCCCGCGCCGTGATGCGGCCGATCGACGAATCTCCGCATCGAGACGATTGCCAAGCCCATCCCGATCCGCTAATCCCCCACCCGGTCGGACGGAAGCGCCCCGCACCCGGCGGCCCATGCTGCGGTAGCTCAGTGGTAGAGCACCTCATTGGTAATGAGGAGGTCGTGGGTTCGATCCCCCCTCGCAGCACCAGTCCTTCGCCAATCGACGTGAGACGTGACGGAGCGGGAAGGCGTCGGCGCTGCTGCCGACTCACGCAGCGGTCCGGCCCATGACGCCCGCATTGGCGCGCCTCAGACGCGTGGCCGAGACGAATGCTTTCTCCCTGCGACGGCGCCCGCCGGACGACGTGCCCGCTTGGCCCGAAGAGCTCTCCGGCGACCCGGCCGGGCGGCGAATGTCCGAGCATCCCTGCCGAGGAGGGATCGTCAAGCGTCGGCGCGCCGCGGCGGAGGCCGGATCAGAGCGCGTCCGGGACGGGTTTCGCGATGGTTCGGTCGGCCTCGCGTGGCATCAGCGGATGATGCTCGCCGATCTCGCCCGTCGCGCGTCGGGTCATCCCCAGGACGAAGGCCGAAGCCGCCTTCTTCTGCCGGTCGTCGCAGCCGTCCTTCGGGTGGGAGAGGCGCGAATGCTGCGGTGGCCGAGCCAGCCTCGGCCGGCCGGCCTCCGGGCGACCCGACGCAAGGGGGTGGAGGGATACGCCCCGATGCGCGCGGACCGACGCGCATGCGCGCACGCGGTCTCGGGAGAACGGCGCTGAAGGCGGAGCTGTCGGCTTCCGAGGCCCGCCGCATCGCACTCGCGGCGCAGGGCTTCACGGCAGGGCGTCCCCCAGGGACCGTCGACGCGATCCGGCTGCGCAAGGGGATCGGGCGGCTCGGCCTGCTCCAGATCGACAGCGTCAACGTCCTCGTGCGCGCCCAGTACCTGCCGCTCTTCTCGCGCCTGGGTTCCTACGACCGCGCCCTCCTCGACGCGGTCGCGGCCGCCAAGCCGAAGCCGGTCTTCGAATATTGGGGGCACGAGGCATCGCTCCTGCCCGTCGACTGCCAACCCCTGTTGCGCTGGCGCATGGCCCGCGCGCGTCGTGGACAGGGCGTGTGGCGCCAGCTCGCGCCCTTCGCCGGGGAGCGGCGCAGCGAGGCCGACGCGCTGCTCGCCCGCATCGAGCGGGAGGGGCCGCTGGCCGCCTCCGACGTCGCGGGCACCCGGGCCGCGCATGGCATGTGGGTGTGGAGCGCCGCCAAGCACGCGCTGGAATGGCTGTTTTGGGCGGGGCTGGTCGCCTCGACGCATCGCCGCAACAGCTTCGAGCGGGTGTACGACCTGCCCGAGCGGGTGCTGCCCCGCGCCGTCCTCGAAACCCCGACGCCGAGCGGCCCGGATGCAAGGCGGGCGCTGATCGCGCGCGGGGCGCGGGCGCTCGGCATCGGGACGGCGCACGACCTGCGCGACTATTATCGCATCGGTCCCAACGATGCCCGGCTGCCCATCGACGAGCTCGTCGAGGAGGGAACGCTTGTTCCGGTGCGCGTGCGGGGCTGGTCGCATCAGGCCTACCGGCACAAGGAGGCGCGGCCCGGCCGCAGGCTCGAAGGCTCGGCGTTGGTGTCGCCGTTCGATCCGCTCGTCTGGCACCGTCCGCGGACCGAGCGGCTGTTCGGGTTCCGCTATCGGCTGGAGATCTACACGCCGGCCCACAAGCGCGAGCACGGCTACTACGTGCTGCCGTTCCTGCTGGACGGCGCGCTCGTCGCCCGCGTGGACCTGAAGGCGGACCGCGGAATCGGCGCCCTGGTCGTCCAACGGGCGCATGTCGAGCCGGGCGCGCCGCCCTGGACGGTGGAGCGGCTGATGGGGGAGCTTCGCGCGATGGCGGCGTGGCTCGGATTGTCGAGCCTCGCGGTCGCGCCGGCCGCCGCCCTGGAGGGGTTGTCCCCGATCCGCGCGATCGAGCCCCCTGCGCCATCGGTCGCGCCAATGCCCGCCCGACCGGAGAGGATCCGTCCTGGCTGAGCGCCCGGCACCCGCGAGAGGCGGGATCGCGCTTTTCCCGCATCCGCCCAGGAACCAAGACAGGTACGGGAACTTGGCTCGTCGCGCCGGCACGTCGATCGGCGATGAGGATTGCCATGTCGAGCGATACCGAGACGCATCACGCCTTGCTCAGCGCCCTGAAAGCTGCGCAGGGCAAGGGCAACGGCTCCTTCGAGCAGGCCGTCACGGCCGCCTTCGAGCACGTCTTCGAGCACCTGAACCGCCTGAACAGCCATGTCTCCCTCGGCGGCCCCGAGGGCGAGGACCGGCCCTTGAAGCCGGGCGAGGCGCCGACCCTGCGGTAGCGGCCGGACGCCCCGGCGGAGGCCACAACGCGGGGGAACGGGCGAGGCTCGCGCTGTGCACCGGGTCGGCCACGACGACCCGGGAAGCGGCCGCTCCTGCCCTTTGCGCCGAACGGCGAACAATCTTTGCAGGGCGATGTCGGCCTTCGGCGAGCCCGTTCGTCATCCTGAAGAGACGCGGAAGGAGCCGCGGCGAACCAGGGAGCGGACGATGCGGGTGATGGTGTTCGTGAAAGCCACCGAAGCGCGCCAAGACGGCACGCCCCCCTCGGCGGAGACGTTCGCGGCGATGGACCGGTTCACCGAGGAGCTGGTCGCGGCCGGCATCTTCGTGGCCGCCGCCGGATTGAAGAACAGCGCCGAGGCCAAGCGCATCGTCTTCGATGGCCCCAGCCGAACGCTCGTCGACGGGCCGTTCGCCGAGACCCGCGACCTGGTCGCCGGCTTCTCGATTTGGGAGGTCAGGGACATGGACGAGGCCGTCGCCTGGGCGAAGCGCTGCCCCAATCCCATGCCGGGTCCGAGCGAGGTCGAGATCCGCCCGTTCTTCGAGGCGGCGGATCTGGCCGAGTTCCTGACGCCCGAGGACCTCGCGACGCCGCGCTCTGGGGAGCGGGGGACGCTCGGCGTCGCCTGATGGGGGCCGACGCGTCCAGGCGCCGGATCCTGTTTCCGAGGCGCGGCTCCGCGATGTGGCACGCCGCTTGACGCCGGGAGGCCGGGCGTGCCCTCGTGGCGTCAACGAACGGACGCCGCCGAGGGAGGGCTGCCATGGCACGGATCCGGCGCTGCATCGTCTCGGCCGCGATCAGCCTCGCCGCTGTGACGGGGGCGAGCTCGGCCGAGGCGATCCGCGTCAAGGTCGGCGTCCTCAACGACATGTCCGGCGTCTACTCGGATACCGGCGGCAAGGGCTCGGTCCTCGCGGCCCGGATGGCGGTCGAGGATTTCGCCCAGGCCAGCAAGGACGTACAGGTCGAGATCGTCTCCGCCGACCACCAGAACAAGCCCGATGTCGGCGCCGCCATCGCCCGGCAATGGTACGACCGGGACAATGTGGACGCGATCCTCGACGTGCCGACCTCCTCGGTGGCGCTGGCCGTCAGCCAGGTCACGCGCGAGAAGAACAGGATCTTCATCGATTCCGGCGCCGGAACCACCGAGCTGACGGGCAAGCAATGTTCGCCGAACACGATCCAGTGGACCTACGACACCTACGCGCTGGCGCACGGCACGGCCGGTGCCATGCTCAAGCGCGGCGGCGACACCTGGTACTTCCTCACGGCCGATTACGCCTTCGGCCTCTCGCTGCAGAGCGAGGCCTCCGCGGTGATCGACAAGGGCGGCGGACGGGTGCTGGGCGCCGCCCGCGTCCCGTTCCCCGCCAACGACGTCTCGTCCTTCCTGCTGCAGGCGCAGGCGTCGGGGGCGAAGGTCGTCGGGCTGGCCAATGCGGGCGGCGACACGGTCAACGCGGTCAAACAGGCGCATGAATTCGGGCTCACGGACAGTGGCCAGAAGCTCGCCGCGCTGCTGATCTATGCCGTCGACGTCCACTCGATGGGCCTGCAGATCGCGCAGGGGCTGGTGCTCACCGAGTCGTTCTACTGGGACCTGAACCCCGGCACGCGGGCGTTCTCCGAGCGCTTTTCCAAGCGCAGCGGCGACCGCATGCCGACGATGAACCAGGCGGGCGTGTATGCGGGGCTGCTGCATTACCTGAAGGCGGTGGCCGCGCTGAGATCGACGGACCCGCAGGCGACGATGGCCTGGATGAAGGCAAACCCGACCGACGACCCGCTCTTCGGCAAGGGCTCTGTCCGGGCGGACGGGCGCAAGGTGCACCCCATGTACCTGTTCGAGGTCAAGGCACCGGCCGAGTCGAAGGGCGCGTGGGACCTCTACAAGCTCCTCGACACCATTCCGGCCGAGCAGGCCTTCCGCCCCCTCGGCGAGGGCGGCTGCCCGCTCGTGGGCAAGGGGTAGGGAACGGCGGACCGTCATCCGGGCGGCGCGTCACCGCGAGAGGGAGCCCACCATGCTGCGCGAGATCGAGGGACAGGTCGCCTGGGTGACGGGGGCCGGGTCCGGCATCGGACAGGCGGCCGCCGTGATCCTGGCCAAGGCCGGAGCGCGGCTGGTCCTCACGGGACGGGGACGGGAGGCCCTGGAACGAACCGCGGAGCTCGTTCGCGAGGCGGGCGGGGAGGCCTTGGTGGCGCCGGCCGACATGGGCGTGGCCGATGACGTGCAGCGCGCCTGGGAGGCGGTCGAGGCCGCCTACCGGCGCTGCGACGTGCTGGTGAATGCGGCCGGTCTCAACGTGCCGAAGCGCAGTTGGCGCGAGATCACGCCGGCCGACATCGACGCGGTGATCGGCGTGGATCTCAACGGGCCCTTCTACGCGTCCCGGGCCGTGCTGCCGGCGATGCGGGCGCAAGGGGGTGGACTGATCATCCAGGTATCCTCCTGGGCCGGCCGCTACGTCTCGACGCTGACAGGGCCGGCTTACTCGGCCGCCAAGCACGGATTGGTGGCGCTCTCGGAAAGCCTGAACCGGGAGGAATGCGGGCACGGCATCCGGTCCTGCTGCATCTGCCCGGGCGAGGTCGCGACGCCGCTCCTCGACCGGCGCCCCGTTCCCGTCACCGCGCAGGACAAAGGACGCATGCTGCAATCGGACGACCTTGCCGAGGCGATCCTATTCGTGGCTCGGTTGCCGCCCTCCGTGTGCGTCAACGAGATCCTCATCAGTCCGACCTGGAACCGCGGCTACCTGGAAGGCGTGAAGCTCTGAGCGGCCGAGATCTCGGCACCGGAGCCAGGCCGAAACAGGCGCGAGCGCGACCCTGAGGCGGCAGCGACGTTGCGCGCCCGGATACCGGACGCAGGCTGCCGAAGAACTCGCCATGATGACGCGCCGCATGGGCATGTTCCGGCTCACGTGATCAGCCACCTCCTGCGCCGCTGCCTCCGTGGCCTCTCATGTGTGATTTGTTGGATTTGTTGGCATCGGTCTTGCCAGAGCGTCCATGGTCCCGGCGCCCGATTGCGGCCGGTACGGACACGGAGCGGCAGGAATGAGCGACCCCATGATCAGCCGACGCAGCGCCCTTCGGATCGGTGCGATGGCCGCCGGCACCGTGGCGATGCCGTTCTTCGCGCGCAACGGCCTCGCCGCCGAGCCGATCAAGCTCGGGAGCCTGCTCGACGGCACCGGGGCGCTCGGTCTCGAAGGCAAGCGGATGATCGAGACGACCGAGTATGCGGTCGACTTGATCAACAAGGCCGGCGGCCTGCTCGGGCGCCCGGTCAAGATCATCGCCTACGACACGCAATCCAACATGCAGCTCTACACGCAATACGCCCAGCAGCTCGCCCTCAAGGAGAAGGTCGACGTCATCCAGGGCGGCATCACCTCCGCTTCGCGCGAGGCGATCCGGCCGATCTTGGGACGCTCCAAGACGCTGTACTTCTACAACACCCAGTACGAGGGCGGCGTTTGCGACCGCAACGTGTTCTGCACCGGCACGACGCCGGCGCAGACCGTCAACCACCTGGTGGATTACGCACTCAAGACCTGGGGCAAGAAGGCCTACATCGTCGCGGCCGACTACAATTACGGGCACATCACCGCGAGCTGGATGACGAAGTTCATGAAGGAGGGCGGCGGCTCGATCCTGGGCACCGACTTCTTCCCCCTCGACGTCACGAACTTCTCCTCGGCCATCAGCCGGATCCAGCAGGCGCAGCCCGAGCTGGTGCTCTCGGCCCTCGTCGGCGCCAACCATTCCGGCTTCTATCGCCAGTGGGACGCGGCGGGCATGAAGGGCCGGATCCCGGTCGGCTCCAGCGTGTTCGGGCTCGGCGACGAGCTCACCACGATGGACGCCTCGACGACGAACGGCATCGTCACCTGCTACGGCTGGTACAACAACCTGCCCGCCCCGAAGAGCGTCGCGTTCGTGAAGGGGATGCAGGCGAAGTTCGGCGCCGACGTCACCGACCTCAGCGAGCTCGACACCGCCACCTACGACGGCATCATGCTCTGGGCGGAAGGCGTGAAGAAGGCCGGCACGGTCGAGCGCGAGGCGGTCATCGCAGCGCTGGAATCGGGGATCTCCTACGAGGGCCCCACCGGCACGGTGACGATGGACGGGGCGACCCATCACACCATCCGCAACACCTACCTGGCCCGCCCGAAGGACAAGGCCTGGGACCTCCTCGCGACCTTCCCCGACCAGTTCCCCTCCGACACCGGCGGCGCCTGCGACCTCCTCAAGAATCCGAGAACCAGCAAGCAGTTCACCCCCGACCTCAAGGGCTGAGGCCAAGGCATGGATCTCGTCGGGCTCCTCGGGTTCAACGTCTTCACCGGCGTCGCCACGCTGGCGCTGATCACGCTGGGGCTCGGCGTGATCTACGGGATGATGCGGATCATCAACCTCGCCCACGGCGAGTTCATGATGCTCGGTGCCTACACGGCCGTCGTGGCGGTCGATGCCGGCGTCAACATCTGGGTGGCGATGCTGGTGCTGCCGCCGCTGATCGTCGGGCTGATCGGCCTCCTCATCGAGCGCGCGGTGATCCGCTTCCTCTACGGGCGGATGATGGACACCATGCTCGCCACCTGGGGCATCAGCCTCGGGCTGATCGGCCTCGTCACCACGCTCTACGGCAACGTCGTGCGCGGGGTCTCGACGCCGGTCGGGAGCTTCGAGATCGGCCGCTACGGGGCGAGCCTCTACAGCCTCGTGATCATCGCGGCGGCGCTCGCCGCCCTCGGCGGGATGCTGGCGCTGCTGCGCCTCACCCGGTTCGGGCTGATCCTGCGCGCCACCATGCAGAACCCGCGGATGGCCGCGGCCCTCGGCGTCTCGCCGGACCGGATCTACATGGCGACCTTCGCGCTCGGCGCCGGCCTCGCGGGGCTCGCCGGCGGGGTGCTCGCGCCGATCTCCGGGGTCTCGCCGGCGATGGGCGCCGCCTACATCGCCCGGGCCTTCATCACCGTCCTCGGCGGCGGGCCTGCGATCATCACCGGGACCGGCCTCGCCGCGAGCCTGTTCGGGACGATCAACGAACTGGTCGCCTTCAGGACCACGCCGGTCATCGGCGACGTGGTTCTGCTTCTGGCCGCCGTCCTGCTGATCCGCGTGCTGCCGCAGGGCATCACCGGCCGCTACCTGAGACGCAGCCTATGATTCCAACGACCGCGCGTTCCGGAACGATCGCCGGCCCCGCCGGATTCCTCGCCGTGGTGGCCTGCGGCCTCGCCCTCCTGTTCGGCGCCCCGCACGTCACCGAGAGCTTCGGCCTCGTGCAGATGACGGGCTTCGCCGCGCTCGCGATGTTCGCGCTCTCCCAGGGCTTCGTCTGGGGCTACGGCGGGATCATGTCGTTCGGGCAGGCGGCCTTCCTCGGCCTCGGCGGCTACGCCTACGCGGTCTCGGTGATCAACCTCGGCGACAGCACCCTGCCGGTGCTGATCGCCATCGCGGTACCGATGCTGTTCGCCGCCGCGCTCGGCTACTTCATGTTCTTCGGCCGGATCAGCGACGCCTATGTGGGCGTGATCACCCTGACCGTCTCGGTGATCCTGTTCCAGCTCTTCAACACCACCTCGGGCAGCCAGTACCGGATCGGGCAGGCGGAGCTCGGCGGCTTCAACGGCATCCCGGCGATCCCCGTCATCAACCGGATCGGAGAGCCGGGCGAGCAGCTCGACATCGAGGGCCTCTGGGCGGTGGCGATGAGCGCCCTGATCCTCGTCTACGTGCTGCTGCGCGCGATCCTGGCGAGCCGCCTCGGCCGGGTGATCGTGGCGATCCGCGAGAACGAGACCCGCGCGCAGCTGATCGGCTACGACCCGCGCCTGTACAAGCTCCTCGCCTTCACGATCTCGGCGGGGATCGCGGGTCTGGCGGGCTGCCTCTACGCCAACTGGGGCGGGTTCATCAGCCCGACGGTGTTCGGCCTCTCGATGTCGGCGCAGGTCATCATCTACGTGCTGGTTGGCGGCCTCGGCACCCTGATCGGGCCGATGCTCGGCGCGGTGCTGATCCAGTCGCTGATCATCGCCGCCGGCACGCAGTCGATGGTGGATTCGAACCTCGGCCTCGGGCTCGTGCTCGTCGGCTTCGTGCTCCTGGTGCCCGAGGGCCTCGTGCCGGTGGCACGCCGCCTCGTCGTCGGCGCGGCCGAGCGCTTCACGGCACGCAAGCGCGCGACGCCGGGGGCCGAGCCCGCGGCCGCCAATCCGGCGCTCGCCGAGGGAGGCGGCCGATGAATGGCCTCACCGCGCCGAGGCCCCTGCGCCCGCTGCTGCGGGCCGAGGGCGCGACCATGCGGTTCGGCGGCGTGACCGCGGTCGACGCGGTCGACTTCACCCTCGACGAGGTCGAGCTGCGCTGCCTGATCGGGCCGAACGGCGCCGGCAAGAGCACCTTCTTCAAGATGCTGACCGGCCAGCTCACGCCGAGCGCCGGCCGCATCCGCTTCCGCGACGCCGACATCACCGGCGCGCATCCGCACGAGATCGCGCGGCTCGGCGTCGGCATCAAGACGCAGGTGCCCAACGTCTTCAATGGCCTGTCGGTGCGCGAGAACGTCTTCATCGCGGGCGGGCGCCGCAAGTCGCTGGCCCGGACGAAGCGCTTCGTCGACGAGACGCTCGAGCGGCTCCGGCTCACGGCCATCGCCGGTCGCATGGTCGGGCAGCTCGCCCACGGCCAGCGCCAATGGGTGGAGATCGCCACCGTGCTGGCGCAGGAGCCCGAGCTGATCCTCCTCGACGAGCCGGCTGCCGGCATGACCCACGAGGAGGTCCATCGGACCGCGGAGCTGATCCGCGAGATCAACCGGACGCACGCCGTCATCGTGGTCGAGCACGACATGCCGTTCATCCGGATGATCGCCAAGACCGTCACGGTGTTCAACCAGGGACGGATCCTGATGCAGGACGAGGTCGGGCGCGTGCTCGCCGACCAGCGCGTGCGCGATGTCTACCTCGGCAAGCAGGCGGCGTGAGCGGCATGAACCCGACCCATCCGATCCCCGGTGCGCCGCTCCTCGCCGTCGAGGGGCTGCATGCCGGATACGGCCGCATCCCGATCCTCGGCGGCATCTCGCTCACGGTCGCGGCGGGCGAGGCCGTGGGGATCCTCGGCCATAACGGCATGGGCAAGACCACGCTGCTGCGCACGCTGATGGGCTACCTGCCGGCGACGGCCGGGCGCGTGCGCCTCGCCGGGCGCGACATCACCGCAGCCTCGCCGACCGCCCGGGCACGGGCCGGGATCGGCTACGTGCCGCAGGGGCGCGAGATCTTCCCGGCGCTCAGCGTGCGCGAGAACCTGCGCATGGGCTGCCTCCTCGCGCGGACGCCCGAGGAGGCGACGATCGCCGGCATCCTCGAGGTCTTCCCCCGGTTGAACGCCTATCTCGACCGGCCCGGCGGAGCGCTCTCGGGCGGCGAGCAGCAGCTCCTGGCGCTGGCCCGCTGCCTCTGCTCCGATCCGAGGATCGTGCTCCTCGACGAGCCGACGGAGGGGATCCAGCCCTCGATCATCGAGGAGATCGTCGAGACGCTGCGGGGCATCAGCCGCGCGCGCGGGCTGACCATCCTGCTGGTCGAGCAGAACCTCTCCTTCATCTCCGGCCTCTCGGACCGGGTGCTCATCCTCCAGAAGGGCACGATCACCCGCGAGGTGCCCCCCGAGGTCGCCCGCGACCGCACGCTGATCGACGAGTTCGTCGGGATGGCCTGAGGATCGCCCCTCAAGACCCATTCCGCGAGACGCACAGACA
This sequence comes from Methylobacterium planeticum, assembly GCF_008806345.1. Lineage (GTDB taxonomy): Bacteria > Pseudomonadota > Alphaproteobacteria > Rhizobiales > Beijerinckiaceae > Methylobacterium > Methylobacterium planeticum. The sequence continues at coordinate 5,574 of NZ_VZZJ01000043.1, read as the reverse complement.
GGGAGATACGCGATGGATGCGGCCGAGACAGGACCGGAGACCGAAATCGTCGAGATGACGCTGGCGGATGCCGCCGACGCCTTCGCCAGCGGGGTGACCTCGGAGGCGCTGACGCGGGCCTTCCTCGACCGGATCGCGCTCCACGACCCGCATTACAACGCCCTCATCGTGATGAACCCGGAGGCCCTCGCCGACGCGCGTGCCAGCGACGCGCGCCGCGCCGCCGGGGCGACCCTCGGCCCCCTCGACGGCGTCCCGGTGGTGATCAAGGACCCGATGGACATGGCGGGCCTGCCGACGACCGCCGGCTGGCACTTCCTCTCCGCGAAGGCCGGCGGCGTCGACCTGATCCCGGAGACCGATTCCCCGGTCGTCGCGCGGATGCGGGCCGCCGGCTGCGTCATGCTCGGGAAGACCAACGTGCCGGTGCTGAGCGCGACGGGCAGCCACGCCAATGACAGTTGGGCCGGCCCGACCCTGAACTCGGCCGCGCCGAGGAGCCTGCCGGGCGGCAGCAGCGCGGGCACGGCCACCGCCGTGGGCGCGAGCTTCGCGGTGCTGGGGCTCGCCGAGGAGACCGGCGGCTCGATCCAGAATCCAGCCTCGGCCCAGGGGCTGGTCGGCATCAAGCCGACCTTCGCGCTGGTCCCCAATGCCGGCGTCGTGCCGCTCGCGGGCTCGACCCGCGACGTCGTCGGCCCCATCGCCCGCTGCGTGCGCGACGCGGCGCTGACCCTCGACGTGCTCGCCGGCTACACCCCGGCCGACCCGAAGACGGTCGCGGGCATCGGCCGCCGGCCGAAGGGCGGCTACGCCTCGAAGCTCGCGCCGGACGCCCTCGCGGGCAAGCGCCTCGGCCTGTTCGGTCCGGGCTGGCGCGACCTGCCGCTCTCGGCCGAGGCGACCGCGCTCTACGAGCGGGCGCAGGGCGAGATCGCGGCCCGCGGCGCGGCCCTCGTCGCCGACCCCTTCGCCGGTTCGGGCTTCTCCGGGCTCGGCGAGCCGACGCCCGGTCTCAAACATTTCGACGCCCGCGGCCTCGAATCGGTCCCCTACGACCTCCAGCTCTACCTCACCCGGCTCGGACCGGGCGCGGCCCTGCGGGACGTCGCCGCCTTCGCGGAGGCGACGCGGGCGGAGGACCCGTTCCGTCCCGGCGGCGTGCTGCACTACCTGCACACGATCCCCGCCTTCGCGCCGATCCTCGCCGATCCGCACGCGGCGCCCGACCTGTCCGACTTCCTGGCTCTGCGCGAGGCCTATCTCGAGATCTTCGACCGGGTGATGACCGAGCACGCCCTCGACGGCCTCGTCTTCCCGCAGATGCGCGACGAGCTGCCGCCGCTTCACGGCGGGCAGGCGATCAACGAGACCACCGTCTGCGAGATCAACATCGCGGGGCTGCCGGGCGTGACGGTACCGGCGGGGTTCTACGCGTCGGGGGCGCCGTTCAACCTGATCTTCGTCGGTCGGATGTGGAGCGAGGCGGACCTTCTCGGCTACGCCTACGCCTACGAAGCGGCGACCCGCCACCGCCGGGCGCCCGTGCTCGCAGTGGCCGGCTGAGATGCCGGGCTCGACGCGACGGGCCGGGACCGATCATCGTGCCGCGGACCGGAGAATGAGACGCGCCGATGCTGACGGACCATCGCCATCAGGAGATCCTCTCGCGCCTGCACGGCACGGGCCGCGTCGGCGTGGCGGACGCGGCAGCCTTCCTGAAGGTGTCCGAGGAGACCATCCGGCGCGACCTCAAGCTGATGGAGACCCGCGGACTCCTCCGGCGCATCCACGGCGGCGCCGTGCCGCCGCGGCTCGATCAGGACCGGCCGTTGCAGGAGCGCGGCAAGACCCACCCGCGCGAGAAGGCGCGGGTCGCGGGCATCGCCGAGGGGCTGGTGCGCGACGGCATGTCGATCTTCATCGACACCGGGACGACCACGCTGGCGCTGGCGCGGCGGCTCGTCCAGCGCAACCTGACGCTGACCACCAACTCGATCGACGTCGCGCTGCTGCTCGGCGCAGGCCCGTCGCGGGTGAACCTGACGCCCGGCACTTTGCGTCCGAAGGACAATGCGCTCGTGGGTTACGAGACCGTGGCCTACGCCCGGCGCTACTTCTTCGACATCGTCTTCATGGGCATATCGGCCTGCGACCTCGACCGGGGCTGGATGGATTACGAGGAGCACGAATCGGTCCTGCGGCGGACGCTGCGGGGACAGGCCCGGCGCTCGGTGATCCTGGCCGATTCCCACAAGTTCGGCCTCCAGGCCAATCTCTGCACCTTCGACCTGTCGGACCTACTCAGCGTCGTCACCGACCGGCCGCCCCCGCCGCCCTTCCTCGAACGCTTCGCCCGGCATGACATCGACCTCATCACGGCCTGATCCGGGGCTGCACGACCTGTTCGCCCGCTTCTCGGCCTGCGGCGCGACGCAGACCGGGGGCGTCCACCGCCTCTGCGGCAGCGCCGCCGACGGGCTGGCCCGCGACCTGTTCGCCGCGACGGTCGCCGAAACCGGCGGCACGCTCCGGACCGACGCGGTCGGCAACCAGTTCGGACTGTTCTCCCTCGCCGGGCGCTCGGACGCGCCACGGGTGATGCTCGGCTCGCATCTCGACAGCCAGCCGCAGGGCGGCCGTTTCGACGGGACGTTGGGCGTCGCGACGGCCTTGCGCGTCGGCGCCGCGCTGGTGGGGGCGAAGGCGCGCGGAAGGGCCTATGACGCCGACCTCTGCGTGGTGAACTGGACCAACGAGGAGGGCGCCCGTTTCCGGCCGGGCCTCCTCGGCAGCGGCACCTATGCGGGCCACCACCGGGCCGAGGACGCCCTCGCGAGCCAGGACGACGCGGGCGTCACCCTCGAGCGGGCGCTCGCGGCGATCGGCCATCGCGGCACCGACACCGCGCCGCCGCTTCCGGCCTGCTACCTCGAACTCCACGTCGAGCAGGGCAGCGTGCTCACCGGGGGCGGCGCGACGATCGGCATCGTGATGCGCAACTGGGGAGCGACCAAGATCGACGCGGTCTTCACCGGCGCGCAGGCGCATACCGGCCCCTGCCCGATGCCGCTCCGGCGCGACGCCCTGCTCGCCGCCGCCTACGCGATCGCGGAGGTCCGGGCGATCGCCGATCGCTGGCCGGGGCAGGTCCATACCTCGGTCGGCCGCATCCGCGTCGAACCGAACTCCGCCAACGTCGTCCCGTCCCGCGTCGAGATCTCGGTGGAGATCCGCTCGGGGGCGGATCCCATCCTGGCCGAAGCCGGCGCCCTCGCGGACGGCGCGCTCAAGGCCGCGGCCGGGCGTGCCCGCACGAATCTGAGCGTTCTCGGCCGCGTCGAGCGGCCGGTCCGCGCGCTCCCCGGCGCGGTCGCCGACCTCCTGGCGCTCGCCGCCGAGGAGACCGGATACCGGGCAATGCCCATGGACACGGTGGCGGGGCACGACGCCCTGAGCCTCCTCGGCGCCTGCCCGACCGGCCTCGTCTTCGTGCCGAGCATCGGCGGGATCGCCCATGACGTGGCCGAGGAGACCTCGGACGCCGACATGCAGGCCGGTCTCGCCGTGATGCTGCGCAGCGCCGACCGGCTCTGCCGCGCCGGCGGTTCGCCCGAGCGCGCGATCCGGGAGGCAGCGCGATGAAGCTGGCCGGCTACCCCGAGACGCCGTTCGAGCACCGCGTCGAGGCGGCGCTCGCCCGCATTCCCGAATTGCAGAACTGTCCGCTCGCCTACGCCCTCGCGGCGTCGCCCGTCGCCTCGCCGACCCACCGCGCCGTGGCGTCGGATTGCCTCCGCGTCGCCCTCGACGGCGAGGCCGAGATCTTCCTGAAAATCCGACACGCCGACATGGCCGACGACCTCACCCCCGCCGCGATGCGGGCGGCCGAGCGCGCCGGCCGCCTCGGCATCGGTCCGGCCGTCCGGTTCGCCGGCGAGGGTCACATCGGCCTCGATTTCCTGCCCGACCCGTGGCGCTACGCCCGTGTCGGGGACCTGCAGGCGTCCGGCACGCTCGCCGCCGTGCTGGCGGCCCTGCGCCGCCTCCAGGCCGAAGCCTTGTTCGGCCATCGCTTCTGCCCCTTCGCCCGGATCGAGGCGCTCGCCCGGGAGGCCGATGCCGTCGGCGCGCCCCTGCCGGACGGGACCGGGGATCTGATCGCCGCCGCCGCGCTGATCGGCGAGGCGATGCGGGCCTCCGGCATCGACCTGCGGCCCTGCCGCAATGATGGCATCGCCTCGAACGTGATGCTCGGCCTCGAGGGCGGCCGCGAGAGCATCCGCCTCGTGGATTTCGACCTCGCCGGCGATGCCGATCCCTGGTTCGAGGTCGGCGCGCTGATCAACGAGGCCTGCCGGTTCGAGGACGAGCGCCGCGCCGCGGTCGAGGCCTATGCGGGCGCCTGCGACCCGCGCCGGCTCGACCGCTGCCGCCTCTACGGCGCGGTCGACGACGTGATGTGGGGCCTGTGGGGAATCGTCCGCGCGGTGACGGCCCCGCGCGGCGGCATCGAGTTCTTCAAGTACGGCCAGTGGCGGCTCTTCCATGCCCGCACGACGACCGGCGCTCGGGACTTCGAGGCCTGGCTCCGCAACCTCTGACGCAACGCCGGGAGGAGAGGGCAGTGACGATGTGGAAGGCCCTGGGCGACGGCGCGAGCGCGGCCGAGCGCGATGTCGAGGCGATCCTCGGGCGCGTCCCGCGCTGGCAGGGGGCGAGCCTGCGCTACCGCCCGGTCTCCGGTGGAATCAGCAACGCCAACTGGCAGGTCTCGGCAGGGACCGCGCAGGACTGGTTCGTGAAGGTGCCGGGGCGCGGCACCGAGATGTTCATCACCCGCACGGCGGCCAACGAGGCGAGCCGGAAAGCGCATGCCTGCGGGTTCGGCGCGGAGGTGATCGAGTTCCTGCCCGAGGCGGGGGTCGAGGTCTTCGCCTTCGTGGAGGGGTTCCGCGCCACGTCGAACCTCGACTTCCTGCGCCCGGCGGTGCGCCGGAACGCGGTGCAGGCCCTGAAGGCGTTCAACGATTCCGGCCCGTTACGTCTGACCAAGACCGTCTTCGACATGATCGAGGAACACGTCGCGCAGGTCGCCGATGTCGGCGGGCGCGTTTTCCGGGACGGCCCGTTCCTGATGCGACGCTATGCCGAGGCGAAGGCGGCGCTCCTGGCATCGGGCCTCGACCTCGTCCCCTGCATGAACGACACGCTCGCCGGCAACTTCCTGATCGATGCGGAAGACCGGGTGATGCTCGTCGACTTCGAATACGCCTCGAACAACGAACGTGCCTACGAACTCGCCCTGTGGTTCGACGAGATGGCCTTCTCCGATGCGGTCGAGCGCGAGATGATCGAGGCCTATTTCGGGCGCTGGGATCCGGGGATCGAGGCGCGCATCCTGGTGCTCAAGGCCCTCGCCGATCTGAAATGGTCGACCTGGGCGATGATCCAGGAAGCGGTGTCGCTCCTCGACTTCGACTTCTGCAAGTACGGGTCCTGGAAGCTAGAGCGCTGTCCGAGCGGGCTGAAACGGATAGCCGGGTGAGAGGTTGGTCGGCGAAGGAGAGCGCC
>NZ_VZZJ01000042.1 GCF_008806345.1 Methylobacterium planeticum | reverse complement strand
CCGGGGAGAAACCCCGCGACCTCGGCCGGTCCGATCAGGAGATCCGCAAGGCCGACCGGCCCTGTTGCAGGACCCGTCCGTCTCGGCGGTGGGGCCGTCTAAGGCCCCGGCCATCCCGTGTCAACCCGGCCGCATGAGCCTTGCGGCGACGACCGTCCGACACCCCCCCGCCACACCCAAAACGACGCGGCACCCCGGCTCGTCACCGGATCCCGCTCAGCCTCGGGGTCTGACAGAAAACAGCGGCGCCGGGACCACTTCCGCGGTCCGGCGCCGACGACCCGGGACATAGCCATCACGAGCCCGGCCGTCAAGCCCGCAGCGCTGCACCGCACAACGGCGCGGGGCCTCGGGTGGCGAACGGGTGCGCATCGCGACTCGGGCGCAGGCTGGGCGGGTCAGCCACGACACCGACCGCTCTTCTGAATTGACTTTGGCCTTGACCTTACCCTCGCAGAAAATCTCGGCATCGCTGGTTTCCCAGCGCGATCGATCCGAACGGCGAGGATCACAGCAGCCAGCCCGACCTCTTCGTGATCTGGGGCGAGGCGGGAGAAGTTGTTCCGGCGAGGGATCAAGTTGGGGCGGCGCATCGTTGATGTGGCGTGGCCCTCGTCCTCCAGTGAAAGCCGGTCTCATGTTCGAGGCGACGTTCCTCGTTATTTTCGTGATCGGCTCGATCATTCCGATCTTCGGGATTATCTACGTCTTGAGAGCGTGAGGTCGGGGCCGCATCTCTTCAAGGGACTGCCTCGGCAGGGAGCCGCCAGAGGAGCCGCCCGGGCGCGCGAGGCCCCGCTGGTTGAGTGCGGCCCCGATTTCATATAGAACAAATCATGAACGAACCGACGCGTTTCCGCCCCCCGCACCCGCTGCCGCCACCGCAGCGCGGGAAACGGAGATTCGGGAGACAGGACACATGAGGGTTGAGCGCTACCGCTTCCATTGCACGGATGGCGAGCACGTGATCGTCGATCAGGCCGGTCGGCCGCTGGCCGGGCCGGGGGAGGTCTACGCCGCCGCCGAGAGCACGGCACTCGCCCTGATGGCCTCCTGCGGCGGCGGCCTCGACTGGTCGGGCTGGCTCGTCGACGTGCACGATGTCCGGGGGCGGCGCGCACTGCTCCTGGGATTCCGCGACGTGCGCGGCGCGCGTCGGGCCGCGTGAGGCGGGGATGGACGCGGTTCGGCGCGTGGGCAACTACCTCCAGGTCCAGGACGGCGAGGGCTGCCGCCACCTCCTGCGGGTCACCAGCGTGCAGGCGCTGAGCGACACCGATCCGCTGCGCAACGAGACCTTCATCACGGCCGCGGGCCGGACCATCCGGGTGCTCCAGCCCCTCGACGCGATCGTCGAGCTCATCGCGCCCGGCGAGCGGCTGGGGGACGAGGCGGAGGGGACGGCCTGGCCGTTCTGAGATTTTTTCGCGCCGGATCTCGTCCGTGACGCAACGGAATTGCGCAGTATTTCATCGTCCGGCCGCGAAAGCGCGAACTTTGAAGCAATTCGACGAATTGGCTTCAGGCGTCGGCGAGGGGCGTGCTCCAGGATGCGTCATGGCCTTCGATCCGCTCAGCGCGAGGAACCTGGCCGCGGCGTCGGCCCTCGGCGGCCTCGTGGTGGTGATGCTCGAGCCCGCCCCGAACTGGCGGGCCGTCGGGATCGGTCTCCTCGCCGTGCTGGCCTTCGGGGGCCTGTCGCTCCTCGCCGAGCGCCGGGCCGGGCCGGCGCGCAGGACGCCGCGCCGGATCCAGGTCGAGATCATCGTGCAGGATCGGGCTCGCCAAGTCCGACCACCGGAAGTCCGACCACCGGAAATCCGACGACTGGAAGACCGCCCGCCGCAGGGTCACCCGCGCGAGGACACGCCGGGGGAGCCGCTGCGCCTGCCCGCGCCGACGCGGACGTCAGGAGTGCTCACGGTTCATCCGGCGGTGTTCAAGGGCGTGCGGGCGCGACGGCTGGGGACCTGAGGCCGCTCAGTGCCCGCCGCAGACGGCGTTGAAATGGCCCTGCCACCAGGCGTGGTGCGCCTTGAAGTCGCCGGCCCCCTCCCGGTAGGTCGCGCCGCTGCGCAGGCGGGCCGCCTCGCAGGTCTGGCGCGGCATCACCTCGAAATCGCTGAGCAGCGCCATGCTGACGCGGTCGAGGGCGGCCACGAGGCTCTTGCTGCTGGCGCCCGCGATCTCCTCCTCGCACGGGTAGCCGACGAGGGCCCGGTAGGCGCGCTCGATCTCGCCGACATCGCCGCTCGCCACCATCTCCGGAATGTCCTTGATGTGCACGACCGTGTCTCCCAGCTGGACCGGCCAACGGCCGCGGCCGATCGGCCCGCGAGTCTACGCCAGGACGAGGCCCGCGTGTAGGGCACCTCCAGGCCCCGAAGGGCCCCGGCCCCTAGGGCATCGTCCGCCACAGCAGGGCGAGGATCGCGAAGCCCAGCACATGGTAGGCGAACGCCCAGACGAGCATGATCTGCAGGGCGCGGTTGCGCGGCTTCGGCCGGGTCGCGGCTTCGCCGGGCCGGTCGCCGGGGGGCGCGGCGATCGGCCCGGCCGACGGGGCGGTGAGGAAGCGCGTCAGACAATCCGGAAGCGGCCGCTCGGCCGCGGAATCGCGGGGCATGGCCGCAGCCTCGCCAATCCCGCGCACGCGCACAAGGCCCCGTGACGGGACGCGGGCCCAGGACGCGATCAGGGCTTCGGCCTCGGCCGGCCGCGCGCCCTCAAATCCGCGTCCCGTCGTCCCTCGGCGGCTTGCCGCAGCGGAAGCGCGTGATCCGCCAGCGCTCATGCCCGACCTGCCACCGCGCCATCTGCGGCTGTGCGACGGCCATGCAGTGCTGGGGCGTCGAGACATCCGGCTCGAAATGGTGGACGCGCATGACGCAATGCGTCGGGTTCTCGATGAGGCAGGTCAGGAAATACAACCCGTAGAGCATCGGCCATCCATCCTCCGCGCGATGGCTTCCGCTGCCGTCGCGAAGCGTCCGCCGCGGATGGCCCTCAGGATCCGGGCGCCGATTGTGGCAACCGCGACGCCGGAGGGCCGGTTCCACGCCCGGAGGACCGTCCGGACGGCCCGGTCCGGGAATGCAGGGGCACCCCGGAGACCGGTCGCGGCTCACGGTCGGCCCACGGAACGCCCCTCCCCCGATCCGGCCGAAGGCCGAGCCGGACCGGAGGCGCGACCGGACCGCCACGACATCCGAATCGACAGACACACGCACAGGTTGTGCGTCAAATGCCGGAAATTCCGTTAAATGCCGTTAACCAACAGGGATGATGAATCTGAACCGACGCATAGCTGAACCGTAGACCTGCCGGATCCCGGAGGCCAAGCAGATTACGGAGCGCCCATGGCTCACTCTATTTTCATCCGCGACCTCGGAAACTTCGGCGGCCGCCGGCCCCAGCTTCTCGCCTGCGATATCTTCAGCCGGACCGAGGCCGAGACCTTGGTGCGCAACATCGCCACCGCCTACCGCGACCACGGACTGAACCCCGCGACGGCGGTCTACTGGTTCTGCTACAACGGCAGCGTGCATGAGATCTATGTGTGGCCGGACGGCTGAGCCGGAACCAGGCGCCCCCCGGTGCGCCGCGACGCCGCCCTCGGCGACCGCTCGGCCGTCGTCGGCGAACAGGAGGACCGCCCGGAACCCGCAACCGGGACCCTGCTCAGCCGAGCCCACGAACCGACCCCGGGAACGGGGCAATCCCGGACCTGCGCTCCCGTACCGCGACGCGCGGGGCCTCGATCGCCCAACGCGCCGCATCCCAACAGCACGCCATGACCCGACGACTGGACCAGATGCTCCGTGGCCACGATCCGGTTCCTCCTGCGTGCGAGCACGAGGAGGCTCGCGGCTCCGCCGGCCAGGAGACCGGAAACGATCATCAGGCCGGTGCCGTAGCTACCGGTCATATCCTTCAGGTAACCCATGATGAAGGGCCCGAGATAACCGGCCAGATCATCGATGGAGTTGATGAGCGCGATCCCCGCAGCTGCGCCGACACCGGTCAGGAACGAGGTCGGCAGGGCCCAGAAGGTCGGCAGGGCTGAAAAAATGCCCATGGCGGCGAACGTGAGCGCCACCATCGCGATGGCGGGCTTGGACAGCGTCACCGCGCAGACGCCGAAGGCCGCCGAAGCCACGATGACGGCGATCGCAAAATGGCCAAGACGCTCCTGCCGGGCATCCGAACGGCGCGTCCAATAGATCATCGCAATGACGGCGAAGAGATTGACGACCGCAATGGCGATGCCAATCTGGAGATTGCTCATGTCGCCGAAGCTCTTGATCATCTGCGGGAGCCAGAAGCCGAACGTGTACGAACCCATGACGACACAGAAATAGATGAACGCGAAGCCGAGGACCTTCTTATCAAGAAGAGCATTCCTCAGAGACTTATGACGATGATCGCTGGTGATGGCCTGGCGCTCGGCCTCCATCGTCCCGGCAAGCCGGTTCCGCTGCTCGACCGTCAGCCACGTGGCCCTCTCTGGGCGGTCGGTCTCATCGATTTTGGCGGCGTCTGCCCTTCGGCCGACACGCCTCGACCAGCGGCTCCAACTCGTCCCACCGTGCATCCGACAGCATCGCGTCTCCTCGCTCGAAAACAAGGAAACGCCAGCCTGAGCCGGCGCGGTCTCAGGCCGAAGCTTTCCCACTGCGGCGGAAATGTGACGGAGGCACAGCGAGAAGCTTCTTGAATGTCGCTGCCATCTGACTTTGGTCGGCGAACCCCGCAATCAGAGCGACATCACTCAGCGGCATGTTACCCGTCTCAATCAGGGTACGGGCGAAATCCACTCGCCGTTTGAGCATGTGCTGATGGGGTGATGCACCAGTAGAAACTTTGAAGGCGCGGCAGAAGTACTGCACGCTCACTCCTAAAAGTGAAGCAAATTCATTAAGGCTTGGGCGTCCGCTCATTTGACTGTCCATCATATCAAGGACCAGTCCGAGCTGTTCAGGAGATAAGGCGGCGCTCGATAGAATTCTCGGGGCAGTCGAAGATATGTGAAGCACCTGGTAAATCAAAGCTGTCACCAGCGTTTGAAGAAATAACGATCCGCTTAAATTACCGCTGCCAATCTCAAGACTTAAAGCATCAAGAAGGTGCCGTATGATTTGATCCCGTCTGTCCGGCTCTCTCGTACGAGCAAAACGACGGCGATTCACGGTTTCTGCGCTGACGTCAGTTCCGACTGCAGTCGCAACATATCCCGCCGAGATCAGGATGTGCTGACTTCGACCCATGCCTTCCCATGCACCGGCCAAGCAGTCGCCCGGTGCGCTCACGGCGGCACTTGGAGGTACAAGCAAAAAGGGCGCGGTTGCCGGGCCTATGCGCTGTCGAAGGGGATCGAGATGCGAAGCGATGTGAAGCTTCGTTGACACGAAATCCCAATCGCCGCCCGGACCATACTCCAACTCTTGGAACTCCCAGCCGGGTTCCTCATAGTTCACAAGCGTTTTTGGAGGCGTGGAATATTTCTTCCAATGTTCCGCCCGGCGAACAATGTTCGCCATACCATCCTCCAATGATTATATTCAGCCGACAAACACCCGTACCAACCGTCAACACAATCCGACTTTCTGCTCGACACAAAAGCTATCCCGAGCGCTTCGGTGACGGCAGAATGCGGCGGAACCGTCAGCCTACCGACCGTTCTTGATACCTTGTCTTCCCATCTCACGAACAAAGGCTAGGCACGCCTGACGCCCTCGAAAATCCTTGACCTCCTCGAACGCCCGTAGAAGTTCTGCGCTCTCGAGGGCGCCTGACAATTTCGCGGCTTCATATCCTTGAGGCACTGTTCCACGCAACACGGCTTCCGACACATCCAGCGCTCTTGCAAGATGTGCCATCGTCGACGCCGACGTGCTTCCATTTTCACCGTATGATCGCATACGCTTCTGAATGCCGGGAGGTTGCCATACTTGACCATACAATCAATGACGATCTGCATGCAAATGTCACATCGTAAACTTCTGAGATGATTTTTGAATAACTGTACCGGATAGGATCCGATTCTGAGTTCGATTCGGGATGCGGATGTAGATATCGCCAAATTAGACAATAATTAGAAATTATACGTAGATATATTTCTGAACGACGCTGTTGAGTTTTGTCGTTTCGATTCTGTCTGGTCGTTCTTTATGGTCAGGAGTCGAGTGCTTGATCTTCGTGCTGGCATCCCGGGTGAGCATAGCGAACGATCATGAGCGAGACGGATCAGAAGAGGCGGTTCGTCTTGTTCCACATTTCGGATATTGACATCGTTCTGCTCCAGCAACACGGTGATTTTGCACGCACACGCCTGCCGCAACTGCTGGCCGAGTTACACACACAATTTGCCAGCTGCCCTGAAATCCAGCGCGCACCCATGCTGCCTGATGTCCACGAGGCACTCGGGGCGCACTGGGTGCGCCCGGCCATCATCGCGGCAGTAGATGGAATGCCCATGCGGGCGTCCGCAGCCCTCACGGCAGCCCCAGCCCTCCGGAACCGGATCACGGCCGAGAGCCGAGGCCAGTCGATGGAGTCGAAGGAGCGGTGCTCGCGCCGGATCGGCATGGGGCTGCGCTCGGCCGCAAAGGCCAGGAGCACGCGCACGAGATCGCCGTCCGCCTCCGTCTCGATCCGCTCGATCAGGGCCATCCTGTCATCGGTCATGGTCATCCCCGGTCGAGAGTTCAGCTCGCACCCGAACCCTCGCCGAAGACCACCTCGGCGGCGGCCCGCTCCTACACCACCTCCGGGGACGTCACCGCCGACTGAGCGTCATGAAGCGGCCGCCGATGATCCGGTTCGGTTCAGGCCGGGACGCCACACCATCACGTCCCTAACCTGGCGACTGGAGGGGCGCACCTTGCCAGTGCGGCCGCCGACATTTCGCTCGACCGCCACAGTTCAGCCTCCATCAAGCTTTCAGGTTCACTGCTTGAGCAGTTCGAAAGGAAGACTGCCATGGCTGCATACGTGCTGGAAGGCCCACGCTGGGGCACCGGAGCTGCTGGAACCAGCGGCGGCACCGTTACGTGGTCGATCGACAGCAGCGTTCCCGCTGCCTTCGTGAGCGACATCCAGGCGGCCTTCGCCGACTGGTCTGCTCACGCGAACATCTCCTTTCAACAGGTCGCCTCAACGGCAGGCGCCGGGATCCGCTTCAGCGACAGCTACATCGACGGCCTCGATCGGACGCTTGGCGTGACGAACTACACCTATTCGGGCCGCACCTTCACCTCGGCCAACGTGACTTTCGACAGTGGCGAAGGCTGGCACGCGTCGGGCAGCCACGTCGTCAGCACCGACGGGGTGAACCTCTTCCTGGTCGCCCTTCACGAGATTGGCCATGCGCTGGGGCTCGACCATTACAACGGCGGACCCGCCGTGATGAACCCTGTCATGAGTCCGTCCGTCACGGACCTGACCGGATCCGACATCGGCGGCATTCAGGCACTCTACGGCGCGCCATCCAACCCCTCCACCGTCGCGAGTGGGACGCCGACGACGCCAACCACCTCTCAAGGCACGAGCAGCACACCGTCCGGCCTGAACGCCGTGTACCGCTTCTTCGACACAAACACGGGCGACCACTTCTACACGACGAGCGCGGCCGAGAAGCAGCAGATCCTGCAGACGCTACCGAGCTACCACTACGAGGGAGCGGCCTGGGCGACGCCCGACAAGGGGGCGGGCACGGAGGACGTCTTTCGCTTCTACGACACGGCGACTGGCGATCACTTCTTCACGAACAGTGCCGCCGAGCGCGACCAGATCCTGAAGACGCTGCCGAGCTACCACTACGAGGGGGTGGCGTTCGAGGCTTACGCCAATCCCAGTGCAGCGGGCGCAGGTGCGGACACGCTGGAGCGCTTCTACAACACGACCACGCACGTGCATCACTACGCCGCCAACGCGCAGGAAGCCTATGCGATCAATCACGGGGCGGCCGGTGCAGGTTGGGTCGACGAAGGGGTTGCCTTCACCGTGCACACGCCGACTGACGGCATGTTGAACGCATGAACGCATCGGCTCGGCATCATCTGCGGAACGCAATCACGGGTTAGGGGTCGCTTCTCACGCGAGGCCGCGGAACTCGCCTAACGTGCCCGTTTCTCTTCGCGCAAGCGGATTCGTCCGACCGGGTCCTGTATCCAGAGCATGGTGCGAGGGGTTAGGCTCTCCTTAACCATTCACGCCGACCCTGCCGTCTGGTGCCGCGAACCGACTTACAGAGGCGCGGTCTTTCTCTCAAACGGCGGTCTCCCCCATGCGTCTGCCTGCTCTCCGCATTTGCTTGGCTGCCATGGCTCTCACCATCGCGACGGCGAGCCGGGCCGAACCCACAATTGCCCAGCGCCAGGCCTGTACGCCCGATGTCCTGCGGCTCTGCAGCAGCCAGATCCCGAACGTGGCTGGCATCACGGCTTGCCTGCGCCGGGAGAAGCTGAGGCTGAGCCCCGGCTGCCGCGCCGTGTTCAGCGCCGCCGGCCAGCCTCACTCAGCCGGTCTCTGACCGTTCGCCGACTGGGCGTTACGGAGCCGTACCGCATGTCATCGGAACGGCAGTAGATATACAACAACTCTTCACGCAATTCATTTACTCACGGACATCAATGCACGTTAACAAGCATCTTCGAAGGAACGGTCCGTCATACGATAGATTGTTCTCGCAGATCCAAGCCGGCGAGCCACTCAATGCATCACTTTTGCTCGACCTGCGCGAAGGCGCCGAGATGCATCCCGACTCTTCTGGCTGGCCGAGGCTGTCCGCGCGACGGGTGGGCACCTCATCACCATGACGCTGCATGGCGACAAGGCCGCCTTCGCCCACGAGATGGCGCAGAAGGCGGGCATGGCCGACCACATCGACCTCCGGATCGGCGATTCCGGCCTTCCGAGGCATCTCGTGGGCAGGGTCCAGACTCAAACGAGACAAGTGCCGACCACGCCCTCGGTTCAAGGCGACCCGTTTAGAGCGAAGCTGTCCGATTGATCCGGTGACGCCGGGCGGCGCGCTGGCTTGCGCGGGCATTGTGCAGGCGACGCATCTGCTCCTGATGGGTCTCATCCTCTCGCAGAGGATCCACTGACGTCGCGGGAAGTGGTTGAGCCGCTGAGTTGTCCTCGCGGTGCGTGTACAGTGCTTTCATTACCATGCCCCTCGTCGTTACTTACGCGGAAGCTTAGCCATTCTTCAATTATTTGCAAGTTGGGCGGTTGGGTTGGTCGGACCGGTTCGCTCCGGTTATATCCTGGCGGCCACACCTCGGGGCAGCCATGAACGCCAAAATCCTCAGCGTCCGCTTCATCCACGAGGGCTGGGCCAAGTTTGGCTTGGCAAAGGTGCGGCTAGCGGACGGGACAGAAGCAGAGCGCGAGATTGAGGACCACGGCAACGCGGTGGGCGTGCTGCCCTACGATCCGGAGCGGCGCGTCGCGACCCTCGTGCGCGAGCTGCGGGTCCCGGCCCTCTACGTGTCCAGCGAGCAGACGCAATTGGAGGCGCCCGCCGGGATCATCGATGATGGCACACCTGAGGAGAATGCCCGTCGCGAGGTTCTGGAGGAAACCGGCATCCGTCTGCACGAGCTGGAGCCTGTCGGCACGACTTACTCGTGCGCCGGCATCTCGACGGAGCAGATCCACCTGTTCGTAGCGCCCTATCGGTCTACCGATCGTGAGGAAAGGGGTGGAGGCGCCGAGGGCGAGCACGAGACCATCAAGGTCGTGGAGATGCCGCTGGCTGAACTCAGCGGCATGGCTGATCGCGCCGCGTTGAGAGACCTCAAGACCCTGACGCTCGTTCTCGCCCTCCGTCTACGGCACCCCGCCTTGTTCGAGTGAAAGCCGAAGCGCCAGCCAGATTTCCGCGGCGCCGAGATCAGGCCTAATCGGAGCCGAGCCGCGCCTATATGCGATAATGTTCTTTTATTGAGAGCCAGAAGCAGGATTTAAGCCGCTTACGGTGATCCCCGCAGCCTAGTCTCTCTGGCTGATTTCCATGACCAGTCGAGCCAGCAGGTAGAGACGCGGGACGACGCTCTCGACCTCGGCGTACTCCTCCGCCGTATGGATGCCGCCGCCGACGATGCCGAGCCCGTCGATCGTCGGTGTCCCGACTGCCGCGCAGAAGCTCGAATCAGCGGCGCCTCCACTGCCCTCCAACGTAAGCTTGCGGCCGATTTCGCCATAGATCGCCTGCGACAGCGTGGCGAGCTTGTCGGTTCCGGCATTGCGCGGCATTGGCGGGAAGTTGCGGGACAGGCGCACGCTCACGCTCGTGTCTGGGACGCGGGGCGTGCGGGCCAGATCTCTGAGGTCGCGCTCGACCCGGTCGAACTCTTCGGGCACGAGGGCGCGCACATCGCCCTGCGCCGAGGCGGCATCGGGGATGACGTTGGCGACCGTGCCGGCTTTGAGCACCGTGATGTTGACCGTCGTCTCCTTTGCGCGGTTGCCGAGCTTGCCGATCTCGAGGACCTGGTTGGCGAGTTCAGTCGCCGCGTTCCGGCCGCTGTCGGGGGCGACGCCGGCATGAGCGCTGCGGCCCTTCACATCGACCTGGAGGACCCCTGAGCCTTTGCGGAACACCACGAGTCCGTCCGCCGGCCTGCCCGGCTCCAGATTGAGCACGGCATCGTGCTGCCGCGCCTGCGCTTCGATCAGCGAGCGGGCGCCCGGCGAGCCGATCTCCTCGCTTGAATTGAGAAGCAGGGTGACCGTGCGGAAGTTCGTGAAGTCGATGTCGCGCAGGATGTGCAGCGCGTACAGGGCCATGACGATCCCGCCCTTGTCGTCCATGACACCGGGACCGGTGGCGCGGCCGCCCTCGATCCGGAACGGGCGCCGGGCCGCCTCGCCGGCCTGAAACACCGTGTCCATGTGGGCGACGAGCAGGATGCGGGCCTTCCCCGCTCCGGAAAGGGTCGCCACGATGTTTGAGCCCTTGCCGGGCTCGGCCGCCGGCGAGGTCTCGACCTTCGCGCCGAGCGCCTCCAGTTCGGCGGTGACGATCTTGGCGACGCCGTCGAGGCCCGCTCCGTCAGCGCTGCCGGAATCCGTGTTGACCAGCCGCTCGAGGACCTTCAGCGCCGGCTCCTTGTAGGATTCAGCGCGCTCCAGCACCGCACGGTTCGGTTCGGCCTGCACCGGCAGCACCGGAATTGCCAGGGCGACGACCGCCGTGAGGGCGCTCCGAAAGCGCACGCGTGACCTGTGCATTGGCATCCCTCTTGGTAGGACTCGCTGATCCTGCGGCCTGCGACAGACCATGTCGAGCCAGGGGAGCGTGGCCGTCGGCGATCATCCGGTGTTTGTCGCGGCCGTTCCAAGACCGCTCACGGACCGTCGAAGCTCGCATCGTGACCCCTGCTTCCTGGGTGACGGCCCTCGTGCGGGCGCCCACGAGGGGGTTCGTCGTCGTGAGCGCCTGGACTTTGGCGGAGGCTGCCGGACCTATCTATAGCGCGCTGATCATCAGCCTCCCGGGCACGGACTTGCGGCGGAACAGGGTATCGGCGCAACCGGCAGCTCGCGTTGGGTGTGTGTGTGTTCTCAGACTGGGTCGCGCGAAAATTCGCCGCTCGCGACACATCGGCGATCCGATTGGGCTTGCTCGATCGGGAAAGTCCAAGAGGCACAAACCGGCCTGTCGGCAAGGCGACCGGAAACCTGACGCTCAAACGCGTTCGGAAAGCTTTCTGGAATTCAAACATCAGAGCAAGTGAACGCGGCACGGCCGCGCTGATGCGGGGCCGTTCGTGGTCTGAATGTTATGGAGCCGACCCGTGACGCGAGGACGGCAATCGGCTGGTCAAAGGTGCTTCAGCCCGAAGCTCTCCAGCAGAGGCAGGAGTTCGTCTCTGGCGCGCAGGCGATGATGGTGGGCACGATCCAGAGCCTTCGCCGGGTCGCCGAACCGGATCGCGTCGATGATCTGCTGATGCTCGGCCACCGAGGCTCCGAGCTCGCGACGCAGCCTGAGGGTGAGCATCCGGGCGCGATGTGATTGGTCGTTGATGGTCTGGATGATCCGGACCATGCGTTCGTTGCGGGCTCGCTCGACGAGCGTGCGGTGGAAGGCTTCGTCGGCGCGTGCCCAGCCCGGCAGATCGCCGATCTGCTTCGCGTCAGCCATGGCGGCGGTATGGCCGGCGAGTTCGGCCGCGACCGCCTCGCGCTCGACATCCGGCAGGCTGGCAAGGAGTTCGGCTGCCCGGCCCTCGATGGCGATGATGACGTCGTAGATCTCGCGCATGTCCTCCGGCGCGAGGGCGAGGATCAGAATTCCGCGCCGGGACAGCACCCGGATGAGGCCGTCCTCCTGCAGCCGGATGGCGGCCTCGTGGACCGGAGTGCGGCTCATGCCGAGCCGCAGGGCGATCTCCTGCTCCGAGGCTTGGAAGCCCGGCGGGAAGCGGGACTCGAGGATCTCCTCCTTCATCTTCGCATAGGCATCGTCGACCAGCGACGGGCGCCGTTCGACGTCCTGCTCCGCGGCTCGTTCTGCCGCTGACCGCGTCCGCACCATCGTGCCCTCCACTCTGCATCTATTCGTACCAGCTTCCATACC
Organism: Methylobacterium planeticum; assembly: GCF_008806345.1. GTDB lineage: Bacteria > Pseudomonadota > Alphaproteobacteria > Rhizobiales > Beijerinckiaceae > Methylobacterium > Methylobacterium planeticum. Next base: position 13,640 of record NZ_VZZJ01000042.1, on the reverse strand, counting down.
AGGTGCAATAAGGAGTTGACAGCGGACAGAGGATGAGTGCAATTGATGCCATCTTGCATGCAAGTTGGCGCACTTAGATCAACGCATGTAGGCCATGTCAGGAGGAAACGATGGATGGCTCGCTTGAGCAGGTCACAATGCGCAAAGTCGCATGGCGCCTGATCCCCTTTATCTGCCTTCTCTACTTTATTGCCTTCATCGACCGCGTGAACATCGGCTTCGCCGCGCTGACGATGAACAAAGATCTCGGTTTTTCCTCGTCCGTATTCGGCTTCGGAGCGGGGGTTTTTTTCTTCGGCTACTTCCTGTTTGAGGTGCCATCCAACTACATCCTCGACAAAGTTGGTGCGCGCCTGTGGATCGCCCGGGTGATGATCACCTGGGGGATGCTCTCGTTCTCCTTCGCCTTCATCAAGGGTGAGACGAGCTTCTACATCCTGCGCTTCCTGCTCGGCGCGGCGGAGGCCGGCTTCTTCCCCGGCATCATCCTTTACCTGACATACTGGTTCCCAGCCCGCTACCGCGCGGCGGTCGTCTCACTGTTCATGGCGGCAGCACCCATCTCGGTGCTGCTCGGCTCGCCGCTCTCGAGCGCGCTTCTCGAGATGGAGGGCATCCTCGGCCTTCACGGTTGGCAGTGGATGTTCATCGTCGAGGCGGTCCCCGCCGTGCTGCTCGGCGTCATGGTGCTGTTCTACCTGACCGACCGGCCCGAGAAAGCGAAGTGGCTGGCCGACGACCAGCGCGCCTGGCTCGTCGCGGAGATGAACGAGGAACGTGCCCGCAAGCAGACGACCGCGAAGCACAGCCTCCTGGGCGGGATGACCGATCTGCGCGTGCTGGCGTTGGCGCTGATCTACTTCGGCACCTCGGCCGGCCTCTACACCCTCGGCATCTGGGCGCCGCAGATCATCAAGAGCTTCGGCCTGTCCACGTTCGCGGTCGGGTTCCTGAACGCCGTGCCGCCGACCATCGCGGTGATCGGCATGATCCTGTGGGCACGCCATTCCGACAAGACGGGCGAACGCACTTGGCACGTGGTCATCGCCTGCCTCGTGGCGGCGACCGGCCTGCTGCTCGCTGGTGGCGCCTCCTCGACCGTCGCGGTCATCGCTGCGCTCAGCATCGTCAACGTCGGGATCAGCGCGGCCAAGCCGCCGCTCTGGGCGATGCCGACGATGTTCCTGTCCGGTTCGGCCGCGGCGGTCGGCATCGCCACCATCAACTCGATCGGCAATCTCGGCGGCTTCGTCGGCCCCTGGGCGATCGGGTGGATCAAGGACCAGACCGGCAGCTTCACCGGCGGCCTGATCTTCGTGGCCGCGCTCCTCGTCCTCTCCGCCATCCTCACTCTCGTCGTCGCCCGCTCCGGGCGGCGTACCGAGCCCGCCGGCGCCACCGTGCGCTGAACCTTCCCTCGCCTAACGGAGACCTGTCATGAAGACCTACAACATCGCCGCCATCCCCGCCGACGGCATCGGCATCGAAGTCATCGCAGCCGGCATCGAGGTGCTCGACGCCCTCGCCGAGAAGACCGGCAGCTTCACGTTCAAGTTCGATCATTTCGATTGGGGTTCGGACTACTACAAGAAGCACGGCGTGATGATGCCCGCGGACGGTCGCGAGAAGATCAAGGACCACGACGCGATCTTCTTCGGCGCGGTCGGCGCTCCGGACGTGCCGGATCACATCACGCTCTGGGGCCTGCGCCTCGCGATCTGCCAGCCCTTCGACCAGTACGCCAATGTCCGCCCGACCCGGATCCTGCCGGGCATCACCAGCCCGCTGCGCCACGTCACCGGACCGGAGCTCGACTGGGTCATCGTACGCGAGAACTCGGAGGGCGAGTATTCGGGCGTCGGCGGCCGGGTTCACCAGGGGCATCCCAACGAGGTCGCCACCGACGTCGCGATGTTCACCCGCAGCGGCGTCGACCGGATCATCCGGTTTGCGTTCAAGCTCGCTCAGAGCCGCCCGCGCAAGCTCCTGACCGTGGTGACGAAGTCCAACGCCCAGCGTCACGCCATGGTGATGTGGGACGAGATCGCCGCCGAGGTCGCGAAGGATTTCCCCGACGTGACCTGGGACAAGATGCTGGTCGACGCCATGACCATGCGCATGACGATGAAGCCGGAGACCCTCGACACCATCGTGGCGACGAACCTGCACGCGGACATCCTCTCGGATCTCGCGGCGGCGCTCGCCGGCTCACTCGGCATCGCGCCGACCGCCAACATCAATCCGGAACGCAACTATCCGTCGATGTTCGAGCCGATCCACGGCTCGGCCTTCGACATCACCGGCAAGGGCATCGCCAACCCGGTCGCCACCTTCTGGACTGCCTGCCAGATGCTGGAGCATCTCGGCGAGAAGCCGGCCGCCGACCGGCTGATGCGGGCGGTGGAGCGTGTCACCGCCGATCCGAGCCTGCACACGCCGGATCTCGGCGGCAAGGCCACGACCCGTCAGGTCACGGACGCGGTGATTGCCGCCGTCCAGGGCGACAACGAGTAAGGCCGGCGCCGTGACCGAGGCCGGCGACTTCCTCCGGCGGCTGTTCGCAGCCGCCGTGACGGCGGCCGATTCCGCCGTCAGTCTGCCCGGCATCAGCCGAATTCGCCCCGCGCCAACGGCGTGCGGGCGGCGGTCAACGCCGTGCAGACCGAGATCCTCGACGCGACCGGCGGCATGCATGCCGAGGACCAGGTCGCCATCGACGAGGCGATGATCGAGCTCGACGGCACGCCCAACAAGGCGCACCTGGGCGCCAACGCGATGTGGGCGACGAGGGCGGCTTCGCCAAGGCCGCGGCCGAGGCCGCGGGCCTGCCCCTCTACCGCTACATCGGCGGCTTTGGAGAGCTGCCACGAGCGATCCACGTTCGTCGTCTCAGCGGCTGATGGGGCCGACGTATTGAGGAATCAGTTCGACACGCGGTCTGTAATGCCCCTTCGCGATTTCCGTACGTGCATGTCGAGCAATCTCCTCCATTGGGGCGAACCAGACATCGCCTCGTACAACCAAATTTTCGAGGAACTGCGAGAAGACGTGCCACCGCGCTAGACGACCGGTGACGAAAGGATGAACAACAGGAACCCATAGACCTCCATACTCGTACGCGGCCTCAAACTCGTCGCGGAAGAGATCCAGGCCATTCCGTGCGCTTCGCACAGGCATCATATAGTTCAGATCAGGCGCCTGTACGTATTGGGGCCAATCGTCGAGCCCCCAATGCGTAGGTAATTCAATCAGTTCACGCCCGTCCAAACGGCTCTTGATGACGTAAGGTATGTCGTCGCCCATCAACGAGGCATCGTACTCGAATCCGCGTTCAGTGAGCAGATCGAGCGAGTGATCAGAGAAATTATAGAGCGGCGCACGCCACCCTCGCGGCATCCGACCTGTCGTTCGCTTTATTATTTCGATGCCGAGATCAAGCCAGTGCGCCTCTCCTTCCCGTGTCTGATCGATGGGATTCTCATGGATGTAGCTGTGGTGGCCGATCTCATGGCCGCCCTCCAGAATGGTCTCGATCGCCTCCGGATATTGCTCGATGCACCAAGCAGGAACGAAGAACGTCTGCTTCAATCCCAGCCTGCGGTATGTCTCGACGATCCGCGGAACAGCAACGGTCGGACCGTAGCGTAGCGTTGACACCGTCGAGACTCTTCGGTGGCTGTCGCGTGGATGTTCGAGATGAACCAGGCTGTCGGCATCCATGTCGAATGTCACGCTGCAGGCGCATCTCGCGCCGTTGGGCCACGAAATGGGGTTCGCGATCATACGGTTCTCCCGCCGGCTCACCGGACGGCCTGCCGCCGAGACCACGCATGCCGGACGCACACGATGGCCGGGTCTGAAGCCCACCTGCGCTTCCATCCTATGGGATCTCACGAAGCAGGAAAGCGCAAATGCTCGCCCATCATATCGAATTTCCTGATATGAGCGAAAGCAGATGCATCTCTACCGAAACCCGCAGGCTGTGAATAATGCCGGTAGCCTGCACCGTAGAGTCACGTCTCGAGGAGGGGGAGAAGTTGATGGGCGATAGAAAGCATCTTCGTAGATCATCGAGGGCGTTCACGTTCGCGATGGCGACCCTCGCGGCGCTCGTGGCTACGGCGCCAACCGCGATCGCCGAGGCCTTGAAGACCGCGATCGTCATGCCCGGCATCAAGACCGACAAGAGCTTCAACCAAGCAGGTTATGAAGGCGTGAAGCTCGCGGCCGAGAGCCTGGGGATCGACTTCGCATTCAGCGAGAAGGTGCCTCAGCCGGACCAGCCGGAAGCTCTGTCGGACTACGCCCGCCGCGGCTACAAGGTCGTGATTGGTCTCGGTGGCGAGTTCCAGGAGGCCGTCGACCGGGTCGCCAGGCGATTCCCGGATACGAAGTTCATCGTCGTCAACGGCGTGAAACCCGGCGGCAACGTAGCAACGATGAGCTTCGACTTCCCTGCCCTCGGTTACGTCATGGGCTACATCGCTGGCAGAGCAGACAACGGAGACAAGGTCGCCTATATCGGCGCGCAGAAGCTCAAGTTCTATGTCGAGCTGGGCGAGGGATTCGCAAAAGGATTTAAGGCCGCCCGTCCAGGAGGAGAAGTGCTGACGGCCTGGACAAACGATTGGGACGATGTCGCGAAGGGCAAGGAGGCGGCGCTCTCGTTGATCGGTCAAGGCGCCGAAGTCGTATTCCCGTCCATGGATAATGCGGTCGTCGGGTCTTACCAAGGGGCGAAAGAAAAGGGCAAGAAAGCGATTGGTATCTATTACGATGCAATCGTCGATTGGCCGGACGTCATGATTCAGTCAGCTGTCTTTGACATGCGACATGCTCTCGTCAAGATCTTGACAGACGCCAAGAACGGCACCTTGACAGGAAAAGCGTACATCTACGGGCTCGAAACGCCGGAAGCGACACGCATCGGCAGCTACGGTCCCTCGGTCAGCGAGCAGGTAAAGACCGAAGTCAACGGTGTCATCGAGAAAATCAAATCCGGCGAGATCAAAGCCAAGTAAGGAACGACGTCGTCGAAGGCTCGTACCATGCCCGCGTTGAAACTTAGGCAGATCGTCAAGAGTTTCGATGGTTTTCGCGCCCTGGACGGCGTCGATCTCGCCGTCCAAGCAGGCACGGTACACGCCATCATCGGGGAGAATGGGGCCGGCAAGACGACCCTCATGAACATTCTCTATGGGCTTTATCAGCCGGACGAAGGCATGATCGAGTTCCAGGAGAAGCCGGTCACGATCCCGAGTCCCCGCGGAGCCAGCGATCTGGGCATCGGGATGATCCACCAGCATTTCATGCTGGTGGATACGCTTACGGTGGTCGAGAACATCGTTCTGGGTTTGCGCGGACAGGGCATGTCCCTGAACCTTCGCGAGCACGAGAAGCGCATCGCGGAGATGAGCGCCCGCTTCGGCTTCAACATCGATCCACGAGCCGAAATCTGGCGTCTTCCGATGGGCATGCGCCAGCGCGTCGAGATCCTCAAGGTTCTGTACCGGGAGGCCGACCTCATCATCCTCGACGAACCGACGAGCATCCTGACGCCCCTCGAAATCGAAGGTTTCCTTGAGAACGTCAAGTCGCTGCGGGACGCAGGCAAGACGATCCTGTTCATCACGCACAAGCTGGACGAAGTCTTCGCAGCGTCGGACAGGATATCAGTCATGCGGCGGGGAAAGGTCCTGAACACGACGGATGCCAAGGACACGGATGCGCGCAGGATTGCTTGTGCGATGGTCGGGCACGACAGGATCCTGACTGTGGAACGGATGCCGCATCGGGCCGGGAAGCCCGTGCTCGTCGGTCGCGGCCTCCATGCTCGTGACAACCGCGGTCTCGAGGCCCTAAGGGGGGTCTCGGTCTCCGTACGCGAGGGTGAGATCCACGGCATCATCGGCGTCGATGGGAACGGCCAGGCAGAGCTTGCCGAGGTTCTGACGGGGATGCGTAGCGCCACCGGGGGACTTGTCGAGATTGATGGGCGCGACATTACCGCCGACGATCCGGAGACACGGCGAAGGTCCTCGCGCCTCGCTTTCGTCCCCGAAGACCGCCACACGACCGGCCTCGTCCTCGAGTACCCACTCTGGAAGAATGCGATCTTGCGGGATTTCGGCACGGCGCGCTTTTCGCGCGCCGGAGTCGTAGACCGAAGGCGCGCCGTCGAAGCGACCAGCGAGTGGATTTCAGCCTACGACGTCAGAACGCAATCGCCCTATCAGAAGGCTCGCTTCCTGTCGGGCGGAAATCAACAGAAGTTGATCTTTGCTCGTGAGATAGAGAGCGAACCGCGTGTATTGATTGTCATGCAGCCTTGCAAAGGCCTCGATGTCGGCGCGATCGAAGCGGTGCACCGGACAATCCTGGAGCAACGCGAGCGCGGCGGAGCGATTCTCTATATCTCGACCGAACTCGATCACGTCCTCGCGGTCTGCGACCGGATTTCCGTCATGTGCGGAGGCGTCGTCACCGGCACGCTCGAGGCCCATGAGGCGACAGCCGAGACGATCGGCGTTCTGATGGGAGGCACCATGTCCAAGGCAAGCGCATGCTGACGGTCATAGGCCTAGCACATCGACTGCGCATACCGATAGCGGTCGCCGTGGCACTACTGGCCGGGGCTAGCTTGATTGCTCTCTCCGGAGTGAACCCGTTCGAAGCCTATACGACGCTCTTTAGAGGCGCGTTTCTGGATTGGTACGGTTTGGGCGGAACGCTCGTGAAGACAAGCCCTCTTCTGCTGGCCGGATTGGCCGTTGTTATACCACTCCGCGCAGGCCTCCTGAACATCGGCGGCGAGGGGCAGATCTACATGGGAGGCCTCGGAGCCTCTGTGGCCGCTCTTTATTTACCTGGATTGCCTACTCTACTTCACATCGTATTATGCGTCCTTGCTGGAGCCTTAGCCGGCGGATTGTGGGGCTTGATCCCAGCATATCTCAAAGCTTATCGCGGTATAAACGAGGTCATCACGGCGATTCTCTTGAACTTCATCGCGATCAATCTTGTGAGCTATCTCGCGGGCGGACCGATGATGCAGGCTGGCGCACCCTATCCCTACTCCAACGAGATCAGCGAAGCGCTTTGGCTCCCGCTCATCCTCAGCGGGACTGATGCGCATGTGGGCGTGATAATCGGCGCTGTCCTCGCACTGGTTGCCTATTACGTGCTGAACCATACGACTGTTGGCTTCGCGCTCGATACAGTCGGCGCAGGAGACGCCGTAGCACGTTATGCGGGCATCGCGGTCCGACGCCAGTTGCTAGGCGCGATGTTCGTGGGCAGCGCATGTGCGGGCCTTGCCGGCAGTTTCGAAGTTCTGGGTCTGAAATACCGCCTGTACCACCTCTTCAGTCCGGGTTTCGGGTTCGACGGCATTCTCGTGGCTTTCCTTGCAGCGCTCAACCCGCTTCTCGTGCCGGTGTCAGCCTTCTTCCTCAGCGGGCTCAAGGCAGGCGCCCTGACGATGCAGCGCGCGACCGGGCTGGACGGGACCGTGATCGACGCGATCCAGGGAATCGTCATCTTGTTCGTCGCAACCAGCCTCGCCTTCACTTTCCGACGCGAGGAATGGCGCAGGTTTCTCGACAAGCGGAAACTCCACTTGGCCGAGCCTCCCGTCGCACGCGCGAAGGCGGAAGAGAGCGCCAGATGAACATGTTCTCCGATCTGCAAGCCTTGACGGATTTCCTTTCGACTGGCCTCCGCTTGTCGATCCCTCTCGTCTTCGCGGCGCTCGGAGGCACGTTGTCGGAGCGAGCGGGCGTCTTCAACGTCGCGCTCGAGGGCTGTCTTCTCGCAGGGGCGTTCGGAGCTGCATTGGGCAGCTTCGTGTTCATATCGCCCTACGCCGGCCTACTAACCGGCATTGGCATGGCGTTGCTGGTTGGAGGTCTGCTCGCGATCCTCGCCGTCAGGCTCGGGGTCAACCAGCTGGTCGCCGGTCTGGCGCTCAACATCCTCGTACTCGGTCTCACCTCCTACCTTTCCCGTCTCCTGCTGACCGGCGATGGCCGCCGGATCGTCGAAGGCTTCGCTCCCTATCCGGTTCCGTTTCTGGCCGACATCCCACTGCTTGGACCGCTCTTGTTCAAGCAGGACGTTATGACCTACCTCATGTACGCGACGGTCGCGCTATCCTGGTGGATGCTCTGGAAGACACCCTGGGGTTTGGTGCTGCGCGCCGTCGGAGAGAATCCTCGTGCCGTGGATACCGCCGGCATGGCCGTCGACCGCGCTCGCATCATCGCCGTCCTCGCCGGTTGCGCGGTCGCGGGTCTCGGCGGATGCTATCTCGTCCTGTCGCAGGTGTTCCTGTTCACCGAGCACATGAGTGCCGGCAAAGGGTTCCTGGCGCTCGCAGCCGTCATCCTCGGACGCTGGAACCCGCTGGGTGCGCTCGCCGCCTGCCTCCTGTTCGGGTTGTGCGATGCTCTTCAGCTCCGACTGCAATTCGGCCAGCCCGATGTGCCCTATCAGCTCTTCTCCATTGTGCCGTTCGTCGCCTCCTTCCTCGCGCTGGTGCTTTTCTCGGGCAAGGTGAAGCCTCCGGCCTCAATCGGCATCCGGTATGAGCGGGGCGGCAAATGAGGGCTGCGGCGCGTTCGTGTGCGCAACTCCAGCCAGAGGCGGACCATGCGCCTTTCGCCCGCTGATCTCCGAGGATTAATGGTGTTCCGCGCCATCGTCGAGCACGGCGGCTTCACCGGGGCGCAACTCGCGCTCGGCATGAGCCAGTCGACCGTCAGCTTCCATCTGAAGAGTCTCGAGGAGCGCCTCGACTTCGAGCTTTGCCAGCGCGGTCGACGTGGCTTTCAAGTCACCGCACGAGGACGCGAGGTCTACGAAGCATCCAAGGCCCTTGTCGGTGCGATTTCCGGCTTCGAAGGCCGTCTGGGTGATCTGAAGCAGGAAGTTTTCGGCACTCTCCGGGTTGGCCTCGTCGACAACACGATAACTGATCCGAATTTCCGGATGGAGGATGTCATAGAGGCCTGCATGCGGAAAGGAGACCAGCTTGAGATACAGATATTGATTGCACATCCAGAGAACCTAATAGCCGAACTATCGAAGGGTGGCATTGATATAGCGATAACACCGCAAATAGAATTCATATCCGGGTTTGCAGAAACTATATTCAGGACCGAAGTCCATTCTTTGTACTGCAGCGATCGTCACCCTCTGTTCGCGACCGCCGAAACTGCCAGTGTAGAGCAGATCATCTCCCATGATTTTGTCCTGCGCCCCTATACGAACAAGAAGGAGTTGAGACATTTCTCTCGAGCACGGGTCCGCGCCCACGCCTCGAGCATGGAGGCACAAACCATCTTCATTCTGAGCGGTCGCCTGATCGGATATCTGCCCGATCATTACGCTCGCTCCTGGGTCAACGTGGGCCGTCTGCGCCCGTTACTCACGCCACAAACCCAGATCACATCACAGTTCGTAATCTTGTCGAATAACTCCGACGACGTGCCCCGTCTACAGCACCTGTTCATGAAAGAACTTCTGACTCGCTTCGGGGAAACGAGCAGTCGCGACAACGATCATCATCATGAGGTCACACGCTCGACGAGCAAGTAGGCTCTCTTGGTAGATCAAGACATATCCCATAATGGATCATTGAGGTCTTATAACAATGGCGAACAGCTACGACCAGGGACGTCTGGATCTTCCCTTCGTCGGACATTGCACGTTTGGCAAGCGGCCGATCTGCACGGACTGGAATGCAATAGACGCCGATGTTGCCGTCCTGGGCATTCCATTTGACATGGGAACACAGTATCGCTCCGGCGCTCGATTCGGACCGCGAGCGATCCGTGAGGCCTCCACGCTCTTCTCGTTCGGGCACGGTGGCGCCTACGACCACGAGGATGACGCTGTCTACCTTCCGCTTGATAAGGTTCGCATCGTGGATGTGGGGGACGCCGATGTTGTCCATACTGACACGGTTCGAAGCCACGCCAATGCGGAGGCGGCGGTCCGTGCCATCCTAGCTCGCGGGGCGATGCCGGTCGTTTTGGGCGGAGATCACGCGGTCAATATTCCGTGCATCCGTGCCTTCAGCGAACAAGAGCCGATCTACATCGTGCAAATCGACGCTCATCTCGATTTCGTCGACATCCGCCACGGCGTGACAGAAGGGCATGGTAATCCGATGCGCCGTGCCGCTGAACAGCAGCACGTTATCGGCATCAGCCAGATCGGCATCCGCAATGTCTCCTCGACATCGCGAGAAGGTTACGAGGATGCTCGGTCGCATGGATCAAAGATCCTTTCGGTGCGTCAGGCGCGAAAGTTGGGTGCACAGGGAGTTCTCGACACGATACCCTCAGGGGTGCGTTATTACGTCACGATAGACATCGATGGCTTCGATCCTTCAATCGCTCCGGGAACTGGCACGCCTAGTCATGGCGGATTTCATTACTACGAAGTGATGGAAGTGCTTCAAGGTTTGGCGAAGAAGGGCAAAGTTGCTGGCATCGACCTCGTTGAGGTTGCTCCTGCCTATGATCCTGCTGGCGTGACAGGTTTCCTGGCTGCCCAAGTTCTACTCAATTTTCTCGGATACATTTTCGAGGAGCGCTCAAGAAATCATCCTTAATCTGACTATAGTCGATTTCTTTGTGATCGGTTTGCTTGCTTAGAGCCGGTCCCGTGCCGCTTGAGACGGATTTGCAGGTGGCGCGTTGACAGGTGAAGGAGCATGCCGATGCCTTCACCCCTGTCTGTCGACCTGCGCGCGCGTGTTGTTGCATTCGTGGCGGCGGGGGCCTCCTGCTGATGCGCGAGATCGGGCTGCGCGCCCGGCCGAAGCGTCGCCTCACCCGTACCACGGACAGCCACCATGCTCATCCGGTTGCACCCAACCACCTCGATCAGGACGTCTCGGCTGCGCGACCTGACGAGAAGTCGGGCGGTGCCGTCTCCTTCATCTGGACGCGTGAGGCTTGGCTGTTTCTGGCGGTCGTCATCGACCTCTTCGCCCGCCGCGTGGTGGGCTGGGCGGTGAGTGAACGCCTCCACACGGACGTGGCGCTCACGGCGCTGCGCAGGGCCCTCGCGCTTCGACGCCCGGCCCCCGGGCTGATCCACCACGCTGACAGAGGCAGCCACTATGGCTCGGCAGCCTACCAGGATGAGCTCAGAGCGCACAGCTTGCAACTCTCGATGTCGGGCCGGGGCACTTGCTTCGACAACGCGATGGTGGAGACGTTCTTCAAGACGTTGAAATCCGAACGCGTCTGGCGCACCGTTTTCCAGACCAGGGCCGAGGCGACACGTGCCATCGGCGGCTTTATCGACAGCTTCCACAACCCCGTTCGGCGCCACTCCGCGCTCGGTTTCGTCAGCCCGATGCAGTTCGAGAGACGGGCCGCAGAACTCGCCAAACGCTCTCCACTAAAGCGACGCAAGGCCACCCCGATGACCGACGATCGTTATGGGTAGGCCTGTCTTCTGCGTGAGCGCTCGTTGCAGGATCAACGGTATGACGCCGCCGGCAATCAGCACCTCAATCTCCAGGCTTGTCTCGACGGCCGCCCGTGCGAGGAAGGCCTCGGTCGACCCGTCGCGACGCAGGACCGTCACCGAGATCTCCGCGCGCGGCTGCAGGCGCTCGGCCGGTGCCTCCACTCGGATACGGTCTCCGGAGTGCAACGCGAGGGTGGCGGGGTGGCCGCCGGCCGGCAGTTGCAGTGGCAGGATGCCCATGTGGATGAGGTTCGAGCGGTGGATGCGCTCGAAGCTTGAGGCCAGAACCGCCCGCGCCCCGAGCAGGCTCGCCCCCTTGGCCGCCCAGTCCCGCGACGAGCCCATGCCGTAACGCTCCCCCGCCACGATCACGACGCTCCGCCCAGCGTCCCGGTAGCGCTCGGCCACCTTGTAGAGCGGAAGCACCTCGCCAGTGGGAGCGAACGCCGCGCTGCCGGGAGGTATGGTCTCGTCCAGCAGGTTCCTCACCGTCTTATTGGTAAACAGCCCACGCACCATCACCTCCCAGTTCCCGCGCCGGGATGAGAAGACGTTGAGGTCCCCCGGGTCCTCGCCGTGCGCGATCAGGTAGGCGGCCGCCTCGCTCTTGGCCGGCACCGCGCCGGCCGGTGAAATGTGGTCGGTGGTGATGTCGTCGCCCACGACCAGGATCGGGTCCGCCTCGTAGCGGCCGAGCCGCTCCTCGCCCCGCACCGTCGCGAAGGGCGGGCGGCGGATGTAGGTCGAGGCGGGATCCCAGGTGTAGAGCGCGGTGGCTGGGGAATCGAGCTTGGCCCAGACGGGATTCGCCTCGGCCTCGTCGTAGGCCTGGCCGTAGTCCGCTACCCGCGCCGCCGCAGCCATCGCCGCGTCGATCTCGGCCCCCGAGGGCCACAGCTCGGCGAGGTGGACCGCGCGCCCGTCCGGCGCGGTCGCGACCGGCCCGCTCAACAAATCGCGGTCGACGTCGCCGGCAAGCGCGTAGGCCACCACCAGCGGCGGCGAGGCGAGGAAGGCCGCCTCCAGCTGCGGGTGGACGCGGCCAGGGAAGTTGCGGTTGCCCGACAGGACCGCCACCGGGAGGACCCCGCGCGCGGCCACGGCGTCGAGCACCGCCCGCGGCAGGGTGCCCGAGTTGCCGATGCAGGTGGTGCAGCCGTAGCCGACGATGCCGAAGCCCAGGGCCTCCAGGTCGTCCAGCAGGCCGGAGCGACGCAGATACCGCTCGGCGGTGGGCGAGCCCGGCGCCAGCGAGGTCTTCACCCAGGATTTCGGCGTGAGCCCGAGCGCCCGCGCCTTGCGGGCGAGGAGGCCTGCGGCCAGCAGCAGGCGCGGGTCGGAGGTGTTGGTGCAGCTGGTGATCGCCGCGATCGCGACGCAGGCGTCCGGCACGGGATCGTCCGGCGTCGGCGGGCGCGCGTCGGCCCTGCGCATCGGCGCGAGCACGTCCCGCGTCCGGTCGGGGGTTAGCAGGTCCTGCGGTCGGCATGGGCCGGCCAGCGCCACCGTCACGGTGCTAAGGTCGAGTTCGAGCACCGCGTCGTAGAACGGCTCCGCCTCGGGGTCGAACCACAGCCCGGTCCGGCGGGCGTAGGCCTCCACGAACGCCGCGTGCTCGGGCGTCCGCCCGGTGGCCACGAGATACTCTACCGTGCGCGCATCCACGGGGAAGAAGCCCGACGACGAGCCGTACTCGGGGGCCATGTTGGCGATCACCGCCCGGTCGCCGGCCGAGAGTGTCGAGACCCCGGGGCCGAAGAACTCGACGAAGCGGCCCGACAGTGCGATCCCGCGCAGCAGGTTGGTCACACGCAGCGCAAGGTCGGTGGATAGAACGCCCTCGCGCAGGGCGCCGGTCAAGCGCAAGCCCACCACCTCCGGCACCCGCATCATCACGGGCATGCCGAACATCACGCTCTCGGCCTCCAGGCCACCGACTCCCCAGGCCACGACGCCGATGCCGTTGACCATCGGCGTATGGCTGTCGGTGCCGATCAGCGTGTCGGGCACCGCCCAGGTTCGGCCGTCGCACTCCTCGGTGGTGACGACGGTGGCGATGCGCTCAAGGTTGATCGTGTGCATGATTGTCAAAAAGCTTTGGAACGGGACCCCGGATCGGCGTGCAATTGGGACCCCTTCGCAAGCTGGGTACG
>NZ_VZZJ01000041.1 GCF_008806345.1 Methylobacterium planeticum | reverse complement strand
GTGCGGCGACGGATCTGCCGCCGGATCGTCGTCAGCCGCGCCCGGCTGTCGTCCGTGACCTCGACCACGGAGCGGGCGGCTTCCTTGGTCTCGTGCTGGGCATGACGCGCCTGCTCGAGTGCAGCGTCGAGCCGGGCCGAGGTGTCGCTCGCGTTGCAGGACGGGATCAACCAGGACATGATGCGCCTCCATCTCATGGGGCGCCCCCGTCACGGTCGCGATCTCTGCCGCGGCCCGTCCAGTCCATCAATCGGCGCGCGATGGCGTCGAGGGCCGAGGCGATGTTGCCGAGACTGTGACGTGCCTCGGTCGCCGCCTTGTCGACCTGATGCGACAGCTCGCCGATGGCGTGGCCGCGCCCCTCCAGCACGAGGCGGATGCCCTGCAGCGCCTCCTTCACGGCCTCCGTCTCGTCCCGGGCGCCCTCGATGGCCGTGATCAGCTTCTCGCGATCGGCGAGGGTGACGGCGTTGCAGGCCTTCAGGTCGTTGTAGAGCCCGCGGGCGACCCAGCAGGCGCCGAGGAACAGCAGGATGAAGACGATGCAGGTCGCGCCGAGGACGCCCTGGTTGAGGTAGACGCCGGCAGCATCAGCAGCGGCCTTTTCAGCGGGGCCCACCGGTCAGCGTGCGCCAAACAACGTGCCGAGGATGCCACCGAGCCGCGGCCCATCAGGCGCCACTGTCACCGGCGGGCTCGGCGCAGGGTCGGGCTCGCCGTTGTGCAGGCCGGTCCGCTCGGCCACGACACGCGCCTTGACGATGCCCTGGGCGGCGAGCGCGTTGCAGACGTTGAGCAGAATGATCAGGACCGGCGCGACCCACGGCGGCAGGAAGCCGAGGATCAGGCTCGCTGGGAACGGCAGGCCGTCCAGATTGCCCTGCCAATTCGTGGCGAGGTACTGGAAGATGCCCATCGCACCCAGCACGATCTGCCAGACCGAGGACCAGGTCACCCGGCTGCCCTGGATCGCGATGACGGAGCCCTGAGCCCGCAGATCCGCCGCGGTGGTGCTGGCCCGGGCCGGATCGATCCGGCGCCTGTTCGCGTCGTCGTCGAGCGCGGTCTTCGACTGCGGTCCCCAGTGCCCGTCCGGCGCGATGCCGGCCTGAGTCTGCAGCGCGATCAGGGCGCCGGAGGTCGAGGGCCCCCAGATCCCATCGACCTTGCCGACGCTGTAGTAGCCGAGGTCGCGCAGGCGCTTCTGGATCGCCTCGACCTCGTAGCGAGCGAGCGACTTCTCGGCCCAGGTGCCGGCGGTGACGGACATGCGATCGCTCTTCGGTTTGGCGGGGGTCGTGGGCGCCGGGGGTGACGCGGCGGTGGTGACGCCGAGCTCGGCCTTCGCCCGCTTCAGCGCGGCCTTGCGATCGGCCAGCCCGTTGGTGCCGCCGTTGATCTTCTTCGTGACCGCGACGACGTCATCGGCGTCGGCCAGGGCGTTCAGCCCGCGCGTGTCCCAGAACCAGAACGCCGCCATCAGCGCCCAAGGGAACTCCTCGAGCTTCTCGGGCTCGGCCTCGAAGTCGGGCGCTTCCGGGTAGCGACACTGGATCCAGGCGGTGAAGGCGCGATAGTTGTCCCGGCCGGTGATCTGGATCGGCCCACGCCCGCGATAGCGGCTGCCGTCGCCTGCTTGCGTGTTGCCGAGATCCTTCCGGCCCTCGTAGCGCTTCTGCGCCGCGGTCGGTCCCCAGACCTCCCGGACATACTTGAAGCCGGCGCTCTCGTGCGCGAGTTGCGCGAAGAAATGGGCCTGCCGCAGCGGTGTGGTCAGGCCGAACGGTGCGGCCAGCGGGTTGAAGCTTTCCGCGATCTTGGCAGCGAAGGGCGCGGTGCCGCCCGCGATCGCACGCAGCTGCGCGGCCGTGATGGTCCCGGTCATCGGGTTCTCGCAATGTCAGGAGGCACGGCGACCGGCCGGCTCGGTGGAACGACGGAATGCAATGGATGGGTGATGCGGCGAGAGCCGTTCACTGATGGTCGCGCATCTCTCTGAGCCCTGAGTCGTGCGACCGGCGGGCCGGCGCATTCTTCTTCCTTGCGCCCGGTCCGCCGTTAGTTCCTCACCGCCCCGCGAACTCGCAGAGCCCCAGCGCCACCGCGATCAGCCCGAGGAGCAGCGCGATCAGCGCGGTGACTGCGCCCGCGTCGCGCTCCCCATCCGTCTGTCCGCGCAGAGCCAGAAGGCCGCCACCGACGAGCAGGATCAGCGCGAAGGCCGCGAAGGCGAGAGCCGGGATGAGCATGGGGCCTCAGAACGATGTTGCGGCCCTGCTCGCGCGCCGCCCTATCTAGTGGCGGGCACACCGAGAAAGGATGCTCATGAGGATCGGACTGGCGCTGATCGCCCTCGCTGCCTCGGCTTTGCCGGCACTCGCGATCGAGGGGCGATACAAGGTCGAGGGGCAGAACCCAGGTCAGCCGCAGATCTACCGTGGCGAGGCGGTCATCAAGAAGACGGGCGAGACCTACAGCGTCGTCTGGCAGATCGGCTCGGGACGCCAGATCGGGACCGGCATTCTGTCAGGCTCCGTCCTGTCGGTCGTCTTTCAGGCCGCGAACGCCCCGGGGTCGGGTGGCGTGGCGAGTTTTGAGATCGCCGACAACAAGGTGACCGGCGGCAAATGGGCCGTCACCGGCGGCCAGACAGCTGGGACGGAGAAGTGGACGCTCGAGAGCGGGATCTGATCACATCGCCGGTCGATGCGGCTCAGTCGCTCTCCTCGGCGCTGAGGTGCGGCGTGACGGCGACAGAGCCGTGAAATTGCCGTTCCGCACTAGGGGTGTTATACCAGCGGGCGTTGATCATAACCGATAGGCCCAGTCGCGCAGTCCGATGGACATGATCATCCAGGGCCGCTCGATCAGGTTATTCCAGGCGCGGCAGCACTGGTCGACGATCTCCTCGTAGGAGGCAAAGATCCGATTGCCGAGCCAGTTGTCTCGCAGGTACTGCCAGACATTCTCAACCGGGTTCAGCTCAGGCGCTCGAGGCGGCAACGGCAGCAGCGTGATGTTGCCCGGCACTACGAGGTCGCCGGCGATGTGCCAGCCGGCACCATCGAGCATCAGCACGGCATGAGCCCCAGGATCGACCATGCTGCTGATCTCCTGCAGGTGCGCGTTCATCGCTGACGTGTTGCACCAGGGCATAACGAGAGCGGCGCCCTTTCCCTTCTCGGGACAGATCGCCCCGAAGATGTAGGCTGACTGCGTGCGCTGGTCGTGCGGCAGACGCGGGCGGGTGCCGCGGCGGGCCCAGAGCCGAGTGAGCGTGTTCTTCTGGCCGACCCGGGCCTCGTCCGACCACCACAGTTCGATGCGGGTGCCCGCTGGCAGCCGGGCTCGGATCGCCATCAGCTCGGCGGGGAGTGTTTTTTAAAGCTCTCCAATGCGGCCGGATCCTGGGCGTAATGCTGGGGGCGAGCCGACATCTTGGCAAAGCCGAGCCGCCTCAACTCACGCCCGACCGTGGTCTCATCCAGGCTCACGCGGAAGCGTTGATAAAGCCAGGCAGCCAAGTCCTTGCGCCGCCAGCGCACCACGCCGTGCCGATCTGGATCTGGCCCGCTCTCGACGATCTCGGCAAGCGCCTGACGCTGCGCTTGGTTCAGCTTGGGCGGATGGCCCGGCGCCTTGCGGTCGATCAGCCCGGCCGGGCCGTTGGCGTTGAAGGCCAGCACCCAGTCGCGCACCGTCTGCAGTCCGACCACGCCGATCCGGGCTGCGTCTGTCCGTGTGCCGCCATCGTAGATCTGTGCCAGAGCGAGCAATCGCCGGCTCTGGCCTGCGTCTCGGCTGCAACTGGCCAGCCGCCGCAAATCGTCGGCAGTGAAATCCTCACGCAGGGGCACGGCCGCGGACATGACGAACCCTCCCGGTTCGCCCCATCGAATCAGATCCGCTGCCCAATGCGAACCCCGTGAGTCTCAATCGGCGCCCGCTGGTATTAGCCCTCCGCTCATCCAATTCTCAGATGCTGATTCCTTGGCGGGGAATGGGCGATGATGAGCGTGCTTCGGCGGACATGGCCTACGGTCAAAGCGGCGCTGGCGATCGCCACCCTCGTCATCGCCGCCCTGTACTCAGCGGACCGGCTTGAACGTCAGGAACGCGCGGTTGCCCTGGCGAAGCGCGCAGACCCAGTCGTCACGGGCTCAATCATCCCGGTCGTAGTGCAGAAGACCAAGCATTGATCTGACTGAAGCTGGTCTGCGCGAAGTCGAAGAACGGACGGGCTTGGTGCGCGTTGTGCTTCCCAGAGCCCGGGAGGCGCGCATGATCCGTAAGCTCATTCCATCGCTCCGGGCCGCGAAGGCTGAAGGCGATATTCCGCATCCGGATGGCGCAGCGGAGATGAGGCTGCGAGACGTGGTCGGAGAGTTCCCGCCCATGCATCCGCTGCTGCCGCCTGCGCCTGAGAATGACGATCTCTCGCAAGCAACCTACGAGCTTGTTGAGCACGATCTGCGCGCGGCCGGTTTTCTCCGCTGACCACTGAATCGTCCCAGCAACAGCCGGAAACCATAATGCGCTGGCACGGCCCGATCGGCGGGCGTACCCAGATGACGGAGCCGCTAGTACCCCCAGTGGCTCCGGTAACTCCCGACTCACGGCGGCCCGCCTAGGCCGTCGTTTTTCGTTGTGCGGCGTGCCGGCGCGCGTCCTCGATGAGCTACTTGTTCTCGGTGTCGCCGGTCTTCCGAGTGTCCTGCCCGGCCTTGTCGTCGGGCTGCTTCACTTCGAGCTTGGTGGTCGAGCCGCCGCTGTCGCCCGGGCGGAGCGTGTGCGTCGCGCCAGAGATCCGGTAGGTGCCGTCGATGCCAGCGCGCGCGCCCTGGAGGATGCAGGTGCCCTCCGCCCGGGCGCGGGGCTCGATGTCGATCTCGATCGTGCCGCCGCCCTTGTCGCGCTCGGCCTCAGCCTTCCGACCCTCGCCGCGCGTCTTAGCGTCATCCTTGTCGGCGCGCTTGCCGCGGATCACCGAGGAGGCACCGCCCGAGGATCCGCCCTCGATGTCGACCTTCTCCTCGAAGAACTTGGCCGACTTCCTGTCGAAGCCGCCGACCCGGACGTCGCGGAAGACCTCGCGCGCGTCCGTCGGCTCGATGTCGACGTTGAGGAGGTTGCCCGGGTTCGTGGCGTAGATCGTCGGCAGGGACTGCCCCGACGGCGTCATGCCCTTGCCGCGCTTGGCCAGGACGGCCTTGTTGCCCTGGATCTTGAAAGTGGCGCCAAGTTCGCGCGAGAGGCGCTGCCCCTCGTGCAGGAAGTCGCGCCCCTCCGGGCCCCACCAGGGCCGCTTAATCTTGGCCAGAGCCGGATCGATCTTGATTTCGGAGAGGCCCGCCCGCTTCGCGAAGTCCTTCAGATACTCCTCGAGGGTGGCATCCTCCTTGGCGAAGTGCCGGCCCTCTTTGGCGCCCTTCTCGGCGTCGAAGCCTTTGGCCGAGAGGATGAGCCGGCCGCCGTCGCCCTTGGCGAAGGAGAAGCGCGGGCTCTCGGTCTTACCCTCGAACACAGGCTCGCCCATGATGATGACCCGCATCATCGCGCCCTTGCGCGGCATGATGATCCGGCCGTCGTCGGCAAGCGTAATTCGAGCGGTGTCGCTCGTCGTGCCGGCTTGGTCCTGGACCTCCAACTCCATCACGTAGGGGTTGAAGCGCGACGTGGCGTTGATGCCGTCGATCGTGACGGACCAGTCGATCGTCAGGGGCATGGGCTCAATCGAACAGCGAGACGGCGGGCGCCGTGGTGCGGCTCTGCTCCGTCACCGGCGGCAGATCCGGGATTGTCACGAGCGTGCCGAGCGGCAAGAACGGGCCGAGAGCCGCGAGGCTGGGGTTTAAGGCGAGCGTCTCGGAGAGCCGCGCCGAGGTCGCGCCGCGGCGCTTGCCATGACGCCAGAGTAGCAGCTCCGTCGTGATGCCGTAGCCCGCCACCTTTACGGTCGTTGCCATCGCGTCACCCGAACAGGCTGATGAGAGCCGAGAGCATGTCAGAGGCCTGACCCGTCCCGGGCTGGCCGACCGGAACCAGCTTCAGTTCGTGCTGGATCTTCTGCCCGACGCCAGCCGTGTGCGGCCCGATCTCACTGTGGCTCTCGCTGACGCTCTCGATGGCGTAGAAGCCGTAGACCGTGCCGTCGCCTCGCGTGACGAAGACGGACTGCCCAGAACGCCGGAGCGAGTGCGCGAGCTCGATGCTGGAGAGGCCGCCGATCGCGTTCCGGTTGAACGGGTGCAGCGTCCCCTTCAGCGTCAACGTCTCCTCGCCCTCGCCGGTGAACTCGCGGTCCGGCCGGCGGCCGAGCAGCTCCTTCTTCGCCCAGGACGCGGACGCCTCGCGGGTCCACTCCTCGATGTTGTAGGGACGGCGCGAGATGGTGAGCGGTCCGACCTGCCAGAGCATCAGCCCATACCCTGCGAGGAGAAGGAGCCGGAGAGGGCGGAGGCGACCTTGCCAGTGCGGCCCATGGCACCGCCCGCGTTGGAGGCGGCCGCGGCCAGCCGGTCCACCTTCGCGGCAGCAGCGCCGGCCCCACTATCGATCTGAGAGATCAGGCCGATCGCCTTCATCAGCTTGTCGATCAAACCGTCTACCGGTGCCGTGTTGACCGTCGGCGCGATGGTCTTCTGTCCGACCTCGTCGATCTTGGTGCCGAGATCTTGGAACTTGGTCTGGGCCCCATCCACAGCGGTGGCGTCGAGCTCGATCTTTTTCGGCCCAAGCACCTCGTCGATGTTGCCGATGTTGCGCGGCAGGCTGCCCGGCCGGGTCGGTGGCAGTGGGGTCGCCGAAGGTAGCGGCTTGTGGCCGGAGATGTCCGAAGGGAACGCCTGCTGCCAACTGGCGACGCCTGGAGTGATGGCGCTGGGCGAGCCCTGGATCGGCGCAGTCGGGTCGGTGCCCATGCGCAGCGGCAGCTTGTTCGGCACGTCGAGCGCAGCACGGTTGCCCTTGATGTACTCCAGGGCGCGCCGCTCCATCTTGAGCTGCGTCTCCTGCGACCGGACCGAGCCCTCAATGCGCTCTTGCGAGTAGCCCTTGTCCGCGAGCGACTTGCGCGTCTTGGCGATGGATTCCTCCATCTCCTTGATCCGCGCGACCTGATCCTCTCGGTCTTTGTCGAGCCAGGCCTTCTTGTTCTCGCGAAAGCGCTCGGCGATCACGCCGCCGGCCTCACCCAGGGCGCCGGAGACACCGCCATCCTGATAGGCCTTATTGACCCGCTCCATCGCAATCGCGATGGTCGTGAACTCCTCGCCCAACTTGCCAAGGTCCGAGCTCGCACCGAGCGAGTCACCAGCGCGCGCGGCGCCCTGGATAAAGCGCTGCCACGAGTTGGCGAGACGGTCGACAGCGGCCTGCGAGTCCTTCGTGACCTGCACGAGGTCACGGATGACAGAGCCGGCCGAAGAGGTCTGCAACGTCTCCGACAGCTTCTGCCACTCGCCTTTGTAGGTGAGTAGCGCGCGCACGCCGCGGCCGAACTCCTGGTCGGCGATGAGGTTCGGCAGCTTCGACAGATCGCCCTTGGTCGCCTTCTGCGCGGCCTCCTCGAACACCTCAATGAGGTTGCGACCCTCCTTGCGGCCCTTCTTCATCGCCTCTTCAAGGTCGACGCCCATCTTCTTGAACTTCTTTGCCGTCTCCTCCGACTCCATCTTCTGGAAGATGTTCGTCAGCGAGGTTGCCGCCTCCTCGGTGGTGCCGGTGCCCTTGCGGATGACCTGCAGCATGGCGACGACGTCGGCGAGGCCTTTCTCGGCCTTCATGCCGACAGCGGATGCGGCCGGGGCGAGGCTCGGGATGTAGCGAGCCATGTCCTTCAACTCGAACTGCCCGGCCTTGCCGCCCGCGACCATGATGTCGAAGGCGCCTTGCATCTGCTTGCCGGCGATGCCGAAGTTCGTGCTGACCGAGTCGGCGGTCTTGGCGATGTCCTCGACCTCGGAGCCGGATGCCGCGGCGGTCCGGGCGACCGACGGCAGGAAGTATAGTCCCTCCTTCAGGCTGCGGCCTTGCGCTACGAGCGATTCGAGGCCTCCAGCCATCTTGTCGATGGGCGTCGCAGTCTCCTGCGCCAGCCGGTGCAGGCTGCCGCCAAGAGCATCGATGTCAGTCCGGCTGGCGTCCGCCGTCTGCCCGATCATGGTCAGACGACGATCGAACTGGGCGGCCTGCTTGTACGCGCCAGCAACACCGTAGGCGCCGATGGCGCCACCAAGCGGACCAAGGGAACGCGCCGGCCGGCCGGCATCGCGCACACCCCCAGCAAGTGCGGAAGTGGCCCCACCGCCCTCACGCTTGGCTCGGCGCTCCGCTCGGGTCTGCCGATCGAGCGCATTCGCTGCCGCCTGCGCGCGCGTCGCCAGCGTCGATTGCGCCGTGGCGAGCGTGGTCGTGGGGACACCGAGATCCGCGAGGGCGCGCTTGAGGCGCACCGCCGCCGCCTTCTCGGCATCCATGTCGCGTGCCGCGGACCGGACGGCGGTCTGAGCGCGCCTCTGATCGCGCTCGAGATCGCGGACCGCCTTGCGGGCGGCCTCAATCTGCTGCGCGATGCCGCCGGACCGGGAAAAGCTACGGATGCCGTCGAACTGCGCGGCAGTCTTCCGAGCCTGCTCCAGTGCCTTGCTGAGCCGCTCGACATTCTCACGCGCGCCGCTGAAGGCGGTCCGGGCTTCCCCGAACGACTTCATGCGACCCTGAAGTTGCGTCAGGAGTTCGGCCTGACGCCGGGCCTCCTGCATCTCCTTCGTGAGCTTGGCGAGCCCGGAGCCGGATCCGACCTTGCCGAGATCCTTGCCCGCCTCGGCCGCGCCCTTGAGCGCGCCCGCCATGCCCTTGGCCGGACCCGAGACCTCGTCGGTCAGCTTGGCGATGAGGTGGGCGGTGCGTGAGGCCATCGGGTTCCCGTCAGGCTTCCTGGCGCGCCGCTAGGCGCGCGGCCTCATGGTGCCAGGCCACGAGGCTCGACCAGCGCTCGCCGTAGAGCGCCGGGATGGGCGTGTTCAGGAAATGGGCGACATCGGCGGCGACGCCTCGCCACTCTCGCCAGACGGATCGCCCTTCGCGAAAGGGAGCAGGATCTCGGCGAGCGCCTCCATCTCGGAGGCCTTGATCTTGCGCACCGCGTCCATCGGCCAGCCGGTCTCTGCGGCCAGCATCGCCATCAGTGCAGCGGTCTCCGAGCCCGTCGAGGCGAGCGACACTTCATGGGCCGCGATGCCGCCCAGCGTCGGCTCGTCGATGTCGATGACCGCGAACTGCCGTTCGCCGAGGATGATGGGCTTTTTCAGCGTGACGGTCGGCATGATATGCGATCTCCGGTTGGGCCGACGCTGTCGGCTGAGGAGGGTTCTTGAGACAGATATCGTGCGCGTTTGGGCTGCTGTTCGCAGCGCTGTGGCTTGCCGGTCCCGCTCTTGCTGTCGAGCCGATCAGCGGCCGCGCCTCCGTCACTGACGGCGACACGCTTGTCATCCGAGACACGAAGATCCGCCTACACGGCATCGACGCGCCGGAGAGCGCACAGGTTTGTCAGGATGCTGGTGGAAAAGATTACCGCTGCGGTCAGAAGGCGGCGCTGGCCCTGTCGGACAAGATTGGCGAGGCGACAATCTCGTGTGAGCCGCGTGACACTGACCGGTACGGGCGGACTGTAGCCGTCTGCCGAAAAGGTAGCGAGGACCTGAACGGCTGGATGGTCGCACAGGGTTACGCCACCGCCTACCGGCGCTACTCTCAGGATTACGTCCAAGCTGAAGGCGAGGCCAGAACGCGGAAACGCGGGATCTGGGCCGGCACGTTTGACCCGCCCTCAGATTGGCGTCGTGCCAAGCGTGCTGGCGGGCTCGAGACCCGCCCCGAGATGCCGAAGGTTCCAGAACCCGCACCGGCGGCGCCGCCCGCCAGCTGTAAGATCAAAGGCAACATCAACGCCAAGGGCAACAAGATCTACCACGAGCCCGGGAGCCGCGATTACGAGCGGACCCGGATCAACGAGTCGAAGGGCGAGAAGTGGTTCTGCTCGCCCGCCGATGCGGTGAAGGAAGGCTGGCGGCCCGCTCGGTGAGACCTTACGCGACCCTTCCGCGTTGATGGTCCCCAGTCTGGGCACCGCGGCGCCGAAGGGTCGAAATGCTTGAGGTCTCCATCGTCTTCATTGTCTGCGCCATCGGCTTGGTCGCGGCCTCTGCAGGGCTGATCTACGTGCTGAAACAGCCCTGACCGCAGACCACCGCTGGTCAGATCCCCAGCGCCCGCCGCGTCGGCGCGAACCAGTCCTGGCCGCCCGAGCGCGCCACGTTCTCGTCGTCATCGACGTAGAAGATTTCCTCGCCATCGATGACGAGCTCGTAGTGCGAGACCTCAACGATGGTGTGGTTGCACTTCATCAGCTCGCCGGGCGAGTTCTCGTCCGGCTCCCAGGTGCTGACCACGCCCTCGATGATGGCGCGGGCCGGCACCACGCCGCCGCGGCGCACGCGCACCGAGCCGGCGAAGACCCACTTGTCGAAGGTGCCGGCCGCGAGCCCGAAGTGCCGCAGCGTGTCGAGGTCGAAGCCCGCCGTCGAGAACTTCGGCTCGAGCGCCTCGATCTGCGGGAAGCTGAGATTAAGGCTCATCACCGAGCCGCCGGCCATGTGCTCGGAGGTGCGCCGTGTGAGTGCCGGCATCGCCATGCTCTGGATGATCTTCTGGCGCGACGACTCCGGCTGGTCGGCCCGGCGCACGTCGATCGCTTCCATGATGTAGGGGTACTGGATGGCCATTGCGGCGCTCCTTCAAGCGGGGATGGGAGACCGATGGCCGGTCAGAGGATGGCGGAGGCGTTGATCCGGGCCGCGATGTCGGCAACGAGGTCGACCACGGCCTGCCGGTAGCGGCGCACGTTGCGCTTGGCGACGCGGAAGACCGGGGCCTCCTCGATGCCGAGATCCACGGTGAGACGGCCCAGGCGCACCTGCTCGGCCGAGTTCTGATCCGGCTTGAACTCGGTCTTGTAGCCGAGGATGTCGCTGGCGGCCTTGTGGTCGCGCAGGTTGAACTTGAGCGAGTTGATCCAGGCCTCGGCGTTCGAGGCACTGACCTTGCGGCCCAGGAACTGGCGGGTCAGGCGCATGTGCTCGACGTCGATGCAGTCAGCGCCGCGCACCTGATGGATCTGCTGCCAGACGTCGCCGTCGGTGGCGCAGTTGTCGGTGCCGATGAAGACGAAGCCGCCATCCGCGATGGCGCCATCGATGTCGGTCTCACCGCGCACGACGATCGAGACCTCGGCTGCGAGCATCTGCTGACCATCGACCGAGCCGTCGCGCAGATCGAAAGGGATGTCGCGCGAGGTGCCGACGAGGCCGTAGATCTGCCGGTTGGCGAAGGGCTCGAACGGCTTACCCCCGTTGCGGAAATCGTTCGCAGTGATGAGACCGAGGATGCGGGGCGCCATCGGGCGGGTGATCACCGCGATGCCGTCGGTGTCGAACACGCGCGCTGCCACGCCGACGGGCATAATGCGCTCGGAGCCGATGTCCTCGCGCGAGTCGATGGCATTGGCGCTGCTGGAGTCGTCGACGTCCACGACCGCGATGGCGAGCAGGGCCGCGAGCACCTCAGGCAGGGCCGCGATGACCGGATTGGCAGTGCTGCCAACGCGCTGCGCAGTGTAGCCAGGAACGCCGACGAGGCGCGGGGTGGCGTTGATCTTAGCAGGCGCCGCCTTCAGCGCCTGCAGACCGGCGATGATGTTCGCCTGGGTCGCCGCGAGCTTCGCAGCTGCATCCGTCAAGACACTCTCGGCACAGCGGATCACCGTGATGTCCGCGGCCTGCGAGCCGGCCGCGATTTGTGCGTTCACAGCGGCGACGGCGTCGGCGAGGTACCCCGTGCCGAGCTTCGATGTGAAGGCGGTGTCGCCCGACGAGAACCGAACCGCCTTGTAGGAGGTCGGGTCGCTCGAAACGCCAGCCGGGAACAGCGTGGCATCCGCGCCGGTCGAGGTCGAGACGACGGCGATCTTGGAGAAATTGACCGGTCCCAGCGCGAGCGGCTCGTCCGAGAACCGCTGGTCGATGGTGCCGAAAACGGGGGCGGTGGCCATAGGTGTGTCCTCTCAGGCGAGATAAAGGGCGGCGCGCCGAGAGGCGGACCGGGGAATGAAGAGGTGGTGGGGTTCGTCGCCTAGCGGGTGACGCCCTGATCGACGACGAGCGAGCCGGCGGCGATACGCGTGATCGCGCCAGCCTTCTCAGCGAGGGCATCGATCGCGTAGGTGGCGGCCGGTATGCCGCGGATCTTCGCGGCAGGGACGACGAGCGAGATCCGACGAGAGGCGACGTTGACGTTCAGCGTTCCTGCGGTCGAAGAGAACTTGACGCGCACCTTCTCGGGCAAGGGCGCGCCGGCGCCATCAACGTCCGCCAGCCGCATGCGGATCTCGGCGCCTGCGAGGTCATAGCTGAGATCGGCGAAGTTCGCGGCGATACCGATCTTCGTCCATTGCGCGGGCAGGAAACTGCCCAGCGTCGGAGCTGCGACCGCCGCTACATAGAGATCGCCCCCGTAGACGACAGCCGAAGAGGCTCCGTACTGCGTGGCGCTGCTCCAAGGCGGAACAGTCGTCCAGGGTGTCGTGCCGATAGCCGGCAGGACGAAGCTGGAGGTCCAGTCGGCGTTGGTCGCCTCGCGAAGCGCTAGAGTGACCAGAGGCGCGCTCATGGCCTCAGGCCGGGAGCCCGAGCTTGATCGTCGCCGCGCGCTCGGCCGTGAGGATGCCAAGATGCGCGCAGAAGTCGATGCCGCCGATCACGGCCGGATCGGCCACGTCGACCTCGGTCAGGCGCGGATCGTCGAGGTCGCCGAACAGGATGTCGAGGACGCGCTTGTTCTCGACCTGGATGGCATTGTCGCCCGTGTAAGCCCGGGCGTCGGCGATCGCGAGGCGCTCCTCGACGGTCCACTGTGCCTTAAAGCGGATCGGCGTCATTACGGTGCGGCGCGGCGCCGGGTCGGGCTCGCCATCGCTCTCGACCGCGAAGTCGAAAATGCTTCCGGCCGATATCAAGCCGAGATCGGTCTGCCACGCCCGATAGGTTTCGTCGTAAACCGGCAGGGTTGCGCCAGCCTCGACTTTGGTTTCGCCTTGGACAAGGTAGTATTTGAGAGCCATGGAATTTGCCTTTCGCGCACGAGCACAGCTCCGGCGCCTCGTGGCGCCGGGTTTCAGGCATCAGCCTTGATCGGGGAGGGCGGGCTTAGGGCTGGATGCCCTTGAGCACGGCCATGTTGCCTGTCACGCTCATTTTCTGCCCTGGAAGCGCCGCCGCGCTCTGATCGACCTGCAGGGGCTTCACGAAGTTAAGGCGAGTCGCGATGCCGCCGAGGATCTGCACGGCAACCTGCGCCCCCTTCACCGCAGCAGCCTGCGCCACGCCGATTAGTGAGCGCTTCTGCACGAGGGCATTGACGATCGCGAGCGAGCCGACGGCGTAGACGATGAAGGCATTCCCCGCCAGCGACGCCGCGTCCGCAAGCGTAGCGAGCGGCGTGGCAAGCGTAGCGCTAATCAGGGTTGCCACGGAGACGGGGAACAAGGTGCCGCTGTCTTTCTGCGCGTAGACGCCCGAGACAAGGCCAAAGCGGACGCCGTAAGCCGTGGAGGCCGCGCCCTCGACAACGAGCAAGAGGTCGCCGTTCTGAAGCATTGTCGCGTAGACGTAGCCGTTACCGGACGTAGTAGCGCCGTTCACGGTTGGGGCAGTAGCCGCGACGAGCGCGTTGCCGTCCGCGCCCACGACTCCCCAGCGCGTATAGCCGGCCGGAGGCGTGCCAGTGGTGGTAGATGCAGCCCAGAAGGTTAAGCCGCCAGGAAGCGCAACAAGAACGCCCACGACCGTGTTCGGATTGGTATCAAGGGTGTACTGCGTTCCGACCAAGATACCGAGGCCCGAATATTTGGCGAAGTAATGCCCGCCATTTTGCGCCAGACGAATACCAAGGCCGCCGTCCGTCAGAGCAATGGCCTGCAGGTTGAGCACGTCGGAGACCGTGACGCCGCCCTTGACCAGACCCGTTGCGAAATCGGGGACCGCGACCCCACCCACCTGAGAGTAGATCGCTAGGCGAACGAACATATTGCCAGACACGCCGCCCGACTGCCACACAACAGCAACGTTTCCGCTTGTGAGCGTGACAAGGCGGAGCAGCTCGGCATAGTAGTTATTGGGCTGGTTCGGCGCTGTGCCGACAATGATTGTGCTGCCCTGTTGAACGCCCGACGCATTAAAGAAAGCAAGCTTAACTTGAAAGCCGGTCGTCGTGTACCAAGCGACAGCATAGCCGCCGTTTTGCAGAGCCGTTAGCTGCATTGCATAGGCGCGGAACGTGTTAGTCTCAAGGAACACTTGAGACCCGACGAGAGCGCCGCTCGCATCATACGTCGTAACGCTCGGGAAGTTGTTCGTGCGCGACGTGAGACCGAGCGCAAACCCGCCCCCGGTGAGCGCCACCGCGTAGACCTTAAAGTCGATATTGCTCGTCGCATCACCGAGCGCCAGCTTAAGCGACCCAGCGACAAGAACACCCTGCGGGGTGTAAATCGACCCGATGATAAAGCCACTATTAGCGCCAGAGGTCGCGAGGCTAAACACCGCGACGTTGCCATTCGTCAGCACACAGGAAGCCGCGAACGCAGGCGCCTGCCCCGCGAAGGGGGAGATCGTGGCCATTTGCAGAGACATCATCGCGTCAGAGGCAAGGGCGAGCGGGCGCAACGACGCCCCAGGCGCAGCCGGGTCGGCCGCCCAGTAGGCGAGGGCGTCGCCGCCCTGAACGATGAGGTCGCCCTTTGCGATGGCCTCGCCGGCCGTGATCGAGGCGACGGCGCTCGGCAGGCCGGCGGAGGCGTTGGCGACGGCCTGCGCCGAAGTCGTGGCGAGGAGGGCGAGCTTCGAGGAATAGCGACGCATGGCGGATCAGCCCTCCTTACGACCGATGAGCTGCGCCGAGATCGGGCCGCTCGCGGTGACAAACAGCTTCCAGCCCGCGCCGATCTTGATCGGCTGGATAAGGGAGTAGCCGCGCCCCTCAACCGAGTGCGAAGGATGGATCTTGTGCGCCTGGGTCGGCGCCTCGCCCTTGGTCAGGTAGATCGCGGAGATCACCACCTCGGCATCGCTGTCGTTGCAGAGGTTGAGCGTGTAGGTGCCGGCGGAGGCCGCGGGCATACCATTGGCACCGTTGCCGGTGACATCGGTTTGCGTGTTCGCCGACAAGTAAGTCGGGATCAGCTCGGACAGATCAGCCATGGATCGGCGCGCCTCAGATCATCGCGTTGAAATAATCGGGGGTGACGTTGGCCTTGATGCCAGCGGCGATCATGGCGGCCACGCCTGCGGGCGTCGTGCCGAGCGTGGCGTCCGTGCCGGCCAGGTGCTCGGTGAGGGAGGCGGCCGCAGTGCGCCAGCCCGTGGCATCACGGCGGTAGGCCACGGCGGTGTCCGCCGCCCGGGCGCCGGCGGCGATCGCCGCGTTGATGTGCAGCCAGCCGTCCGAGACGTTGCGGTAGATCGCGACCGTGCCGGCGCGCCCCGCCCAGACGCCACTTGCGCCGGCCGGGACGAGGTACTTGTCGCCGACGGTCGGCGACGCCGGAGGAGCCGTCGTGGTCGCGCTCTTGACCGCGAAAAAGTCGGCCGCAGAGAGCACAAAATCCCGCGTGGCATAGACCGCAGAAGGGTCGAGCACGATGGTGAGCGCCGAGACCGAGCCCACCTGCATGATCGCGGTGATCGGCGCATCGAACGAGGCGCCCTCGGCGACGAGCGGCTTGTAGGTGTCGGGATAGCGCCCGATCGCGAACAGGGCGCCGGCGGCGTCGATGATCGCGATCTCGCGGATGAAGAAGCCCGCAGTCGCCGCCGGGATCACACCGACCGCGCGGGCCCAGGGCGGGTTCAGCGGGTCCTGCTCCAGGGTCTCGAGCGGAACCCGGCAGACCTCGTGCACGAGCGCCGTCTCGGCGCCGGTCGGGGCGTAGGGCGTGCCGTTTGAGTCGCCGACCGCGAGGCTCGCCAGGGCGATCGGCGCGCCGCCGGCGAGCGCTACGGCGAGTTTGGCCGCGCCGATCGTGGTGAGTTTCATGCCGTAATCGGGCATCGGCCAGTCCTCAGGTGTAGGGGTAGGGGTAGAGGACGGTCTTGCGTGCCGCTCGGCCGATGACGGCCGCGACGCCCAAGCCCGCCAGCGCCGGCGTGTCGCCGGGTGTGCTCGGGCGGATGACGAGGCGGCGCACGCCAGCGCCGTAGCTGACGGCGGCGAGGAGCGGCGCGACCGCCACGGGCGGCGGCGGCACGATCGGCAGCAGCGTCGTGCGGGTGATCGAGCGCGTGGTCGCCGCCATCAGCAGCGGCGCCTCGCTCTGGAGCGCGACTTCCAACTCGAAGACCCGGCTCTTGGGTTTCGAGCGCTTCACGGCTTCACGAAGCTGAGCGAGCAGCTTGAGGTCGAGGATCGGTCCGGAGCCGTCGGCGTGCACGCGCACCCGCAAGGTGCCGCGCCGCGCGGGCGGGGTGCTCTCCCACCATTCCCGGATCGTGGTCTGTGCGCCGAGAGCATCGAGCGCCAGGCGCACGGCAAGCCGCGTGCCCTTGCGCCGGTGCACCTCGGGCGAGGCCGCGATCACCCGGCGCTTCGTGGCCTCGGACCAAGCCTCGTCCCAGACGTCAACCGAGAACGACCACGCCAGCCAGGGCAGGAGCGGCGATGGACAGGTGGCCGGATTGACGATGGTGCGGATAATGTCGGGATCTAGAGCCGAAGCCCGGATCCATTTCTCATCGGCCAGCACCTGCTCGAGCGTGGTGCTGCCGCTGGGCAGGAGGTCCCGGCCAGCGAACAGCCCGGAGGCGCTCATCGCCAGCTGTCCTCGGTGACTTCGGCCGTGATCACGATCGAGGTGCAGAAGCCAGCACCCTTCGAGCCAGGGTCGATATCCGCAACCGGCTCGGCGAGCTCGATCTCCTCCACGTCGGTGATCTTGGCCGCGGCACCGATACCGAGACGCTGGACGACGCGTCCGATGCGGCGACGGGCTGCAACGTAGGCCTCGACACGCGTACGCGCCTCCGCCCGCAACGGCTCCGGATCGGCCCCGGGCGCGTGCCGGATCACCATCTCGACGGCGTAAGGTGTGATCGCGGCCGACTCGATCGTGACCTTGTCGCCGATCGGTCTCACCTCTTCCTTGTTGAGTTGCGCCGCCACGGTCGCGAGAAGCGCATCGGAGGGGGTGCCGTCACCGTCTCTAGCAAGCAGCACGATCAAAACCTCAGGCGCGAGCACTGCCGAGCCGTCGGCGTAAAGCGCTGCGTCCTCCTCGCCATAGCAAGCCGCGTCGAGTACGGCGGCTCGGTCGGTCTCCAGCGCCTGGTAGACGTAGGCGCCCTCGGGGCCGGCGGTAGAACGCGCCTCCAGGGAGAGCAGCGCGCGAGCCCGGAAGGTGTCGTCGTTCTCGTAGCCGGCCGCGGCGCCGGTGCTGGGATCGGAGGGGGTGACGAGTAGGCGCGCCACGCCGTAGAAGGTGGCGGCAAGGTGATCGAGGTCGCCGGCCGTCGCTGTGGCGATCAGGTTGGCACGCACCGCTTCGTTGATGCGCTGACGGATCAGCAACTCGAAGTAGCTGTCCGTCTCCTGGCCGATCCGAAGCGGCTCGGTCTCCAGGGTGAGGACCACGCCAGCGACATCGCTGAGGCCGGCCGCTGTCAGGCGGGTGGCGAGATCTGCAAGGCGAGCGTCGAGCACCTGCTGGTAGGTGCTTGGATCGATCGCGGGCGGCGGCGCGAGGCCAGCGAGGTTCGGAGCGACGAAACGGGTCATTGAATTACGCCGCGAGCGCCATGGTGGTCAGCGATCCCGCGCCATTCACGCCGACGCCGATCAGGGCTGGCTCTTCGGTCAGATCGCCGAGGTGCCCACGCGGACGGTAGGCGACCTCCATGACGAAGGAGACGGCGCCGAGCCGGATCTCCTCCACGGACGGTGCGACCGAAACCTTCACGACGCGCAAGCGTGGCTCCCAGATTGTGATCGAGAGCGCGAACACGGCCGCGGCCAGCGCCAAAATATCGGGCGTCAGCTTGCGGCCGAGCAGCCGGCGCATGCCGCCGCCGAAGTGACGCAGCATTACGCGCTCACCGATCTCGGTCTCGAAGATCACGTCGACCGACTGCAGGACATGCTCCCAGTCCGAGAGCAGCCGCCCGGTGACGCGATGGATGCCCGCCGAGGCCATGACAGCGTCAACGGGCCTTGCGCGGCTTAGCGGCAGTCTCATCGACCGTGAGCGTGTCGGCGGCGACTGGCGTCTTCTCGATGCCGTCGCCGGGATCGGTCTTCATCTGGCCGAGCGTCCGGTTCTCCGGCTCGTCGGATGCATTCGGGTCGAGCGCCGGCAGCGCAGCGCGCTCCTCATCGGTCAGGTCCAGCGGCTTGCCAGTCATGTCGCCGACGGGATGATCGCGGGTCTCGCCCGCGATGACGATCTGCTCGTTGGCATCGTCTATGGTGCTGGAGATGCCGCCGTCTTCCGACGCAAACGTGATCCGCCCCATGTCATGCTCGTACATGGCCTGCGCCTCGGTCAGGCGGACGACGTCGCCGGCCTTCGTGCCGTGCGGGAACACGGCGAGGTTGGCGCCCTCGCCGATGCGGTATGCGGTCTTCGTCATTGTGGATCTCCGCGATCAGGCGTCGGGGTCGCCGGTCTTGCCGGCACCAGGCATCACGCCGCCGTGGACGTGGTTCTTGCCGATGTTCCGGTCATCGTGCTTGAGCCCACCGGCCTTGAAGGTAGTGCCGGCGCTCGCGAGCTCGATCGACGCGCCGCTCGTCTTCTGAATGATGCCGTCCTTCGTGATCGTGTGGCTGACGCCATCGACCGTGTGAACGATCCCGTCCTTGCCGAACTTGTAGGAAGTCTTGTCACCCCAAGAATAGGTGACACCGTCCTTGTTCGTGACCTTCTTGAACTTGTCGCCGTAGGTCTCGACGTGCTCCTCGAGGTTCTCGGAAGGCGCCTTGTTCTGGTCGGAGAAGCCGCCCTTGGGGACCAGGAAGCCCTGGCGCGGGTCGCCGTCCGGGCAGATGGCGAAGACGATCTGCCCCTTGGGCATCGGCTTCCAGCTCTTGGCTGTCCCACCCTCCTCTGGGTGCGGGAACCACGGGCTCGGAACGGCCTTGCCATCCTCCTCGGCGAACTTGACCTGGTAGCCCTTCTTGCCGTCGACCTGCTCGACCGTGCCGACGCGCAGCATATTGGCGTTCTTGTGTTCGACCTCGGCGAGGCGCTGTCCCAGCCGGATCACCTCCCGCAGGAGGTCGTCGAAGTCGCTCACGGCGTCGGCTCGGCTTCCAGGATGGTAGTGCGGTCCGGCCGCACGATGGTCATGCGCTGCGCCAGCGGCTCGCCTTCGGGCGCGAACAGCGGGCCCAGGCCCAGCGCCCGGTACGAGGCGGCGGAGAGGCCGAGGTCGGCCTGTCGGCGGCGCCACTCGGGTAGCGGCTCGCCCACGATCATGCCTTCGAGCAGCGGCACGTCTTTCGAGAGCCGCGGGTCGGCCGCCATCAAGGCGAGCAGCCGGGCGATCGAGCCCTCCGGCTCGGCGCCGAAGTCGGGCTCGGCGATGGTGTCAGCCTGGATGACGTACTGGCGCGCGGCGTAGCGGATGCCCTGCTCGGCGTTGGCGCCGCGGGTGATGCTGATCTCCTTCGGCCAGAAGGCGATCTCGCGCAGGAGGTCCGACCAGGGGCCGCCGACCTGGATCTCGCGCCAGATCTGCCGGCCGATCATGTTGAGGGCCGTCTCCAGCCCCTCGTCGGTGTGCGGAATGTCGAGGCGCAGCGCCTGGCCGCCACCTTCTTCCGGCGGAATATCGACCTGGACGATGCCGCCGACCGCGATCTCGATGACGATGTTGATGCTGCGCGGCGCGTCGAGGGTGGCCCAGCCCTTCACCTCGAGCTTCTCGTCATCGGTGGAGATCACGATGAAGGGCTTGGCGCCCTGCTTGTTGACCATCTCCTCTATCGGCTGGACCGCCGAGTCGTAGACCCGGCCCTGCGCCAGGGTCTTGTCGACGAGGGCCGCGCCGAGGCAGGTCCGGATGGCGTAGGCGATGATGCTCACGCGTCAGCCTCCGGCGACCAGTTCGAGCTTCATCTCGCCGCTCTCCTGCCCGCCCGTGCTGCTGATCGTGAAGGTCGGCTGGTCGGGCCGGTCGATCAGCACCGCCTTGTCGCCTGCCTTCGGCGCATAGCCCAAGATGGCGATCTGGGCGGCCGAAAGCCGGATGATCTGGGTCGCCGCTGACATCCGCGTCATGCTCTGGAATTTCGAGCCTTCGCGGTTGCCTTCGAGCTCCGTGATCTCGGACTGTGTTTTGTAGCGCCCGACGATCACGACGGGCGCCCGGCTTGGGTCGGCTCCCGCCTGTCCGCGCCAGCCGCCGGTGACGACCTGGGGCAGGATGCGGATGCGCTCGCCGAGTACCGCCTCAATATCCGAGACGGCCTCGGCCCAGAGAGCATCGAAGCCGCGCATGGCGTTCAGCGCGCCTGCCGGCCCTTCGCGGCGTCCGCCACCGCCTGCGGGTCAGGCGCCGAAGTGGCGCCGGAGGCCGGACCCTTGGGCGCGGTGTTGGGCGCGACGGGAACGAGCACGGGCTCGTCCTCGTCGGCCTTGCCCTTCTCACGGGCGGCGCCGGATGCGATGAGGGCCTTGGCCTCCTTCGCGTCCGCCACCTCGAATTCCCCGTTCGGCGCGACGTACTTGCCGCCGGCCTTCACGGTCTGGATTGCGATCATCTTCATGGTCACTTCACCTTCGCTGAGAGGCAGGCGTTGACGCGGTAGGGCACGACAAGCGGCGCCGACTGCAGCATCAGGAAGCGCACGGCCGGGTCGGGCTGGGTCCAGGACTTCTGGTAGTAGTCCGCGACCTGAAAGCCGGCCTGCTCGTCCTTGATGCCGCCGAAGTGCTGGACGCCTTCGAGCCGATCGGAGATCAGCAGGAGGTAGTCGTCGGGCACGTACTTCTGTGTCGACCCGTCGTCGGCCACATAGGAGTCGGCGTAGACCCAGATCCGGAACGCACCGACGTTGCCGATGTAGGTGGCGCCGTACCGGTAGGCATTCGGACCGAGATCGAGCGTCGTCAGCGGCGAACCGCGGTCAGACTCCAGAAGCGCCTTCACATCCGCATTCCTGCGGAACACCGTGAAGACGTTCTGCGCCATCACCACGTCGACCGGCGAAGCGCCCGACGCGTTGCGGACGAGGCCTGACCACTCCTCCAGATCCTCCAGGGGCGTGTCCGTGCCAGAGCCCCACAGATCGGCACCGGTGAGCGTCACGGTCAGCGAAGGATCGCGGCCGAAGTTCACGACGGTCGTCGGGTACTTCTCACCGGCCACCGTGATGGTGCCGGTGCGCAGCGCCGAAGCCGCCATCCACTCCATGCGGCGGCGGACCATGCGGATCTGGTCCTCGCTCTCGGTTTCGATGGTCATCATGCGGATGGCCATCGGGTCGAGGCCGGCCGAGATCGGCATGCCGGGCCGGCGGCGGATCGCCTTACCGTCCTCGAGGACGCGCTTGTCCTTGATGTAGGCCGGGGTGAAGCTGTTGGTCTTGTAGCCGAGCGACTCCACGATCTGCCCCTCGACGAGTGGCGAGACGAAGGGCGCAAGTCGAGCCTTGCCGGTCAGCACGTCGAAATAGACGGCCTCCTCACGCGAGATCGACACCTCGGGAAAGAAGGTATTGACCAGGAAAGTGCCGATTTCCGGCGCGTCGCGCAGGTCGTCGACGACGCGGCCGAGCACCGCGGGCGAGTAAAGGTCCATCGGTGCTACCTCGTGATGCTGGACTGGAGGAGGATGCTGGCGTCGCGCAACGGCTCGCGAGCCGTGGCGGGCGTGACGCCGGTCCCGTAGGTGCAGGCGTTCTCGTCGAAGGTGCCGCCGAAGTAGGCCACGGTGACCTTGTCGCCGGCGCTGGCGTTGCAGTCCTCGGCGAGGATCACGGCAGGCACCTCGGCACCGGTCGGGGCGCCGGTAGCGGCGAGCGAGTACTTGCCGCTCGCGGTGATCTTGCCGAGCACGGAACCGCGCTTGAGGTTCTGGCCGGACACGAGCGTGATCTGGCGGGAGACGGTCGGGCTGAGCACGAGGCCGTCGTCAGGCGTGAAGGTCGCCTCCTGGGTAAAGCTCGCGAGCATATTCAGGCGCTCCTCTTCTGGCGCTTGGCGGCGAAGTACGAGTCGGCGAAGGCAACGCCGTCATCCTGGTTGCCACTCGCCTCCAACCCGACCTGCGGGTTGCCGGCGGCAGCCATGGCCGCGTCGAAGCGATTAGCGGGCTTCGCGGCCTCGGCCTTCGGGAAGGTGCTGAGCAACTGGACGGCCGCCTCGGCGGGCATGTCCGTCTCCAGCGCGATGTGACTGGCCTGAGCCTCGCGGCCCTTGGCCTCGTCGGACGCCAGGATCGTCTTGATGCGGCTGCGAGCGCTGGTGGCGCCCTCCGTCTCGCCGGCCTGTCGACCAGCCTTCTCACCGTCGACGCGCGCGGCGGCGACGGCAGCCTCGTGGGCCTCCGGTGTCATCATGGTGTTGTCCTCTTCCTGGGATGGGCAGCAGTCGTCCGCAAATGCGGCGACGGCGTCGTCCAGCGTGCCGGTGCTGTCAGCCAGCTTGTTCGACACGGCCTCGGTCGCGGTGAAGCAGAGCGCCTCAGTTTGCCGGACCGCCTGCTCTTTCAGCCCGCGATTGCGGGCAACCGTGGTGACGAAGGTCGCGTAGAGCTCGTCGATACGAGCCTGAAACCGGGCCTTCACGTCATCGGGCAGCGCCTCGAAGGCGTTACCGTCGACCTTGTGCCGGCCGGCGTAGATGAAGGTGACCTTCACCCCGGCCTGTTCCATCGCGCCGGACACGTCGTAGTGGGCCGCGACGACACCGATCGAGCCGACCCCGCCGGTGCGCGAGACCACGATCTGGTCGGCTGCAGACGCAATGGAGTAGGCTGCCGAGTAGGCAGCCTCGTGCGCGAAGGCGCGGATCGGCTTGGTGCCTCGCGCCGCGAACATGCGGTCGACGAGATCGAAGTTGCCGGCCACGTGCCCGCCGGGGCTGTCGCAGATCAGAGCGATGCCGCGCACGGTCGGATCGGCCAGCCCGCGATCGAAGGCGCGCTGAATGTAGACGTAGCCCGTGGCCCAGCCGCCCAGCGCGAACGAGAAGTCGTGCAGCAGGACACCTTTGACGGGAATCTGCAGCACGCCGTCGCGCACCACGTAGGGGCGATAGGCGGCGCGCCAGTCGTCGGGTGCCGGCCAAAAGCCATCTTCCGCATAGGCGTTGGCCTCCAGCATCTCGGCCGCACGCGGATGCGACGCGGTGGCTGTAAGGCAGCCCTCGAACCATTCGCGCATCTCGGGCGCGACAAGAGAGGGCCGGGACGCGAAGCGCGCCAGCAACGGGTTCGACATACGTCCTCGCTGTCAGTCGCTGCCCGCCACCGCGAGCCTGGTGTCGGCGGCGATCTCGGCCGCCGCGATACGGGGATTGGCCATGTGCGGCAGGGGGAGGCCGAGCTCCTCGGCCATCGTGTTCTCGCGGGCCATCTGCTCGAGCTGCTCGCGCCAGTCTCGCCCCTGCTCGGCGCACTCGTCCGCCATCGTAGAGATGCCGGCATCCATGCGGGCCTTGGCCGCGAGGGCTTCCTTGAGCGGATCCACCCAACCGCGGCCGGCGAAGGTGAAATTGCAGCGTGTCCAGGCCAGCTGGTTTGGGTAGTAGTCGTTGGGGGTGCAGTCCGGGATCTCGCCACGCTGGACAGCTTCCTCGAACCAGAGGTCGAACAGCGGCATCAGCCAATGGTCGGTCAAGAACTGCCGGACCGAGAGGAAGTAGCGCCAAGCCTCCAGCAAGGCGGCCCGGGCCGACGAGTAGTTGGACTTCGAGAAGTCCTTGCTGGTCAGCTCGTAGCCGAGGTTGAGGCCGGCACCGACCTGCTTCAGCACGGTGGTGAAGAACTGGTCAAAGCTCGCGGCATTTTGGTTGTTCGGCGAGAAGGCCTTCAGCGACGTGCCGGGCGGCATCGGGATGATCGCCCCGCCCCGCATCTGCACGCGCCACTCGTTGATCGCGTCCTGATAGTTAGAAAAGGCGGCGCTGGGATTGTCGATGCCGCCGGCCTCACCGCCCATCATCTCAACGATGGAGGCCTGATCGAGCGGGGTCTCGAGCGCCCCGAACACAAGAGAGTTCAGGACGGCGAGGCGGACCTGCTCCAGACCGTATTTATCCAGCATCTTGAACTGGCGCGCGACCGCCGCGACGATCGACTTGCCCCTGGTCTGACCGACGCGCTCGCTCTCGTAGACGTGGAGCACACGGCGGCGGCCGAAGGCTTGATAGGCTGGGATGCGCTCCCAGGATCCTGCCGAGAAGGCCGACCGCATGCTGAACGCATCGCCCGGGTGGGACTTGCGGATGTGGTAGGCGACCGCAGCCGTCGTGACCGGATCGATCTCGATCCCACCCCGCAGAGTCTGCGTGTCAGCCTGGCCATATGGATTGGACAATCGCGCTGGATCGATGAGCTGGACGCAGGTGTTCCAGCGCGAGTTGTTCCGCTTGGTGTAGAGCGGCAGTGCCAGTCCCTCGCCGTTGGCCGCGAAGGTGCGGGCGAGGAGGCGGGTAGAGACGTGACCGTTGTAGCGGAGGCCTGCATCGAACCAGTCGGTGTCGAAGAACGATCCGAACTTGCTCTCGACGATCTGGGACCACTCCGCGACCCACTCCGGCGACTTGCCGAGGGCGATGCGATCCGGGTTCGGCTTGCACCGGATACGTGGCCCGATGACGTTGTCGACGAAGGTGCGCTCGGCGCCAGCAGCGATACCGTTGTTGCGGGAGAGATCATCGACCCTGGCGTTGATCGTGTCGAGCTCGGGCAGGAGCGCTGCATCCGGCGAGATGCGATAGTTGCTCCAAGACGCCATGTCGCGCGCGGCGAGCGAAGCAGCATGGTGCGCGGTCTCGACCTCGGACACCGACGACATCGCCGTCCGACGGACGGAGACGCCACCGCTGATGCCCGGCCGTTCCCGGTGAATCCAGGGGATGTTCGCCGCCATCAGAAGCTCAGATGGATCGGCGCGCGACGCGGAACTCGAACGCCGACCAGCCCGGCGATTTGATCGCGGAGAGTGGCGATGTAGATCTCCAGCTTGTCCTGATTGACCTTGGCGTAGCGCACAGTGCTACCGTCCTCGGTAATCAACTCGACCGCGTGACCGGTCGCCACCTTGTGCAGGGCATCCTCAGCCTGAGAGAGGCGGAGGCTCAGGGTCGCGAGATCGGCCATGGCTCTCACCTCAAAGGTAGGGGTCGTGGGCTAGGGTGACGCGAGGCCCCGCACTCCGCACTGGCTTTGCGGGGCCAGCCTCAGCCTCGCCTGACAGGCGGGCAACGCGTGCATCGAAATTGACCGTGCGCATCGTGTAGCGGGCCGCGAAAGCGTAGACAGTGGCGTCGAGCGCCTCGGCCGCCTCGTTCCGGATCCGCTCGAACTTCCTCACCGG
The DNA here is from genome assembly GCF_008806345.1 of Methylobacterium planeticum. Lineage (GTDB taxonomy): Bacteria > Pseudomonadota > Alphaproteobacteria > Rhizobiales > Beijerinckiaceae > Methylobacterium > Methylobacterium planeticum. The sequence goes on along the minus strand of NZ_VZZJ01000041.1, from coordinate 2,645 downwards.
CCGGCCGGCCACGCGCCGGACGACACGCCGCTCTGAGCAGAGCTGAGCGAACCACGACATCGGCAGGCTCGCCGAGAACCTGATCTGGTCCGGGTAGCGCGCGAGCTTCGTGAGCAGGATCTGCTTGATTTCGTCGACGCCGACGATCCAGAGCCGTCCTTTTCCACTGGCCGCGCCGCCGGAGATTTTACCCTTCGATTGCTCGACCACCGGCCGGCGGCCCCACATGCCCTTGATCGCCATGACCCCGCGCGAGAGGCGCGGCCAGCAGAAGGCGTAGACCGCCTCGACTGTGCCGCCGTCGCTCGAATCCACGCAGGTCGCCTCGATCCCGACCTTGGCCCCAAGCGGGTGCTTCCAGCGCTGGAGCAGCAGCTCGTCGAGCTCGCGCCAGACGTGCCCCTCGAGGGTGTTGCCCCAGATCACGAAGTGGCCGAGCGCGTAGGCGTTGCCGCCTCGGTCCCAGCCGTAGACCACCGCTTCGAGCCGATCCGGTTGAACGTCGACACCGCAGGTCAGCAGCAGGACCGCCTCGGGGAGGTCGAGCGCCTCGCCATCTGGCGTCTGCACGTTTAGGCCGAAGGCCTCAGCCCGCGTGGCGAGCGCGTCGGGCGTGGTAACGTCGACGCTCTCCGACCAGGCCTCGCCGAGCAGCGTATTGCGGAAGGTTCGGAGGCGGTCCGGATCGTCGTGGATCTCGATGTACTCGGCCGCGAGCGCGGACCAAGATGCGTTCACGTGCGGCGAGATCAGCGCTGAAAGGGCGAACCCGGCATGCCCCTCGACCTCGGGCTTCGTGGCGCGCCAACGACCGTTGGCGACCATCTCCGCCTTGTAGCGCTCCGGGATCAGGACCCCGCAATTCGGACAGGCCCAGGACGCCGTCTTCGGCCGGTGAGTGATCACCGTGCCCTGCGCGTCCCGATCCTTCTCCCACTCGATCTGCGACCATTTCGGCTCGGCGAACTCGGAGCATTCGACGCAGCGGATCTCGTAGACCCTTCGGTCGCTCGCCTCGTACTCGCGGCAGATCGTGGAGGTGTCGGCGTCCGTCGGCGTCGAGCCGCGGATGATCTTGCGGTTCGGGAACGAGAGCGTGCGCTTGATCGCGAGATCGAGCGCATCACCTTCGTTCGTGACCTCCATCGCGTCCTCCTCGTCGATGAGGAGGATGCGGACAGTGTGAGCGCGCAGGTTCCTGGGCGAGCGAGCCGCGACGATCTTGAGCGAGCCGCCGGGGAAGCGGCGGTGGCGGATCGTGTTGCGGCCGGTCTCATCGGCCGCAGTGGACAGGATGCCGGCGACCGAGGGCGTCGCGTCGAAGATGGGCTCCAGGTCGGAGACGATGTAGTTGCGGCAATCGTCTTCGGTGGGCAGCAGCGTCAGAAGCGGCGCCGGCTCGTTCGCCACGTAGCTGGCCGTCGCCCCCGTGAGCAGGGTCGTGTAGCCGACGCGGACGCATTTGCGCACCGTGACGCGCTCAAGCATCGGGTCGGTGATCGCGTCGGCGATCTCTTTCTGGAACGGCCAGAGCCGGACGGGCCCAGGCTTCGCGGCCAACCCCTCGGGCAGGCGCATGTGCCGTTCGATCCACTGTGACAGCGGGAGGCGGGGCGGCGGCCGAAGCTTCTGGAAGCTCGCGCCCTGCCTGCGCTCATGCAGCGGCTTCATCTGCAATCGCCGTCATCACGTCCCGCACGATCCGGTCGATGACCGAGACGTCGTGCTTCGTCAGGTGGCTCAGCTCCAGCGCCACGTCGCCGGGAATGGCGAGCAAACGCGCTCGGAGCTTCACGATCTCGTCGTCCCAGCGCCGACCGGCGACCTCGGCATCGATCAGGCGGCCCTGAGCCTCGGCGTGTGCTTGGTCACGCTGCCAGGTCTGAACGATCTTCTCGGCCGTGCGGGCATGGTTGAAGGTGAGTGAGCCATCCGTCTCGACGCCCTCGGCCATGAGGATCTCGCGGATCCGCGTGGTGGCGAGCTGCGCCTCGGCAGAGGCCTGGGCGACGATGGCGGCCGGCGGAGCGTCGCGTTCTCTGTTCTCTGGCTCGTGAACGGGCGTGAACGCGCCCGGCTGGCGGGCCGGATCGGTATTGGCGGCGAGCGCCGCGCGCACCGCGTCGAGGTCGAACGTGCCGTCGGCGCGCTTCGGGATCTGCCCCTTGGCGGCCAGCTTGTGCAGGCCAGACTTCGCGCGCCCCAGCTGCCGGGCCAACTCGCTGAGGCTGAGGCCTTCAGCCATGGGAAATCCTGCTGTTCACCCCAAAAATCGAGGCTGTAGAGGGTCAAAAGTCGGGAGCAACTCTGCCCGCAGAGGGTGGGGGTGCCCAGGGAGGACCCGCAGGTTCCATTCGTTGCTCAAATGTCACGCTTCGAGATGTCTACAGCCCCGGCATGCCCATCAGGAACTCGATCTCATGGCTGACGCGCTTCTCCAGCTCGTCGCCCATGACCTTGTCGAAGGCTGCGGCCGTCGCGCCCTGCAGCATCTCGTCGGGGATGTAGACGCCCGAGTTCTGAAGCTGCGCCTTGCCGCGCCAGGCGTGGCCGGCCGAGACGTTCTTGAAGACGTGGCCGCCCATCACCGGGCCTTTGCGGTTCGGGAAGCGCCCGCCCTTCGTGAACGTCCCGGCGAAGAGCTG
>NZ_VZZJ01000040.1 GCF_008806345.1 Methylobacterium planeticum | reverse complement strand
CTCCTTCAGGGTTCAGGATGCCCGAAAAACTCGCGCTTAGCGCGGACCAGTTTGCTGGGTCAGGGTCAACCATTCTCGGACGAGGAGCCGTTGACCGCTGGGAACGCCGCCGGGACCTGCCTTGCATGCCGGCTCGACCTTCACCTGCTCGGGCGCCGCACTGCCGCGCCGATCCTCTTGGATGAACGGGTGGCCACCGCCGACCTCGGACTCGACATCGCGCACGTGGCGGGACCGTGGATCGAGGGCTGGGCGGCGACCGACCTAGCGGCGAGCGAGGCGAGCCTCGCCATAGACGGCAACGTCGTCGCGCGAGGGCATGGGCAGGACGTGCTTGGCGATCCGTTCGCCGCGGTGGCATGGCTCGCGCGCCGCCTGGCCGACCAAGGCTCAGGGCTGAGCGCCGGCGACCTCGTCTCCATGGGCAGTTGCAGTTGCAGTTGCACGGGCCTGGCGCAGGTGCTGCCCGGCCAGACCCTGCTGGGCGGGTTCGGAGACCTCGGCGCGGTCTCGCTCAGGCTTTGCTGAGCGACCGCGCTGGCCGGCGCCGCCACGGTCAGCGGTCGAGCACGGCCCGGTCGTTCTTGGCCACCAGGGTACGGAAGTAGGGCGTCAGGTCGCTTTCCGTCAGCCCAAAGGCTTCCGCGAACTGCATGATCAGGCGCTGCTCCTCCGGCTCGGCCTCGCCGTCCGACATCGCGCTGTCGATCATGTTCAGGATGATGCAGAGCTTCTGTTCCGGCCGCAGGTTGGGCGCGGCGTCCGTCAGGAACTGGGCTGGCTGGGTGGAGCGGGTGTAGCGCAGGGCCCCGTCGAGTTGCTGGCGCGTCGCGTTGCGCCCGAGGACCGACATGAGGTGGCCGATCTCCTCCGGGTCGATCTCGCCGTCGGAGGCCATGCAGTAGAGCAGGGAGACGGCGAGGCAGTTCCGGGGCGTCAGGTCCAGGGACGTTTGAGACTTGAACATATTGAACATCGAGTAACATCTCCGCACGGCGCTAAGCGTATACGCCACAATGGAGATCTGATATTGCAAATCATTTGATTTGTCGATCAGCTTGATTTGATACAGATACGATCTTTTATTTGAGATGGCGGGGATGATTGCTCAAGACAATACGTGCCGACCGTGACAGTAGCGCAACGGAGCCAGAACCCATGCAGGTCGAGACGCCCTATCGGCGGGGCACCTCCTCATGCCTTGGTGAGGCTGCGGCCGGTCGCCAGCGCGTAGAGGCCGATGACGTCGCGGGCGCCGCGCAGCGCCGCCGCGGTCTCCGGGTCCCGCAGCCGCCGCGCGACGCAGGCCAGCGCATGCAGGTGCTCCCCCCCACTGCCCGTGGGCAGGAGCAGCAGGAACACGAGGTCGACGGGCTGGTCGTCGACCGCCTCGAAGTCGAGCGGATCGCGCAGTCGCGCCAGGATGCCGTAGGGCCGTTGGACGGTGTCCAGGCGCGCGTGCGGCAGGGCCACGCCATCCCCAACCCCGGTCGAGCCGAGGTTTTCGCGCCTGAGGAGCGCCGGGAGGATCTCGCCGACGTCGATGCCAAGCGCGTCCGAGGCGCGCCGGGCCAGATCTTCCAAGAGGGCCGCTTTGCCGGAAGCGCGGAGGCCGACGACCACGTCGGTCGGCGCGAGGATCTCGTCGACGGTCATTGCGTCGACCGGCGGCATAGGGGATCGGCCATCAGGGGCTCGTCTCCGTCGCAGGCGGCCTGACGTCGTTGGCCGCCCGCAGCTTGAGGTTCGGTTCGTCGTCGGGTGCGCGCAGGCGATAACCGACCCCGGTCTCGGTGAGAAGGATGCGCGGGCGCTCGGGGTCGGTCTCCAGCTTCTGCCGGAGCTGTCGCATGTAGACCCGCAGGTACTGCGGCTCGGACGAGACCGAGACCTCGTGCATCAGTTGGGCGTGGGTCAACACCTTGCCGGCATGCAGCACCATCACACGCAGGAAGTCGTACTCGCGCGGGGTCAGCTTCACCTCGGCGTCGTCGACCTTCACGATGCGGCGGACAAGGTCGACCGAGAGGCCGTCGACCCGGAAGACCGGACGCTCGCCCCGGGCCGCGAGTTGGTGGCGCAGGGCCGCCCGGAGCCGTGCCAGCAGCTCGGCCATACCGAAGGGCTTGGTGACGTAATCGTCCGCCCCGAGGTCGAGCGCCTCGACCTTGCCGCCCTCGTCGACGCGGCTCGACAATACCACCACGGGCAGGCCGGGATGGCTGACGCGGATCGCGCGCAGAAGGTCGTGGCCGCGCATGTCGGGCAGGCCGAGATCGAGGATGACGAGGTCCGGGCTCTCGCGGCCGAGCACCTCCAGGGCGGTCGCGGCGTTCGGGGCCTCCAGAATGGCGTAGCCCTGCGTGGCGAGACCCATGCGCAGGAGCTTGCGGATCGGGGGCTCGTCGTCGATGACCAGGATGGTCGGGCTCATGCGGCGATGTCCTTCGGCGCGGTCCGGGCCGGGACCGGCAGGGTGACGGTGAAGGCTGCCCCGAGGCGGTCGGGGCGATTGCCGGCGGTGACAGTGCCGCCCATCGCCTCGACGAAGCCGCGGGAGATGGCGAGGCCGAGCCCCGTGCCGGCGCGGACCCGGTCGCTCTTCCGAACCCGGTAGAACTTGTCGAACACGCGCTCGACGTCCCCCGCCGGCAGGCCGTCGCCCTCGTCCAGCACCTCGATGCGGACCTGGCTGCCATCCTGGCGAGCCCTGACCGTCACGGTCGAGCCCTCGGGCGCGTACTTGGCGGCGTTGTCGAGCAGGTTGACCAGGACCTGCTCGAACAGGACCGGGTCGAGCTGCAGGATCGGCAGGTCGGGGGCCATCTCGACCGCGACCCGGTGACCCGCCAGGATCTTCTGGGTCCGTCGCAGGGCGGTGTCGACGGTCTCGGCCACGTCCTGGGGCGCGAGGTTCGGCGCCACCGCGCCGGCTTCCAGCCGGGTCATGTCGAGGAGGTTCACGATGAAGCGATTCAACCGCTCCGATTCCTCGATGATGGTCGCCAGGAGTTCGGTCTTCGCCTCCGGCGGCAAGGCCGCGTCGAGGTCGCGCAGCGTGCTCGCAGCCCCGAGCACGGAGGCCAGTGGCGTGCGCAGGTCGTGGCTGATCGAGGTCAGCAGGGCTTGGCGCAGGCGGTCGGTCTCGGCGGCCCGCTCGGCCCGGTCGAGATCCTCGACGAGGCGCACCCGCTCGATGGCAAGGGCGCCCTGGTCGGCGAGGGCATCGAGGAGGCGGCGCCCCTCCGGCGTCAGGATCGGGCCGACACCGCCCGCGTCGAGGCCGATCACCCCGATGGTGCCCCGGCCCGTCCTCATGGGCAGGAAGAGGCGCTTGGCACCAGGCAGGGTATCGGCGCCGCGGCCCGCCGGCCGGTCGTTGTCGAAGGTCCACTGCGCGGCAGCGAGGTCGGCCTCGTCCAGCATGTCCTCCGGCGGGTAGCCGGCCCGGACCGTGACGGCCTTGCCCTCGGGCAGCAACAGGACGACGCGCACCTTCAGCATGACCGCGACCTGGGCCGAAGTGGCCCAGAGCACGTCGTCGAGCGAAGCGCAGCCCGCGAGCTTGCGCGAGAAGCCGTAGAGCCGCTCGGTGGACTTGGCGCGGCCCTGGCTGACCATCGCGGCCAGACGCGCCCGGGCCGCGAGGTTCGAGACCAGCACGGCGACCAGGGTGAAGAGCAGGAACGCGGCGACGTTGGTCGGGTCGGCGATGGTGAAGGTGTAGACCGGCGGCAGGAAGAAGAAGTTGTAGGACAGCGAGGCAGCCACCACCGCCGCGAGCGACGGCCCCAGTCCCCAGCGTACGGCCACCGCGACGACGGCGGTCAGCAGCATGAGGTCGGCGTTCTCGACGCCGGTATAGGGCTGGAGCAACACGGCGAGGCCGAGCCCGGCGGCGGTCGCGATGAGGGCCAGGGCGTAGGACCGGAGATCGAATGACCTGGGCGGGGCGACGGTGGCCACGGACCGACGAGACGCCGCCTCGGCCGGGACGGCCTCACCTGCCACCACGTGGACGCTGATGGTGCCGCTGCGGCGCACGAGGTCGTGCACGACCGAACCGTTGATCAGTTCGAACAGCCAGGATCGCGTCGCCTTGCCAACCACGATGTGGTTGACGTTGGCCGAGCGGGCGTAGGCCAGCACGTCGTCGGCGATGCGGCGGCCGCCCGGCAGGGTCATGGCGTCGCCCCCGAGCCGGTCGGCAAGCCGCAGCGCCTCGGCGATCCGGTCACGCTCGGCCTCGCCGAGGGAGGCGGATCGGGCCCCTTCGATGGACAGCGCCGTCCAGGGCGCGTGCAGGCGGTCGGCGAGCCGCTTGGCGTACCGCACCAGCCCCGCCGAGCGCGGGTCCTCGCTGATGCAGACCAACACCCGCTCTCCCGCCGCCCAAGGGCCGGGAATCGCGTTGGCCCGCATATGGCTGATGAGCTCGTCGTCGACCCGGTCGGCCGTGCGCCGGAGCGCCAGCTCGCGGAGCGCCGTCAGGTTGCCGCGCGAGAAGTAGTGCTTCAGGGCCCGCTCGGCGTTGGTGGGCAGGTAGACCTTGCCCGCCTTCAGCCGCTCGATCAGGTCGTCCGGGTTGAGGTCGACCACCTCGATGTCGTCGGCCCGGTCGAGGACCCCGTCCGGCACGGTCTCGCGCACCCGGATGCGGGTGATGGAGGCCACCACGTCGTTGAGGCTCTCGACGTGCTGGATGTTCAGCGTCGTCAGGACGTCGATGCCGGCGTCGAGCAGTTCCTCGACGTCCTGGTAGCGCTTCGGGTGGCGCGAGCCCGGCGCGTTGGTGTGGGCGAGCTCGTCGACAAGTGCCAGGGCAGGCCGCCGCGCGAGCAGCGCGTCGAGGTCCATCTCCTCCAGGGTCGTCCCGTGGTAGGGAACGGCCCGACGCGGTATGACCTCGAACCCGTCGACCAGGGCCTCGGTCTCGGCCCGGCCATGGGTCTCGACCACGCCGACGACCACGTCGGCGCCGGCCTTGAGCTTGGCCCGGCCGACGGTGAGCATCTCGTAAGTCTTGCCGACGCCGGGGGCGGCGCCGAGGAAGACCTTGAGCCGGCCGCGGGTCCGCTCCTCGCGCCGCGCGGCTTCGAGCAGCGCGTCGGGCGAGGGGCGGTTCGGGTCGCGGCCGGTCTCGGGCATGGTGTCCGCTCAGCGCTTGGCGAGGTCGTCCAGGGCGAGGTTGAGCGCCAGGACGTTGACGCGGGGTTCGCCCAGGAGGCCGAGGGTGCGCCCCTCGACCCTGGACGTCACCAGCTCGCGCAGCTTGTCCTCAGGCAGGTTGCGGGCCCTGGCGACGCGCGGCACCTGGAACAGGGCCGCCTCCGGCGAGACGTCCGGGTCGAGCCCCGAGCCGCTCGTCGTGACGAGGTCGACCGGAACCGGCTGGTTCGGGTTCTCGGCCTTCAGGGTGTCGAGCTCACCCTTCACGCGCTCGGCGAGCGCCGCGCTTGTCGGGCCCAGGTTCGAGCCCGCGGAATTGGCGGCGTTGTAGGGCGCCGGCACGGCCTTCGCGGCATCGGCCGGGTCGGCCGCGGTCGTGGCCGAGGGCCGGCCGTGGAAGTAGCCGGCACCCGTGAAGGATTGCCCGATCAGGCTGGAGCCGACGACCTTGCCGTCGCGCTCGATCAGGCTGCCGGCGGCCCTGGCGGGGAGGACCGCCCCGGCGATGCCCGTGATGGCAAGCGGGTAGGCGAGGCCCGTGACCGCCGTCATGGCGATGAGGAGGACGAGGGCGGGACGAAGCTGGTTCAGCATGGCCGGTCTCCTTGGACCTTCGTTCAGGCGAGATGGAGTGCGGTGACGGCGAGATCGATGGCCTTGATGCCGAGGAAGGGCACCAGGACGCCACCGAGCCCGTAGATCAGCAGGTTGCGCCGCAGGAGCGAGGCGGCCCCCACGGGTCGGTAGGTCACCCCCTTCAGGGCGAGCGGGATCAGCGCCACGATGATCAAGGCGTTGAAGATGATCGCCGACAGGATCGCGCTCTGGGGCGAGGCGAGGCCCATGACGTTGAGCGCCTGCAAGGGCGGGTAGAGCGTCAGGAACATGGCCGGGATGATGGCGAAGTACTTCGCCACGTCGTTGGCGATCGAGAAGGTCGTCAGCGCGCCCCGGGTCATCAGGAGCTGCTTGCCGATGCCGACGATCTCGATGAGCTTCGTCGGATCGGAATCGAGGTCGACCATGTTGCCGGCCTCGCGGGCCGCCACCGTTCCGGTGTTCATGGCGACGCCGACATCCGCCTGGGCCAGCGCCGGGGCATCGTTGGTGCCGTCGCCGCACATCGCCACCAACTTGCCCTCGGACTGCTCTTTGCGGATCAGCGCGAGCTTGTCCTCCGGGGTCGCCTGGGCGAGGAAGTCGTCGACCCCAGCCTCCGCGGCGATGGCGGCGGCGGTCATCGGGTTGTCGCCGGTGATCATCACGGTGCGGATGCCCATCCGGCGCAGCTCCGCGAAGCGCTCGCGGATGCCACCCTTCACGATGTCCTTGAGGTAGACCACGCCGAGCAGGCGCCCGTCCTTCGCCACGGCGAGCGGCGTGCCGCCGGCCTTGGCGATCTCCTCGGCGATGGCCCGGATCTCACCCACGACCTCAGTCTCGGCGGCGGGGTGGTAGGCGAGCGCCGCGCTGGACCCGCGGGTGGCCATCGGCTGTCCCGAGACGGAGGCGATGACGGCGTCGACCGCGCCCTTGCGGATGGACGCCTCCTCCAAGTCAACACCCGACATGCGCGACTGCGCCGTGAACGGCACGAAGCTGGCGTTGAGGCTCGCCATGTCGCGGGCGCGGATGCCGTACTTGTCCTTGGCCAGCACCACGATCGAGCGGCCCTCCGGGGTCTCGTCGGCGAGCGAGGCGAGTTGAGCGGCGTCGGCCAGATCCTGTTCGGTGACGCCGCGGACGGGCCGGAACTCCGTCGCCTGGCGGTTGCCGAGCGTGATGGTGCCGGTCTTGTCGAGCAGCAGCGTGTCGACGTCGCCCGCGGCCTCCACGGCGCGGCCGGACATGGCGAGGACGTTGAAGCGCACGAGGCGGTCCATGCCGGCGATCCCGATGGCCGAGAGCAGTGCGCCGATGGTGGTCGGGATCAGGGTGACGAACAGGGCCACGAGCACGATGACCGGGATGGACCCGCCGGCGTAGCTCGCGAAGCTCGGGATGCTGGCGACGGCGAACACGAACACGATGGTGAGGCCGGCGAGCAGGATGTTCAGCGCGATCTCGTTCGGGGTCTTCTGGCGAGCCGCGCCCTCGACAAGCGCGATCATGCGGTCGACGAAGGTCGAGCCGGCCGCGGCCGTGATTCTGACTTGGATCTCGTCCGATAGAACTTGGGTGCCGCCGGTCACCGCCGAGCGGTCACCACCCGATTCCCGGATGACGGGAGCGGACTCGCCAGTGATGGCCGCCTCGTTCACGGAGGCGACGCCCACGATGACTTCGCCGTCGGAGGGGATCAGGTCGCCGGCCTCGACCAGCACCACGTCGCCGACCTTGAGGCTCGTGCCGGGGACGCTCTCGTAGCTGCGGCCCTGCCCGGTCAGGCGCTTGGCCGTCATCTCGGTGCGGGTGCGCCGGAGGCTGTCGGCCTGGGCTTTGCCGCGGCCCTCGGCCAGCGCCTCGGCAAAGTTGGCGAAGATCAGGGTGAACCAGAGCCAGAGGATGATCTGGCCCGAGAAGAACAGGCCGCTCGCGCCCGTGGCGAGGTCGCGGAGGAAGAGCACGGTGGTCAGCGCCGCCACGACCTCGACCACGAACATGACCGGATTGCGGATCATGGCGCGCGGGTCGAGCTTGCGGACCGATCCGAGGAGCGCGGGCCCGACCAGGGCGGCGCTGAAGAGAGAGGAATTCTTGCGGGACATGGGTCTTCGGTGTCCGGAGAGGGCGGGGAGACCCGGCGACGCAGCGCCGGGCCTTGCCGGTTCAGGGGGCGGTCGCGCCGGAGGCCAGGGCGAAGGCCGCCATCAGGGCCAGGCCGCCGAGGAGCGCCACGCCGAGGAGCGCCAACACGAGGTCAGAGGTCCGTAGCGGCTTGGCCTCGGCGCCGTGCGCCCGGTGGTGGAGCGGTCGGTGCGGCATCAGGTGGTGGCGCGGTATGCGCCGGTTCGGGAGGGCGCGCGGCATCTCTAGCCTCCCGTCGCGAAGGTCTGGCCCGCCGCGCCGGCGAGGTGCTCGACCACCGGGCCGAGCGCCAGCGAGGGGAAGAAGGTCAGGCCGCCCATGATCAGCACCACGCCGACGAGCAGGCCGATGAACAGGCCGCCATGGGTCGGGAAGGTGCCGGCCGACGCCGGGACCCGCTTCTTGGCTGCGAGCGAGCCCGCGATGGCGAGCACCGGGATCTTCACGAAGAACCGGCCCACCAGCATGCCGATGGCAAGCGTCGTGTTGTAGAACAGGGTGTTGGCCGTGAGCCCGCCGAAGGCCGAGCCGTTGTTCGCCGCCGCCGACGTGTAGGCGTAGAGGATCTCCGAGAAGCCGTGCGGGCCGGCATTGGCGGGACCGGCGAGCCCGGCGGGCACCACCGTGGCGAGCGCGGTGAAGCCCAGCATCATCAGCGGCAGGCAGAGGATGCCCAGCATGGCCATCTTGACCTCCTTGGCCTCTATCTTCTTGCCGAGGTACTCGGGTGTGCGCCCGACCATCAGGCCGGCCACGAAGATCGCCACGACGACGAAGATAAGCATGCCGTAGAGGCCGGCGCCGACGCCGCCGATGATGACCTCGCCGAGCTGCATGTTTAGGAGCGGAATCAAGCCGCCGAGCGCCGTGAACGAGTCGTGCATGGCGTTGACGGCGCCACACGAGGCGGCGGTGGTGATCACCGCGAACAGCGCCGAGGCCGCGATGCCGAAGCGGACCTCCTTGCCCTCCATGTTGCCCCCGGTCAGGCCGAGGTTCGAGAGGACGCCGTGCGCGTTGGCCTCGGCCCAGTAGGTCACCGCGACGCCGACGACGAACAGCAGGCCCATGGCGGCGAGGATCGCCCAGCCCTGCCGCTCGTCGCCGACCATGCGGCCGAAGACGTTGGTGAGCGCGGCCCCTAGGGCGAAAATCGAGACTATCTGGACGAAGTTCGACAGAGCGGTCGGGTTCTCGAATGGGTGCGCGGCGTTGGCGTTGAAGAAGCCGCCGCCGTTGGTGCCCAGCATCTTGATGGCGACCTGGCTCGCCACGGGGCCGACCGCGATGGTCTGCTTCGCGCCTTCCAGGGTGGTCGCCTCGATGTAGGGCTGGAGCGTCTGCGGCATGCCCTGGGACACCAGGAACAGCGCGATCAGCACGCAGAGCGGCAGCAGCACGTAGAGGGTCGCGCGGGTCATATCGACCCAGAACGAGCCGAGCGTCCTCGTGGACGCACGCGCGAAGCCGCGGATCAGCGCGACCGCGACCGCTATGCCAGAGGCCGCCGAGACGAAGTTCTGGTGCGTCAGGCCCAGCATCTGGCTCAGGTACGACAGCGTGGTCTCGCCGCCGTAGGATTGCCAGTTGGTGTTGGTGACGAAGCTCGTCGAGGTGTTGAAAGCGAGGTCCGGCGCAACGGCGGCCTGGTCGGCCGGGTTCAGCGGCAGCACCGCCTGCAGGCGCAGGATGGCATAGAGCAGCACGAAGCCCGCCACGTTGAAGACGACCATCGCGCCGGCATAGCCGAGCCAAGTCTGCTCCTGGCGGGCATCGATGCCGGAGACGCGGTAGAGCCCGCGCTCGATGGGTGCGAGCACGGGCGAGAGAAGGTTGCGCTCGCCGTTGAAGACGCGGGTCATGTAGAGACCAAGCGGCTTCACGAGCGCCAGGACGACCGCGCAGTACAGCGCGATCTGCATCCAGCCGTTGAGTGTCATGGGGGTTGGTCCGTGCTCAGCCGCTCAGAACCGCTCGGGGCGGACGAGGGCGTAGGTGAGGTAGACGAGGAGCCCGGCCGTCACGAGGGCTCCGAGGGCGAGGTCGAGGGTCATGGCAGCTTGCCTCAGAGGCGTTCGCAGAGGGCGGCGTATCCGGCGGCGAGCGCGAAGAAGGCGAGGCCTCCGGCGATGAAGACGATGTCGAGCATGGTGCGTCCGTATTCGTTCGGCCCGTCGGTTGCGGGCGACCCGCGACCAGCCTCGGCCGACCTCCAATGTGGACGGGAACCGCGTTAGGGTTCGAGAGGGAAAGGACTGCGATCTTATAAGGATCGCATTAGGATTGGCCGGATTTCGGGTCCCTGGACGGTAGGACGCCCGTTCGGCGCAGGCTGGCCTGGAGTTCGCGGCAGGCAATGGGCGCGTCGAGGCGAGTGGCCCCGGAGCAGGATGCGCGCCATCGGGTGCGATCCACCCGGATCACCCCGGTGGCGTGTCCCGCGAAGCTCGCGCAGGCGACGCCGCAAGCGAGGCAGCGGCCGCTGAGCTGACGCAGTTCAACCTCGCGAGGTTCGACGTCATCCTTCTCGCGAGCCGAGGCAGGCGCAGGAAGTCGAGCGACAGGACCGGCCAGGCGGCCGCGTAGCCCGAACGGCGGCCAGGCGCTCAAGACGCGGGCAGCAGGTCAAGGGCGTTCAACGCGAGAAGCGCAAGGGAGAAGACCGACCACGAGCCGAGGCCCAGGATCATCAGGGCGAAGACGCGGGCGGCCCTACATTCGGCGGCGATGTGCCGGAAGACGATCATTGGGATGCTCCACACCGGCGATGACCCGGTGGCGCAAGAAGTCTTCGCTACCCCGTGAGGGAACAAGATGGATGTGGAGCTTCCGGCATAGGTAAGTCATAAGGGCAAGCCGGTCGGGCGCGACCGTGTAGAACCACGGCGCCATCTGGCTCGGGCATGGTGCCGAACCTCATGCCGTAGATGACGGCTCAGGCCGTAAGTGTCATCGTAATGTCATGCAGCCAGCGTCAGGCTGATCGGCTTGTCTGGCTGGAGCGTCCGGATGTGTGAAGTGAGCATCCGGCACGGGACCCGCCACTTCCCCGACAACCGCCTGGATGCCTACAACCTCAAGCTCGAACAGAACGGCGGCTTCGTTGGCGACCGCGTCCGGAGCAAGGCGTTCACGCTGATCCTCGACGGCTTGCGAGAGGAAGCGCGACGCAGCGGGCCCGACCCGCTCGGGGACACGGCGAGCGAGGACCGCCCGAGCCTCGACGACCTGCTGGAGCGCCCAGGGTCGGAAGCCGGCGCCGTGGTTGCGCGAGCCGTCGACCTTTACGCCGCGGCCTTCGCCGACGTGGTGCGCCGGTTTCTCGCCGAGGACGAGTGGCGCGGCACCGAGCGGGTCGTAGTCGGCGGCGGACTGCGCGAGAGCCGGCTCGGCAAGGAGGCGATCCGACGCGCCGGCGCCCTGCTGCGCGCCGGCGGGCACACCGTCGAAGTGCTGCCGATCCGCGCGGACCCCGATGAGGCCGCCCTCCTCGGCGCCCTGCACCTCCTGCCTCTCGGCGAGAGGGACCGCGCCTTCCTCGCCGTCGACATCGGGGGCGGCAACATCAGGGCCGGCGTTGTCGTCCCCCCGGAAGTGGGCGACCTTGAGGGCCGGGTGCTGTTCCGCGAGCACTGGCGCCACCGGAAGGAGCCGGTCGGCCGCGACGACATGGTGGGCCGCATGGTCGGGATGCTCTCCGCCCTGGTCGAGCGGGCGGAGGCGGATGGCCTTGCGTTGGCTCCGTTCGTCGGCATCGGCTGCCCCGGCGAGATCCAGGCGGATGGCGCGATTGCCTCCGGCACCCAGAACTTGCCGGGTCACTGGCAGGAGCCCGACTTCAACTTGCCAACCCGCGTCGCGAAGTCCCTGGGCCGCATCGGGGGCGAGCCCGTCTCGGTGCTGCTGCACAACGACGCCGTGCTGCAGGGCCTGAGCGAACTGACACGGATGCGCGACGTATCGCGCTGGGGCGTGCTCACCATCGGTACGGGCCTGGGCAACGCCCGCTTCACCAGCACCGAAGCGTGGGCATCGGTTTAGTCGGCGGCCGGGCCGACGGCCCGTACCTTCTCAGTCGGGATAGGATGCCATGCCAGCGGCGCGCCGGGCGGCCTCACGCGCCTTGCGTCGGCGGCTTCCTCCGCGGCCGCCTGCGCCTCGTCCAGCTTGCCGCCCTCGGCGCGGCTCGCACAGCGCTCGCGCAACTCAGCCAGTTCGTCCTCGATCAGGCTCTCGATGCCGATGTAGCGATTCTGTGCCTTGCTTGCCCGGATGAGTTCGTCGAGCTTGGCCTGGATGGCCGCCCCGTCCCGGTTCTGCGTGTTCTGGATCAGGAAGACCATCAGGAAGGTCACGATGGTCGTGCCCGGTTTGATGACGAACTGCCACGTATCGGAGAAGTGGAACACCGGGCCGCTCACTGCCCAGACGACAATCAGCACGATGCAGTCCGCGAAGGCACTCGGCCGCCCGGCTGCGCGAGCGACGGAGGATGCGAACGCGGTGAAAGCCTTGCTGAATGCCATGCAAATTCGTCGTGGTCGAGCACTCTGCTGCCAGGCTTACCATTCGCACGGTGACGGTTAGTCCCTCCCGGGGCGGCCCAGCCGCAGTCGCCTTGAGCTTGGCCGAGGCAGCAATGCTAGAGGTTGGATGATCCGCGTTCCTGCATGCAGTCTGAAGGAGAGATCATGTCCTCGATCCAGGCCATCGCCGCCACAATCAGCAGCTTGGTGGCCCCTGGTAAGAAGCCGAAGGGTCTCATCGCGGCGGTGCGCGAGCAGCATCCGGACGCCTCAAAGAAGGATATTGTCCGGGCCGCATTCTACGCGCTGATCGAGCACAAAGACGGCGGCACGGAGCAGGCAAAGCACTTACAGGAGTTCGCACTTGGGGAGCGTGCCATCGAGGATGAGGATGCCGTCGTGCTGAAGCGATCCACCAAGAACAAGAAGGGAAGGAGCAAAACCCATAAGGAGGTTCGTCGGGCCGCTCATTGATGCTTCTCTTGAGCCCCGTCAGCGCCAGAATGGCTTTACGTCTATCAGTTCCTCGTGCGCTGCCGCAGCCGCCGCTAGGAGCTTCTTGGTTCGTGCCTCGATGTCGGCAGCCGTCAAACCGGCGGCAAAGAACGTTGAACTGTTCGCCCAATTTGTCTTGCAGGTCAGACAAGGTTTTCACGAATGCCTTGTGGCTTTCGACCGCCTTTTTGCCTGAGTAGAGGCGCGCGAAGAACTCGGCTCCGTAGCGCAGCTTCTTGGCCGCGATGCGAACCTGATGGCGATCCTCTGGGCTGAGTTCGTCGAAATGAAGCCCTCGCTTCTTCACCTGTCGACGCCGCCGGTCCAGCACGACAACTGCGAAGGTCCGGGCTGGCTGATCCCGCTGCTCAGTTTTGTCGGCGTCGCCAGTCTGCAATCAAGGCCCTGCGTTGACCCAGTCCACAAGGTCAACCATGAGCGCACGCCACTCATCCGAGCGCAGCGTCGCCAGGACTGCCTCGTAGGCTTCGGTGCGCTGGGCTTCCAAATGCTTTTCGAGGTTGAGCAGGCCGACCTCGTCCGGGTGCAAGGCGCGCTCGGCCGGCAGAGTCGTGGCCAGAAAGACATCCAGATTGCGCGCCCGACCGAGTGGCTCCGACAGCCGCTTCAGCTCCGCCCGCAGTCGGGCACCCTGGACGTCTTGGACGAGAGCGCCGAAGAGCGAGAAGGCCGAGCGTAGCCGACGGATTGCAACGCGGACCTGATGCAGCGCATCGGCGTCGCGCCGCTGAAGCAGAATGTTCTCGTTCACCCGCATGTGGCGCAGGCAAGCATGCGCGACAGCCCGGAAGGCGTCGGCCGCTGTGATCCCCTTTCGCAGCGAGACAGGCTCGGCTTTGCGGACCTTCGTGTGATCGCCCGCCGCAAGGGCGTAGCCGCGCTCGGCCTTGCTCAGGACTCTAAGCCGAAGGGGCACAAGCGTCGAGATGGCTTGAGAGAGAGCAAACACATCAGCGGCATTCCCCTCCTTAAGCTCAAGCTCGATCTCGCAGATAGGTATGACTTCGCCACCGGTCGCAGGCGTTTCGATCCGGCCTGTGTCGAGGGCAACCTCGATGCGGGAGCTGCCTTGTTGAACCAGGTAGGTCTTGCGCTCCACGAACGTGATGAAGATCGGTTTGAGCTTTGTCTTCTTGCTCACGACCTCCCCTAGCGGGGTCTTGGCGATGTCGTCTCGATCCGGCTCGGGCCCGGCCACCCCCTGCTCCCATTCGGAGCGCTCGAACAGGCCTTCTCCCTCGGCCTTGACGGTTTGAATATGGCTCTCGCCTTATTTGCGAACCCGCAGGCCGAAGCCAGCTTCCCGCAACCGCTGATCGGCCGTGTCGAAATAGACCGAGGCGAGTTGCGCTGTGTCTTGTGTGGTAGCCTCTTGTAGCAGCGGGTGACCCTGCAACGTGGCGAGGTCGGAGGGCTCTCACTCCAGCTTCAGCTCGATCTCTCTCGGTTCGCTCATCCAGTCCCGAAGGTTGGGGCATCAAGGCCGGTCGGTGCGGCGTAGTGCTTCACGATCTCGGCTACCGTTCGAGTCGTCCAGCTCGAGGCGCTCGATGGACGCCTGACGATCAGCCAACGCTACCGGCACCGAAGGTGGTGTCGGAGAATGGGTTGCGGCCCTCGTAGATCCCGAATTGCAGGTAGTGCTGCATCGGGTCGATCCCAGCCGCCGCGACGTCGCGGTTGGCGGCAAGATAAGCCGAGGAATCGAAGGCGACGGAGGGGTCACGACCTTCCTTGAAGCCGGCATTGTCATAGTGTGTCAGCGGGTTGATGCCGGCCCGGGCTACGTCCGCGTAGGCCCCGAGATAGCCCTTGGTGTCGAACACCGCGTTCGGATCGCGGCCCTCCTTCCAGCCGAACTGCTCGAAATGCCGCTGTGCGAAGGCGAAGCTATCCCCGCCTGCAGCCTGGGCGGCTTTGGCGACATCCGCGTTGGCCAAGAGGTAGAACTCGGCGTCGAAGCCCTTTGCCGTGCCGAGATCCCCCGCCCGGCCGATGGCCTTGCCGATCGCCCGGCCCTCGTCCTGGCCGAATTGCAGGTAGTGGGTGAGCGGGTCGATCCCGGCCGCCCGGACGTCGGCGTTGCGCGCGAGGTAGAGTTCGTTGTCGAAGGCTGCGCCGGGGTCGCGCCCCTCGCGGTACCCGCTCTGGGCGTAGTGATCGAGGGGGTTGAGGCCGGCGCGGGCGACGTCGGGATTGGCCGCGAGGTAGCCGCTGGTCGAGAAGAAGGCGTTCGGGTCGCGCCCCTCCCGGAAACCGAAGCTCGCGTAATGCGCGTCTGGATCGAGGCCGGAGGCCGCGACGTCAGCGTAGCGGGCGAGGTAGGTAAGGTCGTCGACCAAGGGGGCGCCGTCGGCGTTGTCGATGGTGCGATCGCTGAACTGAACCTGCTCGATCCCCCGCAGGGTGTCAGTGCCCTCCGGTCCGGTGATGACGATGGCGCCCGAAGCGCCAAGGCTGATCTGCGCTGCTCCGAGGGCGTAGGCGAAGATCGCCCGGTCGATCCCGGTTCCACCGTTGAGGATGTCGTTGCCGGCGCCGCCGATAAAACTGTCGTTGCCGGCGGCTCCGTTCAGCGTGTCGTTGCCCGCCCCGCCCACGAGGAAGTCTGCGGCGCTGCCGCCCGTCACCGTGTCGTTGCCCTGTCCAGCATTGACATAGTGGCTCTGCCCATCCCGGCCGGTTAGGGGAACCAAAGTATCGTTGCCGGAGGTGCCGAGCGCGACCACCCGGAAGGCGTCGCCGCGCTGTGTGCCGGCCACCAAGTCGCGCACGTCGAACGTCAGCCCTTCCGTCGAGGCGACGAAGGTGTTGCCCTCATCGTCGAAGCGGCTGACCGCCCCGGTCAGGGTGTCGTTGGCTCCTTCCGCCTGAAGGCGAACCGCGAGGGCACCGTCCTGGTTCGAGAGGGTGCCGCCGTCGTTGGCGTTGCCGTTGCCGACCTCGGCGGACGTGAAGGTGAGGCGCACCTGACCGGCCGCGGCGGCCGAGATGCTGACGCGGTCGTTGCCCTCGCCGAGATCCGTCCGGTCCGCCCCGTCCGACGTCACGTTGAAGAACGCGGTATCGCTGCCGGCGCCGCCCGTCACCACATCGTCGCCCGTGCCTCCGCTCAAGGCATCGTTGCCGTCGCCCCCGATCAGGGTGTCGTTGCCGCCACGGCCGTCGATGATGTCGTTGCCGCCTAGGCCGTTCAGGGTTTCACCCGCATCGCTGCCGATCAGGTTGTCGGCCCCATCGGTCGTCGCGGTCGCGTTCAGGTTCACCTGAGCCTGCAGGAAATTCCCGAGTTCGGCCTCGTCGGTGTAGGTCCGGCCGCTGCCGATCGACTGTCCCTGGGCGTTCGTGGCGACGTCGCGCTGGTCCGCGAGCTGCGGCAGGAGCGTCGAGCCCGCGCCCGCGGCGAACAGGGGGATGATCTGGTTCGAGTGGTTGGTCGAGAAGAACAGACCCTCAGGCACGCCGTCGCCGTTCCGGTCCGGCTGCACCGGCTGGTAGGGGACCGTCGCCCCCTCCGGCCCGAACAGCAGGTGGTCGTGGTCGGCCGTGACGATGATGAGCGTGTCCTCGAACGTGGCGCGGCTCGTCGGCGAGTTGATGTAGTCGACGACGGTCTTCACCGCGTTGTTGAAGTCGATGTACTCCTCGATCATCCGCCCCAAGTTGTCGGCGTGCATCGCGCGGTCGACCGCACCGCCCTCGATCATGAGGTACATGCCGTCCGGATCGGCGTTCAGCTTGTTCAATGCGGCGAGCGACAGCTCGGACAGTGTCGGCGATGTCTCCAGGCGCGGCACGCTGAACGGGATCTCGGTGGCGTTGGGGGCCGCTGCGCCGGATCGGTTGAAGTTGCCGGACGTGAAGGCCTGGGTGATCATCGCCAAGCGTTCGGTGGTCGGAGCGCCGGTGCCGGCGGCCTGGATCGAGGCGCGGTCCTGGAGCAGGTTCCAGCTCTGGCCGTCCTGCGAGCGGAAGGTGTCGGCCTTGAGCGAGTTCCAGAGGTCGGCGCCGATCCACTGGTTGTCCGGGGTCATGCGAAGCCGACCGTTATCATCGTAGTCAGGATTGCCCGTGCCGCCGATGACGTCGAGGATGCCGGCGCTGAACATCTCCTGCGCGATCTGGTTGGCGTTCGAGCGCGCGATGTTGTGAGCGCCGCCGGTCGCAGCGGGCGTGGCATCGCTGAACTGCACCGTGGTGACGACGCCAGTCGCCTTACCCAACTGCTTGGCCTGCTCGGCGATGGAGAACAGCCGCTCGCCGGCGCCATCGACATCGATGGCGTTGTTATAGGTCTTGCCGCCGGTGGCGATGGACGTCGCGGTGTTGCCCGAGTCCGGATAGGTGGTTCGGTTCCACTCGTAGCCTGCGAAGGCGCGCGGCTGGCCGTTCGGATCAAGCCCGGAGACGGGGGCGAAGTCGTAGTTCTTGGCCGGGTCGTAGACCACGGCCGGGTTCTGGGCGAGGCCGCTCCCGCCGGGCAGCGGAGCCGTGCGGTTGTCGAGGGGATAGACGGACTGGGCGGTGGCCGTGAAGGCCGGACCATCGGCGATCAGCACCTTGCCGGCAGCCCCTGCCCGGGCATCGCCATCAGCCAAACCTTGTAAGTACAGACGCGTCGCCTGCAGGGTGTTGAAGCCGGCGCCATCGGCAATCATGACGATGACGTTCTTGATGGGGCCAGCTGACGAGGCCATCTTGGTTCTACTTCCTCGATCGGATCATTTTATCTGCGGCTTGAGCCCTGGTACTTTGACAACCGTCCGCGAACACAATCTCGTTGCGAAAAGCTTCTGGGCCCTCTCTATACAAGCCTTGGCGTACATTATTTTTCTTGACGGTTTGATGAAATTTTAAACATTCAGAAACATTTATTCATGTAGTCGGCTCAATTATTTCATTTGATGGCGGCATTATTTGATATGTATCAAATATTTGTAGGCTTGGCGGTGCTTCTTCGCCAAGGGTCCTCGGAGGAGGGCAACCCAGGCCTACTCGCGAACCCACTTCGAGTGGGCTCTGTTGTTAGGAACGCGAACTTGACTTGCGTCCAAGAGGCTGTTGGAACGATCACTCACCGCACGCATGCCGGAGCTTGTCCACAGAGGTATGCTTCAACGGACATTGCGTTCTTGGTGAGCGGCTTCACGGCGCTCGCCGATTGGGTGTTACGGAACCGTCCACGTCGCGTAAGTGGAATTATGGAAAAGAACGTTCCATAATTCATGGGGTTTGCGAGCAAGATGGCACAGCCATGCAAAGCCAATTGAGCCGCGCTTTGCTCTTGGGCATGCTCCTGGGAAGTCATTCTGAAGCCGCATCCGCGCAGGCGTCGGTTTGGGCAACGTCTTGCCCGCCTCCGCTCAAGCTGGCTGCCGGTGCATGTGTCCGTTCTTGCCCGGCCGGCTACGACGACCGCGGACGCGAATGTGCATTCCGCAGTCTGGGCCGTTAGCCCAATTTTCTTCGCGTAAGCCCATTTATGGAAGCAGCGCGATGTACGCGGGTTGGGCGTTATGGAGCGCAACCGGAGCAGGCCTGCGCGATCAGCGCAGCTTCGAAATGCCGGCGCTTGAAGTCGGCCTTGAAGCGCTGCTTCAGCTTCGCGGCAATAGAAGACAGGATCATGGACCGGCTCCAGAGCGGCGGCGGCAAGCTCGGCGGGTATGCTTGACGACCCGTAAATGACCGCGGGCTCGGGTTTGCGACAAGCCCTTTCAGGGCGCATCCTCCCGGACCGTCTCAAGGATGACGCGCGCCGTCTCGGCAGGCTGATCCCAATGCGGGAAGTGGCCGCAGCGCTCGAACCAGTGCAGCCGGGCCGACGGGAAGGCTACCTGGTTGCGTGCAGCCTGGCGCGGCAGCAGCAGGTGGTCTTGGCGGCCCCAGCCGATGGTGACCCGGCCGGGAGTCTTTGCCGAGCCCTGCTGCAGCGGCCCGCGCGCCAGCTCACGCAGCATCGCATCGAACACCGGTGTGGCCGCCAGGCTTTGCAACTCCTCCACAACAAGCTGCGGTGGCAGCACCCACGGACGGGCCGACAGCTGGGCCAGCAGCAGCGTGCGGGTGACGGTGTGGCGCGACAGGCCGGGGTGGAAGGGCCGCAGCAACCGCACCAGGCGAATCGATGCCGCGAGCGTCCAGTGAAACCAGCGCGTCTCCCAACCGCGCCAGAAACCGCCGGGATCAAGCGCCACGCAGTGCCGACCGATGCCGCGCCGCGCCAGCTCTAGCACCAACCGGCCCCCCACCGAGCTGCCGACAAGGTCCGCTGTCGCCAGGCCTTGCGACTGCACAAAGGTGGCGAGGGCGTCCGCATGGGCCTCAAACGTCTGCCGGCCCGCGAGCGGGGCCGATCTGCCATGTCCCGGCAGGTCGACCAATATCAGTTCGCGCGAGCCGCCCAATGTGGTCAAGAGCGGATCCCAGGTGCGCAGATTGGCCCCCAGCCCATGGACCATCAGCAGCGGCCGACCCGTGCCCAGACGTTCAAAATGTAGGAACATGGCGGCATTGTCCTCCGATGTTCGCGCTCCATGCATTCGCGCGCAGGCGCTACTGAAAAACCCAGGGCAGCGGTGTGCAGACCTGTGCAGCCCGACCGGGCCTGTCGCAAGCCGTAGGGGAGGTCACAAGATAGGCCAGAAGCTGATTGTAGGAAAAACGACCGTTTCCCCGACACATGCAGGCGGCCGTTTTGGACCGATTTCGTTGAAAAGCTCGTTGGCGGCCGGGATCGGCGTGGGGCGGGATGAGTCCTCGTCCTCGGGCCGGGTGTCCCTGCCGGTCAAGCCGGGCTCGGCTGCGGGACCGGGATGATCTTTGCGAGCTTCCTCAGGTTCTGGGCGGCGGCTGCGAGGTGGAACTCGTCCTTCGCTCCGTTCGGTCCTCGTAGCCGGAGGCGGTCTAGCTTCAGGATGCGCTGGAGGTGGGCAAACAGCATCTCGACCTTCTTGAGCTCGCGCCGTGAGGTTTTGCCGTCCTCGGAGCGTGCGATGTCGCGGGCCATGTCCCGCGCGCCCTCGTAGATCGAGCGCGGTACCTTGCGCACCGGTTCGTTCGGGCAGCACCGCGCCTTCAACGGGCATGGCGCGCAGTCGAACTTGCTCGCATGGTAGAGCAGCGTCGCCCCGTCGTTGACCAGGGCGCCGGTCGTGGTCAGCCCTTGGCCCGCCGGGCAGCGATAGGCGTCGCCCGGCTGGTCGTAGGTGAAGTCGGCACGTGAGAAGGTGCCGTCGATGCGGGCCGACTTGTCGAACACGCTGATATGCGGCTCGATGCCCTGCTCGTAGACGAGCCAGCCCAGCATCTCAGCTGAACCGTAACTGCTGTCGCCGGCCAGCTTGGCCGGATAGAGGTCGAAGCGCTCGCGCGAACGCTCGATCATGCGTTGAGCCGCTGTGACCTCGGCTTGCCGGATGGCCGTGGTCGCCTCGACGTCGACGATGATCGCGTGGTCGAGGTCGATCAGATAGTTAGCCGTGTAGGCGAAGAACGCCTGCCCGCCGTGCGCTCCGGTCCAGCGCGCGGCCGGATCGGCGGGCGAGATGAACTTGGGCGGTACCGGCGTCGCGGCCCCGAAGGCGGCCTCGTCGAGGACGGCGAGGTACTCCTGAGCGGCACGGCTCACGACCTCAGGCGGCCAGGCCGGCAGAGCCTTCGACCCCCTTCTGCCGATTGGCATCGGCCTTGATCAGGCTGCCATCGACGGCAAAGCCTTCGCCACCCACGAGGCCCTCGGCGATGCAGCGGGCGAGCACGGTCTCGAACACGCGACGCAGGAGGTCACTATCGCGGAAGCGGCCATGGCGGTTCTTGGAGAAGGTGGAAGGATCCGGCACCCGGCCGTCGAGTCCGAGCCGGCAGAACCAGCGGTAGGCGAGGTTGAGGTGGACCTCGTCGCAAAGCCGGCGCTCGGAGCGGATGCCGAGGCAGTAGCCGACGATCAGCATGCGGATCATCAACTCGGGATCCACAGAGGGGCGGCCCGTCGAGGCGTAGAACGGAGCCAACGCTCGGCGCAGGCTGGTCAGGTCGACGACGCGGTCGATGGAGCGAAGCAGATGGTCGGCGGGGACGTGGGTCTCAAGCGAGAACTCGTAGAACAGGGCACCCTGCTCGACTTGTCGAGGTCCCATCATCTGCTTCGATCTCCGCCTCTCGACAGGAGTGAATCACTTCATCACTACCGCTGCAACACCCGAGTTTTTCAACAGAATCGGCCACTAGCGGAAGCTGAACATCAACCGCGAGCAATGGCTCTACGTCTTTTCGAGCATATGGCATAGGCTCACCGTATGGGACTTTTGACCTTCAGCTTAAACGTCACCCTGGACGGCTGCGTTGACCACCAGGAAGGAATTGCTGACGACGAGACGCACGCGCTCTTCACCCGTCTTATGGACGAGGGCGGGGCGATGCTGTGGGGCCGCATCACCTACGAGATGATGGAGAGCTACTGGCCGGCGGTCGCTCGCGGCGACGTGGAGGCGCCGCCGGCGATACGCGAGTGGGCGGTCAAGCTGGAGGCCAAGCCGAAATATGTGGTGTCGTCGACGCGAAAAGGCTTCCCGTGGACCAACAGCCACCACATCGCCGACGACCTGCGAACAGGCGTGCAGAGGCTCAAGGACGCGACCCCGAGTGGCGTGCTCCTCGGTAGCGGCAAACTCGCGAACGAGCTGGACCGGCTAGATCTGATCGACGAGTACAAGCTCCTCGTCCATCCTAGGATCGCTGGCCACGGCCCGACCCTGTACCAGGGCGGGCTGCCCAGTACGCGACGGCTCGAGTTGGTTTCGGCGAAGCCGCTCCGCAATGGCGCGGTCGCCATGCACTATCGGCGTGAGCGCTGAATCGGAGCAGCCTCAAGACGCTGGAGACGTCTGCTTTCCACCGATTGTGTTGAAAAACTCAGAGGTGACGTCTGCTGCCACGTCCGGAGCCTCACCTTGGGGAAGGGCCTTCTCTTTCCGGTGCCACACATTCCGATTTTGACCGACTCGCACGAGCCCACGCGGACAATTTTTCTCCGCACGGCCTGGTGTGGTGCGTCGCTTCGGCCGCATCCCGAGATTTTCAGCAAAATTCACCCTAACAGACAAAAGTTCTATCGATCTACATGTCGGCAATCCGATCGAAAACCTGACAAGTCCACCGAATCGCTTGCATCCGTCCTCTGCGGTCCCCATATCGCCCGCAGGGTTGGATGCCAGCTGATGTTGAACGCGTCGGCGTAGTAGAAGACGGATCCTGGCTTCAGGCCGTCGCGAGCGAGTTCGACCGCCTCTTTTTTGACAGCATAGTCCGGATCCGGGCTGCTGATCGTGTGCTGGGGGCGACCGAACCCGAGACCAGCCGCACGCAGCAGCCGATGGATGCTGGCCACGCTCATGCGCAGGCCTGTCTCCTCCGCCAAATGGTCGGCGAGACGGGCGGCGGTCCACATCGAGAACGGCAGATCGAGGGCGCGCGGGCGCCGCCGCACCAGCTCGACCAATCGCTCGCGATAGACGGTCCTGGCCTTGGCCGGCTTGCCGGAGCGCGGCGCGTCAGAAGCCGTCGATGCCCTCGGCCTCGTAGCGATGGATCCAGCGTCGGACCGTCTCGCCACTCTCACGCTCGATCGCGGCAACTTCGGAGACGGCGAGCCCCTGCTCGGCCACGAGCAGGATCATCTGCGCACGCGTGCGGACCCGGACGTCACGCGTCGTTCGGTAGAGATCGTCAAGCTCGCGCAGCTGATCGACGTTCAAGCTGTCCAGACGCAGGGCACGCATCACGGCCTCCCAGCTCAACGCCCTAGCATACCACGAAACCTATGAGGACGTAGTTAGTTGATGAGGCAGAAGCCCGCTCCTGATCCGACGCGCCGGGCAGCAGGGCACCCTGGCGGTTGCGCAACGCCCTTCTTGGCGGACGGGGTGCTCGTAGGTAGCCCTGCAATCGAACCAGTCTCGCTAGGCAGAGTGGCGCTCACGGTGGGCGATGCCTCGACCGATTGTCCCGTGACATGGGGATAGATGCTGCTTTCATCTGCATTAGCCGCAGTGAGATGACTTCCCAGAACAACGCCTATGAGGCCGATCAAGAGAGTTATACGCATAGCTGTCACCATCCTGCGGAAATCAGTTCGGGTTCAGGCGCTGCAAGCATGCGCCGTCTTCGACTTGAGAGCTTGGACATGAGAACTTGCGATCCCGATCTCGTCTGCTCGGGTGTCATCGCGGATCCTCGGAACGAAGGGCTCGCTGTAGGCCCGTTCGCAGGTCGTCTCACGGCTGTCGAGGAATCGCAGTGGAGTTCCGCCCAGACCTCGTGCAGGCCGTCTTGGTCCCTGAACCACCTCATATACGAAATTCTGGATCTGCCATTTTCCGGGTTAGGAGCGGAAATTTGCTCAACAGTACATCCGGAATAAATCGGGCTTATGACATCAAGATACAACGATTTTTTATTCATTAATTCCAAGGGTTTTTCAAGATTTATTATCAATACAGAATGCGTCATTCCAGTTTGATTTGGATCTGTAGATTACACATTGCTGATCTGATGAACCAAGTCGGAGTTCATTAATCGGTTGCATTACCCGTTGAAATTTGGTTAACGCATCATACTAAACTGTGATTTATTTGAGGTATTGCTCACGATAGCCTGATTGAACGGTGGGCTTGCGCGACCGCTCATCTCACGCTTGTGGAGAGATCGGGACAATTCTTACGACATCCGTCTCGGCCGATTCACCGCGCAGCCGCTTCGGAGGGGTAAGGGCGCAACGCTTGGGCGTGACGGGCCTTGAATATACACGCCAGCGTTGTGCAGGTGGATCGATCACCACGAGGGGAGGGCGGATGCCGCGCTACTTTTTCGACGTCCTGCACGATGATGAGGACGTCACGCGGGACCATCAGGGGATCGACTTGCCCGACTTGGAGGCGGCAGAGATCGAGGCCCTGGAGATCTGGAAGCGGATCATCGGCGAGCGCGTTGCGGGTGCGGCGAACCCGCTTCGCTGGCACGTGGTCATCTTGGATGAGTACGGGGCGGCCTTGGCTGAAATCCCCTGCCCTTTCGATCTCGCGGACGAGGACGATTGTGACGGGACGCCGGAGGTGCCGCGATGGCGTCGCGCATGCGGAGATGGCATAGGCGCGACATGAACGATGACGTGCCGTAGCCTTCCATGATCGGGGTCTCGCCGCTCGCAAAGCCTGAGCGACAATCCGGCTGGTCGATGCGCAGATCCGGCAAGCCGGTCGAGTGTTCGGATCGCCCGCATGCAGCCGAGAAGGCGCGAGAGGGTGCGCTGGCGGCTGTCGAGCGAGACATGAACCCGACGGCCGACGCGCGCCGTCGCTGAGCCGAGGTCAGGATCATGTCGGAGTTCGAAGCGCTGCTTGACCGCCTGAAGGCCGCCCAGCGCACGCTCGTACATGAGCCTGCGCATTTGCCGATGCTGCAACCCGATGGAACCCTCAGCAAGAACGCGGACCGGGAGACCACGATTGCGGCTGCCGAGGCGCTGATGGACGCGGAAGACGCTACGGCTGGGCCGCAGGGCCGATCGCAGCATCTCCGAGCCACGCCGCAACCTCTTCGAGGGAGCCGAAGCCGTGCTCGATCTCGATGAAGGGCCGCGGCCTCTGTGCGGGTGCAAGATCGTCCAGCAGCTCAGCGCGCCACTGTCTGGCCTCGCCATCGGCGGTGATGTCGCGGACCACCCCACCGATGACGATGCCATCGAGCAGCAGGTCGTAGCTGCCGGCTGCCAGCCGGTCGAGAGTGTAGGGCATTGGGGTCCTGAGCGTAGGAATTCCTCACCCTGAGCGGATGGGCCGAGCGCGCGCTGCCCTGCTGAAGGCGGATCGGTCTGATTGCTGGTCGGGTGCCCTGAGTTAGGAGCTTGGACGAACGAAGCATGCGGCGAACTCG
Organism: Methylobacterium planeticum; assembly: GCF_008806345.1. Taxonomy (GTDB): domain Bacteria; phylum Pseudomonadota; class Alphaproteobacteria; order Rhizobiales; family Beijerinckiaceae; genus Methylobacterium; species Methylobacterium planeticum. The sequence continues at coordinate 6,324 of NZ_VZZJ01000040.1, read as the reverse complement.
TGCGGCTCGTACGTCCGGCCCGTGATGTCCGTGATCTGGATCCCATCGAGCCCTTCGCCCTGCAGTTGTCGGGCTTTTTCGACGGCAGCGTTGGCAGAGGCCCGCTGGAAGGAAACGGCTCGGCCATTCTGCTTGCCGGTGACAATCAGTTGCATGATGCCCTCTTCAGTCTGAAGCGATAATCTCGCGGCCAAACCGCCCATGCCGCCGCCCATGACGTTGGCTGCCTATGAAGGGTAACGCACGGAGTTGTCCGAGGGTGTTGAGCCTGCGAATTATTTTTGCGGCCGGGAAAATCTCGTCAGAGGAGCATCATCATGGGTGACGATCGGGACGACAGGATCAGGGCACGCGCCTACGAGATCTGGCAGCGGGAAGGCTCTCCCGCGGGACATGCGAACGATCACGGGTTGGAGGCCGAGCAGGAACTGGACGCGGAGAACACTGGCGCAGGCTCAGCCGTTAGTCAGGACGAGAGAGCCCCGCGGGGAATACCTGAGACGAAGGCGAACCAGGCTGCAGGCGCTGCGCCTGATCAGCATCGTGCCGATGAGGACTTAGACGCACGTCAGGACAAGCTCCTGGATCAGGCGGTCGAAGAGACCTTCCCCGGCAGCGATCCGATTTCCCCAAAGCGGATTACGAAATAACGCTCGCTTCGACGAGTGGCGCGGTCGGGCGCTTTGCGTCAGCTCCACCTGTAGATCGATGGGCGCCCGCTCAACACGAGCGCTGGCGTGCCTATTCGGAAGCAATCTCGGAGAAGGGGTTCTCGTCTCCTGTCGCAGTCGCTGATGCGTCTATGACGGACGGCTCAACCAGTTCCAGAACCATCAGCGCGATCAGCATGGCGACGAGGCCGACGATCAACCGATCCGGAGGCTTCCGCCTCAATCTGCGAGAAGGCAGCGTCGTTGGCATAGGGCTGCAGCCTAATGCATCAGGGCGTCGGCCGGCCGCCTACACTTCCGCACGATGCTGGCTAGCAGGACCTCCTGCGCCTTTTGCGTGACAGTCATGGCCTCCGCCTGCGTGGCAAAAGCCTCCGAGTCGAGCACGTACCCGTCTGGTCCGATGCAGACCGACAGCCAAGGGAGTCCGGGCACCGGCGGAGGATAGACCGTGAAGGTGTAGCGGGCGAAGTCGTCCTGGATGGTCTCGGACATGCGGGTCGTCCTCTCGGTCGTCCTCTGGGTTGCTCGTCCCAGCGGACCAACGTCACCGCCGGATTATCGTTCAATCTCCGACGTGCACTGGCTGACCCTAAAACAGCACATCATTTGACCGCCTGTGCGTTGTTGAAGTCGTCAGCTTCGCCTCATCACCTCTTCTTTCGCGAATGCCGTATTTTGTATCCCAAATCTTTGATATGCCAGAGTCCATCATCGGCAGCCTCGTATCGATGGGTTTGCTACGTTCTGCCGATGTTGCCAAGGCGGTCGAGGCCCTCCTGGCTGATCCAGAGACGAAGACATACCCCTTGAGTGAGCGGTTCGTGCTGGATTGATCTGCGGCCATTTCATCTCATCCCTTCGCGGTGAGGACGCTGAGACGCCGCAACGCAGGCATCGAGGCTCGCCGCGGAGCGGTTCGGATCGCGATCATGCTCGCATGGCCGGAGAAGCAACGAGCAACGTCGGAACGACGATGACAGGAAGCCCTCGTGGAACATCGAATGATCCAGCGCCTTGGCTTGGTGCGAATAAATAAATCAGGAGGTAACAATGCGCCCGCCGGAGAAATCAGGTTCAAGCAAGGGCAGCACGCCAAAGAAGGGCGGCGGTCTGGGCAGTATCGATGATCTGCAAGGCCATCCTGGCAGCGGGAGTTCTCCCGGCCCTTCCACCAAGGGACCTGGGGAGACCGAAGCCGACAAGGCTAAGGAAGCCCGGGCCGGACGGGAAAAGGGCAAATAGATCGGCGTGGTTCGAAGAGGCTCGCATCAGCCATCCCCTCCTCTCGGGTCGATCGCAGTTCCGTGATCTGAACGGAGCTGCGACGGGTGCGTTGGCTCCGGTTGGGCTTCCGCTCTTCGTTACCAACGGGATTGTTCATGAAACAGCTGATCTTCGCAGTGGTGGCGCTGCCCTTGGCTACAACGGCCTTCGCTCAGACCGGAACCGGCCCTGCCGAGATCCGGCAGCCGGGGCCGCCCACGGCCATTGCGCCGGCTGAGGCGACCGGAACCGTGGTGAAGCCGGGTGGCATCGATAACAGCGGCCCTGGCTCAATTGGGACGGCAGCTCCTGGTGGGACCGGTGCCTCCAGCATCTCGAACAATTCCGGCGCCGCCGGCAACGCGGAGCATCCAGAGCGGCCGATTGGGAACACCGGCGGCGGCGGCTCGGGCGGTCAGTAGTTCTTCATGATGGTCGATGCCGAGCAGAGGAGAACGAGGACATGGCAGACGACCTCACTCCAGCGATGCAGGAAGGCAAGGCTGCGAAGCTGGCTGGCAAGACTGTCTCGGCTAATCCCTATCGGGCCGGTTCGCAGGAGAGCGCGGATTGGATGGCAGGGTACGTCCACGACGAGGAACAACAGAACGTGGATCAGCTTGAAGGGGAGGAAGGCTGATCCTCGTTGCGCTCGGCGCTCTCGGAGGTTTGACAGGAGTGTGCCTTGGATAGCTGGAGGCCTATGGACCGGGCCCCTCACGATGGCCGTTGGATCATCGCGATCAACCGACACGAACCTGATCTGAGAGCGGTCGTGCGGTGGGATCCGACACGCTTTGGTGATGCACGTCCTTGGCACGTCGCCTCTTGCGAACACGGCCATTTCAATGATGCTTTCACGGATTGGATGCCATTCCCCACCTTCCCCGAGTGTGAGAACGAGAACGGCGCTGCCGAGTAGAGATCAGGCCGCCTGCTCGCACGGCCAGAGAAGCAGTCAGTCGGTGGCAGGACGCCCTGACGTCCGATCTCCGTTCGGCATCCCCGCTTGGGAGGACCATACCCGCCGGCCATGGCGAGGAGATCGTCAGGCGCGGTCGGTGCCTTGGCTGGCTACGGCAAGGGGAGCCAGCGGCCATGCTCCCCAAGTCAAAGGGCAACGCGCAGCGGGTAGCGCTGAGGATCGGCGAGAGCGGTCGGAAGGTCGTTGCCGCTGCCCCTCTCCGGGCTCCAGAGGCCAGGACATGACGGGGTCGTTCCGGAACCGTTCACCGCGCCTGCGGCCAATGGTTGGTCGACACGATCAGGAGAACTCAGAGAGGCTTCGATGAGGACAGCATTCTACGCCGCCACCATCCTACTCGTCGGTCTTGGTAGCAGTGCCGGCGCGGCGCCCGGCGTTCCGATGACCGCCCAGAGCCTTGGCATCGCGTCTGCAGTGAACCCCGTCGCGATGTGTGGGTACTCCTGCCGCCGTGGTGGCCGCTACATCCCGGGGCCGCCGAGCGTCTGCTACGACGAAGGCCTGAACTATTGTGGGTCCTCACGCGATGTTGGGCCGCGCCGCTTCTATGACGGCGGCGGATACGATGACAGAGGGTATGGGCGCCGTTATGAGCGATACGAGCGTTACTGAGCCAACGCGCGAAGCCGTGGAAGGGCAGGGTGGGGAGCCTTGACGGTGGCCCCAGCCCTCGCCGCGAGCCGCATCGTCACGTCCTGGAATAGCTCAAGGGTTGGGGCAGGCACCTCGACAGCCGCGCAGAGCCGGGTACATTCCCGCCATGCGCACTGCCCTGTTCGCTCTTGTCCTGTTCGCTGTTGCCCTCTTCATCGCGGCCAGCAACGCGGAGGCAGATGCGACTCAGCGCCATCGCCGATCGACCGATCCGTTCTCGCCGATTGCAGCGCAGGCCGTCCGACTGGTCCGCGAGCATACCACGAACGGCTATATCAGCGTGGGTCAGACGCTCGCCTACGCTCAGAAGGTCCGGCCTGAGAGCTTCCGCGTGGATCGGCTCTGGGCCGAGCAGCGCGAGGACGAGCCCTTCACGCGCGTCCACATCTGCTACTGGCTCCGCAATCCCGGTGTCCGAGCCCAGCCTGCCTGTGGGATCGATTATATCGTCACGGTGAACCCCCCGCACGTCCGGCTTGCGCGGCCGCTGGATGGCGTCAGCCGTGACCTGCAGGCCGGGCGGGAGCAGTTCGTCCGATCGATTGATCGCGAACTCGCTCTGCAGCGTGAGCCAGCCACGAAAGCGCTTCGCGACACACTCGCGCCCTTCAACCCCTACGATTGGCGGTAGCGCGCCGCGAGCGGGACAGCGTTCCGTGACGTTACATCCTCACCCACATTGATCCGACCGATCGTCGTCCGCGGTTCATCTCAAATAGAAGCGCCAAGTGCGGGTCCGCCGTTTGCAATCTCTCGTACGCTGTGACTGATTAGCGTACGAGTGTGCCAATGTCAGACGATACCGGTTCATCACGAGATCTGCATCCTCGTGCGGAGGCGCGACTGCGTTCTGCGGATGGGACAGCTGCCTTACCGGCCTCGGCTGAGACACCGGTGAGAGGTCACGTCAAAGCGATCCTGCGGAAGCTGCCGATGCATGACGCGACTCAGCGCGATGGCGCCTCTCGCTAAGCATCCCGCTACGCTTCTCCTCCTGCGTATCCGAGTCCTCGATGACCCTCTTCACCATCCTCGTCGTCAGCAATCTTGCCATCGCCGGCATGTTCTCCCTCGTTGCCTTAGCCGCTGATTGAGACGGGTTGCCTAAACGCGCTGGGTGCGCGTCTTGGCGGGAGGCATCGACGCTGGCATCATTCCAGGTGCAGCTGCTGTTATTGAGAGAGACAAGCCATGATCACGAGGAGAGGCTTCACTGCCTGCGCCATCTGTGCGGCTGTAAGCTCCGCGGGTTTTCTGGCCACTGAAGCGGGTGCACAGCCGAGCCCGTCCGGCACTAGCCCGATCAAGCGCAATACCTTGAGCAAGACTGACGTTCCGGGTGGGAACATGATCGCTATCTTGATGACCGTAGATGTACCCGCCGGCGTGGACGTTCCTCGGCACACCCATCCCGGCATCGAGTCGACCTATGTCCTTGAAGGTGAGGCGGAACTCTACGTGCAGGGCCAACCTGATATGAAATTGATGCCGAGCGGAGCCTTTCAAGTGCCTCCTGAAGTGCCGCACGGCATCCGAAACGTCGCGAAGCCGATGAAGCTGTCCATCACGTACATCGTCGACAAGGACAAGCCGCTGCTGACGCTCGCTCCGGCTTGAACCGCGTCGCGGCCGGACCGGCGGCTGGCATCCTGCGCTTACGTCCCGTCACCCTGGCTCCGATCGAGGCCTGTGCGCCGCCAAAGGCCATAGACAGCAAGTGCCGCCGCCACGCCAAAAGCCAGGATCGCCAGCCCCTCGGAAAGCAGGTGCCCGGTCGCGATCGCGTCGGCACTCGGCGTCCAGCACCGCACCGAGCGGGTCGCCGCGGCCATAATGGCTACGTAGAAGACGAGCGCGCACGCAATGTGAAGCCAACGGGGCTGGAGAGCTTTTACGAGCCTTGGCCGATTGCAGGTGCGGTGCAGCGGTCACAGCTGCCCGGGCGTCCGATGCCTCCGGCCCCCGCCGCGCGGCCTTCATCATGCCGGGGGCCATACGAATCCGCCGACACCTTAGCGCGTTCGAGGGACGGCGTACCAAGCCGCCGCCGACCATGCTGAGGCGCCGGGCTCTTCATCGGCTCCAACCGCTTGGCCGGCGCACCGGGCGGCTTCCCGGGCCGGCCGCTCGGTTCGCCACAAGGCTCGCCGTCCAAACCTCGCCTCTCAGCCCACGTCCTTGCGCTCGCCCCGCGCCACCACCGTCATCATCGCATCGGACGAGGCGCTGAAGCTGATTGTCCGCTCGATCGAGGCAGCCCCCGATCCGACCCACGACATAGCCTGCCGGATCGGTGGAGAGGAGCTCGCCGTCATCCTGCCGGACACGGATGCGGGAGGAGCCGAGCTTGTGGCCGATCGCATCCGTGAGGCTGTCGCAGGCTGGAAGGTCCCACATGCGGCGAGTCCCCATCGGGTGCTAACCATCAGCGCTGGCTTGGCGCAGATCCCGCTTGCGCCAGCAGTCGAACCTGTGGCGCTAAACGCTGTGACAGACCAAGCACCCTATGGAGCCAAGGGCACGGCCGCAATCAGGTACAGGTTGCGGGAAAGAAAGCGAAAAGTCTTCGGGTTGTCGTGAACTGAGATCCAGCACTGAGCCTGCTGTCTCAGATCATCGCGCCGGTGTAGGTCGCGCCATACAGTGCCGCATGGCCGAGGTAGTACAAGGCAAGAAAAGCCGCGAGGGCTGCCGCGTAATAGGCCGGGGCCAGCATGGCGGTCCGCGCCCGCACGGCGACCCGTGCAT
>NZ_VZZJ01000004.1 GCF_008806345.1 Methylobacterium planeticum | reverse complement strand
CGCCCAGGCCGGCCTCGACGCCCCCGCCATCGTCCGCCTCGTCCAGGACACCCTGCCCGGGCGTCAGGCGCGCGAGGTCAACGTCGTTAGCGTCGGGCGCCGCCCGCGCTGAAGGCCGGGCTCCCGGCAGGGTCGGCTCAGGCCGAATCTCCCAGCACGGACTGGCGCTGACGGTCGAGTTCCTCGCTGTAGCGCTTGAGCGTGTGGCTCTCGGTCAGGAGGCCGATGACGCGCCGCTCGCGTTCGCCGTCGACGACCGCGAGCGCCTCGCTCTCGGCCCGGTCGAAGGCGGCGGAGGCCTGCTTGGCGTTCATCCCGGCGGTGAGGAAGTCCCCGGGGTAGCGCAGGACGTCGGCGAGCGTCGGTTCCGCCCCGCTCGTCGCCTCCCGGGTCGCCGCGTGGGCCTCCGGCACCATCACGATGCCGGCGTAGCGGTCCTGCCCGTCGACGACGATCACCCGCGAGGGCGAGCCGAGGGGGTGGGCCCGCAGGAAGGTCGCCATCGGGGTGTCGAGGGGCACGGGCCGCACGTCCTTGCGCATCAGCCGGCCCACCGTGAGGTTGCGGATCCAGCCGACGTCGTGGGCGGAGCGGATGCTCTCCCCGCGCAGGTGGAAGCGCCAGGTCGCGAAGGAATAGCCGAAGGTCTTGCGCACGGTGAGCGAGGAGGCGATCACCGCGACGAGGACGAGCCCCGTCACCGGGAAGCTCCCGGTCAGCTCCAGCGCCAGGAACGTCATGGTGAGCGGGCCGCCGATGACCGCGACCGCGAGGGCGCTCATGCCGATCACCGCGTAGGCGAGCGGCGTCAGCCCGAACACCGCGATGCCGGGCACGATCTGCGGCGCGAGCGCGGCGAAGAGCTTGCCGGCGATCGCCCCGAGGAAGAGCGAGGCGAAGAACAGCCCGCCGCGGAAGCCCGATCCGATCGAGATCGCGGAGGCGGCGGCCTTGGCGGCGAACAGCACCGCCAGCGCCCCGGCCCCGAGGGGCGCCCCGTGCTCGGCGAAGAGGAGGTGCAGGGCGCCGTGCCCGCCCGAGAGGACCTGGGGCGAGGCCGCGAGCGCCAGCGCGCCGACGCAGAGCCCGCCGAGGGCCGGGCCCGCCACCCGCGGCAGCCCGCTCGCCGCCACGCCATGCTCCACCAGGGTGACGCCGCGCATGATCAGGATGCCGAGGCCGGCGCAGACGAGGCCGAGGACGAGGCTCGGCAGGGTATCGGCGCTCGTCAGCGTCGAGGTGGTGATGGCCCGGATCCCCTCGATCTCGACCAGGGGCGGCGTCGGCAGCAGGGCGCGGGCCACCACGCTGCCGCAGAGCGCCGCCGCCACCACGGGGGTCAGGGTGGCGATCGTGTAGGTGCCGATGATCAGCTCGAAGGCGTAGAAGGCCCCGGTCAGCGGGGCCCCGAAGGCCGCCGCGATGGCGGCGGCCGAGCCGCAGCCCACGAGGGTGCGCAGGTCGCCCCGCCGCATCTCGAAGGCGATGCCGAGGCGCGAGGCGATCCCGGCCGAGATCTGGGTGTAGCCGGCCTCCAGCCCCACCGAGGCGCCGCTGCCGTTCGAGATCACGTTCTGGACCGAGACGTAGACGGAATCGCGCAGCGACATGCGCCCGCCATGCAGCGCGTTCGCCTCGATCGGGTCGATCACCGGGCGCTTGCGGCGCCCGCGCCAGCGCCCGACCCCGAAGAACAGCAGCCCGAGCAGCACGCCCCCGAAGGCCGGCCCGACCAGGAGCGCCAGCGGCGCCACGGTCTCGGACGCGCTGAGGCGCGCGCCCGGGGGCAGGCGGTAGATCGCCTCGCGCAGGCTCTGGGTCAGGACGCCCATGCCGGCGACCGCGGCCCCGGCGATGCAGCCCGTGAGCGCGGCGAGCGCCACGAGGCCGCCCTCGCTCGCGCGCACCAGCGACCGGAGCCGGCCCGGCGCCTGGATCCAGGTCCTCCCGCGCACGAGGAACCGTCCCGCACGCGAGGAGCGCGGCCGCGCGGGGGGCGGCGTCATCGGCGACGTCATCGCGACGTCATCGGCGCGGCACCCGGCACGCGCGGGCCCGTGCGGGCGGACGGGACGGCGGAAACGCACTCACCCGCCCTCTTTACGGCCCCGCGCGCCGGGCCGTCCACAGCGCCGAGGCCGGTCGCGAGACGACGCTTGAAAAGCCCGCGGCCCCGCGATAAACCCCGCCCCAGTGCCGCCGTAGCTCAGTTGGTTAGAGCACCAGATTGTGGATCTGGGGGTCCCCCGTTCGAGCCGGGGCGGTGGTACCATCGAATTTCTCCGAACGGCACGAAGGGGTTGGCGGATCGCCGGCCCCTTTTTTCGTGCGCGCGGCCCCCGGGGCGATGCGGGCGCCGCGGCGGGGGCGCCCCCATTCGGCTTGCCTTCCGCGCGGCGCGCGGGGCGGCTATAGGCCTTGCGCGGCACATGGCGATCAGGACATGCGGTTCTTCATCAACTTCGATCATGGCGGCGCGATCGGCGGCTCGGTGATCCCCGACAACGCGCAGGCCCCCGGCCGCGTGGCCGTCTCGGTCGACGGGATTCGCATCGCCGAGGTCACGGCCCAGATCGTCGATGCCGGCTACGTCAGCGCCGGCTGGCACTCCACCGGGCAATGCACCTTCTGGGTGACCGAGGACCATATCCCGACGCTGGCGGAGATCCCGCGCCTCGAACTCTACGACGTCGACACCAACCTGCTGATCTACCGGCGCGTGCCCAAGGACGCCCTGGTCGAGAAGCGGGTGCTCCTCATCAACACGGGCATCCACCCCGAGAGCGCGGTCCAGGGCCACCTGTTCGGGCATTTCCGGCAGAGCTACTTCGGCATTCAGAAGCTCAGCGAGGAGATGATGCACTCCGTCTGCGGGCAGAATCACGAGATGCTGAACTCGTGCCTGTTCTCCGGGGCGCTGACGGTGCCGCGCTTCGAGCACTTCTTTCAGGGTGAGAACGACCTCACGGTCGCGCTCGTCCACGATCCGCATGTCGAGATGGCGACGCGGCTGCTCTGGCTGCGGGACCGGGCCGCGATGGCGGCCGATCCGGCCTGGAGCTGGCGCCTCGGCCCGCTGGCGGAGGCCGCGACCTTCGTGAGCGCCTGCGACCTCGGCGACCTGAAGGGCCTGAAGCGCTTGTTCCGGATGATGCCGCTGCCGGCCTACAACCTGCTCTACAATCCGCTGACCCGGCAGTTCGGCACCCGGATGCCCGACGACCGCGTCCACCCGGGCAACTCGATCGTGGCGATCGAGATCCTGGCCCGCGTCGGCATCGTCGGGCACCGGGCGTTCTTCGGCGCCTTCATGGACACGCTGCAGGACCGGCTCGGCCTCGACCTGCCGGTCCCCGTCCCCGCCCCGGTCCCCGAGGAGGCCCGCGACCTGGCGCAGCGCCTGCGCCAGGTGAAGGCCGTCGAGGACATGCTGGTCTTCGACGTGGCGATGTCCGACGCCGTGCGCTCGGCGGTCTCGAAGGGCTGGTCGGCCTGAGGAGCGGCCTCCCGCGAGGACATGCCGGTCTTCGCCGTGGCGATGTCCGACGCCGTGCGCCCGGCGGTCTCGAAGGGCTGGTCGGCCTGAGGAGCGGTCCCCCGCACCGGGCTCCGCGGCGGATCGTCCCCGCGCCGGAATGCCCGTCCGGGAGCGTGCGGTTTCGGCTTGTCGCATTGCGGGATCGAAATGCTGTGCTGCGGAGTTCAAGTGATGCCGGTTAACATGTCCGGCGCCGAGGACCGTCGCATGTCGGTGTCGCTTGAGATTTCGGTGATTGAGGTCGAGGCGATGGCACGGGCGGCGCGGGACGCGATCGACGCGCGCCTGGCCCGGCTGCCCGAGGGCCAGCGGCCGGACTTCTGGCGCATCGCCTCCATCATCTATGCCCGCGGGATCGAGTTCGTGGAGCCGAAGGCCGAGCCCCCCGAGCCGATCGTCGAACTCGCCGCCTGAGCGGCCCGTCGGGCCGGCGCGGACGCAGCTCTCGCGAGGGGGCCGGCGGTCCCCGGAGGCTCGGCGGCGACCGGCCCCCCCGGGCGTGCCGCGGCGCGATCCCGGCCGTCGCGCCACGCCGCGGCGACACCCGGACGCGACAGGTCGGGGGCGCCGGAGCGGGCGCCGCATTTTGCCCACAACCGTGATGCGGAGGCCACAACCTCGGCCGTGTTGTCGCCACATCTGTCAAGGTACAACGGGGTCGTCGGCGTCGTTAACGGCGCGTGAAGGGGCTTCGGGTCACACACATGCAGGGTCGCACCGTCGGGTCGCCTCGGAACGTTTCCCCCGCCGCGCGCTTCGGTGCTGGACCGGCGGTCCGCAACGACGCCATCACGGTGAGTCCGAAGGTCGGGCGCCAGCACGGCAGCCGGCCCGCCCTCACCCGCTCGATCCTGTCGATGTCGCTGCTCGCCGGCGGCCTCAGCGCGGTGCTGCTCGGATCGGGCGTCGAGCTCGGCAAGATCGGCCTCGAGCAGGCGGTGCCCTCGGCCCAGGCCGCCACCGAGCTGGTGATGCCGCGTCCCCGGGTCCAGACCAGCGCCGTGCCGATCCTCGACCCGCCGCCCGCCGTGCTCACCGCCTCCGCCGCCTTCGCGCCGGTCCACGACCTCGACACCGAGCTCGGCTCGAACGCGGTCGACCGGGTCTCCTACGACTTCCTCCTGTCCGAGAGCGCGGTCGGCGACCCGAACGACATCCTCGAATTCGGGCCGATGCGGATCCGCCGCCACCTCGTCCAGACCATCGTGCGGGCCGCCCAGGCGGTGCAGACCGACCCGGTGCTGCTGATGGCGGTGGCCGACAAGGAATCGAGCTTCATCACCGCCGTGCAGGCCAAGACCTCCTCGGCCACCGGCCTGTACCAGTTCATCGAGCGCACCTGGCTCGGCGTGGTGCGCGATTTCGGCCCCCGCTACGGCCTCGCCCAGGAGGCGGCCCTCATCGTCAACGACGCCAACGACAGGCCCTCGATCACCGACCAGACCGAGCGCGCCCGCATCCTGGAGCTGCGCCGCGACCCCTACCTGTCGGCCCTGATGGCCGGCGAGATGCTGAAGCGCGACGCCGCCCGCATCGCCCTGCGGATCGGCCGCGAGCTGTCCCTCGGCGAGGTCTACCTCGCCCACTTCCTCGGCCCGGACGATGCCGAGTCCTTCCTGGCCAAGGTCGTCGACAAGCCGAAGGCCGCCGCCGCGCAGCTGCTGCCCGGCCCGGCCCGGGCCAACCGCTCCATCTTCTTCGCCGCCGGCCGCAGCCGCCGCAAGGCCGCTAGCCTCTCGGTAGCCCAGGTCCACGAGAAGTTCGAGGCGATGATGAGCGCCCGCGGCGCGCGCTACCGCGACGTGCGGGCGGTGTCCGGCGTCATGGCCTACGCGGCGGCCGACTGAGCGGCCGCCTGGCCGCGCTTGGCGTAATGACCGAGCGGCCGCCTGGCCGCGCTTGGCGTAATGACCGAGCGGCCGCCTGGCCGCGATTGGCTAACTGGGCGGCCGCATCCGGGCCGGGAGCCGAAACGGCACCGTTTCTGCCCGACATCGCAACTGACGGCCGGTTGCCGACTTTTCTCCACGGGCGATCGCGCATCCGCGAATGGCCGGGTGATCAGTTCGGGGGCAGCTCTTGATGACCGCAAAGCATGACGGGTCCGGAACCGGCGGCCGCGGCAGGCGGGCGTCCGAGACGCTGTCGCCCGGCATCCCCCTCGACCAGATCGGCCAGACCCTGGCCTCCTTCTACGACACCCTGGTGGCCGAGGGCATTCCCGAGCACCTCGCCGTCCTCGTGCGTCAGGTCCGGCAATCGGAGAGCGACCACGCGGCCGGCGCCGCGGCGTCGGAGCCGGAGGCCGCGGCCGAGCGCGGCGAGCGCCTCGCCCTCGTGGTCGAGGACGATCCCGAGGTGCGGGCGCTGGCCGAGGCGCTCCTCGAGGAGACCGAGCTCGGCGTCATCGGCTGCGACAGCGCCGAGGCGGCCCTGAACGTCCTGCAGGCCCGCGGCGGCGAGGTCGCCCTCGTCTTCGCCGACGTGCGGCTCGCCGGGGAGATGGACGGGCTGCAGCTGGCCCGCGCCGTCGCGACCCTGTGGCCGCGGGCGCGCCTCGTCATCACCTCCGGGGGGACGGTGGCCCGGCCCGACGTGCCGGCCGAGGCCGTGTTCATCCCCAAGCCCTGGCGCGCCCTCGAGCTGCTCGTCGAGGCCGAGCGCGCCGCCTGCGAACCGAAGCCGCCGCTGGGGTGAGGCCGGGCCCGGACGGCGCCGACGGGACGTCCCGTCCGCGAACCGCCAAGCCCTTTCCTGCGACAGCCCTGCCTGCGACAGCCCTGCCTGGGACAGCCCTGTCCGGGAATCGCAAGATCCCGCCCGCGGATCGTCCGGGGCCGGCCGCGCGGGTCCGTTCGCTGACCCGGTCCGGCACGCCCGGGACCGGATCGTCGCCCCGGCGGGCGGGCCTGCCTCTTGCATCGCGGCTGGGATGCGGCGCTCGGCCGCGGCGGAGCCTTGCGCGTTGCCGATCCTCTCCGTCCGCCACGTCACGACCTACCGCTACCGGCAGCCCGTCGCCTTCGGCGAGCACCGCATCATGTTCCGGCCGCGCGACAGCTACGACCAGCGCCTGATCGACACCAGCCTCGAGATCGAGCCGGCGCCGAAATCCCTGCGCTGGCTCTTCGACGTCTTTGGCAATTGCGTCGCGGTGGCGACCTTCGGGGGCCGGGCCACCACCCTGCGCTTCACCTGCGGCATCACCCTCGACCACACGCCCGAGCACATCCCGGTCTTCCCCCTGGCGCCCCACGCCACGCATTACCCCTTCGGCTACGGCGCCGAGGACATGCCGGACCTCCTGCGCACCATTGAGCGCCAGTATCCGGACCCCCGCCACGAGGTCGATGCCTGGGCCCGCAGCTTCATCCCGGCCGCGGGGCGCATCCCGACCCAGGACCTCCTGGCGGCCATGACCCGCAGCGTGCGCCAGAACTTCACCTATCTGGCCCGCGGCGAGAAGGGCGTGCAGGACCCGGTCACCACCCTGCGGGTCAAGCGCGGCAGCTGCCGCGACTTCGCGGTGCTGATGATCGAGGGGGTGCGGGCGCTCGGCATGGCGGCCCGCTTCGTCTCCGGCTACCTCTACAACCCCCGCGGCGACCGCGAGCGACACGTGGGCGGCGGCTCGACCCATGCCTGGCTGCAGGTCTACCTGCCGGGGGCGGGCTGGATCGAGTTCGACCCCACCAACGGGATCGTGGGCAACCGCGACCTGATCCGTGTCGCCGTGGCGCGGGACCCGCGCCAGGCCGTGCCGCTGCACGGCTCCTTCTTCGGCTTCCCGGCCGACGACCTCGGCATGAGCGTCGAGGTCGAGGTGGTCGAGCTCGATCCGGCGGAGCCCCGGGCCCGGATGCCCGAGTTGCTGCCGACCCGTTGACGCGCCAGTCTGGGACGGGCGCCGGACCGGCCGCCGGGCTCGGGCCCCGAACCGGGCCCCGAAACCCCCTTCGTCAAACCCTGCCCCGAGGCCCCGGGCGATCCCCCGGCGGCCGGTCCTCCCGCCAGAAGAGGCGTTGCCCGCGATGAAGATCAGGACCGGATTCGATATCGCCTTCGAGGCGCCGCAGCCGACGCCGATGATCCTGGCGCTGAGCCTCCATCCCTCGCGCCTGCCGGACCTGCTCACGCCCCAGACGATCCGGTTCGACCCGCCGGTCGCGTGCGCCGAGTTCCGCGACGGCTTCGACAACATCTGCACCCGCATCGTCGCCCCGCCCGGGCTCCTGACGATCTCGGCCGATTTCGTGGTGCAGGACAGCGGCCTGCCCGACCCGGTGGTGCTGGATGCCCGCCAGATCCCCGTCCAGGCGCTGCCCGACGACGTGCTCGTCTTCCTCCTCGGCTCGCGCTACTGCGACACCGACAAGCTCTCCGAGACCGCCTGGTCCCTCTTCGGCACTACGCCCGAGGGCTGGGCCCGGGTCCAGGCCGTCGTGGACTACGTCCACGAGCGCATCCGCTTCGACTACCAGCGGGCCGATGCCACCCGCACCGCCTGGGACGGCTTCATGCAGCGCCACGGCGTCTGCCGTGACTTCGCGCATCTGGCGGTCACGTTCTGCCGTTGCATGAACATCCCGGCTCGCTACTGCACCGGGTATCTCGGCGATATCGGCATTCCGCCGGTGCCGGACCCGATGGATTTCTCGGCCTGGTTCGAGGTCTATCTCGACGGCCCGGACGGCCCGCGCTGGTACACGTTCGACGCCCGCCACAACAAACCCCGGATCGGCCGCATCGTGATGGCCCGCGGACGCGACGCGACCGACGTCGCGATCACCACGAATTTCGGGTTCACGAACCTCGCCCGGTTCGACGTGCACACCGACGAGGTCGCGTGAGCCGGATCCGCGGAATCGCTCATGATTTGTTCCATGCGCGGAGCCTGTCCGAGCGCGCTGCCCGGGCCGGGCGAGCGGTACGATTTCGCACTGCACCGCGGCGTTCGGCGCCGCATCCCGGCTCGTGATCCAAAATCGTCACGCGCCGTGGAACCGCCGGCCTATGCTTACGCTTGTATAGCAAAGGTTACTGCACAGGTAGGCTCCACCATGAAGACCCTTGCTAGCGCATTCGCGGGCATCCTCGGTGTCTGTGTTCTTGCTGCGTCCCCGGCGACGGCGGCCTCGTCCTACGATCCCTTCGGTGCCAGCAGCGCCGACGACTATTACGCCGGTGCCGACCCGTCCTACGGCTACCAGGGCGCGCCGAGCCAGGGTTACTATCCGCAGGGCTACGGGCAAGGTGTCCAGGCCGCGCCGCAAGCTCAGGTCCAGCCGATCCCGCGGGAGCTCGTGCGCTTCGAGGGGAACTACAGGCCCGGCACCGTGGTGGTTTCCACCGCCGAGCGCCGGCTCTACTTCGTGCTCCCGAACAACGAGGCTATCCGCTATGGCGTCGGCGTCGGCCGTCCCGGATTTACTTGGTCCGGCGTCAAGACCGTGACCGCCAAGCGCGAGTGGCCGTCCTGGACGCCCCCCGCCGCCATGATCGCCCGCCGCCCCGACCTGCCGCGCTACATGGCCGGCGGCATCGAGAACCCCCTCGGCGCCCGCGCCATGTATATCGGCAACACCGAGTACCGCATCCACGGCTCCAACGAGCCGGACACGATCGGTCAGGCGGTCTCCTCGGGCTGCATCCGGATGACCAACGACGACGTCACGGACCTCTACGAGCGCGTGAAGGTCGGCGCCAAGGTCGTTGTCCTGAACTGAGTTTCTGGGATCGAAGACTGACGGTCTTCGGTGTCTGCCTGACACGAAGAAGCCGCGCCATCGTGTTGATGGCGCGGCTTTTTCGTCGGTCGGGTGCCGGGACGGCCGCGGTTCAGGGCACGACCCGGCCGACCGCGGTCTGCGGCGTGCTGAACGAGGCGATCGGCATGTTGCAGAAGCAGCGCGCGCCGAGCGGCCGCGGCCCGGGCAGCGGGCAGGAATAGGGCTGCGGTCCGCTCAAACCCTGCTGAACCGCGTCGCAGTTGAGCCCGCTCGCGCGGCGGGGCGCCGGACGCCGCTCTTCGTAGGCACCCCGGCGCGGCGGCGGCCGGTCGTACCCCTCGTCGTAGTACTGCGCGCTCGCAATCTGCGATCCGAACGCGCCGGCGAGGATCGCGGCGGCAAAGCCGATTCGGTAGGCGGGTCGCATGGCGGTTCGTCCTCTCGGGTGCCTGTGTCCCGCTCCGGCGCGGGCCAAGCCCTGCCATTTCTCGCAATGCGGGCAAAAACGAGACGGCCCGCCCCGCGCTTGCGCGGGGCGGGCCGTCCGATCCGTCGCGTCCGGCCGGCGAGACGCCGGCGGTCCCTATCAGGAGTTGACGTTGCGGGCGGTCTGCTCGGCATCGTGCGCGGTCTGGCGCGCCGCGTCGGTGCCCTGGTCCATGGCCTTGCGGGCCTGGTCGGCGCTCTCCTGCATCACGGTCTTCGCCTTCTCGGCGCCCTGCTGGATCGCCGTCTGGGCGAGGCCGCCGAACTCCTTGGCCTGGGCCTGGATCGCCGCGAACTGGGTGCGGACGAACTCGGCCTGATGCTGCATCGCCTCCTGCACGTCGCGGGAGCGCACGAGCTTCTGGGCAAGATCGAAGGCGGCGTTCACGTTCTGCTCGGCGTACTCGAACCCGCGGGAGGAGATGTCCTGAGCGTTGGTACGGGCGACCTCGGCCGAACCCTGAACCGTATCGGCGGTGCGGCGCGCCGCACCGATGAAGCTGTCGAACGCCTTGCGGGCCTGATCGACGCTCTTCTCGGCGAAGTCCCGCATCTCGCCCGGCACTTCATAATTCGGGGTGTTGCTCATGATCGTCTCCTCTCGTTCTTCGGTGTTGATGCATCGTTGTGCGTTGCACAATAACACACCAGCCGCCCTATGCCACCCGGGGCGGGGGCATTAAGGTTGACATGACGTAAACGTGTGACGCGGCCTTGAAGTGTCCAGCGTCCCGAGGCAGTCCGCACTACATTATGGGCGCGGAGACGACGATTTTTCCAACCATACAGGTCCGAATGACCGACGGCGGGGCTGAGGCTGCAATTTTTCGGGAGGACGAGGCAGTTCATGCCGCATTGCGGTTGTGGGCGCGCGAGCCACGCCTGGAGTGTCTCGTGTCCGAGCCTCCTGCCGCCTACCTGATTCTCGACGCCGCCGGGAAGCGGTTGATCCATGCCGCGCCGGGCGCCCGGATCCTCGTTGACGCCCTCGCGCCCGACCCAACCCATCGTGCCCTGCCACCGTCGCTGACGGCACAGATCGAAGGGCTCGGCGAGATCGGATCGCTGCTCCGCCTCGCGCGCCTGCGCTTCGATCCCCGCCGGATCGGTGTCCCGACCACATGCCTGCTGGCGCGCCGCATGATCGGCGCGGACCGGGCGGTGCTGCTCGTGGTGCTGATGGAGAAGGCGCCGATTCTGCGCGCGCGTGTTCCTCAGGACGCTCCGCCCGCATCGGCACCCGAGGCGCTGCCCCGTGCTGGGACGAAGGACGACGCGTCCCCCTCCCCTCCGTTCGCGCAGCCGCCGGCGGCCGGGGCCACGGTCGGAGATCGGTTCATCTGGCGCACCGATGCCGCGGGTGTGTTCACGGACATCGTCGGTCAAAACGCCGAGGTTCTGCGGCCGGTCCTGTCCGGCCGAAGCTGGGATCAGCTCGTGGCGAGCGGACACCTCACGGGGGCCGAGCCGATCATCGCCGCGCTCGCCCGTGACGGCACCTTTCGGGCGATTTCCATCGTGCTCTCGACGGACGCGACGGCACGGCGGTTCGAACTCGACGTGTCGGGCGCGCCGCGCGCACGGGCGGGCCGGCCCTTCACCGGATATGCGGGCTTCGGCCTCGTCCGTTCAGTCTCCGTACCAAGCGAGACACGCGCATTGCCGGAGGGGCGCGCGCTCCTCATCTCTCCCGGCATGGCAACGCTCGACGAGCCGGCGCCCGCTGCGAGGGTGCCCGCCCCTCACCCTGTCGGCAACGATGCGCAGGCGCGGGTCGGGAGCCTCGCGCCGGCGGCGCTGACCCTCGCGGCCCTGTCCCTGGCGGCCCTCGTGCCCGCAGCCCGCTTCGGGTTGACCTGGACATCCGGAAGCCGAACTGCGTCGGCAACGCGTCGCCGCGCACCGGACGAGGCCCTGCCCGAGGAGGCGCCGGCCGGATCCGTCTCGCATCCCGCAACGCCCGGGAATGTGGTCGGGCGGCCTTCAGAGGGACAGACGGCGCTCAGCGTGAACGAGCATGCTGCCTTCCGGGAGATCGCGCGCGCACTCGGGGCGCGCTTCGAAGGGGACGAGCCTCTTCACGCCGATCAGGAGAGCGCGACCGTCCGAGGCGCAGGCGGATCGGTGACGCCCTTTCCTGGCACGCGGTCGGGTGACGCGCGGAGCCCCGAGCCGGACCAGACCGACGCCGTCGGCCTCCTCGCCGGCATACCCCTTGCGCTCCTGATCCATCGGGGTGACGCGGTTCTCTACGCCAATCGTCGGTTTCTCGACCTCGCGGGTTTCGACGACCTCGCTGCGCTGCAGGCGAGGGGCGGCATGGCCGATCTGTTCAGGGGAATGCCGCGCGCCCTGGACGAACAGCCTGCGCTGGAGACGCCGTCACGGTCGAACGGTCCTGTCGCGCTGATGACACGAGATGGAAGTCGCCGCGAGGCCGAGGTGACCCCATTCGCCGTGGCCTGGGACGATGCCCCGGCGCACGGGCTGATCCTGCGTGAGGGCCGCGGCAGCGGTCCGGACCGCTCTCCGTCCGAACGCACGGTCCGGAAGGCCGACCGAACCGACGCCGTGGCGGCTCGGACCGCGCTCGACGCGCTCGACGACGGCGTCGTGACCCTCGACGCGGCTGGGCATGTCTTGAGCCTCAACCGAGCCGCCGCCGCCTTCTTCGGCAGCGCGATTCCCGAGGTGGTCGGACGCAGCTTCGTCGGGTTGTTCGATCCGGTCAGCACCATCGCGGTGCGTTCCAGCCTTCAAACCGTCGCGGGGATGCCTCGGACGGTGACGGTGCCCGGTGCGGCCGGAGCTCTATCGCTCGTATTGCGCGTCCTGCCCGGCGACGGAGAGGGGCGCCGCGTCGCGATCCTCCGCGACACCGATGCCCCGGATCGCTGGAGCAGCACGAGCGACCAGGTCCATGCAACCGCCGACGCCGCGGCGGCGGCCCCGGGGACGTGGAAGACGGATTTCCTCGCCAAGGTCAGCCACGAGATCCGAACGCCGATGAACGCCATCCTGGGGTTCACCGACGTGATGCTGAAGGAGCAGTTCGGCGCGGTCGGCACTGATCGCTACCGAGATTATCTGCGCGATATCCGCACCTCGGGTGAGCACGTTCTCGGCCTCGTCAACGACCTCGTGGATCTTGCGCGGATCGAGGCAGGACGGTTCGATCTGGCCTTCGGCCCCGTCTCCCTGAACGATCTCGTCGCGAGCTGCGTGACGTTGCTCCAGCCGCAGGCTGCGCGCGACAGGATCGTGGTCCGGACAAGCTTCGCTGCCGACTCGACGAACCTGTTGGCGGACGAGCGATCGATGCGCCAGGCGGCCCTCAACATCATCGCAAACGCCATCAAGTACACCGAGGCCGGCGGTCAGGTGATCGTCTCCACGACGACCGCGGAGCGCGGCGAGATCGCGCTCCGGGTGCGCGACACGGGCATCGGCATGAGCACGGAGGAGATCGAGGCTGTCCTCCAGCCCTTCCGTCAGGTCTCCGCATCCGGGCCACGCAAGGGGGGCGGCACCGGCCTCGGACTGCCGCTGACGAAGGCCATCATCGAAGCGAATCACGGGCGATTCCGGATCACCAGCCGCAAGGATGAGGGCACGCTGGTCGAGATGCTGTTCCCGGCCCGGCAAGCGAAGATCGCCTAGCGTTCTGTCGGCCCCGGCGGTCGGGCCGGCCCTTCCTGCGCCGATACAACCGCCCCGAGCCACAGGAACACCGTTCGAGGGCGGCCGCGCCCCCCGGTCTATCGCCGATTTGAGACAAAGAACTGCCTTTGTCAGAGCGTCCTTCACCTGTCCGCGAGCAAAAAAGGGTTTCGTGGCCTCTGATCCATTCTGCAAGTCAAAGGCTGTCAATTGACAGAGCTCGGCTCCGGGCCATCATGTGCGGCTGCATCCGACCGCCGATTTCCGAAGTTTCGGCTATGTCGCAAGCACGGCAGCGGTCCTGTTGATTGAGACGCAATTCGAGCTTGTCCGGGATGGTCATTCGATCATGGTCCGGGAACGTTTTTTCGCGTCGCCAGTAGGCTGGCTCTGCCACCAAAGCCTTTGGCTGGAAGCGAAAAACCGGATCCCAACTTCTCTTGACATGGGCCGTGCCAGGCGCCTAGCACAGTTCCATTGCGCTCAACCTATGTCTGCATCGGACGAGCGCTTGCCGCCGGTCTCCGGCTGCGATTAAGAAAAGTCTCGGAAGTCTCGGCTGCGCGGACAAACCGCGATACGATCGGGCACCACTCAGGGAAGAAGCGTGATGGACGAGAAGGTAGTCGAGGTCCGTGATGCCTGGCGTCAAGGGGCACATGTCGACAATGCCCGATACCTTGAGATGTACAAGGCTTCGGTGGACGACCCGGCGGCGTTCTGGGCAGAGCACGGCAAGCGCATCGACTGGATGACGCCCTTCACGACGGTGAAGAATACGAGCTTCGAGCCTGGCAATATCTCGATCAAGTGGTTCGAGGACGGTCGGACCAACGTCGCCTACAATTGTGTCGATCGCCACCTCGAAACCCGCGGCGATCAGACCGCGATCATCTGGGAAGGCGACGACCCGAACGAATCCAAGCACATCACCTATCGCGAGTTGCACGCGCAGGTCTGCCGGATGGCGAACGTGCTGCGCAACCGCGGCGTCTCGAAGGGCGACCGGGTCACGATCTACCTTCCGATGATTCCGGAGGCGGCCTACGCGATGCTCGCCTGTGCGCGTCTCGGTGCGATCCACTCCATCGTGTTTGGCGGGTTTTCACCGGATTCCCTCGCCGGTCGTATCGAGGGTTGTGCTTCCAAGGTCGTGATCACATCCGACGAGGGCCTTCGCGGTGGCCGCAAGGTGCCGCTCAAGGCTAATGTCGATGCGGCGATCCAGCGTCTCGGCAAGGACGTCGTCGATCATGTCATCGTCGTCCGCCGCACCGGCTCGGACGTGGCCATGGAGGCCGGCCGCGACGTCTACTATCACGAGGCCGCCGAGCAGGTGACCGACGAATGCCCGGCGGAGGCGGTGGAGGCGGAGCACCCGCTCTTCATCCTCTACACGTCCGGCTCCACCGGACAGCCGAAGGGCGTCGTGCACACCACGGGCGGCTATCTCGTCTACGCGTCGATGACCCATCAATACGTCTTCGATTACCGCGAAGGCGAGGTCTACTGGTGCACGGCCGATGTCGGCTGGGTCACGGGGCACAGCTACATCGTGTACGGGCCGCTCGCGAACGGCGCCACGACCCTGATGTTCGAGGGCATCCCGACCTATCCGTCCAATTCGAGGTTCTGGGAGGTCGTCGACAAGCACAAGGTCAACATCTTCTACACGGCTCCGACGGCGATCCGCTCCCTCATGGGAGGCGGCGAGGGTCCGGTGGCGAAGACCTCGCGCGCCTCCCTGCGCGTGCTCGGCTCCGTCGGCGAGCCGATCAATCCCGAAGCCTGGGAATGGTACTTTAAGGTCGTCGGCGACCGGCGCTGCCCCATCGTCGATACTTGGTGGCAAACCGAGACCGGTGGCATCCTGATCACGCCATTGCCGGGAGCCACGAACCTGAAGCCCGGCTCCGCGACGCGGCCGTTCTTCGGTGTCCAGCCCATCGTCGTCGACGCCGAGGGCAAGACCCTCGAGGGGCCGTGCGAGGGCAACCTCTGCATCAAGGATTCCTGGCCCGGACAGATGCGCACGGTCTACGGTGATCATGAGCGCTTCGAGCAGACCTACTTCTCGACCTATGCGGGCAACTACTTCACCGGCGATGGGTGCCGCCGGGACGCGGACGGGTACTACTGGATCACCGGCCGCGTGGACGACGTGATCAACGTCTCGGGCCACCGAATGGGTACGGCGGAGGTCGAATCCTCTCTCGTCGCGCATCCGAAGGTCGCCGAGGCCGCGGTGGTCGGCTATCCGCACGATCTCAAGGGTCAGGGCATCTATGCCTACGTCACCCTGAACGAGGGCGAGGAAGGGTCCGACGCCCTGCGCAAGGAGCTCGTGTCCTGGGTCCGCAAGGACATCGGTCCGATCGCCTCGCCGGATCTGATCCAGTTCGCGCCGGGACTTCCCAAGACGCGGTCCGGCAAGATCATGCGCCGCATCCTGCGCAAGATCGCCGAGAACGAGTTCTCGTCGCTCGGGGACACCTCGACGCTTGCCGAGCCCGCGGTCGTCGACGACCTGATCGAGAACCGGCAGAACCGCCGCTGATCCGATCGGGTCCGAAGACCGGGCGCTCCGATCGGGCGCCCGGTCCTGCATCATCACAACGCGCGCTTGAACGGATTCTGGAAGCCGGCCTCGCCCAGCAAGGTCCGATTTCCGCGGAGGGCTTTGCCATGAGCGGATCACGATACGGAACACCGCCGAACGACCCGCGTCGTTCCCCTCCCGGCACCGGAGCTGCCACGGGGCCGGCCGCGACGGGCGAGCCTCCCTACCAGGCGATCGTCCGGAATCCCAACTTCCAGGCGCTCGTGCATGAGCGGACGCGCTTCGGCTGGATCCTGACGATCCTGATGCTGATCGTGTATTTCGGGTTCATCGGCCTCATCGCCTTCGACAAGGCGCTCCTTGCCGTGAAGGTCGGCGGCGGCACGGCCTCGCTCGGGCTCTTCCTCGGCGTCGGCGTGATCGTGTTCGCCTTCATCCTCACCGGCATCTACGTGGCGCGCGCCAATTCCCGCTTCGACGATCTCACGGCCGAGCTGAACCGGAGTGTCGGACGATGACCCGCCTAGCCCGGCTCCCGCTCGCCCTCGCCCTCACCACCGCGTCCCTCGTCCCGCCGGCCTTCGCGGCTGGCCCCGATCTCGGCGCCGTCCAGCAATCGTCGACGAACTGGCCGGCGATCGGAATGTTCTTCTTCTTCGTGCTGGCAACCCTCGGCATCACGATCCGGGCCGCCCGCTCGACCAAGTCCGCCGCCGACTTCTACGCTGCCGGCGGCGGCATCTCGGCCGGCACGAACTCGCTGGCGATCGCGGGCGACTACATGTCGGCCGCGTCGTTCCTCGGAATCTCGGGCCTCGTCTACACCTCGGGCTTCGACGGGCTGATCTACTCCACCGGCTTCCTCGTCGGCTGGCCGATCGTGCTCTTCCTGATTGCCGAGCGCCTGCGCAATCTCGGGAAATTCACCTTCGCGGACGTCGCCTCGTTCCGCCTCGACCAGACCTCGATCCGGATCATCTCGGCGACCGGGACCCTGGTGGTCGTGGCCTTCTACCTGATCGCCCAGATGGTCGGCGCGGGAAAGTTGATCCAGCTCCTGTTCGGCCTGCCCTACCTCTACGCCGTCATCATCGTGGGCGTGCTGATGATCGTCTACGTGGCGTTCGGAGGCATGAAGGCCACGACCTGGGTCCAGGTCATCAAGGCCTGCCTGCTCCTCGGCGGCGCGAGCTTCATGGCGGGTGCCGTGCTGTTCAAGTACGGCTTCAACCCGGAATCCCTGTTCGCCGCGGCGGTCCAGACCCATCCGAAGGGGGACGCGATCATGGCGCCCGGCGGCCTCGTGAACAATCCGATCGAGGCCATCTCCCTCGGCGTCGGCCTGATGTTCGGGACCGCCGGCCTGCCGCATATCCTGATGCGCTTCTTCACGGTGTCGGATGCGCAGGCCGCCCGGAAGTCGGTGTTCTACGCCACCGGGCTGATCGGCTACTTCTATATCCTCACCTTCATTATCGGGTTCGGCGGCATCGCCCTGCTGATGTCGGATCCGACCTACTTCAAGCTTGGCCCGGCCGGCGCCTTCGACAAGCTGAAGGACATGATCGGCGGCACCAACATGGTGGCGGTCAACCTCGCCAACGCCGTCGGCGGCCCGTATTTCCTGGGATTCATCTCGGCGGTCGCTTTCGCGACGATCCTCGCCGTGGTCGCAGGGCTGACGCTCGCGGGCGCCAGCGCCGTGAGCCACGACCTCTACGCCCAGGTCATCGCCCGCGGGCGCACGACCGAAGCGCACGAGGTGAACCTGTCGAAGATCGCGGCGGTCGTGATCGGCATCGTGGCGATCGTGCTCGGATACATCTTCGAGAACCAGAACGTCGCGTTCATGGTCGGGCTGGCGTTCTCGGTGGCGGCGAGCTGCAACTTCCCGGTGCTCGCGATGTCGATCCTCTGGCGCGATACGACGACCTGGGGGGCCTTGATCGGCGGTCTCGTGGGGCTCATCGCGGCGGTGATGATGGTGGTCCTGTCGAAGGCGGTCTGGGTTGCGACCCTCGGCAACCCGACGGCGATCTTCCCCTACGACAATCCCGCCCTGTTCTCGATGCCGCTCGCCTTCGCGACGATCGTCATCGTGTCGAAGCTGGATCGGTCGCAACGGGCACGGCGTGAGCGCGCGGCATTCGATGCCCAGTACGTCCGCTCGGAAACCGGGATTGGTGCATCGACTGCCCACGCACACTGACCAACCTGAGGGCGCGGCATCGGACCAGCCGCGCCCTTCGGCCGCGATCGGCGATCCTGGGCTTTCGCACACGCTTCGCGCTGCTCACCGCGGCTCGACGGACTGGTCGTCAGGGTTTCCAGTCGTAGCAGGTGAGCCGACCTTCAAACATAGACAGCATCGGCTCTGCTCGCGACGACGCTGAAATTTCAGCATTGCTGCATGCCTGCAGCGTCTCGCGTCCACCTGACGAGGCGTCGGAGCTGAAGTTCCCAAGACGTGTGAGGGCACCCGTCTTCAGGGACGAGCACTCGGTTACCGATCCGGAACACAAAGCTTGTTAATATTAACATCTACGTCGTTTTTGCTCCTTGGCGGCACTTGGGCGCAGGCCAGACTTGCGCTAGCGTCATATGTCCAACCGAGCTTGGCGACGACCCGCACGGTCGTTCCGGTTCGGCCGAGGAAGTGAACAAGAACGGGTCGGGCCGCATCCAAGCGCTGTCCGCAACCGGTGCCGGGATGCCCGGTGGCCGGTCATAATCGTGTGGAGGGACTGTTATGGCAGTGGGAACCGCGGTGCCGCGGGCGGATGAAGCGGCAAGACCGATGAGCTCCAGCGAGAAGCGGGTCATTCTCGCATCGTCGCTCGGCACCGTCTTCGAGTGGTATGATTTCTATCTCTACGGGTCTCTCGCTGCCATCATCGGCGCGCAATTCTTCTCGGCCTACCCGGAGGCGACGCGCAACATCTTCGCGCTTCTGGCGTTCGCGGCCGGCTTCCTCGTGCGGCCCTTCGGCGCCCTCGTGTTCGGCCGGCTCGGCGACATGGTCGGACGCAAGTACACCTTCCTGATCACGATCCTGATCATGGGCATCTCCACTTTCTGCGTCGGCCTGCTGCCTTCCTACACGACGCTCAATGCCTACGGGATCGGATGGGTCGCACCCGTGACGCTGCTCGGCCTGCGCATGCTGCAGGGCCTCGCACTCGGTGGCGAGTACGGCGGAGCCGCAGTCTACGTCGCCGAGCACGCGCCCCGCGGACGGCGTGGGTTCTACACCGCCTTCATCCAGACGACGGCGACGCTCGGGCTGCTGCTCTCGCTGATCATCATCCTCTCGACTCAAGGGTACGTGAACAGCGCCTACGCGCCGACCGTCGTGACGAATGCGGACGGCACCAGCACCACGCTCACGGCCTTCCAGGTCTGGGGCTGGAGGATCCCGTTCCTCGTCTCCGTCGCGCTCCTCGCCATCTCGGTCTGGATCCGCCTGCAGATGCATGAGAGCCCTGCCTTCCAGAAGATGAAGGCCGAGGGAACCCAATCGAAGGCCCCGCTCTCCGAGGCGTTCGGTCAGTGGCGCAATGCCAAGTGGGCCCTGCTCGCCCTGCTCGGCCTCACCGCGGGTCAGGCCGTCGTCTGGTACACGGGCCAGTTCTACGCCCTGTTCTTCCTCCAGAGCATTCTGAAGGTCGACCAGTTCACCGCCAACGTGATGATCGCCTGGTCGCTGATCCTCGGCACCGGAGGCTTCCTGTTCTTCGGCAGCCTCTCTGACCGGATCGGCCGCAAGCCGATCATCCTCGGCGGCTGCCTGATCGCCGCCCTGACCTACTTCCCGCTGTTCAACCTCCTGACCGCGAACGCCAATCCGGCGCTCCACGCGGCCCAGGCGAACGTCGCGGTCGTGGTGAAGACCAATCCGGCCGAATGCTCGTTCCAGTTCAATCCGGTCGGAACGGCCAAGTTCACCAAGGAGTGCGACATCGCCAAGGCGCTTCTCGCCCGCAGCGCCGTGTCCTATCGGACCGAGCCGCTTCCGGCGGGTTCGCCGACGGTGGTGAGCGTCGCCGGCAAGGACTTTCCGGTGGCCGACCCGACCTTCAGCAAGTCCGTGACCGGGGCGCTGACGGAGGCCGGGTACCCGGCGGCGAGCAATCCGTCCATCATCAAGGTCGCAAACCCCCTCGATGTCTTCACCGGCCAGAAGCTCGTGGTGATCGGCATCCTGACGATCCTCGTCATCTACGTGACGATGGTCTACGGCCCGATCGCGGCCGCGCTCGTGGAACTCTTCCCGACGCGGATCCGCTACACCTCGATGTCGCTGCCCTATCACATCGGCAATGGCTGGTTCGGCGGTCTGCTGCCGGCGACAGCCTTCGCGATGGTGGCCCAGACCGGCGATATCTACTTCGGCCTCTGGTACCCGATCGTGATCGCCCTGTTCACCTTCGTGGTCGGGCTGATCTTCATCCCGGAGACCAAGGATCGCGACATCTTCACCTTCGACGATCAGCCCACGCGCTGACCGTCACGGCCGTTGCGAGACGAGAGGGCCCCGCCGATCGGCGGGGCCTTTTTCGTCGGGGCATGCGGAACGGGTGCAGCCCGTCCGCCCTCAATGCCGGAAGTGGCGATGCCCGGTGAACACCATGGCGAGGCCCGCTTCGTCGGCGGCGCGGATCACCTCGTCGTCGCGCATCGAACCGCCCGGTTGGATCACGGCGGTGGCCCCCGCCTCGGCGGCTGCCAGAAGGCCGTCCGCGAAGGGGAAGAACGCGTCGGAGGCGACGACCGAGCCCTTGGCGAGGCTCTCCGCGAGGCCGAGGCGCTTGGCGCCCTCGGCGGCCTTCCAGGCTGCGATGCGCGCGGAGTCGACCCGCGACATCTGCCCGGCACCGATCCCCACGGTGGCACCGCCCCGGGCGTAGATGATCGCGTTCGACTTCACGTGCTTGGCGACCCGGTAGGCGAACCGGAGATCGGCGTATTCCAGCTCCGTCGGCGCACGCCGGGTGACGACGTTGAGCGGCATGTCGTCGACCACCGCATTGTCGCGGCCCTGCACCAGCAGGCCTCCCGAGAGGCTGCGGACGGTCTCACCCGGCGCGCGCGGGTCCGGCAAGCCGCCCGCGATGAGGAGGCGGAGATTCTTCTTCGCTCCGATGATGGCCCTCGCCTCCCCGGAGGCTTCGGGCGCGATGATGACCTCCGTGAAGATCTCGACGATCTTGCGAGCGGCATCGGCATCGAGGCTGCGATTGAGCGCGACTATCCCCCCGAAGGCCGAGGTCGGGTCGCAGGCGAGTGCCCGCTCATAGGCCTCGAGCAGGTCGTTGCCCTCCGCGACGCCGCAGGGGTTCGCGTGCTTGATGATCGCCACGGCCGCCGTGCGGGACGGGTCGAACTCCGCGACGCACTCGTAGGCCGCGTCCGTATCGTTGAAGTTATTGTAGGACAGCTCCTTGCCCTGAAGCTGACGGGCGCTCGCAACCCCCTTCCTTACGATGCCCGGGGACTTGTAGAAGGCCGCCGATTGATGCGGGTTCTCGCCGTAGCGCAGGCCCTGCGCGAGTTGACCCCCGAAGGCCCGGAAGGCCGGTGTGCCCTCCCCCCCGATCTCCCCGGCGAGCCAGTTCGCGATCGCGGCGTCGTAGGCGGCGGTACGGGCATAGGCCTTCTGGGCGAGGCGCCGCCGCGTCTCGCCGCAGAGCATTCCGGCGCCGCTCTCGAGTTCCGAGAGCAGGGCCGCGTAATCGGAGACATCCGTCACGACCGCGACGTCGGCGTGGTTCTTGGCGGCGGCGCGGATCATCGCGGGGCCGCCGACATCGATGTTCTCGATGCATTCCGCGTAGGGCTTGCCCGCCGCGATGGTCGCCTCGAACGGGTAGAGATTGACCACCAGGAGATCGATGGCACCGATCCCGTGCGCCGCGAGCGCGGCCTGATGCTCGGGGTTGTCCCGGACCGCGAGGAGGCCGCCATGCACCGCCGGATGCAGGGTCTTCACGCGACCGTCCATCATCTCGGGGAAGCCCGTCAGGTCCGCGACCTCGGTGACGGGCAGACCGGCCTCGCTGAGGGACCGGTGCGTGCCGCCGGTCGAGACGAGGTCGATGGCGCGGGCATTCAGGGCGCGAGCGAAGTCGACGAGGCCCGTCTTGTCCGAAACGGAAAGGAGCGCGCGGGTCACCCGCACTTGGTCGTGGGACATCGATCGTTCGTCCTGGCAGTCGCGAGGTTTCGCCGGCGCGGTAACACGAATCCGGGCGAGCGGGCCAGGGTAGGCCGGATGACGATGCGACCGCCGCCGCGGGCCGTTCGGGTCTGCGAAGCGGATCAGCCGGACGGGTTCATCCGGCGCGCGAAGGACCAGCTCACCTGCGTCGTGTCCTCGACGCGCAGGTGCAGGACGATCTGATCGGTGCGGCGTGCGCCCGAGAGGCCCGCGAAATACACGCTCTCCTCGATCGCGATCGCGATCGCCGCGCCCTCGGCCCGGAACGCCCAGACCTCGCCGAGCGGCGAGGACAGCGTCAGGTCATCGGTCGTCTCGCCGCAGACCACGATGGCGGGATGGAGATGGAAGCGGATCGCGACGTCCTGCGGCTTGTGACGCCCCTTGCCCGTGCGCACGAAGGCGTCCTGGCCATCGAGGCGTCCGGTGCTGCCGACGAGTTGCCATCTCCGCTCGTGCACGATGCCGAAATCCTCGGCGTAACCGTCATGGCGTGCGGCGACCACGAGGGCATCGGCCGTTTCGGTGCGCTCCGCCTTCACGTCGCTGGGGCCGCGCAGGACGACCGGGCCCAGGTGACGCGACAACCAATCCGCTGCGAGCCGCTCGCCCCACCAGCCCCCTCCCCCGAGGAGCCGGCAGGAGGAAGTGTTGGCGACCGTGGCCGTCGAGTGGGCTGCGGTGCTGCGGGCGAGGCGCCGCAACTCCGCGCCACTTGCCGGCAATCCGCAATTGACGACGATCCGCTGCGGACCGCTCGACATCTCGAACGAGAGGCAGCCGGCCCCGGCATTGCGGGAGAAGGGCAGTGGCGGCGGAGCGCCGACATCCGCGACGACGACGATCCGCCCGCTCTCCAGCCGCTCGTAGCCCGAGTTCGGCGCATGCGACATGGGCTGCGCCATGGCGCCGTCATAGATGAGGAGCGTCGCCAGGTGGTCGGCGGCGGTCGCGCCCATGCCGTTGAAGTGGCTCAATGAAGCGTCGGCGTGGCGCAGGAGCCGCAGGAGCGGCAGCATCCGGTCGATCGCGCGCAGCAGGGCTTCCGGCGGGTCGACGCTGCGGCTGAGATAGCTCTGCCGGAGGGGAAGCAGATCGAGCATCAGCTCCATGGCGAAGCGCGGATCGCGGCTGCGATGGCCGCCATCGGCCATGATCTGGCGATCGAGTTCGCGGGACAGGATCCGCGTCGCGCGCCGGAGGATCGGTTCGATCCCCTCGCAGCACAGGCCGGCATAGCAGAGGGCGACCGCCGCGCTGAGCCGCCACTGGGGCGGCAAGCCCCAGCGAAGGTCCCGCTCCAGCTCGCGCGCCGACTTTGCGAGGATCTTTAGGAACCCCTGGTAGAAGTTGCGATCGGCCCCTTCCAGCACCAGTGGCGATTGGCTGAGGAAGGAGATCAGGCGCCGCGCGGCCACCGGCGTCGGGCGCGCAAGGGTCGGATCGCCCCGGCCGGCCATGAAATCGGCCACGAAGGCACGCGCATTCGCGCGCGCCAAGGCGGTGTCGGCGGCGCGCAGGTGCCGGAGCCAGCCGAAGCCGTAGAGGACCTCGGCCCATTCCGGCGAGGGTGGCGTGTAGTCGAAGGGAGAGCGGCCGCTCACCGCCAGCGAGCGTCCGGCGAAGACGAACAGGCCGGAATAGATGTCGTCCGCGAAGGTCGCGTCGCTGGTGCGCAGGTCCTGAGGCGCGATCACGAGGCCCGTCACGCGAACCCGTGCCAGGATGTCGGGCGAGGATGTCAGTCGCGCCGATGCTCCGCGCATCGTCCGCGCGACCTCGCGCCCGACGAGCCGATACAAGCGCCAGCGATCAGGCCCCCAACGCACGCGATCTCCCCGCCGGGCGGATGCGCGAGAATGCGCCCGGCCCGTTCTCATGGCGAACGAAGCTAGAGTGGGCCTCTTAACCAGTGGTTAAGCATATGCCCAGTGCGCCGACCGGATTCGGGGCTCCGGTCGGGTGACCATCGTGGTGATTCGATGACCGGCGCCCTCGAGCCCCGGGCACCGTTCGCTTGTGGAGAACGGTGATTGCGGGGACAACGATCCCATACGGGCGCTTCGTAGCCGGCAATCTCTTGATCTTGCTAAGACATTTACCCGTCGAGACTTTTTCTCGGGTATCGTCTGACTGTCCGATACCAGGACACGGAACAGCCATGCGTTTCGACCTCACCGAAGACCCGACGGGCCTGTGGTTCTGGACCCTGTCCGATGATCGCTCCGGCGCGGTGGTCTGCTCACCGTCGCGCTTTCGCACGCAGGTCCAGGCTTTCGCGGACATCGCCGCCTTCAAGGCATCCGTCTCGATCGCGGGCGTCCTCATCGGCGACCGGCCCAAGCGGCGCGAGCGGGATGACGGCAGCGGCCAGCTCGGCCTGCTCTAAGCCGGACGCCGCTGAAGCCGGCTCGCGAAGAAGCCGTCGATTCCTCCACGCAGGGTTGTCCCGGTGCCGTCGAGATGGGCGGGGAGCGTGCGCAGATCTCCGTTCCGATCGATCAGGTCGCCAAGCCCTCCGACATCCTCGGGCGTGACCGGGACGCGCTCGTAGTCGCCGTTGCGGGCCAGGAAGGCCGCAACCTGCTGCTCACCCTCCTCCGGCTCGAGGGAGCAGGTGCAGAAGACGAGGCGCCCCCCCGAGTTCACGAGGGTCGCGGCCCGGTCGAGCAGCCGGGATTGCAGCGCCGCGAGCCGGCCGATATCGGCATCGCCCTTGATCCAGGCGACGTCCGGGTGGCGACGGATGGTGCCGGTGGCCGAGCAGGGGGCGTCGAGGAGGACGGCGTCGAACGTGCCCTCCTGCGGCAGGGTCAGCGCGTCCCCGACGCGGATCTCCGCGTTCAGCCCGAGCCGGGCGAGGTTCTGCCGCAGGCGTTCGAGCCGGGGAGCGGAGCGATCGACGGCCGTGACCAGCGCGCCGGCCGCTGCGAGCTGGGCGGTCTTGCCGCCAGGGGCGGCGCAGAGATCCGCGACCCTGGCGCCGGGCGCGACGCCGAGAAGGCGCGCCGGAATTGCCGCAGCGGCGTCCTGCACCCACCACTCCCCCTCGGCATAGCCAGGCAGGTCCGCGACCGGTGTCTTGGCGTCGCGCAAGCGCAGGGAGCCGAGAGGCAGCAGGTCCGCGTCGAGGCGTTCGGCCCAGGCCTGCGCCTCGCCCCGCACCGTCAGGTCGATGGCGGCCCCGTGGAGGTGCGCCCGCGCGATTGCCTGAGCCAGGTCCGGTCCATAGGCCGCGCGCCAGCGGGCCGCGAGCCACGGGGGCGTGTTGTGCTCGAGGGGATCGATCGCATCGGCCTGAATGGCCGCTCTCTCCCGCACGATCCGGCGCAGGACGGCGTTGACGAGGCCGGCAAGGTGCTGGGCCTGCGGGTCGGCCTTGGCGAGGCGCACCGAGAGGTCGACGGCGGCGTGATCGGGAACGTGCAGATCGAGGATCTGGGCCGCCCCCGTTGCCAGGAGCGCGAGAAGGCGCGGTTCGTTCTCGGGCAGCCCCTGCGCCATCCGTGCCGCCAGGGCCCGCTTCAGGAAGCCGAAACGGCGGAACGTCACGGTCGCGATCGCGCGCGCCAGCGCGGCGTCGGCCGGGTCGAGGCCGGCCGTCCGCCCGGCTTGCGCCAGGGCGTCCTCCAGGGCGAAGGCGCGGTCCTGCCCGATCAGGTCGGCGACCGCGTTGCGCGCCACGAGGCGGGCCCCGAGGCCTGCCACGTTCCCCTCGATGGCCGCACCCTGGCCGCCCACGTTGCGGCTTGTCGCCATCAAACTTACTTTCCTGTGATCGCCGGCGGACGCGCCGGATCCGATGCATGCCCTTTCACCTGAGCGTACGCGATGCAAGACCCGAAGAAGACCGCCCCCGCCGACGAGAGCGAGACCGGGCTGCCGACGCGCGTTCTCTCGCCCGCGGCGGAGCGGGCTCTGGCCGAAGCCGCCGAACGCCGTGCCGCCATCGACGCACATGCGGCCGGGATCGCCGCGCGTGGTGAGCGCCGCGGGCGCGGCGGGCTGGAGCCCGTGCGCTACGATGATTGGGAGGTCAAGGGGATCGCCGTCGACTTCTGATTGCGGACGCAGGCCTGCCGTCTGCGGAACGTCCGCCGACGATTGCTGTTGGGCCCTCAGTTGATCCGATGAGGGAGACACGCCATGGCGACGAAGATCTCGAGCAGAACCGCCTCCGCCGGCGCCCACGGCGAGGTCAGCCTCGCAGGCGGCGAGACGCTGGCCATGCGGATGTGGCGCGATGAGCCGCCGACCGACCAGAAGCCCAGTGCCAGCCGTCCCTACGAGACGGTCGGTTACGTGATTTCGGGCCGGGCCGAGCTGACGCTCAGTGGGGAGACCGTCACGCTGGAACCCGGTGATTCCTGGCTGGTGCCGGCCGGGGCCGAGCACAGCTACAGGATCCTGGAGACCTTCACGGCCGTCGAGGCGACCGCGCCGCCGGCCTCCTAGCGCGGTCGGCCCATTCGTCGTCGAGGCCGCCGGAGAACCGCCCTTCATTCGCAGACGGCGATTCTCGCTGCGCGGCGAGGCCGGGCCGACGGGTCAGCGAACCATGTAGACCTGTGTCCCGACCGAGACGCGGCCGTAGAGATCGACGATGTCCTGGTTGTACATGCGCACGCACCCGTAGGATGCGTAGGTGCCCACCGAGTTCGGTCGGTTGGTGCCGTGGATCGCATACTCGCCGCCCGCGAGCGTCATCGCCGCCACTCCCATGGGATTGCGCGGAGAGCCGCCGGCAATGAGGTTCGGCAGGCGCGGGTTGTCGCGCTTCACCTCACGCGGGGGCGCCCAGGCCGGCTGCACGTATTTCCCGTCGATCTGCGTGGCGCCGACCCACTGCTTCCCCGGTTTGCCCACCGCGACCGGATACCGGATCGCCGTCCCGTCGCCGTTGACGAGGTAGAGCCGTCGTTCGGAGATGCGGATCACGACCGATCCCGGCGAGATTGATCCCTCGTGGAACGGCACCATCTCGCGGGCGTGAGCGGGGCTTGCCGATCCCGACACTGCCGCTCCCAAGCCTGCCAGCACCGCACCGGCGGCCACCGCGCTGCATCCCTTCTGCCCGAACATCGGATCGTCCTCGAAAGCGTGACCTTACGCAGGACGACAATTCACCGCCAAGGTTGCTGTTCCGCGGGCGGAAAAACCTCCTGTGGACATTACGCACCGCGATCACTCGTCTCGGTAAAAACTGCGCAGAGCTTTCGGCGCAAAGTCACGCCTCGGCGGAAAGCAAGTCCTAACCTTGATGGCCGTCAGCGCTCGAGCAGGCGCTTGGCGTCATCGCTGCGCCCCTGCCAACCGTGCCGCTCGAGCTCGGGATCGAGATGCTCCTCGACCGGATAGCCGACGCAGAGATACGCGACGAGACGCCAGGCCTCCGGGACATCGAGGAGTTCCGTGACGACGCCTGGTTCCAGGATCGAGACCCACCCGACGCCGAGACCGTGGGCCCGCGCGGCGAGCCAGAAGCTCTGGATCGCCCCGACCACGGAGAAGCGCAGCATCTCCGGCATCGTCGCGCGCCCGAGACCGTGCCCGGCATCCGTCGCCTCGTCGCAGAAGACCGCGAGGTGAACCGGCGCCTCCCGCAGCCCTTCGAGCTTCAGGCGCCGGTAGAGGTCGCGCCGCGAATCCGGGTAGGCCGCGCCCGCGCTGACGTTGCAATGCTCGAAGCTCGCCAGCACACCGGCCCGCCTCTCCTGGCTCGAGACCCTCACGAAACGCCAGGGCTGGCTGTTGCCGACCGACGGGCTCAGGTTCGCGAGGTCCAGGCAGGTGCGCAGCGCCGCCTCATCGACCGCGTCCCGGTGGAAGCGGCGCACGTCCCGGCGCCACGCGAACAGGTCGCCGAGCGTCTCGCGGAACCGGTCGTCGAAGGTGGGCACGCGGACGGGATCCAGACACAGGGGCTCGTCTCATAGCCCGTTCCGACGGGCGGCGCGCAGAAAAAAGGCCGCTCCGAAGAGGCGGCCTGAAGTCCTTGGGTCTCGAAACCTCTGGAATGTCGGTCGGTGGATCCGGCTCGGCGCCCGAGGGCTGGGGAGCTCGGGTTTCGGGCGTGAGCCGGGCACAGGCCAACGAGGTTCGGGAAACGTTGTGCGGGCGCAACAAGGCTCGCGAAAGGCGCGAAAGCGGCAAAACCGTGATGCTTTGTTTCTGGAGCGTGGCCTTGACGCCCTAGACAGCGCCCTTGCGGGTCGAAGCGGCGGAGCCCATCATTCGGCTAACCGAAGCTGTCCGACGATGGAGTGACGATGAGCGAGAGGACGAGTGCCGAGCCCCGCCCGAACGAAACCGCGGCCCATGTGGTCCCATTCCCGGCCTCTTCGCCCGCCCCCCAGATCTCCTTCAATCGCGACGAACTCCGAACGATCTTCAACCTGTACGGACGGATGGTGTCGGACGGGGAATGGCGCGACTACGCCCTCGATTTCCGCCGGGACAAGGCCGTGTTCTCGATCTATCGCCGCGCGTCCGAGATGCCGCTCTACCGGATCGAGAAGGACCCGAAGCTCGCTCGGCGACAGGGAGCCTACGCGGTCGTCGCGGCAAGCGGCCTGATCCTGAAGCGGGGGGCCGATCTCGGACGCGTGCTCGCCGTCCTGGAGAAGCCGTTGCGCGTCGTCTGAGGATTTGGCGCGCTCCCGACCCTGGATCCGTCGCGACACCCGGGAGATGCCGCCCCGGGATACGCCACACAGAAAAAAGCCCCGGCGCCTGGCGCCGGGGCTTTCTCCGTTCCGGGGTTCGCCCCTGCCTAGCGACGGTCGCCCATCAGCGAGAGCATGAACTGGAACATGTTGATGAAGTCGAGATACAACGTCAGAGCGCCGTTCACCGACATCTTCGCCGCGACCTCGCCGTCGCCGCCGCCGTAGAGGTACATCTCCTTCAGCTTCTGCGTGTCATAGGCGGTCAGGCCCGCGAAGATGCCGACGCCCAGGAACGAGATCGCCCATTGCAGGCCGGAGGACTGCAGGAAGATGTTGACCAGGGACGCGATGATCAGGCCGATCAGGCCCATGATCAGGAACGAGCCCATGCCCGAGAGGCTGCGCTTGGTGGTGTAGCCGTAGAGGCTGAGTCCGCCGAACGTGGCCGCGGTGATGAAGAACACCCGTACGACGCTGGCGCCCGTGAACACGAGGAGCAGCGTCGACATCGAGGCACCCATGACCGCAGCGAAGGCGAAGAACGTCAGGCGTGCCGAGGCGGCCGACATCCGGTCCATCCGCATCGAGAAGACGAAGATGAACGCCAGCGGAGCGAGCATCAGCACCCACTTGATGGGGCTGTTGTAGAGCATCTGGCCGAAGGGCGTCAGCGCGAGCCGACCCGTCTCGGTCTGGGCGGTGGCGGCCATGTTCAGGCCGAGCGCCACGAGGCCCGAGATGCCGAGACCCACCACCATGTTGTTGTAGACGCCGAGCATGAAGGCTCGCAGCCCCTGGTCGACCTCGACCTGGGTGCCAGCGTAGCCGGGGGCTTGCGCGCCGTACCGGAAGGGAGAGTTGTCGAATGCCATGGGAGTTTCCTTTGGAAGCTCTCTCAGCGTGCTGTTGGGAACGAGGCTCACGCACAACCTCTGGCGCCCGCGCAGGCGCCTCGGTCCCAAATATGTTGCGTTGCGCGTCCAGGCACAAGAGGCCGGTCCAGCTTGTGAGAGCGGTTTTTCGAGCCGGATCTGCGGTATTTTTCTTCGATAAATCAGGGATTAAATTGGCATAACGCTACATTGCCGCCGGAATCGACTGCGCCATTACGGCCGCGCCACGCTTTCGTGCGGAACGGCACGGCCGCCCGCCTGCGCCCTAGAACTC
This sequence comes from Methylobacterium planeticum, assembly GCF_008806345.1. Taxonomy (GTDB): domain Bacteria; phylum Pseudomonadota; class Alphaproteobacteria; order Rhizobiales; family Beijerinckiaceae; genus Methylobacterium; species Methylobacterium planeticum. The sequence goes on along the minus strand of NZ_VZZJ01000004.1, from coordinate 348,556 downwards.
CCGCAGATAGGGCGCCGGCTTCTGTCCGAGGATGCGCCAGGTTCCGGCCAAGCCCAGGATCACGGAGAGAACGACGGCGAGCCCGGCGGCCACGAGGGCACCCGAAAGGTCCAGGGTGAATTCCAGGCGCATCACCTTCGTGACGATCACCCAACCCGACAGGGTGCCGGCGAGAAGCCCGAACAGGGCGGTGGCGCACCCGAGTGACCCGTATTCGAGGCTGTAGGCCGCGAGCAGCCGGCCGCGGCTCGCGCCCAGAACCTTCAGCACGACGGCGTCGTAGAGGCGGGCCCGGTGTCCGGCCGCGACGGCGCCGGCGAGCACGAACAGGCTCGCGATCACGGCGATGCCGCTCGCGCCGCGAATCGCCAGGACGAGCTTGCCCACCAGGTCGTTCACCGCTTCGAGCGCATCCTTCACACGCACGCTCGTGACCGACGGGAAGCTGCGTGCCACGTCGCGCAGGATCGCATTCTCAGACTTCGCGTCGGTCCCGCCGGGGAGGGTCAGGGTCGCGAGGTCCGAGTGCGGTGCGCCCCGGAAGGTGCCGGGCGAGAACACCATCACGAAGTTGATGCCGAGGGATCGCCACTCGACCTTGCGCAGGTTGGCGATCTTCGCGGTGAGATTGCGCCCGAGAACGTTGACCGTGACCGTGCTCCCGACCGTGAGACCGAGGCTGCGTCCGAGCTCTGCGTCGAACGAGACGAGCGGCGTCCGGGCCTCCTCGGCGTTCCACCATTTGCCCGACACCAGGGTCGAGCCTTCCGGCACGTCCTCCGCGTAGGTGATGCCCCGGTCGCCGTCGAGCACCCAGGCCGCGTCCTCCGGCGGCTTGATCGACTCCGCCGGCACGCCGTTCAGCGCCACGATGCGACCGCGCATCATCGGCACGCGCTCGATCTTGCCGCCGGGCGCGGCCTTGCCGAGGAACGCGTGGAAGGCCTCCGCGTCGGCGACCGGGATGTCGAGGAAGAACAGGTTCGGCGCGTGGGCCGGAAGGGTGCTGGTGAGGGTTCGCCGCACGTTGGCGTCGATCAGGCTCAGCGTGACGAGGAGGGTCACGCCGAGGCCGAGGGAGAGGACGATCGCGGGGGTCAGCGCCCCCGGCCGGTGCAGGTTGGCCAGGGCCATCCGGGGTGCGGCGCGCTTCGGCCGCCGGATTCGGCGCGCTCCCGCCATGAGCCCGAGCCCGACGAGACGCAGGAGGCCGAAGGCGATCCCCGCCGCCGCCATGAAGACGAGCGCGACCCGCCGGTCGAAGGCGGTGGCGAGGCCGAGGCCGATGAGGGCCGCGAGGGCGCAGGCCAGAATGACCCGGTAGCGCAGGCGGACCCTCTCCCCGGAGGGGTCCACCGTGTCCCGGAACAGGCCCGAGACCGGGATATCGTGCGCGCGGCCGAGTGGCGTGATTGCGAAGGCAAGGGCCGTGAGAAGGCCGTAGGCCGCGGCCAGGGCGAGTTCGCCCGGGACGAGGGCGGGGTTGAGGGGCAGCGGCAGGTCGTTCCGGAACAAACCATCCAGGACGAAGGGCAGGCTCGCCCCGATGGCGAGCCCGATCGCGGTCCCCAGCCCCGCGATCAGCATCACCTGCGTCAGATAGAGGATCACCACCTGCGATCCCGGAGCGCCGACGCTCTTCAGCGTGGCGATCGCACCGCGCTTGCGCTCGACGAAGGCGTGGACCGCGTTCGCGACGCCGACCCCGCCGACGATGAGGGCGGTGAGGCCGACCAGCGTCAGAAACTGGGTGAAGCGCTCGATGCTCTTGGCGAAGCGGGGATCGGCGTTGGCGCGCGAGCGCATCTCCCAGCCCGCGTCGGGCGCGGCCTCGGAGACACGCTGCGCCATGGCGGTGAGGTCCGCATCGCTCGCCCCGGGCACCTGGAGCCGGTAGCTCCAGCGGTTGAGGCTGCCCGGCTGGATCAGCCCCGTCGCGCGCAACGCCTCCTGGGAGATGATCAGCCGCGGCCCGAAGCCGATGCCGTTGGCGATGCGGTCGGGCTCGGACACGAGGGTGGCGCGGATCGAGAAGCGCCTGCCCGCGATGGTGACCGGGTCGCCGACCTTCAGGTCGAGGCGGGTGAGGAGAGCGGGGTCGGCGACCGCCCCGTGAGCCCCGTCGTGCTCGGCCAGCAGCGTCGCGAGGGGCGCTTGCGGATCGGTGACGAGATCGCCCGCTGCCGGATACCGGCCGTCGACGGCCTTCAGCTCGACGAGGGCCGCTCCCTTGTCGCCCGCGAGCGCCATGGCCCGCAGGGTCGCGACCACGTCGACCCGGCCCTGAGCGTCGAGGGCGGATCGTTCGGCCGGGCTCGCCTCCCGGTTGATAAGGCTGTAGCTCAGATCGGCCCCGAGGATGCGTCGGCCCTCGCGCCCGAGCCCGTCCGAGAGGGAGCGCGAAATCGACGCGACGCCTGCGATCGCCGCGACGCCGAGGGCGATGCAGGCGAGGAAGACGGTGAAGCCCGAGAGGCCGCCGCGCAGGTCCCGCAGTGCGAGGCGCAACGTCAGCGGCAAGGCGGAGAAGGTCACCGGTGCGCGTCGCCCGGGCTCCGCAGCCTGTGGGAGCGTGCCGTGCATTCAGACACCCATCGTCAGCGGGAGCGCGGCAGGTCCTGTCGTCATGCGGGCACCGCCGTCTCGATGCGTCCAGAGCGCAGCCGGACGGTGCGGTCGCAGAGCTTGGCGAGGCCCGGATCGTGGGTCACGAGGACCAGGGTGACGCCGCGGTCCCGCTTCAGCGCGAACAGCAGATCGACGATCTGCCGGCCCGTCGCCTCGTCGAGATTGCCGGTCGGCTCGTCCGCCACGAGGATCGCGGGGTCCGGCGCCACGGCGCGCGCGATGGCGACGCGCTGCTGCTCGCCGCCGGAGAGCTGGGCCGGATAATGGTGGAGGCGATGGCCGAGGCCGACCGCACGCAACTCGGTTTCCGCGCGCACATGCGCGTCGGGCTTGTCGGCGAGCTCGAGCGGGAGCGCCACGTTCTCCAGCGCCGTCATGGTCGGCACGAGGTGAAAGGCCTGGAACACGATCCCGATGCGCCGGCCGCGGAACCGCGCGAGCGCATCCTCGTCCAGTTTCCCGAGATCCGTGCCCTCGACGGCAACCGCACCCGAATCCGGCCGCTCCAGCCCTGCCATCACCATGAGCAGCGTCGACTTGCCGGAGCCCGAGGGGCCGACGAGACCGACGGCCTCGCCGCCCTCGACCTCGAGGGAGATACCGCGCAGGACATGGACGCGGGCAGCCCCACGGCCGAGGCTGAGATCGACCTCGGAGAGCGCAATGGCCTTGCCGGACATCAAGGAGAAACCGATCTGTGCACAGAGACGGGCATCGAACGAGGGTCGGGGTTGGTGGCGAATGGTTCAGTGCGCATTGGCACCTTTCACGCGACGTGTCGCGCGCTCCGGCCATATGGTCGGCCGGATGCTGCAACGCCATGATGGCCGACGCGCGGCGCTCATCCTGGTGCTCTTTGCCGCACTCCTGATGCACGGAACTCCAGCCCGGGCGGCGCCGGCCGAGCGCGTGCTCAATCTCGTGGCCCTGGGCGACAGCCTCACGGCGGGGTACCGGCTGCCCGCCGATGCGGCGTTCCCGGCGGTTCTGGAGCGCGCCCTCAAGGCGAAGGGACATGCCGTCACGGTGGCCAATGCGGGGGTCTCCGGCGACACGACGACGGGAGGGCTCGACCGGCTCGACTGGTCGGTTCCGGACGGGACGGACGGCGTCATCCTGGAACTCGGTGCCAACGACATGCTGCGGGGCACCGACCCCGCCGTCACCAAGAAGGCCCTCGACACCATCGTGGCCCGCCTCAAGGCCCGCGGGATTCCGGTTCTGATGGCGGGGATGCGCGCGTCGCTCAACCTCGGCCCGGATTTCGTCAGCCGTTTCGACGCGATCTATCCGAGCCTCTCGGAGCAATACGGCCTCGTGCTGTATCCGTTCTTCCTCGAGGGCATCGCCGGGGACCGCGCCTTCAACCTCGATGATGGGTTGCACCCGAACCTCAAGGGCGTCGAGACGATCGTCGCCGGCATCCTGCCGACGGTCGAGACCTTCCTGAGTCGGCTCCAGGGCGCGCCGCGCTATGGCAGCATCCCCTGACGCCGAACCGTTTGCGGAGCGCCATGCCACGCCTTTTCACCGGATTGGACATTCCGCCCGAGATCGGCGCGGCGCTGGCGCGCTTCCGCGGAGGCATCCCGGGCGCCCGCTGGGTCGAGCCCGCCGACTACCACCTGACCTTGCGTTTCTTCGGCGACGTGCCGGACGATCTCGCTGCCGATCTCTGCCAAGCACTGGCGGAGATCCGGGCCCGCGAGCCGTTGCCGATCACCCTGGACGGTCTTGCGAGCTTCGGCGGGGACAGGCCGCGGGCGTTGCTGGCGAGGGTCGCCGGCAATCCGCTCCTCAACGATCTCCAGGCGGAGCAGGAGCGCATCTGCCGGCGCGTCGGCGCGGAGCCGGAACGGCGCAAGTTCACGCCGCACGTGACCCTCGCGCGCCTGCGCCGGGACGCGACCCCGGAGGCCGTCGCCATGTACCTGTCTCAGGCCGAGCGCTTCGAGCCGCTCCGCTTCATCGCCACGCGCGTCGCGCTGTTCTCCGCGCGCGTCTCGGTCGGCGGCGGTCCCTACGTCATGGAAGCCGCCTTCCCGTTCGCCTGAGTCCTAGAGCCGGCGCAGCGCCACGCTCTCGATGCGGTGGCTCGCGCCCTTGGCGAGGATCAGGCTCGCCCGCTGGCGGGTCGGCAGGATGTTCTCGCGCAGGTTCGGCAGGTTGATAGTCGTCCACAGGTGATCGGCGATCCTGAGGGCCTCCGCCTCCGGGACCTCGGCGTATTTCGCGAAGTAGGAGCGCGGATCGCGGAAGGCCGTCTGGCGCAGCTTCATGAAGCGCGTGACGTACCAGCGATGCAGGTCGTCCTCGTGACCGTCGAGGTAGATCGAGAAATCGAAGAAATCCGAGACGAAGGGGATCGCGGTGCCGTCCCGGGGAAGCCGGGCGGGCTGCAGGACGTTCAGCCCCTCCACGATGAGGATGTCGGGCGATTCCACCACCCGCTCCTCGCCCGCGACCCGGTCGTAGACGAGGTGGGAGTAGAGCGGGGCCGTCACGCGCTTCTGACCCGCCTTGATGTCGTGCAGGAACTGCAGGAGAGCTGCGGTGTCGTAGCTCTCCGGGAAGCCCTTGCGCTCCATCGCGCCGTGGCGCGCGAGTTCGGCGTTCGGCAGCAGGAAGCCGTCGGTGGTGACGAGATCGACCTTCGGCGTGTTCGGCCAGCGGGCGAGAAGGGCTTTGAGAACCCGCGCAGTCGTCGATTTGCCGACCGCGACCGACCCGGCGAGGCCGATGATGTACGGGACCTTGGTCTCGCGCTCCGCCATCAGGAACCGTTGCGTCGCCTTGAACAGGCCCTGCGTGGCGGCGACGTACAGCGACAGCAGGCGCGACAGCGGCAGATAGATCGCGACCACCTCCTCGACCGAGATCGGGTCGTTCAGGGATTGCAGCCGCTCGATGTCCTCGATGGTCAGCGTGAGGGGCGTGTCGGCGCGCAGCTGAGCCCATTCCTCGCGGCGGAAGAGCCGGTAGGGCGATAGGTTTACCGGCCCCTGCCCCGTCACGGGGTCCTGACCCGGACCGGGGTCGGGCTCGGGGAGCGGCGTCGGATTGCTCGTCGCGCCGTTCACGTCTCGCGCCTCGCGGCCTTCTCGGCGAGGCCGCTCTGGGATGTGCGGCGCGCCAGCTCCGCCATCACCTCATCGAGTTCGACGCCGCCGGCGCGAAGCAGAACCACGAGATGGTAGAGGACGTCGGCGGCCTCGGAGACCAGGCCGGCCCGGTCCCCCTGCACCGCCGCGATCGCGGCCTCGACCGCCTCCTCGCCGAGCTTCTTCGCAGGCTTGGCCGGACCGCCGGCGAGAAGCTTTGCCGTGTAGGATTGGTCGGGTGGCGCCTCGGCGCGGGCGGCGACCAGATCGACGAGGTCGCTGAGCGTGAAATCGATCATGCGGTTTCAGGACCCTTTCCGGCGAAACGGTCCCATCCTCCTGATTTATCGCCTCGTCCGAGCGCCGGCCGGGCGACGAGGCCCAAGACATTCCGCGACGCCCCACGCGCCTCTTCGACCGTGAAACTGCGTCAATGCCGACTAACGAGCAAGTCGGGCACCTGACAATCGCTGTCCTTTACACATCGAGCCGCATGGAAAGACCTGCGGCCGCCATGTGAGCCTTCGCCTCGGCGATACTGGCCTCTCCGAAATGGAAGATGGAGGCGGCGAGGACGGCGCTGGCGCGCCCCTGGGCGACCCCCGCCACGAGGTCGTCGAGACCACCGACACCGCCTGATGCGATCACCGGGACCGTCACGGCGTCCGTGATCGCGCGGGTAAGCGCGAGGTCGTAGCCGGAGCGCGTGCCGTCCCGGTCCATCGAGGTGACGAGGAGCTCGCCGGCCCCCTTGGCCGTCACCGCGCGGGCAAATGCGATCGCGTCGATCCCGGTCGGCGTGCGGCCCCCGTGCGTGAAGATCTGCCATTCGTCAGGCGCGCCGGGGGCAGAGGTGCGCTTGGCGTCGATCGCCACGACGATGCACTGGTTGCCGAACTTCTCGGCCGCGCGGGCCACGAAATCCGGGTCCTTCACGGCGGCGGTGTTGATCGAGACCTTGTCGGCGCCTGCAAGCAGGAGAGTCCGGATATCCTCGACGGTGCGGACGCCGCCGCCGACCGTCAGCGGCATGAAGCAGGCTTCGGCCGTGCGGCTCACGACGTCGAGCAAGGTGCCCCGGGCCTCGTGGCTCGCCGTGATGTCGAGGAAGCAAAGCTCGTCGGCGCCGGCCGCGTCGTAGGCCTTCGCCGATTCCACGGGATCGCCCGCGTCGCGCAGTTCGAGGAACTGCACGCCCTTGACAACGCGACCGTCCTTGACGTCGAGGCAGGGAATGATGCGGGTCTTGAGCAAGGACCGGTCCTTTCCGATCTGGATCAGGCCGTCGCCGGCCTGGCCTGACGGATCGCCGCGAGGGCCGCCGCCGGGTCGATCCGGCCGTCATACAGGGCGCGGCCGGTGATGGCGCCGGCGAGCAGCGCGCAGTCGGGCTGCAGGATCCGGTGCACGTCCTCGATCGAGGCGAGCCCGCCGGAGGCGATCACCGGGATGCTCACGGCCTTGGCCAGGGCCAGCGTCATCTCGATGTTGAGGCCCTTGAGGATGCCGTCGCGGGCGATATCCGTGTAGATGATGGCGGAGACGCCGGCATCTTCGAAGCGGCGACCGAGCTCCTCGGCGGTCATGCTGGAGGTCTGCGCCCAACCTTCGACGGCGACGCGCCCATCCTTGGCGTCGATCCCGACGGCGATCTTGCCGGGATGCAGGCGAGCCGCCTCGCGCACGAAGGCGGGATCCCGCACGGCGGCGGTGCCGATGATGACGCGGCTGACGCCCTTGGCGAGCCAGGCCTCCACGGTCTTCATCTCGCGGATGCCGCCGCCGAGCTGCACCGGAAGCTTGACCCGCGCGAGGATCGCGTCGACCGCGGCCGCGTTCATCGGTGCGCCCGCGAAGGCGCCGTCGAGATCGACCACGTGCAACCAGGAGAAGCCCTGCGCCGCGAAGGTCGCGGCTTGCGCGGCCGGATCGTCGTTGAACACGACGGCCTGCGCCATGTCCCCCTGTACGAGGCGGACGCAGCGTCCTTCCTTGAGATCGATGGCCGGAAACAGGATCACACGAAATGCTCGCTTGGAGGGACGGGAAGCCGAACCGACGGCTCAGGGGCGCCAGCGCAGGAAGTTCGCGAGCAGCGCCAGGCCGAGGCGCTGGCTCTTCTCCGGATGGAACTGCGTGCCCACGAGGTTGTCCCGCCCGACGATGGCCGTGACTGTTCCGCCGTAATCACTGTGCGCGACGACATCGGTCGGGTGATCCGCCTTGAGCGCGTAGCTGTGCACGAAATACGCATGCAGACCGTTCTCCCCCGTCGGGATTCCGTCAAGGAGAGCGTGCGGCTGGTCCGGTTCCAACGTGTTCCAGCCCATATGCGGAACCTTGAGGGCCGGATCCGCGGGATGGATCGGCCCGACATCGCCGGGAATCCAGTTGAGGCCCGCGGTCACCTCGTATTCGAGGCCGCGGCTCGCCATCAGCTGCATGCCGACGCAGATGCCCAGGAACGGGCGTCCACCCCCGTGAACCGCCATGGTCATGGCCTCGACCATGCCGGGCACCGCGTCGAGACCGCGCCGGCAATCCGCGTAGGCACCGACACCGGGCAGCACGACCCGATCCGCGCCCCGCACGGTGTCGGGGTCGCTCGTCACGAGGATCCGCGTACCGTCGAGTCCGGCTTCGCGGGCCGCCCGCTCGAAGGCCTTGGCCGCCGAGTGGAGGTTCCCGGAGCCGTAATCGATGATCGCGACCGTCTCGCCCGTCATGACCGACCTGCCTCATGCAACTGCACGCCGACCACTCCCGATAGCCTCACCGCCGGCCCTCGTTGAACGGAAACAATCCGATGACCGGCTCGCTCGGACGGTTCGCCACCGCAGCAAAGGGGGCGGCCGCCAGGGCGCGCGGGACCGATGCGGGGTCGAGCCAGCGCGTCATGGCCTTGGCCTCTGCCTCCGCGGCATCGCGGGCAACCAGCACATCGCGCACCGGGCGGCCGTTCCGGACGAGGGTCCATCGGCGAAGGCTCGAGGCTTCGAGGCCGATCAGGACGGAGAGCAGGAACGTCACGACGAAGCCCGCGACGGCCGAGAGGCCGAGGAGATGGCCGACGAAGGCCGTCGCCATCAGGCCGGTCAGCACGGCGAGGCCCGCGACCCAGAGGCGATGATAGAGAAACCACAGGACAGTGAAGGCGAACGCCGCCCAGGAAAATCCGTCCGGAACGAGCTGTGCCCGGTCGAGGTCATGCGACTCGCCCGCGCGGGCATCCCGCGGCAGATGGAGCGTGTAGCTTCGCATCCTGGTCACTCCCTAACCTAGGCCTCTGCGGCCGCTGATCGGATGACGCGGCCCGAACCCCGATCGGTGCCTCGACGGCCCGCGCGCCGGCTCGGTCCGCTTCTCAGAGCGAGCCCTTCGTCGAGGGCACCCGCCCATCCTCCCGCGGATCGATCGACACCGCCTTCCGCAAGGCACGGGCCAGGCCCTTGAAGCAGCTCTCCGCAATGTGGTGGGCATTGTCGCCGTACAAGGTCTCCACGTGCAGGGTGATGCCTGCATTCATCGCGAAGGCCTGAAACCACTCGCGCACGAGCTCGGTGTCGAACTGCCCGATCTTCTCGACGCGGAACGCGGTGCGGAAGACGAGAAACGGGCGCCCGGAAATATCGATGGCGATGCGCGTCAACGCTTCGTCCATGGGCAGGTGGAGATCGGCGTAGCGCCCGATGCCGCGCTTGTCGCCGAGCGCCTTCGCGACGGCTTGGCCGAGCGCGATGCCCGCATCCTCGGTGGTGTGGTGCTGATCGACGTGAAGGTCGCCGTCCACCTTCACCTCGAGGTCGAACAGGCCGTGGCGCGCGAACAGCTCGAGCATGTGATCGAGGAAGCCGACGCCCGTGGCGATCGTGGCCTTGCCGGTTCCGTCGAGATCGATCGAGACATGAACGTCGGTCTCTGCCGTCCGACGGCTGATACTGGCCGCGCGCATCGCTCTGCTCGCTTCTCATTCGGGCCAGAGGCGGCCGAAACCGCCTTCTAGTGCGGATTTCGCCGCCGGGGGAAGAGTTTCGGGCAAGAAAACGTGCCGAAGCCCCGGCCCCGGGGGCTATCAGCCGCGTAGGACGCGCCCGGCCACCGCATCGAGCTTGGCGATGAGGGCCGGATCGCGGTGCTGAGGCGCCGTCATGATGGCACCGTCCAGCGCCCGGTCCGATCCCGCCGGGCAGGCCTCGCGGTCGCGGGGGAAGTCGCGGGCGATGCGGGCGACGAGGCGCGCCGCCTTGTCGGCGTTCGCCCGGGCCACCGCCACGACGGCAGCGACGTCGACGGCATCGTGGCCCGGGTGCCAGCAATCGTAATCCGTCACCATGGCGATCGTCGCGTAGGTGATCTCGGCCTCGCGGGCGAGCTTGGCCTCCGGCATGTTCGTCATGCCGATCACGTCGTAGCCAAGGCCCCTGTAGGTCCGCGATTCGGCGAGCGTCGAGAATTGCGGCCCCTCCATGCAGACATAGGTCCCGCCGCGATGGACCGGGATGTCCTCGGCCTCCGCGGCCGCCGCGATCCGCCTCTGCAGCCCCGGGCCGACCGGATGGGCGAGCGATACGTGAGCGACGCAGCCATTCCCGAAGAACGAGGAGGGGCGCCCGTGTGTGCGGTCGACGAACTGGTCGACGAGGACGAAGAGGCCGGGATGCAACTCGTCGCGGAAGGAGCCGCAGGCGGAGAGCGAGATCAGATCGGTGACGCCCGCGCGCTTCAGCGCATCGATATTGGCGCGGTAGTCGATGCCGGAGGGCGACAGGCGATGGCCGCGGCCGTGGCGGGCCAGGAAGACGACCTTCGTCTCACCGATCCGGCCGATACGCAGCGCATCCGAAGGTTCCCCCCAGGGCGAGCCGATGCGTTCCTCGCGCACGTCCTCCAATCCCGGCAGGTCGTAGACGCCGGAACCGCCCATCACACCGAGCACGGCTGCCGCCATGGGACACTCCTTCGGTTTCAACGTTGAAGCCCCGCTTCACCCGGGGGCAGCGGTAGCACGATCGAGCCCGATCGTCGGCGGTTCGCAGACGAAAACGGGCCCCGCGAAAGGGGCCCGCTCACATCGCGACACCGGTGGGTCGCCGAGTCAGTAGGTCTTGTGGAGCTCCGGCTGGAGGCCGTGAACCTCGCCGCCGACATCCGCCCAGACGCGCTTCTTCACGTAGTAGAGCAGGCCGGAGAGCAGGATGAGGAACAGGATCACCCGGAAGCCCAGGGCCTTGCGCGCCTCGAGATGCGGCTCGGCAGCCCAGGCCATGAAGGCGCCGACGTCCTTGGAGTACTGGTCGATGGTCTCCGGGACGACGGGCTCGCCCTTGTCGTCCTTGGCATAGGTCACCTGGCCGTCGCTCAGGGGCTTCGGCATGGCGATGAGGTGGCCGGGATAAAAGGTGTTGTAGTAGGTCCCGGCCGGGATCTCCTTGCCGTCCGGCGCGTCCTCGTAGCCGTTCAGGAGCGCGTGGATGTAGTCCACGCCCTGCTCGGAATAGCCCATGAAGGGCAGCGCGTCGAAGACGAACCAGGGGAAGCCGCGCTCGAAGGTGCGCGCCTTGGCAAGCACCGAGAAGTCGGGCGGAGCCTTGCCGCCATTCGCGGCAGCCGCCGCCTGGTCGTTCGGGAAGGGCGGCGGGAAGGTGTCGGCCGGGCGGCCCGCACGCTCGAACATATCGCCCGCGTCGTTCGGGCCGTCCTTGACCTGATACGTCGCGGCGAGGGCCTTGACCTGTCCCGCCGAGTAGTCCGGCCCGCCGGGCTCGGCGAGGTTGCGGAAGCTGACGAGCTTCATACTGTGGCAGCTCGAGCAGACCTCCTTGTAGACCTGGAAGCCGCGCTGGAGCTGGGCCTGATCGAACTTGCCGAAAACGCCCGCGAAGCTCCACTTCACCCGCGGGGGCTGTGGACTGCCGTGGGCGTCCTCGGCGGAGGCCGCCGCGGTGCCGAGCAGGGCCGCGACGAGGGAGGCGGCGAGGAGTCGTGTGGCTTTCATGTTCCTAGAGACCCTTGCCCTCAGCCCTTGGTCGTCGGTGACGCGGCTGCGCCGGTCGGTAGCCCGGATCCGCTCACCTGCTTGCCCGGTCCGGTGACGCTCTCCAGGATCGAGCCCGGCAGCGCCTTCGGCGTCTCGAACAGCCCGACGAGGGGCATCACGATGAGGAAGTGGGCGAAGTAGTAGGCGGTGCAGATCCGGGCCGCGAGCACGTAGCCGCCTTCCGGAGGCTTGGCGCCGAGCCACCCGAGCACCACGCAGACGACCACAAACACCCAGAAGAACTGACGGTAGATCGGCCGGTAGTTGCAGGAGCGGACCCGCGAGGTGTCGAGCCAGGGGGCGAAGGCCAGGATCAGCACCGCGCCGAACATCAGCACGACGCCGCCGAGCTTGTCCGGCACCGCGCGCAGGATCGCGTAGAACGGCAGGAAGTACCATTCGGGCACGATGTGGGCCGGGGTCACGGCGGGGTTTGCCGGGACGTAGTTGTCGGCGTGGCCGAGGTAGTTCGGCTGATAGAAGATGAACCAGGCGAACAGGATCATGAACACGACCGTGGCGAACACGTCCTTGATGGTCGCATAGGGCGTGAACGGAACCGCATCCTTGCCGGACTTGATCGGGATGCCGGTCGGGTTGTTCTGGCCGGTGACGTGCAGCGCCCAGACGTGGAGCACGACGACGCCCGCGATCATGAACGGCAGCAGGTAATGCAGCGAGAAGAAGCGGTTGATGGTCGGGTTGCCGACCGAGTAGCCGCCCCAGAGCAGGCTCTGGATGGTATCGCCGACGATCGGGATCGCCGCCAGGATGTTGGTGATGACGGTGGCGCCCCAGAAGCTCATCTGCCCCCACGGCAGGGTGTAGCCCAGGAAGGCGGTGGCCATCATCAGGAGGTAGATGACGACGCCCAGGATGTAGAGCACCTCGCGTGGGGCCTTGTACGACCCGTAGTAGAGGTTGCGGAAGATATGGACATACACGGCCACGAAGAACATCGAGGCGCCGTTGGCGTGCGCGTAGCGCAGAAGCCAGCCGTAATTCACGTCGCGCATGATGTGCTCGACGGAGTTGAAGGCCTGGCTCGCCGAGGGCTCGTAATGCATCGCCAGCCAGACGCCGGTGATGATCTGGGAGGCCAGCATCGCGATCAGGATCGCGCCGAAGGTCCAGAAGTAGTTCAGGTTGCGCGGTACCGGGAAGGCGACGAACGACGAGTGGACGAGGCCGACGATCGGCAGGCGTGACTCGAACCACTTCGCGAGGCGGCTCTTCGGCACATAGGTCGTGGCGTGTGCGCTCATGGGGCTAAACCCGCTTCTCGAGTGATCAGGCCGCGGCCTTGCCGCCCTCTTCGCCGATCCGGATCTTGGTGTCCGACTGGAAGGCGTAAGGGGGAACGGGCAGGTTCGTCGGGGCGGGGCCGCGACGGACGCGACCGGAGGTGTCGTAGAGCGAGCCGTGGCAAGGGCAGGACCAGCCCTCGTACTGCCCCTGGTGGCCGATCGGCACGCAGCCGAGATGGGTGCAGTTGCCGTAGACGACGAGCCACTTGGCGTGGCCGTCCTTGACGCGGGCAGAATCCGGCTGGGGATCGATCAGCTCGGACAGCTTCACGTCCTGGGCTTCCTTGATCTCCTTCTCCGACCGGTTGCGGACGAAGATCAGCTTGCCGCGCCAGAACACGTTGATGATCTGGCCGTCCTGGATCGGGGCGAGATCGACCTCGATCGGCGCGCCGGCCGCGATCACGGCCGCGTCCGGTGCCATCGAGGCGACGAAAGGCCACGCCACGGCGCCGGCGCCGACCGCAAGGCCCGCGCCGGTGGCGAGGAACAGGAAATCGCGACGGGTGCCGTCAGCCCCATGTGGGGTGGCATCGCCGGTGGCCACGGTGTTCGCCAAGGCTCAAACTCCAAGCATGCGGACATCGGTCCCCATCGTGGCCGACGCTGGCCGAGGGACCTCAGGAGCTGTCGAGGGAATGCCAGCCCACGCAGGAGCGAAGCATTATCGTTCTAAGGTGTGCAATGCGACCGCGCGTCACCCGAAGTCAAGCTGAGCGCTGCAGCCGCATTGCACAAACCCGGTGATTGTCTCCCGGCCGCCCCGCTCAGCGGTGCACCGTCAACCCGCCCTCGACGAGGCGGCGCCAGCGCGCGACCAGCAGGACGGAAACCACGAACAGGCCGGCGCAGAAGCCGATCCAGATACCGTAGCCCTCGACCCCGAATCCCCAGGCGAGAGCGATGCCCGACGGCACCCCGATGCCCCAGTAGCCGAAGAGGGCGATCAGCATCGGCACCCGCGTGTCCTGGAGGCCGCGCAGCATGCCGAGGGCCACCGACTGGACGCCGTCCGCGATCGCGAAGAGCGCCGCGAGCCCGAGGAACCCGGTCGCGTAGGGAAGAACGCTGGCGTTCTGCGCATTCGAGAGATCGAGGAACAGTCCGATCAGGGTCTGCGGCACGCTCAGCTGGGTCACGGCGCAAAGGGCCATGAAGCCGAAGCCGAGGCCGAGCGCGACCTTGCCCGCGCGGCGCGAGGCTTCGCCGTCCCGCGCGCCGTAGGCGAGGCCGACCCGCACCGTGGCTGCCTGCGCGACCCCATTCGGGACCATGAAGCAGAACGCGGCGATCTGGATGACCACGGCGTGGGCGGCGAGCTGTGCCGTGCCGAACAGCCCCATGCCGAGCACGGCGGCCTCGAACAGGCCGGCCTCAGCGAGGCCCGTCGCAGCCATCGGGAGGCCGAGGCGGAAGAGGGAGGCGAGCCGGCCCGCGTCGAAATGCCAGAGGCGCGCGAACGCGCGATAGGGGCGGAGGTGCCGGTCACAGAGAACGATCGCCACCAGGGCGCCGAGGCTGAAGAGGGATGCGAGCGTCGTCGCGAGCCCGACGCCCACGGGACCGAGCCCGATCCGGCCCGGTCCTTCGAAGGCGAGCCACAAGGCGAGGCCGACATTGACCGGCAGCGTCGCAACGCTGACGAGGAGGGGCCAGACCGGCCGCTGAAGGGCCGAGAGGCTCGCACGCAACACCATGAACAGGAGCGCTGGCGCCATGGACCATTGCAACGCCCGCATATAGGTGCCCGCTGCCGAGGCGAGTTCGGCCGGCTCGCCGATCGCGGCGAGGATCCTGCCCGTGTGCCAGAGGAGCAGCATCAGGGGGGCAGTGACGAGGCCCACCGCCCAGACGCCTGAGCGCACGATGCGGCGAACCTCGTCCGTGGCGTTCCGGTCGCGGCCGAGCGCGCCCGCGATCAGGGGCGACACGGCCGCGGTGAGACCGATGCCGCAGATGAACAGCACGAAGTAGAGGCTCGTCGCGAGGGCCCCGGCCGCGACCTCCGGCGCCCCGAGGCGTCCGAGGAGGACGACGTCCGTCGCCATCAGGGCATGCTGGGCGAGGTTCGTCAGGACGAGGGGAGCGGCGAGTGACAGGGTGGCGCCGAGCTCACCCATCCATGGGCCGCCAAAGGGAGCCCGTCCCCGCGCGGCCGACGCCGCGAGGCCGAGTGCCGTCATGATGATCTGGATCCTGGTTGTGAGTGGCAGCAGCGGCCCGCGGCTCGGCGCTTATCGCTCCGATCCGTTGCTCGGACGCCGCCGGTGACCCCGATGCGGGCGCGGACTACCGGGCGAGCGTGTCGGAAATTCGGCTCAGGGAGTTATCCGGGCTCGCATCGCCGAGGAAGCCGCCCGATTGACGGGCCCAGAGCCGCGCGTAGAGGCCGCCCCTCCGTACCAGCTCGGCATGGGTGCCCTCCTCCACGATGCGGCCCTCGTCGATGACGATCAGCCGGTCGAGGGCGGCGATGGTCGAGAGGCGGTGCGCGATCGCCAGGACGGTCTTGCGCTGCATCAGCGTGTCGAGGGATTCCTGGATGGCCGCCTCGACCTGGCTGTCGAGGGCCGAGGTCGCCTCGTCGAGGATGAGGATCGGGGCATCCTTCAGGATCACCCGGGCGATCGCGACGCGCTGGCGCTGGCCGCCCGAGAGCTTGACGCCGCGCTCACCGACCTGCGCCTCGTAGCCGCGCCGGCCCTTGTGATCGACGAGATCGCGGATGAACCCGTCGGCATGCGCCAGTGTGGCGGCCCGCTCGATCTCGGCCTCGGTGGCATCGGGGCGGCCGTAGGCGATGTTGTCGCGGATCGAGCGGTGCAGCAGCGAGGTGTCCTGCGTCACCATCGCGACGGCGTTGCGCAGGGATTCCTGGGTGATGCGCGCGATGTCCTGCCCGTCGATCAGGATGCGCCCGCCCTCGAGGTCATGCAGGCGCAGCAGCAGGGCCGTGATCGTGGTCTTGCCGGCCCCGCTCACCCCGACGAGGCCGACCCGCTCGCCCGCCCGGATCGTCAGGTTCAGATCCTCGATGACGTTGGCGTCGCCGCGGCCGTAGTGGAAGCTGACATGCTCGAAGCGGATCTCTCCCCCGCGCACCGCCAGGGTGCCGGCATCAAGGGCATCCGTGATGGCGTGCGGCCGCGCAATCGTCTGCATGCTCTCCTGGATCACGCCGACATTCTCGAAGACGCCGCGGACCGTCTGCATGACCCAGCCCGACATCGCGATCAGGCGCAGCACCAGCGCGAGCCCGGCCGCCGCCTCGCCGGTGGTCATGCCGGCACGCTGCCACAGGAGGAAGCTGACGCCGCCCGTGGCGATCAGGAGCAGGCTGTTCATCACCCCGAGAACGGTCGTGGTGAGGGTGACCAGGCGGAACTGGTGCAGGTAGGCGCGGGTATGGACGTCGACCGCCTCGCGCACCGCGGCGCGCTCCTCGCGATCGCGGGCGAAGAGCTTGACGGTCAGGATGTTGGTGTAGCTGTCCACCACTCGGCCGATCAGGGTCGAGCGGGTATCGGCGGTTGCATGCGAACGCTTGCGGGCCCGCGGCACGAACCAGCGCGTGAGCAGGGTGTAAGCCGCGACCCAGACGACGACGGGCAGGGCCAGCCAGGGCGAGATCGAGCCGAACAGCGCGACCGCGGTGACCGCGTAGATCGCCACGTACAGGAGCGTGTCGATGAAGACCACGGCCAGTTCCCGCACCGCGGGGCCGACCTGGACCACGCGATTCGCGAGGCGCCCGGCGAAATCCGCCTGGAAGTACGAGAGCGAGTGACCGAGCGTGTAGAGATGCGTCCGCCAGCGGATCTGGTTCGTGGATTGCGGCACGACGAGCTGGTTGGAAAGAACCTCATGCAGCCAGATCGAGACCGGGCGGACGACGAGCACCAGGACGACGGCGAGCCCGATGGCGCCGGCGTGCTCCTGCAGCACGGTCGCGCGGTCGGCGGTGTTCATCAGGTCGATGAACCAGCGCATCAGAAGGTAGAGCGACGCCTCGATCGTGCCGGCGACGACAGAGATCAGAAGGAGAACGACGAGCGCGGCCCGGATCGGGCGCAGGTAGAAGTTGGCGAAGCCGAGGACCGTCTTCGGCGGCATCCTCCCCTCGTCGAAAGGCGCGAACGGATCGATGCGGCGCTCGAGCCAATCGAGGAACATGGGTCATTCCGAAAATCTGAGCAGGTCCGGGATGTAGGTGTCCCTGACGCGCCGCCAACCGGGGAGCGATGCCGCAGGCTCGATCCCGTTCCCGAAACTTGACCGCCCGAAACTTGACCGCCCGAAACTTGACCGCCCGAGACCAGACCGGATGCTCCGCCTCGCCCTCTACCAACCCGACATCCCGCAGAATACCGGGACCATGCTGCGCATGGCGGCCTGCCTCGGGGTCCCGGTCGAGATCGTCGAGCCGGCGGGCTTCGACGTCTCGGACCGCCACCTGCGGCGCTCGGGCCTCGATTACCTCGACCACGTGACGATCTCCCGCCACCGCTCGTGGGCCGCCTTCGAGGCGTGGCGGCGCGAGGCCGAGGCCCGCCTCGTCCTGGCGACGACCGCGGGCGCCCTCCCCTACACGGACTTCGCATTCCAGGCGGGCGATTGCATCCTGATGGGCCGGGAATCCGCGGGGGTGCCGGAGGTCGTGCACGCGGCGGCGGATGCCCGGGTGGTGGTGCCGATCCGGGCCGGGATGCGCTCGCTCAACGTGGCGATCGCCGCCGCCATGATCCTCGGCGAGGGCCTCCGGCAGGTCGGGTCCGGCGATACCGTCCGGGCCGGCTGACGGGCAGGCGGCCCGAGCCGGCGCCGGCTCGGGCCGCTTCGCGAATTGACGTCTCCGCCGCCCGGTGGGAAAGCCTTCGGGCATGACGAGCCCGAACCCCAGCCCCCTGCCCTCCGAGAGTGACCTCGCCGCGCTGAAGAGCGAGGCCGGCGCCTGGTTCGCGACCCTGCGCGACCGGATCGTCTCCGCGCTCGAAGCGATCGAGGACGCGGCGACGGGGCCGTTCCACCCGGATGCGCCGCGCGAGCCGGGCCGCTTCGAGAAGACGCCCTGGACCCGCACCGACCATACCGGGGGCCATGGCGGCGGCGGGACCATGGCGATGATCAAGGGGCGCGTGTTCGAGAAGGCGGGCGTCCACATCTCGACCGTGCACGGCGAATTCGCGCCGGAGTTCCGTGCCCAGATGCCGGGGGCCGCCGAGGACCCGCGCTTCTTCGCCACCGGCATCTCGCTGATCGCGCATCCCTGGAACCCGCACGCGCCCACCGTGCACATGAACACGCGCTTCGTCGTCACCACCAAGGCGTGGTTCGGTGGCGGCGCCGACCTGACCCCGGTGCTGGAGCGCCGGCGCACGCAGGACGATCCGGATTCACAGTCCTTCCACGCCGCATTGCGGAGAGCCTGCGAGGCGCACGCGCCAGCCGCCGACTACGCCCGCTACAAGGCCTGGTGCGACGAGTACTTCCACCTGAAGCACCGCAACGAGCCCCGCGGCATCGGCGGCATCTTCTACGATTATCACTGGACGGGAGACCCGCAGGCGGACCTCGCCTTCACCCGGGACGTCGGCGGGGCCTTCCTCGAGGCGTATCCGGCGATCGTGCGCGCCAATCTCGGGACGCCCTGGACGGAGGCGGACCGGCTGGAGCAGCAGGTCCGGCGCGGGCGCTACGTGGAGTTCAACCTGCTCTACGACCGCGGTACCATCTTCGGCCTGAAGACCGGCGGCAACGTCGCCTCGATCCTGTCGTCCCTGCCGCCGACCGTCCGCTGGCCGTGAGCGAGACGCTGCCGACCCGGTTCGCGCCGCAGCAGGACGCGGCGCTGAAGGCGATCAGCGCGTGGCGCAAGGGCGGTGGCGATCAGGTCTTCCGCCTGTTCGGCTATGCCGGCACGGGCAAGACCACCCTGGCGCGGCGCATCGCGGACGATGTCGACGGCGCGGTGGTGTTCGGCGCGTTCACCGGCAAGGCCGCCTCGGTGATGCGCCAGAAGGGCTGCCATGACGCGGCGACGATCCACAGCCTGATCTACCGCACCAAGGAGACGGAGGAAGGCGGCCCGGCCTTCACGCTCAACCGCTCGGGCGCCGCCGCGAAGGCGGAGCTGATCATCATCGACGAGTGCTCGATGGTGGACTCGGACCTCGGCAACGACCTCCTGTCCTTCGACAAGCCCGTCCTCGTGCTCGGGGATCCGGCCCAGCTCCCGCCCGTGCGGGGCGGCGGCTTCTTCACCGAGGCCGAGCCCGACGTGATGCTGACCGAGGTGCACCGGCAGGCCGCCGACGACCCCATCGTCCGCATGGCGATGACCATCCGTGAGGGTGGGCGCCTCGCCCTCGGCGCGTACGGGCAGAGCCGCGTCGTCCCGCGACGGGCCATCGACCCCGCGATGGTGCTCGAATCCGACCAGGTGCTCGTCGGCCTCAACAAGACCCGCCGGCTCTACAACAACCGCATCCGCGAACTCGCCGGCCAGACCGACCCGATGCCGGCGGTGGGCGAGAAGCTGGTCTGCCTGCGCAACGACCGCACCAAGGGCCTCCTCAACGGATCGACCTGGACCGTGCAGGCCCTGCGGGCGCCGCCGCGCCCCGACACGATCCGCCTCGACGTGGTGCCCGAGGACGACCCCGCCCTGCGGCGCCGGGCGACCGACATCAAGGTGTTGCGCGCGGTGATGGAGGGTTCGGAGGAGGAGATCCCGGCCTTCCTGCGCCGTGAGACGGACGAGTTCACCTACGGGTACGCGCTCACCGTCCACAAGGCGCAGGGCTCGCAATGGGACAAGGTCGTGCTCTTCGACGAGTCCTACGCCTTCCGCGAGCATCGGGCGCGCTGGCTCTATACCGGGCTGACCCGGGCCGCCCAGGCGATCACGGTGGTGGTGTAGCCGTGGCCGAGCCCCTACCTGAGGGCGAAGCGGGGTTTCTCGAGAGCGGCGGAGAGTATCGTTGGCCAAGGACGAAGCGGGCGGTTTGCCCTCGATGCACGCGACGACCATCCTGATGGTGCGCAAGGGCGGCCGGGTCGTGATCGGCGGCGACGGGCAGGTCAGCCTCGGCCAGACCATCGTGAAGGGCAATGCCCGCAAGGTGCGGCGCCTCGCCAAGGGCACGGTGATCGGCGGGTTCGCGGGCGCCACCGCGGACGCGTTCACGCTGTTCGAGCGCCTCGAGGCGAAGCTCGAGCAATATCCCGGGCAGCTCACGCGCGCCTGCGTCGAGCTGACCAAGGACTGGCGCACCGACCGCTACCTGCGCCGGCTCGAGGCGATGATGCTCGTCGCCGACAAGGAGGTCGGCCTGCTCCTGTCGGGAGCCGGCGACGTGCTGGAGCCCGAGGGCGGCGTCATGGCGATCGGCTCCGGCGGCAATTATGCGCTGGCGGCGGCGCGGGCCCTGGAGGACAGCGCGCACGACGCTGAGACGATCGTGCGCAAGGCGATGCGGATCGCGGCGGAGATCTGCGTCTACACGAACGAAAACCTCGTGATCGAATCCCTCGAAGCGACGCCTGAGCAAGTTTGATGCAGCCGTTAACCCCGTTTTGAGCAGAATCCTGCAATTTCGCCCGCGAACTTACCGACCGCAGGTTGCAAGATGCAGATCAGAACCAAGATCCTCGGCTTCATCGGGGCTTGCAGCCTCGTGACGCTCGTCGTGGCGGGCGTGAGTATCCGAACGCTGCACACCTTCAACGAGGCGATCAGCGAGGTGAAGCTCGCCTCGACCCGGGCGCTGAACGGGGCGAACCTCAACCGGCTCGTGACCGAGGTCGTGGTGGAATCCCGCGGGATCTACGCGGCGGCCGACACGGCGGATGCGAAGAAATATGCCGACGGGGTGATGAAGGGCCTCGCGGCGATGAACACCCTCCTGACCGATTGGGCGCCCGTGGTGGCGCCGGCCGAGCGCGCGACCTTCGCGCAAACGTTGAAGGATGCGCAGGCCTTCACGATTCTGCGGACCGAGCTCGCGCGGCGGGGTGTGGAGGTGTCGCCGAAGGCGGCCGCCGATCTCGGGTTCAACGAGGAGAACCGCACCAACCGCCGCGCCTTCCAGACCGGCATCGACGCGCTGGTTGCAGGCAGCCGGGCCGAAGTCGAGGTCATCGACCGGGCGACCGACGCCCTCTACGCCGAGCGGCTGGCGCTGCTCCTCGCCCTGGCGCTCGGCGGCGCGCTCGCCTGCGGGCTGATCGGCGGCCTCGTCGGGCACCGCCAGATCGCCCGGCCCCTCGGGGCGGTGTCGGGGGCGATCCGGCGGCTCGCCGAGGGGGACCACGACCTGCCGGCGGTGAAGCCGAGCCGCGACGAGATCGGGGCGATCTGGCAGAGCATGCGGGTCTTCGCGGCCTCGATGCGGGAAACCCAGGAGTTGCGCCGGAGCCAGGAGCAGGCCGGCCTCGCGGCGAGCGCCCGCAAGCGCGCCGAGATGGGGGAACTCGCCGACCGCTTCCAGGGCAGCGTCGGCGGCCTCGTGCAGGATCTCTCGGGGGCGGCGGCCGAGATGGAGCTGACCGCCCGCAGCATGGCGGCCAATGCCGAGCAGACGAACCAGCAATCGAGCGCCGTGATGGCGGCCGCGAACGAGACCGCGATGAACGTCCAGGCGGTCGCCGCCGCGACGGAGGAACTGGCCGCCACCGCCAACGAGATCGGCGCGCAGGTCTCCCAGACCTCGGCCGCGGCGGCCGGGGCCGTCGAGAGCGCGCGGCGCACCAACGCGCGCGTGCAGTTGCTCGCCCGCAGCGCCTCGAGCATCGGCGAGGTCGTGGCCCTGATCTCGAACATCGCGGGGCAGACGAACCTGCTGGCGCTCAACGCCACCATCGAGGCGGCCCGGGCCGGCGAGGCGGGGCGGGGCTTCGCCGTGGTGGCGAGCGAGGTGAAGGAGCTCGCCTCCCAGACCGCCCGGGCCACCGACGAGATCACCGCCCAGATCGCCACGATCCAGCAGGCGACGCGGGAGACGGTGGGCGCCATCGGGGAGATCAGCGACACCATCGGCACCGTCCACCAGATCGCCCTCGGGGTGGCGGCGGCGGTGGAGGAGCAGCAGGTCGCGACCCAGGAGATCGCCCGCAGCGTGAACGACGCGGCGCGGGGGACCCAGAGCGTCACCGAGACCATGGCGCAGGTCCAGCGCGCCGCCCTCCAGGCGGGGGCCGGCGCCTCGCAGGTGCTGGCGGCGGCGGGCGGCCTCGCCCGGCAATCGGCGAGCCTCGGCCACGAGGTCGAGGGCTTCCTCGGGGGCGTCCGGGCCGCCTGAGCCGGCGCGCGCCTGCAATCACGCGTTGAGAGCCCCGGCCCCCGCCGGGGCTTTTCGCGGCGCCGGAGCCTGGAAGAAATCATGAACGATCCGGCGGGTTCGGGTCCCCGGGCCGGCGTGGATATGTTCCGCGCCGCGATGGCCCGCCGGCCCCCGGATGCAATCCTGGATTGACTCCCGGAATCACCCCCGCGCGCCCCGCCGCGGCCCCGCCCCTTGCGTCCGGGCCCGCGCGACACCATTCCGAGCCTTCATCGGAATGCCAGAAGCCAGCCGGGAGCGCGATGACCACCTTTTCCCCCCGCGAGATCGTCTCCGAACTCGACCGCTTCATCGTGGGCCAGCACGAGGCCAAGCGCGCGGTCGCGATCGCGCTGCGCAATCGCTGGCGCCGCCAGCAGCTGACGGGGCCGCTCCGGGAGGAGGTGGCGCCGAAGAACATCCTGATGATCGGCCCGACCGGCTGCGGCAAGACCGAGATCGCCCGGCGCCTGGCGCGCCTCGCCGGCGCCCCCTTCCTCAAGGTCGAGGCCACGAAGTTCACCGAGGTCGGCTATGTCGGGCGCGACGTCGAGCAGATCGTGCGCGACCTCGTCGAGGTGGCGATCGGCCTGACCCGCGAGGAGAAGCGCCGTGCCGTGCGGGCCAGGGCCGAGGCCGCGGCCGAGAACCGCATCCTCGACGCCCTGGTGGGCCCGACCGCGAGCCCGGCGACCCGCGACAGCTTCCGCCGGAAGCTGCGGGCCAGCGAACTCGACGACAAGGAGGTCGAGATCGAGCTCGCGGGGGCGGCCTCCGGCGGCCTGCCGATGTTCGAGATCCCGGGCATGCCCGGCGCCGCCATGGGGGCGATCAACCTCGGCGACATGCTGGGCAAGGCCTTCGGCGGCCCCAAGGGCAAGCCGCGCCGCATCACCGTCAAGGACGCCTACGCGCCCCTGCTCGCCGAGGAATCCGACAAGCTCGTGGACGCCGACGCCCTGATCCAGGAGGCGATCCGCGAGGTCGAGGACAACGGCATCGTCTTCCTCGACGAGATCGACAAGATCTGCGCCAAGGAGGGCCGCTCCTCGGCCGACGTCTCCCGCGAGGGCGTGCAGCGCGACCTGCTGCCGCTGATCGAGGGCACCACGGTGGCGACGAAGCACGGGCCGGTGAAGACCGACCACGTGCTGTTCATCGCCTCCGGCGCCTTCCACGTCGCCAAGCCCGCCGACCTCCTGCCCGAATTGCAGGGCCGGCTGCCGATCCGGGTCGAGCTGAATCCCCTCACGGTGGAGGATTTCAAGCAGATCCTGACCGCGACCGAGGCGAGCCTCCTCAAGCAGACGGTCGCCCTGATGGAGACCGAGGGCGTCACCCTCGCGTTCACCCCGGACGCGGTCGACGCGCTGGCCCGCGTCGCCGTCGAGGTGAACGGCTCGGTGGAGAATATCGGCGCCCGCCGCCTCCAGACCGTGCTGGAGCGCGTCATCGACGAGATCTCCTTCACGGCCACCGACCGCTCCGGCGACACCGTGACGATCGACGCCGCCTACGTGCGCGACCGGGTGGAGAGTTTGGCGGCGAACGCGGACCTGAGCCGGTTCATTCTCTAGCACGCGTGCATCCGGCCGCGGGCTGAGTTTCATCGATCCGTCGATGTCTTTTCGATTTACGTATAAGGTGAGATTCGAAACTGTAATGATTCAAGCATCGCCTCGACACGAATAAATCAAGTCGATATTGGTCGATTATTATCGGATAATCTGGATCGCAACGTCAATCGGCATGGTTGTGCGGCTCTACAGCGCCTCGCCCCGCATCAGCCGCGGCGGCGTGCCCCGCAGGCCCGCCGCCTCGTCGATGAAGAAGCGCTTCAGGCCCGGCATCCGGTCGACGAGGCCGAGGCCGAGGTCGCGGGCGAGGCGCAGCGGGAGCGCGTCGTTCGAGAACAGGCGGTTGAGCCCGTCGGTGGCCGCCGCCATCGCCAGGGTGTCGAAGCGGCGGGCGCGCTCGTAGGCCCGCAGCACGTCGGGGCCGCCCGGGTCCAGGCCGAGGCGCAGGGCCTCGGTCACCGCCTCGGCGAGCGCCGCCGCGCTGGTGAGGCCGAGATTGAGGCCCTGGCCGGCCAGCGGGTGGATGACGTGGGCGGCATCCCCGAGGAGCGCCAGGCGCTCGGCCCGGAAGCTGCGGGCGATGCCGAAGGCGAGGGGGTGGGCGCTCGGGCCGGATTCGAGGGCGATCTCGCCGCGATTGGGGGTGAAGCGCCGCTCGATCTCGGCCAGCACCTCGCCGGGGCCGCCGCCCAGCAGCGCCGGCACGTCCGCCTCCCGCTCGGTCCAGACGATCGAGGCGCGGTGCCCGAGGGCGCCGCCGGGGGGCAGCGGCAGGATCGCGAAGGGGCCGCTCGGCAGGAAATGCTCGTAGGCGCGGCCGCCATGGTCGCGGGCATGCGCGATCGTCGCGACGATCCCCGCCTGCGGGTAGCGCCAGCCGACCCAGCCGATCCGGGCGGCCTCGCGCAGGCGAGAGGCCGCCCCGTCCGCCGCGACGACGAGGGAGGCCCGCAGCGCCCGTCCGTCGCCGAGATGGGCGCGGATCGCCCCCCGCTCCGGCTCGGCCCGCAGGAGGCCGGTGGGCGCGAGGCCGACGCCCGCCGCCCGGGCCGCCGTGATCAGCGCGTCGAGCAGGGGCTCGGCCTCGACCATGTGGGCGAAGGGCTCGGGGGCGTCCGCCTCCGGGTCGCCCGGGGCAGGCGCGAAGGTGAGGAAGACCGGGCGCACCGGGTCGGCGAGGCGGCTGTCGCTCACCACCATGTCGGTGATGGGCTGGCGCGCCGGCCCGATCCGGTCCCAGATCCCGAGCCGCTCGAACAGGTGCCGGCCCCCCGCCGCCACCGCGTAGGCGCGGCCGCGCTGGCGCGCCCCGCCCGCCGGCAGGCCGGGATCGCAGACCGTGACGCCGAGCGCCTCGCCATGCGCCCGCTTCAGGGCGAGCGCCAGGGCGAGGCCCGGGATGCCCCCGCCCGCCACCACGAGGCTGCGGGCGCCCGCGCGCGCTGTCGAACCCACCAAGCCTGCGCCTCCCGCCAACGTCCCGGCGCCCCGCCGGGCGCCGCCGCAGGATAGGGCGCCGCCCGCCCCGGCGCCAGGGTGGCGCAAGGACCTCGGGGCACGGGGATGGGGCGCGGCAGGCATGGCCGAGGCGGCGAAGCCTGCTATGTGCTGGCCCGCAGGCCGCCCTGGCGCCGGGCCGCGGCGCCTCGGAGCAAGCGTGAGCGCATGACCGGAATCGTCGCCGAACTCCTCGACATCCTCGACCTCGAGCGCCTCGAGGTCGACCTCTTCCGGGGGGTGAGCCCGAATCTCGGCTGGCCCCGGGTGTTCGGCGGGCAGGTGGTGGCGCAGGCCCTCGTCGCCGCGACCCGGACGGTGCCGAGCACCCGGCCGCCGCACTCGCTCCACGCCTACTTCCTGCTCGGCGGCGACCCCAAGGTGCCGATCGTCTACGAGGTCGAGCGCATCCGCGACGGGCGCAGCTTCACCACGCGGCGCGTCAAGGCGATCCAGCACGGGCGGGCGATCTTCGCCATGTCGATCTCCTACCAGGACCACGAGGGAGGCCACGCCCACCAGGCCTCGATGCCGGACGCCCCCGACCCCGACACCCTGCCGGACACCCGCGCCCTCCTGGCGGCGGGGGGCCCGGGCATCCCGGCGGCGGTGGCGGCCTACTTCGCCCGCGAGCGCCCGATCGAGCTGAAGCCCGCCTCGATCAAGCGCTACCTCGTGCGCGAGCCGCGGGAGCCCCGCTGCCAGGTCTGGCTGCGCGCCGCCTCGCCCCTGCCGGACGATCCGGCAATCCACCAGGCGGTGCTCGCCTACGCCTCCGACATGACGCTCCTCGACGCGACGCTCATCGCGCATGGCCGCACCGTGTTCGATCCCGAGATCCAGTCCGCGAGCCTCGACCACGCCCTCTGGTTCCACCGCCCCTTCCGGGCCGACGACTGGCTGCTCTACGCCCAGGACAGCCCGAACGCGGCGGGCGCCCGGGGCTTCGCCCGCGGCCAGATCTTCAACCGCGCCGGCGAGCTCGTCGCCTCCGTGGCCCAGGAGGGGCTGATTCGCCCCCGCTCCGGCGACGCCTGAGCCGCGCCGATTCCCGCGGCTCGGCTGCGGGCGAACCTGCGACGATCCGGCCGAAAACCCTGATTTTTGTCCGGATTGACTGGATTTTGCCGTTCATGGCGGCGCTTTGCGTATTATTTAGGCAATTTCTGGCCGGGTCCGGCCCGTTCCGGCGGCAAGGGCAGACCAATCCGTGGGCAGAAGCGCGAGGCGCCAAAAGGTTCCGGCCCCCCGGGGCCCTGGCATAGTCCTTGAATGAGGGCGGGCGAACGCGGGCCCATTCCGGGCCAGCGGACAACCCGGACCGAGACGTCGCGATCAAGACGGCTCCGGCACCCGGCTCTCATTCCACAAGGGGGCGCCGCCCATGAAAATCGTGATGGCCATCATCAAGCCGTTCAAGCTGGAAGAGGTGCGCGACGCCTTGACCGGGATCGGCGTGCACGGCCTGACCGTGACCGAGGTCAAGGGTTACGGCCGCCAGAAGGGCCACACCGAGATCTATCGTGGCGCCGAGTACGCCGTGAGCTTCCTGCCCAAGCTCAAGATCGAGGTCGCGGTCGCGGCGGACCTGACGAGCAGCGTCATCGACGCCATCGCGGGCGCCGCCCGCACCGGCCAGATCGGCGACGGCAAGATCTTCGTGATGCCCCTCGAGAAGGCGGTCCGCATCCGCACCGGCGAGACCGACGCCGACGCCCTCTGAGCGACCGGAGCGGGCCGCGCCGCCGCCCGGATCCCCAGCCGACCGATTTCCACAACCAGAATCGCATCGCGATCAGGAGTCTCGTGTCCATGAAACTTCGCAACGTCCTTGCGCTCGGCTTGGGAGGCGCAGTGCTCGCCCTCCTGCTCGCCGAGCCGTCCCTCGCGCAGTCGCCGACGCCTGAGGCCGCCGCCGTCCCCGCCGCCGCGCCGGTCCCGGCCAAGGGCGACACCGCCTGGATGCTCACAGCCAGCGCCCTGGTGCTGCTGATGACCGTGCCGGGCCTCGCCCTGTTCTACGGCGGCCTCGTGCGCACCAAGAACATGCTCTCGGTGCTGACCCAGGTCTTCGCCATCGCCTGCATCGTGTGCCTGATCTGGGTGTTCTACGGCTACAGCCTCGCCTTCACCAACGGCGGCGGCCTCAACGACTTCGTGGGCGGCTTCTCGAAGGCCTTCCTCAAGGGCGTCGACCCGAACTCGACGGCCGCGACTTTCTCGAACGGCGTCGTGATCCCCGAATACGTCTACATCTGCTTCCAGATGACGTTCGCGATGATCACCCCGGCCCTCATCGTCGGCGCCTTCGCGGAGCGGATGAAGTTCTCGGCCCTGATCGTGTTCACGATCCTCTGGGTCACGCTGATCTACTTCCCGATGGCCCACATGGTCTGGTACTGGGGCGGCCCGGACGTGGTCGGCAACGCCGCCAAGGCGCTCGCCGCGGCCACCGACGACGCCGCCAAGAAGGCCGCTCAGGACGCCCTCGACGCCGTCAACGCCGATGCGGGCCTGCTCTTCAAGATGGGCGCCCTCGACTTCGCGGGCGGCACCGTGGTGCACATCAACGCGGGCATCGCGGGCTTCGTCGGCTGCCTGATGATGGGCAAGCGCATCGGCTACGGCCGCGACCTCCTGGCCCCCCACTCCCTGACCATGACCGCCATCGGCGCCTCGCTCCTCTGGGTCGGCTGGTTCGGCTTCAACGCCGGCTCCAACCTCGAGGCCAACGGCACCACGGCGCTCGCCATGATCAACACCTTCGTGGCGACCGCCGCGGCGGCGGTGTCCTGGCTGTTCGTCGAGTGGGCCCTCAAGGGCAAGCCCTCGCTGCTCGGCATGCTCTCGGGCGCGGTCGCGGGCCTCGTGGCCGTCACCCCGGCCTCGGGCTTCGCGGGCCCGATGGGCTCGATCGTCCTCGGCCTCGTGGCCGGCGCGGTCTGCTTCATCATGTGCTCGACGGTGAAGAACGCTCTGGGCTACGACGACAGCCTCGACGTCTTCGGCGTCCACTGCATCGGCGGCATCCTGGGGGCGCTGGCCACCGGCATCCTGGTCAGCCCGGCGCTCGGCGGCGTCGGCATCCCCGACTACACCACGAAGCCGGGCGAGCTCGTGGTCGGCGCCTACGACATGACGGCCCAGCTCATCGTCCAGGCCAAGGCGGTCGGCGTCACCCTGCTCCTGTCGGGCATCGGCTCGGCCATCCTGTTCAAGCTCGTGGACCTGACGATCGGCCTGCGGGTGACCCAGGAGGAGGAGCGCGAGGGCCTCGACATCGCCGATCACGGCGAGCGCGCCTACAACTACTGATCGTAGTCGATCGCGGCGGGGCCTCCGGGCCCCGCCCCTCGGGGCCCCGGTTCAGCCGAACCGGGGCCCTTCTGATTCGGGCCGGTCCGATGGCGAGATCGCGGGGCGGCCCCCCGAAAGGCGGCGGCGGGGACGCCCCAAGGCCGCCTCGCTTCGGCACTGCGGCAACAATGTGGTGTCGATGCAACAACCCTGGGGCATCGCAACGGCCAAGCCTGAAATGCCTCAAAACTAGGCAAATGCCCGAAAGATGGTTTTGCGGTGACCGGGCATTTTCGGCACCTTCTTCCCATCAAGAAAAAGGGGCTGATCTCCATGATTTCGAAGCTGTTCAAGCAGGGCGCCGCGGCGTCTCTCGCCACGTTCCTCTGCCTCGGACAGGTCCAGGCTGCGGACATGCCGGCCCCGAAGACGATGCCGCCCGAGGCCAAGGCACCGGATCCGCTGATCGGCTTCGCGTTCTACTCGCAATACGCTTCCGACTACAACTTCCGCGGTGTCTCGCAGTCGAACCTGCAGGGCAGCTACCAGACCTTCTTCGAGGCGCAGTTCTTCAACAACTTCGCCTATGCGGGCCTCTACACCTGGCAGACCCGCCTGCCGACCCGGCCCGATTTCGAGTTCGATCTCGTCGCCGGTATCCGGCCGACCTTCGACAAGCTCTCCTTCGACCTCGGGGTGATCTACTACTACTACCCGAACGAGCAGCGCCTGCTGAATCCCTTCAACGGCGCCTTCCTGACGACGGCCAACACCGACTTCATCGAGTACGCCGGCAAGGCGCTCTATCAGGCGACCCCCGAGCTCGCGATCGGCGCCAACGTGTTCTACGCGCCGAACTATCTCGGCCAGCACACCAACGGCACCTACACCTCGGGCACCATCGCCTACACCCTGCCCGCGACCCTGTTCCCGTTCCTGCCGGAGGCCTATGCGGGCGGCTTCTCGATCTCGGGCGAGGGCGGCCACTACTTCCTCGGCGCGGCCAAGACCTCGGTCACCGGCTTCATCGGCGGCCCGAACAAGTTCGCCGCCTTCGACCTGCCGAGCTACAATTACGGCAACGTCGGCATCTCCTACACCTACAAGAACCTGCTCCTCGACTTCCGCTTCCACACCACCGATCTGACGCCGACCCAGTGCTTCGCGCTGACCGGCGACTTCCGCGGCAACATCAACGGCGGCACCTCGCGCTGGTGCGGCGACGCCTTCATCGGCTCGATCCGCTGGCAGGCCTCCACCGCCAGCCCCGGCGTCTACGCCGAGCCCGGCGGCTTCCTGAACCTCTTCAAGTAAGAGCCCAGGCCCCCGGCACCCGCCCTGCCCAGGAGCCCCGGATCCGTCCGGGGCTTCTTCCGTTTCGGGGGCCGCGCAGGAGGGCGGTTCACCATTCCGGCGAGGCCGCACCCCTCACCCCGGCCCACCCCCCGCACGGGAGGGGGTATCGTGATGGAGGCTGCGTGAGGCCCATCCCGACCGCGCCCAGGTGAGCAGGAGGTTGAGGCGTAAAGCCTCGCCGATGATCTCCGCGCCGGGATCGATCCTGGCTCAGACCCGACACGACCACGCCGTTCGAAGCCTCGGAGCGGAGCTCGCGCCGAGGGTTTAGCGGAGCTGATCGCGCCCGCGTGAGCGGATTTCTGGAGCCCGCCTTGCTGCGGCGCGCTTTTCGCATGGGTTCGCGCCGGGACAGGCGGACAGCTAACCCCTTTGCGCCGAACGGTCATCCGCAAGCTACCAAAGAACGCGTTTACAGCAGCGCCCACACGACTGCTTGATACGAGCAGCCAGGGGCGTCCGCCCTGCCCTTCCCATAGACCTGTAGATCACGGGATGGCCGGGTCATGCCGCTGCGCTTTCACTTCAGGCTGGTCAGCGCCAGGGAAGTGATCGAGGATCCCATCGGGGCCGGTGCCTCGGATCTTGAGGAAGCGCAGGCTGAGGTGATGGCGGCCATCGAGGAACTGCGCACGCAGGGTGAACTGTCAGAGGACGCCAGCGAGTGGCATCTCGAAATCCGAAGTCCGTCAGGAGTGTTGCTGCGATCAATCGAGCTTCCGCCGAGGGATCGTCCGCAGGATCTTTCGGACATGAGTGTGGATTGAGCGTTCCTCTCTCCCGGCGGATTCGTCCGGCGGTGCGCGTGCTGGCTCGATAGGAGGCCGACGGTCACGGCCCTGGTCGAAGTCCCGGTGCATCATCGCACTGACCTCCGCAAGATGTGCATCTTAAAAACTTATTAATTTCAAAATGAGTGGTGCGCAATCTGCATGCCGATGTTCCGGCCGTACTGATCACCCTAGGTCGGTGCGGTCCGTTGCTTCAGGAAACAATCTGCTCTGCCTGATGCGTGCGGCCGCCCGTCCAGCTTGAGTCTCCCCCGGCGAGACAGCGATACGAGGCCCTTTCCGCGTCTCGTCAGGACCGGTTTCGACCATCCGAGCCGCTCCACGCAGAGGGTCTGGGCCCGCACGACACATCCGGCGCGTTCAGGCGAGATGGGAACGGTTGGGCTCGTTCCGAGCGCCCAATGCATTGTACAGCCGAGGCCCTGCCCCGGCCGTCGCCCTGCGCACCCGCGGTCCGGGCAAGTCGGGATCCCGCTACCGTCCGCCTCCGAGAGGCGACCCGGCGCAGGTGCTGCAATGCCGAGCGAGCCCATGCTCGTATCCATCTGCCCCCGTGAGTTGACCGCGCCCGAATTGGTGGACACACCGAGATCACCGGCATGGCCGATCACACCGTTGGTGACGCGCAACTCAACCTCGTGTGGGGCGCAGGTGCCGTCCTCGGGGATGAACGTGACTGCCCGGCGCCCATCATAGAGGTGGGCCGTCTCAGCCGTCGCCGATCGGGGAGGTGAGATGAGAGCCAGACCCGGCAGGAGACACAGCATCAGCAACCGCGGTTCACGACCCATCATCGCATGCCTTCCCACTCCGCGAGCCTATCCGTACGGTCAGGCATGACCGAGAAACTGGGCGAACACGGATCGTCAGCTTCAGAGCCTGAATCGAGAGTTTATAATTGGTAGCAATATCTTACGAGCAGTCGTGACATCACCGCAGGACGCTCGTATCAGCTTTCGGGCGACGATCTGCGATCTGCGCAAGACCCCCTATCTCAATAACCGTGAAAACTGCAGCGTCAGTTCAAGACCGCCTCTCAAATCAGACACCCTAGATCGCCTCAGTCCTTTGCAAGAAAGTGTCAGCGAACCCAACCCTCGCAAATGCGTGAGTAAATACAGTACAAATTCCGCATAGAATGCACTTTTCTGGTGACTGCCATCTCCGAACTTGATAGGTGGTGATTTCGCGGCGATAGCGCGCTATTTTGTGCAGTGCGATAAGTCCTCGTTATCGAACTCATCTTTGTTCTCTGGCATCGATAGCCCTCTGCCTCTAACCCGACGCCGACAATGGAGACGGGTATGCTAAGAGATGCTTCTGCGTTCGTTGTTTTTATTGACTTCACGCTTATGTGAGGAGCGGGATCGCCTCATAGTGGAGCAGTATGTCAATAAAAATTTCGGAGCGAGACGAGCAAGTCTCAGAGTGCTGGGGCTGTTCGAAAGGTATAGGATTCGAGCAACCTGGACGACAGAGGGTCTCCTGTTTTGCGTGTCTAGAGAGGAAATGCTCGACACGCTGCTGATGTGCTGTCCTGAATATCTTGAATAGAGTCTCTCAAGCACTGCTTGCTGAGGCGGCGTCGGCAGAAATGGGAGAGTTGGCTTTTGTTGCCCGCATTATGCTTTTCAAAATGATAGGCAGTTATCCAGTGTCAGGAAGTCGCTTTGCGTCCATTCTCGCACTCTTGTTGCCTGGAATCCTGCCGGGAAATTGAAGAATTGCGCATCTGTCTTCATAGTGTGAACAGAGTATCACATATAAAAATTCCGCCAGTATCTCATCAGGCTTTGCTGATAAGGGGGGTCTACTGAGGAGGAGGCTCGCGTCGCGGACCAATTTCCTAATCTCGCGGGTAATCACGCGTGCTCTGCAGTTGAGCAACACGGAATTGTGCACGTATGTGCAAGCAGATGACGTCAGCCGTTGTCACATGCCCTGAAGCTTGACGACCAGCTGAGGCTTGCGAGGATGACGCGTGCGATGGACTTCGCCGCGAAGGAAAGGCGGAGACTTCACCGTTGGCGGCACCCTCGCTACTTGGGGTACAAACTCATGAGAGCATGTATTTTTGGGAGGTTATAATCCAGCACTTCGCGAGGCTCCGAGACGAAAGGGGGTTCAATCGCTTTCGATGGGAGACTTCACATGAACAAAGACATATTGCTTGTCGCGAGTGAAGGCTTGACGACCAACGTCGTATACCATCGACTGGTTTCGAAGTTCGGCACCTTTCGTGTGATCATAGAGGCACCTGTTCCCAAAAAACTGGCAATACGCAGAAAACTGAGAAATGTAGGACCGTTCAGAACGTCCTCGCAACTTGCTTTCCTTTCAATCGTCCGGCCTATGTTGAGCAGGCGGGGCCGCGCCCGGATCAGTGACATACTTGCTGAAGCAAATTTGGACTGTACGCCAGTACCGGAGAGTGTCATCGATCATGTTCCGTCGATCAATTCGCAAGCATCTGCGGAACTGGTAAAAGCCATCAAACCCAAGGTGGTCGTGGTAAATGGAACAAGTATAATTTCTCCCACGATCCTCGAATGTATGTCGTGCAGCGTTCTGAATACGCATACGGGAATTACGCCAAGATATCGCGGTTCTCACGGAGGCTACTGGGCCTTGCGAAATGGAGAGCCTCAGTACTTTGGCGCTACCGTGCATTTAGTGGATGCTGGCATAGATACCGGCCCGATCGTGGGGCAGACTACAAGCGCGCCAACAGAAAAGGACAACTTTGCGACCTACCCTCTTCTGCAAATCGCAGCCGCCATTCCTATACTTG
Source organism: Methylobacterium planeticum (assembly GCF_008806345.1). Lineage (GTDB taxonomy): Bacteria > Pseudomonadota > Alphaproteobacteria > Rhizobiales > Beijerinckiaceae > Methylobacterium > Methylobacterium planeticum. Next base: position 314,854 of record NZ_VZZJ01000004.1, on the reverse strand, counting down.
AGCGAGCCGTCGAGGATGCGCTGAGTGGGAATCTGAAGCATCATCCGGCCTTAGGTACATCGCGGTTGTGGCACCATCCTGGTATTGTCGAGTATTTAACTGGATTAGCGTCAGGAATTATGTAGCTGCCATGGATCTTCGAGAGCCGGACTCGGCAGGTCATGCTGTATGGTAGTCCCTTGCGAGCCGCCGTGACATCATCTTTATGCTGGCGGCGAGCGCCCTGGCGGTGGAACTCGTGGTGGTCTTCTCCTGATCCTTGGCGAGACGCCCGCGGGGGCCAAGCCAGGAGAGAGTTCGTTCAACCACTCACCCGCGGGGGAGAAGCTCGAAGCCTTGGCCAGGGTCGGATCGCTTGCTGATCTCGAGGATGAGGGCTCGACCCGTCACGCCACATGCCGGGACCGAACACCGACATAACCGGCGATCTCCATGCCCGCCCCCGCACCGGAGGGGGCCGCGTCGCGCCTTCCCCCCGCGGATTGCGGAAAACAGGCCGGGGGCCGGTTCCGCGGAACCGGCCCCCGGGCCGTGTCGCCCCGGTCGGGGCGGGTCAGAAGCTCACGGCGCGGACGCGCTTGACCTGGGGGATCGCGGCGATCTGCTCGAGCACCGGTGCGGAGACCGGGCCGTCCACCGCCACGAACGCGATGGCGTTGCCGCCCTCGGTCTCGCGGCCGAGGTTGAACGTCGCCACGTTGACGCCGGCCTCGCCGAGGACCGAGCCGAAGCGGCCGATGAAGCCCGGCTTGTCGTGGTTGCGCACGTAGAGCATGTGCGGCGCGAAGGCCGCGTCGATCTCGATGCTGCGGATCTCGATCACCCGCGGCTTGCCGTCGTGGAAGACCGTGCCGGCGGCGTCGCGCGGCATGTCCTCGGCATCCACCGTGATGCGCACCACCGATTCGTAGTCGCTCTCGCCCCCCGCCCGCGTGATCTCGTCGATGACGATGCCGCGCTCGCGGGCGATGGCCGGGGCCGAGACCATGTTGATCTCGGCCAGGAAGGGCCGCAGCACGCCGGTGACGGCGGCCGAGGTCAGGGCCCGGGTGTTCATCCCCGCGACCGCGCCCTCGTAGGTGATGCGGATGCCCTTGATCGGCGCGTCGGTGAGCTGGCCGAGGAACGAGCCGAGCTTGTCGGCGAGCGCCACGAACGGCTTCAGGCGGGGCGCCTCCTCGGCCGAGATCGACGGGAAATTGATCGCGTTGGTGATGGCGCCGCTGAGGAGGTAGTCGGCCATCTGCTCGGCCACCTGCAGGGCGACGTTCTCCTGCGCCTCGTTGGTCGAGGCGCCGAGATGGGGCGTGCAGATCACGTTCGGATGGCCGAAGAGCGGGTTCCGCGTGGCGGGCTCCTCGACGAAGACGTCGAAGGCCGCCCCGGCGACGTGGCCGGTCTCGAGGGCCGCCCGGAGCGCCACCTCGTCCACGAGCCCGCCGCGGGCGCAGTTGATGATGCGCACGCCCGGCTTCGTCCGCGCCAGCGCCTCGGCCGACAGGATGTTGCGGGTCTTGTCCGTCATCGGCACGTGCAGGGTGATGATGTCGGCCCGCGCCAGCAGCTGGTCGAGCTCGACCTTCTCGACGCCGATCTCCCGGGCGCGCTCGGGCGACAGGAAGGGATCGTAGGCCGCGACCTTGAGCTTGAGGCCGATGGCCCGGTCGGCCACGATCGCCCCGATATTGCCGCAGCCGATGACGCCGAGGGTCTTGCCCGTCAGCTCGACCCCCATGAAGCGGTTCTTCTCCCACTTGCCGCCCTGCGTCGAGGCGTCGGCCTGGGGGATCTGGCGGGCCAGCGCGAACATCAGCGCGATGGCGTGCTCGGCGGTGGTGATCGAGTTGCCGAAGGGGGTGTTCATCACGATCACGCCCCTGGCGGTCGCGGCCGGCACGTCGACGTTGTCGACGCCGATGCCGGCCCGGCCGATCACCCGCAGGCGGCTGCCCTGGGCCAGGATCTTCGGGGTGACCTTGGTGGCGGAGCGGATGGCGAGGCCGTCATACCCGCCGATGATGGCGGCGAGGGCCTCCTTGTCCTTGCCGAGTTCGGGACGGAAATCGACGTCGATGCCGCGGTCGCGGAAGATCTGGACGGCGGCCTCCGAAAGGGCGTCGGAGATGAGAACCTTGGGAGCGGGCATGGGAGCCTCCGGCTCGTGAGGACGGGGATGGATGGGGGGCGACCGCGCGGGGGCGGTGCGGCACGCCGCGAGGTCGGCAGGTCTGGTCAGGCTCGGGTCGCACGCCGCGCCCCCCTGTCCCGTCCGGGAGAGGTTTGCCCGCGGAGCGGGCCGGGGTGAGGGATCCGCGCCGACCGGAGAGGTCGCACCCCTCACCCGGTCCGCTGTCGCGGCCTCGACCGCTCCCGAAGGCGAGAGGTGGGCCGTGCGGCCCTACGCGGCCTGGGCGAGCTTCGCCTTGGCCTCGGCGAAGGCCCAGTCCAGCCAGGGCGTCAGGGCCTCGAGGTCGGACCGCTCCACCGTGCCGCCGCACCAGATGCGCAGGCCCGCCGGGGCGTCCCGATAGGCGCCGATATCGAGGGCGACGTTCTCGCGCTCGAGCATCTCGACGATGTCCTTGGCCAAAGCCGCCACCGCGGCGTCGCCGCGGGCGAGCACGTCCGGGTCGGCGATGACGAGGCAGATGCCGGTGTTCGAGTAGGTGGCGGGGTCGACCGCGAGGTGGCCGATCCAGGGGGTGCGCGCCACCCAGTCGTGGATCACCCGGGCGTTGGCGTCGGCGCGCGCGTGGAGGGCGTCGAGCCCGCCGATGCCCTCGGCCCAGCGCAGGGTGTCGAGGTAATCCTCGACCGCGAGCATCGAGGGCGTGTTGATGGTGTCGCCCTTGAAGATGCCCTCGATCAGCTTGCCGCCCTTGGCGAGGCGGAACACCTTCGGGATCGGCCAGGCCGGCCTGTGGCTCTCGATCCGCGCCACCGCCCGGGGGGAGAGGATCAGCATGCCGTGCGCGGCCTCGCCGCCCATCACCTTCTGCCAGGAGAAGGTGACGACGTCGAGCTTGTCCCAGTCCATCGGCTGCGCGAAGGCGGCCGAGGTGGCGTCGCAGATGACGATGCCCTCGCGGTCGGCCGCGATCCAGTCGCCGTTCGGCACCTTCACGCCGGCGGCGGTGCCGTTCCAGGTGAAGATCACGTCGTTGTGCCGGGTGTCGATCGCCGAGAGGTCGGGCAGCACGCCATAGGGCGTCTGGTGCACGATCGGGCTGATCTTGAGTTCCTTGAGGGCGTCCGTGACCCATTCGGCCCCGAAGGCCTCCCAGGCCGCGACCTCGACGGTCTTCGGCCCGAGCATGGTCCACATCGCCATCTCGACGGCGCCGGTGTCGGAGGCCGGCACGATGCCGATGCGGTAATCGGCCGGCACGCGCAGGAGCGTGCGCGTCAGGTCGATCGCTTCCTTGAGCTTGCCCTTGCCGAGGGGGGAGCGGTGCGAGCGACCGAGGGCGGCGCCCGAGAGGGCATCGAGGCGCCAGCCGGGGCGCTTCGTGCAGGGGCCGGACGAGAAATAAGGCACGCGCGGGCGCGTGGTGGGCCGGTTCATCATCTGATCCATCCTTACAGATGGGCGCTCCTCGTTGGGGAGGAGTGTCCCGCCGCTGGGAATGCTCGCACGCGGCCGGGAAAGCAAGAGCCAAAACTGTCAAAGTCTTGGGTTTCTCTCGCCGGATCACACATCCCAAAGTTGTTATGTGTTGCAGATCACACGGTTACGGACTTGTCCTCGCGTCCGGTCCGAGAAGGTCCGGCCGCCGCTCGCGGGTCAGGCGCAGGGATTCGGCGGCGCGCCAGCGGGCGATGGCGGCGTGGTTGCCCCCGGTCAGCACCTCCGGGATGGCCTGCCCCTCCCACGCCCGGGGGCGGGTGTAGTGCGGGTATTCGAGGCGCCCGCCCTCGAAGCTCTCCTCGACGCCGGAGGCCTCCTTGCCCATCACGCCGGGCAGCAGGCGCACGCAGGCATCGACCAGCACCATCGCGGCGATCTCGCCCCCCGACAGCACGTAGTCGCCGATCGAGACCTCCTCGAGGTCCCGCCCCGCGATGACGCGCTCGTCCACCCCCTCGAACCGGCCGCAGACCACGAGGAGGCCGGGCCCCCGCGCCAGGGCGCGAACCCGCGCCTGGGTCAGCGGGCGGCCGCGCGGCGACATCAGCAGGCGCGGGCGCGGGTCGCCGGCGGGGGCGGCCGCGTCGATGGCCGCCCCCAGCACGTCGCAGCGCAGCACCATCCCGGCGCCGCCCCCCGCCGGGGTGTCGTCGACGCTGCGGTGGCGCCCGAGCCCGTGCTCGCGGATGTTGCGGGCCTCGAGTCCCCAGGCGCCCCGTGCCAGGGCTTCGCCCGACAGGGACAGGCCGAGGGGCCCGGGGAACATCTCGGGGTAGAGGGTGAGGATCGTGGCCCGCCAGGGCGCGCTCGCGGGGATGGCCGTCGTCATGGCGCTTGATGGCGCGCGCCGGGGGGCGGGGTCAATCGCCGGGGGCACCATCCCGGCCGGCACCATCCGGGCGGTCGCCCGTTGTCAGGCCATGCGCCGCACCGCCCTCGCCGTCCTCTCGGCTCTCCTCCTCGCCGCCCCGGCCCGCGCGGCGGGCCCGCTCGGGCCCCCCGGCGCGCGGGCCTCGGCCTTTCCGAAGCCCGACCGGCCGGTGGCCGAGATCGTGGCGGCGCAGTGGGCGCTGGAGAAGGACCGCGAGAAGGCCGACGAGTTCGGGCAGGTGGCGCGGCTGATGCGCTTCGCGCCGGGCGAGACCGTGGCGGATATCGGGGCGGGGAGCGGCTACTACGCCCTGCGCCTGTCGCGCAGCGTCGGGCCGCAGGGCCGGGTGCTCGCCGAGGACGTGACGCCCCGCTACCTCGCCGACCTCGAGGCGCGCGTCCGCCGGGCGGGGCTCGCCAACGTCACGGTGGTGCGGGGCGAGCCGCACGACCCGCGCCTCAAGCCGGCCTCGGTCGACGCCGCGATCCTGATCCACATGTACCACGAGATCAGCCAGCCCTACGGGCTGCTGCACAACCTCGCGGCGGCGATAAGGCCCGGGGGCCGGGTCGGGATCGTGGATGCCGACGACATCCCGTCGCGCCACGGCACGCCGCCGGCTCTGCTGCGCTGCGAGCTCTCCGCCGCGGGCTACCGCGAGACCGGGTTCAGCACCCTGGAGGGCGGGGTCGGCTACCTCGCCCTGTTCGAGGCGCCCGCCCCCGAGCGCCGGCCGGACCCGGCCGCGATCCGGCCCTGCCGCGACGAGGCCAGCCGGACCGCCCCCGCGGCGCGCTGAGCGGGGGGCTAGCCCGGCTCGTCGGGGGGCTTCGGGCCGGCGGGCGCGAACAGGTCGTCCGGCGGATCGACGACGACGCGGCCCCCGGCCACGTCGAGGACCGGCACGAAGGCCTTGGTGAAGGGCAGGAGCGCGGTCGGGCCGCCGGCCGCGGGCCGGATCTCCAGGAGATCGCCCCCGCCGTAATTCGGCACCGCCGCGATCGTGCCGAGGGACCGGCCGGCGCCGTCGACGACGCTCAAGCCGACGAGGTCGGCGGTGAAGAACTCGTCCTCCTCGGCGGCCTCGCCGAGGCGGGCGCGGGGGACGTAGAGCACGAGGCGGTTCAGGGCCTCGGCCCCGTCGCGGTTCTGGACGCCCCGCACCCGCACGACGAGGAGGTCGGGGGCGGAGCCCGGCGCCGGCCGCGCGTCGGTGATCTCGATGGAGCGGCCGTCGAGGGCGAGGAGCGGGCTGTAGCCCGCGATCCCGACGGGGTCGGCGGTGTAGGATTTCAGCCGGACCTCGCCGTTGAGCCCGTGCGCCCGCCCGAACTCGCCCATCAGGACGAGGTCGGGATCGGGCGAGGCCGGCCGCGGCTTCGGGCCGGGCGCGGGCTTCGGCTCGGGCCGCGGCGAGGTCTCGGCCGCCGGCGAGAGGCGGCCGGGCCGGGCGCGGCGCGCGCCGTCCTGGCGGGGCGGATGTCCTCCGGGACGGCGCGCCATGCTCGCTGATCCTCAGGCCGCGGCGTCCTCGGCCGGGGCGGCGGCCGCCTCGGCGCGCTTGGCGGCCCGCTCCTTGGCCTTCTCGCCGGGCTCGGCCTTCTGCGGGTTGTTGCGGGCCGGGCGCTTGGCGAGACCGGCGGCGTCGAGGAAGCGGAGCACCCGGTCGGTCGGCTGCGCGCCCTTGGCGAGCCAGGCGCTGATCTTGTCGGTCTCGAGCTGCACGCGGGCCGGGTCGTCCTTGGACTTCATCGGGTCGTAGACGCCGACCTTCTCGATGAAGCGGCCGTCGCGCGGGGCGCGGGCGTCGGCCACGACGATGCGGTAATAGGGGCGCTTCTTGGCGCCGCCGCGGGTCAGACGGATCTTGAGGGACATCGGTTTCTCCTGAGGCTGTCAGTGTGGTGTCGTCGGAGCGGCGCGCCGGGGCCCGCTCACTTCTTCTTCCCGAACGGGAACCCGCCGAGGCCGGGCAAGCCCGGGCCCTTCGGTCCGCCTAAGCCCGGAAGGCTCGGCATCTTTCCGCCGCCCGGCCCCCCGAGGCCCGGCGGCATCGGCGGCAGCTTGCCGCCGAATTGCTTCTCGATCTGCGCGATCTGCTCGGGCGTCGGCTCCGGCATCCCGGGCGGCAGGCCCGGCATCCCGCCGGGCATTCCCCCCATGCCCCCGCCTCCGCCGAGGCCGAACATCGAGCCGAGGGCCTGCCCGATCCCGCGCTTCCCCGAGCCCATCGCCTTCATCATGTCGGCCATGGTCCGGTGCATCTTGAGGAGCTTGTTGATCTCCTCGACCTTGACGCCGGCGCCCGCGGCGATGCGCTTCTTGCGGGAATTCTTGAGGAGGTCGGGGGTCCTGCGCTCCTGCGGCGTCATCGACGAGATGATGGCGCGCTGGCGCCGGAACATCTTCTCGTCGAGGTTGGCGCCCTCGACCTGCTTCTTGATCTGGCCCATGCCCGGCAGCATGCCCATCAGGCCGCCGATGCCGCCCATCTTCTCCATCTGGCCGAGCTGCATCGACAGGTCGTCGAGATCGAACTTGCCCTTGCGCATCTTCTCCGCGGTGCGGAGCGCCTGCTCGTGGTCGATGGTCTCGGCGGCCTTCTCCACGAGGGAGACGATGTCGCCCATGCCGAGGATGCGGTTGGCGACGCGGGCCGGGTGGAACTCCTCCAGCGCGTCGACCTTCTCGCCGGTGCCCACGAGCTTGATCGGCTTGCCGGTGACGGCGCGCATGGAGAGCGCCGCGCCGCCGCGGGAATCGCCGTCCATCCGGGTCAGCACGATGCCGGTGACGCCGAGGCGCTCGTCGAAGGCCCGCGCGGTGTTCACCGCGTCCTGGCCGGTCAGCGCGTCGGCGACGAGGAGGACCTCGTGGGGCTTCGTGGCCGCCTTGACCTCGGCGGCCTCCGCCATCAGGGCCTCGTCGAGGGTGGTGCGGCCGGCGGTGTCCAGCATCACCACGTCGAAGCCGCCGAGGCGGGCCGCGTCCATGGCGCGCTTGGCGATCTGCACCGCCGACTGGCCGGCGACGATCGGCAGGCTCTCGACCTCGACCTGGGCGGCCAGCACCGCGAGCTGCTCCATCGCGGCCGGACGGCGGGTGTCGAGGGAGGCCAGCAGCACGCGCCGCTTGTCGCGGCTCGACAGGCGTCGGGCGATCTTGGCGGTGGTGGTGGTCTTGCCCGAGCCCTGGAGCCCGACCATCAGGATGGCGACGGGGGCCGGCGCGTTCAGGTCGATGATCTCGGCCTCGGCGCCGAGCATCGCCACGAGCTCGTCGTTGACGACCTTGACGACCATCTGGCCGGGGGTGACCGACTTGAGGACGACGGCGCCGACCGCCTTCTCGCGCACCCGGTCGGTGAAGCCGCGCACCACCTCGAGGGCGACGTCGGCCTCGAGCAGCGCCCGGCGGACCTCCCGCATCGCGGCCGTGACGTCGGCCTCGGTCAGGGCGCCGCGGCGGGTCAGTCCCGAGAGAATGCCGGAGAGGCGGTCGGACAGGCCTTCGAACATGGTCAGGCGATCTCGCGCGTCGTCACTGGTGGAGCCCGGCCTTCTCGACGCGGCGGGCCTGGAGCGCGTTCTCGAAGGCCTGCACGGCGCGGGCGAACTTGTCCCGGCATTCCGGGTTGCAGAAGCCCACCACGGCGCCGTTGTAGAGCGTCAGCGCGTCGGCCGCGATCGGCTTGCCAGACCATGGGCAGGTGTCGTTGACCGCATCCTCGATGCGGAGCGCCGGTGTCCTGTGGCCCGGCCGGGTCTCGTCTGCAGACGTGGTGTCTGGCGGCGTCATGGCGTCTCTCAGCCGGTCGGACCGGTTCCGGGACGCGATGCCAACGCCGAGCACGCCCGAGGGCGCGAACGCGCTGTCGGGCGTTGACCTCCGGCCTCAGCGGGCCGGGCGGCTTCCAGGTTGACGTCATCGCGTCGGGTAGGGAGGGCGGGCCTTAGGCGCGCCCGCACCAAAAGTCAAATTCCCAGCGCCTTGGTCCCGGCGCCGCGCCCGCCACGGAACCACGCCTCACTCCGGACGACGGATCGCCCCACCTCTCCCGTCCGGGAGAGGTCGAGAGCGCGGCAGCGCACCGGGTGAGGGGTGCGACGCGTCCGGAGAGGTCGCCTCCCTCACCACAACCCTCTCCCGCACGGGAGAGGAGGCGCGTCGAGGCTCCAGCGCCCTCGGCGCGGGACGCCCCGCCGGCGCGGCAAAATCCGTTAAGATTTACGCTTCGTTAAGCCTAACCTGATCGGATCGGCCTTGAGATCGCAAGGACGCCCGCCGCCATGTCGGAACCCGCCCGTCATTACCCGCCGCAGGAGAGCGGCAGCCGCACGTCCCCGGGGCCGCTCCGGGACTGGCTCGCCGCCATGAAGGCGCATGCCCCCGTGGCGCCCGACGCCAAGGCGCCGCGCGCCGACGCCCCCCGCGCCGCCGATCCGGGCCAGGCCTGGGCGCCCCGCGTGGTGCAGGCCGCCGAGGCGGCCGTCGCCGGCGCCGAGGCCGAGGACGTGTCCGAGCTGATGGCCGAGAACCTGATGCTCAAGGCCAAGCTCCGCCAGGAGACCGACCGTTACGCCGAGCTCCAGGCGATCCTGGCCCAGGAGATCCGCGACCTGCGCAAGCACGTCCAGGACGAGATGAGCGACCTCCAGGCGATCCGCGAGGAGCGCGACCTCTGGCAGGCCCGCTGCGAGGCCCTGGCCCAGCCCCTGTTCCAGAAGCGCTGAGACGCCGCGTCACACGGGCGCCGGACGGCGAGGCGGGCGCCGCGATCCCTCGCCGTCCGGTCCCGGAACGACGAAGGGCCGCCCCGTGAGGGGCGGCCCTTCCATTGCCGAACCGCGGTCCGGCCGGACCTGTCTCGCGCGACCCGAGCGCTTAGACGAAAGCGCCGGAGGCGACGGTCCAGGTCCGGTGAGCCGACGACCGCGGCTGATGACAATGAGACACTGGATCACCTCCTTTCGTTTGTTGCTGGGACCCCGAAGGTAGGGAACCGGACGCGGGATGGAAAGGCCCCCGCCTGCGCCCTCTCGCCGCTGTCCGCACCCTATCGTCCTTCCGCGGCGCCGCATGCGATCCCTGAACCGGGCCTCACCGCGCGCTGCGCCGGCGCAGCGGGCCGCCATCGGGGCGAGCGTGCACCCGCGCCCTGCCGCGCCTGCCCGGATGATGTGCCCTGCGGGAAACGCCGCGGGAAAGCGCTCCGCCGTGGCGGCGCGGGCGCAGGCGGACGGGCGCAGGCGGACGGGCGCAGGCGGACGGGCGGAGGCGGACGGGCGGAGGCGGGCTGATGCGCCCGGGGGAGCCCCGTCTGGCCAGGGCCGGCGCGCGGGCGTATGGAGGGCGCCTGCCGCCTGCCCCGCTCCAGATCGCCGGTTCAGCCCGTGTCCCACGCCCCCCTGCCGACCCCGCGCGACCCGGCGCCCGCGGACGAGGACGTCCTCGACCCCGAGGCCATGCGCCAGCCGCTGGCCAATGCCTGGTACTGCGTCGGCCGGAGCGCGGCCTTCGCCGGCGGGAAGGCGGGCGCCCGGAAGGGCGGCGGGCTCGGGGCGATCGAGCTCAACGGCGAGCAGATCGTGGTGGGGCGCGACGCGGCCGGCGCGCTGTTCGCGCTGCGCGACCGCTGCCCGCACCGGGGCATGGCCCTGTCGAAGGGGCGCTTCGACGGCGAGGCCCTGACCTGCCCGTTCCACGGCTGGCGCTTCGGCACGGACGGGCGCTGCCGCGACGTGCCGACCCTGTCCTCCGCCGACGCGGCGGATTTCTCGCGCATCGCGGTCCAGCGCTTTCCCGTGCGCGAGAGCGCCGGCTTCGTCTGGGTGAACCCCTTCCTCGGCCCGCCCGGCCGCGCCGACGTGCCGGCCCTGCCCGCCCTCGACTTCGAGGCGGCGGGCGCCTGCGTGGTCGCGCTCGTGGTCGAGGCCTCCTTCGACCTGACGACGCTGAGCCTCGTCGATCCCGGCCACGTCGCCTTCGTGCACGATTCCTGGTGGTTCCGGCCCTCGAAGGAGCTGCGCGAGAAGGTCAAGCGCTTCGCCCCGACGCCGCACGGCTTCACCATGACGAGCCACGCCACGACGACGAGCGCGCCGGTCTACCGCCTGCTCGGCGGCGCGCCGGCGGTGGAGATCGAGTTCCGGCTGCCGGGCGTGCGGCTCGAGCGCATCGCCGCGGGGGCGAAGCGGGTCGCGAACTACACCTTCGCGACGCCGATGAGCCACAACCGCACCCTGCTGACGAACGCGCTCTACTGGAACATGCCGGCCCTCAACCTCCTGAAGCCGGTCGCCCGGCCGCTGATGCGCCAGTTCCTGACCCAGGACCAGCAGGTGCTGCAGCACGCCCAGAAGGGGCTCGACCGCAAGCCCACCATGGTGCTGTTCGGCCAGGGCGACCTGCCTTCCCAATGGTATTTCCGCCTCAAGCGCGAGGCGCTCCAGGCCGCGCGCGAGGCCCGCGCCTTCCGCAACCCGCTGCAGCCCCAGGAGTTGCGCTGGCGCTCGTGAGCGCCGCGCCCTCCTGCGGCACCGTGGCCGTGCGGCTTGACGGCAGGCCCGCACCCGCCATCTCAGCCGGATGAAACGGCGAAGCCTTCTCACGGCCGTCAGCGCGGCCACGGTGATGACGCTGGGCGGGGTCGGCTACGCCGCGCACCGGCGGGGCAGGAACCCCTATTACGCGGGGCCGAAGAGCGACCATTTCGACGGGGTCCGCTTCCACAGCCCCGAGCAGGCCGCCGACAAGGACCTGCGCGACGTCGTCCGCTGGCAGCTCTCCCGCAAGGGCGAGGCCTGGCCGAAGGCGTTCCCGAGCCCGTTCCCGGCCGACAAGCCGCCCGAGCGGGTCGCCGGCCTGCGGGTGGTGCTGATCGGGCATGCCAGCTACCTGATCCAGATCGCGGGCCGCAACATCCTGGTGGACCCCGTCTTCGCCAGCCGCGCCAGCCCGGTCCGCTTCGCCGGGCCCAAGCGCGTGAACCGCCCCGGCATCGCCTTCTCGGACCTGCCGCCGATCGACGCGGTGCTGATCACCCACAACCATTACGACCATCTCGACGGCCCGGCGCTGGCCCGGCTCTGGCAGGCGCACCAGCCCCTGATCGTCGCGCCCCTGGGCAACGACACGATCCTGCGCGGCTACGACGAGACCATGCATGTCGAGAGCCGCGACTGGGGCGAGGCGGTCGACCTCGGCGACGGGCTCACGATCCACCTCGTGCCGGCGAACCACTGGTCGGCGCGGGGGCTGAACGACCGGCGCATGGCGCTCTGGTGCGCCTACGTGATCACCTCGCCCGCCGGCGTGCACTACCATGTCGGCGATACCGGCCTCGGCGACGGGTCGATCTTCCGCGCCGTGCGCGAGCGCTTCGGGGTGCCCCGCCTCGCCACCCTGCCGATCGGCGCCTACGAGCCGCGCTGGTTCATGAAGCCGCAGCACATGAACCCGGAGGATGCCGTCGCGGCGCTCGGCCTCCTCGGCAACCCGCAGGCGCTCGGGCATCATTGGGGCACGTTCCGCCTCACGGACGAGGGCGTCGAGCGCCCGGCCGAGGCGCTCGCCGTCGCGCTCGCGGCCGCGGGCCGGCCGTCCGAGAGCTTCCTCGCCCTGCGGCCGGGCCAGGTCTGGGAGGGCTGAGGCGGCCGCGGATCGTTACCACCACCGCGTGCAATTAAAGGAAGCGTAAGGCATCCGGCGCCATTCTGGGGGGACGTTTCCCGAATTGTCCCAGTGGTTTGTCCTATGCAGCGGCTTCGCAGCCTAACAACCAAGACTATCCTCCTTGCCGGTGCAGCGATCGTCCTGACGGTCGCGATCCTTCTGGCGGCGACGAGCCGCGAGATCTGGTCGCAGATCGAGGCGAAGCAGCGTGCCGAGGCCGAGACCCATATCCGGACCCTCTCCCTCGTGTTCGCCGCCAAGGTACCCGGGGCGCGCCTCGACCTCGACGGCGGACGGGTCGCCCGCGTCGCGGCCCCCGACCTCGGCAGCCTCGGCGACCTCTCGCTGGTCGACGACGTGACCGCCTATATCGGAGGCAACGCCACGGTCTTCGCCTACGAGGCCGGCGGCGACCGCTTCCTGCGCCGCATCACCAACGTGCGGACGGAGACGGGCGCGCGGGCGGTCGGCACCGCGCTCGCCCCGGACAGCCCCGCCAACGCCGCGGTGCGCCGGGGCGAGGCCTTTTCGGGGGCCGTGACCCTGTTCGGGCGGCCGTTCTGGACCGTCTACCACCCGACCCTCGACGCCGCCGGCAAGGTCAACGGCATCCTGTATGTCGGCATCCCGCTGGAGCGGTACTATGCGGATTACCGGGCCACGATGGGCACGATGGCGCTGACGAGCCTCGTCGTGGCCCTCCTCGCCTGCCTGGTGCTGGCGCCGGTCGGCCTGCGCCTGTTCCGGCCCCTCCAGGCGATCGCCGACCGCACGACCCGGCTCGCCGAGGGCGACCTCGACGGCCCGATCCCCTCGCAGGGGCGCCGCGACGAGATCGGCGCCGTGGCGAGGGCGCTCGACGCCCTGCGCGACACCAGCCGCCGCGCCCGCAGCCTCGAGGCCGACCAGCGCGAGACCGGCGCGGGCGAGCGCGCCCGCCGGCAGCACCTCGACGCCGAGGTGGCGCAGTTCCGCGTCGCGGTGCAGCGCTCGGTCGCGGAGTTCAACGCCCGTACCGGCGAGATGCGCGCGCGGGCCGGCGCGATGTCGGCCCTCTCGGCCGAGGCGACGACCGCCATCGCCGGGGCCTCGACGGGCTCGCGCGAGACCTCCGCCAACGTCCAGACCGTCGCCAGCGCCGCCGACGAGCTCGCGGCCTCCGTCGCCGAGATCCACGGCCGGATCGACCGGGCCCGCGCCGACGTCGAGGGGGCCTTCGGCGAGGCCGCGGCCATGAACGCGCAGGTCGGCGACCTCGCGGCCTCGGCCCAGCGCATCGGCGACGTCGTCGGCCTGATCCGGGCGGTGGCCGAGCAGACCAACCTCCTGGCGCTGAACGCCACCATCGAGGCCGCCCGCGCCGGCGAGGCCGGCCGGGGCTTCGCGGTGGTGGCCGCCGAGGTCAAGGCCCTGGCGGGCCAGACCGCCAACGCCACCGACGAGATCGCCAGCCAGGTCGCCCGGGTCCAGACGGCCACCCGCGTCGCCGTCGAGGCGATCGGCCGGATGACCGGGCGCATGGGCCTGATCAGCACCAACACGGCCGACCTCTCGGGCGCCGTCGCGGCCCAGGGCGCGGCCACCGACGAGATCTCCCGCAACGTCAACGAAACCGCCGGGACGAGCGTCGCCATCGCGCGCGACCTCGCCACCGTGGCGGAGGCGGCGCAGCGCACCGCCGGGATGGCGGCGAGCGTCGAGGCCGCCGCCACCTCGGTCGAGGCCGTGGCGGCCGGCCTCGAGGCCGAGATCGGCCGCTTCCTGCGGGCGGTCGCCGCCTGAACCCGTCGCCGCGCGCACAGGCAGGATCCCGGGCCGCCCGAGCGGTCCGGGATTGGTTCGGTCCCGATCGCGGCCGCCCGCTGCCGGGGCGGCCGGGGGCTCAGGCCTTCTGGTTCTTGGCGCGCTCGACGCCCTCGAGGATCAGGCGATGCGCCTCGGCCTTGTCGCCCCAGCGCACGACCTTGACCCACTTGCCGGGCTCCAGGTCCTTGTAATGCTCGAAGAAGTGCTGGATCTGGCTCAGGGTGATGTCGGGGAGATCGGTGTAGTTCTCGACCCGGTCGTAGCGCATCGTCAGGTGGCGCGAGGGGACCGCGATGATCTTCTCGTCCTCGCCCGCATTGTCCTCCATCACCAGGACGCCGACCGGCCGCACGCTCATGACGGCGCCCGGCGCCACCGCGCGGGTGTTGGCCACGAGGACGTCGCAGGGGTCGCCGTCGCCCGACAGGGTGTGGGGGATGAAGCCGTAATTGCCCGGGTAGTGCATCGCCGTGTAGAGGAAGCGGTCGACCACGAGGGCGCCCGCGTCCTTGTCCATCTCGTACTTGATCGGCTCGCCGCCGAGGGGAACCTCGATGATCACGTTGACGTCGTGGGGCGGGGTCTTGCCGATCGAGATGGCGTCGATGCGCATGTGTCTGTCTCCCGGACATCGGGGCTGAAAAGCCCCGTTATCCGGGTCTCTTAGAGGTGTTGCGACGCAAAGAAAATCACGACCGCCCCCGGCTCGCGACGTTTGCGGGGAAACGTCGCAAATCAGCCGAAGCGGTAGCCGATCTTGGTCAGCGGCACCCCGGCGATCCGGTCGAGGGTGCGGGGTCCGGCCAGCCCCCCGAGGCTCTCGTAGAAGCCGGCGGCCCGCGCGTTGTCCTCCAGCGTCCAGACGCCGACCCGGGTTAGGCCGTGATCCGCAAGGTCGTTGCGCACGGCCCGGAACAGGCGGCGGCCGAAGCCGAGGCCCTGGTATTCCGGGATCAGGTAGAGCTCGTCGACCTCGCCATCGGCCTTGAGCAGGTTGCTGCGGGCCCGCCCGTAGGCGGCGTAGCCCACCACCGCACCCGCGGTCTCCACCACGGCGATCGGCCGCCCCCGCCGCAGGGCGCCGCGCCACCAGCGGGCGTGGCGCTGCGTGATCAGCCGCTCCAGCGCCACCCCCGGGATCACCCCGCGATAGGCCTCGCGCCAGGCCGCATCGAACACCCCCGAGAGCGCCGGCGCGTCGGCGTCCCGGGCCCGGCGGATGCTGGTGGTGCTGCGCGTGCTCATGGGCCCGGATCCTCTCGTGGGGACGTGTCTCGCGTCGTCGCCGATCGTCTAACGGGGTCGAGGGGGCTCAGGTTCTCCCGCGATCCCGGCAAAGAAAAGGCAAGTGTGATGCCGGGATCCGGACGCGTCCGCTGCGCCCCGCGCCGAATTGCCCGTGCGGTGCGGGGCTGTTAGAGCCTCGGACCCCGCCGCCCGAGCCCCGGCCCGCCCAACCCGTGTTCAACCGCTTCCTCAAGCCCGAGACCCGCTATGCCCGCCGGATGGCGCGCATCGCCCGGTTCGAGAAGCCGATCGCGGGGCGCCGCGCCCGGCTGATGGCCTGGGCCAACATGCTGCTGGTGGATCACGGGGTGTTCCGCCTCGCCTATCTCAACCGGCACCGGGTCGGCGCGGGCGCGCTCTGGCGTTCGGCCCAGCCGAGCCCGAACGACCTCGCCCGGTTCCACCGCGACGGCGTGCGCACCATCGTGTCCCTGCGCGGCGGGCGCGAGCACGGGTCCTGGCCGCTGCAGCGGGAGGCCTGCGAGCGGCACGGGCTCCGGCTCGTCGAGTTCGTGCTGCGCTCGCGCGAGGCCCCCTCGCGGGAGACGATCCTCGCCGCCAAGGATTTCTTCGCCGGGATCGAGTACCCGGCCGTGATGCACTGCAAGTCGGGGGCGGACCGGGCGGGCCTCGCCGCCGCCCTCTACCTGATCCTGCACGAGGGCCGCCCGGTGGCGGAGGCCGCCCGGCAGCTCTCGGCCCGCTATGGCCATTTCCGCTTCGCCAAGACCGGCATCCTCGACGCCTTCTTCGCACTCTACCTGCGCGAGGGCGCGCCGAAGGGCCTCGATTTCCTCACCTGGGTCGAGACCGTCTACGACGCCGAGGCGCTCAAGCGCAGCTTCCGCCCGGGCTTCTGGTCCGACCTCGTGGTCGATCGGGTGATCCGGCGCGAGTAGGCGCGGCGGTTTTTCGCGCGATGGCGCATCGCGCGGCCTCCGACGCTCCGGACCAGCACAATGCGCCCACCTCTCCCGTGCGGGAGAGGTCGAGTCCGCGACAGCGGACCGGGTGAGGGGTGCGACCTTTCCGGAGAGGTCGCCTCCCTCACCCCAACCCTCTCCCGCACGGGAGAGGGGGCGCGGCGTGCTTCCCGTGCCGGTTGCGGCACCCGGGCGGACGGGAAAAAAGCCGGTCGCTCACTCCGCCGCGAGGCGGGTGGTCTCGCGGAAGGGGTGGGCCGGGTAGGTGCCGATGATCTTCAGCTCCCGCGAGAAGTAGCGCAGCTCGTCGAGCGCCCGGGCGAGGCCCGGATCCTCCGGGTGGCCGTCGACCTCGGCGTAGAACTGCGTTGCGGTGAACTGGCCCTCGACCATGTAGCTCTCGAGCTTCGACATGTTGACGCCGTTGGTGGCGAAGCCCCCGAGCGCCTTGTAGAGCGCCGCCGGGATGTTGCGCACCCGGAAGATGAAGCTCGTCACCATCGGGCCCGAGTCGGGGCTTGCCGGCACGGGATCGGGGGAGAACACCACGAAGCGCGTGGTGTTGTGGGCCTCGTCCTCGACGTCGCGGGCGAGGATCTCGAGGCCGTAGACCTCGGCCGCGAGGGCCGGCGCGAGGGCGCCCCGGCTCGGATCGCTCCCCTCGGCCACCTCCCGGGCGGCGCCCGCGGTGTCGCCCGCCACCACGGCCCGGAGGCCGAGGCGCCGGATGATGCGGCGGCACTGGCCCAGCGCGTGGATGTGGCTGTGCACGCTCGTCAGCGCCGCCACCGGCGTGCCGGGCAGCGCCATCAGCTGGAAGTGGATCTGCAGGAAGTGCTCGGCCACGATGTGCAGCGAGGAGGTCGGGATCAGATGGTGGATGTCCGCGACCCGGCCCGCGATCGAGTTCTCGATCGGGATCATCGCCCGGGAGGCCCGCCCCTCCGTCACCGCCGCGAAGGCGTCCTCGAAGGTCGCGCAGGGCAGGGGCGTCCAGTCCGGATAGGCCTGGGCGCAGATGATGTGCGAGTTGGCGCCGGGCTCGCCCTGGTAGGAGATGGTGCGTTCGGTCATCGCTTCTTCGATTCGGCCGCGGGCTTCAGTTCAGGCGCCGGGCCGCGAGCACGGCGCGGGCGCGTTCGAGGTCGGCGGGGGTGTCGACGCCGAGCGGCAGGTCGTCGACCACGATCGCGTCGATGCGCATGCCGGCCTCGAGGGCGCGGAGCTGCTCCAGCTTCTCGCGGGTCTCGAGAGCCCCGGGCGGCAGGGCCATGAAGCGGGTGAGCGCGGTGCGCCGGTAGGCGTAGAGCCCGATATGGTGGAACAGGGGCCCCTCCCCCCAGGGGGCCCGGGCCCGGGTGAAGTAGAGCGCCCGCAGGCGGTTCGGGCCGACCGGGTGGCCCACGAGCTTGACCACGTTCGGGTCCGCCGCCTCCGCGTCCCGGGTGATCTCGGCGCAGAGGGTCGCGATGTCGACGGCCCGGTCGGCCAGCGGGGTGACGGCGGCCCCGATGATGCCCGGATGGATCGTCGGCAGGTCGCCCTGGACGTTCACCACCACGTCGTGGCGCCCCTCCGGATCGACGATCTCCAGGGCCTCGGCGAGGCGGTCGGAGCCGGAGGGATGGTCGGCCCGCGTCATCACGGCGACGCCGCCGACCGCCTCGATCGCCCGCGCGATCGCGTCCGTGTCGGTCGCCACCACGACGGGACCGATGCCCGCCTCGACGGCGCGGCGCCAGACATGCACGATCATCGGCTCGCCCGCGATGTCGGCGAGCGGCTTGTTCGGGAGCCGCGTCGCGGCGAGGCGCGCGGGGATCAGGACGAGGGGATCGGACATGATCTCGGTGGACTTCGTCTCGCGGGCCGGGTGCTTAACAGGCGCGAGCCGCGTTGTCATGGCGCGCCGTCCTGGCGCGTCGTCCTGGCGCGCCGTCACCACGTGACGGGGGGCGGTTCTGGGCATGGTCCGCCTGGCGGACCGGTCCCGAACCCCGTCGACGGGTTTCACCGGGGGGCTCTGCGACTACGCGGACGCCACGTCCGCCATTGTCAAGATCGGGGCAGAGCGGCTAAGGCACCCTCGAATATTTCCAAGGTCCGGCGCTTCGCTCCGCCGGTCGCTGCCTTGCGCGGCCGGGGACCCTCGCCCCGGGCACGCGCGCCGGAGTTGTCGAGAATGGACTCGTTCGAGCTGAACAAGGTTGCCGGTGCCGTGCTCGGAACCTTGCTGTTCGCCCTTGGATCTGGATTCGTGGCCGAGCTCATCTACCACTCGAAGCCCGCCGGCAATGCCGGCTACGAGCTGCCCGAGCCGCAGGCCGAGGCCGCCGGCGGCGCGCCGGCCGCCAAGGCGGAGCCGATCGCGGTGCGCCTCGCCAGCGCCAATGCGGGCAAGGGCGAGGGCGGCACCAAGGCCTGCCACGCCTGCCACAGCTTCGACAAGGGCGGCCCGAACAAGGTCGGCCCCGGTCTCTGGGACGTGGTCGAGCGCAAGAAGGCCGGCCACGAGGCCTACGACTACTCGGCGGCCATGAAGGAGAAGGGCGGGTCCTGGACCTACGAGGACCTCGACCACTTCCTCGAGGCGCCGAAGACCTACGTGAAGGGCACCAAGATGGCCTATGCGGGCATCTCCTCGCCACAGGAGCGCGCCAACGTCATCGCCTACCTGCACAGCCTCTCGGACAGCCCGAAGCCGCTGCCGGCCGCCGAGAAGGCCGAGGCCAAGCCGGCTGATGCCAAGCCGGCGGACGCCAAGCCGGCTGAGGCCAAGCCCGCGGAGGCCAAGCCCGCGGAGGCCAAGCCCGCGGAGGCCAAGCCCGCCGCCGAGAAGCCCGCGGATTCCAAGCCGTCCGCCGAGCATCCGGCCACCGGAAAGCCCTCCGAGGGCAAGGACAGCCCGGCCAAGCCCGCCGACACCGAGACGGCCAAGCCCGTCGGCCCCAAGCCCGCCGGCAGCGTCGAGAGCCACAACGAAGTCGACCCGAAGCAGGCGCCCGAGGCAAGCGGCCCGACCCCGAACGCCACCGCCAAGCCCGACCCGAGCGCGCCGCCGGAGGCCGCCACCAAGGCGGCGCCGGCACAGGGCGATCCGGAGGCCGAGCAGAAGGCCAAGAGCCTGGAGATGAACAAGGACAAGCCGGCCCAGCAATAGCCCGGGCTCTCCCCGCCGAAATCGTCGAGGCCGGGCCGCCGCGCCCGGCCTCTTCGTGTCGAAGCCCCGGCTCCCGCCCGCCGGGGCTTCGCGCGCGGCGTTCACGCCGGCGACTGCGCAACCCCGGTGGCCAGCGGCAGACAATGCCGGATGCGCATGCCCGAGCCGGCGCGGATCCCTCTCGCCTTCCGGGCTCGCACCGACCGCTCGATCGCCCTGGCGCAGCGCGCCGTGGCGACGAGCCGGGCGCGGATCGAGGCCTCGCTCGAACCCCTGACCCGCGTCGACCTGCGCCAGCGCGGATGCATCCAGCCCCCCGGCGCACCCCGCCATACCGTCACCACCTGATCCCGGCGGGTCCGCCCTGCGCACGGGCCGCGGCGCTCTGCGCGGACGCGCCGACACTCGCTGCGCGGACGCGCCGACTTGGCGTGCGCGCCCGGTCCGTCCTAGAACGACCCTCGTCGCGGGCCGCCCGGCCGCGGCGCCGCGCGACGGGATACGGGAGATCGCCACACCGTGAGAGCCAAAGCCGTGATCGGACGCCTCCTCGCCGCGACGCTCGGCGTCGCCCTCCTCGGGCTCCCGGCAGGCGCCGCGCCCGAGGCGTCCCCGGCGGAGCCCGTCACGGCCGCCGCCCTGACCGCCCCGACCGGCGACTGGGTCCACGCCATCACGCTGATGGGCGAGCCGAAATACCCGGCCGGCTTCCCGCATTTCGACTACGCCAACCCGCAGGCGCCGAAGGGCGGCCTCGTCCGCCTCGGGGCGCAGGGCGGCTACGACAACTTCAACCTCGTCGTGTCGGGCCTGAAAGGCGATCTCGAGGGCGGGATCCTGTCGATCTACGACACGCTGATGACCGAATCCCTCGACGAGCCCTTCACCTCCTACGGGCTCCTCGCCGAGGCCGTGCGGGTCGCCCCCGACCTGTCCTCGGTCTCCTACCGCCTGCGCGAGAACGCCCGCTGGCACGACGGGCAGCCGGTGACGCCGGACGACGTGATCTGGTCCTTCCAGATCCTCAAGGACAACAGCCCCTTCTACGCCGCCTATTACCAGACCGTCTCGAAGGCGGAGGCCACGGGCCCGCGCGAGGTCACCTTCAGCTTCTCCGAGACCGGCAACCGCGAGCTGCCGCAGGTGCTCGGCCAGCTGCGCGTGCTGCCCAGGCACTGGTGGACCGGCAAGGACGCCGCGGGCAAGAGCCGCAACCCGACCGAGACGACCCTGGAGATCCCCCTCGGCTCCGGCCCCTACCGGCTGGCGAAGTTCGATCCCGGCCGCTCGGCGACTTACGAGCGCGTGGCGGATTACTGGGGCAAGGACCTGCCGGTGAATGCCGGCCGCAACAACATCGGCACCCTGCGCAACGAGTACTTCCGCGATTCGACGGTGCTCGTCGAGGCGCTGAAGGGCGACCTCTACGACTTCCGGTCCGAGAACATCGCCCGCAACTGGGCCACCGCCTACGACGACTTCCCGGCCGTCAAGGAGGGCCGCCTCGTCAAGGAGGCCTTCCCGGACCGGGGCACCGGCATCATGCAGGCCTTCGTGTTCAACCTGCGCCGGGACAAGTTCAAGGACGAGCGGGTGCGGCGCGCCTTCAACCTCGCGATGAATTTCGAGGAGATGAACCGGGCCCTTTTCTACGGCCTCTACAAGCGGATCGATTCCTACTATTTCGGCTCGGAGCTCGCCGCCTCCGGCCTGCCCCAGGGCGAGGAGAAGGCGATCCTCGAGAGCCTGAAGGACAAGGTTCCGGCCTCCGTCTTCGCCGAGCCCTACCGGAACCCCGTCAACGACACCCCCGAGGCGGTGCGGGCGAACCTGCGCGAGGCGGTGAAGCTCCTGCGCGCGGCCGGCTACGAGCTGCGCGGCGGCAAGATGGTGGACGCCAGGACCGGCGAGCCCCTGACCGTCGAGTTCCTGGAGTTCCAGAACGTGTTCGAGCGGGTGATCCTGCCCTTCGCGGCGCAGCTGCGCCTGATCGGCATCGACTCGACCCTGCGGGTGATCGACCAGGCCCAGTACCAGAACCGCCTGCGCGGCTTCGACTTCGACATCACCACGAGCTCCTGGCCCGAATCGCTCTCGCCCGGCAACGAGCAGCGCGAGTTCTGGGGCTCGGCCGCCGCCGACAAGCCGGGCGCCCGCAACATCGCGGGCATCAAGGACCCGGCCATCGACGCGCTGATCGAGAAGGTGATCTTCGCCAAGGACAGGCCCGGCGTGCTCGCAGCGACCCACGCCCTCGACCGGGTGCTCCTCGCCCACAACTTCGTGGTGCCGCAATGGGCCTCCGGCGTCGCCCGCACCCTGCGCTGGAACCGCTTCAGCCACCCGCCCGTGCTGCCGCAATACGGCAGCTCCGGCTTCCCGACGACGTGGTGGTACGACGAGGCGCTCGCCGCCCGGACCGGAGCCCCCCGTTGAGCGGCGCTCCGACCCGCCGCACCCTCGTGCTGGGGGCCGGGGCCCTGGGCGCGGGGGCGCTCGCGGGCGCCGCCGGCCTGCCCGGGTCCGGGGGCGCGCAGGCGGCGCGCATTGCCCACGGCCTGTCGAGCTTCGGCGAGCTGAAATATCCGGCGGGCTTCCAGAACTTCGACTACGTGAACCCGGCCGCGCCGAAGGGCGGGCGCTTCGCCTCGCAGCTCGCCGCGACTTTCGGCAACCAGGCCTCCGACACCTTCAACACGCTGAACGTCTTCGTCCTGCGCGGCGAGGGCGCGGCGGGGATGAACCTCACCTTCGACAGCCTGATGGTGCGGGCCCTCGACGAGCCGGACGCCCTCTACGGCCTGATCGCCCGTGCGGTCGAGATCAGCGCCGACGGCCTCGCCTACACCTTCCGGCTCAGGCCGCAGGCCCGCTTCCACGACGGCACCCGCCTGACGGCGCGGGACGTCGCCTTCTCGCTGAAGCTCCTCAAGGAGAAGGGCCACCCCGAGATCTCGCAGGTGATCCGTGACATGACGGACGCGGTGGCCGCCGACGACGAGACCGTCGCGGTCACCTTCGCGCCCGGCCGCAGCCGCGACCTGCCCCTCATCGTCGCGACCCTGCCGGTCTTCTCCGCCGCCTATTACGCGACCCGCGACTTCGAGGCCTCGACGCTGGAGCCGCCCCTCGGCTCGGGCCCCTACCAGGTCGGGCGCCTCGATGTCGGCCGCTTCATCGAGCTGGAGCGGGTGCGCGACTACTGGGCGGCGGACCTGCCGGTGAATGTCGGCCAGCACAATTTCGATGCGATCCGGTACGAGTATTTCCGCGATCGCCAGGTCGCCTTCGAGGCCTTCAAGAGCGGCGCCTTCACCTTCCGGGAAGAGTTCACCGCCCGGGTCTGGGCCACGGGCTACGACTTCCCGGCGGTGGCGGAGGGCCGCGTCGTCCGCTCCACCATCGCGGACGCGACGCCGTCCGGCACGCAGGGCTGGTGGATCAACACCCGCCGCGAGGCCTTCCGGGATCCCCGGGTGCGCGAGGCCATCGGCCTCTGCTTCGACTTCGAGTGGACGAACCGCAACCTGATGTTCGGGGCCTATACCCGCACGGCCTCGTTCTTCGAGAATTCCGACCTCAAGGCCACCGGCCGGCCCTCGGCGGAGGAGCTCGCCCTCCTCGATCCCCTGCGGGCGGACCTGCCCGCGGAGGTGTTCGACGACGCCTGGACGCCTCCGATCTCGGACGGCTCGGGCCAGGACCGGGCGCTCCTCAGCCGCGCCGTGGCGCTCCTGCGCGAGGCCGGCTGCACCCGCGACGGCGGCATCATCCGGCTCCCCGGCGGCAAGCCGCTGGAGATCGAGTTCCTCGATTCCGACCCGGCGCTCGAGCCCCACACCCACCCGTTCATCCGCAACCTCGGGCTGATCGGGATCAAGGGCCGGATCCGCAACGTCGACCCGTCGCAGTACCAGTCCCGCCTGAAGGATTTCGACTTCGACCTCACCTCGCGCCGCTTCTCGAACGGGATGACCCCGGGGGCTGAGCTGCGCGAGGCCTACGGCTCGGGCTCGGCCCGGACGGCGGGCTCGAACAACCTCGCGGGGGTGGCGAGCCCGGCCATCGACGCGCTTCTCGACCGGATCGCCGACGCCGCCTCGCGCGCCGACCTCGTCACCGCCTGCCGGGCCCTCGACCGCTGCCTGCGCGCCGGCCGCCACTGGGTGCCGATGTGGTACTCGGGCACGCACCGGATCGCGATCTGGGATGTCTACGGGCGCCCGGCGCTCGGCCCGAAATACGGCCTCGGCGCGCCGGCGGTCTGGTGGTACGACGCCGACCAGGCCCGCAGGATCGGCCGGAACTGAAGGGCCCCCATGCTCAGCTACGTCCTGCGCCGCATCGCCCTGATGATCCCGACCCTGTTCGGGATCATGCTGATCACCTTCGCGATCGTGCAGTTCGCCCCCGGCGGCCCCGTCGAGCGGGTGCTGGCGCAGCTGCAGGGCCAGGGCGACGGCGCGCTCTCCCGGGTCACCGGCGGCGCGGGGGATCTCGGCGGCGGCGGGCCCGGGGCGAATCGCGGCGGCGAGGCCAATGCCAAGTATCGCGGCGCGCAGGGCCTGAGCCCGCAATTCATCGCCAAGCTCGAGCAGCAATTCGGCTTCGACAAGCCGGCGCCCGAGCGCTTCGCCAAGATGCTCTGGGACTACGCCCGGTTCGATTTCGGCCGCAGCTACTTCCGCGACGTGAGCGTGCTGCAGCTGATCCGCGAGCGCCTGCCGGTCTCGGTCTCGCTCGGCCTGTGGATGACGCTCCTGTCCTACGCGATCTCGATCCCGCTGGGCATCCGCAAGGCCGTGAAGGACGGCTCGCGCTTCGACCTCTGGACCTCCTTCGTCGTCATCATCGGCTACGCGATCCCCGGATTCCTGTTCGGCCTGATGCTGATCATCCTGTTCGCGGGCGGCTCGTTCTTCCAGCTCTTCCCCCTGCGCGGCCTGACCAGCGAGGGCTGGGAGAGCTTCAGCCTCGGCCAGAAGATCCTCGACTACGCCTGGCACATGGTGCTGCCGCTCACCGCCCTGGTGATCGGCGCCTTCGCGACCTCGACGCTGCTGACGAAGAACTCCTTCCTCGACGAGATCCGCAAGCAATACGTCATGACCGCCCGGATGAAGGGCCTGAGCGAGCGCCGCGTCCTCTACGGCCATGTCTTCCGCAACGCCATGCTGATCGTGGTGGCGGGCTTCCCCGGGGCCTTCATCTCGGCCTTCTTCACCGGATCGCTGCTGATCGAGACGATCTTCAGCCTGGACGGGCTCGGCCTGCTCTCGTTCCAGTCGATCGTCGGCCGCGACTACCCGGTGGTGTTCGCCACGCTGTACATCTTCTCGCTGATGGGGCTCGCGGTGAACCTCCTCTCGGACATGATCTACGTCTGGATCGACCCGCGCATCGACTTCTCGGCGCGGGCGACCTGAGCGCCGCGCGGCCGCGCCGTGCCGTGAACCCCCACGGGCGGCCCGCGCCGGGCCCGCATGCCCGATTGCGGCCCATCGTCCCCGCTGATATCCGGCCCGCCTGACCCTCTCGGAAGTCGCGCGTGTCTGCCCTCTCCCTCGTCATCCGGCCCGAGCATCCCGACGACGGACCGGCCATCGAGCGCCTTCATGCCCGCGCCTTCGGGCCCGGCCGCTTCGCCCGCACCGCCTACCGCCTGCGCGAGGGCGCCGGGCCCCTGCCCGCCCTGAGCTTCACCGCGCTCGTCGGCACCTACCTCGTCGGCTCGGTCCGGATCGGGCCGGCGCGGGCCGGGGCCGAGCCGCTCCTCGTGCTCGGACCGCTGACCGTCGATCCGAGCTTCGACGGGCGCGGCATCGGCGCGGGCCTGATGCGCACGAGCCTCGAGGCGGCGCGCGCCGGCGGCCACGCCCTCGTGATCCTGGTGGGCGACGCCCCCTATTACGGCCGCTTCGGCTTCACGCCGGTGCCGCCCGGCCACCTCGTCCTGCCGGGCCCGGTCGATCCCGCGCGCTTTCTCTGGCTCGAGCTGAGCGAGGGAGCCCGCGCCCGCGCGCGCGGGAACGTCTCGGCGCCCCTCGCGCGTTGAGTCCCGGCGCCCGACGCGCCCGGGAGATCATGGATGGCAGATGACGCGCGGACGATCCGGCACGATGGGATCGCGGCGAACGGGGTCGGCCTGCACGTCGCCCGCGCGGGCCACGGGGCGCCCCTGGT
Source organism: Methylobacterium planeticum (assembly GCF_008806345.1). Taxonomy (GTDB): domain Bacteria; phylum Pseudomonadota; class Alphaproteobacteria; order Rhizobiales; family Beijerinckiaceae; genus Methylobacterium; species Methylobacterium planeticum. The sequence continues at coordinate 289,322 of NZ_VZZJ01000004.1, read as the reverse complement.
GTTCCTCCACGGCTGGCCGGAATTCTGGCTCACCTGGGAACCCGTGATGCATCGCCTCGCCGACCGCTTCACCTGCATCGCCCCGGATTTCCGCGGCTTCGGCCGCAGCGACAAGCCGGACCCGGCGCCCTCCGACCGGGTCGGCCCCGACGTGCACGCGGCCGACATGGTGGCGCTCCTCGACGGGCTCGGCCTGACGCAGGCGGGGTTCGTCGCGCACGATGTCGGGGCCTCGGTCGCCCAATCCCTCGGGCGCATGGCGCCGGACCGGATCACCGGCCTGTTCCTCTTCAACTGCCCCTATCCGGGGATCGGGCCGCGGCTCGCCGCGCCCGAGATGCTGAAGGAGATCTGGTACCAGTCCTTCCACCAGAAGCCCTTCGCGGCCGCGATGGTCGGATCCTCGCGCGAGGCCTGCCGGCTCTATATCGCGCACTTCCTGCGCCATTGGGCCGGCGGCAACCCGGCCGCCTTCGACGCCGTGCTGGACGCGTTCGTCGACAACTTCCTCGAGCCCGGCAACCTGCAGGGCGGCTTCAACTGGTATCTCAGCCAGAATGCCGGGCGCCTCGCGATGGTCCGGGGGGAGGCCCCGTCCCTGCCCCCGATCACCCGGCCGGCCTGCGTGCGCTGGGGCGTGCGGGACCCGCTCTTCCCCTATGCCTGGACCGATCGCCTCGGGGAGACCTTCGCGGACCTCGACCTCGCCCCGTTCGAGGGCGTCGGCCATTTCCCGCACCGGGAGGATCCGGACGCCGCCGCGGCCGAGATCGCGCGCTTCTTCGGGAAGCTGAAGCGGATCTGAGGCGGGCGGGTCGGCACCGCACATCACGGGATCCGCGCGCGCCGCGCGGTATCCGTCTATGCCGCCCGGCCCCGGCGGCCCTCCACCAGCCACATCGCCAGCACGGCGGCCGCGAGGGCCGCGAGCGCCGCGAGGCCGAGGGCGAGCGGGTAGACCTCGACGCCGCGGATATTGGCGCTGTCGCTCGGGCGGAAGCCGATCCAGTCGGCGCCGCTGAGGCGTCCGCTGCGCACGCTCTGGAGGCGGGGCACGACCGTGCCCCCCGCATCGGCGACGCGGCGGATCGAGCCGCCGCTCGCCTCGCTCAGGGCCTTCATGCGCTCGGCGTCGCTGAACACGTCCGAGAGCTCGCGCGGGTTCGCCGGCCCGACGCTGACGAAGGCCACGAGGCTCCCCGAACGCAGGGTGTGGAGACCGAGCTCGCTCGCCTCGAAGGTGGCCGAGAACTGCCCCGGCGCCGCCTGACTGAGGGTCAGGGTCCGGGTGCCGCCGGTGGGCTCCGTCACGGTCACGGGCTCGGCGGTCTCCGCCATGGTCTGGCGCTCGACCCGGACCTCGCGGCCGTGGCCCGTCATCTGGGCGCGGAGCGCCTCCTCCTCCAGCGCCGGCTCCTTCATCAGCCAGTGCGCCAGGCGGCGCAGCAGGTCGAGATAGGGGCCGCCCTCCTGGTAGCCGCGGGCCCAGAGCCAGGTGTGGTCGGACAGGAGCAGGGCGACCCGGCCCTTCTGCTCGCGCGAGAGCGCCAGCAGCGGCAGGTTGTCGGCGCCGGACAGGATCGGCTGGATGCCGGGCCGGGTCTGGGCCGAGACGATGCGCAGCCAGTCGCCCCAGGCCGGGGGCTGGGCCTCGGAGCCCGGCAGGGCGCGGGTGACGGGATGGCGCGTCCCGGTGCCCGTGAGCGCCGCCTTGTAGGGCCGCTCCACCACGCGCCCGTTCGGATCGCCGGGCAGGATCGTGGAGAGGCGCGTGCGCGCGAGGCTCGACGAGGAGGCGAATTCCGGCCCCGCCGCGATCAGGAGCGCGCCGCCATCCTGAACGTAGCGGACGATGTTGTCGAAATAGGCCGAGGGCAGCACGCTCTGGTTGGCGTAGCGGTCGAAGATGATGAGGTCGAAATCCTTGATCTTCTGGACGAACAGCTCGCGCGTCGGGAAAGCGATCAGGGAGAGTTCGGAGATCGGCGTGCCGTCCTGTTTCTCGGGCGGGCGCAGGATGGTGAAGTGCACGAGGTCGACGTTGGCGTCGGATTTCAGGAGGTTGCGCCAGGTGCGCTCGCCCTGGTGCGGCTCGCCCGAGACGAGGAGCACCCGGAGCTTCTCGCGGATTCCCTCGATGGGCAGCACGGCGCGGTTGTTGATGGTGGTCAGCTCGCCGGGCAGCGGCTCGACCTCGATCTCGACGACGTTCGGGCCGCCATGCTCGATCTTGGTGGTGAGGCTGAAGGGCTGGCCGGTGGGGAAGCTGCGCCGTCCGATCTGCTCGCCGTCGCGGCGCACGGTGACGACCGCGTTGCCGGTGCCGCCGCGCTCCATCACCTCGGCGCGGATCGTCAGGTCGCGGCCGACGATGCCGAAGCGGGGGGCCTCGAGGAGCTTGATCTGCCGGTCGCGCTCGTCGGCATGGCCGGTGACGAGGACGTGGAGCGGCGCCTTGATGCCGAGGGCCGCCAGCGCGGGCGGGATGTCGTGCACGACGCCGTCCGTCAGCATCACGACGCCCGCGAGCCGCTCCGGCGGGACGTCGGCCAGGGCCTGCGAGAGGGCCGTGAACAGCTTGGTGCCGTCGTCCCCGTCGCGGGAATCCGGCACGTCGATGAAGCGCGGCTCGATGTTGGTCAGCGCGCCGAAGCGGCGCTGCAGCTCCGCCCGCACCTGATCGGTCATGGCCGGGCGGTCGCCCAGCGCCTGCGAGCCGGACCGGTCCACCACCACGGCGGCGATGTCCCTCACGGGCTCGCGGTCCTCGCGCACCAGCGAGGGGTTGGCGATGGCCGCGAGCACCAGCGCCAGGACGAGGGCGCGCAGGATCGCGGTGCGCCCCCGCGCCACGAAGGCGAGGACGCAGAACAGCCCCACGAGGACGCCGAAGGCCGCGATAACCGGCCAGGGCACCAGCGGGGTGAAGCTGAGGCTCAGCATGGGCGCTCGGCCTCGCTCTGTCCGCGGCCCGTCATTGGCCGAGCCGCTCGAGCAGGGCGGGCACGTGGACCTGATCCGCCTTGTAGTTGCCGGTCAGGGTGTACATCACGATGTTGATGCCGCCCCGGAAGGCCATCTCGCGCTGGCGCTGGTCGCCGCCGACCACCGGGTAGAGCGCCTCGCCCCGACGCCCGACCGCCCAGGCGGCGGCGAGGTCGTTGCCCGTGATGACGATCGGGCTGACGCCGTCGCCCGCCCGCGCCGGGCGCCGCTCCGCGCCCTCGGCCGCGGGCGGCAGGGCCTCGACCCAGGTCTGCCCGGTGGCGTAGCGGCCCGGGAAGGTGTCGACGAGGTAGAAGGCCTTCGTCAGCACGTGATCGATCGGCACCGGCTCCAGCTCGGGCACCTCGAGGGTGCTCAGCATCTTGCGCAGGTACGCGGACTCCGGCGTCGGGGCCGCGCCGGGGCGGGCCGTGAGCCCGTCGCGCGTGTCGAACAGGACGGTGCCGCCGTTGCGCATGAAGGCGTCGATGCGCCGGATCGCGGCCTCGCCCGGCTGCGGCCGGCCCGGCGCGATCGGCCAGTAGATCAGCGGGTAGAAGGCGAGCTCGTCCTTGGTGGGGTCGAGGCCGGCCGGCTCGCCGGGCTCGAGGGCGGTGCGGGTGGCGAGCATCTGGGTCAGGCCGGTGAGCCCGGCCCGGCTCGCCTCGTCGATCGCGGCGTCCCCGGTGATGACGTAGGCGAGCCGGGTCACGAGGGCCGATTCGAAGCCGTTCGAGCGATTGGCCGGCGGTTCCTGCGCCCGCGCCGCGCCGGGGCCGAGCACGGCCGCCAGGGTGGCCAGCAGGGTGGCCAGGGCGAGGGCGATACCCGCCGCGCGGCTGCCGAGCCGCCCGAACAGGCCGCCGGTGGACCGGCTGAGGAAGCCGCCGAGCCAGAGGCCGGCCAGCGTGTCGAGGATGAGGAGCATCAGGGCCAGGGTGAAGAGGAAGGCGCGCAGGTCAAGGGTCTCGGCACCGGCCAGGGACCCGACCCGAGCGCCCGCGAGGCTCGCGAGGTCGAGGCCGCCGAGGCGGTCGTCGGGCTTCAGCGCGTTGACGGCGATGCCGCCATCCGCCGGCCCGTAGAAGCCCGGCGGGTGGTCGTGCGTCGCCCGGTCGCCGTAATCGGCCGAGACCGCGGTGGCCCCCGCCGGCGGGCTGCCCAGCGCCCCGAACCCGTCGAGGGTGAGGCGCGGGGCGAGGATCGCGGCGGCGGGCCGCGGACCGCCCTCTCCCGCCGGCGCCGCGGCGTTCCCCGCGAGGCCGACGACCCGGCGCAGCATGTCGATGAAGAGCCCCGAGAGCGGCAGGTTCGACCAGGTGGTGTCGGCGGTGACGTGGAACAGCACCACGAGCCCCTGCCCGCGCTTCTCGGCGGTGACGATCGGGGTGCCGTCCTGCAGCGAGGCCCAGGTGCGGCTCGGCAGGTCGCCGTCGGGCTCGGCCAGGATCTGGCGGCGCACGCCGATATCGGCCGGCGGCGTCAGGCCCGCGAACGGGCTCTCGGGGGCGAAGGCCGCCAGGGTCTTGGGGCTGTCCCAGGACAGGGTGCCGCCGAGCGTGCGTCCGCCCCGCCGCAGGCGCACCGGCACCAGCGGGTCGTTGCCGGCGGCGAGGCGCGCGCCGGCGAAGCGCAGGAGCAGCCCGCCCGCATCGATGAACTTCGTCACCCGCGCGAGGGTCTGCTCGTCGAGGGCCCCGACATCGGCGAGGACCAGCACCGAGACCTGGTTGTCGAGGAGCTGCGCGATCGATTCCGCCGTGCCCTTGGCCCCGCGCGGCTCCTGCACGTCGGCGAAGGGCGTGAGCGCCTTGGCGAGGTAGTAGGTCGGCGCCAGGAGCGGCTGGGCCTGGTCGCTGGTGCCGCCGAAGACGAGGCCGACGCGGCGTCGCTTGCCGCGCTCGTCCATCAGGGTCACGGCCCCGGCCGAGCGCTCGTTGGCGATCTCCAGGCGCGCGATGCTGTTGCGGAGCTCCACCGGCAGATCGAAGCCGATCTCGACATCGGTGGCGCCGTTCGCGAAGCGGAAGTCATGCTCGGCCAGCGGCAATCCCTTCTGGTCGAGGGCCCGCACGAGGCCGGCATCGCGGCCGTTCGGGCCGGCGCGCAGGACGTGGGCGGTGAGGCGCCCGCCCGATTCCGCCCCCGTGATCGCGAGGGCGGGGGGCTGGTCCGCCTTCAGGATCGTGAGCGCCGCGCCCTGCTTCGTCACCAGCGCCTCGAGGTCCCGGGTGAACCCGCCCTCCCCCGTGCCGGCGACCCCGTCGCTGATCCAGACCAGCGCTGCGCCGGGATTGCGCTCGAGGAAGCTACCGATGCCCGGCAGGTGCACGTCGCGGTCCCCGAGATGGGGGCGCGGCGCGACGGCGCGCAGGCGTTCCAGGGCCGCGGCCGGGCTCTTGGCATCGAAGGCGGCGGCGGGCTCGGCGGTCGGCAGGATCGCCACCGGGCGGCCGTCGCGGGCCGCGCCCTCGACCGCGTCCACCGCGACCCGTATGCGCTCGCGCCAGTCGTGGGCCGCCGCGAAGCCGTTGTCGATCATCACGAGGAGCGGCGTGCGTCCCCCCGAGGCGCCGATCCCGGCGGGGTTCCAGACCGGGCCCGACACCGCCAGGATCAGGGCGGCGGCGGCGAGCATGCGCAGGATCAGGAGCCAGGGCGGCGTGCGCGCCGGGGTCTCGCGCTGCGGCAGCAGGTCCGCCACGAGCTTCAACGGCGGGAAGTCGATCCGGCGCGGGCGCGGCGGGGTCACCCGCAGAAGGAACCACAGGGCCGGCAGCGCGATGAGGGCGGCGAGCGCGAAGGGGGCGGCGAAGGTCAGCGGTCCGAGCACGTTCGCTCCTCAGCCGGTGCCGCGGGCGGCGGAGACGAGGGTGAGGAGGCGCAGCGCCGCCTCGCTCGCGGGCCGGTCGGTGCGGTGCACGGTCAGGGTCCAGCCCCGGCCGCGGGTGATCTCGGCGAGGCCGGCCCGGTGGGCGGCGATCCGGGTGCGATAGGCCTCGCCCCAGGCGGCGGCGTCGCCGACATCGAGGCTGAGGCGCGATTCGAGGTCGTGCAGCACGGCCTGTCCGGCGAACGGAAAGGTCTCCTCCACCGGGTCGACGATCACCGCGAGATGGCCCCGCGTGCCCTGGCCGGCGAGGTTGCGCACGGCACCCTCCACTGCCGCCAGCGGCGTCAGGAAATCGCTGATCAGGATCGCCTCGTCGAAGCGGCCGGGCGCCGCGCGGGGCGGCAGGTCGGATTCGAGGCCGGCCGCGTCGCCGATCAGGGCCTGCGCCATCGTCTCGACGATCCGGCGCGAGGCCGTCGGGCGGGTCAGCCCGAGGAGCCCGGTGCGCTCGCCGCCCTCGACCAGCGTGTCGGCCAGCGCCAGCCCGAGGACGAGGGCGCGCTCGACCTTCGGGGCCTGCGCGAGGTCGGAGGCGAAGCCCATCGAGGCCGACCGGTCGATCCAGAACCAGATGTTGTGGGCGGCCTCCCATTCGCGTTCCCGCACGTAGAGCCGGTCGTCCCGGGCGGAGCGGCGCCAGTCGATGCGGGCGGCGGCCTCGCCGGTGACGAAGGGCCGGAACTGCCAGAAGCTCTCGCCGGGCCCGGCCCGACGGCGGCCGTGCAGGCCGTGCGCCAGGGTCGTGGAGACGCGGCGCGCCTCGAGGACGAGGCGCGGCATCCGCTCGGCAAGCGACAGGGCGCTCTCGGTGTCGCGCCGCCCGGGGGCGCGCTCGGTGGGTGCGGAGATCCGCGCGGCGACCATCCGCTAGAGCTTGCCCGCGAGCTGCTCGATCAGCCCCGGCACGGTCTCGCCATCCGCCCGCGCCGCGAAGCTGAGCGCCATGCGGTGCTTCAGGATCGGCTCGGCAAGCGCCTTCACGTCGGCGATGGAGGGGGCGACGCGGCCCTCGATCAGGGCGCGCGCCCGGACCGCGAGCGTCAGCGCCTGGCTGGCGCGGGGGCCGGGTCCCCAGAGCAGCTTGCCCTTCACCAGCGGGTTGCCGCCGTCGGGCCGCGCCGAGCGCACGAGATCGAGGATCGCGTCGACCACCGCCTCGCCGACCGGCAGCCGCCGCACCAGACGCTGCGCCGTGAGAAGCTCGTCGGTCGTCATGACGGCCTTGGCGCGGCTCTCCTCGACGCCGGTCGTCTCGATCAGGATGCGGCGCTCCGCGGCCCGGTCGGGATACCCGACGTCGATCTCGAGGAGGAAGCGGTCGAGCTGCGCCTCGGGCAGCGGGTAGGTGCCCTCCTGCTCGATCGGGTTCTGGGTCGCCAGCACGTGAAAGGGGCGCGGCAGGTCGTGGCGCTCGCCCGCCACCGAGACGAAGTGCTCCTGCATCGCCTGCAGCAGCGCCGACTGGGTGCGGGGGCTCGCCCGGTTGATCTCGTCGGCCATCAGCAGCTGCGTGAAGACCGGCCCCTTCACGAAGCGGAAGGAGCGGCGGCGCTCGGCATCCTCGTCGAGGATCTCGGTGCCAAGGATGTCCGAGGGCATCAGGTCCGGGGTGAACTGCACCCGGCGCGCATCGAGGCCGAGCACGGTGCCGAGGGTCTCGACGAGCTTGGTCTTGGCAAGGCCCGGCAGGCCGACGAGGAGCCCGTGGCCGCCGGCCAGGATGGTCACCAGGGCGAGATCGACCACCTGTTCCTGGCCGAAGATCACCCCGTGGATCGCCTCGCGGGCCCTGCCCACCGAGGCGAGGCAGGATTCTGCGGCCGCGACGATGCCGTCGTCGAGGCTGGTGGCCGGCGCGGAGCCCTGCGTCATGCGTGTCGTATCCCGTGTCTCGCGGTCAGGATGGGCCGCGCTCGAGGCCCGTTCCGGCCGGGCGCCGGAGCGGCGGCAGGGGGCGGAGTGTGGCGTCCTTTGAGGCGGGCTGGCAAGGTCAGTGTCGCCGCAGGCCCGTCCCGCCCGCGGCAGCCGCTCACGGATGATCGCCGCCGCCGGCGTTGATCGAGGCCCGGCGCCTCCTTAACGAGGGCCTATGCCCGCTGCCGAAACGCCCGATGCTCCCGGTTCCGACCCCGCGACGCCGCCCGAGGATCCCGCCGGCGCGGGCTGGGAGATCGTCGCCGACCGGGGCTTCGTCGACCTCGTCGGGCCGCTCTACCGGCGCCCGCGCGACGGCGCCTACGCCTTCGCGGCGGCAGCGAAGCACGCGAACCTGATCGGCGTGGTCCAGGGCGGGATGATGATGACCTTCGCCGACCGGGCCCTCGGCGTCACCGCCATGGCGGCGGCGGAGGGGGCGAACTGCGTCACCATCGAGATGCAGATGCACTTCATCGGCGTGGGCCGGATCGGTGACTGGATCGTGGCGCATCCGCGGGTGACCCAGCGGACCGGGTCGCTGGTCTTCATGCGGGCCGAGGTGACGGCGGGGGACCGCCTCGTTGCGACCGCCACGGGCATCTGGAAGATCCTGCGGCGGAAGCCCGCCGCGTGAGGCGGCCGCACCCATCCGGGCGTTTGCAAGCCGGCCGGCGGCGCTATCTGATGCGACCATGACGGAACCCGACGCCCCCGACCCCACCCTGAATCGCCTGAGCGCGGCGCTCGGCGATCGGCCGAAACGCGGCCTGCCGCCCGTCGAGGCCTGGAACCCGCCCTATTGCGGCGAGATCGACATGCGGATCGCCGCCGACGGTACCTGGTTCCACAACGGCTCGCCGATCCGCCGGCCGGCACTGGTGCGGCTGTTCTCGACGATCCTGCGCCGCGAGCCCGACGGCCGCATCGTCCTCGTCACCCCGGTCGAGAGCGTCGGGATCACCGTCGAGGATGCGCCCTTCGTGGCCGTCGAGATGGCGGTCGAGGGCGCAGGGGAGGCCCGCCGCATCGCCTTCCGGACCAATGTCGACGACCTCGTGCCCCTCGACGCGGAGCACGCGCTGCGCTTCGAGGAGGATTCCGAGGGGGGCTTCCGGCCCTACATCCACGTGCGCCGGGGCCTCTGGGCGCTGCTGACGCGGGCGCTCGCCTACGATCTCGTCGAACTCGGCGAGGAGCGCGAGGTCGACGGGGCGCGCTGGTTCGGCCTCGCGGCGGCCGGGACCTTCCATCGCATCGCGCCGGCGGAGCCCGCGTGAGCGCGGCGCAAGCCGTGAGGCCGACGCCTGCGGGCGCGCCGGCCGAGGCCGCCGCCTTCCCGGCGGCCTTCCTGGCGCGCGCGGCCGAGCGCCTCGCCGCCGACCCGCCCGGACCCGGCGACCCGCTCTCGAATCCCGGCGGCGACCACAGCCTCGACCCGGACGGGAGCGCCGTCGCCCCGCCCGGACCGCACCGGCAGGCGGCGGTGCTGGTGCCGATCGTCGCGCGTGGGGACGGCCTGTCCGTGCTCCTGACGAAGCGCGCCCTGCACCTGCGCGACCATTCGGGCCAGATCGCCTTCCCGGGCGGCAAGATCGACCCGGCCGATCCCTCGCCCCTTGCCGCGGCCCTGCGCGAGGCCGAGGAGGAGATCGGTCTGCGGCCCTCGGCCGTCCGCCTCCTCGGCTATCTCGACCCCTACCTGTCCGCCACCGGCTTCCTGGTGACGCCGGTGATCGGGCTCGTCGAGGGCGCGCCCGCCCTCGCGCCGAACCCCGATGAGGTCGCGGAGATCTTCGAGGTGCCGCTCGCCTTCCTGATGGACCCGGCGCGCTACGCGCTGAAGTCCCGCCCCTGGCAGGGGCGGATCCGCTACTTCTACGCCGTGCCCTTCGGCGAGAAGCTGATCTGGGGCGTCACCGCGGGCATCCTGCACAATCTCTCTGAACGCTTATCTGAGTGAGCGGCGGATCCACTGCCCTGACGGATGAATCGGGTCTCATGCTGCGTCGTGTTCTGGAGGAGTTCGCCCTCTTCCTCGTGCCGTTCCTGCTGTTCTTCGGCTATCTCCTGCTCGTCGGCCGCAACCCGCTGCAGCGGGCCCACTGGGACGCGCAGCTGTTCCGCCTCGTCCTGGCGGGGCTCGGCGTCGTGATCGCCTCCCTGGTGCTCACCGGCCTGTTCTCCGAGCGCCACGCCGACGGCTACGTGCCGGCGCATATGGAGAACGGTCGCCTCGTGCCGGGCCAGTTCCGGTGACGGGGCCGGCGCCCGAACCGGATGCGCCCGGGGCGGCCGGCCTCGACCGGGACGGGCTGGCGCGGCTGCGCCGCCGGCCGGAGGTCGTCACGATCCTCGCCGCCCTCGACGTGCCGGGCGAGGAGACGCGCCTCGTCGGCGGCTGCGTGCGCGATGTCCTCCTCGGCCGGGCGGTCTCCGACATCGACCTCGCCACGACCCTGCCGCCGCAGGCGACCCGGGACCGGGCGACGGATGCTGGCCTGCGGGCGATCCCCACGGGGATCGCGCACGGCACCGTCACGGTCCTGGTCGCGGGCGAGACCTTCGAGGTGACGACCCTGCGGGAGGATATCGAGACGGACGGGCGGCACGCGGTGGTGCGCTTCGGCCGCGACTTCGCGCGGGACGCGGAACGGCGCGACTTCACCATCAACGCCCTCTCGGCCGGCGCGGACGGACGTCTCCACGACACGACAGGGGGGCTCGCAGACCTCGCGGCGCGGCGCGTGCGCTTCATCGGCGAGCCGGCGACGCGGATCCGCGAGGATGCCCTGCGGATCCTGCGCTTCTTCCGCTTCCACGCCCGCTACGGGTCGGGCGAGCCGGACCGGGCGGGCCTCGCCGCCTGCATCGCGGCGCGCGACGCCCTCGACGGGCTCTCGCGGGAGCGGGTGAGGGGCGAGGTCCTGAAGCTGCTGATGGCGCCCGGCGCCCTCGCGGCGGCCGGGATCCTGAGCCGGACCGGCCTGCTGCCGCGCCTCACCGGGGGGATCGGCGATCTCGGCCGCCTCGGGCGCGGCATCGCCGCGGAGGCCACCGCGATCGAGCGGCTCGCGGCCCTCAGCGTCGCCAGCGCCGCCGATGCCGACCGGCTGCGCGACGCCCTGCGGCTCTCGAACCCGGAGCATGCGCGCCTCCTGGCGCATGCCCGCGCGGTGGCGGCGCTCCGCGATCCCGCGACGATCGGCGCGCAGGCCCTGCGCGGCCTCGCGGCCGAGCACGGCGCCCCGATCCTCGCCGCCACGATCGCGATCCTCGCGGGGGAGCCGCGCCCGCACCTGACCCCCGAGGCCGGCGCGATGCTCGAGAATCTGCTCCGTCCCGACGCCGTGGCGCCGGTCTTTCCCCTGGCGGGCGCGGATCTCGTCGCGCGGGGCGTGAGCCCCGGCCCCCGGATCGGCCGGGCCCTGGCGGCCGCACGCGCGGGCTGGCTGGCGCTCGGCTGCCCGATGGATGCCGACGCCCGGAAGACCCTCCTGGCCCTCGCGCTCGACGCCGCCAACGAAGAACCCGCCGGCTCCGCCTGAGGCGGGACCGACGGGTCTGACGGCGAGAGCAGGCCGGGCGGGGCCGACCGCGAAGCCTAGAAGTTCAGCGTCGCCTTGGTTTCCTGAAGCTGCGTGATCTGCCCGTTCAGCTCCTCGCGCTTCTGCAGGTCCTCGGTGGCGTCGCGCTGGAGCTCGACGGCCTCGATATCCTTGTCGATCGAGGCGGGCGTGACCTCCTCGATCGGCGCGGCGCGCTCGGCGATCACCGTGACGCCGGTCGGCCCGATATCGGCGAAACCGCCACGCACCAGAATGCGCTTGCCGCTGTTCTGGCGCTCGGTGACGACGATCACCCCGACCTTGAGGGAGGTCAGGACCGGGGCGTGGCCCGGCAGGACGGTCATCTCGCCCTCGGTGCCCGGAAGCTGCACGGCCTCGACCTGGCCGGAATACAGCGTCCGCTCGGGACCGACGAAATCGAACTGGAAGGTGGCCATCGGATCGGGATCTCTTCGGGAGCCCTCCTCCCCGTTGCGGGGAGGAGCGGGAGACGGGGGTGGATCGGCCGGCTCCGCCGGGCGGGACGCGGCATCATCCCCACGCGGGATCTACGATCCCTCGAGGCCCCTCCCCCGCGCGGGGGAGGGAAGACGACCGTCAGGCGGCGGCCGAGAGCTTCTTGGCCTTCTCCTTGGCCTCCTCGATGGTGCCGACCATGTAGAAGGCGGCCTCCGGCAGGTCGTCGAACTCGCCGTTCACCAGGCCCTTGAAGCCCTTGATGGTGTCCTTGAGGGCGACGAGCTTGCCGGGCGAGCCCGTGAACACCTCGGCCACGTGGAAGGGCTGGCTCAGGAAGCGCTCGATCTTGCGGGCGCGGGCCACCGACAGCTTGTCCTCTTCCGAGAGCTCGTCCATGCCCAGGATCGCGATGATGTCCTGGAGCGCCTTGTAGCGCTGCAGGGTCTGCTGGACGCGGCGGGCGACCTCGTAATGCTCATCGCCGAGGATGGCGGGGGAGAGCATGCGCGAGGTGGAGTCGAGGGGGTCGACCGCCGGGTAGATGCCCTTCTCGGCGATCGAGCGCGACAGCACGGTCGTGGCGTCGAGGTGGGCGAACGAGGCGGCGGGCGCCGGGTCGGTCAGATCGTCGGCCGGCACGTAGATGGCCTGCACCGAGGTGATCGAGCCCTTGTTCGTCGTGGTGATGCGCTCCTGCAGGGCGCCCATGTCGGTGGCGAGCGTCGGCTGGTAGCCCACCGCCGAGGGGATGCGGCCGAGGAGCGCCGACACCTCGGAGCCCGCCTGGGTGAAGCGGAAGATGTTGTCGACGAAGAACAGCACGTCCTGGCCCTGGTCGCGGAAATCCTCCGCGATGGTCAGGCCGGTGAGCGCGACGCGCGAGCGGGCGCCGGGGGACTCGTTCATCTGGCCGTAGACGAGGGCGCATTTCGAACCCTCGGCGGAGCCGTTATGCTCCTTCGGGTCCATGTTCACCTTGGACTCGATCATCTCGTGGTAGAGATCGTTGCCCTCGCGGGTGCGCTCGCCGACGCCGGCGAAGACCGAGTAGCCCGAGTGGGCCTTCGCGATGTTGTTGATCAGCTCCATGATCAGCACGGTCTTGCCGACGCCCGCGCCGCCGAACAGGCCGATCTTGCCGCCCTTGGCGTAGGGGGCCAGGAGGTCGACGACCTTGATGCCCGTGACGAGGATCTGCGCCTCGGTCGACTGGTCGGCGTAGGAGGGGGCCGGCTGGTGGATGGCCCGGTAGCTCTGGGCCTCGATCGGGCCGGCCTCGTCGATCGGCTCGCCGATGACGTTCATGATCCGGCCGAGGGTGTTGGGGCCGACCGGCACCTTGATCGGCTCACCCGTGTCCGAGACGGTCTGGCCGCGGACGAGGCCTTCCGAGGTGTCCATGGCGACGCAGCGGACGGTGTTCTCGCCGAGCTGCTGGGCCACCTCGAGCACCAGGCGGGCGCCGTTGTTCTTGGTCTCGAGGGCGTTGAGGATCTCCGGCAGGTGGCCGTCGAACTGCACGTCGACGACGGGACCGATGACCTGCGTGATGCGGCCGACCGAGTTGGCGGCGGTGGAGGGGGAAGCGGTGTTCGCCATGATCTTGCGTCCTTCGAAGGTTTGCGGTCAGAGCGCCCGGAGACTTTAGAGGGCCTCGGCGCCCGAAATGATCTCGATCAGTTCCTTGGTGATCATGGCCTGACGCGTGCGGTTGTAGATCAGCGTCTGCTTCTTGATCATCTCACCCGCGTTGCGGGTGGCGGAATCCATCGCGCCCATCCGCGAGCCCTGCTCGGAGGCCGCGTTCTCCAGGAGGGCCCGGAACACCTGCACGGTGAGGTTGCGCGGCAGCAGGGTCGCGAGGATCGCCTCCTCGCTCGGCTCGAATTCCAGCGCGGAATCGGCCGGGGCGCCCGTCGTGCTCTCGCCGCCCTCCGGCAGCTCGGCCGGGATGAGCTTCTGGGCGGTCGGGATCTGCGAGATCACGGAGCGGAACTCCGAGTAGAACAGGGTCGCGACGTCGAACTCGCCCGCGTCGAAGCGCACGAGGATCTTCTCGGCGATCTCGGAGGCGAACTCGTAATCCACCGGCTTGTTGCCGCGCAGGTCCATGTTCTCGATGATCTGCTGGCGGAACTGGCGCCGGAGGATGTCGTAGCCCTTCTTGCCGACGGTCATCATCTTCACCGTCTTGCCCTCCGCCATCAGGCGGTTGGCGTGTTCGCGGGCGAGGCGCGCGATCGAGGAGTTGAAGGCGCCGCAGAGGCCGCGGTCGGCGGTGCAGACCACCAGGAGGTGGGTGCGGTCCTCGCCGGTGCCGGAGAGGAGCTTCGGCGCGCCGACGCCGCCCACGAGGTTGCCCGCGAGATTGCCGAGCACCGAGGCCATCTTCTCGGCATAGGGCCGCGCGCTCTCGGCGGCGTTCTGGGCGCGCCGCAGCTTCGCGGCGGCGACCATCTGCATCGCCTTGGTGATCTTCTGCGTCGCCTTCACCGAGGTGATGCGGTTGCGCAGATCCTTCAAACTCGCCATCGGGGGACTTCCAACTGGGGCGCGGGCCGCTCAAGGGCGGGCGCCCGCGTGGCGGGCGCCCGTGCTCGATGATCGATCAGGCTCAGGCGACCGGCTCAGGCGACGGACTTCGCCACGCTCTCGACGACGCTCTTCAGCTTGCCGGCGTTCTCGTCGGACAGGTCCTTCGAGTCGCGGATCGCGGTCAGCAGGTCTTGGTGCTTCGAGCGCAGCGTCGAGAGGAGCTGGTCCTCGAAGGGCCGGACCTTGGCGAGCGGCAGCTTGTCGAGGTAGCCGTTGACGCCGGCGTAGATCACCGCGACCTGCTCCTCCATCTTCAGCGGCGAGAATTGCGGCTGCTTCAGGAGCTCGGTGAGGCGCGAGCCGCGGTTCAGCAGCTGCTGGGTCGAGGCGTCGAGGTCCGAGCCGAACTGCGCGAAGGCGGCCATCTCGCGGTACTGCGCGAGCTCGCCCTTGATCTTGCCGGCGACTTTCTTCATCGCCTTGGTCTGCGCGGCCGAGCCCACGCGGGACACCGAGAGGCCGACATTCACCGCCGGACGGATGCCCTGGTAGAACAGGTCGGTCTCGAGGAAGATCTGGCCGTCGGTGATCGAGATGACGTTCGTCGGGATGTAGGCCGACACGTCGTTCGCCTGCGTCTCGATGACCGGGAGCGCGGTGAGCGAACCGTTGCCGGCCGCGTCGCCCATCTTGGCGGCGCGCTCGAGCAGGCGGCTGTGGAGGTAGAACACGTCGCCGGGATAGGCCTCGCGGCCCGGCGGGCGGCGCAGCAGCAGCGACATCTGGCGGTAGGCCACGGCCTGCTTGGAGAGATCGTCGTACACGATCACGGCATGCATGCCGTTGTCGCGGAAATACTCGCCCATGGCGCAGCCGGCGAAGGGTGCGATGAACTGCATCGGGGCGGCGTCGGAGGCGGTCGCCGCGATGACGATCGAGTATTCCAGGGCGCCTTGGTCCTCGAGGACCTTCACGAACTGGGCGACGGTGGAGCGCTTCTGGCCGATCGCGACGTAGACGCAGTAGAGCTTCGCCTTCTCGTCGGTGCCCTGGTGGGCGGCCTTCTGGTTGAGGATCGTGTCGAGGGCGATGGCGGTCTTGCCGGTCTGGCGGTCGCCGATGATCAGCTCGCGCTGGCCGCGGCCGACGGGGATCAGGGCGTCGATCGCCTTGAGGCCGGTGGCCATCGGCTCGTGCACGGACTTGCGCGGGATGATGCCCGGCGCCTTCACGTCCACGCGGCGGCGCTCCTCGGTCACGATCGGGCCCTTGCCGTCGATCGGGTTGCCGAGGCCGTCCACGACGCGGCCGAGCAGACCCTTGCCGACCGGCACGTCCACGATGGAGCCGGTGCGCTTGACGGTCTGGCCTTCCTTGATCTCGCGGTCGGAGCCGAAGATCACGATGCCGACGTTGTCCTGCTCGAGGTTGAGCGCCATGCCGCGCACGCCCGACTCGAACTCGACCATCTCGCCGGCCTGGACGTTGTCGAGGCCATAGGCGCGGGCGATGCCGTCACCGACGGACAGGACCTGGCCGACCTCGGTGACCTCGGCCTCTTCGCCGAAGTTCTTGATCTGCTCTTTCAGGATCGCGGAAATCTCGGCGGCGCGGATGTCCATCGTCGGGCCTCTTCAATGCAAACGAGTGTTGTCGGGAACGGGAGCGGCGTCAGCGCCTGCGGCGCTTACCGGGCTTCCCGCATCGCAAGGCGGATTCCGTTGAGCTTGGTGCGCAGGCTCGCATCGACCATGCGGCTGCCCATCTTCACGACCAGGCCGCCGATCAGGCTCGGGTCGACCTGCAGGTCGACCTCGACCTCGGACTTGGCGACGTCGCGCAGGGAGGCCCGGATCTCCTCCAGCACCGCGTCGGAGGGCTTCTCGGCGACGCGCACCTCGGCACGGACGATGCCCTTCGATTCCCGCACCAGGATGCGGAAGGCGCGGATCATGTCGGGGAGCGCGAACAGGCGGCGGTTGGCCGCCGAGAGCCGGATGAAGTTGGCGGCGAGGCCCTGGATGCCGGCCTTCTCGAGAACGGCGCCGATGGCGGCGGCCTGCTCCTCGCCGGTGAAGACGGGGCTGCGCACGAGGCGGTTCAGGTCGGGGCTCTCCTTGAGGAGCGCATCGAAGCGATCGAGGTTCTCGGCGACACCGTCGACCTGGCGCTCGTCGCGGGCCAGCTCGAACAATGCGGATGCGTAGCGGCCCGCTACGCCTGCGACCAGGGGACCCGCTTCGGAACCGTTCTGCGCCACCCGTCGCTCTCTCTTATGTCCTTGCCCGGTGGTTCCGGCCGTTTCCGCACCCGTTCTCGGCGCTCGGCACTGGGACCGTGGGTATTGGGAATGTGACGGCGCTCCGGGGCGCGTAGATCCCCTTTGCCGACGCGGCGACCGCCTAGCATGGCAACCCGGGGCGCGCAAGGCGATGCGGCCGACGCCGTGTTGCGGCGCGGGGCGGCTGATCGAGCCGCGATGCCTGATGCCGAACGGTGGCGAAGGTGAGGCGCCGCGCTCCCGCCGGAGGGGCCGCTCAACAGGCGATCCGGTCGCAGCGGCGCAGGGCCGCGATCATCCGCGCGAGCGAAGCGGCGCCCGGATGGCCGAGGATCCCGGTGTTGCCGAGCACGTAGGACGGCGTGGCGTGGAGGCCCAGATCGGCCGCCACCCGCATGTGGCTCTTCAGGGCGATGCGGACCTCCTCGCTGTCGGCGATCGCCTCGATTTCGGCGGCCGGGACGCCGAGGCTGCCGGCCGCCGCGAGGGCGCCCTGCCCGTCGATCCGGCCGGGCTTGCCGAGGAGCTGGCCGTAGAGGGTCCAGGCGGCGGCCGAGCCGAGTTTGCGCTGCACCGCGAGCGCGACCTTGGCGGCCTGGGCCGACTGCACCGAGAGGATCGGGTTGTGGACGAGGCCGACGCGCAGCGCGGCGTCGCTTGCCGTCAGCGACGCCATGTCGGCCGCGGCCTTCCGGCAATAGGGGCAGTTGAAGTCGAAGAACTCGTAGAGCGTCGTCTCGGCCTCGCGGGGACCGACATAGGTGACGCCGCGCAGGGCCTGGATCTCCCCGGTGATCTCGCCGGGCAGCCGCATGTTCGCGACCGGCCGGCCCTCGTCGCTCGTCACCGCGAAGGCCTGGCCGTAGCCCTGCGCCGCCGCGGGGCCCGCCGCCGCGAGGCTCGAGGCGAGGCCCGCCGAGACGGCGAGGAAGCGGCGACGGTCGAGGGGCATCGGCATTCGGTCCTGTGGGCGGGCTGTCCGGCGGGCGGCGCGGTGTTCTAGAGCCGAACCGGACGCGACGGAACAGGCTTCGGGGCCGGGCTCAACGAAGGGAGCCGGGCCGCTCGCCCGCGGCCCAGGCCAGCGCCTGCTCCAGCCGGTCGTTGCCCCAGAACAGCTCGCCGTCATCGGTCAGGAAGGTCGGCGCCCCGAAGATGCCGCGGGAGCGCGCTTCCTCGCCGTTGACCCGGAGCTTCGTCTTGTTGGCTTCGTTCGAGGCCGCCTTGAGGATCTGCACCCCGTCGAGGCCGAGGCGATCGAGCAGGGCGCAGACGGCGTTCGGCTCGGCGATGGACTGGCCCCTGGCGAAGGAGGCCTCGAACACGGCCTTCGAGAACGGGATCAGCCAGTCCTGGTCCACCCCGTAGCTGGCGGCCCGGGTGGCGCTGAGGCTGTTCTGCGGGAACGAGGCCGGGCGGGTGACCGCCGGCAGGCCGAGGCGGGCCGCCTCGCGCTCGAGGTCGCGCCACATGTTGCGGCCCTTGGCCGGGAAGAGGTTGAAGGGCGACGAGGTCCAGCCCTGCGCCGCGAAGATCGGCCCGAGCAGGAAGGGGCGCCAGCGGATCTCGACCCCGGCCGCCTCCGCCAGGGTCTCGATCCGCATCGCGGCGAGGTAGGAATAGGTGGAGGCGAACTCGTACCAGAACTCGAGGGTCGGCCGACGTGCCATGTCGTGCAATCTCCGGTACGCGTGTGGGTACGCTCTCTGGCGCCGCACCATGTCGGCGATGTGGCGACCGGCTCTCGGCGAACGCCCGATGCGGCACGCCGGTTGCAGGCGAAGGGCCGCCACGATAAGCCGCCGCGATCCCTCCGAAGTGAAGTCCCGGAATCCGATGTCCGACTCGAACAAGAAGCCCGTTCAGAAGGTGGTGCTCGCCTATTCGGGCGGCCTCGACACCTCGATCATCCTGAAGTGGCTCCAGACCACCTACGGCTGCGAGGTCGTCACATTCACGGCCGATCTCGGCCAGGGCGAGGAACTGGAGCCGGCCCGGCGCAAGGCCGAGCTTCTCGGCATCAAGCCCGAGAACATCTTCATCGAGGATCTGCGCGAGGAATTCGTGCGGGACTACGTCTTCCCGATGTTCCGGGCGAACGCCCAGTACGAGGGCGTCTACCTCCTCGGCACCTCGATCGCCCGGCCGCTCATCGCCAAGAAGCAGATCGAGATCGCCGAGCGGGTCGGGGCTGACGCCGTCTGTCACGGCGCCACCGGCAAGGGCAACGATCAGGTCCGGTTCGAGCTCGGCTACTACGCCCTCAAGCCCGACGTCACCGTGATCGCGCCCTGGCGCGAGTGGGACTTCCGCTCCCGCGAGTCGCTGATCGCCTTCGCGGAGCAGCACCAGATCCCCATCGCCAAGGACAAGCGCGGCGAGAGCCCGTTCTCGGTGGACGCGAACCTCCTGCATGCCTCCTCCGAGGGCAAGGTGCTGGAGGACCCCGCCGACGAGGTGCCGGATTACGTCTACTCGCGGACCCTCTCCCCCGAGGAGGCGCCGGACACCCCCACCGTCATCACCATCGGCTTCGAGCGGGGCGACGCGGTCTCGATCGACGGCGAGGCGTTGTCGCCCGCGGCGCTGCTGGCCAAGCTCAACCAGCTCGGCCACGACAACGGCGTCGGCCGCCTCGACCTCGTCGAGAATCGCTTCGTCGGCATGAAGAGCCGCGGCATGTACGAGACGCCGGGCGGCACGATCCTGCTGCCGGCTCACCGGGCGATCGAGTCGATCACCCTCGACCGCGGCGCCGCGCACCTGAAGGACGCGCTGATGCCGCAATATGCCGAGCTGATCTACAACGGCTTCTGGTTCTCGCCCGAGCGCGAGATGCTGCAGGCGCTGATCGACAAGAGCCAGGAGATGGTCACCGGCACGGTGCGGCTGAAGCTCTACAAGGGCGGCGTCCACGTGATCGGCCGCGAGAGCCCCAACTCCCTCTACGACCAGGACCTCGTCACCTTCGAGGAAGGCGCCGTGGCCTACGACCACCGCGACGCGGCGGGCTTCATCAAGCTCAACGCCCTGCGCCTGCGCACCCTCGCCCAGCGCCGGAAGAAGCTCGGCGCCTGAGCGCTGACGACCGCGCTAGCGATAGGGGCCGGGGGCGATGTCGGCGTAGCGCAGGAAGATCTGCAGGGCCGGCTGCATCTCGTGGTGCAGCCGGTCGAGGCGGCCCTCCGCCCCCGCCGCCGGGATGCCGAGCCGTGCCGCCATCGCGTCCGCGAGGCCGGCTCCCGCGCCGTAGGGCTCGGCCGCCTCGACCGCCGGGACGGCCCGCTCAGCATCCCAGATCACCGCGAGGTGCGGGATCAGCGCCAGATGCTCGGCCGTCACGTCGAAGGTGATCTGCGCCGGCGAGCGACCGGTCGCGGCATCCCGGAACACGTCCTCGAACTCCGAGAGATCGAGCTTCTCCAAGGGGTTGTGGTAGGTGAAGCGGCCGGGCTTCAGGGTCGCATGGCGCACGAAGGCCTTCAGGGCCTCGCCGACCGCCCGGTGCTCCTCCTCGGCGCCCTCGTCGTCGCCCGTGACGTTGGCGATGTCCTCGTCCCAGGCGGTGCTGCCGTAGGGGGCGTCCGGATGGACGATCGGGGCGCCGTGCCCCTCCCCGTTCCACGCCACCACGAGGCGGCGGATCAGGGCGATCCGCTCCAGCGTGACGTCAATCTCCTGCCCGTTCATGAACTCTGTCCCGCGCTCCGATGGGGCTCCCTAGCCGATTTCGGCGCCTCGGAAACCCGCCCCGGCCGCCGCAGCGCCCGAAAACCGACGCGGACGCAGCGCGAGGGGTCGGCGGAGGGTATCAGCGCCTGAGGCAGCCGAGCAGGCCCTCGACCTGCCCGATGCGGTTCTGGATCCGGCCCGCCGCGGCCCGGACGCCGCGCGAGGGCTTGCCCGCGCTGCGGGCGATGGGGTTCGGCAGGGTGGCGGCCAGGAGCGCCGCCTCGCCGCGGCTGAGATCGCGCGCGTCCTTGCGGAACCAGTGGCGGGCGGCGGCCTGGGCACCGTAGATGCCGTCGCCCCACTCGGCCACGTTGAGGTAGATCTCCAGGGTGCGGCGCTTGCCCCAGATCGCATCGGCGAGAAGCGCCAGCGGGATCTCCAGGGCCTTGCGGATGTAGGACCGACCGGGCCACAGGAAGACGTTCTTGGCCGTCTGCATGGTGATCGTCGAGGCGCCGCGGCTCGGCCCCTCCTCGTCGTCGACCACGGTTCGGAGCGCCGTCCAGTCGACGCCGTCATGGGCGCAGAAGCGCTGGTCCTCGGAGGCGATCACCGACTGGACGAGGTAGGGCGAGATCGCGTCGAGGCCGACGGCGCTGCGCTGGACGGGCTGCAGCGTCAACCATCGTCCGAGCATCAGGGTTGAGGGCGGCGTCACCGCGCTATAGACGAGCGCGAGCATGAGCGTCAGGACAACGACCACGATGGGGAGGAGCAGGAGCAGGCTGGCGAGCCGCCGCGGCCGCCAGTGCCGGCCCGTCCGCGTCACCCGCTTCAGCGGGCGCTCGCCGCGGTCGCCCGCGCGTGGCTCGGCGCCGTCCGGCTCTCGGCTGAGATCGTCCCCCCGCACCGCGTCGCTTCCATTCCCGACCAAGGCCACGTTTCGATGAGCCCCACGATGACCTCAACGCAAGCTTCCCACGCTTCGGTCAAGGCAGATGCCCCGGTGGACGCCTTTACCCGCAAGCTTGCCTCAGTGGCGGACGCGGTGGAAGCGTTCCTGGCCGATCGTCTCGCGCCCGATACGCAGAGCGGAGAGATCACCCGGCCCGCGCGCCTGATGGAGGCGATGCGTCACGCCGTCCTCGGCGGCGGCAAGCGGCTGCGCCCCTTCCTCGCCGTCGAGACCGCCCGCATGCTCGGCGGCTCGGAGGCGGGTGCCCTCGCGGCGGGATCGGCGATCGAGCTCGTCCACTGCTACTCCCTGGTCCACGACGACATGCCCGCCATGGACAACGACGACATGCGCCGCGGCAAGCCCACGGTGCACAAGGCCTATGACGAGGCCACCGCGATCCTGGTCGGCGACGCGCTGCAGACGCTGGCCTTCGAGATCCTGGCCGATTCGGCCTGGCAGCCCGACGCGGCGATCCGGGCCGACCTCGTCCTCGGCCTCGCCAAGGCCTCGGGGCTCGGCGGCATGGTGGGCGGGCAGCTCCTCGACCTCGGGGCCGAGGGCCGCTTCGGCCCCGTCTCCCTCGGGGTCGACGACACGCTTCAGCTCCAGGCGATGAAGACCGGCGCGATCCTGGCCTTCTCGGTCGATGCCGGCGCGATCGTCGGCGGCGCCGATGCGGATGCGCGGGCCGCCCTCCTGCGCTACGGCCTCGCGCTCGGCCAGGCCTTCCAGATCGCCGACGACATCCTCGACCGCGAGGCCTCGCCCGAGGCGATGGGCAAGGCCACCGGCAAGGACAAGGATGCCGGCAAGGCGACCCTCGTCGACCGGCTCGGCCTCGACGGCGCGCGCGCCGAGTGCGACCGCCTCGTCGGCGTCTGCGAGGAGGCGGTCTCGCGCTGGGGCGCGAAGGCCGCGACCCTCCGGGAGGCGGCGCGCTTCACGGTGGCCCGCAAGGTCTGATCCCTCCGCGGGATCCCCGATTGCCAACACCCCGAGGCCGCCGATAGAGCGGCGCGTTCCAACCCTCAGCGAGTTCCGCCATGACCACCTACAAGCTCCTGCTTCTCCCCGGCGACGGGATCGGCCCCGAGGTGATGGATCAGGTGCAGACGGTGATCGGCGCGCTCGCCGAGACCGGGATCGCGACCTTCGAGACCGAGACCGACCTCGTCGGCGGCGCGGCGATCGACGTGCACGGCAAGCCGCTCAGCGACGACGCCCTGGCGCGGGCGGATGCGGCCGACGCGATCCTGCTCGGCGCGGTTGGCGGGCCGAAATGGAACGGCGTCGCCTACGACATCCGCCCCGAGGCGGGCCTCCTGCGCCTGCGCAAGGATCTCGGGCTGTTCGCCAACCTCCGGCCGGCGATCTGCTACCCGGCCCTCGCCGAGGCCTCGGCCCTCAAGCGTGAGCTCGTCGAGGGGCTCGACATCATGATCGTGCGGGAGCTCACCGGCGGCGTCTATTTCGGTGAGCCGAAGGAGATCACCACGCTCCCCGACGGCACCAAGCGCGCCGTCGACACCCAGGTCTACACCACGGGGGAGATCGAGCGGATCGCCCACGTCGCCTTCGACCTCGCGCGCAAGCGCTCAGGCCGCGTGGCCTCGGCCGAGAAGCACAACGTGATGAAGTCGGGCGTCCTCTGGAAGGAGGTCGTCACGCAGGTCCATGCCGAGCATTACGCGGACCTCGCGCTCGAGCACGTTCTGGCCGACAACTGCGCCATGCAACTCGTGCGCAAGCCGAAGCAGTTCGACGTCCTCGTGACCGACAACCTGTTCGGCGACGTGCTCTCCGACGTTGCCGCGATGCTCACCGGCTCCCTCGGGATGCTGCCCTCGGCCTCCCTCGGGGCCGTCGATGCCCGCGGCACCCGCAAGGCGCTCTACGAGCCCGTCCACGGCTCGGCCCCCGACATCGCGGGCCAGGACCTCGCCAATCCGCTGGCGATGATCGGCTCGCTGGCGATGGCGCTGCGCTACTCGTTCGGGCTCGGCGAGGCGGCGGACCTCCTCGACGGCGCCATCACGGACGCCCTCGCGGGCGGCGCCCGCACCAGGGACATCGCCGCCGACGGAGCCAACGTTATGGGTACCGCCGGCATGGGCGAGGCGGTGGTCTCGGCCTTGAGGGCGCGCCTGCGCTGAACGAGAAGAGGGGCGCCGGACGGCGCCCCTCTGTGTGTCCCCGGTGGTGCGTGGTCTCAGTATGGGTTGCCGTAGCGCGACACGTAGGAGGTCGGGTCGATCGCGTCAAAGCCCGAGAGGTCGACGTTGCGGATCGCCGAGGAGCGCGCGCCGATGAACGGACCGTTGGTGATCGGGTCGGGCAGGATGCCGCTGCCGAAGCGGTCGTTGCGGCCGTAGGGCGGATTCAGCAGGCCGGAGGCCGCGATCAGCTGCGGGTTCGTGGCGGGGTTGCCGAGGCCGCCCGTGGTGCTGCCCGGCTCGACGACGTTGCCGGCATCGAGCCAGCTGCGGGGCCGGATCCGGATCGGCAGCGGGCCGCTGACGCGGTAATACCCGCCCGGCGCGTAGCGTCCCTGGGCATCGGCGGCGGTGCTGAGGCCGAACCCGGCCAGAGCGATGGCACCCATCAGGGCAATCTTGAGCGAGCGCATGAGGCACCTTGTTGAAAGCGGGGATGAAACTGGCACCGACTGATTAAGATTGTTCGGTATCCCGGGCGTGTCTTCGGAGTAGACGTGCCAGCTGGGCCGTGGTTCCCCTTTACGGCAAAGCTTGTACGTTTTGCCGCAATTGTGCCTCATTTTTTCGCCTGTGCCCGCCGGCCGGCGCCGATCGAACCGGTCTGGGCGGCCGTATCCGGCCCCGCGGCTTGCCTGGCGGAAGGTCGGCAGGCGGGATCGCGGCGCGCCTGCGCCTCGCGGAACACCGCCTCGGTGGCGGGGTCCGCCGGCCCGTCGAGGCCGAGGCCGTCGAGGGCGCAGACGAGGGCGCGGGGCTCGGGCGGCAGCCCGAGCGGCGCGCAGAGCCAGCCCTCGATCCGAATCGGCGCGGCCACGAGGCTCGAGAAGCCCGTGCAGATGCGGGTTCCGGCACCCACGAGGGTCGCCTCGAGGGTCTCGAAGGCGCCGAACTTGGTGTCGATCCGGCCGCGCTCGCCGGTGCGGGTGACGGAGAGTCCCGGCCCGTCCGCGGCACGCCGGGCGATCGCCACGAACAGGCTCGGGTTCGGCTCCGCGCCGACACCCTCGGTGATCGTGAGGCGCAGGTGCGGCGCCGCGATCGCGGAGAAATCCCCCCGGCTGAGCGCGTCCTCGCGCAGGCCCGTCACGGCGTTGAAGCGGGCGGGCTCGGCCCGGACTGGGTCGCCGGATCCGGCCTCGCCGAGACGATAGCGTGGGCCGATGGCGGTGCCGGGCACGGCCGGCCGCACCGGCAGCGCCGAGGCCGGCACGAAGGCCACGGCGAGCGGCGCCTCGGGGGCCGGGGCGGGGGATGGCGACCGCATGGTCTCGCGCGCGAGCAGGCTGAGGCCGGCGATGATCGCGGCGGCGCAGGCCGCGCGGCGGACCGCCGGCCCCAAGCGGAATCCGCCGAGGCGCGGCGGCATCGCGTCCGGGTCGTCCTCGCCCGGCGCGTCGATCGGGGCGGGGAAATCGAAGCGCGGTTCTCTGCGGTCTCGCTGCATCGGTCCTGCTGGGCTGAGGGGACGGGATGACCCTTCGCGACGCCGGTCAGGATGGTGCGGTGCCACTGCCCAACCGGTTTAGGCGATGGCGCCGGGCCGGGCTTTCTGCGATCTCGGTGAATCGAATCTTGATCCGCTGCGGTCCTCACCAGGGCTCCGGCGGCCCTTGACAGGCGGGAAGACGGGGCGTCTTGCTCTCGCCTTCCGAAGCACCCACCTGCGTGACGCGGGTTCCGGGTCCGGAGGTCGCCCCCGGTTCGGGGCATCGAGATGCCTTCGGCGGCAGGCTCCTCTCACCCGCACGGGGTCGGGGGTCGGGCCGAAAGGCCCCGGGACGCCGGCCGAGAGGCGCACGCGCGCAGGGGCCGCCCGGGCATGGGGTTCAAGCGGAGTTGGAGAGATGGGTTACAAGGTCGCCGTCGTCGGTGCCACGGGCAATGTGGGCCGCGAGATTCTGGACATTCTGGCCGAGCGCGCCTTCCCGGCCGACGAGGTCGTGGCGCTCGCCTCGCGTCGCTCGCAGGGCCAGGACGTCTCCTTCGGCGACAAGATCCTGAAGGTCAAAGCCCTCGACACCTACGATTTCTCGGACACGGACATCTGCCTGATGTCGGCCGGCGGCGAGACCTCCAAGGAGTGGTCGCCCCGCATCGGCAGCCAGGGCTGCGTCGTGATCGATAATTCCTCGGCCTTCCGCTACGACCCGGACGTGCCGCTGATCGTGCCCGAGGTGAACGCCGACGCGGTGGTGGGGTTCTCCAGGAAGAACATCATCGCCAACCCCAATTGCTCGACCGCGCAGCTCGTCGTGGCGCTGAAGCCGCTCCACGATGCGGCGACGATCAAGCGCGTCGTGGTGGCGACCTACCAATCCGTCTCCGGCGCCGGCAAGGACGCCATGGACGAGCTGTTCAACCAGACACGCTCCGTCTTCACGGCGGGCGAGGTGAAGGTCGAGAAGTTCACCAAGCGCATCGCCTTCAACGTCATCCCCCACATCGACGTGTTCATGGAGGATGGCTACACGAAGGAAGAGTGGAAGATGGTCGCCGAGACCAAGAAGATGCTCGACCCGAAGATCAAGCTCACGGCCACCGCCGTGCGGGTGCCGGTCTTCATCGGCCATGCCGAGGCGGTCAATGTCGAGTTCGAGCGTCCGATCTCGCCCGAGGAGGCCACCGCGATCCTGCGCTCGGCGCCGGGCGTGATGGTGGTCGATAAGCGCGAGAACGGCGGCTACATCACGCCCCACGAGGCGGCAGGCGAGGACGCCACCTACGTGTCCCGGATCCGGGCCGACTCGACGATCGACAACGGCCTCTCGTTCTGGTGCGTCTCGGACAACCTGCGCAAGGGCGCGGCGCTCAATGCCGTGCAGATCGCAGAGGTGCTGATCAACCGCAAGCTCCTCAACAAGGCGAAGCGGGCGGCCTGAGCCGCGGGGCGTCCCGCCCCCGACGCGGCCGATCGCTGCGAGCGCCGTCCCGCCGATGCGGGGCGGCGCTTTTTTTCGTGGCCGCGCCGCTTGGTCACGCGCGGGTGATGAGACGGGAGGCCCGGGAACCTGGACCGATGAATGGAACAAATCATGAACTGAGAGGCGCCCAATGGCGAGGCGCACGCCGCCGGCGACCGGGACCGGCCCGATCCGCCGCTCAACGCGCGGGTCTCGCGCTCGAGACTTTGCTGGTGCGGCTCTCGGGCGGATCCTCCGCCGGTGGGAGGGCGAGAACGCGGTCGGCAGGGTGGCCGGCCCCTTCCGGCTCGAAATCGCCGCGCGAATTGAGTGGGTAAATTTCCCACATTTTTGGGAAACAATCGGCCGGCACAAGGCACCCTCCCCGCTCGAAACGGAGACGCCGCCATGCCCGAGCCCAAGCCCAAGCCCAAGCCGGAGCCCGAGCCCAAGCCGCCCCGCCTCAGCCTGCGCGAGAGCGCGTTCCTCGCCCTCGTGACGGCCTGGATCCTCGCCGTGATCCTCACCGACCGCGCCGCGCCGCCGACGCCCCCGCTCGTGTCCTACGCCGCCGCCCTGCCCCCGCGCTGAGGCGCCGGCGCCCGGGTCCGGATCCCGACATCCGGTCTCCGCGCGGCGGAATCCGCTTGAATTCGCGGCGTTTCGGCGTATATGCGGGTTCAACAGTTCTGGTTGCAGTCGCGAGGCTGCGGTTCGGGAGTGGGCCCCACCGGGTCCGCTCTTTTTTATTGCCGCGACGCCCGACCGCCGGAACCGACCGAACCCACATGTCGGACCCTTGAGCGCAGCATGGCGGAGCCCATCGAGAAACGTCTGGTCACCGAGAACGGCGTCGCGGCGCGCGTCGTGCGCGTCGTCGAGGACCCGATCGAGGGGCTCGGCTACCAGCTCGTGCGGGTCAAGGTCTCCAGCGCCAACGGCTGCACGGTGCAGATCATGGCCGAGCGGCCGGACGGCACCATGACGGTGGAGGATTGCGAGGCGGTGAGCCGGGCGATCTCGCCGATCCTCGACCTCGACGATCCGGTGGGCATCGCCTACCACCTCGAGGTCTCCTCGCCCGGCATCGACCGGCCCCTGGTGCGGGTCTCCGACTTCGCCCGCTGGGCCGGATACGAGGCCAAGGTCGAGCTGGCCGTCCCGATGGAGGGGCGCAAGCGCTTCCGCGGCATCATCGGCGTGCCGAGCCCCGACGGCGCCACGGTGCCGGTGGACCTGCCCGACGTGAAGGCCGGGCTGCCGAGCCGCATCGACGTGCCCCTGCGCGACCTCGCGGAGGCGCATCTCGTCCTGACCGACGAGCTCGTGCGCGAATCGCTCCGGCGCGGGTCCGCCCCGCCGCAGGACGAGGACGAGGCCGAGGACGACGCGGAGCGCGACGCGGATGAGGCCGGCTCGGGGGCGTCCGAATCCGTCGGCCTCGCGCCGCCGCCGCGACCGAAGCCGGGCAAGCCCGGCACGAAGCTGAAGGCCAAGGACAAGCCCGGCAAGGACAAGCCGGGCAAGGACAAGCCCGGCAAGGACAAGCCGGCCAAGGACAGGCCGGCCAGGGACAAGGCTCCCCGGGACCCGGACAGGCCGGTCGTCACCAAGGCCGCCCGGCTCAAGGCCGCCGGGAAGCTGCACTAGCACCCGCGCCGCGCCCCGATCCGGGCGCCGCGCGATCGAACCGGATGATTCACTCCCTGCCCTCGCGAGACCGACACCCCCTTGCGAGACGAAGAGAAGGACCGAAACCGATGGCCGTCGTCAGTGCCAACAGGCTCGAACTCCTGCAGATCGCCGACGCGGTGGCCCGCGAGAAGGTGATCGACCGTTCCATCGTGATCGACGCGATGGAGGAGGCGATCGCCAAGGCCGCCCGTTCGCGCTACGGCGCCGAGACCGACGTGCACGCGGAGATCGATTCCAAGACCGGGGCCCTGCGCCTGTCGCGCCACCTGCTGGTGGTCGACCTCGTGGAGAACGACGCCCGCGAGATCACCCTCGACCAGGCCCGGCGCTACAACCCGGCGGCCCAGGTCGGCGACGTCATCTCCGACACGCTGCCGCCCTTCGATTTCGGCCGCGTCGCCGCCCAGTCGGCCAAGCAGGTCATCGTCCAGAAGGTCCGGGACGCCGAGCGCGACCGCCAGTACGACGAGTACAAGGACCGCATCGGCGAGGTCGTGAACGGGCTCGTCAAGCGCGTCGAGTACGGCAACGTCATCGTCGATCTCGGGCGCGGCGAGGGCATCGTGCGCCGCGACGAGATGATCCCGCGCGAGACCTTCCGCCCCGGCGACCGCATCCGCTCCTACCTGTTCGACGTGCGCCGCGAGGTGCGGGGCCCGCAGATCTTCCTGTCGCGCTCGCACCCGCAATTCATGGCCAAGCTGTTCGGCCAGGAGGTGCCCGAGATCTACGACGGCATCGTCGAGGTGAAGGCGGTCGCCCGCGATCCGGGCTCGCGCGCCAAGATCGCGGTGATCTCCCGCGACGGCAGCATCGACCCGGTCGGGGCCTGCGTCGGCATGCGCGGCTCGCGCGTCCAGGCGGTGGTGGGCGAGCTGCAGGGCGAGAAGATCGACATCATCCCCTGGTCCGAGGACCAGGCGACCTTCATCGTCAACGCGCTCCAGCCGGCCGAGGTCGTCAAGGTGGTGCTCGACGAGGAGGCCGACCGCATCGAGGTCGTGGTCCCCGACGACCAGCTCTCGCTGGCCATCGGCCGGCGCGGCCAGAACGTGCGCCTCGCCTCGCAGCTCACGGGCTGGGACATCGACATCCTGACGGAGGCCGAGGAATCGGAGCGCCGCCAGAAGGAGTTCGCCGAGCGCACCCAGGTCTTCATGGAGGCGCTCGACGTCGACGAGACCGTGGGCCAGCTCCTCGCGGCCGAGGGCTTCCGCTCCGTCGAGGAGATCGCCTTCGTGGAGACGCAGGAGCTCTCCGGCATCCAGGGCCTCGACGAGGAGACCGGCGCCGAGATCCAGGCCCGCGCCCAGGACCATCTCGCCCGCGTCGAGCAGGAATACGATTCCCGCCGCCTCGAGCTCGGCGTCGCCGACGAGCTGCGCGAGATCGAGGGCATCACCACCCCGATGCTGGTGGCGCTCGGCGAGAACGAGGTGAAGTCGATCGAGGACCTCGCCGGCTGCGCCACCGACGACCTCGTCGGCTACACCGAGGGCCGCGGCCCCGACGCCGTGCGCCACGCCGGCTACCTCGACGGGTTCGACCTCTCCCGCGCCGAGGCCGAGGCCATGATCATGGCCGCCCGCCTCAAGGCCGGCTGGATCGAGGCCCTGCCCGAGCCCGAGGCGGCCGAGGAGGAGCCCGAGGCCGAGGCGGCCGGCGAGACCGAGGCCCGGGCGAGCTGAGCGCCCGGACCCGCGCCGCGATGAGCCAGCCAGGAACCGACGCGGCCGACGGGCCGGCCGAGGGCGTCGCCCTCGATGCCGGCCCCCTGACCGGACGCCACGGGGCGGAGCGCACCTGCATCGTCACCCGGGTGGCGCAGCCGCCGGCCGGCATGGTCCGCTTCGTGCTCGGGCCCGAGGGCCGGGTGGTGCCGGACCTCCGGGCCCGGCTCCCCGGCCGCGGCGCCTGGATCTCGGCGCGGCGCGAGGCGGTGGCCGAGGCCGTGCGGAAGCGGCTGTTCCAGCGCGCCTTCAAGACCAGGGACGCGGGCGCCGATGCCGACCTCGCCGACCGGGTCGCCGCGGGCCTGCGCGACGACCTGCGCCAGGGTCTGGCGCTCGCCAACAAGGCCGGCTGCGTCGTCGCGGGCTTCGCCAAGGTGGAGGCCGCGATCGGCGACCGCGCGGGCGTCGCCGCGGTGATCCAGGCGGCGGACGGAAGCCCCGACGGACGCCGAAAGATCGTCGCGGCATTGCACCGCCGGCATGGGAATGCCATATCTCGCGTACCGATCATCGACGACCTGTCCAATGAAGAATTGGACATGGCCTTGGGTCGGGATCATGTGATACACGCTGCGCTCGTCGCAGGAGTCGGAGCTGCCGGCTGCCTGTCGCGTTGGCGTCGGTACCGCTCCTTCCAGGGTGTTGCCACGACGACTGAGGAGCCCGGCTCCGCCCGTGACGGCGAGGCTGGCTCCCCTCTGCTTGACGACGATGTGACGGATCTGGCCGGCACCCCGCAGGTTGCCGGTTCTTGGGACGATGGAAACCCTCAGGGTTTGGGCTGAATGAGCGATACGAACAATCCGGGCGACAAGACTCTGGCGAAGGGACCCTCGAAGCCGCTTTCCTTGAAGCGTCCGATCGAGCAGGGGACCGTGCGCCAGAGCTTCTCCCATGGCCGCTCCAAGCAGGTCGTGGTCGAGACGGTCAAGCGCCGTGTCATCGGTGCCACGCCCGGCACGACGGCTCCCCGTGAAGCGGCGCCCGCCGCGGCCCGGCCCGCCCCGGCGGCGCCCGCGGCGCCCGCCCGGCCCGCCCCGTCGCAGCGCTCGTCCTCCGGCGTCGTGCTGCGCACCTTGAGCGAGCAGGAGCAGGGCGCCCGCGCCGCGGCCCTCGCGGACGCCCAGCGCCGCGAGCAGGAGATCCGCCGCCAGGCCGAGGACGAGGCCCGCCAGCGCCGCGAGCGCGAGGCCGCCGAGCAGCGCGAGCGCGAGGCCGCCGAGGCCCGCAAGCGCGAGGAGGAGAGCCGCCGCCGCCAGGAGGACGAGCACCGCCGCCACGCGGCCGAGGAGGCTCGCCGCCGCGCCGAGGCCGAGCGCGCCGAGGCGGCCGCCCCGGCGCCTGCCGCGGCCGAGCCCGCCGCCGCGCAGCCCGCCGCGGCCCCCGCTCAGGCCGAGGGTCCCGCCCAGGCCGCACCCGCCCAGGCCGCACCCGTACCCGCCCAGGCCGCGGCTTCCGCCCCGGCCCGCCCTGCCGCCGCGTCTCCCGCGGCGCCCCGTCCTGCCGCTGCGGCCCCGGCGCGTCCCGCTGCCGCCGCCCGTCCGACGGCGTCGGCCGCCCGGCCGGCCACCGGCGCGCCCGTGCCGCGTACCCCCCTCACCCCGCGCCCGCCCGCCGGCGAGCCGCGCAAGACCATCACGGCGGACGTGCGCAAGCCGCGCGACCTGAGTTTCATGGCCAAGCCCGCTCCGGCCCCCGAGCCCGAGAAGGCCCCGAGCCCGGCGACGGCCGCCCGCCCCGCCGGCGCCGCCGCCGCGGCGCGCCCGGCCGGCCGCTCCACCGCCACCGCGGCCGAGGAGGAGAGCGAGACCAAGCGCGTGATCCGGCGCCCGGGCATGCCGCTCAAGATCATCACGCCGCCCAAGACCCCGAAGCAGCCGGGCGGCGACCGCAGCCGCGGCCGTCTCACCATCGCGAACGCCACCTCGGGCGAGGACGAGCGCACCCGCTCCGTCGCCTCCTTCCGCCGCCGGCAGCAGCGCATGAGCGGGCACCGCCAGGCGGAGCAGAAAGAGAAATTGTCCCGCGAGGTCACGATCCCCGAGACGATCACCATCCAGGAACTCGCCAACCGCATGTCGGAGCGGGCGGTGGACGTGATCCGCCTGCTGATGAAGCAGGGCCAGATCCACAAGATCACGGACGTGATCGACTCGGATTCGGCGCAGCTCATCGCCGAGGAGATGGGGCACACCGTCCGCCGCGTCGCCGAGTCCGACGTCGAGGAGGGCCTCACCTCCGACGAGCCGGACCTGGAGGAGGATCTCGATCCGCGTCCGCCGGTCGTGACCATCATGGGCCACGTCGACCACGGCAAGACCTCGCTCCTCGACGCCATCCGCAAGGCGAACGTCGTCTCGGGCGAGGCCGGCGGCATCACCCAGCATATCGGCGCCTATCAGGTGGCGTCGCCGTCCGGCGACCTGATCACCTTCATCGACACCCCCGGCCACGCGGCCTTCACCTCCATGCGCGCCCGCGGCGCCAAGGTGACGGACATCGTGGTGATCGTGGTGGCGGCCGATGACGGCGTCATGCCCCAGACCGTCGAGGCGATTCAGCACGCCAAGGCGGCCCACGTGCCGATGATCATCGCCATCAACAAGATCGACAAGCCGGACGCGAACCCGCAGCGGGTCCGCACCGAGCTGCTGCAGCACGACATCCAGGTCGAGTCGATGGGCGGCGAGACCCTGGAATTCGAGGTCTCGGCCAAGACCGGCGACGGCCTGCCGGACCTGCTCGAGGGCCTGCAGCTCCAGGCCGAGATCATGAACCTGCGCGCCAACGAGAAGCGCGACGGCGAGGGCACGGTCATCGAGGCCAAGCTCGATCGCGGCCGCGGCCCCGTGGCCACGGTCCTGGTCCAGCGCGGCACGCTCTTCACCGGCGACATCGTGGTGGCGGGCGCCGAATGGGGTCGCGTGCGCGCCCTCATCGACGACCAGGGCGAGAACATCCAGTATGCCGGCCCCTCGGTGCCGGTGGAGATCCTCGGCTTCAACGGCACCCCGGATGCGGGCGACCGCGTCATCGTGGTTCCGAACGAGGCCCGGGCCCGCGAGGTCACGGAGTACCGCGCCCGCACCAAGCGCGAGCGCCTGAATGCCCGCACGGGCGGTGCCAACCGCTCGCTCGTGGACATGATGCGCGACCTCAAGGAAGGCGCCGGCCGCAAGGAACTGCCCGTCATCATCAAGGGCGACGTGCAGGGCTCGGTCGAGGCCATCTCGGGGGCGCTGGAGAAGCTCGGCAACGACGAGGTCTCGGCCCGCATCCTGCTCGCGGGCGTCGGCGGCATCACCGAGTCGGACATCACCCTGGCGCAGGCCTCGAAGGCCGTCGTCATCGGCTTCAACGTGCGGGCCCACAAGGAAGCGCGCGAGGCGGCCGAGCGGGCCGGCATCGAGATCCGCTACTACAACATCATCTACGACCTCGTGGATGACATCAAAGCGACCATGTCGGGCATGCTGCCGCCGACGCTCCGCGAGGAGCGCCTGGGCGAGGCCCTGATCCAGGAGGTCTTCGAGGTCTCCAAGGTCGGCAAGGTCGCGGGTTGCCGCGTCACCGACGGCATCGTCGAGCGCGGGGCGCATGTCCGCCTGATCCGCGAGAACGTCGTGATCCACGAGGGTAAGCTGAAGACGCTGAAGCGCTTCAAGGACGACGCCAAGGAGGTCACCTCCGGCCAGGAATGCGGCATGGCCTTCGAGCATTTCGAGAACATGCGCGCCGGCGACGTGATCGAGTGCTACCGGGTCGAGGAGATCCGCCGCACGCTGTAGGGCGCGGCCGGTCGGGCGAATCGGGGGCGCGGTTCAGGCCGCGCCCCTTTCGCGTTTCGCGCGCGCCCGAATCGCCCGCCCGCCGCGTTTCCCTCCCGACGCGCCCGGCGGTCCCGCTCCGCCGGACGGATCGCCGCCCGAACCGTCAGACCGTACCGGACCATGGCTCAGAAGCAGACCCCCCAAGGCCCCTCGCAGCGCCAGCAGCGCGTCGCGGAACTCATCCGCCACGCCCTCGCCGAGGTGCTGCAGCGGGGCGACATCCAGGATCCCGTGCTCGGCACCCACGTGGTGACCGTGCCGGAGGTGCGGATGTCCCCGGACCTCAAGCTCGCCACCGCCTACGTGATGCCCCTCGGCGGCCAGGACGAGGCGCCGGTGATCGCGGCGCTCGAGCGCAACCGCAAGGCGCTGCGCCAGGAGGTGGCCCGCCGGGTGAACCTCAAATACGCCCCCGAGCTGCGCTTCCGCCGGGACGAGACCTTCGACGAGGCCGCCCGGATCGACGCGCTCCTGCGCAGCGAGCGGGTGCAGCGCGACCTCGACAGCGCCCCCGACGCCGAACCCGAGGGCGAGCCCGGGCATTGATCCCGGGACATCGGGCAAACCACACCCCTGACCTGCCGGGCGGGCGGATGCGGGACGGCGGCGGCGAGCCCCGGTCGCGCGCCCCCGACCCGTCATCGACCGAGGATTCCATGAACGACCTTCCGCCGATCGAGCGCCCCCAGCCCGCGGTCGAGATGCCCCGCAGCGGCGAGCGCAGGGCGCCGGACGCCCGGCGCCAGCCGCGCGGGGGGCCCCGCCCCGACCGGCCGAAGAAGCGCGACGTGAGCGGCTGGGTCATCCTCGACAAGGGCGTCGGCATGACCTCGACCCACGCGGTCGCGGTGGTGAAGCGCGCCTTCAACGCCAAGAAGGCGGGCCATGCCGGCACCCTCGACCCGCTCGCCTCCGGCATCCTGCCGATCGCCCTCGGGGAGGCGACCAAGACCGTCCCCTTCGTGATGGACGGCCGCAAGGCCTACCTGTTCACCGTCGCCTGGGGCATCGAGACCGACACCGACGACGCCGAGGGACGCCCGGTCGCCACGAGCCAGGACCGCCCGACCCGCGAGGCGGTGGAGGCCGCGCTGCCGCGCTTCATCGGGGCGATCGAGCAGGTGCCGCCGCGCTTCTCCGCCATCAAGATCGCGGGCGAGCGCGCCTACGACCTCGCCCGCGACGGCGAGGTGGTCGAGCTGCAGGCCCGCCAGGTCCAGATCGACCATCTCTCGCTGGTGGAGCACGGCCCCGACCGCACGGTGATCGCGGCGGAATGCGGCAAGGGCACCTACGTGCGGGCCCTCGCCCGCGACCTCGGCCGCAGGCTCGGCTGCTACGGCCACGTCTCGGCCCTGCGGCGCACCCGCGTCGGGCCCTTCGTGGAGGCCGATTCGTGCAACGTCGCCACCCTCGAGGCGGCGGGCCCGGAGGGCAGCCTGCCGCATCTGCGCGCGGTCGAGACCGCCCTCGACGCGATCCCCTCGGTGGCGATCTCCCGCGACATGGCCCTGCGCCTGATGCGCGGCCAGCCCGTGATCCTGCGCGGGCGCGACGCCCCCCTGGAGGGCAAGATCTTCGCGACCTGCGGCGGCATCCTGGTCGCGGTCGGCGACGTCGAGCGGGGCGAGCTCGTGCCCCACCGGGTGTTCCACCTCGGCGGCACCGCCGGCCGTCAGGCCTGAGGCTCGCGGGCGCGGGCCTCCCGCTCGCGCTCGGCCTTCTCCCGGTCCGCCCGGATGGCGCGCCGGACCACCACGAGCTGCCAGGCCGCGAGGCCGATCAGCAGGAGCTCGAGGGCGGTCGAGGCGATCACGAGGGATCGCGCTCCCGCTCCGCGAGCCGGGCCGCCTCGCGGTCCCGGCGGAGGCCGCGCTTGAGCACCACGAGCTGCCAGACGGCGAGGCCGAGGGCGAGGGCGAAGACGAGCCCGATATCGACGAATGCGAAGAGCGGGTCGGTCACGTGGCCTCGTGCGCGAGGGGGTCGCGCACCAGCGAGGTCCGGTCCAGGCTCTCGCGCTCGCGCAGGACCTCGATCATGTCGAGCACCCGCACGATCTGCCCGTTGACGTCCCACCAGGCCGCGCGCCAGCTCGGCCCGGGCTCCGGCACGGCCTCGACGAGGAAGCGGGTCTCGCGCAGGCAGGGCGCCGGCGGCTCGGCCCGGGCGAGGCGGGGCAGGCCGGCGCGCAGGAGCAGCAGCGCCTTGCGCGGGCCGGCGACGCGGGCGCGGCTGCGCACCGGGTCGAGCCCGCCCCGCTCCACCTCCCGGCCGATCTCGGCGTAGATCAGGCGCGCCGCCCGGATCGCCGGCCGGCAGGCCGGGGGCAGCGCCGCGATCCCCGCCTCCGAGCGGGCATAGAGCCCGTCCGCGACGGCGAGGAGCCGCGCGACGAGGCCGGCGAGGGCGGGCGTCGCCCCGGGCTCGGCCACGAAGGCGTCCGGATCGATGCCGGCCTCCCGCAGCCAGGCGAGCGGCAGGTAGAGCCGGCCCGCCCGGGCATCCTCGCCGACGTCCCGGGCGATGTTGGTGAGCTGCATCGCCACGCCGAGGTCGCAGGCCCGGGCCAGCACGCTCGCGTCGCGCACCCCCATGATCAGCGTCATCATGGCGCCGACCGAGGCGGCGACGCGGGCCGCGTAGGCGCAGAGGTCGGACAGGGTCTCGTAGCGCCGCCCCTGCGCGTCCCAGGCGAGGCCCTCCAGCAGGGCCCCGGGGAGCGCGCGGGGGATCGCGTGGGCCGCCACGATGTCGGCCAGCGCCCGGTCGGGGGGGAAATCCGCGGGGTCTCCCGCATAGGCCCGGGCGAGGCGCGCCTCCAGCCGGGCCACCGTCCCGGCCCGGGTGTGGGCCGCCGCATCGTCCACCGCGTCGTCCGAGAAGCGGCAGAAGGCGTAGAGGCCGTAGGCCGCCCGCCGCACCGTCGGGGGCAGCAGCAGCGAGGCGGCGTGGAAGCTGCGCGAGCCGGCGCGGATCGCCTCCCGGCAGGCGGCGTGGTCGGCCGGGGAGGCGTGCGGGGCCGGGGTGGCGGGGCTCAGGGCGGCATAGAGCCCGGAGGGGGCGTCAGGACCTTCTGGCGACAACGCGTGCATCCGGCACCACCCGATCGAGGACCCTGGCCGAGGAGAGGACGCCGGGCAGCCCGGCGCCCGGATGCGTGCCCGCCCCCACGAGGAAGAGGTTGCGCACGTCCTCCGAGGCGTTGTGCGGCCGGAACCATGCGGATTGCGTCAGCACCGGCTCCAGCCCGAAGCCCGAGCCGCGGTAGCTCAGGAAGTCCTCGGCGAAATCCTGCGGCGTCGTCACCCGGGAGGTGACGAGGCTCTCCCCCAATCCCGGCAGCACGCTCCCGGAGAGGGCGCCCTCGATCGCCTGCCGGTAGGGCTCGGCGCAGGCCGCCCAATCCTGCCCGCCCGCGAGGTTCGGCACCGGCGACAGCACGTAGAAGGCGTCGCAGCCCGGAGGCGCCAGCATCGGGTCGGTCTCGGTCGGCCGGTGCAGATAGAGGCTGAAATCGGGGCTGAGCCGCTTCGTCCGGAAGATGTCGTCGATCAGCCCGCGGTAGCGCGGCCCCATCAGGATCGTGTGGTGGGCGACGTCGGGGTATTTCCGGTTCGTGCCGAAATACCAGACGAACAGCCCCATCGAGGAACTGGCCCGCGCGACCCGGCGCGCGCTCCAGCGGCGCCGGCCGGTGCCGGGCAGGAGCTGCGTGTAGGTGTGGGCCGAATCCGCGTTCGAGACCACGATGTCGGCGGCGACGCGCTCGCCGCCCCGCAGCAGGACGCCGGTGGCCGCGCCGCCCTCGACCAGGATGCGCTCGACCTCGGCGCCGCAGCGCAGGCTGCCCCCCTGCCCCCGGATCAGGTCGACGAGGCCGTCCACCAGCCGCCCGGTCCCGCCCATCGCGAAGTGCACGCCCCAGCGCCGCTCCAGGAAGGCGATCAGGCAGTAGATGGCGCTCGCCCGGAAGGGGCTGCCGCCGATCAGCAGCGGGTGGAAGCTGAAGATGGTGCGCAGGCGCTCGTCCCGGATATGGGCGGCGACCACGTCGTAGACGCTGCGGTGCCCGCCGAGGCGCACGAGGTCGGGCAGGATCCGCAGCATGTCCGAGAGGGAGGAGAACGGCACGTGGCCGAGCTTCTCGAAGCCGACCCGGAAGATCGCCTCGCTGCGCGCCATGAAACGCTCGTAGCCCTCGACGTCGCCCGGGGAGAAGCGGGCGACCTCCGCCCGCATCGCGGCCTCGTCGCCGCTGTAGTCGAAGGTGGCGCCGTCGGCGAAGCGGATGCGGTAATAGGGCCGCATCGGCACGAGGTGCACGTCGTCCTCGATCCGGCGCCCGCAGAGCCGCCACAGCTCCTCGAACAGGAAGGGCGCCGTCACGATGGTGGGGCCGGCGTCGAAGGTGAAGCCGTCCTGGCGGTGGACCCGGGCCCGGCCCCCCGGCTGGTCCAGACGCTCCAGCACGGTGACGCGGTAGCCGCGCGCACCGAGGCGGATCGCCGCCGCGAGGCCGCCGAAGCCGCTGCCGATGACGACCGCGTGCGGTCGCGCCGCGACCGGACTGTCCTCGGAAATTGACGCATCGAGTGTCAACATTATTTGACATTATGAACGAGCTTGGCGTCGAGGCAAGGCGGATTTCGCCTGTGCCGCCGGTTCAGGGCGCGGAATCTCCGCGATCGACGGCGCCGGCCGCCTCGGCCTCGTCGAGGATCAGCCCGGCGACGCGCTCCGGTGCCTCCTCGTGGGCAAGGTGGCCGAGGCCGCGCATTCGCTCCACCCGCGCATCGGGCAGCCGGTCGCGCACCGCGAAGGCGGTGTCGGGCAGGATCGCCTTGTCGTTGGCGCCGACGATCAGGAGCGTCCGGGTCCGGAGCCCGGGCAGGTCGCGGTCGAGGGCGTCGAGGTTCCAGTTCGCCATCATGCCGAGGGCGCCGGTGATGTGGCCGGTCCGGCGGAACAGGCGGCGGTAGAGGTCGAGCCCGGTCCGGTCGAGGCTCGAGCCGGTGCCGGCGATCAGGCGCTCCACCGAGGTCCTGTCCGCGGACCAGGCGAACAGGCGCGGCGTCACCGGGTTCAGGAACAGCACCCGGGCCATGCTGGGGAAGAGGATGCCGGCCATCCCCGGGAAGGGCTTGAGCGCGCCGTTCAGGGCGACGAGGAGGCGCGGCTCGATGCCGCCGTCGAGGCTCAGCCGGGCGAGGATCGCGGCGCCGGCCGAGTGGCCGGTGGCGACCTGCGGCGCGCATCCGAGATGGCGCAGCAGGTCGCCGAGCGCCGCCGCCATGCCGGGCAGGGAGAGGCGCCGCTCGGGCAGCGGATCGGTGAAGCCGTGGCCCGGCAGGTCCGGCGCGACGACGCGGAAGCGCTCGGCGAGGCGCGGCATCAGCCCGCGCCAGGAATGGGTCGCCGCCCCGGTGCCGTGGACGAGGACCAGGGCCGGCGCGTCGGAGGCGCCCATCACCTGGACGTGCCAGCGCAGGCCCGACGCCTCGACGAAGCGGCTCGCGGCGCGGTTCGGCCAGTCGCTGCCCTCGCGCTCCCAGAGCGGGCGGTCCTCGGCTCGGCTGAACATCGTGAATGTCCCGTCAGGCCGCTTGGCCGGCACCGCGGATCGCGGTGCTGAGCATGCCCGCATCGGCATAGGGGAGAGGCAGGTAGCGCGCCGCCATGGCGGCGGCGAGGCGTCGGGCCGTGTCCTGCGGGCGCGCCGCGGTGTCGATCAGGATGGCGCGCTGCCCCGCCGCCCGGAAGGCCCGGGCGGCGGCGAGCGCGTCCTCGCCCGCTCGGGCGCGGCCGGCCGCGCCCGAGCGGGCGATGTTGGCGCGCCCATCCGTGAGCAGGACGACGACCGGGGTGCCGC
The DNA here is from genome assembly GCF_008806345.1 of Methylobacterium planeticum. GTDB lineage: Bacteria > Pseudomonadota > Alphaproteobacteria > Rhizobiales > Beijerinckiaceae > Methylobacterium > Methylobacterium planeticum. Next base: position 249,810 of record NZ_VZZJ01000004.1, on the reverse strand, counting down.
CGCCCCGCCGCACCGCCTCGGCGAGGGCGAGGGCGGCGTCGAGGCCCGCGGCGAGCGGCGTGCCGCCGCCGCCGGGCAGGCTTGCGAGGCCGCGCTTCGCCCGCACCAGGGAGCGGGTCGGCGCGAGCACCAGATCCGCGCCGGGGCCCCGGAAGGCCACGAGGGCGACCCGGTCGCGGCGGACATAGGATTCGGCGAGCAGAATCTCGACCGCGCCCTTCGCCTCGGCGAGGCGCTCGTGGGCGGCGGAGCCCGAGGCGTCGACCGCGAAGATCGTGGTGGTCTCGGTGCGCTGCCGGTAGCGCGCGATGCGGATGTCGTCCGGACGGACGCGGATGCGCCCGGGCGTCGCGCCGCCCTCCCCCGCCCGGCGCAGGCGCTGCCAGGGTGCCGCCGCCCGCAGGGTCTCGACCAGGGCGAGACGCCCCCGGCGCGGATCGCCGGGCCGGCTGCCCGCCGGGCGGCCGGACGACGCCGAGGCGGCCGCCGCCCCCGCCCGCCCGGCCTGGGGGGCGATGCGCGGCCGCAGCGGCCCGCCGGCGAGGAGCGCCAGGAGCCCCGGGGGAATCGCCGCGCGGGCGGCCTCGAGGACGATCGCGTCGAGGTCTCGGGTCCGCCCCTCCGGGGCGTCCGCCTCCGGGGCCTGCGCATCGTCCGCCTCGCCCGGGGGCTGCGGCTCCGGCGGGGCTTGCGGCTCCTGCGCGGATCGGGGCTCCCGCGGATCCGCCTCCGGGGCCGCATCGCCCTGCGGTAGGCGGGTGGCGCGCGGGGCGAGGACGAGGCGGGCGGCCTCGACGATGTCCGCCTCCCCGGGCGCCTCGCGCCCGGCGCGCCGGGCGGCCAGGCGGGCGACCCGAAGGGCGAGGATCGGGGCCCGGATCGCCGCGATGCCGAGGGCCTCGGCCGTGCCGCAGAGGGCGGCGACCGCCTCGGGGCCGGCCTCCGGCGCAGCCTCCTCCGCGGCGGCCGGCGCGTCCGGGCTCGGCGCGCCGGCCAGGTCGCGGGGGCCGAGCCCCGTGAGGTCGAGGTGGAAGGCGAGCCGCTCGGTGAGGGCGCGGGGCGCGGCCTCCGCGTCCACGCCCTCGTCGAGGAGGACCAGCCCGAACCGGGCCGGGAGCTGCGCCGCGAGCCCCTCGCGCGCCACCGCGACCGCGCCGGTATCGAGGGCGGCGGCGAGGCGGGCGGCGGTGCCGGCACCGAGGCGCTCGGCCATGGGCACCACCACGAGGCCGCGATCGGCCTCCGCCATCAGGCCCGGCTGGATCACCGGGCGGCCGGCGGCGAGCGTCGCGGCGAGGTCGAGCCCGCCGAGGAGGCGTTCATCCGCGATCCCGACCGGCATCCGTCGCGCGCGCGCGCCGGGCGGCAGGGCCGCCCGCAGCGCGTCGAGCCAGGCCTCGCGCACCGGGCCGGGGCCCGCCTTGAGCCAGACGCCGCCGCAGCCATGCGGGTCCGCGCCGGCAAGCGCGGCGATCCGCAGGGCATCGGTCCAGAGGGCATCGGCCCAGAGGGCATCGGCCCGGAGGGCGCGGCCGGGCTCCGGGTCGGGTGTCACGCCAGCACCTCGGCGACGGCCCGGGCGACGCGGGCGGTGGAGCCCGCCTCGTCGAGGGGGTTCCGCCGCAGGCGGTGGCGCAGGGCCGCCGGGGCGATCCGGCGCAGGTGGTCGAGACCCGCCGCATCGGCCCCGTCGAGGGCCGCGAGGGCCCGGGCGGTGCGCATCAGGGTCAGCTCGCCGCGAAGGCCGTCCGTGCCGAGGGCGAGGCAGAGGCGGGCGGCGGCCTCCAGCACCGCGTCCGGCACCGCGACCCGGGGCAGGCGGTCGCGGGCGGCGAGGATCCGCTTCTGCAGCCGGCGCTCGGCCGCCGCATGGGCGGCCACGAAGGCCGCCGGGTCGCGCTCGAAGGCGTCGCGGCCGCGCACCACCGCGATGCGGGTGGCGATCTCGGTGGGCGTCGTCACCTCCACGGCGAGGCCGAAGCGGTCGAGGAGCTGGGGCCGCAGCTCCCCCTCCTCCGGGTTGCCGCTGCCGACGAGGACGAAGCGGGCGGGGTGGCGCAGGCTCAGGCCCTCGCGCTCGACGGTGTTGACCCCCGAGGCCGCCACGTCGAGGAGGAGGTCGACGAGGTGGTCCTCCAGGAGATTGACCTCGTCGATGTAGAGGAAGCCCCGGTTCGCCCGCGCCAGCAGCCCCGGCTCGAAGGCCTTCACCCCCGCGGTGAGCGCGCGCTCGAGGTCGAGGGCGCCGACGACCCGGTCCTCGGTGGCGCCGAGGGGCAGGTCGACCACCGGCACGGGCACGCGCCGGCTGCGCCGCGCCCCCGCCTGCGCGGCGCAATGCGGGCAGGCCTCGGCGGAGGCCGCCGGATCGCAGGCATAGGGACAGCCCTCCACCGCCTTCATCGGCGGCAGGAGCGCTGCGAGGGCGCGGATCGCCGTGGACTTGCCGGTGCCCCGGTCTCCGAAGACCAGCACGCCGCCGACGCTCGGATCAACCGCCGCGATCAGGAGCGCGCGCTTCATCTCGTCCTGGCCGACGATGGCCGAGAACGGGAAGACGCCGCTCGCCACCGGCTCCGCCGGGCGCGGCGCGCGCCGGGCGATCGGCGCGCCGGCCTCGCCCGCCTCCGGCGGAAGGGGCCGGTGCGGATCCGGGTGGTGATCGTCGAAGGTCATGCGCCCTACTCCGCCGCGACCTTCTCGAGCCCGATGCGCCGCCAGATCGTCGCGAGGGCCCCGACGAGGTGCGCGGTGTCGGCATCGCTGTGCAGCGGCGAGGGCGTGATGCGCAGGCGCTCGGTGCCGCGCGGCACGGTCGGGTAGTTGATCGGCTGCACGTAGATGCCGAACTCGTCGAGCAGCGTGTCGCTGATCGCCTTGCAGAGCACGGGGTCGCCGACCATCACGGGGACGATGTGGCTGTCGTTCGACAGGGTGGGGATGCCGGCCGCGTCGAGCTGGGCGCGGACCTTCGCGACGCGTTCCTGGTGGCGGGCCCGCTCCGTGCCGCTGGCCTTGAGGTGGCGGATGCTGGCCGCCGCGCCCGCCGCCACCGAGGGGGGCAGCGAGGTGGTGAAGATGAAGCCCGAGGCGAAGCTGCGCACGAAGTCGCAGAGCCGCGCCGAGCCCGTGATGTAGCCGCCATGGACCGCGAAGGCCTTGCCGAGGGTGCCCTCGATCACGTCGAGGCGGTGGGCGAGGCCCTCGCGCTCCGCGATGCCGCCGCCGCGCGGGCCGTAGAGGCCGACCGCGTGGACCTCGTCGAGGTAGGTCAGGGCCCCGTGCGCCTCGGCGACGTCGCAGATCTCGGCGATCGGCGCGATGTCCCCGTCCATCGAGTAGACGCTCTCGAAGGCCACGAGCTTGGGCCGCCCCGGCTCCACCATCGCGAGCTTGCGATCGAGGTCGGCCGGGTCGTTGTGGCGGAAGATGTGGCGCTCGGCCCGGCTCGCCCGGATGCCCTCGATCATCGAGGCGTGGTTGCCCTCGTCCGAGAGCACGACGCAGCCGGGGAGCTTCGCCGCGAGGGTGCCGAGGGCGGCCCAGTTCGAGACGTAGCCGGAGGTGAACAGGAGGGCCGCCTCCTTGCCGTGCAGGTCGGCGAGCTCGCGCTCCAGCAGCACGTGGTAATGGTTCGTGCCCGAGATGTTGCGGGTGCCCCCGGCGCCGGCGCCGCAGCGGTCGAGGGCCTCGTGCATGGCCGCGAGCACCTCGGGGTGCTGGCCCATCCCCAGGTAATCGTTCGAGCACCAGACCGTGACGGGCCGCTCCCCGTCCGGCCGGTGGTGCACCGCGTGCGGGAAGCGCCCGGCCTGGCGCTCGAGATCCGTGAACACGCGGTAGCGGCCCTCGCGATGGAGGCCGTCGAGCTCGGCACCGAAGTACGCTTCGTAATCCATCGCTGGCTCCCCTTCTGCGTGTCGCGCGCGGTGTCGCGTCGCGCGCAAATCCTAGGCTGCGTCCCGGGTCGGGCCGATCTCGGCCGGCTCGGGCTTCGTGAGGGTGACGGGCGCGGGCGCGCCGCGCCCCGGCAGGCTCCACTGCCACAGGGCCGCCGAGGGCAGCGGCAGCATCAGGAACCAGTGCTCCAGGGTGGCGAGCGCCATCAGGGTGGTGAGGATGGTGAAGCCCACCACCTCGAAGGCCAGGCTCTCCTCCGCCAGGGCGGCGCGGCCGAGGAGCGCCACGATGACGGTGGCGATGCTGACCGAGAACGGGAACAGCAGGTTCATCGGCTTCTTGGTGAGGTAGCAGCCGAGATAGCCGAGATGGTCGGGCAGGAACTCGGCGTTCAGGTTGCGCACGCCGAGGAACATGTTGAGCCGGGCCGAGAGGTTCATCCCCCAGAGGACGAGGTAGGTCCAGAGGGCGAACCGGTTCGGCTCGTCCCAGGTCAGGCCGAGGATCGCGGCGGCCCCGGCGATGATCGCCGCCTCGTGCCAGAGGCTCGTCGCCGCCGCCGCCCGGAACCGCTCGAACCCCCGCGTCCCGGGCGGGCAGGCCCGGGGCCGCGGGCCGGAGACGAAGCCCATGTAGTAGCCGATCTCCTGCCAGCCCCAGACGAGGAGCGCCGCCGTGAAGGCGGTGAACACCCCCGTCTCGCTCGCATCCCCGGCGCTCGCGCCGATCCCCCAGAGGGCGAGGCCGAGGACGAGCGTCGCCCCCCCCATGCTCCACGGGAAGGTCCGGCGCGGCAGGTGGTCGAGCAGGATGATCACGCCGGTGGAGAACCACCAGATCGCGACCGCGTAGAGGGCTGGCACGGCGTAGGGCGACATCGCGGGGCGCTACCAGACCGGCTCGAGCCGGATCTCGGCCGGCATGGGGTTGTCGAGGGCGGGCAGCAGCAGGAGCCGCCCGAAGGTGACGGCCGCGTGCGCGGCGTGCAGCCCGTGCTTCAGCCGCCCGACGAGGCCGCCCTGCGCCCGCGCATCCGCGATGCCCTCCGATGAGCGCAGCAGCGTGTCGAGGAGCGCCTTGAAGCGCGGATTGTCGAGGTCGAGGGTCAGCGGAAAGGTCTGGCGCGAGATCTCCGAGGTGATGCGGAAGACCTTGAAGTCGTAATCCGTCGGGTCGACCCCGAGCGCCTTGTGGAAGGCTGGGCGGCAATGGTCGCGCACGTACATCGTGGCGAAGACGGCGAGCAGGAAGAACTTGATCCAGTAGCGGTTGAGCCCGCTCGTCAGCTTCGGGTTCGCCCGCATCAGGAGGGCGAAGGCCTCCCCGTGGCGGAACTCGTCGTTGCACCACTTCTCGAACCACTTGAAGATCGGGTGGAAGCGCCGGTCCGGGTTGCGCTCGAGCTCGCGGAAGATGGTGATGTAGCGGGCGTAGCCGATCTTCTCCGACAGGTAGGTGGCGTAGAAGATGAACTTCGGCCGGAAGAAGGTGTACTTCTTCGACTTCGTCAGGAAGCCGAGATCGACGCCGATGCCGAAATCCTTGAGCACGTCGTTGATGAAGCCGGCGTGGCGGGCCTCGTCGCGGCTCATGAAGCCGAACAGCTCCTTGATGTCCGGGTTCTTGGCGCGCTTGCGCATCTCCGCGTAGAGCACGCAGCCCGAGAACTCGGCGGTGATCGAGGAGACCAGGAAGTCGAGGAATTCCTTGCGCAGTTCCGGGTCGAGGCCCGACAGGTCGATGTCGAACTCGGCGTTGCGGGTGAAGTGGCGCTTGTTCGGATCGGCCCGCAACTCGTCGATCAGCACGGTCCATTCGGCCCGGACGGGCTCGACATCGGTGCGGTCGAGCTCGTCGAAATCCGTGGTGTAGAAGCGCGGGCTGAGAAACGTCGTCTCCTGCGCGGCCTTGGTCGATTCGTTGACCGGAACCTTGGGGACGGGCTGGGAGGGCGGATGCTTGACGGGAGCGTTCACAGTCTCCTCCTCTCGGTAAAGCTGACTTCGTAGAGTTCGGTCAGTTCGAGGTGTCCGGCGAGCTTTGTCCAGAGGCGTTCGAGGCGTCCCGCCCGCGTCACGGTCGCGGTGCGCTGCACGACGAGGCGCTCGCCGTAGGGCACGGAGGTCGGAGCATCGTGCACCTGCACCGCGTCGCCCGGGCCGATCTGGAAGGGCGCGTCGAGGCTGACATGGGCGTGCAGGCTCTCGGGCGTCTGCTCGATCTCGACCGTGCAGGGCACATCGACGGTTTCGCGTCCGTTGAGCCAGGCGATGATCATCGGGTGGTGCTCCCCTCGGGCAGAAGCTTGGCGAAGGCCACGGCATTCGAGGCGCCGAAGGCCTCGAGGTTGGTGCTGCGCCCGGTGGCGGTGTCGGCGAGCGTCAGCGTGCCGTCGGCGTGGCGGGTCAGCCGGAAGGGCTGCTCCGGGGTGTAGCCCGCCCGCAGCCGCGCCTGCCCGAAGCTGCGCAGGGTCGCCCGGAGGAAGCCGTCGCGGCCGGGCTCCACGGTGGCGACGAGGCGGCCGGTGCCGGCCTCGTGCAGGAGCACGGCGCCGTCGCTGCGGTCCTGCACGGTGAGCGCCAGGCTGGCGACGGCCGGCGCTTCCGGGCCGTGGGTGAGGCCGACGCCGCCGGTGCGGCCGATGCCGACGGCGAGGAGCGTGAAGGCGACGAGCGCGCCCGCGGCGATCAGGGCGGGGGTCGCGACCTTCACCTCGTCTTCGGGATCGGCGGGGACCGGGGTGATGCGGGTGGGGCTCATGCGATCGACCTCCGGATCAACCGGCTTCCGCCACCGCGAGGCGCGGCGGCCGGCCTTGATTCTGCGGGCCCGGGCCCTGCAGGCCCGGGTTCTGAGCGGCGTGGACCTGCGCGCTCGCCGGCGGGCGCTCCACCACCATCGGCAGGGCGCTCTCCTCGGGGGTGCGCTCGGCCGCGATGGCGGCGGCCAGGATCCCCGCCACGGTCCGGGCGTCGGGCACCGCGCGCAGCATCGGCTGGGGTTCGGCCACGTGCCAGGGCCGGGCGTGGGGCCAGAGATGCAGGTAGGCGATGCGGGTGCCGGGGCGCAGGCGCACAGGCAGATCGCCGCTGCCGTCCCGGAAGACCCGAAGGCCCGCATCCGCGACCATCGTGAAGGGCAGGTTGAGGGTCATCGGCAGGGCGATCCCGACATGCAGGACGAAGCGCCGGTTGGTGATCGTGTAGGTGGTGGTCCGGGCCGAGAGCCAGCCGAGGAACGCCACCAGGGCGAGCGCCGCGCAGGCGGCGCCGAGGGTGGGGCCGAGGGCGCGCGCGGCCGCCGCGGGGCCGTCCGCGAGGGCGGCGGGCACGCCGGACCAGAGGGCGAGCCCGAGGAACCACAGGCCGACGAGGCGGATGTGCAGAACCCGGACCGCGATGCCGGCGGTCTCGGGCCGGCCCTGCCAGAGGATGCGCTCGCCCGGGGGCAGCGGTCCGGGCAGGCCCTGCGGGACCTCGGCGGCGCTCACAGGATGGCCTCCGCGCGCGCCGGCGTGGCGTAGAGGGTGCCGGCGCCGAAATAGGCCACGATCTTCTCCTCCTCGAGGAACGTCACCGCGTCCGCATCCTTGGTGCCGGGGATGTCGGCGAACTGGTGCGCGAGCAGCGCCTGGGTCTTGACGGTGCGCGAGAAGCGGCCGGTGCGGCAGAAGGTGACGGGCATCAGCACGCGGCGCCCGCCCGCTCCGAGCTCGACCTCGTAGTAGCGCACGAAGCACTCGCCGCGGTCGATCCAGAGGTCCGTCACGGTGCCGGCCACCTGCCGGTCGGCCCCGAACACCGTCATGCCGATCGGGTTCGGGCCGTCCTCGTGGACGACGAAGTGGGTGGCCACGCGCAGGGGCACGATGCGCTTCTGCCCGTCGAAGGTGTGGTCGTGCTCGTCGTCGCGATGCACCCAGGAGCCGGGGCCGATATGGTCCTGCATCGGCGCGCCGCCGGGCTCGAGGGGGGCGCCCGGCCAGGGCTCGCGCTTGTGCCCGACGAAGTTGCGGTCGGGCTTCTGGTCGGCCTGCGGCGCGGACTTCACCTTGCCGTCCGACAGGTGGAACAGCTTCGGCGTCGGGATCAGGATCGGGTCCGGCCGCTTGAGCCGTCCCGTCACCTCGGCCTCGAGCGGGTAGCCCTCGCGCCGGTCCTCGCGGCGGATCCAGAAGATCAGCCCCGCGAAGAAGATCCAGAACGCGTAGAGGACCACCTGCGCGACGTCGATGTAGCCTGTGATTTCACCCCTGGGCATGGCGGATCTCCCGGGCCTCAGCTGAGGCGGTTGGCGAGGGCGGTGGGCGCGAGCGCGGCCGGCGGGAGGCCGTGGCCCCTCTCCGGATCGCGGGCGCGTTCGGGCCGGGCGTGCTCGCGCACGAGGGGGCCGATGGCGACGAGGGTCGCGAACAGGAGCGCGATCTCGATGTGGTAGACGATGAGGTAGCCGATCGAGGCGTCGTTCAGGGCCTCGCCCAGCGCCCCCGAGACGGCGAGCGCCGAGCCGACGTCGCGCACGATGCCGCTCGCCGCGATGGCGAGGCCCGCGGCACTCGCCTGCACGGCCCCCCAGGCGCCGAGCGCCAGGCCCGTATCCTCGGGGCCGGCCTTGGCCATCGAGGCCGTGAGCGTGCCGTGGGCGAACAGGCCTCCGCCGAGGCCGATCAGGGTGACGCCGCTGGCGAAGAGCTGCGGCGAGGCGAGCGGAGCGGCGAAGACCACGGCCGAGAACGCCATGATGCCGACGATCACCCCCGCGGCCGCGACCCGGAAGGGGTCGCCGCCCCGGTTCAGCCAGCGCGCGGCGAGGAGGAGGCCGAGGCCGCCGCCGGCCGCCAGCATGGCGGTCAGCGCCGTGGTGGCGGCCACCGAGAGGTGCAGGATCTGCCCGCCATAGGGCTCGAGCAGGATGTCCTGCATCGAGAAGGCGGCGGTGCCGAGGCCGGTGGCGACGAGGCGGCGGCGGGCGAGGCCGCTGCCCGCATAGGCCGCCCAGGATTGGGCGAAGCTCGGCCGGGGCGCCGCATTCCCGGTGCGGCCGGGGTTGCGCGGCTCCTGCTTCCACAGGGCGAGGCCGTTCAGCACGATGGTGACGAGGGCGGCGCCCTGGATCACCTGGATCAGCCGGACCGCCGAGAAATCCGCCAGCAGGAGCCCGAAGGCCAGCGCGCTCACCACCATGCCGACGAGGAGCATCACGCAGAGGAGCGCCACCACCTTCGGCCGCGCATGGGCGGGGGCGAGGTCGGTCGCGAGCGCGAGGCCGACGGTCTGGGTGGTGTGCAGCCCCGCCCCGACGAGGACGAAGGCCAGGGCGGCGGCGAGCTGCCCGGCCCAGAGCGGCCCCGTGGTGTCGCCGGAGAGCAGCAGCAGGGCGAAGGGCATGATGGCGAGCCCGCCGAACTGCAGCAGCGTGCCGAACCAGATATAGGGGACGCGCCGCCAGCCGAGGACCGAGCGGTGCGTGTCCGAGCGGAAGCCCACCAGCGCCCGCAGGGGCGCGAAGATCAGCGGCAGCGACAGCATCACGGCCACGATCCAGGCCGGGACCTCGAGCTCGACGATCATCACCCGGTTCAGGGTGCCGATGAGCAGCACCGCCGCCATCCCGACCGTGACCTGGAACAGGGCGAGCCGCATCAGCCGGCCGAGGGGCAATTCCGCCGTCGCGGCATCCGCGAAGGGCAGGATCGCCGGGCCGAGGCGCATGAGCGCGCCGGTGATGCGTGCGCCGGGCCTCATCGGGTGCCGCCCGCGGGACAGAGGGGCGCGAGGCCCGTCCGGGTCAGCGCCACCGCGTTCGAGAGGTAGAAGCCGCAATTGACCCGGTGGGTGCGGGCGACGGCGAACGCCGCGAGGTCCGGCTCGCGGGCGATGCGCCGGCTCAGGCCGCCGAGGGTGATCGGCACGATCGCGGGCGCGCGGTCGGCCTTCGGGAACAGCTTTCCGGCGACGTGCATCAGGGTCAGCAGCGCCGTGCGGGGCGCCACCGTGAACAGCACCGAGGCCTCGGTGCGGCGGCCGAGGGCGGCGAGCGCCCGGGCGATGTCGGCCGGCGCGTAGTGGATCAGGCTGTCCATCGCCACGACGTGGTCGAAGCGGCCGAGGCCGGGGTCCAGCATGTCGCCGACCCGGAACTCGACGGAGCCCGGGCCCGGGACCGGCCCGGTGCGCTCGCGGGCGAGGCCGACCAGGGTCGGGGAGACGTCGATGGCCACGACCGTGGCGCCGCGCCGGGCCGCCTCCAGGCTCAGGGCGCCGGTTCCGCAGCCGGCATCGAGGATGCGCCGCCCCGACAGGTCCTCGGGCAGCCAGGACAGGAGCGTGCCCCGCATGGCGTCGCGGCCGGCCCGCACGGTGGCGCGGATGCGGCTCACCGGCGCGTCCGAGGTCAGGCGCGACCAGGCCTCGACCGCGGTGCGGTCGAAGTAGGTCTCGAGCTGGCCGCGGCGGGCGGCGTAGGTGGGGCTCGTCATGCTGGGGCGCGCCATGCTGGAACTCGTCATGCTGGTGCTCGACACGCGCGGCCTCAATCGAAGCCGAGGAACTCGAAGAGGTCGCGGTCCTTCATGGGGATCGCGTCGAGGGGCCTGCCCCCGGCCCAGAGGTGGGCGGCGAGGCGCATGTACTCGGCCTGCACCGCGAGGAGCTCGGGGGTCGGCTCCATCTCGAACAGCGTCGACTTCTTCAGGCGCGAGCGCCGCACCACGTCGAGGTCGGGGAAGTGGGCGACCCGTTCCAGCCCGACGGCGGCGTTGAAGCGGTCGATCTCGTCGGTCCTGGCCGAGCGGTTGGCGATGACGCCGCCGAGGCGCACGTTGTAGTTCTTCGCCTTGGCGTGGATCGCCGCGACGATGCGGTTCATGGCGAAGATCGAGTCGAAGTCGTTCGCCGTGACGATCAGCGCCTGGTCGGCGTGCTGGAGGGGCGAGGCGAAGCCGCCGCAGACCACGTCGCCGAGGACGTCGAAGATGACGACGTCGGTATCCTCGAGGAGGTGATGCTCCTTGAGGAGCTTCACGGTCTGGCCGACGACGTAGCCGCCGCAACCGGTGCCGGCGGGGGGACCCCCGGCCTCGACGCACATCACGCCGTTGTAGCCCTCGGCCACGAAATCCTCGATGCGCAGCTCCTCCGAGTGGAACTGCACCGCCTCGAGCGCATCGATCACCGTGGGGGCGAGGCGCTTCGTCAGGGTGAAGGTCGAATCGTGCTTCGGGTCGCAGCCGATCTGCAGCACGCGCTTTCCGAGCTTCGAGAAGGCCACCGACAGGTTCGAGGAGGTCGTCGACTTGCCGATGCCGCCCTTGCCGTAGATGGCGAAGACCTTGGCGGTCCCGATCTTGACGTTGGGGTCGAGCTCGACCTGGACGCTGCCTTCCGGCTGCCGGGCGAGGACGGGATTGCGGATGGCGATGTTCATGCGGCGACCTCGGCGGTGATGCCTTCGAGACGGTCCTCCAGCTCCTCCTCGGCCCGGTCGAGCGCTTCGCGCGTCGCCGCGTCGGGAGTCCAGAAGCCGCGCTGGTGCGCCTCGATCAGCCGGTTGGCGACCTTGGCGGAGGCGGTGGGGTTGAGGGCCGCCATGCGCTCGCGCATGGCGGGGTCGAGGACGTAGGTCTCGGTGATGCGCTGGTAGATCCAGGGCGCCACCTGGTTGGTCGTCGCCGACCAGCCGACCGTGTTGGTCAGGTGCGCCTCGATCTGGCGGACGCCCTCGTAGCCGTGGCCGAGCATGCCCTCGACCCATTTCGGGTTGAGCATGCGGGTGCGGGTCTCCAGGGCCACCTGCTCGGAGAGGGAGCGCACGCGCCCCTCCCCTCGGGTCTGGTCGCTGATGTAGATCGGCACGCTCTCGCCCTTGGCGCGGGCGACCGCCCGGCCCATCCCGCCGAGGCCGTCGAAGTAGTGGTCGACCGAGGTGACGCCGACCTCGACCGAGTCGAGGTTCTGGTAGGCGAGGTCGACCGAGGCCAGCACGCTGCGCATCAGCTCCCGCTGGGGCGCCGCCTTGCCGGTGCGGCCGTAGGCGAAGGATTTCCGCCGCGAGAAGGTCTCGCAGAGCTCCGCCTCGTCGTCCCAGCGGCCCGACTCGACGAGGTGGTTGACGTTGGCCCCGTAGGCGCCCTCCGCGTTCGAGAACACCCGCAGCGCGGCGGTCTCGAGGTCGATGCCGTGCTCGGCCTGGATCGCCAGGGCGTGCTTGCGCACGAAGTTGCGCTCGCAGGGCTCGTCCGCCGCGGCGGCGAGGTAGGACGCCTCCGCCAGGAGCTTGGTCTGCAGCGGCAGGAGATCGCGGAAGATGCCCGAGAGCGTCACCACGACGTCGATGCGCGGGCGCCCGAGGGCGTCGAGGGGGATCAGGCTGGCGCCGCTGAGGCGGCCGTAGCCGTCGAAGCGGGGCTCGGCGCCCATCAGGGCGAGGGCCTGGGCGATCGGGCCGCCCTCGCTCTTGAGGTTGTCGGTGCCCCACAGGACCAGCGCGATGCTCTCGGGAAGCGGCCGGCCCTCCTCGGCGTAGCGGGCGAGGATGCGGGCGACCTGGCGGGTGGCGTCGGCCACCGCGAAGGCCGAGGGCAGGCGGTAGGGGTCGAAGCCGTGCAGGTTGCGCCCCGTGGGCAGCACCGCCGGGTTGCGCAGGAGGTCGCCCCCCGCCACCGGCGGGATGAAGCGCCCGTCGAGGGCCCGCAGCAGGGCCGGCATCTCGTGGTCCTGCGCCAGCAGCCGGTCGGTGGCCTGCAGGCCCGCGAAGGCGGCGCGATGCGTTTCGTCGAGGGGCAGGCCGGCCTCGCGCAGCGCGTCGTCGACCGTGCCGCCCGCGGCCAGCAGCGCCATCGATTCCCGCGAGGGCGCGAGCCCGGCCGAGGCTTCGGCGAGGGCCACCAGGAGGTCGACCCGTTCCTCGGGCGGGGTGCCGGCGCCGACGACGTGCAGCCCGTGCGGGATCAGGGTGTGCTCCAGTTCGCTCACGGCCTGGCCGAGGGCCAGGATCGCGGGGCCGAGATCCTGGCTCCAGGCGGGCTCGGCCGGCACGAGGTCGAGGGCCGCCGCCTGGCTCTGGATCAGGGCCGCGAGGTCGCGCCGCTCCCCGGTCGCCTCGGGGGCGAGGCCGCGCCAGCGCTCGATCGAGGCCTTCAGCTCGACGAGGCCGCGATAGAGCCCGGCCTGGGCGAGGCTCGGGGTGAGGTAGCTCACGAGGGTCGCGGCGGAGCGGCGCTTGGCCAGCGTCCCCTCGGAGGGGTTGTTGGCGGCGTAGAGGTAGAGGTTGGGCAGGTCGCCGATCAGGCGCTCGGGCCAGCAGGCGCCCGAGAGGCCGGTCTGCTTGCCGGGCATGAACTCGAGCGCCCCGTGGGTGCCGAAATGCAGCACGGCGTCGGCGGCGAAATCCTCCCGCAGGTAGCGGTAGAAGGCCGAGAAGGCATGGGTCGGCGCGAAGCCCTTCTCGAACAGGAGCCGCATCGGGTCGCCCTCGTAGCCGAAGGCGGGCTGGACCCCGACGAAGACGTTGCCGAACTGCGCGCCGAGCACGAACAGGACGGCGCCGTCGCTCTGGTGTCGGCCGGGGGCCGGGCCCCATTGCGCCTCGATCTCGGCCAGATGCGGCTCGCGGCGCACATGCGCGTCGGCGGGGATGCGGGCCTGCACGTTGGCGTGCGTGCCGTAGCGCGCCGCGTTGCCGGCGAGGATCCGGTTGCGCAGGTCGTCGACCGTCTCGGGCACCTCGACGGCGTAGCCGTCCGCGGCGAGGCCCTTCAGGACGTTGTGCAGGGAGGCGTAGACCGACAGGAAGGCGGCCGTCCCGGTGCTGCCCGCGTTCGGCGGAAAGTTGAAGAGCACCACCGCGATCCGGCGCTCGGCCCGGGGGCGGCGGCGCAGCGCGACGAGGCGCTCGACCCGGGCGGCCAGGAGGTCCGCGCGGGCGGGGTGCACGCTCATGTCGCGGGCCCGGTCCGCCCCCGAGCGGGCGGAGCGGCCGCCGAACACCATCGAGCCGGTCGCCCCGTCGAGCTCGGGGATCGCCACCATCATGGTGGCCTCGACCGGCGAGAGCCCGCGGTCGGAGGATTCCCACTGCTCGATCGTCTGGAACTCGACCGCCTGGGCGGCGAGGTAGGGCACGTCGAGGTCGCGCAGCATCGCCTCGGCGGCGGCCGCGTCGTTGTAGGCCGGGCCGCCGACGAGGGAGAAGCCGGTGAGCGAGACCAGGGCGTCGATGCGGGGCTGGCCGGCCTGCCGGAAGAAGGCCTCGACGGCGGGGCGGTTGTCGAGGCCGCTCGCGAAGGCCGGCACCACCGCGAGGCCGCGGGCCTCGAGCGCCGCGATCACGCCGTCGTAATGCGCCGTGTTGCCGGCGAGCACGTAGGAGCGCATCAGCAGGAGGCCGACGCGGCCCCTGACCGGTCCGGCCGGGACCGGCAGGCGGGCCACCGCCTCGCCGACGCGGCCGGGCATGCGGGGGTGGTAGAGCCCGGTCTCGGGATAGGTCAGGGGCGCAGGCGCCGCCGCGATCTCGCGCCAGGCGGCGCGGGGGCCCGCCGCGTAGCGGCCGACGAGGAAGCGCACCAGGCTCGTCACGTTCTGGTCGGAGCCCGAGAGCCAGTATTGCAGGGTGAGGAAGTAGGCCCGCAGGTCCTGCGCCGATCCCGGGATGAAGCGCAGGATCTTCGGAAGCTTGCGGATCAGCGCCATCTGGCGGGCGGCGTTGCCCTGGGCCGGGCCCTTGCCCCGCAGGCGCTTGAAGAAATCGAGGGCGCTGCGCTGCGACCCGTCCATGTTGAAGCGGTTGAGGCGGGTGGTCTTCACCACCTCTCCGGCCGAGAGGCAGCCGATCATCGCGTCGCAATGCGGACGGCGTGCGAGGAGGTCCGGCAGGATCGCCCGGACATGCTCGTCCATGAACAGCATGGCGCAGAGCACGATGTCGGCCCGGGCGATCTCGGCCCGGCAGGCCGCGAGGGTGGCGGGGTCGGAATCCCACTCGGCGGCGGCGTGGAAGCTGAGGATGAGACCCGGCATCTCGGCGGCGAGGCCGGTCCGCGCGCGCTCGACGGCGCTCGCCAGATGGTTGTCGAGCGTCACGACGACGACGCGGATGTCGGGTCGCTCAGCGACCGAAATGCGCTTTGGCATCGTACAATGTCTCGATGGTGATGAGCGGCAGCGCCCGCTCACGCGCGAAGCGCTCGGTGTTCGTGCGGGCCTTGCCCCGCACGAAGAAGGGGATCTTCCTGAGTTCCTTCTCGGCCTCGGCGGCCCAGGCGACGGCGAGGCCTGGCGCGAGGGTGACGGTGGTGACGGGTTCGGGGGTCGGTGCGGGGGCCTCCGCCTCGGCGCGGGGCTTGCCGCCGAGATGCGAGGGCGCGGCATCGCTGAACTCGCGGTCCTCGCGGAACATCCCGAGAAGATGCTCCTCCAGGCCCATCATCAGCGGGTGCACCCAGGTGTCGAACAGGACGTTGGCGCCCTCGAAGCCCATCTGCGGCGAGGTCCGGGCCGGGAAGTCCTGGACGTGGACCGGCGCCGAGATCACCGCGCAGGGCAGGCCCAGGCGCTTGGCGACGTGGCGCTCCATCTGGGTGCCGAGGACGAGTTCGGGCTGCGCCGCCTGGATCGCCGCCTCGACATCGAGGTAATCGTCGGTGACCAGGGCCTCGATGCCGTGCAGGGCCGCCTCGGCCCGGATCTCTCGGGCGAATTCCCGGCTGTAGGTGCCGAGGCCGACCACCCGGAAGCCGAGTTCCGTCGCGGCGATGCGAGCCGCCGCGAGGGCGTGGGTGGCGTCGCCGAAGATGAAGACGCGCTTGCCGGTGAGGTAGGTCGAGTCGACCGAGCGCGAGTACCAGGGCAGGCGCGACGGGGCGCCGGCCAGGACCGGGCCCGGATCGATTCCGGCGAGGCCCGCCACCTCCTCGATGAACCGGGTGGTGGCGCCGACGCCGATCGGCACCGTCTCGACCATCGGCTGGCCGAAGGCCTTCTGCAGGTATTGCGCCGCGGCCCGCGCGATCTCCGGGTAGAGCACGACGTTGAAATCGGCCTCACCCAGCCGGCCGAGATCGGCCGGCGAGGCCCCGAGCGGCGCCGTGACGTTGACGTCGATGCCGAGCCGGCCGAGCAGGCCCGTGATCTCGGACAGATCGTCCCGGTGGCGGAAGCCGAGGGCCGTCGGGCCCAGGATGTTGCAGAGGGGGCGCCGGCCCTCGGGGCGGGGCCGCGGGGTTCCGGGCGCGGGCGCCGGCCCGGCGAGCGCGCGCACCAGCCGGTAGAAGGTCTCCGAGGCGCCCCAGTTCTCCTTCTTCTGGTAGGCGGGCAGCTCGAGGGGCACCACCGGGATCGGCAGGTCGAGGGCACGGGCGAGGCCGCCCGGATCGTCCTGGATCAGCTCGGCCGTGCAGGAGGCACCGACGATCATGGCCTGCGGCCGGAAGCGCGCGTAGGCCTCGGCCGCCGCGCGCTTGAAGATCTCGGCGGTGTCCGACCCGAGGTCGCGGGCCTGGAAGGTGGTGTAGGTGACGGGCGGGCGCTTGGCGCGCCGCTCGATCATGGTGAACAGGAGATCCGCGTAGGTGTCGCCCTGGGGGGCGTGCAGCACGTAATGCAGGCTCTCCATCGCGGTGGCGATCCGCATGGCGCCGATATGGGGCGGTCCCTCGTAGGTCCAGACGGTGAGCTGCATCGCTACACCTCCAGCCGGGTGCGGCGCAGCAGGGGACGGGCGAACAGCTCCGCGAGGTCCCCCGCCTGGTCGTAGCCCTGGATCGGCGTGAACAGCAGCTCGATCGACCACTTGGTCGCGAGGCCCTCCGCCTCCAGCGGGTTGGCGAGGCCGAGGCCGCAGACCGAGAGGTCGGGCTGGGCGGCCCGGGCCCGGTCCATCTGGTCGTCGAGACTCTGGCCCTCGACCACCTGCGTGCCGGCGGGCAGCAGCGCCAGCTCCTCGGCGAGATGGCCGCGGTGCAGGTAGGGCGTGCCCACCTCGGTGAGCCCCATGCCGAGCTCCCGGGCGAGGAAGCGGGCGAGCGGCACCTCGAGCTGCGAATCGGGGAAGAAGAAGACCCGCTTGCCCGAGAGCCGCTCGCGGTGCGGCCCGAGCGCCTGCTCGGCCCGGCGCAGGCCCGGGGCGGTCACGGCCGCGAAGCGGGCCGGATCGACGTGCCAGGCCTCGGCCGCGGCCTGGAGCCAGCGCGTCGTACCCTCGGCGCCGAGCGGGAACGGGGCCGGCAGGCGCGTGGCGCCCCGGGCCTCGAGGGCCCGGGCGGTGTCCGCCAGGAAGGGCTGGGCGAGGAGGTAGCGGGTGTTCGGGCCGATCTCCGGCAGCGCCCCGGCCCGGCGCGCGGGCAGGAAGCGCACCGGCGCGATCCCGAGCTCGGCGAAGAGGCGGGCGAACTGGTCCTCGACCACGTCCGCCAGCGCGCCGGCCACGAGCAGGGCGGGCGGGGCGTCGGCGGCCGCGCGCGGCATCTCGGGCACGAGGGCGGCGAGGCAGGCATCCTCGCCCTGCGTGAAGGTGGTCTCGATGCCGCTGCCGGAATAGCTCAGCACGCGCACCGCGGGGGCGAGGTTGCGCGACAGGCGCGCGGCCGCCCGGCCGAGATCGAGCTTGATCACCTCGGAGGGGCAGGAGCCGACGAGGAACAGGAGCCGGATGTCGGGCCGGCGCTCGATCAGGCGGCCGACCACCCGGTCGAGCTCGTCGTTCATGTCGGCGAGGCCCGCGAGGTCGCGCTCGTCGATGATCGCGGTGGCGAAGCGCGGCTCGGCGAAGATCATCACGCCGGCGGCCGACTGGATCAGGTGCGCGCAGGTGCGCGAGCCGACGACGAGGAAGAACGCGTCCTGGATCTTGCGGTGCAGCCAGACGATACCGGTGAGCCCGCAGAACACGGCGCGCTGCCCGCGCTCCTGGCGGATCGCGACCTCGCCGCAGCCGGCGGTCGACGGCGTGGCCGCACTCGGGACGGGCGCGTGGGCGTTCATCGGGCCGCCTCCGCCCGGAGCGGCATGCGCGCCGGCGCCTGGAGCCGGGCCGCCCGCAGCTTCAGCACGAACTGCGTCGCGTTGACCGCGTAGGTGAGGTAGGCGGCGAGCGCCAGCCACATCAGGCCGGCGGTGTCGAGGAGGCCGAGGCCGAGGGCCGCGAGGTAGGCCGTGTGGAGCGCCAGCACCGCCATGCTGACCACGTCCTCCCAGAAGAAGGCCGGGGCGAAGAGGTAGCGCCCGAAGACCGCCTTCTCCCAGATCGAGCCCGTGATCATGATGGCGTAGAGCACCACGGTCTTGGCCACCACCGAGAGGTTGGCGGCCGCCGCGCCGTCCCCAGTTGCAAGCGTACGCATCACCAGGACGAGGCTGATCAGGAACACCAGGAACTGCAGGGGGGCGAGGATGCCCTGGACCAGCGTCCAGCGGGTGGCGTCGCGGCGCGCACGCTCGGCGGTCGTGTAGAGCGGCGGTCGTGTCGGTTGGCCCATCGGACCCATCGCGTACGCCCCATTCCTGCCCGTCGGCCTGCCTCTCGACGGGCCGGCTCGACAGGAAGCCTAGGAAGCTCCCGGCCGAGTGTCAACCAAGCTTTACGTCAAGCAACAATGACAATTGTTGCGACGTCCGCGGCGGAAGCATTGCCAAAGGCGGGGGAATGCGTATCGTCAGGGTTCAAGCTGCTCCGCCAATGAGTGCAGCGGGATGCGAATCGCCGTTCTCGACAATTGATCGACCCGAAGCGAGAAGCCGTCAGTAACATTGGGAGGAACCAATGGACGACGTGAGCCCGATCGGCGGACACTTTGCCCGTGGTTCGAGCACGCGTGAGCGCGGTGACACTTGCCCGCCCGCTGCGGGTGATGCTCACGAGGCGCACGCGTCCGCGGAGCGGCCGGTCTGCTGGCACGGGAACCTCGCCCGGGTCGTGGAGGCCGAGATCATCCCCCGGCTGATGCTGGTCCACCGCGCCCGCGCCTATCCCGGCGCGCCGCGCAAGCCCAGCGCGGAGGAGATCGCGATCTTCTCGGGTCTCGTCCTGGCGCCCTTCGGGCATGACGTGGAGACCCAGATCGCCGCCCTCGTCGATGGCGGGCTCTCCCTGAACAGCCTCCTCCTCGACCTCCTCGCCCCGACGGCGCGCCACCTCGGCGCCCTCTGGGAAGAGGACATGTGCGACTTCACCGAGCTGACCATCGCCATGGGGCGGCTCCAGCGCATCATGCACGACCTCTCCCTGCGCTACGGCGACGATCCGGAGACGGTCCCCCAGGGCCGCAGCATCCTGCTCGGCCCCTGCCCCGGCGAGACGCACCTGTTCGGCCTGTCGATGCTGGAGCGCTTCTTCGGCGACGCGGGCTGGGAGGTGACGAGCGCCGTCCTCGACCCCGAGATCCCGCTCCGCGACCGGGTGCGCGCCAACTGGTTCGACGTGATCGGCCTGTCGCTCGGCTGCGAGGTTCTGCTGCCGGTCCTCGCCGAGACCGTGACCAGCCTGCGCCGCGCCTCGCGCAATCCCAGCCTGCGCATTCTCGTCGGCGGGTCGATCTTTGTGGAAAACCCGGGCTATGCCAACCTCGTCGGCGCCGATGCCACGGCCGTGGATGCCCGCCGCGCGGTTCTCTCCGCGGAATGCTTGCTTGATCTGCGGGCCAGAGCCTGCTGAAAGACCCGTCCGACGACATCACAACGTGGTGATCATTGACCAGTCTGGCGAGCCCAGCCGCGCATAGACCGCTCGCGGCATTTCACGAATCTCTCGGTGCCCTCGGAGGAGAGGCGGCGGGCCTCCTCGTTGCGGCCGCGACGGACCTCTCCCTGGTGATCGATGCCGACGGCATCATCCGCGACGCCTCCTTCAACGGGACGGACCTGTCGGAGGAGGGCTGCGAGAGCTGGCTCGGCCGGCGCTGGATCGACACCGTCACGGTGGAGAGCCGCCCGAAGATCGACGCCCTCCTCAAGGATGCGGCGCCGGGCCTCGTCACCCGCTGGCGGCAGGTGAACCACCCCTCGGCCAGCGGCTCCGACCTGCCGGTCCGCTACGCCTCGATGCGGCTCGGCGCGGGCGGCCCGATCATCGCGATCGGCCGCAACCTGCGGGCGACCGCGGCGCTCCAGCGCAAGCTCGCCGAGACGCAGCAGGCCCTCGAGCGCGACTACCTGCGCCTGCGCGGCGCCGAGACCCGCTACCGCATGCTGTTCCAGATCGCCGGGGAGCCGGTTCTGGTGGTCGATGCGGCGACCCGCCGTGTCAGCGAGGCGAACCCCGCCGCGGCCCGCCTGATCGGCCGGCCGGAGAAGCGCATCGTCGGCCAGGACGTCGTCGACCTGTTCGATGCGCGCAGCACCCGCGACCTCGAGATGCTGTTCGCCGGCCTGCGCGTCACCGGGCAGGCCGAGGATCTGGTGGCCTATCTCGGCAATGCCCGCGGGCAGACCCGGGTCGCGGCCTCGCTCTTTCGCCAGGACAACGCCGCGAGCGCGCTGCTGCGCCTCTCGAGCCTGACCGAGAGCGAGTCGGAGCCGGACCGGGCCGCCGCCTCGATCCTCGACGTGATCGAGGCGATGCCCGAGGGCTTCGTCGTCACCGACCCCTCGCGCCGGATCCTCGCGGCCAACGGCGCCTTCCTCGACCTGGCCCAGCTCGCCACCGCCGAGCAGGCCCGGGGCGAGCCCCTCGAGCGCTGGCTCGGGCGCGAGGAGACCGAGGCCGCCGCCCTCTTCGCCACGCTCACCGAGCACGGCGCCGTGCGCCACTTCAGCACCAGCCTGCGCGGGCAGCTCGGCTCGATCGAGGCGGTCGAGGTCGCGGCGGTGTCCGTCGATCAGGGCGACCAGCCCTGCCTCGGCTTCACCATCCGGGGCGCTCCGCGCCGCCCCGCCTCCGCCCTGGCGAGCGGGCACGAACTCCCCCGCTCCGTCGAGCAGATGACCGAGCTCGTCGGCCGCGTCTCGATGAAGAACCTCGTGCGCGAGACGACCGACCTGATCGAGCGGCTCTGCATCGAGGCGGCCCTGCGCATCACCCGCGACAACCGGGCGTCGGCGGCCGAGATGCTGGGCCTGAGCCGGCAGGGCCTCTACGCCAAGCTGCGCCGCTACGGCATCGGCGAGCTCGACGGGCCCGACGCCGAGGCCTGAACCCCGCAGGGACCGGCATCGAATCGGTCGCCCCTCCGTTCGGTGTCGACCGCACCGACGATCCGCAGGGCTGTTTCGCCGGCGGTGTGTCAATTGAAATGAACACGACATTTGTCATTTCAACTTGACACATGTGGCCCTGAAAAATTAGCGTTCCGGCATGGCAACGCCGGCTCCCAGCGCACTTGTCGAGCTTCTGAAGCCGATCACTTGGTTCGCGCCGATGTGGGCCTTCACCTGCGGCGTGGTCTCGTCCGGCCAATCCCCGCACGGGCAATGGGCCGTGATCGCGGCCGGCGTCGTGCTCGCGGGACCGCTCGTCTGCGCCACCAGCCAGGCGGTCAACGACTGGTACGACCGCCACGTCGACGCCATCAACGAGCCGAACCGGCCGATCCCCTCGGGCCGGATGCCGGGGCGCTGGGGCTTCTACGTGGCGTCGGCCTGGACGCTCCTGTCCCTCGCGGTCGCGGCGGCGCTCGGGCCCTGGATCCTCGGGGCCGCCCTGTTCGGCCTCGTCCTCGCCTGGCTCTACAGCGCCCCGCCGCTCCGGCTGAAGCGGAACGGCTGGTGGGGCAACAGCGCGGTCGCGCTCTGCTACGAAGGGCTGCCCTGGTTCACCGGAGCGGCCGTGATGGCCGCCGCCATGCCCGACCGGCGGGTGCTCGCCGTGGCCTTCCTCTACTCCGTCGGCGCCCACGGCATCATGACGCTCAACGACTTCAAGTCGGTGGAGGGCGATCGCCGCACCGGCATCCGCTCCCTGCCGGTCCAGCTCGGCACCGACCGGGCCGCCCGCTTCGCCTGCCTGGTGATGGCGCTGCCCCAGGCCGTGGTGATCGCCTGCCTGCTCGCCTGGGAACGGCCCTGGCACGCGGGCCTCGTGGCCGCCCTCCTCCTCGGCCAGATCCTGCTGATGGGTCGCCTTCTCGCGGCGCCCCGCGCCCGGGCCGCCTGGTACAACGGGACCGGCACCACCCTCTACGTGCTCGGCATGCTGGTCGCCGCCTTCGCGCTGCGTCCCCTGGTTCAGGCGGGCCTCTGATGCCGAGCTTCTCCTGGGCCCAGATCGTCCGTCTCGGCCTGGTGCAGACGGCGCTCGGCGCCGTCGTGGTGCTGATGACCTCGACGATCAACCGCGTGATGGTGGTCGAACTCGCGCTGCCGGCGGTCGTGCCCGGGGGGCTGGTCGCCCTGCACTACGCCGTGCAGGTCCTGCGGCCGCGCTGGGGCTACGGGTCGGATGTGGGCGGGCGCCGCACGCCCTGGATCGTCGGCGGCATGGCGGCGCTCGCCCTCGGGGGCTTCGGCGCGGCGGTGGCGACCGCCCTGACCGAGATCGACCGGACGGCCGGCCTCGCCCTCGCGGTCCTGTCCTTCCTCACCGTCGGGATCGGCGCGGGCGCCGCCGGAACCTCGCTCCTCGTCCTCCTGGCGACCGGCGTCGACGAGCGCCGCCGGGGCGCCGCCGCGACGATCGTCTGGGTGATGATGATCGCGGGCTTCGCCGTCACGGCCCCGCTGGCCGGGCATTTCCTCGATCCGTTCTCCGGCCTGCGGCTCGTCGCCGTCTCGGGCTGCGTCTCGGCCATCGCCTTCGCGGTGGCGCTCCTCGCCGTCCTCGGCGTCGAACCCGCCCGCGCCGCCGACGCCGCCGGGACGGGACGGGAGGTGAAGCCGCCCTTCCTTACCGTCCTCGCCCGGGTCTGGGCGGAGCCGGCCTCCCGCCGCTTCACGATCTTCATCTTCGTGGCGATGCTCGCCTACAGCGCGCAGGAACTGATCCTCGAACCCTTTGCCGGCCTCGTCTTCGCGATGACCCCCGGGGTCACCACCAAGCTCGCGGGGCTGCAGCACGGGGGCGTCCTCGCCGGGATGCTGCTCGTCGCCGGCCTCACCATGGGGATCGGCGGTCCGAGGCTCGGCTCGCTCAAGCTCTGGACGGCAGTCGGCTGCGCGGGCTCCGGCGTCGCCCTCGTGGGCATCGCCGGGGGCGGCCTGATCGGGCCCGACTTCCCCCTGCGCGTCCTCGTCTTCGCCCTCGGCCTGTTCAACGGCATCTTCGCCGTCGCGGCGATCGGCTCGATGATGGGGCTCGCGGGCGCCGGCGGCGAGGCCGAGCGGGGAACCCGCATGGGGGTCTGGGGCGCGGCGCAGGGCGTGGCGTTCGGGGCCGGCGGGTTCCTCGGCACGGTGGCGGTCGATCTCGCCCGCCTCGTCGCGCCGGCGCCGGTCCACGCCTACGCGGCGGTGTTCACCGGCGAGGCCCTGCTCTTCGTGCTGGCCACGATCATCGCCCTGCGCATCGAGCACGCGGGGGCGACCCGCATCCGCCGGGCGCGACGCCCCGCCCCGCTCCGCTTCGAACCCCGATTCGAGAGGTAGATGCCATGTCCGATCCGGCCGCGCCTGACACCTTCGATGTGGTCGTGGTCGGCGGTGGGCCGGCCGGCGCCACGGCGGCGACCGACCTCGCCCGGGCGGGGCGCCGGGTGCTCCTCCTCGACAGGGCCGGGCGGATCAAGCCCTGTGGCGGCGCGGTCCCGCCTCGCCTGATCCGCGACTTCGCGATCCCCGACGACCTGATCGTCGCCCGGATCAAGTCGGCACGCATGATCTCCCCGGCGGAGAAGCGCGTCGACATGCCGGTGGGCGACGGCTTCGTCGGCATGGTCGACCGCGAGCATTTCGATCCCTGGCTGCGCAACCGCGCAGTCCTGGCGGGCGCCGAGCACCGGGCCGGCACCTTCGAGCGCATCAGCCGCGACGAGGGCGACCTCGCCCGCGTGCATTACCGCGGCGCGGACGGCGACGTGCAGGTGCGCGCGCGCCTCGTCATCGGGGCTGACGGGGCGACCTCCCCGGTCGGCCGGGCGGAGATCAAGGGCCATGCCGCGATGCGACAGGTCTTCGCCTACCACGAGATCGTGGAGGCGCCGCGCACCAGGGCCGATTTCGACGAGACGCGCTGCGACGTCTTCTACCAGGGCAAGCTCTCGCCGGATTTCTACGCCTGGATCTTCCCGCACGGGAACACGATCAGCATCGGCACCGGCTCGGCCCGCAAGGGCTTCTCCCTGCGCGGCGCGATCCGGGACCTGCGCGCCGCGACCGGCCTCGATGCCGGCCGCACGATGCGGCGCGAGGGCGCGCCGATTCCCCTGAAGCCCCTGCGCCGGTGGGACAACGGCCGGGATGTCCTGCTCACCGGGGATGCCGCCGGCATCGTCGCGCCGGCCTCCGGCGAGGGCATCTACTACGCGATGCTCGGCGGACGGCTCGCGGCGGAGGCCGCCGACGCCTTCCTGGCGACCGGCCGCGCCGCTGCCCTCGCCCAGGCGCGCCGCCGCTTCATGAAGCTGCACGGGCGCGTCTTCCTGATCCTGCGGATCATGCAGGCGGTCTGGTACCGCAACGACGCCCTGCGGGAGCGCTTCGTCTCGATCTGCCGCGACAAGGACGTGCAGCAGCTCACCTGGGATTCCTACATGAACAAGGAGCTGGTCCGCGCCAAGCCCGCCGCGCATGCGCGCATCTTCTTCAAGGATCTGGCGCACCTGTTCCGCTGGGTCTCGCCGTGATCGGGCTCGATCCCGACTGGCTGCCCGCCCTCGTTGCCGTCGCGGCCTGCCTCGTGGTCGGCGTCGCCGGCGGCCTGCTCACCGTCACCGGCCCCTGGTACCACGCCCTCCGGCGCCCGGGCTGGAAGCCGCCGGACTGGGCCTTCGGGCCGATCTGGACCACGATCTTCGCCCTGACGGCGGTCTCCGGCGTCATGGCCTGGCACGCGAGCCCGGACGCGCCGTCCCGCTCCGTCCTGATCGGCGCCTACGCGGTGAATGCCGTCCTCAACATCGCCTGGAGCGGCCTGTTCTTCCGGGCCGAGCGGCCGGACTGGGCCCTCGTCGAGGTCGTCTTCCTCTGGCTCTCGATCCTCGCCCTGATCCTCGTCACCGTGCGGGTCTCGGCGTTCGCGGCCGTCCTGCTGCTGCCCTACCTGATCTGGGTCGGCGTCGCGGCCGTCCTCAACCGGGCCATCGTGCGCCTCAACGGCCCGTTCCGGAGGGCGTGAGGCGTGGAAGCGCTGTTCGCGAGCGGACGGATCATCGAGATCATCCTCGGGCTCGTGCTGTTCGAGGCGGTGGCGCTCCTCGCATGGCGCGCCCGCACGGGCCGCGGGCCGAGGGCGCGCCCCCTCCTCCTCAACCTCACCTCCGGCGCCTCCCTGATGCTGGCGTTGCGCGCGAGTCTCGTCGGCGCGGGCTGGACGGTGATCGCCGGCTGGCTCGCCCTGTCCTTCGCGGCGCATCTCGGCGAACTCGTGCTGCGGTTCCGGGAACGGCGGCACGATGCCGTTTGGCCGCACCCAACGATTTCGTGAGCCAGGAACTTCGCGTTCAGACGATGCGTTCAACGCGCGATCCCACAGCTGAATTCGTCTTCCGCTCCACCGCATGATCGGAGATTTGGCACCATGCGTCGACTTCGCGCCCTCGCTGCCACCTCCGGTTTTGTGTCGATCTTGACAGTCGCGGCCGTGCCGGGCGCGCGTGCGGCGGATCAAGATTTGATCAAGCGCGGCGAATACTTGGTGACGGCCGGCGATTGCGTCGCCTGCCACACCGCTCCGGGCGGCAAGAGGCTCGCCGGCAACTACGTGCTCAACACGCCGATCGGCAAGATCCGCACCCCGAACCTGACGCCCGACAAGGAGACCGGTCTCGGCAACTGGAGCGAGGAGGACTTCTACCGGGCCTTCCACGACGGCATCAGCAAGGACGGGTCCTACCTCTACCCGGCCTTTCCGTTCGGCTGGTACACGAAGGTCACCAAGGACGACGTGAAGGCGATCTGGGCCTACCTGCAGTCGCTCGAGCCCGTGAACGAGCCCCGCAAGGACAACGAGATCCCCTTCCCCTTCAACATCCGCACCGCGCTGATCACGTGGCGCACCGCCTTCTTCTCCGCGGGCGAGTTCCAGCCGGACCCGAACGCGAGTGCCGAGGTCAATCGCGGCGGGTATCTGGTCGAGGGGCTGGGGCATTGCGGCATGTGCCACAACGAGCGCAAGCTCGTCGGCAACAGCGGGCTCGCGGGCAAGCTCGGCGGCGGCGTCATCGACGGTTGGTACGCGCCCAACATCACGCCGAACGACCACCAGGGCATCGGCTCCTGGACCGACGAGCAGGTGATCACCTATCTCAAGGCCGGCACCGCGCCCGGAAACGCCCCCGGGGTCGCCGCCGGCCCGATGCGCCAGACCATCGAGGAATCCCTCAGCAAGATGACGGATGCCGATCTCAAGGCGATGGTCGCCTACCTGCGCACCCAGAAGGCGCGCGAGACCTACAAGGTCAAGGATCTGGAGGCCTTCAACCAGCCGAACGCCCCGGGTTCCGCGACCTATCTCAGCTACTGCTCCTCCTGCCACAAGCCGGACGGTCGCGGCGTCGAGGGTGCGATCCCGGCGCTCGCCGGCAATACGTCGGTGCAGTCGCAGGGCCCCGAGACGGTGATCAACGTCATCCTGGGCGGCCTCGGCGCCCAGAGCGGATACGCGCCCATGCTGGCGGTCGGCCAGGGGATGACCGACCAGGAGGTCGCCGACGTCACCGACTACATCCGCAATTCCTGGGGCAACAAGGCCCCGGTCATCGCCGACCGCGGGGTGGTCTCGCAGGCGCGGGGGCAGATCAAGACGATGCTCGCGGGCAACGCCCCCTGCGCCGAGATCGAGCAGCCGGCGATCGCCAAGGCCCTGGATGAGGCCGGCCTCGCCGACGCGCTGAAGGACATCAGGCAGGAAGACTTCATCCCGCGCCTCGACGGTCTCCTGCCCAAGATCAAGGCGGCAGCCCCCGGCGCCAAGGACGACGACATCGTCAACGGCCTCACCACCGCCTTCTGCAAGGTCGCCAAGGACAACGAGTTCTACCGGAACGCGCCCTGGCACGCGGTCATCGGCAGCTTCAGCAACGTCGTCTACAGCCAGCTGAAGAACCCGGAGAAGCGGGCCGAGATCCGCTCCGTCCCGGGCGCGGCGCCTCCCAGGAACTGACCGGCCGGGCGGCCCCACGTCCGAGGCAAATCCGCCGATCCCTGCCCCGTCGCCGCAGGGGGCCCGGCCGGAGGAACGATCGGCCCGAGCCCGGGTTGGACCGCGACTGCTCGATCGGGGGAGAGGTTCGGGACCAGCCGCTGCGCCGGCCCGGAACGGCCATGCGAGGCCCCGTTGCACAGCGGTCGCCGGTCTTTTCCGAGCGGGAGCGCCACGTATGGAACTCGGTATCAGCGGACGGGTCGCCGTCGTCACGGGCGGTGATTCCGGCATGGGTTACGCCAGCGCCGAGTCCCTTCTGCGCGAGGACGTGAAGATCGTCCTCACCGATATCGACGCGGAGGCCCTGCAGGCGGCCGCCAAGGCGTTGGGCAAGCTCGGCGACGTGCGGGCGGTGGCGGCCGATCTCAGCGGCATGGCGGGCGTCGAGACGCTGAAGGCCTTCGCCGACAAGGCCTTCGGTGAGAAGCCGACGATCCTCGTCAACGCCGCCGGCATCACCGGCCCGACCGGCGATTTCCTCGAACTCAGCGACGACGACTGGCTGGAGACGATCCAGGCCGACCTCATGGTCGCCGTGCGGGTCGCGCGCGCCTTCATCCCGGCGATGCGGGACGCCAAGTGGGGCCGGGTGGTGCTGTTCACCTCCGAGGATGCGGTCCAGCCCTATGTCGAGGAACTGCCCTATTGCGCCGCCAAGGCCGGCGTGATGAACCTCGCCAAGGGCCTCTCGAAGGCCTACGGACCGGACGGCGTGATGGTGAATTCCGTCGCCCCCGCCTTCATCGCAACGCCGATGACCGACGCCATGATGCAGAAGCGTGCCGAGGAGAAGGGCGTCTCCTTCGACGAGGCGATCGAGACGTTCCTCGACGAGAAGCGGCCCGGCATGGTGCGCAAGCGCCGCGGGCGGGCCGACGAGGTGGCGGCGGCCGTCGCCTTCCTGTGCTCCGAGCAGGCGAGCTTCGTCACCGGCGCGAACCTGCGCGTCGACGGCGGCGCCGTCCTGACGACGGGCAGCTGATCGGCGCAGCGGCGCGATGGGGAGCGGGGCTCGGATGCGTGAAGTGCGTTGCGACGTCGCCGTCATCGGCGCCGGCACGGCGGGAATCGCCGCCCACAAGGCGGCGCGCGAGGCGGGCGCCCGGGCCGTGCTGATCGAGGCGGGCCCGGGCGGCACCACCTGCGCGCGGGTCGGCTGCATGCCCTCGAAGCTCCTTGCCGTGGCGGGGCACGCGGCGCACGACGCGCGGGCGGCGCACCGCTTCGGCGTGCGGGTGCCCCACGTCGAGATCGACGGGCCCGCGGTGCTCGGCCGGCTGCGCGCGGAGCGCGACCGCTTCGTCCGCCTCGTCTTCGAAGGGCTCGAGGCGCTGCCGGGCGAGGAGCGGCTCTCCGGCCGTGCCCGCTTCCTCGACGGCGAGACCCTCGCGGTCGGCGACGCGACCCGCCTGCGCTTTCGCGCCGCTGTCGTCGCGACCGGATCGAGCCCGAGCCTGCCGAAGCCGCTGGAGGGGCTCGGGACGCGGGTGCTCACCACCGACACCGTGTTCGAGATCCCCGATCTCCCCGCCTCCCTGGCGGTGCTCGGGGGCGGCCCGGTCGGCATCGAGATCGCGCAGGCCATGGCCCGGCTCGGCGTCGCGGTCAGCCTGTTCGATGTCGGCCACACCCTCGCGGGCCTCTCCCACCCCGACCTCACCCGCGCGGCCGCCGAAATCTTCGGCGCCGAGATCGACCTGCATCTCGGCACCGAGGTTTCGGGCGCCGAGGCGGAGGGCGACGGCGTGCGCCTCTTCTTCAAGGGGCCCGATGGTGCGGGCTCGGTCCGGGTCGAGCGCGTGCTGGCGGCGGCCGGCCGGCCTCCGAACGTGACGGGGCTCGCCCTCGGCGCCGCCGGGCTTCGCCTCGGCGAGCACGGCATGCCGGAATTCGATGCGCGCAGCCTCCGCTGCGACGGGGCTCGGGTCTTCATCGCGGGCGATGCCAACGGCCTGCGCCCGGTTCTGCACGAGGCCGCGCGCCAGGGCCGGATCGCGGGGCGGAACGCGGCGGCGCTCGCGGTCTCGGACGCGGCGTCGGCGCCCGAGCCCTGGACGGCGCTCGCGATGGTCTTCACGCGACCCGGGACGGCGAAGGTCGGCGCCTCCTACGATGCGGAAGCGGGGAACGCGCGCGTGACCGGCGCGGCGAGCTTCCGCGACCAGGGCCGTGCCCGAGTGGAAGCCCGCAACAGCGGCGGATTGCGGATCTGGGCCGATCGGCGCGGCGTCCTGCTCGGGGCCGAGATGATCGGCCCCGATGTCGAGCACCTCGGGCATCTCCTCGCCTTCGCGATCGAGGACGGGCTCACGGCGGAGCGGCTGCGCGACCGGCCCTATTACCATCCGACCCTGGAAGAGGGGTTCGAATCGGCGCTCGCCGAGATCACGCGCAATTGCGGCGCGGGCGGCTGAGATCCGCCGCGGGCGCCGCCCGGGCGGGCTCACCGAGCCAGGTCGGCGCATTGCACTTCCGGTCCCGGCCAGCCATACCGGACGGCGCATGATCACCGATCGCTCCTGATGTCGCCGACTCCCTTGTCCAGCTCACTGCACGATGGCATCGTCGATCTCGAAGCGCTCTCGCCGGACACGATCGACGACATCGAGGTGGCAATCCTCGGTCTCGACGCGGCCGGGACGATCCGCGCCTGCAACGAGGCGGCGAGCGCCCTGACGGGCCTGTCGGCGAGCGCCATGATCGGGCGCCACTACTTTCGCGAGATCGCGCCGAGCACCAACGTCCCGGGCTTTCACGGGCGGTTCCTCGCGGGGATCCGCAAGGGGCGCCTCGACGAGGCCTTCGAGTTCGTCTTCGGCCGCGTCCCGCAGCCTCTGCGCGCGCGCATCCGCCTCGCCCAGGGCCGCGATGGCTACTGGCTCGCCATCGTCCCGCTCGGGATGCTGGCGCAGGGCCAGTCCCGCGAGGCCGTGAGGGCGGCGATCGGCCGGCGGGCGCGGGCGGAGCCCGTCGATCCGATGCTCTGCGAGCGCGAGCCGATCCACATCCCGGGGGCGCTGCAGCCGAACGCCGTGATGGTGGCGGCCGATCCGGTCAGCCTCGTGATCCAGGCCCACAGCGCCAACGTCCTCGACGTGCTCGTCGACGACGGCGTGCCGCTCGCCGGCCGCGCGCTGGAGGACGTGCTGCCGACGGCCTTCGTCGGGCAGATCCGGGCGCGCCTGGCCAGCCAGACCCTGGACGGGGGCCGCAGCATCCGGCGGGTCCTGCGCCTGCCGGGCCGCGACGGCCTGAGCTATTACGCGGTCGCCCACGCGCATGCGAGCCGGGTGATCGTCGAGATGGAGCTCGCGCCGGAGCTGCCGGAGGATTTCGGCGGCGCGAGTCAGATCGACACCGAGCTCGCGGTGACGCGCCTGCGCGCGGCCGAGACCCTGAACGGCGCGGCCCGGATCGCGGCCCTGGAGATCCGGGCGCTGACGGGGTTCGAGTGCATCCTCGTCTACCGCTTCGATGCTGACTGGAACGGCGAGGCCCTTGCCGAGGACAAGGTGCCGGACTGGTCGCGGGCGCTGCTCGGCCTGCGCTTCCCGGCCTCCGACATCCCGGCCCAGGCGCGCGCCCTCTACACCAAGGCCCGGAGCCGCTTCGTCATCGACCGCGACTGCGTGCCGGTGCCGATCGTGGCGGCCCCGGAGGCCGGCAACGCGCCGATCGACCTGACCTTCGCGCAGCACCGCACGCTCTCGCCGATCCATCTCGAGTATCAGCGCAATCTCGGGGTGAACGGATCGATGTCGATCTCCATCATGGTGGAGGGCAAGCTCTGGGGGCTAATGATCGGGCATCATCGCCAGCCCCACTACGTCGCTCCGGAGACCCGGGCGGCCGCCACCGTCCTCACCGACGCCTTCGCCATGCGGGTGCAGGAGATCGAGGGGCGCCGCCTCTGGGCCGAGCGGCAGGCGCATCTCGACACCGAGGGCCGGCTCGTGCGCGAGCTGACGCGCTCCGAGAATTTCGTGACCTCGCTCACCGCGGGCTCCGTCACCCTCCTCGACCTGTTCGGCGCGACGGGCGCGGGCATCGTCTCGGGGCGAACGGTCACGCTGCTCGGGCGGGCGCCGTCCGAGGTCGAGGTCCGGGCGATCGCGGACTGGCTGAGGCAGACGCTGCCCGCCGGCACGATGTCCTACGCGACGCACGCCTTCGCGGCGGTTTACCCCGAAGCGGCGGCCTACCAGGGGCCCGCCAGCGGCCTCCTCGGGACCTTCGTCGACGCCTCGCGGGAGCACCTGCTCCTCTGGTTCAGGCCGGAGGTGCCGAGCACCGTCACCTGGGGCGGCGATCCCCGCAAGCCCGTCCTCGCGGGATGCGGCCCGGTGGCCGTCCTGCCGCGCCGCTCCTTCGAGCGCTGGGTCGAGGAGCGCACGGGCTTCGCCGCGCCCTGGCCGGAATGGCAGGTCTCCCTCGCCACCGCCCTGGCGCAGGCGGTGGAGGGCGTGGTGCTGCGCCAGCGCCGCAAGATCGACGAACTCACCGGGCTCCTCGCCGACAAGGAGAAGCTGCTGATCCAGAAGGATCTGCTGACGCGCGAGATCGACCATCGGGTCAAGAACTCGCTGCAGATCGTCTCCGCCTTCCTGCAGATGCAGCGCCGCCAGATCTCGGATCCGGACGCGCGCCAGGCCTTCGCCGAAACCTCGGCGCGGGTGATGAGCGTCGCCCGGGTGCATGACAGCCTCTACCAGGCCGAGAGCGTCGAGGAGGTCGATCTCGGCCAGACCATCGAGAACCTGTGCAGCGATCTCGCGGGCATGGCGGGTGACGGCCACGCCGTCGACCTCGTGGCCGAGCCCGGGCTGATGGTGCCGTACCGGAAGGCGGTGGCGCTCTCGCTGATCGCCACCGAGCTCGTCACGAACGCCTTCAAGTATGCCGGAAGCCCCGATGGTGGCCGCGTCGCGGTCACGGTCTCGGCCGGGGGGGCCGGCGTCGTGCGCATGCGCATCTGCGACGACGGACAGGGCCTGCCGGAGGGATGGGCCGACGCGAAGCCGCAGGGCACCGGCCTCGGCATGAAGCTGATCCGGGCGATGCTCGACCAGATCAACGCCCGCATCGAGGTCGCCAACGCGCCCGGCGCCTGCTTCACGATCACCGCGTGAGCCTGCATCAGCACCTGCGCGCGGCGACCGCCGCGGCGCATCAGGACCTGGAGCGGAGCCTCGACTGGGAGGCGCGCGTCGCCACCCTGGCGGGTTACCGCGATCTCCTGGCGCGCTTCCGCGGCTTTCACGGCGTCTACGAGCCGGCGATCGGCGCGGCGCTCGCGGACGAGGCCTTCTTCGCGCCCCGCCGGCGGCTGGCGCGCCTCGATGCCGACCTGAGCGACCTCGGGCTCGACGCGCGCCTTGATCTACCCGGCCCTCCGGCGCCGCGGCTCGACGGTCCGGACGCGGCGATCGGCGCGCTCTACGTCCTCGAGGGCTCGACGCTCGGCGGGCAGATGATCGGCCGCCGCATCGCCGCCCTCCACGGCTTCGACGCCGCGACGGGCTGCCGCTACTACCTCGCCCATGGCAACCGGACCGGGGCCATGTGGTCGGCCTTTCGGACCCATCTCGATTCCCTGGCGGCCGGGCCCGACGCGGAGGCTGCGGCGGTCGCGGCCGCCAACGCGACGTTCGAAGCCCTGCGGCTCTGGCTCTGCCGGGACCTCCCGGCTCCGGCCTGAGGGAACCGCGCGCGGCCGCGCTACGGGCGACCCGCCGCTTCGTCGAGCAATCCCTCCACGAAGGTGCCGAGGCCGGTCCGGCGCGTGCGCTTCAGGCGCTCGGCCGTCAGGATGCCCTGGAGCGACGTGAAGGCGTTCTGGAGGTCGTTGTTGACGATGACGTAATCGTACTCGCTCCAGCGCTGGATCTCGACGCGGGCATTGGCGAGCCGCTTCTCGATGGTGGCCGGCGAATCCTCGGCGCGGCGCTCCAGGCGCTGGCGCAGCTCCGCCATGCTGGGGGGCAGGATGAAGACGGTGACGACGTCGTCCGCGAGCTTCGAGCGCACCTGCCGGGTGCCCTGGTAGTCGATGTCGAAGATCATGTCGCGGCCCGTCGACAGCACCTTCTCCACCGGGCACCGCGGCGTGCCGTAGAAGTTGCCGTGGACCTCCGCCCATTCGAGGAGGTCGTCGCGGGCCCGCAGGTCCTCGAAGGCCTCGCGGTCGATGAAGTGGTAGTGCCGCCCGTCGATCTCGGAAGGGCGGCGCGCCCGCGTCGTCACCGAGATCGACAGCTCGAGGCCCCAGCCGCCATCCTCCGCGATGGCGCGGGTGAGCGTCGTCTTGCCCGCCCCCGAGGGCGAGGACAGGATCAGGACCAAGCCGCGCCGGCCGATCGGATCGCGGGGCGCCGCGTTCGCGCCGGTCATCGGCGTGCCGTCCGGTTGGGCGTCGCGTCCCCGACCTGTGCGCGCATCATCTTGTCCACGAGCCTACTCGACGTTCTGAACCTGCTCGCGGAATTGCTCCACGACGGCCTTCAAGTCGAGTCCGATCCGTGACAGGCTGACGTCGTTGGCCTTCGCGCACAGGGTATTGGCCTCCCGGCCGAGCTCCTGGGCCAGGAAGTCGAGGCGTCGTCCGATGGCGCCGCCGGCCGCGATCAGCTCGCGCGC
Organism: Methylobacterium planeticum; assembly: GCF_008806345.1. Lineage (GTDB taxonomy): Bacteria > Pseudomonadota > Alphaproteobacteria > Rhizobiales > Beijerinckiaceae > Methylobacterium > Methylobacterium planeticum. The sequence continues at coordinate 216,048 of NZ_VZZJ01000004.1, read as the reverse complement.
GGCGGCGAGATGCGCCCGCAGGCGGTCGAGCTCCTCGCGCACATCCGCCTTGGCGGCGAGCATCACCGCCTCCTGGTGCAGCCGGTCCTGGTCGAAGCTGCCGACCTCCATCAGCGTCGCCACCGTGGCGGCGAGGCGGGCGCGCACCGCCTCCGGCTTGCGGGCGGGGCAATCCTCGGCCGCGTGCGTCAGCTCCGCCATCGCCCGGAGTTGGCCCGCGATGATCTCCTGCAGCTGCCGCCCCTCGGCGCGGCGGACCTCCACGAGGTCGGTGACGAGGCGCACGACCCCCTCGGCGAGGTCGCGGGCGAGGGAATCGGTCGCGGCGGACTCGTCCTCCTCGGATTCGATCACGCCCCGCACGCCGAGGAGGCCGTCCATCGTGGCGGGGGCGAGGCCGTCCGGCCGGGGCACACGCGCCACCGCCTCGGCGAGGGACGCGAGGAGCGCCTCGTTGACCCGGATGCGCGCGGTGGTCTCGGGCTTCGTCAGGTTGAGGGACACCTGGCACTGGCCGCGGCTGAGGGTCTTCTGGAGCGCGGTGCGGGCGACCTCGCCCGCCGCGTCGTTGCCGGCCGGCACGCGGACGCGCACGTCGAGCCCGCGTCCGTTGACGCTGCGGACCTCCCAGGCCCATTGCACCGGGCCGGTGGTGCCGGCCGCCCGGGCGAACCCGGTCATGCTCGCGATCATGGTCAGATAAGCGCTCCCGCCCCGCACCGTCTCGATCGATTCCGCGCGCGCCCTGAGGCGCGCGCGGCCCTCAGGGCTGCTTCAGCACCGGCACGGTCTTGGCCGAGTTGAGGTCGAAGGTCTTGTTCTTCAGGGGATCGAGCTTGGTGCCCTCCGAGGCGTCGAAGGCCCGCGACTTGCCCCCGGGCTGGCCGGTGCCGTCGAGGGCGAAGGCCGCGTTGGAGCCCGGCGCGTAGGCCGAGGCGCGACCCGGCGTGGCGCCCGCATCCGCCGGTTCGACCTTGTCGACGCCGTTCCCGTCCGGGGCCGGGCTCTGGCGCGAGCGCTCGACCTGGCGCCAGCGCGCGACGTTCTTCTGATGCCCTTCGAGGGAATCCGCGAAGGCGTGGCCGCCCGTGCCGTCGGCCACGAAGAAGAGGTCCTTGGTGCGCGACGGGTTGGCGACCGCCTCGAGGGCGGCGCGGCCCGGATTGGCGATCGGGCCCGGGGGCAGGCCCTCAATCACGTAGGTGTTGTAGGGGGTGGGGCGCTCGATCTCGGAGCGCTGGATGCCGCGGCCGAGGGTGCCGCGGCCGCCGACGAGCCCGTACACGATGGTCGGGTCGGATTGCAGCCGCATGCGCTTGTTGAGGCGGTTCACGAAGACGCCGGCGACCCGCGGGCGCTCGTCGGCGCGGCCGGTCTCCTTCTCGACGATGGAGGCGAGGGTGACCATCTCGGCCGGGGTCCTGACCGGCACCTCGGCGCTCCGGCGCAGCCAGATCTGGTTCAGCACCTCGCGCTGCTTGGCCCGCATCAGGTTGACGATCTGCTGGCGGGTGGCGCCGCGCTCGAACTTGTAGGTGTCGGGCAGGAGCGAGCCCTCGGGCGGGATCTCGCCGATCTCGCCGGTGAGAATGTCGTTCTCGTTGAGGCGGCCGATGATCTGCTCGCTGGTCAGGCCCTCCGGGAAGGTGATCGCGTGCTGGACCTGCCGCCCCGTCGTCACCGTGTCGATGGCCTCGCTGATGCTCGCATGGGCCTTGAAACTGTACTCGCCGGCCTTGAGGGGCGGCTTGCCGCCGAAGCGCGCGGCGAGTTCGAACAGGCCCGTATGGGCGATCACGCCTTCGCGCTGCAGGATCTCGGCGATCTCGCCGGTGCCGCTGCGGGTCGGGATGACCACGACCTTGTCGGCGGCGAGGGGGCCCGGCTCCTGCACCTGCCGCTGGAACAGGGTCAGGCCGATCATGGCGCCGATGGCGAGGACCACCGCGAAGGTGAGGAGGCCGCTGATCGTGGCAAGGAGGCCGCCGCGCTCGCGCACCGGCTCCTCGGGGGGCGGCAGGGCGGCGGTGGGCTTGATCGCCTCGCCGGGGGAGCGCGGCGAGAGGCGGTTCGGGAGGGCCGGCTCGTCCGAGTTGATCGGCGTCGGCGCGGGCGTCTTGCGTCTGCGGAAGAACATCGAATTCCTGCTCGGCTCGCGCTCCCTGACCCAGGCCCGTTCGCCGGCCCTTCGTCGCGTAGCCGGACGCGGCGCCAGGACGGTCGGGCCAGGATGGCACGGTTGCCTGCGCGTGTCAGGAGACCGCGCGGAGGGCCGACCTTAGCGGAATTTGTGGCGAAAATGCCGTCCGGTGCGGTCGTCAGCGCGCCGGGATCCGCCCGGCTCCGGGTTGGCAGGCGGCGCAGTAGAAGGTGGACCGTCCCGATTGCACGATGCGCGCGACGGTGCCGCCGCAGCCCGGCCGGGTGCAGGCGGCCCCGGTCCGGTCGTAGACCCGGAAGGCGTGCTGGAAGGCGCCCGCTGTCCCGTCCGTGTGGGTGTAGTCGCGCAGGGTCGAGCCCCCCGCCGCCACGGCCTCGGTGAGCACCTGCCCGATGACCCTGGCGAGCAGCTTCGCCTTCGGGGTCGGCCGTCCGTCGGTCCGCGCCAGGACCCCGGCGGGCGTCTCGGGGTGCAGGCCCGCCCGGTGCAGCGCCTCGCAGACGTAGATGTTGCCGAGCCCCGCGATCAGGCGCTGATCGAGGAGCGCGCTCTTCAGCGGCGTGATCTTGTGCCGGAACAGCCGCGCGATCGCCTCGCCGGTGAGCGCCGCGCTGAGGGGCTCGATCCCCATGCCGGCGAAGTGGCGGCAGGCGGCGAGGTCCCCCGTCGGAACGAGGTCCATGAAGCCGAAGCGGCGCACGTCGTTGTAGGTCACGGTGGCGCCCGTCCCCATCGCCATCACGACGTGGTCGTGCTTGGGCACGCCGAGCGCCCCTTCGAGGTAGAAATCCCCCGGGGACAGGTTGCGCCCGTCGGGCAACGCCACGTCGAAACGCCCGCTCATGCCGAGATGCATGATCAGGGTCTCGCCGGAATCGAGGCCCGCCGTCAGGTACTTGGCGCGCCGCGACAGGTCCGTGACCGTTCGGCCCTCCAGGCGCTCGGCGAAACGCTCCGGGAAGGGGAAGCGCAGGTTCGGGCGCCGGAGCGTGACGCGGGCGAAGCGCGCGCCGACGAGGGCGGGCTCCAGGCCGCGCCGCACGGTCTCGACCTCGGGAAGTTCGGGCATCGTCACCGGTTCGCAGGGATGGCTCGGGCCCCGATATCGGGGCGGATCCGGCCCGGGGCAATCCGGGCGCGTCGTCGCGCCGATCGGGAACACGCCGCCGGACGGCGCCCGCCCGGCCGGTGGACCTCCGCGCCCTTGCGGGTTCGACGCATAGCGGATTGTCCCCGCCTTCGCTATGGAAGCCGGGCAAAAGGTGGATGAGCATGAGCGCTGGCGAGCGGGCTTCGAACGACGACACGACGAATTTCGGCTTCGAGCGCGTGGCGCTCGACGAGAAGCAGGGGCGGGTCGACGACGTGTTCCGGTCGGTCGCGAAGCGCTACGACCTGATGAACGACCTGATGTCGGCGGGCCTGCACCGGGCCTGGAAGGCGCAGCTCATCGCCATGCTGCGCCCGCCGCAAGGGCGCGCCTTCCGCCACCTCGACGTGGCGGGCGGCACCGGCGACATCGCGTTCCGGTCCCTCGCGGCGGGCGGGCCCGGCACCCATGTCACCGTCCTCGACATCAACGAGGCGATGCTGCGGGTCGGCGCCGAGCGGGCCGGACACCGCTTCGACGGCCGGATCGACTTCGTCACCGGCAATGCCGAGACCCTGCCGCTGCCCGCCGAATCCTTCGACGCCTACACGATTGCCTTCGGCATCCGGAACGTGCCGCGCATCGACGCCGCCCTGAAGGAGGCCCACCGCGTGCTGAAGCCCGGCGGGCGCTTCCTCTGCCTCGAATTCTCGAAAGTGGACCTGCCCGTCCTCGATAGGATCTACGACGCCTATTCCTTCCACATGATCCCGCGCCTCGGGGCCCGGGTGGCGGGCGACGCCGATTCCTACCGCTACCTCGTGGAGTCGATCCGGCAGTTCCCGACCCCGGGCGCCTTCGCGGGGATGATCGAGGCGGCGGGCTTCCGCCACGTCACGCACCGGCTGCTCTCGGGTGGGATCGTGGCGATCCATTCCGGCTGGAAGATCTCCTGATGGCCCCGGCCGGGGAGGCGTGACGGGGTGTTCGGCGCGATCATCCACCTCATCCGGGGCGTCCATGTCGGCTTCGTGCTCGCCCGCGAGGGCGGACTCGCCTTCGTGGACCCGTCGCAATTGCCCCCGCACCTGCGCCTCGCCCTGCGGATCGGCCGCATGCTGGAGCGTCCCGGCCTCGGGGACGGCGCGGCGCGGCTCTCGAAGGCGCTCACCCGGCTCGGACCGTCCTACGTCAAGTTCGGGCAGTTCCTCGCGACCCGCCCCGACCTCGTCGGGATGGCGGCGGCGATCGATCTCGAGATGCTGCAGGACCGGGTGCCGCCCTTTCCGCAGGGGCAGGCGATCCGCGTGGTCGAGACCGCCTTCGGCCACCCGATCCGCAGCCTGTTCGCCTCCTTCAGCGAGCCGATCGCCGCCGCCTCGATCGCTCAGGTCCACCGCGCCACCGTGATCGACCCGGACGGGACGCAGCGCACGCTCGCCGTGAAGATCATGCGGCCGGGCGTGCGCGAGCGCTTTCAGCGCGACCTCCAGGCCATGCGCTTCATGGCGCGGGTGGTCCACGCGCTCTCGCCGCAGGCGGAGCGCCTGCGCCCGCGGGAGGTGGTCGAGATCCTCGCCCGCTCGGTGATGATGGAGATGGATTTCCGGCTCGAGGCGGCCGCGATGTCCGAGCTGGCCCAGAACACCCGGGACGACACCGATTTCCGGGTGCCCCGCCCCGAATGGGAGCTGACCGCCCGGGACGTGCTCTCGAGCGAGTGGATCGACGGCATCCGCCTGTCGGACCGCGCCGCCATCGTGTCGGCCGGCCACGATTCCCGCCTCCTCGGGCGGACCGTGATCCAATCCTTCCTGCGCCAGGCGATCCGGGACGGCTTCTTCCACGCCGACATGCATCCCGGGAACCTATTCGTGGACGCGGATGGGCGCCTCGTCGCGGTCGATTTCGGCATCATGGGACGGCTCGGGGTGAAGGAGCGCCGCTTCCTCGCCGAGATCCTGCTCGGCTTCATCCTGCGCGACTACAAGCGGGTGGCGCAGGTGCATTTCGAGGCCGGCTACGTGCCCCGGCACCATTCGGTCGACGATTTCGCGCAGGCGATCCGGGCGATCGGCGAGCCGATCCACCAGCGCCGTGCCGACGAGATCTCGATGGCGAAGGTGCTGACCCTGCTCTTCGACGTCACCGCCCTGTTCGACATGAGCACCCGCACCGAGCTCGTGATGCTGCAGAAGACCATGGTGGTCGTCGAGGGCGTCGCGCGCTCGCTCGATCCCCAACTCGACATGTGGACCGGCGCCGAGCCCGTGGTGCGCAGCTGGATCACCCGCAATCTCGGGCCGATCGGCCGGATCGAGGGCGCCGGCCGGGCGGCCCTCACCATCGCGGACGTCGTCTCCGACATCCCCGACCTCGCCGTGCGGCTGAAGCGCATCATGATCCGCCTCGACGAGGCGGGGACCGGCGACGCGCACCGCCTCGAGAACTTCGCCCGCCAGGAGCGCCGCCGGGCGATCTGGTCGACCCTGGCGCTCTGGGCCATCGCCATCGGTGCGCTCGTGATGGCGTTCCGCTAGGATACCCGCCAGTCTTCAGGATGACGGCATGGATCGTCCCCTCGCCCACCGCCGCATCCTCCTCGTCATCGGCGGAGGCATCGCGGCCTACAAGTCCCTCGACCTGATCCGCCGCCTGCGCGAGCGCGGCGCCGCGGTGCGCCCGCTCCTGACCAAGGGCGCCCAGGAATTCGTGACGCCCCTCGCCGCCGCGGCGCTCGCGGGCGAGCGGGCCCACACGGACCTGTTCGACCGGGAGGACGAGGCCGATATCGGCCACATCAAGCTCGCGCGGGACGCCGACGCCGTGGTGGTGGCCCCCGCGACCGCGAACCTGATGGGCCGCATGGCCGGCGGCCTCGCCCCTGACCTCGCCTCGACGGTGCTCCTGGCGACAACCCTCCCGATCCTGATCGCGCCGGCCATGAACGTGCGGATGTGGCACCACCCCGCCACCCGGCGGAACCTCGCGACCCTTCAGGGCGACGGGGTGCGGGTCGTCGGCCCGAACGAGGGCGCGATGGCCGAGGCCGAGTTCGGCCCCGGCCGCATGGCCGAGCCCGCCGAGATCGCCGACGCCGTCGCGGCGATGCTGGCCGAGACGGACGCGCAGGCCGCGCACGCCCCCGCCGGCTTCGGGTTCCTGGCCGGGCGCTCCTCCGCCGGTGCGCTCGCGGGACGGCGCGTGCTCGTCACCTCGGGACCGACCCACGAGCCCATCGATCCCGTGCGCTACATCGCCAACCGCTCCTCCGGGCGGCAGGGCCACGCCATCGCGGCAGCGGCCGCCGCGGCGGGCGCCGCCGTGACGCTGGTCTCGGGGCCGGTCGCGATCCCGGACCCGCCCGGCGTGACGGTGGTGCGGGTCGAGACCGCGCGCGAGATGCTGGCGGCGGTGAGGGCGGCCCTGCCCGCCGACGTCGCGGTCTTCACCGCGGCCGTCGCGGATTTCCGCCCCGCGGAGGCGCGCGGCTCGAAGATCAAGAAGGACGGGGCGGCGCCCGCGCCCCTCGGCCTCGTCGAGAACCCCGACATCCTGGCGACGATCGCCGGGCTCGCGTCCGGGCGCCCCGGGCTCGTCGTCGGCTTCGCCGCCGAGACCGACAGGGTGGTCGACTACGCCCGGGCCAAGATCGCCCGGAAGGGCTGCGATCTCCTCGTCGCCAACGACGTCTCGCTCGCGGGCGGCGTGATGGGCGGGGTGCGCAACACGGTCCATCTCGTGTCCCGCGACGGATCGGTCGAGACCTGGCCGACCCTCGACAAGGACGAGGTCGGCCGCCGCCTGGTCGAGCGCTTCGCACGCCTCCTCGGCGCCTGAGACCCGGGCGGCGGGTGCAGCTTACCCGGCCGCGGCGGCCTCGTGCTCGGCGGCGAGGCGCGCATCCGCCTCCGCGACCCGCCGAACCGCCGGACGCTCCCGGAAGCGCGCGACGTAGGCCATGATGGCGGGGTCCTCGGGGATCAGCTTGAACCCGGTAGTCCAGCTCAGCGCCGAGCCCCACAGCACGTCGGCCGCCGAGAAGCGCTCGCCCAGGATGTAGGGGCCGGGCTTCAGCGCTCCGATCACCTGCGCCAGCACCGCGTCGAATTCCCCGTAGGCCGACATCGCGCGGGGACCGGGTTCACGCTCGAGCGCCCGGTCGATCACGGCCGGCTCGAAGCATGAGCCGTAGAACACCATCCAGCGCAGGTACGGCCCCCGCAGCGGATCGCCCGTCGGCGGCGCGAGGCCGGCCTCGGGGAAGAGGTCGGCCAGGTAGAGGTACACCGCGGCCTGCTCCGTCACGAGGGCGTCGCCGTGCCGGATCGCCGGCACCTTCCCCATCGGGTTGACGGCGAGATACGGCGCTTGCCGGTGCGCGCCGGCCTTCATGTTGAGCACTTGCATCCGGTGCGGCGCCCCGAGCTCCTCCAGCAGGGTGCGCACCCCCGTCGAGCGGGTGTTCGGGGCGTGGTAGAAGGTGATCTCGGGCTGCATCTCGATCCTCGCGCTTCGCCGGCGGCGCAGGCTCATCGCCGCCCGCACCCGGGTCAAGCGGCCTTCAACGCGTCCGGCGCTCGGCCACCGCATCGGCGAGGAGGCACAGGATCTCGAAGGCGAGGGCGCCGCCGGCCAGGGCGGTGACGCCGGAGGGATCGAGGGGCGGCGCCACCTCGACGAGATCCGCTCCGACGAGGTCGAGACCCCGCATGGAGCGCAGGAGGTGGAGTGCCTCCCGAGAGGTGAAGCCTCCGATCTCCGGCGTGCCGGTGCCGGGGGCGTAGGCCGGATCGAGGGCGTCGATGTCGAAGCTCAGATAGGTCGGTCCCGCGCCCACGATGGCGCGGGCCTCCGCCGCGATCTCCGGCAGGCCGCGCACGAGCGCCTCCTCCATGGTGATGATGCGGATGCCTTGAGCGCAGGCCCAATCCCGCTCGTCCGCCGCATCCACGCTGCCGCGGATGCCGATCTGGACGCTGCGATGCGGATCGAGGACGCCGTCCTCGACCGCCCGGCGGAACGGCGTGCCGTGGGTCAGCCGCGTACCCTCGTACTGGCTGTCGTCCGTGTCGCTGTGGGCGTCGATATGGATGAGGCCGAGGGGCCGCCCCTGCCCCAGCGCCCGCAGGACAGGGTAGGTCACCAGGTGGTCGCCCCCGATCGAGAGCGGGACCACGCCCTCGGCCCTCAGCCCCGCGTGGAAGGCCTCGATCCGCCGGCAGGTCTCGGCGGCGTCGATCGGGTTCACCGCCACGTCCCCGAGATCGGCGCAGGCCGCGAGCGCGTAGGGCGCGATGCCGGTGGCGGGGTTGAGCATCCGGGTGCCGGTCGAGGCCTCGCGGACCCCCCGGGGGCCGAGCCGGGCTCCGGGCCGGTTCGTGGTCGCGCCGTCGAAGGGAATGCCCACGAGGCCGATCTCGATCGCGCCGGCCGCCTCCGCCGGCGTCAGGACCGGCAGGCGCATGAAGCTCGGCACGCCGGAGAAGCGCGGGCTGAGCATCCCCGATGCCGGGCGATAGCGGGCGATGCGCGCCGCGTCCGTCTCGCTGACCCTGTGCGTCACGGTCCGGCCTCCCTGCATGCGGTGCGTTCCCCCGATCATCCGAGGGGCTTCGGGGCAGATCAAGCGGGTCGGCCGTGCGCCCGCCGGGCCTGCGTTGACGACTGACGGCCGCCCGACTATAGAACCCGCTCCGCCGAGGGCTCGCGCTTCATCGCGAACCCTCGGCTTCGCCATTGCCTGATAACCTGCACGCGTTGACCGAGCCCGGCTTCGAGAAGCCCATCGGTATCGCCCGACGAGACGAGGATGCCCATGGCCAACACCGTGTCGGCCAAGAAAATGACCCGCAAGATCGCCAAGCGTACCGCGATCAACCGCTCGCGCCGCTCGCGGATGCGTACCTTTGTCCGCAAGGTCGAGGAGGCGATCGCCACCGGCGATCAGGCGAACGCGCTGACGGCGCTCCGCGCCGCCGAGCCCGAGATCATGCGGGCCGCCCAGCACGGCATCGTGCACAAGAACAACGCGTCCCGGAAGGTCTCGCGCCTCGCCGCGCGCGTGAAGTCGCTCGGCGCCGCTGCCGCCTGAGCCGACTGCCCGAGGGGCTTCGGGCGCGCAAGCCTCCCGGTCTCAGGAACGTCGATGAAAAAGCCCGGCCTGCGTGCCGGGCTTTTTCGCGTCCGCGGTGCCGGCGCCCGCCTCCGCCCATGCCCGCCTCCGCCCATGCCCGGTCCGTCGATGCGCCCCTCCGCCAGCCCGGGCCCGACGAGGGCGTCCCGGGCCGGATCCGCGGATACGACCCGGGCATGCACCCGGCGTTAACGCTGTTCCAGAATCTGCACCGTTGCGGAGTCTAGGGGCCGAGTGTAGCTTAACAAAACATAACCAAATTCCAGCAACGACGCGGTTTGCGGCAGGCGATGCGAATCGTTTGCTAGTTCAGTGGTGTGCCTCGACTCGCGTTTTAGATTCCTCGCTCGGTTAGGCGTCTATTTCGGCTATCCCCACAAGTCCCACTGTTAGGAGAACCGTAGCGAATTGTTGATAGGGTCGCTTGATCGGCGAAAGACCGCTGTTGATGGGTTGACTCTGCCGAAGATTCGCGTCTCGCAAATTCCTGCGGGGCCGCAAGCGTAGTGTGCGTACGCTCCGATCGGCGGAACTCCGTCCTCGGCGCGAGGAGAGCCAGAATGCAAGTCGACGGAAGCTTGGCGGACGGCGGCGGGAACAACGGCAACGGCACGAACGCCGCCGAGACGGCGGCGGCCTGGGCGCGGGTGAAGCGCCGGCTGCGCGCGGAACTCGGCGAGGACGTGTTCGCGAGCTGGTTCGCCCGTCTCGAACTCGAGGATGTCTCCGCCGGAATCGCCCGCCTCACGGTTCCGACCCGCTTCCTGAAGAGCTGGATCGAGTCCCATTATCTCGACCGCGTCCTGAACACCTTCCGCAGCGAGATCGAGGCGGTGTCCCGCATCGAGGTCGGCGTGCGCGGACCGGCGGCCCCGCCCCGGCCCGTGGCGAGCCCCGTGAAGGCGCACCCCGCGAGCGGCCCCCTCGCCCGGCTGCACGCGGCGCAGACCCCCGTTCCCACGGCCATGGCCGAGCCGGAGACCGCGTCCCGCGGCGAGGGCCCGGGCGGCGACCTCAACGGCGCCCCGCTCGACGCGCGGCTCAGCTTCACGAGCTTCGTGGTCGGCCGCTCGAACGCGTTGGCCCATGCGGCCGCCGAGCGCGTCGCCCGGCACGACGGCGAGGGCGCGCTCTACAACCCGCTCTACTTCCACGCGGGCGTGGGCCTCGGCAAGACGCACCTGCTGCACGGGATCGGCCACGCCGCCCGCGATGCCGGGCGCCGGGTCATCTACCTCACGGCCGACCGCTTCATGTACGGCTTCGTCAACGCCCTGAAGACCCAGAACGCCCTGGCCTTCAAGGAGCGCCTCCGGGCCATCGATCTCCTGATCCTCGACGACGTCCAGTTCATCCAGGGCAAGTCGATCCAGGCCGAGTTCGGCCACACCATCAACGCGCTGATCGATGCCGGCCGCCAGGTCGTGGTCGCGTCCGACCGGCCGCCGACGGAGCTGGAAGCCCTCGACGAGCGCGTGCGCTCGCGCCTCGCGGGCGGCCTCGTCGTCGAGATCGGCAACCTCGACGAGCAATTGCGCGCCTCCATCCTCTCGGCGCGCCTCGCGGCGGTGCGGGCCTCGCACCCGAACTTCGAGGTGTCGCCGACGGTGGCGGCCTACGTCGCCAAGGCGATCACGGCCAACGGCCGCGACCTCGAGGGCGCCGTCAACCGCCTCCTCGCGCACGCGACCCTGACGGGCACCACCGTGACCATGGAGACCGCCGAGACCGCGATCCGCGACCTCGTGAAGAACCGCGAGCCGAAGCGCATCAAGATCGAGGACATCCAGAAGCTGGTGGCCTCGCGCTACAACGTCTCGCGCTCCGACATCCTCTCCGAGCGGCGCACCGCCGCCGTCGTCAAGCCGCGCCAGATCGCCATGTACCTCTCGAAGGTGCTGACCCTGCGATCCCTGCCCGAGATCGGCCGCCGCTTCGGCGGGCGCGACCACACCACCGTGCTGCACGCGGTCCGCAAGATCGAGAAGCAGATCGGCGAGGATGCGGTGCTGGGCGACGAGGTCGAGCTCCTGAAGCGCATGCTGCAGGATTGAAGCGCGGGGGCTCCCGTGCCCCCGTCGCGGCGGGGCCTTCGCGCCGCGAGGGCTCCGGTCGCGCATCGGGAACGGCTCGGGTGCCAGGGCGCCCGGGATAGCACGGGAGCCCGCGAATCGGCCGCTTGCCATCCTGGCGGCCCTTCGCCAAGCTGTCCGGCCCTGATCCCAGGCTGCCGGCCGCGGCAGGATTTTTCGAAGACCAGAGTATTTTGCGATGAGAGTCACTGTCGAGCGCGCGGCCCTCCTTCGGTCGCTCGGCCACGTGCACCGCGTCGTCGAGCGGCGCAACACGATCCCGATCCTCTCGAACGTGCTCCTGCGCGCGGGCGAGGGCGGCCTCCAGCTCAAGGCGACCGATCTCGACATCGAGGTGACCGAGACGATCCCCGCCGACGTCGCCGATGCGGGCGCCACCACCGTGCCGGCCCACGTGATCTACGACATCGTGCGCAAGCTCCCGGACGGGGCCCAGGTCTCGCTGGAGACCGGCTCCGATTCCGGCCAGATGATCATCCGCTCCGGCCGCTCGCGCTTCTCCCTCGGTGCGCTGCCCGAGGGCGACTTCCCGGATCTCGCCGCGGGCGAGCTGCCGCACGGCTTCGCGCTGCCGGCCGCCGACCTGAAGCGCCTGATCGACAAGACCCAGTTCGCGATCTCGACCGAGGAGACGCGCTACTACCTGAACGGCATCTACCTGCACACGATCGAGTCCGAGGGCAGCCTCAAGATGCGGGCCGTCGCCACCGACGGGCACCGCCTCGCCCGCGTCGAGATGGAGGCGCCCGACGGCAGCAGCGGCATGCCGGGCATCATCGTGCCGCGCAAGGCCGTCGCCGAGATCCAGAAGCTCGTGGACGACGCCGGCGAGAGCGTCGCGATCGAGCTGTCGCCGGCCAAGATCCGCCTGCAATTCGCCAGCGGCGTGACGCTGATCTCGAAGCTGATCGACGGCACCTTCCCGGATTACCAGCGCGTCATCCCGACCGGCAACGACAAGCGCCTGACGGTCGAGCGCGATCCCTTCGCCAAGGCCGTCGACCGCGTCTCCACGATCTCGTCGGAGCGCGGCCGCGCGGTGAAGCTCGGGCTGCAGGAGGGGCGTCTCGCCCTCTCGGTGAACAACCCGGATTCGGGCAGCGCCACCGAGGAGCTCGACGTCGATTACGAGGCCGCCAACCTCGATATCGGCTTCAACGCCCGCTACCTCCTCGACATCACGAGCCAGCTCGAGGGCGACACCGCCCTGTTCAAGCTCGCCGACCCGGGTTCGCCCACCGTGATCCAGGACCGCGAGGGTGCCTCCGCCCTCTACGTCCTGATGCCGATGCGGGTGTGACCGGGGCCGAGGCTGCGCCGATCTCCTCCGACACGGATCCCGGGACGCGCGCTCCGGCGGGCGAGCGCCTGAGCCGGTTGATCGCCCGCGACTTCCGCAACCACGCGGATCTCGACCTCCCGGTCGCACGGCGCTTCGTCGCCCTGGTCGGGGAGAACGGCGCCGGCAAGACGAACCTGCTCGAGGCGATCTCCCTGTTCTCGCCGGGCCGGGGCCTGCGCCGCGCCGAGTTCGCCACCATGGCGCGCGTCGGCGGCCCGGGGGGCTTCGCCGTGTCGCTGACCCTCGACCGGGAGGAATCCGAGCATCGGCTCGGCACCGGCTACGAGCCTCCGGCCTACGAGGCGCGCGGCAGCCGCCTCTGCCGGATCGACGGCGCCACCGTCCCCTCGCCGGTCGCCTTCGCGGAGTTCCTGCGGATCGTCTGGCTCACCCCCGACCTTGACGGGCTGTTCCGAGGAGCGGCCGGCGACCGCCGCCGCTTCCTCGACCGGCTCGTTCTCGCGGTCGACGCCGCCCATGGCAGCCGCGTCAGCGCGATGGAGCGGGCTCTGCGCTCGCGCAACCGCCTCCTCGAGGAGCGCCCGGGCGAGACCCGGTGGCTCGATGCGATCGAGCGGGAGGCGGCCGAACTCGGCGTCGCCGTGGCGCTGGCGCGCCGCGAGACGGTGGAGCGCCTCGACCGCCTCATCGCCGAGACCCGCGACGACGCCCAGCCCTTCCCGTGGGCGAGCGTGCGCCTCGAGGGCGATCTCGACGACCTCGTGGCGGTCTGGCCCGCCATCGAGGCGGAGGACCGCTTCCGCCTCGCCCTGCGCCAGGGCCGGCACCGCGACCGCGCCGCCGGGCGGACCCTGACGGGGCCGCAGACCACCGACCTCGTGGTGCGCCACGGGCCCAAGGACGTGCCGGCCGCCACGGCTTCCACCGGCGAGCAGAAGGCCCTGCTGATCGGGCTGGTGCTGGCCCATGCCCGCCTCGTCCAGGCGATGAGCGGCATCGCGCCCGTGATCCTCCTCGACGAGGTCGCGGCCCATCTCGACCCGCGCCGCCGGACCGGCCTGTTCGAGGCCCTGGAGGCGTTGCCCGGACAGGTCTGGATGACCGGTGCGGACCCGGCCCTGTTCGCGGAACTCGTCGGGCGCGCGGACGTGGTGCGGATCGCGGATGGGCGGGTTCTCCGCGAGGCGGCGTCCTGAGGCGAGCGCGGTCGGACGCCACGTCGAAGCGGTCGCGGAAGCGACACGCGTCAGCGGCGATCCGCGTGGTTGCGGCGTGTGGGCCAGGGCCCTAGGACTGCGCGTGGCCTTGCCGTTTGGCAACGCCGATGCCAGCTTCGGGGCACGCGCAATCTCCGGCGCCTGAGGGCTGCCCCGAACGGTGGCCTCACCGCGAAGCTCCCCGCCTGTCCGTCCATCATGTCTCGCGGCGACGGCTTCGCCCCCGAGGCGATCGTTGAACATCTGCGAAGAAGTCCGATGACCTCACGCCTCGACGAGGCCCGCGCCGCGCTCCGAAGAACCTTCGGCTACGACGATTTCCGGCCGGGCCAGGCCGAGGTGATCGGCAGCGTCCTCGACGGCGCCGACGTGTTCGCCGTGATGCCGACGGGCTCGGGCAAGTCGATGACCTACCAGCTGCCGGCTCTGGTCGAGGATTCGCTGACCGTCGTCGTGTCGCCGCTCATCGCCCTGATGCACGATCAGGTGCAGCAGATGCTCGGCTTCGGGGTCGCGGCCGCGACCCTGAACTCGACGGTGCCCGAGGCCGCCTCGCGGGAGACCTGGCGGCGCATTCGCTCCGGCGACCTGCGGCTGCTCTTCGTCTCCCCCGAGCGTCTGCTGATGGACGGCTGCATGGATGCCCTGCGCAGTGCCGGCGTGCGGCGCCTGGCCGTCGACGAGGCGCACTGCGTCTCGCAATGGGGCCACGACTTCCGTCCCGAGTACCGGGACATCGCCCGGGCCCGGGAAGCCCTCGGCAACGTGCAGGTGCTGGCCCTGACGGCGACCGCCGACAAGGCGACGCGGGCCGACATCGCCGAGCGCCTGTTCCCGCCGGGTCGCGAGACGCGGACCTTCGTCCACTCCTTCGACCGGCCGAACATCCGCCTGACCTTCGTGCCGAAGGACAACCCGACGCGCCAGATCGAGCGTTTCCTGAAGCACCGCCGCTCCGAGAGCGGGATCATCTACTGCTCGTCGCGCAAGCGCACCGAGCAGCTGGCCGAGAGCCTCGCGCGCGACGGCTTCAATGCCCTGCCCTACCATGCCGGCCTCGACCAGGGCACGCGCATGAGAAACCAGGACACCTTCCTGCAGGAGGACGGCGTCGTGATGACCGCGACGGTCGCCTTCGGCATGGGCATCAACAAACCGGACGTGCGCTTCGTCTGCCACGCCGACATGCCCTCGAACGTCGAGGGCTATTACCAGGAGATCGGTCGCGCCGGCCGCGACGGGCTGCCCGCCGACACGCTGACGATCTACGGCCTCGACGACATGGCCCTGCGCCGCCGCCAGATCGACGAGAAGGAGGTGCCCGACGAGCGCCGCCGCGTCGAGCGGCGCAAGCTCGAGGCGATGATCGCCCTCTGCGAGGGCGCCACCTGCCGGCGCCAGTCCCTCCTCGGCTATTTCGGCGAGGCGAGCGAGGCCTGCGGCCGCTGCGACCTCTGCCGCGGTGGCGTCTCGCTCGTCGACGGCACGGTCTCGGCCCAGAAGGTGCTCTCGGCGATCGTCCGCACCGGCCAGCGCTTCGGCGCCGCCTATATCTGCGACGTGGTCGGCGGCAAGGAATCCGAGCAGATCCGCCGCAACGGGCATGCGAGCCTGAAGACCTTCGGGGTCGGCGCCGACAAGCCGGTGGCCGCCTGGCGCGCGATCCTGCGTCAGCTCTTCGCCGCCGGCGCCGTGGCGGAGAACAACGACGGCTACGGCGGCCTCTCGATGACCGGGAAGGGCGAGGCCATCCTGTTCGGGCGCGAGCCGATCCAGTTCCGGCCGGACCCCAAGCCGCGCGCCGCCGAACCGCGGGAGCGGCGCCGCGCGTCCGCCCGCGACGACGAGGCGCTGGCACTCAACGAGACCGACGAGGCCCTGTTCCAACACCTGCGCGGCCTGCGCGCCACGATCGCGCGGGCCGAGGGCATCGCGGCCTTCATGGTCTTCCCCGACCGGACGCTGATCGAGATGGCCCGGTCGAAGCCCGTCGACCTCTGGGCGCTGCGGACCGTGCACGGGGTCGGCGAGCGCAAGCGCGAGGCCTACGGCGAACGCTTCGTCGCCGCGATCGCGGATTTCCTGTCGCAGGCCCCGGAGGCGCAGGTCACCCGCTGAACGTTTTTCCCTCGTCTGCGCGGGGCGGGGTCGTGTACGGACGCTTCCAAGTTCCGAATCAGCCCGAAGCCCCGAACCGCACGGCTCCGTCATCTCGAACGCAAGCGACTCCCGCCAGGGCCACGGCCGGCAGGTCTTCTACATGCCGGGTTTCGATCCGCGCCCGCCCGAGACCTACTGGGGCCTGTTCCGCCGGGAGAGCCGGATCACCGCCGCGCGCCGCGGCCACGCCATCGCGGTCAGCGATCCGGTGCGGTCCGAGGACGGACTCAGCCTGGATTGGACCATCGATTTCGACGCTGCGCGCACGCGCTACAGCCTGCTGCGCTGGGACGACATCGTGGGCGCGCGCTTCCCGCGCTCGAACTGGCGCCGCCTGCGCGACGTCCCGGCCCTGTGGTGGCGGCTCCGGCGCGTCGGCTACATCCGCAGGTTCCAGCAGGAGGCCCGGCGCTTCGCCACCGTCATCCTCGGGGTTCACTGGATCTTTCTCGCCCTCGCGCTGCTGAGCCTCGCCCTCGCGAGCGTCGCGATGGCGGCGCTGCCCGGGGCGACCCGCCCCTGGTCGCTCCTGGCGATCCCCGTCGTGGCCTACGCGATCCTCGGCGTGATCATGGCGGTGACGCGCGGCAAGCCGCTCTACGTCGCGCATCTCGTCGACGACACCACCTTCACGCATGACCATGCCAGCGGGGCCGAGATGCGCATGCACGCGCGTCTCGACGCCTTCGCGGAGCGGATCCGGGCCGCGGAGGCGACCGCCTCCGAGCTGGTGCTGATCGGGCATTCCTCGTCGAGCTTCCTCGCCATCGAGGCCCTCGACCGGATCCTCGCCCTCGATCCCGGCTTCGGCCGGCGCGGTACGCCCGTCTCCCTCGTGACGATCGGCAGCGTCATCCCCTGGATCGCCCTCGACCCGCAGGCCGAGCAGGTCCGGCGCGCCCTGGCGCGGGTGGCGCAGGCGGAGGCGATCGGCTGGCTCGACGTGCGGGCGGACTGGGACTGGCTGTCGATCCACCTGCGCGACCCGCTGAGCGCCTGCGGCATCCCCTCGCCGGGGCCCGACCGCCCGGCCGTGATCCGCGTGCGCATCGAGGACCTGATCGACGCCGAGCTTCTGGCCCGGCGGCGCTGGAACCTGTTCCAGATGCATTTCCAGCTGCTGATGTCGAGCCGCGACCCGGAGGCCTTCGACTACATCGTCTTCGTTGCCGGTCCTGAGCCAGTCGACGCGATGATCGCCAGGAATTGCCGGCCGAAATTCGCCGAGGACGCGCGAAAGCGGAACGCCGTTGCATCGACCGTGAGCTGAGCCGTCGCGATCCGTTCCCGATCCGCGATCCACGCCGGATCCGGCGCGATCCAATGTTGCCAGCACGGGCGCTTCCGCACTAGAGCCGTCGCAACGGCGGCCGTCGATGTCGGGGCGGACGCCGCGTGCCCCGTCCCGCGTCAGGCAGGCCCGACTATCCGGCGAGAGCGCTGCATGTTCCGAAACGATGTGCCGATCACCCCCGAACTCGTGCGCCAGCACGGATTGACGCCGGACGAGTACGCGCGCTTTCGCGGGCTGATCGGGCGCGATCCGACGCTGACCGAGCTCGGGATCGTCTCGGCCATGTGGAACGAGCACTGCTCCTACAAGTCCTCGCGCAAGCACCTGCGCGGCCTGCCCACCTCCGCGCCTTGGGTGATCCAGGGCCCAGGCGAGAATGCCGGCGTGATCGACATCGGCGACGGGCTCGCCTGCGTCTTCAAGATGGAGAGCCACAACCACCCGAGCTTCATCGAGCCCTACCAGGGCGCGGCGACGGGGGTTGGCGGCATTCTCCGCGACGTCTTCACCATGGGGGCCCGGCCGATCGCGGCGCTCAACGCGCTTCGCTTCGGCTCGCCGGATCATCCCCGCACCCGCCACCTCGTCTCGGGAGTCGTCGCCGGCATCGGCGGCTACGGCAATTCCTTCGGGGTGCCCACGGTCGGCGGCGCCGTCGGGTTCCATTCCCGCTACGACGGCAACATCCTGGTCAACGCCATGGCGGTGGGCCTCGCCAGGACCGACGCGATCTTCTACGCGGCGGCCACCGGCGTCGGAAACCCGATCGTCTATCTCGGCTCGAAGACAGGCCGCGACGGCATCCACGGCGCCACCATGGCGTCGGCCGAGTTCGACGAGGCCTCCGAGTCGAAGCGCCCGACCGTCCAGGTCGGCGACCCCTTCGCGGAGAAGCTCCTCCTTGAGGCCTGCCTCGAACTGATGGCCTCCGGCGCCGTCATCGCGATCCAGGACATGGGCGCGGCCGGCCTGACCTGCTCGGCGGTCGAGATGGGCGCCAAGGGCGATCTCGGCGTCGAGCTGCACATCGAGAAGGTGCCGGCCCGCGAGGAGGGCATGACGCCCTACGAGATGATGCTGTCGGAGAGCCAGGAGCGCATGCTCATGGTGCTGAAGCCCGGCATGGAGCGGGAGGCCGAGGCCATCTTCGTGAAATGGGGCCTCGATTTCGCGATCATCGGGCACACCACCGACACCCTGCGCTTCGTCATCAAGCATCACGGCGAGACCGTCGCCGACCTGCCGATCAAGGAGCTCGGCGACGAGGCGCCCCTCTACGACCGGCCGCATCGCTCCAACACCCACCTCCCCGTGCTGAGCGCCGCGGACGTGCCGGCGCCGGCCTCCCTGACGGAGGCGCTGAAGCGCCTCGTCGGCTCGCCGGACCTCGCCTCGAAGCGCTGGGTCTACGAGCAGTACGACCACTTCATCCTCGGCAACACCGTGCAGAAGCCGGGGGGCGACGCCGCCCTGGTGCGCGTC
The DNA here is from genome assembly GCF_008806345.1 of Methylobacterium planeticum. GTDB lineage: Bacteria > Pseudomonadota > Alphaproteobacteria > Rhizobiales > Beijerinckiaceae > Methylobacterium > Methylobacterium planeticum. The sequence goes on along the minus strand of NZ_VZZJ01000004.1, from coordinate 197,112 downwards.
GAGGACGGCCCGAAGGGTCTCGCCATGACCGCCGACGTGACGCCGCGCTACTGCGAGGCGGACCCCGTCGAGGGCGGCCGCCAGGCGGTGGCCGAGGCCTGGCGCAACATCACGGCGGTGGGCGGCCGGCCGCTCGCCGTCACGGACAACCTGAACTTCGGCAACCCGGAGAAGCCCGAGGTGATGGGACAGCTCGTCGGCTGCCTGCAGGGCATCGGCGAGGCCTGCAAGGCCCTCGACTTCCCGGTCGTCTCCGGAAACGTCTCCCTCTACAACGAGACGAACGGCATCGGCATCCTGCCGACTCCGACGATCGGCGGCGTCGGCGTCCTCGACGACGTCGAGCGCCACGCCACCATCGCGCTGAAGCGGGAGGGTGACGCGCTGGTGCTGATCGGCGCGACGGATGGCTGGCTCGGGCAGTCGGTCTATCTCGCGGTCATCGCGGGCCGCGAGGAGGGGGCGCCCCCGCCGGTGGATCTCGGGATCGAGCGGCGCAACGGCGATTTCGTGCGCGGCCTCATCACCTCCGGCCTCGTCGACACCGTGCACGACCTCTCCGACGGCGGCCTCGCGGTGGCGCTCGCCGAGATGGCCATGGCCGGCGGGATCGGCGCGGCGCTCCCCGAGGTCCCGGTCGACCTGCCGCCCCACGCCTACCTGTTCGGTGAGGACCAGGGCCGCTACCTGCTGGCGGTCGATTCAGAGACCGTGACGGACCTCCTCTACAGCGCCTCGGCGCAGGGTATCGACGCGGCCGTCGTCGGCGTCACCGGCACCGATCATTTGACCCTGCCGGGCGCCCAGACCATATCGGTCGAGGAGCTTCGCCGGGCGCACGAGGACTGGTTCCCGAACTACATGGCGAGCCAGCCGGCCGGCGTGGCAGCCTGAGCCGGCGCTTCCCCCAGGTTCCTCAAGGAGTGACACGATGCCGATGGATGCGCGCGAGATCGAGTCGATGATCCGCGAGGCGCTGCCCGACGCGCAGGTCGAGATCAAGGATCTCGCGGGCGACGGCGACCATTACGCCGCCACCGTTATCTCGTCGGCCTTCCGGGGCAAGACGCGGGTGGCCCAGCACCAGATGGTCTACGGCGCGCTCCAGGGGCGGATGGGGGGTGTGCTCCACGCGCTTGCCCTGACGACGGGCGTCCCGCAGGATTAGGATCCGGGACCGCGGGAGCCTCCGACAGATGGACCAGCCGACCCCCGAGACCGATCACAGCGCGCCCTCGATCGAGCCGCCGGCCGGTCGTCCACGCGCGACGCGCCAAACGATCGAGCCGGATGGGCTCGGGGTAGCGACGATCCCCGCGGCCCGGCTCTGGCGGGGGCAGCGAGCCTCCATCTCGCACGCGGCGGTCCCGATTTCAGTTCATGTGAAGCCGTCGAACGCCGCGCCGTGGTGTTGAAAAAGCCGGGCGACCATCATTAGATCAAGCGCATCGAGCAAGGACGCAGACATGACCGACGTCAACGCAACCATCGAGAACGAGATCAAGTCCGAGGACGTGGTCGTGTTCATGAAGGGCACGCCGCAGTTTCCGATGTGCGGCTTCTCGGGCCAGGTGGTCCAGATCCTCAACTACCTCGGCGTGCCGTTCAAGGGCGTGAACGTCCTCGACGACATGGCGATCCGCGACGGCATCAAGGCCTACTCGAACTGGCCGACGATCCCGCAGATCTACGTGAAGGGCGAGTTCGTCGGCGGCTGCGACATCACCCGCGAGATGTTCCAGTCGGGCGAATTGCAGCAGTTCTTGTCCGAGAAGGGCGTGCCGGTGAAGACCGCTGCGGCCTGACCGTCCGTCGGCCGGAGCGAGGGAGGGCGCCGCGGGCGCCCTTTTTCATGCACGCTGCACGCAACGATTGTGCCTCCGGGCGCTTGCCCCGTGACTGAAACCGGTCACGGGAGCCGTGAGCATGCGCGACGTCATCATCGTGGGCGGCGGTCCGGCCGGTCTCAACGCGGCCCTGATTCTCGGCCGCTGCCGGCGCGACGTGCTCCTCTGCGACAAGGGCGAGCCGCGCAACGCCGTCACGCCCCGCACCTGGGGCGTCTTCACCCGTGACGGCACGCCGCCCTTCGAGCTGCGGGCGCAGGCCCAGGCGGACCTCGAGCGCTACGATACGGTGGAGCGGCGCGAGGTGGAGGCTGTCGGCGCACGGCGGATCGACGACCGGTTCGAGGTCCGCTTCGCCGATGGATCCGTCGAGCGCGCCCGGCGCCTGATCCTGGCGACGGGGCTGCACCAGGACCTGCCGCAGGTCGAGGGCTTCGACCGCTACTGGGGGACAGGCGTCCATTCCTGCCCCTATTGCGACGGCTACGAGGCCCGGGACGCCTCCATCGTCGCCTACGCGCACGGGCCTGCGGCCAAGGGGCTCGCCCTGGAGCTCACCGCCTGGAGCCGCGACGTCACGCTCTGCACCGACGGCCATCCGACGGAGCTGTCGACGGAGGATCGCGCGCGCCTCGACCGGTGCGGCGTCCGCATCGTCGAGACGCCGCTCAGCCGCCTCGAGGGCGAAGGCGAGGATGCACGCCCCGCGCGCCTCGTCCTCGCGGACGGGTCCGCCATGCCCTGCCGCGCCGTCTTCCTGATGCCGGCCGCGTGCCGGCCCTCCGACCTGATCCGCGAACTCGGCTGCGATCTGACCCGCAAGGGCATTGTGCCGACGGGCGAGTACGAGCACACCAACGTGCCCGGCCTCTTCGTCGCGGGCGACGCGTCGCGGCGGGTCCAGTTCGCGGTCGTCGCCGCCGCCGAGGGGGCGATGGCGGCCTTTGCGGTCAACACCGAGCTTCTTCGTGAGGATACCTGCTGAATCCGGCCGAGGGATCTGACGCATTCCCGTGGCGAGGGCGGGGACGATGCACGGCGGCGCACGTTGAGAGGTGGACCCTTCGCCCCGCCCTCCTCTCGATCCTGGAGTTCCGCGCCGCATGAATCCGCTGGTCCACCCGCAGACTCCCCGCGTCGCCGTGCCGTCCGGCTGCGCGCTCGGGGAGGAAATCATGTGGGACACGCGCTCCGGCTCGCTGATCTGGGTCGATATCGAGGCTCCCTCGGTGTGGCGCCACTGGCCCGCGACGGACGAGACCCGGCGTCTCGCCGTCGGCGAGACGATCAGCTTCGCGCTGTTCACCCCGGATCCGGACGTGGTGGTCGCGGGTTTGAAGTCCGGCGTCGCGCTCCTGAACCTCGAGACCGGGGCCCGCGACCCCCTGGTGCGGCCCGATCCCCATCCGCCGAACAACCGGCTCAACAGCGGCTCGGTCGGACCGGACGGTGCCCTCTGGTTCAGCAGCATGGACGATGCCGAGACGCGGCCGAGCGGCGGCTTCCACCGCTGGGACGGCGCAACCCTCACGGATTTCGGCGGATCGGCCGCGGTGACGAACGGCCCGATCCTCAGCCCCGACGGACGCCTCGTCTACACCACCGACACGGCCAGCAACGTCGTGCGGGTGCACGATTACGACGGCACCCGGATCAGCGAGCCGCGCCCGCTGATCGTGTTCGAGGCGGGCTGGGGCAAGCCCGACGGGCTGACCGTGGATGCCGAGGGACATCTCTGGATCTGCCACTATGCGGGCTCGCGCATCACCCGCTTCACGCCGGACGGTGAGATCGAGCGCATCCTGCCGGTGCCGACAGCGCTCGTGACGAAGTGCGCCTTCGGCGGACCCGACCTGACCACGCTCTACATCACCACCTGCCTGCGCGGGCGAGACCCGGCGATCGACCCGATGGCGGGCCATGTCTTCGTGGTCGAGACCGACATTCGCGGCTTCGCGGGGCGCATCTTTCACGGTGGAGGGCCGGGCCGAGAACATGATCCCGGCTCGTGACGGATGAGCGCCCGGCGCGCCGCTCACGAAGACTGATTCGATCGTCGAGACCCTGCGGCGAATGCCGCGCAAGGCAAGTCGGCGTGCGGTTTCGCACCGCCGCCCCGGACCATCAGAGTAATCATTGATTATCGATGAACGGACGACGACTTCTGGAACTTGTTCAGGTTGTCCCCGTTATTCGCATACGGCCGAGGTTGCCCGGCCGTTCCGAACTCTCTCGTCACCGCAGGTGCGAGGCCGTCCATGCCCGTGTTCGACGCCAAGAACCTGGATTGCGAGTTCGAGGGTCAGGCCCTCCTCGCAGCCATTCTCCATCCGACCCGCGCCGAGCAGGTGCGCGCGCGGATCAACGGGCGTCGCCGCGCCGTTCGCCCCGCCGCGATGACGGATGCCGACACGATCGATCCCCGCTTCCCCGTTCGGGCCGACGAGTTCGCCTCGACGCCGGTACCCACGAGCTGAACCCCGGTCGGGTTCAGATCCGCGTACTCACCAGGATTGCGGCGTGATGACGCCCTGACGGGTGACCACGACCCACTGACGGCCACGGCGCTCGACGGCCTCGACGCGACCGATGCCCGGCACCGTATCGCCCGGTCCCACTTCGACGAGGCGGCGCCGGCGATCCTCGAGGATCGCTGTGCCGTCGTAGACGTCGCGCACGGCCCAGTTCTCGACCGCCGGCGGCTTGGCCTTGGCATCCGTGATGCTGCCGGTCTGGCTCGGCTCGGGCTTCGCGCCCGCTGCGGCGACCGGCGCCGGAGCGGCAACGGCCGCGACGGGCGGCTGAACCGGAGCCGGCGGCGCCGCTGCGGCGACGGTCGTGCGCTTCTCGATCTGCGCCGTGAGGGCGGCGAGGCGGGCACTCTGTTCCCGTTCCGCCTGGTCCGCGCGCTCACCGAAGCTCGTCAGCTTGGCGATCAGGGTCTGTTCCAGCTTCGCCAGGCGCTCGGTGACGCCGGTGGTGCTGGACTTGAGGTCGTTGCGCCGGCCTTCGCCGGCATCGCGCAGGGCCGCCAGCGTCTTGCCCAGGCGTTCGATCTCGGTGTTGAGGCGCGAGGCCTCGACGCGATTCGCCTCGAGCCCCGCCTGCACCTCGGTGAAGGCGGCCACGGAGCGGTCGCCGCGCGGTCCCGTCAGCGTCGTCGCACCGGCTCCGAGCATCAGGCCGAGACCGAGGGCGGCTCCGGTGACGCCGGCAAGGCGCGGGTCGAGGGTGAAGACGGGCTTTGCCGGGGCCGGCGCCGGCGCGGGCGTCTCCGGCTCGCGGCCACCGCTGACCGCTGCCTTCAGCAGCGCCTCGGGAGAGGGTGAGGTCTGCGTCGGGGCCTTGGTTTCGGCGCCGGTCTCGATGCCCTTCGTCATGGCTGTCGTCCTGGCCAATGCTCGCGTGAGACGTTCTCGAAAGCATTGGTTAAGGAGGTTTGTTTACCGAAAGGTTACCGCGGCCGCGGACGTGCCTCCGGTTGCGCGTGTCGGTGCCTCGGCCTCATGCGGCGAGCCCGCGCTTGCGCAGAAGCGGGTCGATGCTCGGCAGCCGTCCGCGGAAGCCCGTATAGGCCTCGCGCGGGTCCCGCAGGTTGCCGGCGCCGTAGACGAACTTGCGCAGGCGCGATGCGGTCTCCGGATCGAAGATGTCGCCGGCTTCCCGGAAGGCATCGAAGGCGTCCGCGTCGAGGACTTCCGACCAGAGATAGCTGTAGTAGCCCGCCGCGTACCCGTCCCCCGAGAAGATGTGGGCGAAATGGGGCGAGCGGTGCCGCATGTTGATCTCGGCCGGCATCGCGATGCGCCGGAGCGCGTCCGCCTCGAAGGCCGGCACATCGAGCCCCTCCTCCCCCGCGGCCGAGAGGTGCAACGTCATGTCGACGATCGCCGAGGCCGTGTACTCGACCGTCGAGAAGCCCTGGTTGAAGGTCCGGGCCGCGAGGAGCTTGCTCAGGAGCGCCTCCGGCATCGGCTCGCCGGTCCGGTGATGGCGCGCGTGACGGCGCAGCACCTCCGGCTGCTCCAGCCAGTGCTCGTAGAGCTGCGAGGGCAGCTCGACGAAATCCCCCGACACCGCGGTGCCGGCGAGGAGCGGGTAGGTCACGTCCGACAGGAGGCCGTGCAGGGCGTGGCCGAACTCGTGGAACAGCGTGCGGGCATCGTCGAAGGAGAGCAGCGAAACCTCCCCCTCCGGCGCGCGGGCGAAATTCATGACGTTGACGATGATCGGCGTGACGGCGCCGTTCAGGCGCTCCTGCGAGCGGAAGGCGCTCATCCAGGCGCCGCTGCGCTTCGAGGGTCTGGCGAAGTAGTCGCCGAGGAACAGGCCGACCTCGGAGCCGTCGGCGTTGCCAACCCGCCAGGCGCGCACGTCCGAATGGTAGCGCGGCACATCGGGAAGTTCCTCGAAGCGGAGGCCGAACAGGCGGCTCGCCGTGTCGAAGGCGGCCGCGATGACCCCCTCGAGGGGCAGGTAGGCCTTGACCTCGCTCTCGTCGAGATCGTGCTCGGCGCGGCGCAGCTTCTCGGCGTAGTGGCGCCAATCATGGGCCTGGAGGGCGAAATTGCCGCCCTCGGCCTGCACGATCGCCTGGAGGCGGTCGCGCTCGGCGCCGGCCTGGTGCTGCGCCGGGGTCCAGACATTGCGCAGGAGGTCCATCGCGGCGTCGGGCGAGCCCGCCATGGTGTCGGCGAGCTTGAAATGCGCGAAGCTCTCGAAGCCGAGGAGCCGCGCCCGCTCGGCGCGCAGGGCCACGATCTCGGCGATGATGCCGCGATTGTCCGTGGCTCCCCCTCCTTCGCCGCGGCGGATCCAGGCCTCGTAGGCCCGCTCCCGCAGGTCGCGCCGGGTCGAGAACACCAGGAAGGGCTCGATCAGCGAGCGCGACAGGGTGATGACGTGGCCGTGCTCGCCGCCCCGCTCCTTGGCGGCGCTCGCGGCGGCGGCGATGAGGAAGGGCGGCAGGCCGGCGAGGTCCGCCTCTCCCGTCAGCGGCAGGACGAAGCCGCTCTCATCGGCGAGCAGGTTCTGGCTGAACTGGGTGCCGAGCTCGGCCATCCGCGCCGCGATCTCGGCGACGCGCGCCTTGGCGGCCTCGCCGAGATCGGCGCCGGCCCGCCGGAACCGGGTGCGGTACCGGTCGAGCACCCGGTGCTCCTCCTCGCTCAGGCTCTCCCGCGTCGGATCGACCGCGGAGATGCGGGCCCAGAGCGCCGGGTTGAGGTAGACCGCGCTGCCGTGCCGGGCGAGCCGGGGCGCGATGGTGCGCTCGATCGCCTGAAGCTCGGGGTTCGTGTGGCTGCCGGTCAGGTTGTAGAAGACCGAGGCGACCCGATCGAGGGCAAGCCCCGCCCGCTCGAGGGCCGCCACCGTGTTGGCGAAGGTCGGCGTCGTCGTCGCGTTCGCGATCCCGGCAATCTCGGCCTCATGGGCTGCCAGGGCCGCCTCGAAGGCCGGCAGGTAGTGCTCGGGCCGGATCCGCTCGAAGGGCGGCAGGCCGTGCGGCGTGTCCCAGACCGGTTCCGAGAACGGGTTGTCAGCCTCGAGGCCCGGGGTCTCGGCTGCGGCTTGTCCTGCGGTCATACCTGTCCTCGAAGTCCGGTGCGCTGACGGCGTGTCGTGAAGATAGGGCTGGTGCCGGGTGGGCGCAAAGCGATCCTGGCTCAAGCGGGCGAGCGCATCGCGGCCCAGGCGCTGGCCGGCGCGACCATGTGCTCAGGCAAGGTCACCCGGAAGCCCGCGGCCGGTTGCTGCGCGGCCTCGGTCCGGACCGGCCCGTCCGCCCCGACGCCGTGGGCTTCGTGCGGAAGAATGATCGTCGGCGTTGTATCCCGGTCCTTGCCCGGACCTGCGAACACCTCGATCGTCAGCGCGTGTCCGGCGCAGGAAACCGTCTCGCGCGTGCCGGCCGGGTGGGGTGAGGTCAGCATGCGCGCGCGTCGGGCTCCGTGGATTGCAGGTCGCTGGCCGGCCCTCGCCGGCGCGCTTCTCCTTGCCGCGGCGGGCCTGCCCGGCGCGCGGGCGCAATCGATCCACGCCGAGAAGCCGGCCGCGCATCCGGTGCCGCCGCCGTTGCCGCCCCAGCGCCCCGAGGACCTGAAGGCCGTCCCCGAAAGGCCCGCCTCCGAGAAACCCGCTAACGAGATGCCGCTGCCGCCGGAACGGCCGGCGGAGCTGAAGCCGGCCGCGCCGGAGCCGAGCAAGACGCCCGAGCAGCGGGCGCAGGATCCGAAGACCGGAGCGGCTTCGCCGGAGCCCCTGCCCACCCCGCCCCTGCCGCCGGCCCGTCCGCCGGAACTGTCCGGCGAGGCGGCCCTCGCCCTCAAGGTCGCGGCCGCCGACGACACCGCCTGCCGTCGCCGCCTGACGCGCCTCGGCGCCACCTTCGAGGCCCTGCCGGCGCTCGAGAACGGCCAGTGCGGGGCGGCCCGGCCCCTGCGCCTGACGGCGCTGGACGGCGTCGCCCTGCCCCAATCCGTGACGCTGGTCTGCGGTGCGGCCGAGGCCCTGGCGCGCTGGACGACGGAGGTGCAGGTCGCGGCCGAGCGGGACCTCGGTCAGCCGCTGAAGGCGCTGACCATCGGCACCTCCTACGAGTGCCGCGGCCAGAACCATGATCCGGACGCGAAGCTGAGCGAGCACGCCTTCGCCAACGGCGTCGACGTCATGAGCTTCAGTGCCGGAGATCGCCCGCCGATCGGCGTCGGGCCCCTGCCGGCCGGGACGAACGAGGCACGCTTCCTGGCAGGCGTCCGTGCCCGGGCCTGCGATTTCTTCCGCACGGTCCTGGGCCCCGGATCCGACGCGGCCCATGCCAATCACCTGCATCTCGACGAGCGAGAGCGCAATGCCGGCCACCGCTTATGCCAATAGGTGAGCAATTCACCGGAACGCTCTGAGGCTTCTGACACTTAATCGGCCGGAGCGCTCCTGCTCCCGGAGCGTTCGGCTGGTCATGATGCGTCGCGTCTCGGTGCGGATGGGGCTCGCCCTGGTCCTCCTGGCCGGCTTGGCCGGGCCCTGTCTCGCCCAGAAGGCCAAGCCCGAGGGGAGCAAGGCTCAGGAGTCCAAGGCTCAGGAGACCAAGTCGAAGGACGCCAAGCCGGACGACAAGGCCGAGGCGGCCGGCCTCACCCGCGACGCCGTCAACGCGGCGGCCTTCTCGGGGGGCGATCCGAAGGGCGCGGGCAAGAAGGCGCGCGCCAAGGACGACGACAAGCCCGACCCACTGACCGTCAAGGTACAGGTTCTGCTCGACCGGGCGCGGTTCTCGCCCGGTGCCATCGACGGGCGCGACGGCGAGAACCTCCAGGGTGCCCTCTCGGCCTTCGCGGTGGCGCAGGGCCTGCCCGAGGCGAAGAGCCTGACGCCGGAGCTCTTCGACAAGCTCCAGGCGACGAGCGCCGATCCGGTCGCGGCCGAGTACACGATCACCGAAGACGACGTGAAGGGCCCCTACGTCGAGAAGATCCCGCCGAAATTGGAGGAGCAGGCCGATCTCAAGGCGATGGACTACACCAATCCCCGCGAGATGCTGGCGGAGCGCTTCCACATGAGCCGCGATCTGCTGAGCGCCCTCAATCCCGGCAAGGCCCTCGACACGGCCGGCACGGTGATCACCGTCGCGGCCGTGCCCGCGATGGAGCGCGGCAAGGTCAAGGACCTTCCCAAGAGCCCGAGGGTGTCGCGCATCGAGGTCGACAAGGCGAGCCGCGACGTGCGCGCCTTCGACAAGTCCGGCAAGCTCCTCGCCTATTACCCAGCCTCGATCGGCAGCGAGGAGAAGCCGGCGCCGGACGGATCCGCCAAGGTCAAGGGCGTCGCCTTCGAGCCGTCCTACACCTACAACCCGAAGTACAAATTCGCCGGGGTGAAATCGAAGTCGAAATTCTCGATCCACCCGGGGCCGAACAACCCGGTCGGCGTCGTCTGGATCGATCTCTCGATCCCCTCCTACGGGATCCACGGCACCCCGGAGCCGGAGAAGGTCGGCAAGACCGAGTCGCACGGTTGCATCCGCCTGACCAACTGGGACGCCCGCGACCTCGCGCTCCACGTGGAGCGCGGCGCGACCGTGGCGTTCAAGGCGGAATGATTCCTTGGCTCCCCAGCGGAATCGATCGTCCGGCGGTCGCCGGACGACGATTTCGGCCAGACCGTAACCTGCGTTAATGCAGGAAACCCGGCGGCGGCGAAGCTCGCGCGCATGCCGCGATACTTTTTCGACATGCTCATCTGCGGAAATCCCTCTCAGGATCTCGAGGGGCTTGTCCTGGAGGATGACGGCGCCGCCCGGATCGCCGCCGGCGAGATCCTGCACGACCTCGCGACCGCGAGCCTGCCGAGCGGCCGGTCGCAGGTGTTCGTCGCCACCGTGCGCGAGCACCGGCGCGGCCCCGTCTTCCGCACGACGATGACGCTGGAGACCGAAACGATCGGCGCTGTGCTCAGCGGCGTGTGAGGGCCGCGAGACCGAGCATCGCGGCGTCGCACAGGAAAGCGAGCGCGGCCGTGGCCGCAGCACCCTGCAGCATCGGCACGAGGTTCTGGTTCTGGAGGCCGGCGACGATCGGCGTTCCGAGCGTCGCCGCGCCCGCGAGCGCCCCGACCGCAGCCGTGGCCACGGCGAGGACGAGGGCCGTCCTCAGGGTCTCGATGATGGCCGGCGCGGCGAGCGGCAGCTCGACCCGGGAGAGGATCTGCGGCCGGGTCATCCCCATCGCGGTCGCGGCCTCGCGCGCCTCCCGGGGCACGCCTTCGAGGGCCCCGACGGTGCCGCGCAACACCGGCATGATACCGTAGCAGGCCAGGGCCAGGAGGGTCGGCGGGCCGCCGAAGCCGAGGATCGGCAGCGCAAGCGCCACGACGACGACCGGCGGCACGGCCTGCGCCGCCGCCGCCACCGTGTCGATCCCGCCGCGCAGGCGTGCGCCCCGCTCCCGGGTCGCCACGACCCCGAGCCCGACCCCGGCTGACGCCACGAGGATCAGGCCGCTCCCGGCAAGCAGCAGATGGTTCAGGGCGAGGGCGGACAGGTAGGCGGGGTCGAGGGCCCGGCGCGGCGCCTCCCCGAGCCAGCCGACGATCGTCCGCGCGACGCGCGGGTGGCTGACGATCACCAGGAAGATGCCCGCGAGGGCTGGCCCGAGGACCGGGCGCAGACGGCTCACGCGGACCACCGGCGTGCCGCAGCCTCGGCCCGTGCGAGGCCGCTCTCGACGGCCAGCGACAGGGCGATCACCGGGATCGCTCCGAGGAGGATCAGGTCGGGGGCGAACTGCGCCATGCCCTCGAACACGATCTGGCCGAGCCCGCCCGCACCCACGAGGGCGCCGAGGGTCGCGAGCCCGATGCTCTGGACCGCGGCCACCCGCAGGGCGCCGATCAGGACCGGCGCGCCAAGGGGCAACCGGACCTGAGCCAGGATCTGGCGCGGCCGGAGCCCGAGCGCCGTCGCCGCATCGAGGGTCGCCGCGTCGGGCGCCCGCAGAGCGAGCGTCACGCCGCGCCAGAGCGGCAGCAGCAGGTAGGCGGCGATGCCGATCAGCGCCGGAACGGGGCCGAGGGCGCTCAGGCCCAGGCCGCGCAGCTGCGGCCATGCGTGCAAGGCTCCGGACGCCAGGGTCACCAGGACCCCGAGCAGGGCCACGGCCGGAACCACCTGGATGCCGCCGACCAGGATCTCGACGAGCCCCTGCGCCCGCCGCCACGCGGCGAGAAGCCCGGCGCCGAGCGCCCCCAGGAGCAGCGCCCCACCCGAGAGCAGCCCGTGCTGCAGGATCGCCGTCAGGACGGCTTCGCGGCGGGCGCGCAGTTCCACCGCGAGCGACAATCCGTCGAGGGCGCCCGACCGGCCCGCGACGACGAGGATCAACACCGCTCCGCCGGCCGCGAGGGCGCCGAGCCAGGGACGGCTCGCGCGCCCGACCGCGATCGCCAGTGCGACCGCGAGGCACGCGAAGGCGAGCCACGCGCCGGAGGCCAGGCTCGCCCGAGCGGCCGGCGGCTCGCCGGACAGGAGGTCCGCCGCCGTCGATCCGAGGCCGAGGGTGAGGAGCGCGAAGGCGGAGAGGAGGAGCGTCACCGCGCCGGCGCCGCCGATCTCCGAACGGCTCCCGCCGAAGATCAGCGTCGCCGCTACCGTGAGGCCGGCCGCTGCGTGGATCTCCGCGCCGAAGCTCTCACCCGCGAAGACCGGATCGCCGACGACGAGGCGGTTGGCGGCAAGCCGCAGCAAGGGCAGCCCGTAGAGCGCGCCGATCACGGCGATCGCCGCCAGGATCGCCGCGACCCGGCCCGGATCGGTCCCGCGCAGGATCCGCATCGGGGCTAGAAACGACAGGTTCTCCGCCAAGCGGACCTCACCTCACTCTGGGCCGATGCGGTCGACACCGCGCTCGCGGGCACGGGGTTCGTGTCGTCGCTCGCTCCTACGTCGCCTCTCACAGGCGGGTTGCGGATTCGGCCGCGAACCCTCGGCGCAGGAACGCCGCGTGGGTGCCGACGGCCAAGATCGTTCCGCAGGATCGTTCCGCAAGATCGTGCCGCGCGCAGAAAGTGCCGCAAGGATGATGCCGCCTTCCAATTCCGGGGCAAGCCGGCGGTCGCCTCACCCGAGATGGCCCTCGGTGCGCAGATAATCCCGTGCCACGGCCTCGGCGACTTGGCCATCCACCGAGATGCGGGCGTTCAGGCGCCGCAGCGTCGCGGCGTCGAGCCCGGCGAAGACCGGGCCGAGCTTGTCCCGGATCGCCGGAAAGCGCGCGAGCGCATCGGCTCGGATCACCGGCGCGACCTCGTAGACGATCTGCGCCGCCTTCGGATCGCTCATCACCGTCAGGTCGAGGACGTCGAGCGCGCCGTCGGTGCCGTAGACCATGCCGGCATTGACGCCGCTGATGCCCTGAGCCGCCGCGCGGGCCGTGACGGCGGTATCGCCGCCGGGCAGGCTGATGATGCGGCTCATCGGCAGGGCGAATTCGTAGGCCGCCTCGAAGGACGGGAGGGCTGCGGGGCTCTCCACGAATTCCGTCGACGCCGCGAGGAGGATGAGGCCGCGCCGCACGGCCTCGGCGAAATCCGCCATGCTCCTCATGCCTTCGCGCCGGGCGAGCGCCCCCTGGACCGCGATCAGCCAGGTGTTGTTGGCCGGCGCACGCGGCAGCCAGACGAGCCCGAGCCCGGCATCCGCCCGCCGGATCGTCTCGTAGGCGCGCTCCGGCACCTTCCAGGCCGGATCGGTCTCGGTGCCGGTGAAGAAGGCGCCGTTGCCGGTATATTCCGGATAGACGTCGATATCACCCGCGAGCAGCGCCGAGCGCACGATCAGGGTCGGCCCGAGGCCGAGGCGGCGCTCGACCGGAATGCCGAGATCCTCGAGGCAGAGCGCGATCATGCTGCCGGTGAGCGCCCCCTCGGTGTCGCTCTTCGAGGCCACCACCAGCGGCCGGGCGCCCGGCTGGGCCCGTGCCGGGACCGGCCCGGCGACGGCGGCAAGGGTCGCAAGCGCGTGCCTGCGCGTCAATCCGGATCGCGTTGCCATGCGGTCAATCGTCGGTTGAGGTCGCTGCACGGGATGCAAGCATGCCGCACTTCGGCGGGAAAATGTATCACGGAGTAACATCGCTGCCGGAAGCTGTGCATGCGAGCGCCGCACGGCGCTTGACACGCTCCCTTTTACGGGCGACGGCTCGCATGTCCTGGCGCGGTCGCAAGGCCGGGCCGGGGTGGCGTCTCTGGTGCCGCCCGGACCGCTCGCCCGTTGGGCGCGGCGATCCTCCACAAGACTGATCCTCCAAAGGCAGCGTTCCAGCACCGGAACGGATCCAAGGGAAGACCACCCGGCGTGAGTGCGGAAGCAAACGACGAACTGCTCAACGGGGCTCGGGTTCTCGTCGTCGAGGACGAGGCGGCGATCTCGATGCTGCTCGAGGACATGCTGCTCGATTTCGGCTGCACCGTCGTCGGTCCCGCGGCACGCCTGTCCACGGCCCTCGAGATGGCGCAGGCCGAGACCTTCGAAGTCGCGATCCTCGACGTGAACGTCGCGGGTGAGCCGATCTACCCGGTGGCCGAGGCCATCGCGAAGCGCGACCTGCCGCTCGTGTTCTCCACGGGCTATGGCGGCGCCGGCATCCGCGAGCCGTTCCGCGACCGGCCCGTCGTCCAGAAGCCCTTCAGCCAGGCCGACCTGAAGCGGACCCTGATCTCCGCGATCAGCGCCGCCCGCGGCTGAGGCCACTACAGGTCCTCGATCGGGAAGGCGTCCGTGAGGTGGACCGGCCAGGTGCGCCCCGCGACGAACACCGCGTCCGCCCGAAGGGTGAGGCCCGCATGCGCCGGGTTTCGACCGAGCCAGGCCCGCACGGCCCGTGAGAAGCGCCGCCGCTTGACCGCGCCGATCGCCTCCTGCGCGGCGATCAGCGTGGGCCTCGCCTTCACCTCCACGAACGCGATGGTCGAGCCCCTCCGGACGATCAGGTCGATCTCCCCGCCGCTTGCCGCGAAGCGCAGGGCCAGGGGCCGGTAGCCCTTGAGCATCAGCGCGGCGAGGGCGAGCCACTCGCTGCGGCGCCCATGGCCGTAGGTGGCCCGTCGGCGCGCCTCCGGGTCGGCGAGCTTACGATTCGGCATCGCCGCGCCGGGCGAGCGCGAGGGCGCGGGCATAGACCACGCGGCGCGGCTGGCCGGTCTCGTCCGCGACGAGGCTCGCCGCATCCTTGATCGAATGGCGCGCCAGGGCCGCCTCGATCGCCGCGTCGAGGTCGGCATCCTGCGCCTCGCCGACGGTCTCGTCCGGGGGGCTCGTCCCGATGACGACCACCACCTCCCCCTTCGGTGCCCCCTCCTCCGCGAAGGTCTCGGCGAGGCTGCCGAGTGTGCCGCGTCGGATCGTCTCGTAGAGCTTGGTCAGTTCGCGCGCCACGGCGGCCGGGCGCGCGGCCCCAAGCACGGCGGCGGCGTCGGCCAGCATCTCGGGAAGGCGGTGCGGTGATTCGAACAGTACCAGGGTGCCCGGCACGGTGGCGAGCGCCGAAAGGCGGGTGCGGCGCGCGCCGCTTTTCTGCGCCAGGAAGCCCTCGAAGAAGAAGCGGTCCGTCGGCAGGCCGGCCGCGACGATCGCGGTCATCACCGCCGAGGGGCCGGGGATCGGCGTCACCGGGATCCCGGCCTCGATGGCAGCCTGGACGAGCTTGAAGCCCGGATCCGAGACCAGCGGCGTGCCGGCATCGGAGACCAGTGCCAGGGCCTCCCCGGCCTGCATCCGCGCCACCATCCGCTCGCGTACGGCGGCGTTCGAGTGGTCGTGGTAGGCGACCAGCGGCGTCGTGATCCCGTAATGCATCAGGAGCGTGCGGGTGACGCGCGTGTCCTCCGCCAGCACCGCGTCGGCGGCGGCCAGGGTGGCGAGCGCCCGGAACGAGACGTCGCGCAGGTTGCCGATCGGGGTCGCCACCACGTGCAGTCCGGCGGTGAGGGGCTCCGCCTCCGCCGCGAGCCCGAAGGCCGTGAAGGTGGCGGTCGGCCTCGTCCTGCTCGGATCGGGGCGGCGCCTGGAGTGTCTGTCGATTCGCTGCGTCATCGCGGGGGACATTCGCACGCCGCGGCGGCTGGCGGAATTTGGCAACGGTCATCCACGACTTCGTCCACGCCTTGTTTCCGCGCGTTTACTTTTCGGGCTCAGACTTTATCCCTTCCTGAACGGGGTCGGGACGGAGATCGGGGATGGCGCGGACACGCTCGTGGCACGCACGCGTCGCGCGTGGCGGTGCGGCCCTGATGCTGATGGCGAGCCTCGGGGCCTGCATCGGCGGTCCGGACGGGCCGCGCACGACCCGGTCGGCACCGGTGCCGCAGGCGGATCTCGGGCCGGCCGGCGATGCGCCGTCCGCCGGTGCCTCCGGGACACGGATCGGCACCGGCACCGTGAAGGTCGCGCTGGTCGTGCCCCTCACCGGCCAGGGCGCGGCGCTCGGCTCGGCGATGCGCAACGCGGTCGAGCTCGCCATGCAGGAATTCCAGCAGCCGGACCTGCAGATCCTGGTCAAGGACGACCGCGGGTCGCCGGACGGCGCGCGCGAGGCGGCGCAGGCCGGTCTCGCGGAAGGCGCGGAACTGGTCCTCGGCCCGCTCTTCGCCGCCAACGTTCAGGCCGCCTCGCTCCCGGCCCGCAACGCCGGAAAGCCCGTCATCGCCTTCTCGACCGATGCGAACGTGGCGGGCCGGGGCGTCTACCTCCTGAGCTTCCTGCCGCAGGCGGAGGTCGACCGCATCGTCGACGAAGCCGTCGCCTCGGGCCGGCGCTCCTTCGCGGCGCTGATCCCGGAGAATTCCTACGGCAATGCCGTCGAGGCGCAGTTCCGCGAGGCGGTGGTGCGCAAGGGCGCGCGGCTCGCCGCCATCGAGCGCTACGCGCCCGGCGCGCCGGCGCCGGCAATTCAGCGCATGGCGAGCGTGATCACCGGACCGACGCCGCAGGCCGATGCCCTGTTCCTGCCCGAGACGCCGGACGGGCTCACGGTCGTGGCCGCCGCGCTGACCAGGGCCGGGTTCTCGCCCGGCCGGGTCCGTCCCCTCGGCACGGCGGTCTGGAACGAGCCGCGGGTCTTCGCCCTCCCGGCTCTGCAGGGCGCGTGGTTCGCGGCGGCCGATGCCGGGGGCTTCGGAAACTTCGCGGGCCGCTACCAGGCGCGCTTCGGAACGAACCCGCCGCGCGTCGCCTCCCTGGCCTACGATGCCGTCTCGCTCACCGCGGCGCTCAGCCGGCAATACGGCACCCAGCGCTTCGCCGAGGCGACGCTCACGAACCCCGCCGGCTTCTCGGGCATCGACGGCACCTTCCGGTTCCGGCCGGAGGGGCTGAGCGACCGCTCGCTCGCGGTCTACGAGATCCGCAGCAACGCCGCGGCCGTGGTCAGCCCGGCGCCGCGGACCCTCGCCAAATCCGGCACCTGACGGGGTCGGGCGAAGGGGGCGTCAGGCCGCGAGTTCGGCCACCACCGCGTTGAGCACCGGCGCCCCCCGGGGCGTCGCCGCGAGGCGCCCATCCGGCAGCCGCGCCAGCAAGCCGTCGCCCAGGAGGGCGGCGAGCCGGGCAGGATCGAGGGGGCGGCCCTTCAGGGCGGCGTAGCGGTCCGGGTCGATGCCCTCGGCGAGGCGAAGCCCCATCATCAGGAACTCGTCGCCCTGGTCCGCGGCGCTCAGGCCCTCCGTCTCGACGATGCCGTGGCCGTCGGCCTCCACCTGTGCGAGCCAGGCCTCGGGGGCGCGCTCGGTGACCGTTCCGAGGCGGCCGGTCGCCGTCACGAGCCGGCCATGGGCCCCGGGGCCGATTCCCGCATACTCGCCGTAGCGCCAGTAGAGCAGGTTGTGCCGCGACTGCGCGCCGGGGCGCGCGTGGTTCGAGATCTCGTAGGCCGGCAGCCCGGCCCGGGCGCAGGTCTCCTGTGTCACTTCGTAGAGGGCGCGCGCCGTCTCCTCGTCGGGGGGCACGAGCTTGCCCGCGGCGGCGAGGCCGTGGAAGGGCGTGCCCGGCTCGATGGTGAGCTGGTACAGCGACAGGTGCTCGGCCGCCCGCGCGATGGCCTCGGCGAGCTCCGCCCCCCAGGCCGCGGGGGTCTGCTGGGGCCGGGCATAAATCAGGTCGAAGGAATAGCGCTCGAAATGGGCCGCCGCCGTGCGCACGGCCGTCATCGCCTCCTCGGCGGTGTGGAGGCGGCCGAGACTCCTCAGCGAAGCGTCGTCGAGGGCCTGCACCCCGAGGGAGACCCGGTTGACCCCGGCCGCCCGGTAGCCGCGGAAGCGGCCCGCCTCGACGCTCGTCGGGTTCGCCTCGAGGGTGATCTCGACATCCGGCGCCGTGCCCCATGCCCCCGCGATCGCGTCGAGGAGGCCCGCCACGGTGGCGGGCTGCATCAGCGAGGGCGTGCCGCCCCCGAGGAACACGCTCGACACGGTGCGGCCGGGCGTGCGCGCGGCCACGTGCCGGATCTCGGTCCGGAACGCCCTCAGGAAGCGGGCCTCGTCCACGGGCGCGCGGCGCACGTGGCTGTTGAAGTCGCAATAGGGGCACTTCGAGGCGCAGAAGGGCCAATGCACGTAGACCCCGAAGCCCGCATCGCGGGTCGGATGGTCCGGGCCGGAGGGTTCGCTCATGGGGCGGATGTGCGCGCGGATCCCCGGTTTGGCAATGCCGAACCGTGTTGACCCGGCCTGAACGCTCAGGCCGGGCGCCGCAGGCAGGCCGCCGCCAGGCTCACGAAGGCGCGGGCCCGGTGCGAGAGGGCGTTGCCGCTCTGCCAATCGACCCCGTGCTTCTCCTCGGAGGAGATCTCCCCGAAGGTGCGGTCGAAGCCGTCCGGCCGGAACATCGGGTCGTAACCGAACCCGGCCACGCCCCGCGGCTGCACGAGGTCTCCGAAGACCCGGCCCTCGAACAACTCCGTGTGGCCGTCGGGCCAGGCGATGACGAGGGCGGAGACGAAATGGGCGCGCCGGTTCGTGGCGCCGCGCCGGTCGAGTTCCTCCGCGATCCGCGCCATGGCGCCGGAGAAGTCCTTCCCGGGGCCGGCCCAGCGGGCCGAGAACAGGCCCGGCGCCCCGTCGAGGGCGTCGACGCAGAGGCCGGAATCGTCCGCGAAGGCCGGAAGCCCCGAGGCCGTCGCGGCCGCGAGCGCCTTGATCGCCGCGTTCTCGGCGAACATCGTGCCGGTCTCCTCGGGCTCGGGCAGGTTCAGCTCGCCCGCCGACACCGCCTCGACGCCGAAGGGCGCGAGGAGTTCGCGAATCTCCACGAGCTTGCCCGCGTTGTGGGTCGCGATCACGACCCGGCCGGTGAGGAGACGGTGGCTCACGCGACGACCTGCTTCTGGAGAGTGACGAGCTCCGCGACGCCGCCCCTGGCGAGGCGCAGAAGCTCGAGGAGCTCGGCCTCGGAGAACGGTGCGCCCTCGGCGGTGCCCTGCACCTCGACGAGCCCGCCCGACCCCGTGATCACGAAGTTGGCGTCGGTCTCCGCCGCGGAATCCTCCGAGTATTCGAGGTCGAGCACCGGGACGCCCTTGACGATGCCGCAGGAGATCGCCGCGACGTGCTCGCGCAGGGGATCGACCGAGATGATCGAGCGGCTCCGCATCCAGGCGAAGCAATCGTGGAGGGCCACCCAGGCCCCCGTGATGGCGGCCGTGCGGGTGCCGCCGTCGGCCTGGATCACGTCGCAATCCACCGTGATCTGGCGCTCGCCGATCGCCGGCAGGTTGGTGACCGCGCGGAGCGAGCGGCCGATCAGGCGCTGGATCTCCTGCGTGCGTCCCGAGGGCTTGCCGGAATTGACCTCGCGGCGGGTGCGCTCGTGGGTGGCGCGGGGCAGCATCGAATATTCCGCCGTGACCCAGCCCTTGCCGGAGCCGCGCAGCCAGGACGGGCCCCGCTCCTCGAGGGAGGCCGTGCAGAGGACCTTCGTCTCGCCGAAGCTGACGAGGCAGGAGCCTTCGGCGTAGCGCGAGACCGCCCGCTCGAGCGTGACCTTGCGCAACTCGTCGGGTGCGCGCTTCGAGGGCCGCATCGCCACTCTCCCTGTCGGAAACCAGGGTGGGCTCTTAGGCCGGGCCGGCCGGGGCGGCAACCCGCGCCGAGGGCCTTCGCGCGCCGGGGACCGCCGCCCTGCAACGGCGATCCCCGGTCGTTGCGATCAGCGGAAGTGACGATGCATGCGGTGGTGATGGCCGCGATGCGAGTGCCGGCCGTGATGGTAGTGCCGATGATGCATGCGGTGATGGCCGCGCAGATGGCGGCGATGGTGGCCGACGAAGCGGCCATGGCCCGAGCCGTAGGCGACCTCGGTGGCGCCGGCATCCGGAGAGGCGACCTGCCTGGAGACCGCGAGCGGTGCGGCTTCGGCGGTCCGCGGCGCCGCGGTGAGGGCCAGTCCCGCGACCGCGAGAGCCGTTGCGAAAACTTTCGGCATGATCATCTTGAAAACAGAACGCATCGAAACCGGCCCCTGAAAAGGTGGGGTTATCGTCCCACCGCGCGACGGATAATCCGCGCGCTTCACAGACTGACAACGCACCTGTGCTGGGATTATTCCGACCTGTTTGCGATTGTCCTTGGATAATTTCGTCCTGGAGCGGGGTTTCTGTTCAGCAAGTGTTGGGCCGGAATTTATTTTACTGACGCGGGCATCGACGGCGATTTGCGAGCGCGCAGCCGATTGATCCCGGCGCGCCGGGCGCACACAATCGCCCGGCAGGAACAGAGATCGTGACAGAACCCCCCCGTACCCTCTCCTCGCCGCATCAGTTCCAGGCGCTGGCCGCGCTCAACGACCGGGCGCGGGAGATCTTTCGCCAGATCGTCGAGAGCTACCTCTCGACCGGCGAACCCGTGGGCTCGCGCAACCTCGCGCGGATCCTGCCGATGGCGCTGTCCCCGGCCTCGATCCGCAACGTGATGTCGGATCTCGAGCATTCCGGCCTCATCTACGCTCCGCATACCTCGGCGGGCCGGCTTCCGACGGAGCAGGGCCTGCGCTTCTTCGTGGACGCGATGCTGGAACTCGGCGATGTCGGCCGCGAGGAGCAGGCGCGGATCGAGGCGCAGATGCGTGCCGCCGCCTCGCGCCATACCTTCGATTCCGCCCTCGCCGAGGCTTCCACGATGCTCTCGGGCATCTCCCGGGGGGCGGGCGTCGTCGTCACCACCAAGATGAACGTCCAGCTCAAGCACATCGAGTTCGTGCGTCTCGACGTGAGCCGCGCGCTCGTCGTGCTCGTGTCGGACGACGGCTCGGTCGAGAACCGCATCCTCGACCTGCCTGCGGGCCTTCCGGCGAGCGCGCTCCAGGAGGCGTCGAACTACCTGAACGCCCGCCTGCAGCAGGGACGGACCCTCGGGACCCTGCGGGCCGAGATCGAGGCCGGGCGTCAGGCGATGAAGCGGGAGCTCGACGTCATCACGGAGCGCCTCGTCGATGCGGGCCTCGCCACCACGGTGGGACCCTCGGATGCGCGCCAGCTCATCGTGCGCGGCCAGGCGAACCTCCTCGACGACCTGCGCGCCGTCGAGGATCTTGAGCGCATCCGCCTACTCTTCAACGACCTCGAGACCCAGAAGGACGTGATCGAGCTGCTCGCGCGTGCCGAGGGCGGCGAGGGCGTGCGCATCTTCATCGGCTCGGAGAACAAGCTGTTCTCGCTCTCGGGCTCCTCGATGATCGCCGCGCCCTTCCGCGACGGGTCCCAGCAGATCGTCGGCGTCGTCGGGGTGATCGGCCCGACGCGCCTGAACTACGCGCGCATCGTGCCCATGGTGGACTACACCGCGCGCGTCGTCTCGAAGCTTCTCGACGGCAGCCGGTGACGGTGACACGGGCGAGGCGCGGCGCCTCGCCCGTTCCGGATGCCCGGAGCCGGCCCGGTCAGGCCGGGATGACGTCAACGATCTCGAAGGTGTCCGGGTCGATGATGACGATGTCGTCCTCGACCAGGATGAACTGGAGGCCGCGATAGGCCGGCACCAGGGTCAGGATCGACGGCGGCAGCGCGTGCAGCGTCACCGAACGCGGGATCGCCGTGCCGACATTCACCCGGAAGTTGACGTTGCGCACCGGCGAGACGCCGATCCGGGTCACCGACTGACGGAATTCCGTGCGCTGGCGCGTATCGAGGCGTGTCGCCGCCCCGCGAGCCTCGGAACGATTCGCGCCGCCCCGCTCAGCACCCTCGCGCCCGCCCCGGTCATTGCGGTCTCCGCGATCACCACGGTCTCCGCGATCACCACGGTCGCCCCGATCGCCGCGGTCGCCGCGGTCGCCCCGCTCGGCGGCGCCGTCGCGCCCGCCGCGCTCACCCGCGCCCCGCGGCTCGCCCGGCTGCGTACCGCGCTGCTCGCCGGGCTGAGCCCCCCGCTGGGCCGGTCCACCCTCCTCGCGTCCGCCGCGCTGGCCCGCCGCACCACCGTCTCGCCCGCCCTCGGGCGCGGTGCCCTGGGTTGCCGGGCCGCCAGCTCCGCCGCGCGGGCCCGCGCCTCCGGCACCGCCGGCTCCTCCAGCCTCGCCGCCGCGCATCCCGGCTCCACCACCGGCGCCCGCACCTCCGCCGCCGCCCGCTCCGGACCCGCCACCCGCGCCGCCGGCTCCGCCTCCGGCGCCCATGCCCGCACCGCCTCCGGCCCCGCCGCCAGCCCCGCCACCGGCTCCACCGCCAGCCCCGCCGCCCTGGGCGAAGGCCGTTGCCGCACTGGCTACCAAGAGGGCAGCCGTCATCGTGCTCCGAAAGAGCTTGCTCATGGCGTGATTCCACTTCCCGTTGCGTGGCGGGACCTGATGGTCCCGACTGCAGCCCGCAACGAGGATCCGCTCGAAACCGTTCCGTGCTGGAGGCAACCCCGATGCAACCGTGACTTTCGCTTGGCTGCGAGGTCTCGCGGGATCGGCCGGGACCTCGCCCGGGACCCCGCCCGGGTACGCGGCGTTGGCACCGGACGCCGCCCGAGACCACGCAACGGATCCCCAGGATGGACGCGAGCCGCATCACCACCCGCACGATCGAGGCCAACGGCCTCCGCTTCGCCGTCGACGAGGCCGGATCGGGGCCGGACATCGCGCTCTGTCTGCACGGCTTCCCGGAGAGCCGCTTCTCCTGGCGCCATCAACTGCCTGTCCTCGCCGAGCTCGGCTGGCACGCCGTGGCGCCGGACATGAGGGGATACGGCGGCAGCGATCGCCCGGGGGGCCTCGCGGCGTACCGGATGGAGCATCTGGTTGCGGACACCGCCGGGCTGTTCGAGGCGTTCGGGGCCCGCCGCCGCCTCCTCGTCGGGCACGATTGGGGCGCCTTCGTCGCCTGGAACGTCGCGATCGGGCGGCGCCTGCCCCTCGACGGTCTCGTGGTGATGAACGTGCCCCATCCCACGATCTTCCGCAGGGTCCTGCGCCGATCCTGGCGTCAGCGGGTCCGGTCCCTCTACGTCGCCTTCTTCCAGATCCCGCGTCTGCCCGAATGGGTCCTGACCCGCGACGCCGCCGCGGCGGTGGGACGCGCCTTCACCGGGATGGCGGTCGACAAGAGCGCATTTCCGGACAGCGTCCTCGATCACTACCGCGACAACGCCGTGAAGCCCGGCGCCATGACGGCGATGTTGAATTACTACCGCGCGAACCTGCGCGGCCTCGCGGAGACCGGCGCGGGGCCGCCGATCGACATCCCGGTCCTGATGGTCTGGGGCGAGGAGGACACCGCGCTCGGCCTCGAACTCACCGAGGGCTACGGCCCGCTCGTGCGGGATTTCACGCTCAGACGCCTTCCCGGCGTCTCCCATTGGGTGCAGCAGGAGGCGCCCGGCCGGGTCAACGCCGTGTTGGCGGAATGGCTCGCGGAGCGCGGCCTCACGCGCGCGGCGGGGTGACAGATCGTCGGGGCATCCCCGTCTCAAGCCGCCCCCGGCCTTGTTGAATTCGCGCGCGGACGTCTAACCTCCGGGACCAAGAAGATCGGCCGCAGGCCGCCCACAGGCTCAAGGAACACGCCATGTCCGACTCGATCGGGATTGCACCCTCCGCCGAGAACGACGCGGCGGACCGACGCCGGCGCATCATGGCGATCGTCGGATCTTCGTCCGGCAACCTGGTCGAGTGGTACGACTTCTACTGCTACGCCTTCTTCGCCCTCTACTTCGCCCCGGCCTTCTTCCCCAAGGGCGACACCACGAGCCAGCTCCTGCAGACGGCCGGCATCTTCGCGGTGGGCTTCTTCATGCGCCCGATCGGCGGCTGGCTGTTCGGGCGCATCGCCGACCGGCTCGGGCGCCGCACCTCGATGGTGATCTCGGTGCTGATGATGTGCGCGGGCTCCCTCGCCATCGGCATCCTGCCGACCTACGAGACCGTCGGCACGGCGGCGCCGATCCTGCTCCTCCTCGCCCGCATGGTGCAGGGCATCTCGGTGGGCGGCGAGTACGGCACCAGCGCCACCTACATGAGCGAGGTGGCGTTGAAGGGGAAGCGCGGGTTCTACGCCTCATTCCAGTACGTCACCCTGATCGGCGGGCAACTCCTGGCCTCCCTGGTGCTCGTGACGCTGCAGGCGGTGATGACCGCCGACCAGCTCCGGGCCTATGGCTGGCGCATCCCGTTCTTCATCGGGGCGCTCGCGGCGGTGGTCGCGCTCTATCTCCGGCGCTCGCTTGCGGAGACGATGGAGAAGGGCGGCGACCGCGAGGAGGCCGGGACCTTCCGCGAGCTGTTCAAGCACTGGCGCGCCTTCTGCGTCGTGCTCGCCTACACGGCCGGCGGTTCGCTGAGCTTCTATACCTTCACGACCTACATGCAGAAGTACCTGGTCAACACCGCGCAGATGGAGAAGACCACCGCCTCCCAGACGATGACCATGGTGCTTCTCGTCTACATGGCGATCCAGCCGATCTTCGGGGCCCTCTCGGACAGGATCGGCCGCAAGGCGAACATGCTGCTCTACAGCGGCCTCGGCACCCTGATGGTGGTGCCCCTGATGAGCGCGCTCGGCACCAACAAGGATCCGCTTGTCGCCTTCGCGCTGATCACCCTCGGCCTCGTCGTCATCAGCTTCTACACGGGCATCAGCGGTATTGTGAAGGCGGAGCTGTTCCCCACCAACGTGCGGGCCCTCGGGGTCGGGCTCTCCTACGCGCTGGCCAACGCCACCTTCGGCGGCACCGCCGAGTACGTCGCCCTCTGGTTCAAGGATGCGGGCAGCGAGAGCACCTTCTTCTGGTACGTAACCGTCCTGCTCGCCGTCGCCTTCGTGGCCTCGGTGATCATGCCGAACCCGAAGCGGCATGGCTATCTCGACGGCGACGGCACCGTCGAGGAGGCGCTCGGCGCCAAGCCCAAGCTCGCGCATGCGTAAAGGCCTCGCGCATGCGTAAAGGCCTCGCGCACGCGTGAAGCCCCGGACCCTCGCGCCCTCCGCTTTCCCACCCACCCGGGCGGGAAAGCGGACGCGCCTCGATGCTACTTGATGACCGCGCAGGCGATGCGGGCGCCGGCGCCGCCGATCGGCTGGGTGGCGTGGTCGTCCTGGTTGGCGTGGATGATCAGCGCCGAGCCGTCGCCGTCCTTAAGGCCGCCCTCCCCGGTCAGCGGCGTCTCGCTCGAGACCTCGGCATTCACCGAGCCGTCGGCATTGGCGTAGACGTTCGGCAGGTCGCCCTCGTCCGGCCCGTCCGGGTTCAGGAGCCCGTGCTTGCTCTGGTCGTGGTTCACGTGTGCCTTCGACTTCTCGAACTTCTCGACGTCCGAGCAATCCCCCACCGCGTGGAAGTGGATGCCGTGCCAGCCGGGCGGCAGGCCGCCGGCCTGGATCGCGAGGCGCATCACCAGGGAGTTCGCGCCGTCCCGGATCATGATCTTGCCGATCGGCTCGTTCTTGTTGTTCCGAATCTCGCTCTCGAAGGTCTGGGGCGCGGCAGGCGCCGCGGGCGCGGCGGGCGCCTCGGCCTTCTGGGCCAGGGCGGGGGTCACGCTCGCGAGGACCGCGAGAAACGGCAATAGGCGTGTCATGTGATGGCTCTCCTCTCCACGCTGAGCTAGTTAGGCGCCGCCCCGGTTCTTCGACAGGGCTTGACCGTACACGATCGCGCCCCGGGCGCACGCACAGGGATATCCGAGCGACATGACGCGGGAGCGGCTCAGGGCCGATCGCCTCCTGGTGGAGCGGGGCTTCTACGAGAGCCGGGCGCGGGCGCAAGCCGCCATCGCGGCGGGCCTCGTCCGTGCGGATGGCCGCCCCGTGGCGCGCGCCTCCGACGCCCTCGCGCCCGATGCCGCCATCGCGGCGGGGCAGCCGCATCCCTACGTGTCGCGCGGCGGCGTGAAGCTGAGCGCCGCCCTCGACGCCTTCGGCTTCGACCCCGCCGGCCGCGCCTGCCTCGATGTCGGAGCCTCGACGGGCGGCTTCACCGACGTCCTGCTGCGGCGCGGCGCCGCCCATGTCTACGCCGTCGATGTCGGGCGCGGTCAGCTCCACGCCTCGCTGGCGGCCGACCCGCGGGTGACGAGCCTCGAGGGCACGGATGTGCGCCGTCTCAAGCCGGGAACCCTCGGGGACGCACCGAGCTTGGTGTCGGTCGACGTCAGCTTCATCGCGCTGCGCCTCGTCCTGCCGGCGGTGGCGCCCCTTCTGGCGCCGGGCGCGGCCCTCGCGGCGCTGATCAAGCCGCAATTCGAGGCCGGCCGCGCGCGTATCGGGCGCGGCGGCATCGTGCGGGACGAGGCCGTCCATGCCGAGGTCTGCGCGTCCGTGGCCGGCTGCCTCGGCGACCTCGGCTTCTCCGTGCTGGCCACCCTGCCCTCGCCGGTCGCGGGCGGCGACGGCAACCGCGAATTCCTGATCGGCGCGACGGCGCCCCTCGCGCGCGGACAACCTGGACTCCAGAATGCCTGAACCCGAGACCGTCACGATCCGCCGCCTCGGTGCCCGCGGCGATGGCCTGACCGCGGATGGCCTCGCGGTCGCCTACGCGCTGCCGGGGGAGCGCGTCAGCATCCTGCGTGAGGGACAACGCGGCGATCTCCTGGCGGTCGAGGAGGCCTCGCCCGACCGGATCGCGCCGTTCTGCCCCTACTTCACCCGCTGCGGCGGCTGCGCGGTGCAGCACCTCGCGCCCGAGCCCTACGCGGCCTGGAAGCAGGGGCTCCTGGCCCAGGCCCTGTCGCAGGCCGGCCTCCCGGTGACGTCCGGACCGGTGCGCGATGCCCGCGGCGCGGGCCGGCGGCGGATCACCCTGCACGTCCGCGCCGTCGAGGGCCGTGCCGAGGCCGGCCTGATGGAAGCCCGCAGCCACGCCCTCGTGGCGATCGACCATTGCCCGATCACCGTGCCGGCCCTGCACCAAGCTCCCGCGATCGCCCGGGCCCTGAGCGCCCCCCTCGGCCACGGCCGCAAGCCCCTCGACGTCGCCGTGACGGCGAGCGAGGCGGGGCTCGACGTCGACCTGCGCGGGCACGGCCCCGTCGGCGAGGGCGTGCGGGCGGCGCTGGTGCGCCTCGCGGGCGAACTCGACCTCGTCCGCCTCGCGCTCCATGGCGACGTCGTCGTGGAGCGCCGCCCGGTGCAGATCCCCTCGGGCGAGGGGCATCTGTTGCCGCCGCCCGGCGGTTTCCTGCAGGCGACGGCGGCCGGGGAGGCCGCGCTCACCGAGCTCGTGCTCACGGCCTTCGACCGGCGGGTGAAGCGGGTCGCCGACCTCTTCGCCGGCTGTGGGCCCTTCACCCTGGCGCTCGCCCGGGCCCACGAGGTCCACGCCGTCGAGGGCGATGACGCCTCGCTCGCCGGACTCGATCGCGCCGTGCGCGGCCGGCCCGGCTTGCGCCGCGTCACCACCGAGCGCCGCGACCTGTTCCGCCGGCCGCTCCTCGCGCACGACCTCAATGCGTTTGACGCCGTGGTGTTCGATCCGCCGCGGGCCGGCGCTCAGGCGCAGGCCAGGCAGCTCGCCGAATCGAAGGTGCCGCTCGTCGTCGGCGTCGCCTGCGATACCGGCACCTTCGCGCGCGATGCCGCGACCCTGATCGCCGGGGGCTACCGCCTGGAGAGGGTCACCCCGGTCGACCAGTTCGCCTACTCGGCCCATGTCGAGGTCGTGGGCGTGTTCCGGCGCGAGCCGGTGCGCAAGCGGCGCTGATCAGCGGAAGCGTACGGCTTCGCACTAGAACTTCCGGGCCGCTGCCGCGTTAGGCGGGCGTCGGAGGGCACCATGTCAGCATCTCGTCTCCTGTCGGCGGTTGTCCTCGCCGGCCTGTTCGCGCCGCTTCCGGTCCTCTCGCAGCAGGATCTCCGCGGGGCACCCGACCAGACTGGAACGGGCGGCGGCCCGACCTCGACGGTGACCGCCCCCTACACGAACTCCCTCGGCGTGACGAAGCCTCCGGGCACGTCCCTCGGCCCGGGCGAGGTTCCCTCGTCCGCCGTCGAGCGGCGCGAGCGCAACGCCGCCGACAGTATCGAGGGCAGCATCTGCCGCGGCTGCTGAGGCCGCTAGAACAGCGAGCCCTGCGCGTCTTCGTCGCTCGATCGCGGCCGATCCTCGGGCGGCAGCGCGCGCGTCGCCGCGGCTTGCGGCCGGCCAACCGGCACGATCAGCGACGCATCGTCGTTGCGCGCATCGTTGACCCGGGCGCTCACGGGTTCGAGCCGCAGCCACGCGTCCGGGCAGGGTCGGCACAGGCCGGCCGCCTCGCGGGCATCGACCGTGCGGGTATCGAGCCACGGCCCGATCGTCTCCGGGGCCAGGATCGCCGGCATCCGGTCGTGGACCGCCGCCATGGTGCCGTTGGCGCCCGTGGTGACGATCGCTGCTGTATCGATCTCGGACCCGTCCGCGCCGATCCAGTTCTCCCACAAGCCCGCCAGCGCCATCGGGGCCCCGTCCTGGCGGCTGATCTTGAACGGCGTCTTCACGGCATTGCGCCCGGTCCCCTCGCGCCGCCACTCGTAGAAGCCGTCCGCCAGGACGATGCAGCGGCGGTGGCGGAGTGCACCCCGGAAGGTCGGCTTCTCCTGCACGGTCTCGACCCGCGCGTTGATCACCAGGGGAAAATCCTTCGGGTCCTTGAGCCATCCTGGCCAGAAGCCCCAGCGCATCAGCCGGAAGCGACGCTCCCCGGCCTCGGCCAGGACCACCGCCACCGGCTGCGTCGGTGCCACGTTGTAGCGGCCCGGGAAGTTCGGACGCTCCGGATACCCGTAGAACTCGCGAAAGATCTCGGGCGCCTGCGCGATGAAGAAGCGTCCGCACATGCTCCGATCCCTCCCGGCCGGCCCGCGCCCTCAGCTCAGGGGCGCGTCCACGGTGCAGACCACGCCGCTCGGCGCGAAGGTGATCTCGACGGACCCGTCGAGGTCGCGGGCGAGGTTGCGCTCGATTAGGCGCGATCCGAAGCCCCGGCGCTTCGGCGCCCGGACGATCGGGCCGCCCTCCTCGCACCAGCGGAAGGCAAGCCGCGGCGGCGTGACCCCGTTCTTCACGCTCCAATCGATGACGACGCCGCCCTCGGCATTGGACAGCGCCCCGTACTTCACCGCGTTCGTGGCAAGCTCCTGGATCGCCATGGCGATGGCGAGCGACATCCGCGGACACAGGCGGACCTCCGGTCCGTCGATGCGGAAGCGCTCGCCGCCGCGGCCGCGATAGGGGGCGATGGCCTGGGTCACGACCTCGATCAGGTCGGCGCCCTCCCAGTTCTCGCGGGTGAGCACGTCGTGCGCGCGCGAGAGGGCGAGGAGCCGGGTCTCGAGGGACGCGTAGGCCTCGTCGTTGGAATCGGCGTTGCGCAGGGTCTGCGTCGCGATCGACTGCACGGTCGCCAGCGTGTTCTTCACCCGGTGGTTCAACTCGTCGATGAGCAGGCGCTGATGCTGGGCGCCCCGTTGCTCGGCCTGCAGTGCCGCCTTGAGGCGGCTCTCGCCCTCGCGCAACGCCTCCAGCCGCGCGCGCGCCTCGTACTGGCGGCGTCGCCCGCGCAACGCCGTGCGCGCCACGCTGATCAGCGTGGTCGGGTGGAACGGGCGCTCCAGGAAGATGACGTTTCCGAGGATCTCCGACAGCCGGGAGGCGGCCGGGTTCTGCTCGGGTCCGCCGCCCCGCCCGGTGAGAAGGATGAAGGGCATGTCGGACCAGGGCGGCTGGCTCGCGATCCACTGGCTCAGACGGCTGAGATCGGCGGTGCGGATCGCCTCCTCGGTGAGTAGCGCCATCCCGGCGCCCTCGACCAGCCCCCGATGCAGGTGATGCAGGTCGCAGCAGATGATTGTGGGGATCTGCGCCTCGCCGAGGAGGGAGGCCGCGATCACGGCGTCGCGCCCGTGCGGCGTCAGGATCAGGATCCGTTCCGAATGCGGGTTATGGGGTGCCGTCACGGGGCCGGCTCGTGCGCGCCGTTCACGTCGAGCTCGGTCTCGTCGCCGACGAAGGTCGGGATGCCGCGCAGAACGCCCTGGAAGCCCACGAGCGGCGACCCGATGCTGAGGCCGGATCTGCCGATCCGATATTCGCGGATCGTGTCCTCGTGGACGCCCGCGCGCTTCTTCACCACCGAGATCGCCCGGCGCACCCGGCCGGCCGCCTCGAAGTAGCGGAGCAGGATCACGGTGTCGGCGAGGTAGGTCACGTCGACCGGCGTCTGCGTGTCGCCGACGAGGCCGTGCTGGGCGACCGTCAGGAAGCTCGTGGCACCCTGGCGGTTCAGGTATTGCAGCAGTTCGTGCACGTGCAGGACGAGGGAGTTCTCCTGCGGCATGGCGGCCTGGTAGCCGTTGAGGCTGTCGATCACCACGGTCTTCACCGCGTGCTCGTCGACGAGGGCCCGGACCTTGTGGGCGAATTCGCCGGGCGACAGCTCCGCCGCGTCGATCTGCTCGATCAGCAGCTGGCCGGAGGCCCGCAGACCCCCGAGGTCGAAGCCGAGCTGCCGCGTGCGCTCGAACAGCAGCCCGAGTTCCTCGTCGAACACGAACACCGCCGCGCTCTCGCCGCGGGCGGCCGCCGCCAGGACGTATTGGAGGGTGAAAATCGACTTCCCGGTCCCGGCCGGTCCGAGGACCAGCGTGCTGGAGCCCTTCTCGATCCCGCCGCCGAGGAGCGTGTCCAATTGCTCGATGCCGCTGACGAGGCGCTCGCGGTGGAAGCCGGTCTTGTGCTCGAGGGAAACGAGGCGCGGAAAGACTTGCACGCCGCCGCGCTCGATCGTGTAGTCGTGATGCCCGCCGCGGAAATGCTGACCGCGGTACTTGATCACCCGCAGGCGGCGGCGCTGGGCGCCGTAATCGGGGGCGAGCTCCTCCAGGCGGATGACCCCGTGCGCGACGCTGTGCACGGTCTTGTCGAGGGAGTCGGCCGTGAGGTCGTCGAGCATCAGCACGGTGGTGGCGTGCCGCGCGAAGTAGTGCTTCAGCGCGAGGATCTGGCGCCGGTAGCGCAGGGACGAGCCTGCGAGAAGGCGGATCTCCGACAGGCTGTCGAGGACGATGCGGGTCGGCTTCACCCGGTCCACAGCGTCGAAGATCTGCCGGGTGGTCTCGCCGAGTTCCAGGTCCGAGGAGTACAGCAGGGTCTGCTGCTGGTTCGCGTCGAGCAGGCTCTCGGGCGGGATCACCTCGAAGATCGTGATGCTGTCATCGAGCTCCCAGCCATGCGAGGCGGCGCCGTCGCGCAGCTCCTCGTCGGTCTCCGACAGGGTGATGTAGAGGGTCCGCTCGCCCAGGCGCGCGCCGTCGAGCAGGAATTGCAGCGCGACCGTGGTCTTGCCGGTCCCGGGGCTGCCCTCCAGCAGGTAGAGACGGTTGCGCACGAGGCCGCCGACGAGCACGTTGTCGAGCCCGACGATTCCGGTCTTCGCCTTGTTCGAAACACCGGAGGTCGCTGTCATGAACGTCGGTCTCGATCGAGGGCTGGATGGCTGCGGTCTGGGCTGTCCGGGGACCGGACCGGTGGGGCCCGACGCGCCACGGGCGAGCACGGAGCGGGAACAACGTCTGTACCCGCAGGCTCAGGACGTGCCAAGCGGCCGGGGTGCCCGCGCGGGCCGGCGGGGCGCGCGCATTCCGATGCTCACAGCCATTTCTTCCAGCGGAAGAAAGCGTAGGGCAGCACGGCGGCGACGATCATCATCAGGACCGCCATCGGGTAGCCGACGGGCCAGTCGAGCTCGGGCATGGCCTTGAAGTTCATGCCGTAGATCGAGGCGATCAGGGTCGGCGGCATGAACACCACGGCCATGACCGAGAACAGCTTGATGATGTTGTTCTGCTCGAGATTCACGAGGCCGAGGGTCGCATCGAGGAGGAACTGGATCTTGGTCGACAGGAAGGTCGCGTGCTCCTCCAGCGACTGGAGGTCGCGCAGGGTCGAGCGCACGTCCTCGCGCAGCTCCCGGGGAGCCTTGTTGGTCCGGTAGGTCGCCGAGAGCGAGAGCAGGATGCGCTCCATCGAGACCAGGCTCTCGCGCTGCTTCGAGATCAGGTCGCCGTGGCGGCCGAGGGCCCGGAGCGTGTCCTGCAGGGCGGTGTTGCGGGCGGAGGGGTCATCCTGCACCTCGAAGATCTTGCCCGAGAGCCGGTCGATGCGCTCGCCCTGGAGCTGGAGCACGTCGGCGGCGCGGTCGATCACCGTCTCGATCAGCCCGGCCAGGATGGTCTCGCCGGAATGGAAGCTCGCCGGGCCGTTGCCGGTCGAGCGGCCCGCGCGCTGCGTGTACATCCGGAAAGCCTGCGGCTCCTCGTAGCGAACGGTGACGAGGC
The DNA here is from genome assembly GCF_008806345.1 of Methylobacterium planeticum. Classification (GTDB taxonomy): domain Bacteria; phylum Pseudomonadota; class Alphaproteobacteria; order Rhizobiales; family Beijerinckiaceae; genus Methylobacterium; species Methylobacterium planeticum. Next base: position 164,990 of record NZ_VZZJ01000004.1, on the reverse strand, counting down.
GGTTCTCGCGCAGGATGAAGGTGATGCCCGCGAGCCCCGGATCCTCCGAGTCGCTGACCTTCGAGAGCACCCGGCCGGTCATGTAGCGGGCCCCGTCCTCCACGTAGAGGAGTTCCGAGGGCTCGATGTCCTTCATGTCCTCGCGGGTCGGCACCTGGATGCCCATGAAGGCCTCGACCTTCAGGTCCTCCTCCCGGCTCGGCCGGATCATGTCGAGCCAGACCGTGTCGTCGGGGATGGCGTCCTGGAGTTCGAGGGGGCGGCGCTCGAGGAGCGAGTGCCCGGCGCCGGCGACCGGCTGGTGGATGAAGATCACAAAAGCTCACTCAGGCAAGGGCGTCAGGCGGCGGTACGCTCCCATCCGGCACGAAGAAGTCCGGCGCAAGCGGGATGCCGGGTGTGACGCGGTATTTTGAAAAGTCCGTGACACCGTTCTCGTGCAGGAACGTGTCGTCGATGAGGAAGCGGCCCGTGACCTCGCGGGACGGTTTCAGGAACAGCGCGTGGGCGGCATCCGCCATGATCTCGGGCTTGCGGCTCGCCTGCATCAGGGCCTCGCCGCCGAGCAGGTTGTTGACGGCCGCCGTCGCGATGGTGGTGCGGGGCCAGAGCGCGTTCACCGCGATGCCCTGGCGGCGCAGCTCCCCGGCGAGCCCAAGCACGCAGAGCGACATGCCGAACTTCGCCATCGTGTAGGCGAGATGGGGGGCGAACCACTTCTCCTGCATGTCGAGGGGCGGCGACAGCATCAGGATGTGCGGGTTCTCGGCCTTGGCGAGGTACGGGATCGCGTATTTCGAGACCATGTAGGTGCCGCGCGTGTTGATCTGGTGCATCAGATCGAAGCGCTTCATCTCGGTCTGCGGCGTGCGCGTGAGGGAGATCGCGCTGGCGTTGTTCACCACGATGTCGATGCCCCCGAAGGTCTCGGCGGTCTGGGTCATCGCGGCCGCGACGCTCTCCTCCTCGCGGACATCGACGACGAGGGGCAGCGCCCGGCCGCCGGCCGCCTCGATCGCGGCCGCGGCCGTGTGGATCGTGCCCTCGAGCTTCGGGTGCGGCGTCGCGGTCTTGGCCGCGATGGCGACGTTCGCCCCCTCGCGCGCCGCCCGCAGGCCGATGGCGAGGCCGATGCCGCGAGAGGCGCCGGTGATGAAGAGGGTCTTGCCCCTCAATGATGTGCTCATGCTGCTCTCCTCAGGGGCCGACCCGGAAGCGCGGGGGCTGGCTGCCGTCCGCGTCGGTGAAGCCGTAGTCGCGGGCGAGGTCGCCCGGATGAAGGATCTGCCCGGCGCGCGTCGCCACCGCCGTGTCGGCGGCCAGCGCCGCGACGGCGCGGCCGGCATAGAGCGGGCTCTCGGTGGCGAGCTCCGTCTGTCCGAGGTCGCGCACCCGCTCAGTGCGGACGTAGCCGGGCGACAGGCCGAGGGCCGTCACCCCGTGGGCCCCCAGCTCCGCGCTGCAGGCGAGGGCCAGGCGGTTCGTCGTCGCCTTGGCGAGGTCGTAGAAGACGTCGCCGAGATAGCCCTCCTCCGTGCCGAACGAGACCAGCACCAGGAGGCCGCCGCGGGCCGAGACCATGGCGGGCGCGACCGCGCGGGCGAGGAGCAGGCCCGCGTAGGGACCGGCGCCGAGGAAGCGCCCGAAGGGCTCTGCCGAGCGGCGCCAGAACGGAGTGCCCCAGGCCGCTCCGTCGGGATAGCGCTCCCCGTCATAGCCCTCGTTGCCGCCCCAGACGCTCGACACCGCCACGTCGATGCGTCCGAACCGGCGCAGGATCCAGTGCACCAATTCGTCGACGGCGCGCTCGCTGGTGTGGTCGCAGAGGTAGTGATGCCCCTCGCCCCCAGCGGCGTCGACCTCGCGGGCGGTGTCCTCGATCGCCTCGGGGCGCATCTCGGTGCGGGGTCCGGTCTCGCTCGATCGGGCCGTCACGATCACGGTGGCGCCCGCCTCGCCGAGGCCCCGGGCGATGCCGCGGCCGACCCCCCGGGAGGCGCCGGCCACCAGGCAGATCCGGCCGGAGAGGTCGGGCTTTGGATTCACGCCGGGACGCCCGGCTTGGCGCTGCGGGCGAAGAAGGCCCGGAAGGCGGCCTGCGCCTCCTCGGATCGCAGCTGCGCGTCGAAGGCCTTCGCCTCGTCCTCGATGGCGGCCTCGACGGTGGCCTGATCGCCGCGCATGAGCCGGCGCGTCGCCGCGACGGCGTTGCGCGGCAGCGCCGCGAGACGCCCGGCCTGGGCGAGGGCGTGCTCGAGCAGCATGTCGGCGGGGATCACCGCGTTGGCGAGGCCGAGCTCCACCGCCGAATCCCCCGTGAAGGCTTCCGAGAGCAGTAGCATCTCGGTCGCCCTCGGGAGCCCGATGCGCCGGGGCAGGAGGTAGCTCGAGGCGGCCTCCGGCACGAGGCCGAGCTCCACGAAGGGCATCCGGAAGCGCGCGGCCGGGCTGACATAGACGAGGTCGCAATGCAGCGTCAGGGTGGTGCCGACACCGACGCCGATCCCGTCGACGGCGGCCACCATCGGGGTTCGGGTCCGGGCGAGCTGCCGGATGAAGCGCAGGGCCGGCGCCTCCGTGAAGGGTTTGCCGGCCCCCGCCATGAAGTCCGCGAGGTCGTTGCCCGCCGAGAAGATCCCGGGCACGCCGGCGAAGACCACAGCGCCGACGCCGGAGGCCTCGGCGTCCGCCGCCTCGAGGGCCGCCCGCATGGCGTCGTACATGGCGCCGGTGAGCGCGTTCTTCTTCTCCGGCCGGTTCATCCGGATCAACCGGACGCCTCCGGCCAGATCCTCGACCGTGACGTGCTCGCTCATGGTGGGTCCTTGGTGGCGCGACGCCGGCTGCGTCGGCGTGGGGTCAGCTCGCGAGGGCGAGCCGCGCGTCCTGGGTGAAGGCGGCCCCGTCGAGCACCGTCTGCTCGAGCCCGGGGGCCGCGGTGGCGAGGTTCTCGGCGAAGAAGCGCGCGAGCGCGATCCGGGCGGCATGCGCCGGGTCGGTCTCGCCGACCTTCAGCGCCGCGCTCGACGCGAGCCCGGCCTTGGCGAGGCACGCCCCGCCCTGCGCCAGCCCGAAAAGGCGCAGATAGGGGGTCGCGCCGGCGAGCGCCTCCTCGGGGCGGTTCGAGGCCAGGGCCTTCAGCTGGTGGCTCGTCGCCCGGTCGAGGCTCTCGACCGCGGCGCGCAGGCGCGCGGCCGTGTGCCCGAAGGCCGGGCTCGCATCCTTGAGGACGCCCTCGACGACGCCCCGCATCCAGGCGATCTGGGCCCGCACCGTGGCGCCGCCCGCCAGGGGCAGCTTGCGGGCGACCAGATCGATCGCCTGGATGCCGTTGGTGCCCTCGTAGATCGCCAGGATGCGCGCGTCGCGCATCAGCTGGGCCGCGCCGGTCTCCTCGACGAAGCCCATGCCGCCATGGACCTGCACGCCGAGGGAGGTCACCTCGTTGGCGATGTCGGTCGAGAAGGCCTTGGCGACGGGCGTGAGCAGGGAGGCGCGGTCATGGGCCGCCTTCCCGTCCGGGCCCTCGGCCGCGTCGATGGCGGCGGCGGTGAGGTAGCAGATGCCGCGGGCGGCCGCCGTGCAGGCCTTCATGGTCAGCAGCATGCGCTGCACGTCGGCGTGCTCGATGATCGGGCTCATCGCCTCGGTCGCGCCCGGCGCCTTGCCCTGCCGGCGCTCGCGGGCGTAGTCGAGGGCCTTCTGGGTCGCGGCCTCCGCCACGGCGACGCCCTGCAGCCCGACATTGAGCCGGGCATTGTTCATCATCGTGAACATGCAGGCGAGGCCCCGGTTCTCCTCGCCGATGAGCCAGCCCGTGGCCCCGCCGCCGTCGCCGAAGGCCATCGAGCAGGTGGGTGAGGCGTGGATGCCGAGCTTGTGCTCGATCCCGGAGCAGCGCAGGTCGTTGCGGCTCCCGTCCGGCAGCACCTTCGGCACGAGGAACAGCGAGATGCCGCGCGTGCCCGCCGGCGCGTCCTTGAGGCGGGCAAGGACGAGGTGGACGATGTTGTCCGTGAGGTCGTGCTCGCCGTAGGTGATGTAGATCTTGGCTCCCGTGATCCGGTAGGTGCCGTCGCCGTTCGGCTCGGCGCGGCTGCGCAGCGCCGCGAGATCGGACCCCGCCTGCGGCTCGGTCAGGTTCATGGTGGCGGTCCACTCGCCCGAGACGAGCTTGTCGAGGTAGCGCGCCTTGAGATCCTCGGAGCCGTGCTTGTCGAGCGCCTCGATGCCCCCCGCGGTGAGGAGCGGGCACAGGCCGAAGGCGAGGCTGCCGGCGTTCCACATCTCGCTGCAGGCGGCGTTGAGGAGGAGCGGCAGGTCCTGTCCGCCATAGGCGGCCGGGGCGCTGAGGCCGTTCCAGCCGCCCTCGACGAAGGCCCGGTAGGCGGCCTTCCAGCCCGGCGGCGTCGTGATGGCGCCGTCCGTGAGCGGCGTCCCGTGGCGGTCGCCCGCCCGGTTCAGGGGCGCGATCACGGTGTCGGCCAGCCGCGCCGCCTCGTCGAGGATCGCCCGCGCATCGTCCAAGGTGAGGTCGCCCGCGGTGCCGCCCGCGATGGCGGCATCGAGCCCGGCCACGTGGCGCATGGTGAAGGCCATTTCGGCGACGGGCGCGCGATAGCTCATAGGTTCCTCCCGCGTCGTCTTCGGCGACGCTGCACTGACCGGGCCGGGTTCGGCGTTTGACGCGCTGCCCGCCCCGACGCTAGGGCGGCCCGCATCCCGCTGCCGACATACGCCCGAAGGGCGCGTCCCGTCACGATCGGAGATAGTTTATATATGAACGATCCCGGGTCAATGCCCGCGGCGCCGGCGTCCGCGCCTGGGCCTGAGGCGACGCGGCGCCTGCGCGCCGATCCGGCCGGCATCGCGGAGGCCGCGGGCCTCCTCGCCGCCGGGCGCCTCGTCGCGTTCCCGACCGAGACGGTCTACGGGCTCGGGGCGGACGCCACCGATGCGGCCGCCGTGGCGCGCATCTTCGCCGCCAAGGAGCGCCCGAGCTTCAATCCCCTGATCGCGCACCTGCCCGACCGCGCCTCCGCCCGGCGCCAGGGGGCCTTCGACGCGGCGGCGGAGCGGCTTGCCGAAGCGTTCTGGCCCGGTCCCCTCACCCTGGTGGTGCCGGCGACCGCCGAGACGCGCGTCTGCGACCTCGCCCGCGCCGGTCTGCCGAGCCTCGCCCTGCGGGTGCCCGCGAGCCCCCTCGCCCAGGACCTCCTGCGGCGCGTCGGCCGGCCGGTGGCCGGCCCCTCCGCGAATCGGTCCGGGCGCGTCAGCCCCACCCTGCCCGAGCATGTCCTCGCCGACCTCGACGGGCGCATCGCCGCGATCCTCGACGGCGGGCCGACTTCGGTCGGCGTCGAATCGACGGTGGTGGCCTGCATCCAGGGCGTACCGCGCCTGCTGCGTCCGGGCGGGGTCACGCGCGAGGATCTGTGCCGGGTACTCGGGACACTCTTGGCCGAGGCCGGTGCGGAGGATGCGGCGCAGCCGGTCGGTCCCGGGCTCCTCGCCTCACATTACGCGCCCCGGGCCCGAGTGCGCCTCGAAGCCCGCCGGATCGAGCCGGGCGAGGCAGCACTGCTGTTCGGCGGCGACCGGCCCGAGGGCGCGGCAACCGCGGCAGCCGTGATCGATCTCAGTCCGGGCGCGGATCTCGCCGAGGCGGCGGCAGGTTTGTTCGCGGCCCTGCGCCGTCTCGATGCGTCGGGCGCAGCCGTGATCGCCGTGGGACCGATCCCGGATGTCGGGCTCGGCGAGGCGATCAACGACCGCCTGCGGCGGGCCGCGGCGCCGCGCTGAACTTTTTTCGCCGCGCGCCGGAACCGATCCGGAGAGTGGCTTGTTGATGGTTCACGAAGGCCAGTTCAGCCCCCAATGGCCTTTTCCCTTCCAAGGCTCGGAGTGATCCGAGCCTTTTTTCTTGTTCGCCTCAGCCGGCGAGCTTCGCGGCGATCTCGGCGACGTGGCGGCCCTGGAAGCGGGCACCCTCCAACTCGACCGGCGAGGGCTGGCGGCTCCCGTCGCCATCCGCGATCGTCGTGGCGCCGTAGGGCGTGCCGCCCTTGACGGCCTCGACGCCGTTCTGGCCCGGGAAGGAGTAGGGCAGGCCGACGATCACCATGCCGTGATGGAGCATCACCGTGTGGAAGCTCGTCAGGGTGGTCTCCTGCCCGCCGTGCTGGGATGCCGTCGAGGTGAAGGCCGAGCCGACCTTGCCGACGAGCTTGCCCTGGGCCCAGAGCCCGCCGGTCTGGTCGAGGAACTGCTTCATCTGCGCCGCCATGTTGCCGTAGCGGGTCGGCGTGCCGAAGATGATCGCGTCGTACTCCCCGAGTTCGCCCGGATCCGCGATCGGCGCGGACTGGTCGAGCTTGTAGTGGAACTGCTTGGCCACTTCCTCCGGCACCAGTTCCGGCACCCGTTTCACGCTGACCTCGGCACCGGCCTCGCGTGCGCCGTCAGCCACCGCCCGCGCCATCTGCTCCACATGGCCCCAGGACGAGTAGTAGAGCACCAGAACCTTCGCCATCGTCCAAACTCCTCGCCGGGTGGCCGGGCTTTCCGCCCGACCGTGGTTGCCTCGCCGCGATATCGTGCATCGCGGGCTTTGCTGAAATGCCCTGGTGTGCAAGAGCGTCCTTGCGCATCTGCAAGGTTTGATGGGCGCAGAGCAGGTTCGATGGCGCTCGTCTGGGATGACTTCCGTCTGGTCAAGGCCATTGCGGATCGCGGCGGCCTGACCGCCGCGGCCGAGCATCTCGGCATCAACCATTCGACCGCCTTCCGCCGCCTCGCCGCCATCGAGGCGGGGCTCGATGCCCGCCTGTTCGAGCGCCACCGGTCCGGCTACGTGCCGACGTCTGCCGGCACCGCCATGCTGGCGGCGGCCAGCCGCATGGACGAAGACGTGGCGCGCTTCACGCGCGAGGTGGCGGGCCAGGCCCAGACCCCGGCGGGGGAACTGCGCATCACCACGGCGGCGAGCTTCGTCTCGGGCGTGCTGGTGCCGATGCTCGGCCGCTTCGCGCAAGCCTATCCGCTCATCCGCCTCGACGTGATCGTCTCCGAGGAGGCGCTGAACCTGTCACGGCGCGACGCCGACGTGGCGATCCGTGCGAGCGACAACCCGCCCCCGACCCTGATCGGGCGCCGCCTCGCCCGGATCGCCTGGGCGGTCTACGGGCGCGAGGCGGACGGCCCGGGGCTCGAGAACAGGCTGTGGGTCTCGCCGAGCGAGGCGGTGGCGGGCGGCGCGCATGCCCGGTTCGTGCGCATGCGCGCCGGGCGCGACCGGATCGTCCTGCAGCTGAACACGGTGCTTGGCTTGGCCGAAGCGATCGAGGCCGGCATCGGTATCGGGCCGCTGCCCTGCCTGCAGGGCGACCTCAGCCCGGCGCTGATGCGCCTGACCGAGCCCGCACCGGACCTGGCGAGCACCCTGTGGCTCCTGACGCATCCGGACCTGCGCCACGCCCCGCGGGTGCGGGCGTTCATGGACTTCATCGGCGGCGAGATGAGTGCGCGCCGGGCGCTCTTCGAGGGACGGAGCGCGCGCGCGGCTACCTGATGTCGGTGATCTCGGCCTCGTGGCCGTTCACCTCGACGACATCGCCGATGCTCTTGCCGGTGAGAGCCCGGGCGAGCGGCGCCACGTAGGAGATCGACCCCTTGGCGGGGTCCGCCTCGTCCTCGCCAACGATGCGGAAGGTCTGGCGCGACGCCTCCTCGCGCAGGATCGTGACGGTCGAGCCGAAATGCACGGTGTCGCCCTCGACCCGCTCCACGAGCTGCGCGGTGCCGAGCCGGGCGGTCCAGTAGTGGAGGTCACGGGCGATGCGGGCGCTGTCGGCCTTGCGGTCGTGGTCGACCGCGCTGGCCTCGGCCTGGAGCCGCTTCACCTCCGCCTCGATCTGCGCGAAGCCCTCCGGCGTCACGAAGTTGGGATGGGGCGAAATCGGGCGATCGGGCAAGTCCTCGAAGGCTTCTCCGCCTTCGCGCTCGCGAACGAATGCAATGCTCATAAAAAACGCAATGCGGCGGAACCGTTCAGGTTCCGCGCCGCAGCGGAGCCTCAGGCTATTTCCACCACGACGCGCCCGCGAACCCGTCCCGCGAGGATTTCCTCCGCGAGATCCCGGACGTCCTCCAGCCGCACCCGCGTGGTCATCGCCGTGAGCTGCGCGCCGTCGAGGCTCCCCGCGAGCCGCTTCCAGGCTTCGCGGCGCTTCGGCCGGGGTGTGGTGACGCTGTTGATCCCGAGGAGCGAGACACCGCGCAGGATGAAGGGGGCGACGGAGGTCGGCAGGTCCATCCCCTGCACGAGGCCGCAGGCCGCAATGGCGCCGTCCGCCCGCGTCATCGCCAGGAGATTCGCGAGGGTCGTGGAGCCGACCGCGTCGATCCCGGCGGCCCAGCGCTCCCGGGCAAGCGGCCGCGCCGGTCCGGACAGCTCGGACCGGTCGATGATCTCGGCCGCGCCGAGGCCGCGCAGGTAGGCGGTTTCCGCCGCCCGGCCCGTTGCCGCGACGACGCGCCATCCGGTCCGTGCCAGGAGCGCCACCGCCACCGAGCCGACGCCGCCCGAGGCACCGGTGACGACGGCCGGCCCGGCCTCCGGGCTGAGCCCGTGATGGTCGAGGGCCATGAGGCCCAGCATGGCGGTGAAGCCGGCGGTGCCGATCGCCATGCACTCCTCCGCGCTGAGCCCGGCGGGCAGCGGCACCAGCCAGTCACCCGGTACGCGGGCCTTCTCCGCATAGGCACCGAGATGCGTCTCCCCGACACCCCAGCCGGTGAGGATCACCGCGTCGCCGACCGCGTAGTCGGGATGCCCGGAGGTCTCGACGATCCCGGCGAAATCGATCCCCGGGATCATCGGGAAGCGGCGCACGATCGGGGCGCGGCCGGTCAGTGCGAGGCCGTCCTTGTAGTTCAGCGTCGAGTGCGTGATCCGCACCGTGACGTCGCCCGGCATCAGGCCGGATTCGTCGAAATCCCGGAAGGCGAGGCGCTGCCCGCCCTCCTCCTGGTCGATCACCCAGGCCTTGAACGTCGCCATGCCCGCCTCCCGCCGCAGATCGCCCGTGAGGCGACCTGTGGCGGCGGCGGGCCGGATCAAGCCTTGCGCCGGTCGGACCGGCCGCCGGAGCGCTCTCAGTAGCCGTCGTAGATGCTGCCGCGCGAGAAGCCGAGGCCGACGCCGATATCGGCCGAGCTGGCCCCGGTGATGCCGAACGCGTCGGGGATCGAGCCAACGAGCGGGCCGCCCGGGCCCGGGCTGGGGCCGTAGCCGGGGCCGCCGTAGCCCACCGGCACCCAGCCGGAGCGCGCGGGCTGCACCAGCACGCGGCGGCTCACGCTCGCGTATTCCGGCGGCAGGGTCTCGGGGATGGTCTGGCCGGGCTGCACCAGGACACGGCGCGCCTGCATCGCGTAGCGCGGCGGCGTCGTGACCCAGCAGCCGATCAGCTCGCCGTAGGGCCCGCGCCGCGTCTGCCAGAAGCGGCCGCCCGGTGACACGAGCACGCGCTCCGACACCGTGTCGTAGATCGGCGGCGTGGTGCGGTAGATCGTGCGGGGGGGGCGCACCAGCACGTTCTCCGAGACCGTGTCGAAGACCGGCGGGGTGGAGACGCGGCGGTAGCATTCCGCGCCGTAGCAGCCGCCGGCCTGCGCGGCGGGGGCGAGGGCGGCGGCGCCGGCGAGCGCGGCGAGCAGGAGCGTGAGACGGGTGACCGGCGCGGTCATGACGGTTCCTCGGGCTGAAGTAGCAGGACGACGTGATGTGGCGCGGGGGCTGCGCACATCTCGACGTACTAGAGGCCGTCAAGTTGCAGTCTGAGCAAGATCATTTGCCCAGCAGGGTAAAATTAACCCATGATTAGGACTACGCAGCGACTGCGGTACTTAAGCAGAGCTGTGGATGAGTGCGGCAACGTTGTTAGGGTTAACTGCGGAGTCGCGCGAACGGTCGGCGCGAGAGTGGTGGATGCTGGCCGTTTGTGCCCGTGCGCAGGCGATCCGGCGGGCGCCTGGATCAGGGATCCGAGGCGCGGGGCGGGAAGTCGGCGATATTCTGGATGAGGACGGCCGGGACCGCTCGGGCTCAGGTCTGGCCGCGCTTCAGCTGGTAGAAGATGTGCCGTCCGATCACGTCCATCTTCTTCAGCCGGCGCGACCAGGTCGGGCGCACGTAGTCGGCGTGATAGTGGGTCGCGTTGCCGACCTCGCTCAGGTAGGTGCGGCCCTCGATCACGGAGCTGGCGATGCGGGTGGCGGTCTGCCAGGACCCCGCATCGGTGATCCGCAGCGACTTGCCCTCGCAGGCGAAGGAGAACTGGCAGCCCATGTAGCGGTGCCGGTTCTGGTAGACGACGCCGCAGACATTGGCCGGATAGAGGCCGCTCTTCACGCGGTTGAGCACCACCTGGGCGACGGCCGCCTGGCCGTCCTCGGGCTCGCTGCGGGCCTCGAAATAGACGGCCTCCGCGAGGCAGCGCTGCTCGCGATCCATCGCGTCGGGCTCGATCAGGTCGGCGTAGCGGTGGCGCGCGCTCTCGACGGTTGTCTCGGGGGCCGTCTCGGGGGCGGCCGGCTCGGCGCGGTCGCCGCGCAGGGAGAAGCCCGGCAGGGCGAGGCTCGCGGCCGCGACCTCGATCGGGATCGCGTCGGCGGGCGCCGGGGTCGTCGAGGACAGGGCCACGGCGCGGGGGATCGCGGGCGTCGAGCCGTCATGGCGCTCCTCGGGGGTGCGGTCGGCGACCGCCTCACCGGTGGAGGGGGCGCTGCCCGGCCCCGTGGTCAGGCCGAGATCGGGAACGGGCACGAAGCCGAGATCCGGCTCGAGCTCGGGGTTCCAGGTCGCGGCGCCGGGCGTCAGGACGCCGCTGACCGAGTTCGTGAGGTTGGCGAAGACCAGGGCCGTTCCGCTCTCGCGGAGCGTGCCGGCGCTGCGCGCGAAGCTCGGGCCGGGCGAGAGGGCGGCGCCCCCCTTGCCAGCCCGCTGCACCACCGGGAAGACGCGGGCCTGGGGCTTGAGCTCGGCGCGGAGCGGCTCCTCGCCGATGCGCGTCGCCGCGACGGGCCCGTCGGCCCGGCCGATGGCCAGCAGCGTCGCGGCGCCGTCATGCAGGCCGGTGCTACCGATGAGCGCGGTGCCGGGCGGAAGCGCCGGGACGATCCGGGCGTCGCGCTCGGGCATGATGCTCGACCCGATGGCGCTCTCGGTGCCGGCCGTCGCCGTGAAGGAGACGAGAAGCCCCATTCCGGCCACCCAGGGGGTGAAGGCGGTGCCGAGCCAGTGCAGGCTCGATCCGCGTCGAACTCGTCTCGTACCCACGCCGAACCGACCCGTACCCGAATGCCACGCCCGGTCACCGTCGCCGCGCATTGCGGAGGCGACGGGGCCGGTTCCTGGTTATCGCTCGGTATGGTTGCGGGCTGGTTAAGCTGTGCGGTTCGGCACCTGTCACAGGTTGTGCCAACCGGTGGTCCGACCGGGGCTCAGGCGGCCCGTACCTTCTCGACGTCGATGACCGGACCCGTCAGCGTCATCCGCTCCCGGGCGACGAGGCGGTCGCCCGGCTCGAATACCCCGAGGGGCACGTCGCGGTCCGGCAGGACGACGGTGGTCGCGGTATTGAGGTAGACGAGGACGTGGCGCTTCTGCGGCAGGGAGGCCACGGCCCAGCGCTTCAGCTGGCCGTAATAGGGCTCGCGGCGCCACGCGTTCGGCTGGCCGGGATCGACCTGCACGTTCATGTGGCGCGAGACCGGATCGAGGCTGAGCACCATCTTGGCCCGCTCGGGCTTCCATTCCGGCCCGAGCCACGCCTCCGTCATCCAGAGGCAGTGGAAGGCGCGGCAATGGTCGGGCCGGGTCGCGTGGATGGCGCAGCCGCGGCCCTGCCGGGTGTGGCGACACCACTGACCCGCGACGCTCTCCACCGCCGGCACGTCGTAGACCTTGCAGCACAGGGTGCAGGTTCCGCAGGACCGGCCCGGCGCCGGGTGGGCCACGATGGTTGCAGGATCGAGCATCGCGAGGCTGAACTTCACCGAGGTTTGCAACGGGGCGTCGGGTCGCCGCGCGTCGGCCGGGTTTCTAGGGCGGCATCGCGCCGGTAGTGTGGCGGACCTCCCCGCTCCGACCCCGGAAGGCTTCATGCTCTCGAACCTCGCGGCCCGCGACGTCGAAACCCTCGTGCATCCCTACACCAACCTCGCGACGTTCCGCGAGACCGGCCCGCTCGTGCTGGAGCGCGGCCACGGCGTCTGGGTCTACGATACGGATGGACGGCCCTATCTCGAGGGCATGGCGGGCCTGTGGTGCACGGCCCTCGGCTACTCGAACGAGGAACTCGTCGCGGCTGCCACCGAGCAGCTCTCGCGCCTGCCCTTCGCGCACCTGTTCTCGGGCCGCAGCCACGATCCGGCGATCGAGCTCGCCGAGGCCCTGAAGGAGCTGATGCCGGTGCCGACCTCGAAGGTGTTCTTCACCTCCTCGGGCTCAGAGGCGAACGACACCCAGGTCAAGCTCGCCTGGTACATGAACAACGCGCTGGGCCGCCCCCGCAAGAAGAAGATCATCGCCCGCCAGCGGGGCTATCACGGCGTGACCGTCGTCACCGCCTCGATGACGGGCCTGCCGGCCAACCACGCCGACTGGGATTTGCCGCTGCCGGGGTTCCTGCACACCGCCTGCCCGCACCATTACCGGTTCGCCGAGCCGGGAGAGACCGAGGAGGCCTTCTCGAGCCGCCTCGCCGACGAGCTCGAGGCGCTGATCCTGCGGGAGGATCCCGAGACGGTGGCGGCCTTCGTGGCCGAGCCCGTGATGGGTGCAGGCGGCGCCATCACCCCGCCGGCCGGCTATTTCGCGAAGGTCCAGGCGGTGCTCGACCGCTACGACATCCGCTTCATCGCCGACGAGGTGATCTGCGGCTTCGGCCGCCTCGGCACCTGGTTCGGCAGCGAGGCGCTCGACATGCGCCCGGACACGATCTCCTTCGCCAAGGCCGTCACCTCGGGCTACATGCCCCTCGGCGGCGTCTCGATCGACGAGCCCCTCTACGAGGCGCTGCTCGCCGAGAGTCGGAAGCTCGGCACGTTCGGCCACGGGACCACCTATTCCGGCCATCCCGTCGCCTGCGCGGTGGCCCTCAAGACCCTGGAGATCTACCGGCGCGACCGCATCGTCGAGGGCGTCGCCGGGAAGGCCCCGCTTTTCCAGGCCCGCCTCGCGCAGCTGCGCGGGCATCCCCTCGTCGGCGAGGCGCGGGGCCTCGGCCTGATCGGCGGCATCGAGATCGTGGCCGACAGGGCGAGCAAGGCCCAGTTCGATCCGAAGGCCGGCGTCGCCGCGCGCTGCGTCGCCTTCGCCCAGGCGGAGGGGCTGATCGTGCGCTTCCTCGCGGGCGACCGGATCGCGGTCTGCCCACCGCTCGTGATCCAGCCGGACGAGATCGACACCCTGTTCGACCGTCTCGCGCGGGCGCTCGACCGCACCGCGGCCTGGATCGCCGCGGAGGGTCTCGAGGCCGTGCCGGTGCCGGCCCGGTAGATCGCGCCGGGCGGATCGCCCGGCCGCGAAATGCAGTCGAGCGGTTTCCGACACTTCGCGGCAAAATAGTAAGCTTTGCCGATTTCTTAATCCGGCGTTCAGCTTGATCGACCGCAAATATGGGACGGGCGGACGGGACTTTGTGCTCTGAGGTCCCGCTCTCCCGCGGGCCGCATCGTGATCGCGGCTGGACATTCCCTCAGGCCGAGCTCCGGCCGTCCCAGGTCATCAGACAGGACACCTCCCATGTACCCCTCCAGCGAGACCCCGGCCGCGGCGACCGACACCGGACGCCGTCACACGGATCTGGGTCAGGATCGCGAGCATTTCCGCCCCGTCGCCCTGCCGGCGCTCGCCGCCGCAGTCCGGATGAAGGCCCCCGCCATCCAGAAGCGCGAGACCCGGGCGGGCGAGCGGCGCGGCATCCTGGAATTGCTGCACGAGGACGCGCCCGTCCTCTGACGCGCATCCTCCCGCTCGCGATCCCGCCGCACCGGTTCAAGGATCGGCTGAGGCATCGTGCCTAAGCTCCGGGCGGAGCCACCCCGCAGGCGCGCCGTCAAACCGTCATACTCGGCGGTCACGGCATGCATCTCCGATCCGGCGCCCAGGGGGACCATCGCATGCTGATTCTGCCGAGCCGTCGGCAGTTCCTGGCCGGGCTCGGCGGTGCGGGGGCGCTCGCAGTCTCGACGGGCGTCTACGCCTTCGACATCGAGCCGCTGCACCGCCTCGTGGTGACGCGCTACGCCCCTGCGCTGCCCGGTTGGACGCCCGGCCTCTCGCTGCGCGTGGCCGTGCTCGCCGATTTCCATGTCGGCGAGCCCTACATGCCCCTCGACCGCATCGCCGAGATCGTCGACACCACGAACGCGCTCCGGCCCGACCTGATCCTGATGCTCGGGGACTATCCCGGGGGGCCGAGCGTCGTGCGCCGGCGCGTGCCCCTCTCGGACTTCGCCCGGGTGGTGCGGCCCCTCAAGGCTCCGCTCGGCGTGCACGCGATCCTCGGCAACCACGATTGGTGGGACGACCGGGTAGCCCAGCGCACCCGCAGCGGCCCCTGCGAGGCGCAGCGCGAGCTCGAAGCCGTCGGCATCCCGGTGATGGAGAACGACGTCCTGCGGCTGACCAAGGACGGGTTGCCGTTCTGGGTCGCTGGCCTGGGCGACCAGGAGCCCTTCGTCCTCTGGGGCGACCACCGGGGCCGCGACGACCTGCCCGGCACCCTCGCCAAGGTCGCGGACGACGCCCCCGTGCTGCTCATGGTGCACGAGCCCGACATCTTCCTGCGGGTGCCGGACCGCGTCAGCCTGACGCTGGCGGGCCACACCCACGGAGGGCAGATCCGCATCTTCGGGTACTCGCCGGTGATCCCCTCGCGACGCGCCAACGACTTCGCCTATGGGCATATCGTCAAGGACGGGCGCCATATGATCGTGTCCGGCGGCTTCGGCGTCAGCCGGGTGCCGGTGCGCTTCGGTGTCCCCCCCGAGATCGTGCTGCTGGAGCTCGGCGCGCCGCCGCGACTGGCCGCGGGCCCCGATCGCCCGGCCTGAGGCGCCCGGCGCGGCGCGATGTCCGCCCGCGTGCGCATGGTCCTTGCCGCGAGGCGCGCTAGCTTGCCGGCATGCGCACGATCCTGACGGCCATCCTCCTGACGACAGCCACGCCGGCGCTCGCGGATCCCTGCGGCGACCTGATCGACCGGGTCGCGGCCGAGACCCGGGCGGAGGTCGGCAACCGCAGCCTCGACTTCGCGAACTTCTCCCTCGCATCCGACACCTCGCTGACCCTCGCCTGCGGCGAGCCCTCCTCGGTCGGCGCGCAGTTCCGCGGCGAGACGCCGCCGGATTCCTACTACCGGCTGTTCGGCCGGGCCGGCCACGTCGTGACGGGGATCGACGCGGCGACGATCGAGAAGGCCGCCCACGCCGCCCGGGATGCGGCCGCACGCCTGCGCCACAGCAACGTCGATGCGGGCGGCGCCCGCATCACCTGCTCGGTCACGAATTCGGGGAAAGGGCCCCTCACCCTATGCGCGGTCTCAGAGCACAGCGAGAAGAGCTGATTCCGCCGTCGCCCGCCGTCTCGCCGCTCGCGCGGCTCAAGACGGCGCTGCTCCCGGCAACCTTGCTCCTGGCACTCCTGTCAGTGGCGCTCGGCCCGGTGTCCGGGGAGGCCCGGGAGACCACCGCACAAAGCAGTCCCGGCGGGGAGCCGCAGAAGCCCGAGACGGCGCCGGCCGCGGCGCGGAGCCCCATCAACAATTGGGCGGAGATGCGCAAGGCCCTGGCCGCGTGCTGGCAGGTTCCGGCGGGCACCGAGGGCTCGACCATCGCGTTCCGGTTCGGACTGACGAAGACGGGGGCGCTGCGCGGCAAGCCGCTCGTCACCGCCCGCAGCCTCGAAGGGGACCGGGACGCCCGCGAGGCCTACGAGCGGGCGGCCGTCGACGCCCTCGACCGCTGCTTCCCGATCGCCGTGACGCCGAGCTTCGGCGCGGCCCTCGGCGAGAGCCCGGTGCGCCTGCGCTTCGTCAACACGGAGCCGGCCGCCGCCTACCAGATCAACTCCAACATCACGATCTTCGCGCCCCGGTAGGAAGGCCGCGCCGAGTCGGGCCGCGCAAGACCATGCGCGGCCTCTCGCCGATGCCGGCGTCGCGTCCCGCTCAGAGCGGGATGTTGTCGTGCTTTTTCCAGGGCTGCTCCATCTCCTTGGTGCGCAGCATGCCGAGCGCCCGCGCGATCCGCTTGCGGGTCGAGTGGGGCATGATCACCTCGTCGATGTAGCCGCGCTCGGCGGCCACGAAGGGCGAGAGGAAGCGGTCCTCGTACTCGCTCGTGCGCGCCGCGATCTTCTCCGCATCGCCGATCTCGGAACGGAAGATGATCTCGACCGCGCCCTTGGCACCCATCACGGCGATCTGGGCCGTCGGCCAGGCGTAGTTGAGGTCGGCGCCGACATGCTTGGAGGCCATCACGTCGTAGGCGCCGCCGAACGCCTTGCGGGTGATGATGGTGACGAGGGGAACCGTCGCCTGGCTGTAGGCGAACAGGAGCTTGGCGCCGTGCTTGATCAGGCCGCCATATTCCTGCGCGGTCCCGGGCAGGAAGCCCGGCACGTCCACGAAGGTGACGATCGGGATCGAGAAGGCATCGCAGAAGCGCACGAAGCGGGCGGCCTTCCGGGACGCGTCCGAATCGAGCACGCCGGCGAGCACCAGGGGCTGGTTCGCCACGAAGCCGACGGTCCGGCCCTCGATCCGGCCGAAGCCCGTGATGATGTTGCGGGCGTAGGCCGCCTGGATCTCGAAGAAGTCGCCCTCGTCCGTCACCCGGCGGATCAACTCGCCCATGTCGTAGGGCTTGTTCGGGTTGTCGGGAATCAGGGTGTCGAGGCCCTTGTCGAGCCGGTTGACGTCGTCGAAGCTCTCGATCTCCGGCACGCCGTCGATGTTGTTGGCGGGCAGGAAGTCGAGGAGGCGGCGGATCTGCAGGATCGCCTCGACGTCGTTCTCGAAGGAGCCGTCGGCGATCGAGGATTTCGAGGTGTGGACCTTGGCGCCGCCGAGTTCCTCCGCGGTGACCACCTCGTTGGTGACGGTCTTCACCACGTCGGGCCCGGTCACGAACATGTAGCTCGTGTCGCGCACCATGAAGATGAAGTCGGTCATCGCCGGCGAGTAGACGTCGCCGCCCGCGCACGGCCCCATGATCACGGAGATCTGCGGAATGACGCCGGACGCCGCGACGTTGCGCTTGAACACCTCGCCGTAGCCGCCGAGCGCCGCCACGCCCTCCTGGATCCGGGCCCCGCCGGCATCGAAGATGCCGATGATCGGCGCGCGCATCTTCAGCGCCATGTCCTGGACCTTGACGATCTTCTGCGCGTGCGCCTCGGAGAGCGAGCCGCCGAACACCGTGAAGTCCTTCGAGAACAGGAAGACGGTGCGCCCGTTGATGGTGCCCCAGCCCGTGACGACGCCGTCGCCCGGGATCTTCTGCTTCTCCATCCCGAAATCGCTTGAGCGGTGCTGCACGAACATGTCGAATTCCTCAAACGACCCGTGGTCGAGCAGGAGTTCGATGCGCTCGCGCGCCGTGAGCTTGCCGCGCTTGTGCTGGGCGACGACGCGGTTCTCGCCGCCGCCGAGACGGGCCTGCGCGCGCCGATCCTCGAGCTTTTCGAGAATATCCTTCATGAAGTCACGGCCTCGGACTGAATTGAATACAGAATTTCCGCAAACCGCGGGCTTGGCGGTTGCCGGGATCAGGCCCCTTAGCACGAGAGTTTCGTCGGCGAAAACGCTGTTCGCGCCCCGCCCCCGCACCTTATCCGGCGAGCGCCGCCACGCGTGCGGCGGCCTCGAACTCGGCCTTGCGCAGGGCGAGGCGCGCCTCGGCCTCGGCATCCCGGCCCCAGACGCTCGCCTGGTAGGTCTCGTCCACGTGCGCGGCGGCCCAGGCCGCCTCCGGGTCGAGGCGCCCGTGCAGTACCGCCAGCGCGATCAGGAGCGAGCCCGTCAGCGTTGTCATGGTGTGGAGGGCGGCCAGCCGGAACGGCCCCTCGGCCGCCGCGATGGCGTCGCGCAGGGCCCGCACGGTCTCCTCGGGCTGGGTCACGTGCATCACGCCCTCGCTGAGGATCAGGCGGGCACGGAAGGACTCGCGGGCCCAGTCGAGCACGGGGTCCCAGGCCTCGCCCTGCGCGGCGACGAGGCGCTCGGGCGAGGCGGCCCGGTAGGCGACGAGGTCGGTGCCCGCGTAGGCCGCGAGATCCTCCACCACCGCCTCGCGGCGGGGGGCGACGCCGTCGATCGCGGTGTTGACGAGGCGGGTCACCGGCATCTGCGCGGGATCGATCGCCGCGCCCTGCGCCCCCCATTCGGCTGCCAGGATTCCGGCGAGGCCGCGGGTCGGAACCGCCAGGGGGTTGCGGGCCGGCGTGTTGGCCTGGCGGCCGTCGAGGGTGAGGCGGAAGCCCTCCGTCCCTTCGGCGAAGCCGGCCTCCTTGTAGAAGCGCTTCGGCAGGACCGGCTTGCCGTGGCTGCGCGCGGCCCGGAGGGGGTCGGGCTTTTGGGCTTCGGAGGGCTCGCCGAGCCAGTCCTTGGTAACGTCGTCGCTCATGGCGCCGAGATAATGCATCCCGGCCCATCCTGCGAGGGCGGCGCGTCAGCCTTGCCTTAGGTCGTCGGCGAGGGGCGCGGCCTCGGGCTTAGCGAGCGGCCCGGAGAACAGGTCGCCGAGGGCCGCGGCCGTCTCCACCACCGTGACGGCGCCCGCGCCGAACAGGGCGCCGGGCGGATGATAGCCCCAGGCGACCCCGATCGCCGCCGCGCCTGCGCTCACCGCCATCGCCATGTCGAAGCTGGTATCGCCGATCATCACGGTGCGGTCGGGGCCGATCCCGGTCTCCGCCATGGCCTGCAGCAGCATCGCCGGGTCCGGCTTCGAGGGCGCGTCGTCGGCGGTCTGCGTGGTGGAGAACCAGCCCTCCCAGCCGTTGGCGGCGATCAGGTGGTCGACGCCGCGCCGCGACTTGCCCGTGGCGATCCCGAGGCGGATGTCGTCGCGCGCGTGAAGCCGCACGATGAGATCGGACATGCCCGGGAACAGGGGCTCCTCGTAGTTCGGGTCGAGGCGGAGCGCGTTGAAGGCGCGCTTGTAGCTCTCCGAGAGCGTCGCGATCGGCCCGTCCTCGCCGACGAGGCGCCGGAACGCCTGCGGCAGCGACAGGCCGACGACCGAGAGCGCCACCGTACGGCTCGGCGGCGCGAGCCCGTGCTCGGCGAAGGCCGTGCCCTGCGCGGCCACGATGAGGTGCTGGCTGTCGACGAGGGTCCCATCGACGTCGAAGACAACGAGCTTCACGGCCGCGCGCGGCGGAGCCGCCTCACGGTCGGCGCGCCGGCGGCGCAGCGGCGGGCTGCTGCGTCGGGGGCTGGCCGGGATTCGGGGCTGCGCTGCCCTGCGGAGCCGCCCCCTGCGGCGGCGGCGTCTGCTGCTGGGCGGGCTGGGTCGCCGAGGGCGCCCGGTTGCGCTCGTAGCCGAGGCGGCAGCGAATCAGGAAGCGCCGCCGGGCCCCGCCGCGCAGGCCCCGCTGCTGCGAGTTGCGATTGCAATACGCGTACGAGTTGCGTCGGCGACGCTCCCCGGCCCGCGGGGCCTGGGCGGGCTTGGCGGCATTCTGGGCCGCCGGCTGCGGTGCTGGGGTCTGCTGGGGGGCGGACCGCGCGGGCGCCGCCGACGGCTGCAGGGTCGGCTGCGCGGCCACGGCGACCCGTGGCGCCGCCGATCCGACGAGGCTCAGGACGGTGAGGCAGGCCAGCGTCGCAAGCTTCATGGGATCGGGTCTCGCTGAATCACGGTCTGTCGCGCCGGGCGCCACGCGCGCCGGGCTGAGAATAAGGCGTGCGCCCGTCTTGCCAAGGCGCCGCGCGGTCACGCGTGCGGCATGCGTCGTCAGGCTTCCGGCGCGTCGACGATCGGGTCGTAGCGGGTGGCGTCGAAGCCGAGGAGGTTCCAGCTCTGCGCCATGTGGGGCGGCAGAGGCGCCGTCACGTCGATGGGCTGGCCCGTGCGCGGATGCGGGATCACGATCCGGCGGGCGAGGAGGTGCAGCCGGTTCTGGATGCCGCCGGGCAATTCCCAGTTCTCCACCGAGAAGTATTTGGGGTCGCCGACGATCGGGTGGCCGATATGGGCCGCGTGGGCGCGGAGCTGGTGCGTCCGGCCCGTCACGGGCTTGAACGAGAGCCAGGACAGCTTCTGCGCCACCTGGTCGACCATGGCGTAATAGGTCAGCGCGTGGCTCGCGCCCTCCTCGCCGTGCTTGGCGACGCGCATCCGCGCATCCGCATCCGTCGGCTCCTCCTTGGCGAGGTAGGTCGAGACGCGGCCCTGGCGCACCCGCGGCACGCCGGCCGTCAGCGCCCAGTAGATCTTGCGCGCGGCGCGCGAACGGAAGCTCTTGGCCAGGGTCGCGGCGGCGAGCCGGGTCTTGGCCACGATCAGGCAGCCGGCCGTATCCTTGTCGAGGCGGTGGACGAGGCGCGGCTTCTGGCCGTCCGGCCCGGTCAGGGCCTCGAGCAGGCCGTCCACGTGGCGCACCGTGCCGGAGCCCCCCTGGACGGCGAGGCCGAAGGGCTTGTTCAGCACCATCATGTCGGCGTCCTCGTAAAGGATCAGCGCGCGCAGGAACTCGGCATCGCCCGCCTCCCGGGCGGTGTTCCGGGGGCGCTCCGTCGGCTGGTCGAGCTTGAGCGGGGGGACCCGCACGTTCATGCCGGGCTCGAGCCGGTCGTTCGGCTTGGCGCGCTTGCCGTCGACGCGCAGCTCCCCCTTGCGCACGATGCTCTGCACCCGGGCGAAGGGCAGCTGCGGGAAGCGGGCGGTGAGGAAGCGGTCGATGCGCATGCCGGCTTCGTCCGCCTCGACCGTCAGGGTCTGCACTCCGCTGGCGAGGGTGGCGGAGGCTGCCGCGCGCTGCTGGCGCCGGGTCGGGCCCTCGGTCGGCGCCGGCTCCCGCGAGGGGGCCCGGCGGGCACCGCCCTCCTCCGCGCGCCGGCTCGCGGGCCTCGACCCCGAGGGTCCGGCGGCCGGGGGCTTCGCCGTGCGGCTGCGCGGGGGACGGGCCGGCGGAGCGTCCGCGGCCGTGTCGCCGCGCTCCCAGGGCGCGCGCTCGGCGCCGTCGTCGCCGCGGATCCGCGCCGCGCGCTGCGCCGCCTCGAGGGCGCTGGTACGCGGCCCGGTGCGGGCGCGCTCCGGGCGGGCTCCCGAGCCGAACCTGGGCTTGCCCGCCCCGCCCGGCCGCGCGCCGCGGCCCCCAGGCTTCCCGCCCGGGCCGGGCGGCCGGGATCCGCCCTTCGATCCGCCGCGATGTGGAGGCTTGCTGGTCATGGCTCGCTGCTAGCACCCGCCCGCCCCGGCGACAATTCGCCCGGGGCGGATGGCTGCCCGGCATGCGCGGGCTCAGGCCGCCCGGCGCGCCGCCTCGAGGGTCAGGCCGGTGCCGACGGAGCCGAAGGTGTCGCCCTCGACGACGCGCGCCCCCGGCACGCAGGCGGTGAGCGCGGCGCGCACGTGCGGCAGGCCCGTCGAGCCGCCGGTGAGGAACAGGGCGTCGATGTCCCCGGCCCCGATCCCCGCCTGCGCCAGGCAGCGCCCGATCCGCGCGGCCACGCGCCGGGCGAGGTCGCCGGTCTGCGCGACGAGGCGGGGCCGGTCGATCTCGGCGGCGAGGTCCGGCTCCATCCAGCCGAGATCGATCCGCGCCGTGCCCGATTCGGAGGTTTCGATCTTGGCGCCCTCCACCGCCATGGCGAGGCTGTGGCCGCGCTCGGCCTCCACCACCCTGTAGAGCCGGTCGATCAGATCGGGGCGGCTCGCGTCGCGGCGGGTCTCCTCGATCTCCCGCAGGGTCTTCGGATTGTACAGGCGGTTGATGCTCGACCACGTGGCGAGGTCGTGGAAATAGGCGTTGGGCACCGCGAGGTCGGCCCGCCTCATCGGGCTGCCGAGACCGAGCAGCGGCATCACCGTGCCGAGGCTGAGCATCCGGTCGAAATCGGTGCCGCCGATGCGCACGCCGTCATTGGCCAGGATGTCGCCGGCCCGGTCCGCGCGGGCGTGCCCCTCGGGCGAGAGCCGCACGATCGAGAAGTCCGAGGTGCCGCCGCCGATATCGGCGATGAGGGCGATCTCCTCGGTGCGCACGCGCTGCTCGTAATCGAGGGCCGCCGCGATGGGCTCGTACTGGAACGAGACGTGGCGGAAACCGATGCCGCGCGCGATCTCGGCGAGTGCCGCCTCGGCCTTGCGGTCGCCGTCCGGATCGCCGTCGACGAAATGGACCGGGCGCCCGTGCACCACCGTGTCGAAATGCGCGCCGGCCTCCGTCTCCGCCCGCGCCTTCACGGCGGCGAGGTAGCGGGCGATGACGTCCCGGAAGCGGATGCGTTCGCGCCCGACCGGAGTGGTCTCCTCGAGGAGGCTCGAGCCGAGCACGGATTTCAGGCTGCGCATCAGACGCCCCGGCACGCCCTCGACATAGGCCGACATCGCCGCGCGCCCCACCTCCGGCGTCCGGCCCGGCGCGAAGAAGATCGCGCTCGGGATCGTCACGTCGGCGCCCTCCAGGGCGACGAGGTCCGGGCGCCCGTGCCGGATCCGGCCGAGGGTCGTGTTCGAGGTGCCGAAATCGAGGCCGCAGGCCGCCATCGGGTCCGTGTCTCCGGGGAGGTCGTCAACAGGGGTCGGGGGGCGGCTCCCCTACCGGCTCCGCGCCCCGCGGTCCAGTGACAAACGCGGCAGCAAGGCCCGGGCCGGATCGCGAGCCAGCAGCGCGGCCCGAGGACGAGCGCGAGGGCCGCCACGGGCCGCGAGGCCGCCGAGGCTCGCCGGGCGGTAAGCGAGGCTGTGGCCGAGCCACCAGCTCACGCCGAGGAGGACGAGGCAGGCCCGGACGGTGCGGACGCCCGCGAGGCCCCTCCGGAGGATGTCCCGGGCCGGTTCACGCCTCGCCGCGCCGCTCGCGCCGCAGCCGCTCCCAATGGGCGAGGCGGTCGGCGTAGCGGGTCTCCATGCCCCGGTCGGTCGGCGCGTAGAAGTGCTGGCGGCCGAGGCGCTCCGGCCAGTAATCCTGGCCCGAGAACGCGTCCGGCTCGTCGTGGTCGTAGCGGTAGCCCTCGCCGTAGCCCATGCGCTTCATCAGCTTCGTGGGGGCGTTGAGGATGGTGCGCGGGGGCGCCAGAGAGCCGTGCTCCTTGGCGATCCGGGTGGCGGCCTTGTAGGCGTTGTAGGCCGCGTTCGATTTCGGCGCGCAGGCGAGGTAGATCGTCGCCTGCGCGAGTGCCAGCTCGCCCTCGGGGCTGCCCAGGAAATCGAAGGCGTCCTTGGCGGCGTTGGCGATCACGAGCGCCTGCGGGTCGGCGAGCCCGATATCCTCCACCGCCATCCTGACGAGCCGGCGCGCGATGAAGAGCCGGTCCTCGCCGCCGTCGAGCATGCGGCAGAGATAGTAGAGGGCCGCGTCGGGGTCCGAGCCGCGCACGGTCTTGTGCAGGGCGCTGATGAGGTTGTAGTGGCCCTCCTGCGCCTTGTCGTAGATCGGGGCGCGGCGCTGGATGATCGCCTGCAGGGTCTCGGCCCCGATGGTCTCGCCGGGACCGGCCGAGCGCCAGACCTCCTCGGCGAGGGTCAGGGCGGCGCGCCCGTCCCCGTCCGCCATCCGCACCAGCACGCCGCGGGCCTCCTCGTCGAGGGGGAGCGGCTGCTCGGTCAGGGCCTCGGCCCGCACCAGGAGCTTGGCGATGGCCGCGTCGTCGAGGGCGCGGAACAGGAGCACTCGGGCGCGCGAGAGGAGCGCCGCGTTGAGCTCGAAGGAAGGGTTCTCGGTGGTCGCCCCGACGAGCGTGACCGTGCCGTCCTCCATCACGGGCAGGAAGGCATCGAGCTGGGCCCGGTTGAAGCGGTGGATCTCGTCCACGAACAGCAGGGTCCCCTGCCCCGTGGCGCGTCGCTTGCGGGCGGCATCGAACACTTTCCGCAGGTCCGGGATGCCGGAGAAGATCGCCGAGATCTGCTCGAAATGCAGGCTGGTCTCGTTGGCGAGGAGGCGCGCCACCGTGGTCTTGCCGGTGCCGGGCGGCCCCCAGAACACCAGGGAGCCGAGGGATTTCGAGCGGAGCAGGCGGGTCAGCGCCCCGTCCGGCCCGGTGAGGTGCTCCTGGCCGACGATTTCCGCGAGATTCTGCGGGCGCAGCCGGTCGGCGAGCGGGCGCGGCGCCTCGGCATCGAGCCGGGCTGAGGCGAAGAGGTCAGACATCCCGCCATCAACACCGCGCCCCGCCCGCTCCGCAAGCCCGGTGCGCGGCGATCCAGAGGTTCCGGCGCGTCCCACTTCACGGCATCACGGCCGCCCCCCATCTTCCGGGTCTCGCCCGTCCCGTTCCGAGCGTTGCCGATGAATGTCCTGAAGACCGCCCTGCTGCTCGCGGGGCTCACCGCCCTGTTCGGCGCCGTCGGGCTCGTCCTCGGCGGCCCGCGCGGGATGGCGGTCGCCCTCGGGATCGCGGCGCTCACGAACCTCTACGCCTATTGGCGCTCGGATCGCCTCGCGCTCGCGGCGCACGATGCTCGGGAGGTCGACCTGCGCAGCGCCCCCGAGCTCGTCGGCATGGTGCGGGACCTCGCCCACCGCGCCGGCCTGCCGATGCCGCGCGTCTACCTGATCGACAGCCCGCAGCCGAACGCCTTCGCGACCGGGCGCAACCCGCGGAACGCCGCGGTGGCGGCGACCACGGGGCTCCTGGCGCATCTGGGCCGGGCCGAGGTGGCGGGCGTGATGGCGCACGAGCTCGCCCACATCAAGAACCGGGACACCCTGACCATGACGGTCTCGGCTACCCTCGCGGGCGCCATCGCGACCCTGGCGCAGTTCGGCTTCGTCTTCGGCGGCCGGGGCGACGCGCGCCCGAACCCCCTGGTCGCGATCGCGACCGCGATGCTCGCTCCCATCGCGGCGATGATCGTGCAATTCGCCGTCAGCCGCTCGCGGGAATACGCGGCGGACCGGGAGGGCGGCCTGATCAGCGGCGATCCGCTGGCCCTCGCGGGGGCGCTGGCGCGGATCGAATCTGCGGTGCGTCAGGTCCCGAGCCCGGCGGCCGAGGGCCACCCGGCCACCGCGCCCCTCTTCATCGTCAACCCGCTCTCGGGGCGGGGCATCGACGCGCTGTTCTCGACCCACCCGGCCACGCGCAACCGCATCGCGGCCCTGCAGCAACTCGCGGCCGAGATGGGCGTGGGAGCCCGCCGCGGAGGCTTCACGGATGCGCGCTCTCCGGGGCCCCGCCCCGGGCCGTGGGGCTGAGCGACGTCCCTCAGCCGCCGAAGACCGAGGTCAGCACCTCGCCGCCGCGGTTGATCGAGACCTCCCACATGTTCAGCGTGTTGCGGGTGACCTTCTCGAGATCCTTGGTGGTGCTGATCGGCACGCCGTTGATGGCGACGATCAGATCTCCCTTCTGCAGGCCGGCGCGGTTGGCGATGGAACCCTCCTCCACCGCCTGCACGGCGACGCCCTCGCTCGGGAAATCCACCTGCATCTCCTCGGCCACCGCCGGGGAGGTGTTGATCAGGGTGGCGCCGAGGAAGGGGGAGCGGGTGCGCACCTTCAGGACGTCGCGCGGGCGCGTCTCGGGGGCGGGCCCGAGCTTGACCGCGACGGTGGAGCGGCCGGTGCCGCGCAGGATGCCGAACTTGGTCTGGCCGGCGATGCCCTTGAGGGCGAAGCGGTAGCCGAAGGCCTCCGGGTCATCGACGCTCTGCCCGTCGACGCTGAGGATCAGGTCGCCGCGCTTCAGCCCCGCCTCCTCGGCCGGGCTCTTGGCCTGAAGGCTCGCCACCAGGACGCCGGTCGGCCGGTCGAGGCCCATGCTCTCGGCGATGTCGGGCGTGACGCTCTGCACCCGGGCGCCGAGCCAGGGGCGGCGCACCGTGGTGGCGCCGTTCTTGGCGGTCTCGACCACGGCCTTGACCATGCTGGCCGGGACCGCGAAGCCGATGCCGTGGCTGCCGCCGGACTGCGAGTAGATCGCCGTGTTGATGCCCACGAGGTTGCCCTGCAGGTCGACGAGCGCCCCGCCGGAATTGCCCGGGTTGATGGCCGCGTCGGTCTGGATGAAGAACTGGTAATCGGAAGAGCCGACCTGCGTGCGCGCCAGGGCCGAGACGATGCCCTGCGTCACCGTCTGGCCGACCCCGAAGGGGTTGCCGATCGCCATCACGAAGTCGCCGACCTCGAGATGGTCCGAATCCCCGAACGGCATCGGCACGATGCCGGCATTGGGGGTCTTGATCTTGATCACCGCGAGATCCGTGCGGGGATCGCGCAGGACGATGCTGGCCTCGAACTCGCGCCGGTCGGCCAGGGCGACCCGGACCTCGTTCATGTTGTCGATGACGTGATTGTTCGTGATGACGAGCCCGCTCTCGTCGACGATGACGCCGGAGCCGAGGGATTTCTGCGCCCGCTCGCCCGGCATGCCGCCGGGGCCGCCGCGCCCGCGCCCGTCCTCGCCGAAGAAGCGGCGCATGAACTCCTCCATGGCGCTGGTCCGGGCGTTCGGGCGCTTGTCGACATGCGAGGCGTAGACGTTGACCACGGAGGGCGCCGCCCGCTTCACGACGGGCGCGAAGGAGAGCTGCACCTCGCTCCGGCCCTGCGGCACCGCCTTGGAGGGCGCGGCATCGGGCGACTTCATCATCTGCGCCGGCGCGGGGCCGGCGGCGAGAAGGAACGCGGCCGCGGCGCTCAGGGCGAGCGGATAGGGCGAACGTGGCATGCAGGGCTCCCGGAAGATCAGTCTCGCCCGGGGCACGGCTCGTCCGGCCGCGCGCGGCGGCCGGGGCCAGGCGCCGGACTGTCCGACGCTATGTAGCGCCGCAAAATGCGGCGCGCGAGAGTCCAAAGGCCGGCGCGGTCCGGCTCAGTGGCGCCGGATCTCGACCACGCGGCTCGCCTTGCGGGCGAGGTCGTTCCAGCAGGTCAGCGAGGCGTCGGCCGCCCGCTGCAACTCGCCCACCTGCAGGCGGATCAGGTCGGCCGGGGATTTCGCCGACGACAGCGCCTGGATATGGGCGAGCGCCGCCGCGCTCTCGTTGCGCAGGAAGGCGAACAGCGTCGCGTTGATGCCGCCGATGTCGAGAGGCTGGGCCTTGAGGCCGATGCTCAGCCGACGGAAGCCGGAGGTGGCGGCGCGCATGGTCTCGGTCGCGGCGGCCACGGGCGTCTCGGCCAGGGCCGGAACGGCCGAGAAGGCCGGCTCCGGGAATGTCTGCGCGAGGGCGGATTCGGAGCTCGCCTCGACGTCGGGCTCGGGCTCCGGCGCCGCGGGCTCCTCGATCGCGGGCTCCTCGATCGCGGCCTCGGGGCTCTCGGCCATCGGTTCCGCGGCGGCGGGAGCGGCGGCCTGAAAAGCCGGCTCCGGCTCGGGCTCGGCGACGGGCTCCGGATCCGCTTCGGACTCGGGCTCCGGTGCCTCGGGATGGGCCTGCAGCGCCTCCGGGGACACGCTCTCCAGCAGTTGCTCGTGCAGCGGCTCCTCCGCGGCGGCGGGCTCGATCGGCAGACCCTCCGGCAGGTCAGCCGAAACCTCGTTCGCCGAAACCTCTGCCGCGCCGATTTCCGGGAGGGCGTCGGCGGCGAGCGCTTCGGGCTGCGATTCGGGGGCCGGGGCTGCCTTCGAGGCGCCGCGCTGTCCGCTTCGGGGGGTCCGCGATGTCCGACGCTGCACCATCGATACGATCTCCTCACGCGTCTCGGTCAGGCCACCGCAGGGCGGGGCTCAGAACCGAGGTCAGCCTCTGGTTGGCCGGGCTTGGAGCCGCCAACGAGGCGATGGTCGGGCCGCCCGCGCCGGCATGGGCTGCGGGAGGCCGCTTGAGGTCAGGCCCGCCGGATGGCGGGCCGGGCCGTCTTCAGCGCGCAGCGTTCTGCGCGAGGCTGCCGAGATCCTTGGCCTGGGCCTGCATCGCGGCGATCTGGCTGCGGACGAACTCGGTCTGCAGCTCGAAGGCCTCGCGGAGGTCCTTGGTGCGCACGAGCTTCTGGGCGAAGTCGAAGGTGGCGTTGGCGTTCGTCTGGGCGTGATCGAAGCCCTTGGCAACGGCAGCCTGCAGGGTCGACTGGAACGTCTGGCCGGTGGTCTGCACCTGCTCGGCGGCCTTGAGGGCATTGCTCATCAGCGTGCCGACAGCGTTGCGGGCCTGGTCGACGCTCTTCTCGGCGAAGTCGCGCACCTCGGTCGGGATCTCGAAGGTCTGGGTGGTCATGTCGTCTCCTCGGACGTCTTGCGTCGGGCGCGGCAGGTTCGGCCGCGGGCAACGAGTGGACTTATGTTGCAATGCAACATCGAAGTCAAGGCGGAATAACGCGGCCCGGAACAAAGCTCGGACGGGCCTGAAAGCCACCGGATCGGGACTGACAACACGCCGAATCAGCGTATGCCATCCCACCCCTAGACGTCAATTTCACGACAATTTTCCTGATATTCGGTCAGGTCCGTCCTGCAACCGGATCGCGGCGTTCGGTTTCGCACGGAATGGTCGGCATCTCGAACGCGTTCGCGACGGTCAAGCTCAGCCGATCACGGGCGCGCCGCCTCGATCGTCGAATCGGACGCGCGCGCGGCCGTTTCTTGCTGCATTGCACACGAACGATTGTGCACGATTTCCTCGTACAAGGCGGAAAGATCGCGCGCGTGCGCAGCCATCGTCATGGGCCGCGCCCAGTAGGCCGCGTGGGCGGCGCGCCCCATCGCGGTCGCGCGCGCTGGGTCCGCCAGGGCCCCGAAGGCCGCCGCGAGATCGTCCACCGCCGGCGGCACGACGAAGCCCGTCGCGCCATCCCGCACTTTCTCGGCCGCGCCCGACCGCTCCGATGCGACGACCGGAATGCCGGCGGCCAGCGCCTCGTAGACGGTGAGCGGGCCGGTCTCGTACCAGCGCGACGGCGCCGCGAGCGCGCGGGCGCGCCGGCGCAGGATTGCCTGCACCGCCTCGGGGCACTGCCAGCCGGCGAGCTCCACGCCGGGCCGCTGCCGCAACTCGTCCGCGAGGGGGCCGGTGCCGACGAACAGGGCGGTCAGCCCCGCCCGCCGGGCCGCCTCGGCCACGAGGTCGGCGCCCTTCTCGCGGGTCAGGCGCCCGACATAGACGATCGCGTCCCCCTGCCCCGGCGCGGCGGTCGCCCGCTCGGCGACCCAGACCGGGTTGTCGACGCGGTGATGCGTGAGCGCGTAGGCGCCGAGCATCGCCCCCATCCGCGCCCGGCTCGCGTCGCAGACATGGACGACGTGGAGCGGCCGGCGCCCGATCGCCTGCCGCAGGGCCGCGGTCCGGGCGACGCGCACCATCTTGTGCAGGCGGCTCCTCGAATCGCAGGGCGCGGCGATGCAGGCGGCCGACATCGGGCGCAGGGCGCAGGGCTCGGCCCGGTCGAACCGGTAGGCGACGCCGTTCGGGCAGGCCAGGAAGTAATCGTGCAGCGTCAGGAGCACCGGCGCGCCGGTCCGGAACAGGACCGGGAAGACGCTCGGCGACAGGCTGCGGGTCCATTGGTGCAGGTGGATGCAGTCGGGCCGCCGCTTCAGGCCCGCGAGCGCGCCGGCGAGGCGCAGCGCCGCCTCGCTGCTCCAGATGCCGGCGAGCGCCGCCGCGACGGCCGGGCGGCTCCAGGCGTCGGCGAGACCGAGGCAGATCCGGGACAGGCGCGGATGGTCGAGGAGCGGGTCGGCCTCGCCCGCGACCGCCTGGATGTAGGTGACGTGGTGCCCGGCCTCGGCGAGGCCGCGGGCGGATTCCACCGCGACCTTCTCGGCACCCCCGCTCGGCACCGCGAACTCCGCCAGGATGACGACGTGCATGGTGCCCCCGGGACCGGCGCGCGCCCCGAAGGCCGGGGTGGCTTCGCGCGGCACGTGAGGGGTTTACGGGGAATCAACTGCCGTCCGGTAAACGGGACCGACCGCGTGGGGCGGGACGCCTGGGGACGGGACGCTCGGCAATGCATGTCTTCATCGTCACCGACCACGCCCACATCAATGGCGGGCAGGCCAAGGTCGCCCTCGATTCCGCCCTCGGGCTCGCCGGGCGCGGGCACCGGGTCACGCTCTTCGCCGCGGTGGGGCCGGCCGATCCGCGGCTCCAGGCGGCGGGAATCCGGGTCGTCTGCCTGAACCAGGACGACGTCACCACGGCGCGGAGCAAGCTCGCCTTCGCGGTCCAGGCGATCTGGAACCGGTCGGCCGCGCGGGCGCTGGCGGAGGAATTGGCGCGCCTCGACCCGCGGGAGGCGATCGTCCACGTCCACGCCTTCGCCAAGGCCCTCTCGCCCTCGATCGGCCAGGTGCTCAGGGCGTCGCGCCTCGCCTGCCTCTACACCATGCACGAGTTCTTCCTGGTCTGCCCGAACGGCGGCTTCTACGAGTACCCGGCCGCCCGCATCTGCCACCGCACGCCGATGTCGGCCGCCTGCCTGACCACGGATTGCGACGCGCAATCCTACCCGCGCAAGCTCGCCCGGGTGGTGCGCCACGCCGCCCTCGATCACGTCGCCCGCCTGCCCGACCTCTTCCGCCACGTCATCACGATCAGCGACCTTCAGGAGCGCGTCGTCGCCCCGCTCCTGCCGCCGGGCACGCAGTTCCATCGGATCGACAACCCCATCGCGGTGGCGGAGCTGCCGCCGCGCGCCGGCCCGCCGGGGGATTTCCTGTTCGTCGGCCGCATCTCCACCGAGAAGGGCGCGCCGATCTTCGCCGAGGCCGCGCGCCGCGCCGGGATCCGCCCCGTCTTCGTCGGCGACGGCGAGCAGGCGGCGTCGCTGCGCGCGCGCTACCCCGAGGCCGTGATGCTCGGCTGGCGCGATCCGGCCGGGGTCCAGGCGCTGATGCGGCAGGCCCGCGCCCTCGTCTTCCCGAGCGTCTGGTACGAGGGCCAGCCCCTCACGGTCTACGAGGCCCTGGCCTGCGGCACTCCGGTGATCGTCAGCGATGCCTGCGCGGGCCGCGAGGCGGTGGAGGACGGCGAGACCGGGTTCTGGTTCCGCTCGGGCGATCCCGATGCGCTCGCGGCGCATCTGCGGCGCCTGCAGGACGACGCCACCGCCGACCGCATGGGGCGCGCCGCCCACGACCGCTACTGGGCGGCCCCCTTGAGCCCCGACGCGCATCTCGACCGGCTCACGGTCGTGTACGAGACGGTGATGCGCGAGGCCGCCCTCGATCGGGGCCGGACCGGCGAGGCTCCCCGCAGCCGCAGCGTCGTTCCGGCCTGAGACGCGATGGCGACGGAAACACCCTCACCCGGGGCGCGTTGACGAGCATCGGCACGGCGACAGCGTGCACCCGTGACACGAGGAGAGCCAGATGGCCGACGACGCCAAGAAGACCCCGGACGACGCGACCAAGCCCGGCTTCCAGCAGGGCAGCGCCAAGCCGGGCGACGCGCAGCATCCCGAGAACAGCCAGAGCAAGCTGAAGGAGCGCCTCGACGAGGCGCTGGAGGAGACCTTCCCGTCGAGCGATCCGGTCTCGGTGAAGATCACCAAGTAGGATTGAGGCCGGCCGGAGCGGCGCCGGCCCGCGGGCCGGCGCCGCGATCTCAGGCGGCCTCGAGCAGGCGGCGGGCGATGACCTGCGCCTGGATCTCCGCCGCGCCCTCGAAGATCGAGAGGATGCGGGCGTCGCAGAGCAGGCGGCTGACCGCGTATTCCAGCGCGAAGCCGTTGCCGCCGTGGATCTGCAGGGCGTTGTCGGCCGCCGCCCAGGCGACGCGGGCGCCGAGGAGCTTGGCCATGCCGGCCTCGAGGTCGCAGCGCTTGCCCTCGTCCTTCTCGCGGGCCGAGAAGTAGGTGAGCTGGCGGGCGATGTTGATCTCGACCGCCATCATGGCGAGCTTGTCGGCGACGCGCGGGAAATTCACCAGCGCCTTGCCGAACTGCACCCGCTCCTCGGCGTAGCGCAGGCCGACATCGAGGGCCGACTGGGCCACGCCGATGGCGCGCGCCGCGGTCTGGATCCGGGCCGATTCGAAGGTCTGCATCAGCTGGGCGAAGCCCTTGCCCTCGACCTCGCCCAGCAGGTTGGCGGCCGGCACCTCGAAGGCCTCGAAGGCGAGCTCGTACTCCTTCATGCCGCGGTAGCCGAGCACCTCGATCTCGCCGCCCGAGAGGCCGGCCACCGGGAAGGGCTCGGCGTCGGTTCCGCGGGGCTTCTCAGCGATCAGCATCGAGAGGCCCCTGTGGCCCTTCTCCTCGGGCTTCGTGCGAACGAGCACGGTCATGATGTCGGCGCGGACCGGATGCGTGATCCAGGTCTTGTTGCCCGAGATCTTCCAGACGTCGCCGTCCTTCACCGCCTTGGTGCGCAGGGAGGCGAGGTCCGAGCCGGTGTTCGGCTCGGTGAAGACCGCGGTCGGCAGGATCTCGCCCGAGGCGATCTTCGGCAGGAAGCGGCTCTTCTGCTCCTCGGTGCCGCCGCACAGGATCAGCTCGGCCGCGATCTCCGAGCGGGTGCCGAGCGAGCCGACCCCGATATAGGCGCGCGACAATTCCTCCGAGACCACGCACATCGAGATCTTCGGCAGGCCCATGCCGCCGTATTCCTCGGGGATGGTCAGGCCGAAGACGCCGAGCTCGGCCATCTTCTCGACGATCGCCATCGGGATGTAGTCGTTCTTCAGGTGCCACTCATGCGCCTGAGCCGCCACCTCGGCCTTGCCGAAGCGCCGCATCTCGGAGCGGATCGCCTCCATGTCCTCGTCGAGGCCGGAATCGCCGATCGTGGCCGAGCCGCCGTTGTCGCGGATCCGGGCCACCAGCGCGGCGCGGTTCTCGGCGGTGTTGCCGTAGGCGATCAGGGCCTCGACGGCGTCGGAGCGGAACTGCGCGACCTCGCGGGCCGACAGGCCGAGGGACCCCGTCGGGCGCACCATCTCGCCCTGGCTCATCGGGATGCCGCCGAACATCTGGTCGAGGTACTCGCCCGCGCCGATCTTCACGAGAAGCGTCTCGGTCTCCCCGAGCTTGCCGGCCTCCCGCAGGGTGGCGGCGTAGCTCGCGAGCTCGCGCACGGCCTCGCCGTAGGTCGCGATCCAGGCGAGGCCGTGGGCCGCGTGCTGCTCGGCCTCGAGCTTGGCCGGGTCGACCTTGCCGTCCGGGCCCATCACCCGGGTGCGGACGCGGCGGGTGGCCTCGGCGACGAGCGTCTTGGCGGAGGCCGCCGCGTCGCGCGTCAGCGCGACGAGATCCTGCGGCTCCTGCGAGACGGCGGGGGAAGCGGACATATGTCAAACTCTCAAGATTGTTACGTGCTGAGGCTCATTATAGGCGGGTTCGCCGGCACAGTAGAGGTTTCTCGCATTTCTCCGCCGATCATCTCCCTCGAATTCATTATACTTTTCGGTCAGCCCCGGTTCGCGATGGCGACGCCGGCCGTCGCCACGGCCATCCCGGCGATCTGAATCGGGGTCAGCGCCTCGCCGAACAGGAGGTAGGCCATCGCGGCCGAGACCGGCGGGACCAGGAACAGCAGGGAGGCGACGCCCGCCACCGCGCCGCGCCGGATCAGCCAGAGCAGGAGCAGGATCCCCGCCACCGAGTTGACGAAGACCGACCACGCCATGCCGAAGGCGAGCGGCAGCGCCGGCGTGACGCGGCCCTCCTCGGCGAGGAGCGCCAGGGGGACGGCGAGCGCGGCCGCGCCGACGAACTGCACCGTCGCGTTGGTGAGGAGATCGGCGGCCGCGCTCGTGCGCTTCTGCCACAGGGTGCCGAGCGTCATCGCCGCCATGGCGCCGAGGCAGGCCGCCAGGGCGAGCGGCGGGATGCCGGAGGTGTCGGCCGCCCCGATCTTCGGGGCGAGCACGAGGCCGGCGCCGACGAAGCCGATCCCGATGCCGAGCCAGCGGCGCCGGCTCACGAACTCGCCGAGCAGCGGCCGGGCCAGCATCGCGGTCAGCAGCGGCTGCAGGCTGCCGACGAGGGCCGCGATCCCGGCGGGCAACCCGCGATGCACCGACCAGAACACGCCGAGCACGTAGAGGCCCTGCATCAGCACGCCCGCCACGAGGGCGTTGCGCCAGCCGAGGGCGTCCCGCGGCCATCGCGCTCCGGCGATCCACGCGATGACGGCGAGCACCGCCGCGACGCTGACGACGCGGGCCGCCACGAAGGTCAGCGGCTCCGAGTAGGGGGCGACGAGCCGGGCGGCGATGAAGCCCGTCGCCCAGATCACGACGAACAGGCTCGGCACGAGGCTGGCGATGGCGGGCGGGCGCGGGGCGGTGGACATGGCCCCGCGCAGGCATCACGCTCCCGGAGCCTTGGCAACCGCGATCTGGGCTCGCCGGCGGGCGGGCCGCTTCGTTTCACCGCAGCGTTGCGCGGATCCTTCACTGCCGGCCCGAACGGCGCGCCGGTCGGCCCGATGCGTTGACGAACGGGTCCCCGCGCCCTCGTATCCCGGCCGCAGCTGCCGCGACGCCCGAGTAGCCCTTTCGTGAGACGCCTCCGCACCAGCCTCGAAGTCGCAGGGATCGCCGCGCAGCGCTTCGTGTCCCACGACGGCTGGGCCATCGCGAGCCACATCGCGCTCTCGATCCTGACCTCGCTGTTCCCGTTCCTGATCCTGCTCGCGGCGCTGGCCGGCCTGTTCGG
The DNA here is from genome assembly GCF_008806345.1 of Methylobacterium planeticum. Classification (GTDB taxonomy): domain Bacteria; phylum Pseudomonadota; class Alphaproteobacteria; order Rhizobiales; family Beijerinckiaceae; genus Methylobacterium; species Methylobacterium planeticum. Next base: position 130,201 of record NZ_VZZJ01000004.1, on the reverse strand, counting down.
CACCAAGTCCCTGGCCGACGAGGCGGGCGTCCTGATCTTCGACGCCTGGCCCCGGGAGGTCGCCAAGCCCATCGTCAACGAGATGCACCGGGTGCTGACGGAGCAGCGCGGCGGCGTGCTGACGCTCGGCGCCGTGCTCGCCCTCTACTTCTCGTCCTCCGGCGTCGAGAGCCTGCGGGTCGGGCTCAACCGCGCCTACGGCCTGCGCGAGATGCGGCCCTGGTGGCTGACGCGGCTCGAATCGATCGGCTACGTCGTCTGCGGCGCCTTCGCGATGCTCGCCTTCGCGTTCCTGGTGGTGCTCGGGCCCCTGATCTGGCGCAACCTCCTCAACGTGGCACCGGGCCTCGAGCCCCTGAGCCTCACCGTCGCGATCGGGCGCATCGGCATCACGGCCTTCCTGATCGCGAGCGTGCTGATCATCGCCCACAAGTTCGTCGCCGCCGGCCGGCGCACGTTCTGGTCCGTGCTGCCCGGCGTCGCCGTCACCCTGCTGCTCTGGTTCCTGGCGGGGCTCGGCTTCGGCTACTACCTCGACCGCTTCTCGAACGCCTACGCGTCGACCTACGGGGGCCTCGCCACCGCGATGGTGTTCCTGGTCTTCCTCTACTGGCTCGCCGCGATGTTCCTGTTCGGCGGCGAGATCAACGGCACGGTCATCGCCGCGAGACGGCGCCGGCTGCAGGCGCAGATGCAGGCCAAGCACGAGCGCGCCCGCCTGCTCTGACGCAGGGCCTCGCCCCCGCGAGGGTAGGGTCCGTGCGCCGATCCCGGAACCGAACGCCGCTTCGGCGACTTTGCCTCATGCTCCATGCGATGTTTCCACCTCGCGCGGCCCGCCTCCCGAAGGAAGCGGGCCGTTTTGTTGTGGTCTCGCAGGACGCCGCTCAGGCGGCCAGGGGCATGTCCTCGGCCTCGGCCGCCATGAACTGGGCCCGGGCGAGCTCGGCGAACCGGCCGTTCTCGGCGACGAGCCCGTCGAAGGTGCCGGCCTCGACGATGCGGCCCTCGTGGAAGACCAGGATGCGGTCCGCGTTGCGGATCGTGGCGAGGCGGTGCGCGATCACGAAGGTGGTGCGCCCCTCCATCACCGCCTCGAGCGCGCCCTGGAGCTTGCGCTCGGTGGCGGCGTCGAGGGCGCTCGTGGCCTCGTCGAGGATCAGGACCGGCGGGTTCTTCAGGAGCGCGCGGGCGATCGAGAGGCGCTGGCGCTCGCCCCCCGAGAGCGAGCGACCGCGCTCGCCGATGACGGTGTCGAGGCCGTCGGGCTGGCGGGCCATGAAGGCGCTCGCCTGGGCGCGGTCGAGGGCGTCGAGCATCTCGGCATCGGTGGCGTCGGGTCGGCCGACCTGAAGGTTCTCGCGGATCGAGCGGGCGAACAGCATCGGCTCCTGGAACACCACGCCGATGTTGTGGCGCAGGCTCGAAAGGCCGATGTCGCGGATGTCGGTGCCGTCGATGCGGATCGCGCCGCTCTGCGGGTCGAAGGTCCGGTGCAGCAGGCCGACGGTCGTCGACTTGCCCGAGCCCGTGGTGCCGACGAGGGCCACGGTCTCGCCGGGCCGCGCCGTGAAGGACACCCCGTCGAGGGCCTTGCGGCGGCCGTCGTAGGAGAACGCGACGCCCTCGAAGCTGACCTCGCCCTCGAAGCGGGCGACCATCTTGGCGGCCGGACGGTCGCGCACCGCCGGGACCGTGTCGACGATCTCGAAGAACTCGGCCATCTTGGGCGCCTGCTGGAACAGGCCGTTGACGAAGCTGACCACGTGGTCGAGGCGCGACACCAGCATGGTGGCGAGGCTCATGAAGGCCACGACCTCGCCGACCGTGGTGGCGCCGGACTGGTAGAGCACGATGCCGGTGATGAAGATCGCCGTCATGGTCAGGGTCGCGGCGGCCTTGGTGGCCACGGCCGCGAGCGCCCACCAGGACAGGACCGGGATCTGGGCGGCGAGCAGGTTGCGGATGATCCCGTGCATCGCCTCCTTCTCGGCCTTGGCGCGGGTGAAGGACTGGATCACCGCGACGTTGCCGAGGGCGTCCGAGGCGTGGGCGGCGAGGCCCGAATGGTAGTGCTCGACCTCGCCCTGGAGGGTCTCGGTCCGGCGCATCACGAAGGTCGTGAGCGCCGTGAAGATCACGACGAGGACCACCAGGATCGTGCCGAGCTGCCAGTTCACGAACAGGGTCAGGGGCAGCAGCACGCCGAGGGAGACGAGGGCGGCGAAATGGTCGCGGAAGAAGCCGAGCCAGAGCCAGGCCATGCCGTTCGTGCCCTCGAGCATCGCCTTGAGGACGCGGCCCGAATGGTTCGAGGCATGGAAGGCGATCGGCAGGTCGAGGACGTGCTCGAAGTAGTTCGCCATGGTGGTCAGCCGGCTGCGATGGGCGAGCCGGTCGGAGTGCAGCGCGATGGCGACGCCCGCCGCGATGGTGAAGAAGCCGAAGGCGACCCAGGCGAGGATCAGCGGCACCATGGTGGGCAGGGCGTTCGTGCCGCTCTTCAGGTGGGTGAGCTGGTCGATGATGCGGCCCATCAGCAGCGGCTCGGCGAAGGCCGCGACCGCCAGCGCCACGTTGGCGAGCGCCAGGCCGCAGGCGAGGCGCTTGTCGGGCCCGAGGAGACCCATGACCCGCGCGTAGAGTCGAACCAGCGACATGAGGAGCTCCGATGACCTGCCCAGGGCGCGGCCCGTGTTTCCGGGTCCTTCGCCGTCGTTCCGCCGCCTCGCGGGGCACGAGCCCGCTGCGGGCCCTCAACCTCCTGAGGCTGAAAGGCTTATGCGGGTTCCTGCCTGAACGCAGCATGACGGTGTCCGCAAGGGCTCCGGCCGATTTTTACGGTTCGTTCAGCGAGATTCCGTATCGATCGAGACGGAGCCGTCCTCCCGGGGCCGTTCGCGGCATCCAGCCCACCGCCAGGCATCGTCATCATGGATCTCGCAACCGGTGTCGGTCTGATCGGCGGCTTCGCCGTGGTGTTCATCCTGATCATGATCGACGGGGGCAATTTCGCCGCCTATTTCGACAAGCACGCGGTGATCGTGATCTTCGGCGGCGCCACCGCCGCCACCATGATGCGCTTCCCCTTCACCACCATCATGCACGGCCTGCCGATGGGCCTGCGCTTCGCCTTCAGCATGCGCTCGGTGAAGCCGCGCGAGCTGATCGAGGAGATCACCAAGATCGCCGACGTGGTGCGCAAGAGCGGCCCGATGGCGCTCGAGAACATGGAGATCTCCGACCCGTTCCTGGCCCAGGGCGCCCGCTACATCGCCGACGGCTACGACCGCGAGTTCATCCGCGACACGATGGAGCGCGACCGGGACAACTTCCTGATGCATCTCGACGAGGGCTCGAAGATCTACCGCGCCTTCGGGGATTGCGCCCCGGCCTGGGGCATGATCGGCACGATCCTCGGCATGGTGACGATGTTCGCCAACATGTCCGACCCCTCGAAGCTCGGCCCGGCCATGGCGACCGCCCTGCTCGCCACCCTGTACGGCGCGCTCATCGCCAACATGATCACCCTGCCGCTGGCCGACAAGCTGCACGTCAAGCTCGAGGAGGAGGACGTCTCGCGCTCGCTCATCATCGACGGCATCCTGCTGATCCGCGACCAGAAGAGCTCCTCCCTCGTCCGGGAGATGCTGATCGCCTACCTGCCCCACAACCACCGCGACGAGCTCACGGCCGAGGCCGCCTGAGACCCCGCGACAGGAGGACCGGCCTGTGGCGAGGAAGAAGCGCGGCGGCGCGCATGGCGGGCACGGCTGGTTCGTCACCTTCGCCGACCTGATGGCGCTCCTGATGAGCTTCTTCGTGATGATCGCCGCCTACTCGACGCAGGATCAGAAGAAGATGCAGGTGGTGGCGGGCTCGATGCGCGACGCCTTCGGCACCAACAAGGACTCGAAGTTCGCCGGCATCATCGAGTCGATGGGCCTGCCGACGGCCGACCACGTCAAGTACCTGCGCGAGGTGCCCCCCGAGCGCGCGAGCGACCGCACCACCCCGCCCGCCCTCGACCAGAGCAGCGAGATCGGCCTGACCGACCGCGGCGAGGCGGAGAATTTCGGGCTCGCCGCCGCCTCCCTGCGGCAGGCGCTGCAGGACATGCCCGAGGTCTCGGAGCTGTCGAAGAACATCATCATCACGCCGACCCCGAAGGGACTCGACCTGACCATCGTCGACCAGGACGGGCGCTCGATGTTCCCCGAGGGCTCGAGCCGCCCGAACGACCGCACCCGCCGCCTCCTCGAGCGCCTCGCGCCGGCGATCCGCCAGCTCCCGAACCGCGTCACCGTGACGGGCTTCACGGCGAGCGACCGGCCCGGCACCCGGCCCCCGGCCCCGCCCTGGGAATTGTCGGCGAGCCGCGCCATCAGCGTGCGGGAGATCCTGGCGGGCGCGGGCGTGCCCGACGACCGCTTCGCCTCCGTGACCGGCAAGGCCGACACCGAGCCGCTGTTTCCCGACAACCCCTACCTCGCGGCCAACCGCCGGGTGACGGTGACGCTCCTCAAGGAAGCGCCCCCGACCCCGCTCAAGGGCCTGCGCTGAGGCTACCGGGCGACCAGGAGCGCCCAGTAGACCTTGTACTTGGAGTTCGGCGCGTAGGCGGTGGCGATGCCCATGCGGGCGGCCGCTGGGTCGAGCATCACGGCGTTGTTCGGCGGGCTGTCGCGCCAGCCCGAGAAGGCCTCCGCGAGGGTGTGGTAGCCCGCCGACAGGTTGGCGTTGGCCGACTTGTAGCCGAGATGCTCCACCGCGGCCTTCACGGTCTGGGCCTTGCTCGGCCGGTCGGCCAGCGCCATCGCGGCGGCCTCGGCCTCGGCGAGGCGCTGGAGCTCCGGATCGAGGGCGAGGTCGGTGCCGCCGCGGCCCCGGCGATAGGCCGAGATCATGTCCCGGGCCGCCGCCGTGTCGAGCTGCGCCGCGTTCGTGGTCATCGGCCAGTACAGGCTCGGCAGGGCGGAGGTGGTCTGCGGGCCGCCCGCGCAGGCGCTCAGGAGCCCTGCGGCCGCGAGGCCGAGAAGGGAGACGCGCAGCGCCGTCGCCCGGAGAGTCGCCACCACACTGACACGCACGATCCGCCGTCCCACCCTGTCCTCGCCGACCGCCTCAGCTCCCGGCGCTCCGCCGGTTGAGGTCCCGCGGGACCGCCGACCGCACGGGCTCCGCCTCCTCGAGCGCGGGCGCCGCCGCGGCGGGGCTGTCCCCGCTTGCGCGCCGTCCCTCGTCCCCGCCGCGGCCGGGCCCGACCCCGAACTTGCCGGCGATCTCGCCGAGAGCGGACTGCATCCCGTCGAGCCCCTGCACCGTGACGATGCTGGCGCCGGGCCCCATCGGGGGGATCAGCCCGGCGTCAGATAAGGTCTTGAACACGGCAAAGTTCAAGTCCGTCTGCACCTTCAGGCCGAGGCCGACATCGACGATCATGGCGATCAGCTCGAAATCGAGATAGGTGTCGCCGATCTTGCGGAACACCACCCGGGGGGCGGGCTCCTTCAGCACGTCCGGGTGCGACGTGGCGCAGCGCGCGATCAGCTCGGCGGCCAGCACCGGGTCCTGGTTGCGCAGGACCCCCACGGTGATCGTGACCCGGCCGGTGCGGTCGCCCCGGACCCGGTTCTTCACCACCCCCGAGATCAGGTTCGAGTTCGGCACGATCACGGCCGAGCGGTCGAAGGTCTGGATCTCGGTGGAGCGCACCGAGATGCGCTTCACGATGCCCTCGCTGTCGCCGATCAGCACCTGATCGCCGACGCGGATCGGGCGCTCCCACAGGAGCAGCAGGCCCGACACGAAGTTGTTGACGATCGATTGCAGGCCGAAACCGATACCGACCGAGAGGGCGCCGGCGACGATCGTGAGCTTCTCCAGGCTGAGGCCGAGATACGAGAAGGCCAGCGCGAGGGCGAGCAGGAAGCCGACATAGCCGCTCACCGTCGAGATCGAGTTGCGCAGGCCCGCGTCGAGGTCGGTCGCCGGCAGGTAGGTGTATTCCAGCCAGCGCTGGATCGCCCGCGTGATGGCGATGCCGAGGATCAGGATGCCGATCCCGAGGGCGATGCTCGAGAGCGAGATCGTGACGTCCCCGACCTTGAAGCCGAAGAAGGCCGTGCGGACCGACGAGTAGATGTCGGTGGAATCGAGGCCCCAGGGCGCGAGCACGAGGAGCGCCACGATCAGGAACAGGATCAGCCGCGCGGCCCCGGTCGAGAGCACGGCGATCTGGTTGAGCGAGCGCTTGCGCAGGCCGGTATTGGCCTGGAGCGCCGTGGCGATGCGGGTGTTGTCGCTGAGCGACCCGCCCACGAAGGTGTCGGCGCTCTGGATCAGGAGATAGAGCAGGACGAGGAGGCTCGCGCTCCAGACGAGCTGGTCGATCAGGAAGGCCGCGAAGGCGACGTAGCCGATCACCGCCGCGGTGCCGATGATTCCGACCGCGGCCCAGCCGATCAGGCGGGCCGGGCCGCCGATGCCCGTGGTGGTCTGCGTCGGCACGTAGGGGCCGAGGCAGGCTTCCTCCTCCTCCTCACGGTCGGCGAAGCGGTGCAGGCCGATGGCGAGGATCAGCGCCGTGGCGAGCGCCCCGATGCCGCGGGTCGCGATCGAGATCGGAAGTGCCGCCGAGATCCCGGAATTCAGCGCCTCGATCGACTTCACCACGGTGATCACCGTGGCGATGCCGACGGCGAGCCGGGTCACCCGCGAGGCGCCCGCATCGCTCACCGGCGCCGGGCGCCAGGCGGGCTTGTCCGGCGAGAGCAGGCCGTCGCACAGGGCCTCCACGAAGGCGATGAAGGCGAGGCCGCCCAGGATGGCCCCGGCCACCGGCAGCAGGCGCGAGGGCAGGAGGTCGGTGGCGTCGAGGGCATAGTAGACCGCGTAGCTGCCGACCACCGCCGGCACGGTGCCGAGGAGGATCACCCGCCAGGCGCCGAGGAGCTTCTGGCGCCGGGTCGGGTCGACCTTGCCGGCCTCCCGGCGCCCGAGGCGCGGGGCGATGTTGCGGCGGCCGAAATAGAGCGCGACCGAGATCCCGAAGGCGAGGCCGAGCAGGAGCAGGTTGCCGACCGTGCCGTTGCGGCCGAACAGGAGCCCGATATCGGAGAGCGCGCTCTGCAGCGCCTTCAGGTCGCGCGGCATGTCGGCCCCGACCTTGCTCCACAGGGCCGGGGTCAGGAGGCCCTGCGAGCGCTCGAACAGGCCCCGGGTGAAGGATTCACGCCTCCGGTTCGAGACCCGGTCGACGATCTGGTCGGTCTGGACCAGGAGCGACTTGGCGAGGCGCTGTGTCTCGTCGATCCGGGCGACGGCCGCCTCGCGCTCGGCGCGCTCCTGGACGACCTCGGGGCTCTCCTCGACATCCTTCGGCTTCGGGCCGAGCTGGGTCAGGCGCTCGCGCGCCGCCTCGAGGGGCGCCTCGGTGCGGTCCACGATGGTGCGCAGCTGGTCCGCCACCGGGCCGATGCCGTCGCGGATGCGGGTCAGGTCGACTGGGGTCAGGTCCGGGCGCCCGAGGTCCTTCTCGCGCTGGGCGAGATCCGACTTGGCGGCGTCGAGCTTGGCGCGCACCGCCTTCATCGCCTCGGACATCTCGACCTTCGGCGGCGCGGGCTTGGCCTCCGCGGGCTTGGCCTCCGGCGTCCCCTGCCCGGCCGCGGGCTTCTTCGCCTCGCCGCCTGCCGCCGGCTTGGCCGTGTCGCCTGCCGGCGGCTTGGTCGTGTCGCCTGCCGGCGGCTTGGCCGGGTCCGCGCCTGGCTGGCCGGCCGCCCCGAGGGGGGCGAGCAGGAGCGCGCTCAGGGCCGCGGCGGCAAGCGCCGCGAGGCGCGGGCTGCGCATGAGCAAGCTGCGACTCATGAAGTTCCTTTCGTCGGACGCCGCCTCGGGCCCGGGCGCGGGCCCGGGGGCCCGGTACGCGAAGGTCCGGGCTCCGGCGGCGCTCAGTTGGATGTTCCGGCGGCCGGCCGTGCCGGCACCCTCCCCGCGCGTGCGAGGATTCGCCCCATGTGGAGGCGGTTTGGCGGATCAATAGGGCGAAAGGTTGCCGCTGCCCACCCGTCATGGGCGATACCGGCGCCGCGTCGCCTGCGCGGGCGCCCGTCCCGGAGCCGGTCCCGGAGCCGGTCCGGGGGCGATCGCGGTGCGCCGCGGGCAGGGCCGCGCGGGGGCGTCACGCCGTCAGCTGTGGGTGCGTCGCCGCGCCTGCGCGCGAAACCTTCACAAGCATGTCACGCTGATATTAGACTAAGCCCCGATGGACAGGGCCTTTTCGTCTTCATGCGAGGAGGTGGCGCTGATCGAGGCCGTCGGTCAGTCCCGCCACGAGCCGGGCGTCTTTGCCCGCATCGGTCGCGCCGGGCGACCGGTCCGCCCGTCTTTCGCACGCCGCGCCGTCCATCGGGCCGCCGACACCGCCCCTCCTCCGCCGGGCCCGCGACGCCCGGACCGGGCCGGGCCAGCGAGGGCGCTCGTGTTTCACCGTCACGGGATAGCGCGCAGGCCGATCCCCGCGCGTTGTCCCCCGTACAGCCGTTTCCGAGAGTTGCGCCGATGATGGACCTTCAGACCCTCGTCCTGAACGCGGATTACCGGCCGCTCTCCTACAATCCGCTCTCCCTCTGGTCCTGGAAGGACGCCTTCACCGCCCTGTTTCTCGACCGCGTCACCCTGGTGGCGAGCTACGACGTCGAGGCCCGCTCCCCGAGCCGGGCCCTGAAGGTGCCGAGCGTGGTGGCCCTCAAGAACTACGTCACCCTGGCCCGGTCCCCGGCCTTCACGCGCTACAACATCTACCTGCGCGACACGTTCTCCTGCCAGTATTGCGGCCTGCGCCTGCCCTCGGGCGGCCTGACCTTCGACCACGTGGTGCCCCGCTCGCGCGGCGGCCTGTCGACCTGGGAGAACGTCGTGGCGGCCTGCTCGCCCTGCAACCTGCGCAAGGCGAACCGCACGCCGCACGAGGCCGATATGCCGCTGCTCAACGCGCCGCGCCGGCCGACGCGCTACGAACTGCACCACCGCCAGCCGGAATTCGACCACCGCCAGTACCACCACACCTGGCTCGACTACCTGTACTGGGACAGCGAGCTCGACAGCTGAGGCGGGACGGGACCGGCCTATCGCGTCGGGAAGCGCGGCGGCGGCTCGTTGTACATCGGCACCGCGTCGTTGCGCGGCAGGTAGCCCCGGACGATGCGCGGCGGGGGCCCGAGCTCGCGCGGGTCCCGATAGGCGATCCCGGGCGGCAGCGCCCGCCGGACATGGTGGTGGTGCGGCCGCCCGCCCCGATGATGCGGGCCGTGCGCCAGCGCGGGGGGCGCCGCGAGGGCGCTCACCGCGAGGGCGCAGGCGAGGCACAGGGCCGCGCGGGTGGTCTTGACCGGAGGGTTCATGGCAATCGCGGGCTCGCTCGCATCGGCTTCGAGGATCGGACGGCCTCGGGCGCAGGTCAGAACTTCACCGCCGCGCCGCCCCGCACGGTGTTGATGTTGGCCTTGTGCCCGTCGAAATCGTTGAACAGCACGTACTGGTACTCGCCGCGCAGGACGATGTTCTGGGTCAGCTCGAACTCGAGGCCGCCGCCGAGCGTGATGCCGCCGACCACCTTCGTCCGCGTGCGCGAGTAGAGATACGGGGCGGCCGGGATGCCGCTGCCGGGGGCGTTCTGGTTGAACGACGAGTAGCCGTAGCGTCCGACATAGGCCGGCGCCGACCCGTCGGTGATCGCCTGGTTCGCCTTGTAGGTCGCCTGATCGTAGGCGTAGCTCTGGACCGTCACCTTGTCGTAGACCTGCGCGCGGCCGATGGCGAAGCCGCCCGTCACGAAGGGCAGGAAGCTGCCGATCGCGTAGCCGGCGCGGGCCCGGATCGTGCCGTAATCCTCGATCTTGGTCGAGGCGGCGCTCGTCAGGCTCACCGTGCTGAAATAGCCGTCGCTCGTCACCTTGGTCCGGGCGATCCCGTCCACCGCGAGGTTGCCGATGCCGGCATGGGTGTAATCCGCCTCGATACCCAGGACGGTCTCGTCGAACTGGAAGTTGATGCCCGCATACGCCCCGAAGCTCGTCCCGTCCGCGCGACGGGATTGCGGCGCGAGCAGCGTGGACGCCTGCATCTCGGCCTCGATGATGGTGGCGCGCATGTAGCTCGCGACGATCGGCTGCGCCGTGTTCGTGAAACCGAAGCTCGCCGACGTGTACCCGCCATGGGCGCCGAAATAGAGGCCGCTCCAATCCACCACCGGCACCGCCGGCTCGTAATCGGGGCCGCGCAGCACGCCGTAATCGAGATCGGCGGCCTGCGCCGCGGTGACGGCGCAGAGGCTCAGGCCGGCCAGGGCAAGGAAGGTGACGGTACGCATCGGGATCGTCCTCGGGGCGGCGGCACGACTTGCCATCGCCTAACCCGGGGACAGTGATACCCTGGTAACCTTAATGTTCCGTTGCGTACCATCGGCGGGCGCAAGCACTCGTCCAGCACAGGGCCGTGTTCCGCAAGGAAGCGTAGGAGGGGATGCCTGGGAAGATCGGATGATTGCATGGCGGACCGCCCGCTCGGCAAATATTGCCGGGCGGCTGGTCTCGCGCTGCGGGCGGCTCAGTTGCCGTAGGGGGTCTGGCCGACGCCGAGGAGGCTCGGGACTCCCGGCAGGCCCGCGAGCTCGTAGCGCAGGCCGAGGCGGAACTCGCTGGCGGCGAGGTCCTTCAGCCGGGTGCTGCCGCCGTAGGGGTCGGTGCCGCTCTTCGCCTTGCCAAGGTCGACGTAGCGGTAGCTCGCGTCGAGGCTGAAGCCGCCGCCGAGCGCGTAGGACACGCCCCCGGTGAGCGCCCAGGCCAGGGAGGCGACCGAGCGGTTCGGCCGGGCGACGGCGAGGCGCGGTCCGGTGCCGGGCGCGCCGTCGCAGGCCTCCACGTAGCAGGTGGTCTGGGTGTAGCCGCGGCTGACCCCGACATCCGAGACGCCGATGCCCGCGCCGAGATAGGGCGTCAGGCCCCACCAGGAGCCGAGGTCGGCGTAGACGGTGACGAGGCCCGTCAGCGCGTCGATGCGGCCGGCCTCGACATTGGCGCCGGTCACGAAGTTCGTGCGCGAGGAATAGGCCCGGAAGGCGCCGGCGCCGCGCTGGTCCACCGTGGCGTCGATGCGCAGCCACGGGGTGATGCGGTAGCCGATGCCGCCGCCGTAGCCGCTGGTGTCGCTCAGGCGCAGGCCGACGAGGGGCGGCAGGCCCGGGTCGTTCGGGTCCGGCCGGGTGTTGTCGTGCGGCCGGGCGTAGCTGCTCTCGGTGAAGTCCGCCCGCAGGTACCAGCCCGAGCCGATCGCGACGGGCGCGGGATCCACCAGCGCCGGGCGCAGGAGGTCGGCCGCGCGGGCGGGGCCGGCCGAAAGCCCCCCGCCCGCGAGAACCAGTGCCGCCGTGGCGACGCGAAGCCTGTACGCGATCATGAACCCGTCCCGACGCAGAACTCAACACGAACAGGCCGCCGAACTCTCGAGGCCAGGAGAACTATGCGGCCTAAAGATTAGGATCAGCTTAATCGCAGAAGTTGTTGGAACGATGAGCGATCAACAAGAAAACGGCGCGGATCGGATCCGCGCCGTTCCAGTCCGTTGAAGGAATTCGTGAAATCAGTACTTGCGGACCAGTGGGCCCGGGGCCGGCTGATAATCGGCCATCAGCGGCGGCAGCGGCGCGGCGTAGCCGCCCATCAGGTAGCGCAGGCCGATCTTCACGTCGTGCGCCTCGATGGTCTTCTCCTTGTAGAAGCCGATCGTCTGGGTGCAGCAGGGCTCGTAGCCCGCGCCGGTCTTGGCGCTGCCGAGGTTGAGGTAGCGGTAGGCCAGCTCGACCTTGAAGTTCGGGGTCACGTCGTAGGCGAGACCGGCATGCAGCGCCCAGGCGAGGCTGTTGCTGGTCTTGGCCTGGTAATAGGCGCCGACGGTCTTGTTGTAGAAGCCCTTGCAGCCGCAGGGGTCGGCGGTCACGAAGGTCGGCTCGCTGACGGTGCCGGTGGTCTGGGTGCTGGAGATGTGGTTGAAGGCCACGCCGACGCCGCCGCCCACGAAGGGCGTCACGCCGTACCAGGTGCCGAGATCGAAATACGCGTTGGCGAGGACCACGGCGGCGTCGAAATTGCCCTTGGTGGTCTCGTTGATGCGCCCGCGCAGCTCGTTCCCGTTGAGGTAGCCGGCGGTGTACTCGTAGGTGCGGCTGCCGCCGATGCCGTTCGAGAAGCGGTACTCGCCGGTGATGTCGCCGCGCAGGAACGGGTTGAACTGGTAGCCGATGCCGACGCCCGCGAAGCCGCCGCTGGCCGAGCCGCCGTTCTGGTAGTAGCGCTCGTTGTAGTGGCCGCCGGCATCCGTCTCGCCGTAGGCGGTGAAGCTCGACCGCTCGTAGAGGCTCGCGCCCACGTCGCCGCGCAGGTACCAGCCGCCGCCGACCTCGATCGGGGGGGCCATCGGCGGCGGCGGCGGGGGCGGCAGGAGATCCGCGGCCTGTGCGAGGCAGGGCGCGCCGACGCTCGCGACGAGCGTCAGGGAGCGCGCCAAAGCGTAGAGCTTGGAGCGGGCCATAAGGTTTCCTTCGATGGAACGGTGCCGGAAGCTTGATGCCGGCTCTGAAGACGGGGTGAGATTCCAACAAAGGTCTTAAATCCCACTTAACGTTAAAACTTATCCATGCCGGGAGGGGCCCGCCCCCTTCGCCCGATGCGCCCCTCCCCTCCGCCGCCGCGCGCCGGGACGAAACCCGCGCTGGCGCGTTGCCGGTCAGGCGCGGCGGACGGGCCCTCACCCGGGCCCGCACTCCGATCGCCGCATTCGATCGCGGGAGGCAGGATTGACGCAGCTCTTCATCGCGCAGGTTCGCTCGGCCGCGGGGCCGCGGCCCCTCGTGACCGTGCGGACGGCCTCCGAGGGCGAGGCCCGGCTCTTCGTCGAGGCGCAGTACCCGGAGGATACGGTCGAGGCGGTGGTCGAGCCCGGCGACTGGGTCTCGGACGAGGATACCGGCTCGGAGCCGGGCGACGTCCGCGAGCATCCGGGCGTCACCTGGCAGCCGCCCGCCGGCGGCGCGGCCTGATTCGGGTCCCGATGCTGCCGGAGGACGTGCGGGCGCTGGCCCTGATGCTGCCCGAGGTGATCGAGGGCGCCCACATGGGCAACGCCGATTTCCGCGTCGGCGGGCGCATCTTCGCGACCCTGTGGAGCGAGGAGGAGCGCACCGTGCTCAAGCTCACGCCCGGGCACCAGGCCGTGCTGATCGAGGCGGAGCCCGCCCTGTTCGCCCCCCTGCCGGGGGCCTGGGGCCGGCGCGGCTGGACCAATCTCGATCTGCCTGAGGCCGACGAGGAGGTTCTGCGGGGCGCCCTCCTGAACGCCTGGCGGGCGACCGCGCCGCCGGCCCTGGTGGCGGCCTACGATCCGGCCTGACCGCGCCGCGCCACCCCGTCCGTCCGGCAGGGGACAGAGGGCCGCGCGGTCATACTTAATGAACGCCTCCATGCGAGGCTCCCCCGGCGATCACATCATCGGGAGGCGGCCGTGGGCGAAGAGACCGAATCCGTGGCGACGCGCCTGTGGCGCGACCGGGTGCAGGTCCGCGAGCAGGAGCGCAACGAGGCCCTGGCCCGCGCCCGCATCGCCGAGGAGAAGGTGGCTCTCCTGGTTGCGGAGAACGATGCCCTGGCGGACGAGGTGGCGCGCCTGCGCGCCCGGCTGCAGCCCGACGAGACCCGGGCGCGGGCGGAGACCGAGGCGCAGATGGAGGCCCTGAAGGGAGCGCTCCTGCCCCTGCTTACGCGGAGCGCCGCCTGACGGGCGCCGCCCGGGCTGGCCCGACCGCGCCGGGCATGCGATGGCAGCCGGGATGCCGACCCTCCTGGCCTATGCGGGCGCCGCCCTGGCGGAGATCGCCGGATGCTTCGCGTTCTGGGCGTGGCTGCGCCTCGACCGCTCCCCCTGCTGGGCGGCCCCGGGTCTCGCCTCCCTGGCGCTCTTCGCCTACCTGCTGACCTTCGTGGAGAGCGAGGCCGCCGGGCGCGCCTACGCGGCCTATGGCGGCGTCTACGTCGCCGCCTCGATCCTCTGGCTCTGGGCCGCGGAGGGCCACCCGCCGGACCGCTGGGACATCGCCGGCGGGGCCGTCTGCCTCGCCGGGATGGCGATCATTCTGTACGGGCCGCGCGCGTAGAACCGCGCGCGCCTTCAGGCGGCGACGCGGGTGACGGCGTCCACCACCTCGTCCACGACCTCGTTGACGAGGCTGCGGTCGTCGCCCTCGGCCATCACCCGGATCACCGGCTCGGTGCCGGAGGGGCGGATCACGAGGCGCCCGCCATTGCCGAGGCGCTCGCGCGCATGCTCGATCGCCGTGACCACCGCCGCCTGCCGCAAGGGTTCGCCCGAGCCGTAGCGCACGTTCTTCAGGATCTGCGGCAGCGGCTCGAAGCAGTGGCAGACCGCGCTCACCGGCCGCTCCTGGCGCTTGACCACGCTGAGAAGCTGCAGCGCTGCCACCAGCCCGTCGCCCGTCGTGGCGTAGTCCGACATGATGATGTGGCCCGATTGCTCGCCGCCGAGATTGTAGCCGTGCTCGCGCATGTGCTCGAGGACGTAGCGGTCGCCCACCGCCGTCCGGGCGAGGCTGAGCCCGAGCCCGCCGAGATAGCGCTCGAGGCCGAGATTGGACATGATCGTGGCCACCAGCCCCGGCTGGGTCAGGCGGTCGTCCTCCTTCCAGGAGCGGGCCACCACCCCCATCAGCTGGTCGCCGTCGACCACCTGCCCCTTCTCGTCGACGATCAGCACCCGATCGGCGTCGCCGTCGAGGGCGATGCCGATGTCGGCGCGCAATTCGCGGACCTTGTGCACGAGGGCGCTCGGCGCGGTCGAGCCGACGTCCCGGTTGATGTTGAAGCCGTCCGGATCGACCCCGATGGCGATGACCTCGGCGCCGAGCTCCCACAGGGTCTCGGGCGCGACCCGGTAGGCGGCGCCGTTGGCGCAATCGACCACGACGCGCAGGCCGTCGAGGGTGACGTGGCGCGGCAGCGTGCGCTTGGCGAACTCGATGTAGCGGGCATGCACGCTCTCGATCCGCTTGGCCCGGCCGAGATCGCGCGAGCCGGCGAGCTTCTTGTGCAGCTCCCCGTCGATCAGCGCCTCGATCTCGCGCTCGACCTCGTCGTTGAGCTTGAACCCATCGGGCCCGAACAGCTTGATGCCGTTGTCCTCGTAGGGGTTGTGGGAGGCCGAGATCATCACCCCGATATCGGCGCGCATGGAGCGGGTGAGCATGGCGACGGCGGGCGTCGGCATCGGGCCGAGCTGGAGCACGTCCATGCCCACCGAGGTGAAGCCGGCGATCAGCGCGGTCTCGATCATGTAGCCGGACAGGCGGGTGTCCTTGCCGATCACGACCCGGTGGCGGTGGTCGCCGCGCTGGAACACGAGGCCGGCCGCCTGCCCGACCTTGAGGGCCAGCTCCGGCGTGATCACCCCGTTGGCCCGGCCCCGGATGCCGTCCGTCCCGAAATACTTGCGCACCTGCGTCTCCGCGTCGTCGGCCGAATGGTTTCTTGGGCACCAGCCTAGCAGACTTCGGGGAACCTCGCCGTGCGCGATTCGGAATTAGTGAATCGTGCCTCTCGGATGCGGGCCGTCCGGCGGGCCGCTGCGAACCCCCGGTGCCCCGATCCTCCGGCAGGAGGGGCGCCGGGGCGGAGGGGCCGCGCCGGTCGCGCGCCCCGGGCGAGCGGGCTCCTTCCCGGCCAGAGGCGGTCGACATGCGGCCAAAAGAAAGGGCGCCTGACGGCGCCCTCTCCGGGTCGTTGCTTCGGCGCCCGGGCCCGGGGTTCGGTCCTCAGGCCTGGGGCTGGGGCTCCAGGCTGCCGTCGTTCTCCCGGGGCCGGCCGCGGCCGGCGGTGGGGACCGGGGAGCCGCGGGCCGGGGTCGGCGGCACGTCGCCGCCGTCGCGGACCGGCGGGCGGCCGCCCAGCAGGTTGCGGATCTCCTCGCCCGAGAGCGTCTCGTACTCGAGCAGCCCCTGGGCCAGGGCCTCGAGGTCGTCCTTGCGCTCGCCGAGGATGCGGCGGGCCTCTTCCAGGCCCTGCTCGACGAGGCGGCGAACCTCCGCGTCGATCTTCTGGGCGGTCGATTCCGAGATCGTCTGCTGACGCCCCATCGACATGCCGAGGAAGACCTCGTCGTTGTTGTCGCCGTACGCGACGGTGCCGAGCTCGGGCGAGAAGCCCCAGCGGGTCACCATCATCTTGGCCAGCCGCGTCGCCTGCTCGATGTCCGACTGCGCGCCCGACGTCACCTTGTCGGGGCCGAAGGTCATCTCCTCGGCGATGCGTCCGCCCATCATGATGGCCAGCCGCGAGGTCATCTGCTCGTAGCTCATCGAGAGCTTGTCGCGCTCGGGCAGCTGCATGACCATGCCGAGGGCCCGGCCCCGCGGGATGATCGTCGCCTTGTGGACGGGATCGGTCGCCGGCACGTTGAGGGCCACGATGGCGTGGCCGCCCTCGTGATAGGCGGTCAGGCGCTTCTCGTCCTCGGTCATCACCAGGGTGCGCCGCTCGGCGCCCATCATGACCTTGTCCTTGGCGTCCTCGAACTCGTGCATCGTGACGATGCGCTTGCCGCGCCGCGCCGCGAGCAGCGCCGATTCGTTGACGAGGTTCATCAGGTCCGCGCCGGAGAAGCCGGGGGTGCCGCGGGCGATCGTCTTCAGGTCGACGTCGGGGGCCAGCGGCACCTTGCGGACATGGACCCGCAGGATGCGCTCGCGGCCGGTCACGTCCGGGTTCGGCACCATGATCTGGCGGTCGAAGCGGCCGGGACGCAGCAGCGCCGGGTCGAGCACGTCGGGGCGGTTCGTGGCCGCGATGATGATCACGCCCTCGTTCGCCTCGAAGCCGTCCATCTCCACGAGGAGCTGATTCAGGGTCTGCTCGCGCTCGTCGTTGCCGCCGCCGAGGCCGGCGCCGCGATGGCGGCCGACCGCGTCGATCTCGTCGATGAAGATGATGCAGGGCGCGTTCTTCTTGGCCTGCTCGAACATGTCGCGGACGCGGGAGGCACCGACGCCGACGAACATCTCGACGAAGTCCGAGCCCGAGATGGTGAAGAACGGCACGTTGGCCTCGCCCGCCACCGCGCGGGCGATCAGGGTCTTGCCCGTGCCGGGCGGGCCGACGAGGAGCACGCCGCGCGGGATGCGGCCGCCGAGCCGCTGGAACTTCTGCGGGTCGCGCAGGAACTCGACGATCTCCTGCAGGTCCTCCTTGGCTTCCTCGACGCCGGCCACGTCCTCGAAGCTGACGCGGCCGTGGGCCTCGTTCAGGAGCTTCGCCTTCGACTTGCCGAAGCCCATGGCGCGCCCGGCCCCGGACTGCATCTGGCGCGACAGGAAGATCCAGGCGCCGATGAAGACCAGGATGGGCAGCCAGCTCACCAGAAGCTGGATGAACCAGGGGGTGTTGTCCGACGGGGGCCGCGCGGTGATCTGTACGCCCTTGCCCTGGAGCTTCGTCACGAGGCCCGGGTCGTTCGGCGCGTAGGAGGTGAAGTTGCCGCCGCCCACGTAGGTGCCGCTGACGTCCTGGCCCGAGATGACCACGGACTGGATCTTGCCGGCATCGGCGTCATTGAGGAGCTGACTGTAGGCGATCTCGCTCCCGCCGCCGCGATGACCCGGGTTCTGGAACAGGGTCACGAGCGCGAGGACGAGGAGGAAGATGACGACCCACAAAGCAAAATTGCGAAAATTCGGGTTCATCGATCCATCCTTGGCGAGTGCGCGAGCCCGGCCCCGGGCCCCTTGCCCGCCGCCGTGGGATCATCATCGCACTCCGGCCCAATGTAGGTTGTGGGCTCCCCCTTGCCAAGTAAGCCGGCGTCGCCTGCGCCATGGCGCCCATGCGGATCGCTGCCGGGACGCGGCCCCCCGCGCCGCGGGGCCGGCCGGAGGCTCAGGCCGCCGTCGGGGCGCGCCTCGATCAGGAGCCCGCGCAGGGTCCGGCGCAGCGGCCGGCCCGCCCGCAGGGCGGGCAGGAGCGCCTCGAGGGCGAGCCGCTCCAGCCGCTCGAGGCGGCGCGGCCCCGCCCCCCCCGCCCGGTCGAGGGCGCGGTCGAGGAGGCGCAGGGCCACCGCGTCCGGCAGGGCCGCGACCTCGGCGCCGTCGAGCCCGAGCCGGCCCGGCGCCTCCTCGCGCAGCGCCGCCGCGAGGGCCTGCGCGGCGGCGGCCCCGAGGGCGGCCTCGTCCCGGGCGGCGCGCTCGGCGAGGCGCACGAGCCGGGCGGCGCTGAGCCCCTCGCGGGCGAGGGCCGGCATCAGGGCGCGCAGCCGGGCGCGGCCGAAGCGCGGGTCGGCATTCGAGGGGTCGCGCAGGGTCGCGAGCCCGCGGGCCCGGCACCACGCCACCAGGGCGGCCTTGGGCAGGCCGAGGAACGGCCGGGCCAGGATCAGGCCGGGCCCGAGGGGCCGCTCCGCCCGCATCCCGGCGAGCCCCGCCGGGCCGCTGCCGGCCAGCAGGCGCATCAGCACCGTCTCGGCTTGGTCGTCGCGGGTATGGCCGGTGAGGAGGAGCCCGGCGTCGATCCCGCCGGCGCAGGCCGCGAGGAGCCGGTAGCGGGCCTCGCGCGCCGCCGCCTGCAGGCCGGTCGCGGGGTGCGGGCCCTCCCAGCGGAGCCGGTGATGCGGCAGGCCGAGGCCGGCCGCGCCGCGCGCCACCGCCTCCGCCTCGGCGGCGGAGTCCGGGCGCAGGCCGTGATCGACGGTGGCGACGTGGAGCGCCGGGCCGGCGCGGCCGGCGCCCGCCGCGGCCGCGTGCATCAGGGCCGTCGAATCGGGGCCGCCGGAGACCGCGAGCAGGATGGGGCCGCCGCGCGCGAGCCAGGGCGCCAATGCACCCTCGACGGCACCCTCGACGGCACCCTCGCCGGCGAGGCCGGGAGCCGCGTCGCGGTCCCGGCCCGTCCCGCTCAAGCGGCGCAGCGCGCGCGCTTCTGCTCGCGCGCCACGCCCTGGCGCACGCTCGGCGACGCGCTCGGGAACTTGCGCTCGAGCTCGGCCAGGGTGGCGCAGGCCTGCTCGCGGGCGCCGAGCGCGTTGAGGGAGGCGCCGAGCTTGAGCATCGCCTCGGGGGCCTGGGGCGAGCGGGCGTAGTCGGTCGAGACCTTGAGGAACTGCTCGGCCGCCTCGCGGTTGCGGTTGCGCTGCAGGTAGCTCTCGCCGAGCCAGTAGGTCGCCGCCGCCACGTGGCCGTCGCGGGGATGGGACTGGATGAACTGGCGCAGGCCCATCTCGGCCTGCTCGTACTGACGCTGCTGCACCAGCGCGTAGGCGGCCTCGTAATCGGCCCTGGCGTCGCCGGTGCCGGTGGCCGCCACGCTCGGCGGGCGGGCCGGGAGCGCGCCGGTGGTGCCGATCCGGGGCGGCGGGGTCAGGTCGACGGGGCCGCCGAGACCCGGGGGGACCTCCTCCTCCGCCTCCTCGGCCTCGTCGATGGCGGGGGCGGGCAGGCGCTGGAGAGGCGCGGGCTGGGGCTGGGCTTGGGGCTGGGCCTGGGCCACCGGCGCCGGGGGCGTCGTGCCGCCGAGGGGCAGGGGCGCGCCGGGGGAGCCCGGGCTCTGGCTCGGGTCGAAGGCGTCGCCGCGCTTCTGGGGCTTGGCCGCGCCGGGATTGGCGCCGTTCACGGGGGCCGCGGGCTTGGCGCTGCCGCCGCCCTTGCCCTCCTGGAAGCGGAAATCGACGTCCTCCTGGAACTTGCGAAGCTGCTCCTTGAGCTGGCGGTTCTCGTACTGGAGGGTCTCGATCTGCCCCGCCATCATCCGCGACTGGTTCTCCAGCCGGTTGAGGCGCACCACGAATTCCGAGGCGTCCTGGGCGGAGGCCGGCAGGATCGGGAGCGCTGCCGGCGGCAGGACCAGGCAGGTGGCGAGGAGGAGGCGGCGGAGCATGTCAGTCGGCACCGGTCGTTGGGGCGATTGTGCGCCGCAAACCCAACGCGGCGCGCCGCCGATAGCAGATGCTCCGCCTCACGGCAAAAGTGCGGCGCCGGCCGCGATCGGCCGCGCGCCGGTCCGGGTTACGAGCCGGCGCCGCCGCGGTCGAGCACGGTGACGGCCCGGCGGTTCTGCGACCAGCATGAGATGTCGTTGCAGACCGCGACCGGCCGCTCCTTGCCGTAGGACACGGTCCGCATCCGGCCCGACGCGATGCCCCGGGAGGCGAGGTAGTCGAACGCGGTCTGGGCGCGGCGGGCCCCGAGGGAGAAGTTGTACTCGCGGGTGCCGCGCTCGTCGGCATGGCCCTCGACGATGAAGGTGTAGCGGGGGTAGCGCTGCAGCCAGGCGGCCTGCTTGTCGAGGGTGCTGGTGGCGGTGGGCGTCAGGTCGGTCGAATCCGATTCGAAGAAGACGCGGTCGCCGACATTGACCACGAAATCCTGGGCGCTGCCCGGCGTCGAGGCGCCCGCCCCGAAGGCGGAGGCGTCGGCGAGGTCCTTGTCGTTGCTGCAGGCGGCGACGCTGAGCGCGGCGACGAGCGCCGCGGCGAGCGGGAGCACGCGGAAGCGCGCGGTCTTGGACATGATCTCAATTCTCCTCGGGCGGTGCCGAAGGCCGGCTGCGGGACTTCGAGGCCGTTTCCGCGTGGTGTCTCTGGCCTTGTTTCTAGGCGCGCCAGGTTAAGCGAAGGTTCCGTCAACCTTGACGGGAGGTATCGAGCACCGCGCGAGCGCCGCCGATGTGCCGTCGCGCACCTGAAACCGGCCGGACGGCCCGGGCTCATCGCGCGCCAATTGGGGCAGGGCCGGGGCACGCGCCGAACGGCCGGGGATTTGCGCCCCGTTGTGGCCGGGCCGCCACAGGCTCCGGCGGGTCGAGCCGGTGCCCGCGGGGCGCCGCCTCAGGCGGCCCGCACCCGCAGCCGGTCGATCGCGTCGGAGGCCGCCTCCGCCGAGCGCCGCGCCGCGGCGAGGGCCGGTCCGACCCCGGTGCCGGCGTGGCAGGCCTGCTCCAGCGCCGCGCAGGCCCGGGACAGGGCGCTGAAGCCGAGGGTGCCGCTCGCCGAGACGAGGGCGTGGGCGTCCCGCGCGAGGGCGTCCCGCTGCGCCTCGGGATCCCGCAGGCGCCGGTCGATCTCGATCCCGAGGCCGGCCAGGAGGTTCAGCAGGCGGGCCCGGCCGAACACCGCCTCGAGCTCGGCCACCACCTCCGGGTCGTAGGCCGGGGCCGGCCCGGCGTCCCGCGGGGGGGCGAAACCGGCATCCTGCTGCGCGGGCGCACCGCCCTTGGGGGGCTGGTCGGGCATCCGAATCAACTCTTTGAAGGAATATTAACCACGATACCGTCCAGTGGCCGGGCCGACAACCGGATCACGCCCATGTCCCCTCACCCCACCGTGCTGATCGTGGAGGACAGCTTCCTGCTCCTCGAGATGCTCACGACCCTGTGCGAGCAGGAGGGCATCCGCGTGGTCGAGGCTTCGAGCGGCGAGGCCGCCCTGACGATCCTGCGCCGGCGCGGGGCGGAGATCGACTGGCTCTTCACCGATATCCGCCTCCCCGGCCTGATCGACGGCTGGACGGTGGCGGATGCCTACCGGGCGATCCACCCGGACCGGCCCGTGATCTACGCCTCCACCGCCGCCCTGCGCGAGCGCCGGACGGTCTCGGGCAGCCTGTTCGTGCAGAAGCCCTACGGGGTGCGCGAGATCGTCGCCCTCGCCCGCATGATGACCGGGGCGCTGGCCGAGCCGCGCCGCCACGCCGGCTGAGGACGGCGCCCGATCCCGTCGGCCCGGCCTCAACCCGCCCGCGCGGCGTCGAAGATCCCGGCGGTCGCCGGGTCGGCGAGCCAGGACTCCACCCGCTGGCAGGCGACGGCCTCGCGCGTCAGCCCGTCATAGACCGCGAAGCTTTCGGCGACGAAGCCCGGCAGGTCGTAGAGGCGCGGGAAGGCATTGCCCCGGGGCTTCGCCTTGAACAGGTAGGAGCCCGTCAGGCCGAAGCTCTCGGCGATCGGCGGGTAGACCGGCCAGACCACGTCGCGGGCGAGCTCGTCCCCGATATAGGCCTCGATCTCGACGGGCTCCGGCCGCAGGCCGCTCTCCTCGAGGAGGCGCCGGGCGATATCGCCGATCACGAAGGCCTTGGGGTGGTTGAGGACGTACATGAAGTCCCCGCGCCGGGCCCAGCGCGCCATCTCGCGGTCGAGCCCGAACCCGACCTGGGCGGCGCTGCCGAGGAGGTCGCGCACCGAGGAATCCCACAATCCGAGATAGCCGAGCCGCGCGAACACGTCCTCGCGGTAGAGCGCCACCGTCCGGTCGACGCTGAGGCCGACCCGGTGGGCCGCGAGCGCGATGGCGGAATGGTACTGCCCCATCGGCGAGGGCGCGAGCTTGAGGGCCGCGAGGTCCTGGATCCGGCCCGCATAGACCATGTCCGGGTGAAAGGCCGGGAACACGATGGTGGGGAAGAGCCGCAGGCGCGGCTCCAGGACCCGCAGGGCATCGACGTCGCCCCCCGGGATCAGCCCGGAGGGGAAGTGCTGCGAGAACACGTGGTCGAAGCCGTGCAGCGTGCGGGCGAGGCCCTCGACGTGGCCGTGCTCGCGCTTCAGCCACGCCATCTGGATGAAGCGCACGGGGCTGTTGGGTGCGAGCAGCCGCATCGCCTGGGCGGCGCCCCGGGCCTGGCAATTGCCGATCACGGCGATCGACGGCCCCGTGCGCGGGGCCTCGGGCGCCCGGCGCCGGCGCCACGGTGTTGCCCAGGATGGCGCCGACAAGGACAGGGCGGCGCGTGCGCGCTGCGGAAGGGCGTTGAAGGCCAAGGTCAGGGCCGGGTGCCGGGCCAGGCGACGCACCGGGTGTTGCGGTGCGAGGTCTTGTGGTTCGGAGTCTTGTGGTTCGGAGTCTTGTGGTTCGGGGGCGATCCGGTCCACGGCATGCACGGTTGCGGGCCTCGCGAAACGGTGTGGAGAAGGGTCGGAAATGGCGTTGAATCCCTACAGCGATCTACCGGCCGGGCAGTTCTGGCGCAAGGCGGTGACGAACGTGCCCCCCTTCGCCCTCGACCCGAGCCCGCGCGACACCTTCGCGATCAGCCGGGCGGACCGGGTCGCCACCGCGGGCTCCTGCTTCGCCCAGCGCGTCGCCGAGGCCCTGCGGGAGGCGGGCTACAATTACTACGTCACCGAGGCGGCGCCGGCCGGCACCGGCCCGGCGGAGGCGCAGGGGCGGCAGTTCGGCACCTTCTCGGCCCGCTACGGCAATCTCTACTACGCCCGGCAGTTCATCCAGCTCTTCGACCGGGCCTATGGCCGCTTCACCCCGGAGCTGACCGCCTGGGAGCGGCCGGACGGCCGCCTCGTCGACCCGTTCCGCCCGACGATCGAGCCGGAGGGCTTCGACAGCGTCGCGGCGATCGAGGCGGCCCGCGCGGCCCATTTCGCCGAGGTGCGGCGCCTGTTCGAGACCCTCGACGTCTTCGTCATCACCCTCGGCCTCACCGAGGGTTTCCGCTGGCGCGCCGACGGCGCCGCCCTCCCCCTGGCCCCGGGGGTGGCGGGGGGCACCTACGACCCCGCGCAGTACGACTTCGTCAACGCCGGCGCGGGCGAGGTCGCGGCGGACCTGCGCGGCTTCCTCGACCGGCTCTGGGGGGTGAACCCGGGGGCGCGCGTCATCCTGACGGTCTCGCCGGTGCCGATGATCGCGACCTATCTCGACCGGCACGTGATGGTCTCGAACAGCTACTCGAAATCCGTGCTGCGGGCCGCGGCCGGCGAGGTCTGCGGCATCGACGACCCGCGCCTCGTCTATTTCCCGTCCTACGACCTCGTGACCACGAACGTGAATGCCGGGCGCTACTACAACGAGGACCAGCGCACGGTGACGGATGCGGGCGTCCGCCACGTCATGCGCGCCTTCCTCAACACCTTCTCGCGGGACGCCGCGGGCCCCGCCCCGGCACGGGCGGCCGCCGACATCTCCGCCGAGTTCGAGGGCACCGCCGGCGTGATCTGCGACGAGGAGCAGATCGAGCGCAGCCTGGCCTGAGGCCGGGCCGCCGGCGCGGGGTCCGGCGGGATCCCGCCCGGCGCCGGGCGGCGTCGCGCCCCTATTGGAGGTGGCGGGCGTAGGTGTCGCCCGCCGCGCGCTTCAGCTCGGCGCCGGCCTCGCGGCCGAGGGCCTCGGCGTCGCGCGCCGCGCCGCCGCGGGAGGCGGCCCAGTGGGCGCTGCCGTCGGGCAGGAAGAGCAGGCCGTCGAGGTGCAGGCTGTCCCCCTCGATCCGCGCCAGGGCGGCGATCGGGGTGCGGCAGGAGCCGTCGAGCTCGGCCAGAAGCGCCCGCTCGGCCGCGATCGCCGTGGTGGTGCGGGCGCAGGCGATCGGGGCGAGGAGCGCGCGCACATCCGCGTCGGCCTCGCGGCACTCGATCCCGAGGGCGCCCTGCGCCACCGCGGGCAGCATCTCGTCGACGGAGAGCACGCTCTTGGCCATGGCGGTCAGGCCGAGGCGCTCGAGCCCCGCGAGCGCCAGCAGGGTGGCGTCGCAGGCGCCCTCCTCGAGCTTGCGCATCCGGGTGTTGGCGTTGCCGCGCAGGGGCACGATGCGCAGGTCGGGCCGGCGCATCAGCACCTGCGCGCCGCGCCGGAGCGAGGAGGTGCCGACCCGGGCCCCCGCCGGAAGGTCCGCGAAGCCCCGGGCCTCCATCGCCAGGAAGGCGTCGCGGGGATCGTCCCGCTCCAGGATGCAGGCGATCACGAGCCCGTCCGGCAGCCAGGTCTCGACGTCCTTCATCGAGTGGACCGCCACGTCGATCTGGTCGGCGTAGAGGGCCTGCTCCAGCTCCTTGGTGAACAGGCCCTTGCCGCCGATCTCGGAGAGCGGCCGGTCGAGGATCTTGTCCGCCACCGTGGTGATCACCACGATCTCGGTCTCGAGCCCGGGATTGGCCGCGACGATCTTGTCCCGGACCATGCCGGTCTGCGCGAGAGCCATCGGGCTGCCGCGGGTTCCGATGCGGAGGGGGCGCTGGATCATGGGAGGCGGCGGCGTCCTGCAGGGGGGACTGCCCTCCTAGCCGACCCCCGCGCGCCTGTCACTCGACCGGGGCGAGCCCGTGCCGGTGCCCGCGCGGGCCGGGCGGTCCGGCCTCAGGCGATCGGCTCGACCCATTGCGCCCGCGAGGGGCCCGGCTCGAACGGGTCGCCGAAATACTGGGTCTCGCGGGCGACCTGCCCGTCGCGGAACTCCATGATGCTGACCGTGTAGGACGGCCGGCCGTCATAGGTCAGGACGTATTCGGTGACCCAGAGATCGCCCGCGCCGGTGATCCGCCGCACCGCGAAGCGCTTCCGGTTCGGCTGCGCGGCGCGGGACCACTGGATCCCCCGCCGGCCCCGGATGCGCTCGCCCGATTGCGGGTATTCGAGCACCGCGTCCTCCCGGTAGATCCGGTGCTCCGCCTCGAGGTCGTTCGCGTCGGAGGCCGCCCAGTGCCGGTCGAGGGCCGCCCGAATCGCCTGATCGCCCATCGCGCGCCTCCCCGCCCCGCCGAGGCCGGGCTCCGGCCCGCGCGGGCCCGGACCGGGGCCGTCCCGGACGCCGCGGGACCGGCATCACAGCACGGGGCCGGGGCGCCGGGAAGGCCCGCGGCCCGCCGAGGACCGGAAGCGTCCGGGCCCGGACCTAGAAGGCCCGGAGGGTCAGCTCGGTGTGCTCGACGCTCGGGGGCGCCTCGAAATAGGGGGAGACCATGGCGCGGTAATCCTGCCAGGCCTGGGACCCGGTGAAGTCCCGGGTATGCGCCTCCAGGGTCTCCCACTCGATCAGCAGGCGGTAGCGCTGCGGCTTCTCGACGGAGCGGCGCAGGGCGAAGGAGCGGCAGCCCTCGGCGGCCTGGAAGATCGGTGCCGCCTTGGCGATCCCGGCCTCGAACGCGGCCTCGGAGCCGGGCTTGACGTCGATCTGTGCGATTTCGAGGATCATCGGATTGTCCTTCACCGGAATCTGAGGGGGCTACTGCAGGGGGCGGCCGAGCTTGGCCGCGAGGATGCGCTGCGGGCTCTTGCGGGGGTCGGCCTGGCTCTCGACCGGAAGGTAGGCGGTCTGCTCCAGCATGTAGCGGCCGCCCATGGCGCCGTGCATGACGAGGTCGGAGAAGGTCACCCAGGTCTGGCCCGGCGCGAAACGCACGTCGGCCTGGGGGGCGCTCTGCTGGTAGGCCGTGTCCTGCTTCAGGGCGTCGTGGAGGTGCAGCATCAGGTGGTCGTACTCGGAGCGGCGCGCCTTGGTGATGCGCAGGGCCGCCAGGAGCCTCGCCGAGAGCGGCGAGTAGCCGGGCAGCCGCCCCAGGAACCTGTCGGCCATCGAGCCGAAATCCTCGCCGACCCGCCAGTGGCGCGGCTGGCCGTCCGGGTTGATGTTGCGGAACACCCGCAGGATGCGCTTCTCGCCGATCGGGTTCGACGGGAAGGCGTCGACGTGCAGCCGGGTGTCGTCGCGCCGCCAGCTGAGCTTGCGCCGGTCGACGTCGAAGGGCCGGTAGGAGGTGCCGGCGAGCGCGATCTTGCCCGTATAGGCCGGCAGGTGCCGGTCGATCAGGTCCTGCGCGAAGGTGCGGTAGCGGATCAGCAGCTGGCGCAGGGCCTCCCGCTCCTCGGGCGTGCCCGCCGCGCCCCGGATCTCGGCGCCCGCGCCCCGGATGTTCACGTTCTTGGCCTTGCCGTCCGCGAAGGGGCGCTCGACGAAGCGCTCCTCGAAGGGGCTGAAGGGGAAGTCGAGATCGGGGAACATCAGCACGGCGCCGCCTTCCAGCGCCTCCACCAGGGAGGACGCGCCGGGCGCGGGGCCCGCGCGGGGGACGGTGACGATCGGGCTGATCATGCGGCGGCATCCTCGAGCCGAGGTTCGGCGCGCGGGTGTAGCCGAGGGGCCGGGGCCCTGCCAAGCGCGTCCGGCAAGCGCGTCCGGCAAGCGCGTCCGGATTGAGAAGCGCGTCCGGATTTAGCGGTGGACGGGGCGGGCGGCGGGTTGTCAGGGGCGAGGCCCAGGATCCACCATCGCGCTGCGCCCCGGCGCAACCCGCGAGCGTCGGGATCGTTCATGACTTGTTCCGGGCTTCGGGTCCGGTCCCCGCGCGAGGACATACGCCGATGGCGACGCTGAAGGAATTCGAGGAGGCCCTGCGCGAGCACGGCATGAACATGGCGCTCGCTCTCCTGGAGCGCCTGCGCGAGCGCGACCGCGCCACCCGCACGGTTAAGCCCGCCCGCCGCCTCACGGGCCAGAAGATGACCCCCGAACTCGCGCGCGCCATCCTCGACCTGCACGCCTCGACCGGCATGACCCAGCAGGAGATCGCCTTCAAGGTCGGGGTGAACCAGGGCCGGGTGAACGAGGTGATCAAGCGCGGCAAGTGGCTGAGCGACGATCCGCACGCCCCCGAAGCGGTCGCGCGCGACAGGGCGCTGGCGCGGCTGCGCGGCGACCCGAAGCCGCGCAAGACCGCGCGTGCCGCCAAGCCGGCCGCCAGGAAGGACAAGGCAGCCGCGACCCCGCGGCGCCAGGGCAGCCAGGGCCAGCTCGTCTTCGGCGATCTCTAGGACATCGCGGGGGGACCCGTGGCGCCCGTCAAGGCGTTGTCCGGTCGTGATTTTCCGACTGGATCCGCCGATGAAGCCCGCCGCCCTCGCCCTTCTGACCGTGCTCGCCGCCCAGCCCGCGCAGGCCCAGCGCCCGTCGACGCCCGACCTCACCTGCCAGCAGGCCCGGAGCCTCGTGGTCCGCGCCGGCGCGATCGTGCTCGGCACCGGCGGGCCGACCTACGACCGCTTCGTACGCGACCGGAATTTCTGCGAGCCGACCGAGTTCACCCGCGCGGCCTTCGCGCCGACCCGCACGGATCCGCGCTGCTTCATCGGCTACACCTGCTACGAGCCGAGCGCCGACGACTGGCTCGGCGACAATTGATCGCGCAAAAACGCCCCGGTCGTGGACCGGGGCGCGCGCGCTCTCGCCGTGACGGCCTCGGCTTACGCCGCCTGCTGCACCGAACCCTCGATCGCGGGCGCCTCGGCGGCGCGGCCATGCGCGATCTGGATCTGGCGCGGCTTCTTGGCCTCCGGAATCTCGCGCACGAGATCGATGTGGAGGAGGCCGTTCTCCAGCACCGCACCCGTCACCTGGACGTAGTCGGCGAGCTGGAACCGGCGCTCGAAGCTGCGGGCCGCGATGCCCTGGTGCAGGAACTCGACGCGCTTGGCCGCTTCCGCCTTGCGCTCGCCCTTCAGGGTCAGCGCATTCTCCTTGACCTCGATCGAGAGATCGGCGTCCGTGAAGCCGGCGACCGCGACCGTGATCCGGTAGGCGTTCTCGCCGGTGCGCTCGATGTTGTAGGGCGGGTAGCTCGGGACCGTGTCGGCGCTCACGTACTGGTCGAGTGCCGAGAACAGGCGGTCGAACCCGACAGTGGACCGATAGAGGGGAGCAAGATCGAACTGACGCATGACATATTCTCCGCAAGAAGCAACATGCTTTGTTACAAGGTCCGCCGCGAGGCCGGACCAGTCTCGTGCCGCCTGATGGCCGGCACAGTCTGGATATCGGTGCGGCTCCGCGGGCTCGCAAGACCTCGAATGCTGCCGAATCCGCGAAATTTTTGATGTCCTCTTGAGCTCATCCTGCCGATGCTGACCCTGCGCTCCACACCGGACAACCCCGTGCCGCCCGGCGGCATCCTGATGCCGGTCCGCACCGCCGACGGCTGCGACCTGCGCGCCGCGCATTGGCGGCCGACGACCCGCACGATCAAGGGCACGGTCTGCCTGGTCCAGGGGCGGGCCGAGTTCATCGAGAAGTACTACGAGACCATCGCGGACCTGCGGAAGCGCGGCTTCTGCGTCGTCGCCTTCGACTGGCGCGGCCAGGGCGAATCCGCGCGGCAGGTCGAGGACCCGCACAAGGGCCACGTCGCGCGCTTCGACGATTACCGCCTCGACCTGAAGGCGATCGAGGAGGCGATCCTGCTGCCGCTGCTGCCGCGGCCCCATCTCTGCCTCGCGCATTCGATGGGCGGCTGCGTCGCCTTCACGGGGGCCCTCGAGGGATGGCTGCCGTTCGAGCGCCTCGTCACGGTCGCCCCCATGCTGTCGATCCGGATGGTGCGGTGGCCGGCGGCCGTCTCCGCCCTGTCGCGCGTGCTGCACCGGCTGGGACTGGGCGGCCGCTACGTGCCCTTCGGCAGCCCGGTCTCGATCGCGACGAAGCCCTATCCGGGGAACCGGCTCTCGCGCGATCCCGCCCGCTACGCCCGCAACGCGGCGGCGGCGGCGGCGGTCGGCGCCGGCGCGGTCGGCGACCCGACCGTGGCGTGGCTCGCCGGCGCCTTCCGGGCGATGGCGCGCCTGCGCGACCCCCGGGTCCCGCCCCGGATCGACCTCCCGATCCTGATCGTCGGGGCCGGCAACGACCCGGTCTGCGGAACGCCCGCGACCGAGCGCTTCGCGGCCCGCCTCAAGGCCGGCCACATCCTGGTGATCCCGGACGCGCGCCACGAGATCCTGTCGGAGCGCGACGCCATCCGGGAGGATTTCTGGGCCGCCTTCGACGCGTTCATGCCCGGCAGCCCCGTCCTCGACCAGCCGCCCGAGCGCGCCGAGTCCGACCTGACCGCGGCCTGAGGCCTCAGGTCGCGTCGTCGCCTCCGGAATCCTGGCCCCCGGAATCCTGGCCCCCGGAATCCCTGTCCCCGAGGTCCTTCGGCGTCACGAAGCGCTCGAGGCGGCCCTCGCCCCAGCCGATCTCCGACCAGGCCGCCGCCTCGAAATCGATCACCGCCAGGGCTGCGGTCGGGAACCCCGTCCGCAAACGCGCCATCGCCTCGCGCGGGCCGCTGCGCACCAGCTTCAGGGCGAGGTCCTGCAGGCCGGGATTGTGCCCGACGAGGAGCAGGCTCCGGGCCTCCGCCGGCGTCTCGCGCAGGACGCGGTGCAGCGCCGAGGCGGGCGCCTCGTAGACGGCATCGACGCTCGCGTGCGGGATCGCCCCGAGCGCGCCCTCGACGAGGTCCCAGGTCTCCCGGGTCCGGCGCGCGGGCGACACCACGACGTGATCGGGCACGAGGCCCTCCGCCGCCAGGTAGGCGCCCATGCGCGGCGCGGCCTCCCGGCCCCGCGGGTTCAGCGGCCGCTCGAGATCCGCCACGCCGGCGGGCCGGTCGGATTTCGCGTGCCGCAGCAGGATCAGGCGTCGCATGGGCAGACCTCGGCGGGGGCGGCTCGGGTGTCGTGGCGTCGCGCCTTCGCGGGGCTCCGGCCCGCGGGGTCAGCCGCCGCGGGTCTCCCGCCGCATCATGAAGGCGAGCTTCTCGAACAGGCTGACGTCCTGCTCGTTCTTCAGGAGCGCGCCGTGCAGCGGCGGGATGAGCTTGCGGGGATCGCGCTCGCGCAATTCATCGGGCCCGATATCCTCGGAGACGAGGAGCTTGAGCCAGTCGAGCAGCTCGGAGGTCGAGGGCTTCTTCCTGATCCCCGGGGCCTCGCGGATCTCGAGGAAGATGCGCAGGGCCTCCTCGACGAGGCGGTGCTTGATGCCCGGGTAGTGGACGTCGACGATCGCCCTCAGCGTCTCGGCGTCGGGGAACCTGATGTAGTGGAAGAAGCAGCGGCGCAGGAAGGCGTCGGGCAGCTCCTTCTCGTTGTTCGAGGTGATGATCATCACCGGCCGGCGCTCGGCCCTGATCGTCTCGCCGGTCTCGTAGACGTGGAACTCCATCCGGTCGAGTTCGGTCAGGAGGTCGTTCGGGAACTCGATGTCGGCCTTGTCGATCTCGTCGATCAGCAGCACCGGGCGCTGCGGGGCCGTGAACGCCTCCCAGAGCTTGCCGCGGCGGATGTAGTTCCGGATGTCCGAGACCCGCGGGTCGCCGAGCTGCGAATCCCGCAGCCGCGAGACCGCGTCGTACTCGTAGAGGCCCTGCTGCGCCTTGGTGGTCGACTTGACGTTCCAGGTCAGGAGCGGCGCCCCGAGCCCCCTGGCGATTTCCTCGGCCAGCACGGTCTTGCCGGTCCCGGGCTCGCCCTTCACCAGCAGCGGGCGCTCGAGCACGATCGCGGCGTTGACCGCGACCGTGAGGTCGGGGGTCGCGACGTAGGAATCGGTTCCGGAAAAGCGCATCGGCCTCTCGATGTGGTCGGTCAAGCCGCCGGGTTACGCGGCACCGGCCCCGCCCGCAAGGCGGTGCCGGCCACCCGAGGGCGGTGCCGGCGCGCCCGACGGGCACCGGAGCGCCTCAGAGCGCCTTGCCTTCGAACCAGACGCAGTTGCTGGCCAGGATCCCGAGATTCACGTCGGACTTCACGGGCTGCGGCAGGACCTTGCCGTCCATCGCGAGGTCGATCTTGATCTCGACCTGCCCCTTCGGCTCGTTCGAGCGCCGGGAGAAGTAGCAGTACTGCTGGAAGGGCTTCTCCTCGTTCGCCCGGAAATTCCAGCCCGAGACGATCTGCCCGTCCATGTAGGGGACCTGCTTGAACACCGTGAAGGTGGTGTTCACCGGCGCCTTCGAGGCCGGGACCGCATCCTGGCCGAGCTGCGCCTGCGTCGGCGAGGGCACGCCGCCGCCGGCCTTGGGCAGGCCTTCGAGCTTCAGGGTGTTGTCCGTCAGGGTCACCTCGCCCTTCGTCTTCAGGGTCACGTCGGAGAGGGCCGCCTGCATCGCGCTCGCGATGCGCTCCGCCGCCGAGTCGAACTGGTTCATGTAGGCGTAGCCGTAGGCCGCCGCCCCGATCCCGATCCCCGCGAGCGCCGCGAAGGCGCCCGCCCCGATGGCGCGGAACAGGAAGGCCCGGGCCGCGACGATGCGCGATTCCGCCCGCAACCGGCCGTTCACGTGCTGGGCGAGGGCGACGTTCTCGGGCGAACCCGGTGCGAGGTAGCTCATGCGCCCGCTCCCGCGCCACCCGCGGCTGTCTGGTTCTGGGCCGTCGCGGGGCGCCGCTCGAGGGGGATGGCGGCCCCCGAGGCCACGGCATCCCGGACGGATTTCTGAAGCGAGGTGTTGACCTCGCGCACGATCCCCTCGGCGAAGGGCGCGAGCATGTAGGTCGAGGCCTCGGGATCCACCGCGGCCCCGAACTCGTCCTCATCCATGAAGGTCTTGCGCACCGAGACGGCGCAGAGCGCCAGGATCGTCGACGCGAAGGCGGCGCAGAGCGCGGGCACGAACACGAAGATGCGCAGGAAGGCGTGGACCTGGGCGTCGGTGACGTCGATCGGATCGACGCCGTAGACCATCGCGGTGAAGGAGTGGAGCTGCGAGCGGTTCACCGCCTGCCGGTACTTCTGCTCGGCATCGGCGACCCGGCGGTCGGTGGCGCCCCGGTCGAGGCCGGCCCGGGCGGTGCGGGCCTCCTCGAGGAGCTTCGTGACGCCGGCACGGTCGTTGGAGGCCTTGCTCACGCTCGCCGCGATGGTGGCGGTGCGCGGGTCGGTGACGCATTTGAGGTTCTGGTAGCGCACGCCCTTGCTGTTCGTGCCGTAGACGCGCTCGCAGCGCTGGGCCGGAAGCCCCGCGAGCTGCGCCGCGTTCTCGGCCGAGCGCTTCTCGATCTGGTCGAGCTCGGTCGTGTACTGCGCGACGCGGGAATCGGCGGTCGCGATGCGGGTGTCGAGGCTCGAGCGGTCGGCCTGGGCGTCCTTGAGGGCGGTCCTGGTCTTGGCGGCCTCCATCAGGCGCGGGTGGAACATCATCTCGCCGAGCTGCGACACCGACTTGGTGGTGACGCCCGCCGCGAAGATGATGCCCAGGATCGCCAGGGCCCTGACCAGGTAGGAGCGCTGCGTCCGGGCCAGGATGCCGAGCGGCACCCGGCAGAGCTCGACGGCGGCGTAGACCAGCGGGGCCAGCAGCATGAAGTAGAAGCTGTGGCTGTCGCCGTCGCTGTAGACGCCGGCGAACAGCCAGGCGCCGGCGAGCGATGCCCCGATCACCATCGCCTCGACGAGGTAGGCGATGCCGACATAGCCCCACTTGATCCGGTAGCCCTTCTCGACGTGGCGCTCGTGTTTCCACTTGTCGGATTCGAGGATCCAGGCGCGGCGCTCGCGCTGGACCTCTCGGCTCGGGGGCGTGTTTCGCATCGTGCTCTCGGGTTCCGTTACGCCACGAAGGGTTGAGCTTAACACTTCGCTAACCTGTGCGCTTAGGCGTGCATTGTGCCGATTTTGCGCCGCGTCACGCCTGTCCACGGCAAACCGTACGCTGGCGACGCCAATGCCGAGCCGCGCGCGGGTCCTGCGTCTTGCGCGCGCGGCCCCCTCGGCCGCATAGCCTCGTGCCGGACGGGCCGATCGTGCATTTGCGGTTGCTCGTGCAAGCCCGGGACCACATGATCGCGGCCTCGGTCCTGCTTGCGGGCTGTCAGACGGTCACCCGCCGGAAAGGCTTAGAGCACCCGCCGATGCCAGAGGTCCACGCCGGCTCCTACAAGGAAGCCATCCTCTTCCTCGTCACCGCGGGGATCGTGGTGCCGCTGTTCCATCGCCTGCGCATCAGCCCGGTGCTCGGGTTCATCGGCGCCGGCGCGCTGCTCGGGCCCTTCGGCCTCGGGCGCCTCGCCGACAGCTATCGCTGGGTCTCGCTGTTCACGATCTCGAACCGGACCGAGATCTCGCACCTCGCCGAGTTCGGCGTGATCTTCCTGATGTTCATGATCGGGGTGGAGCTGTCCTGGGAGCGGCTGCGGACGCTGCGGCGCCTCGTCTTCGGGCTCGGCTCCATCCAGGTCCTGGCCTCGGCCCTCGTGCTCGGCACGATCCTGTACGGGCTGCGCGTGCCGCTCGCCGCCTCGATCATCGTCGGGCTCGCGCTGGCCCTGTCCTCGACGGCGGTGGTGCTGCCGGTGCTGGCCGAGCAGAAGCGGCTGAACACGCCGGCGGGCCGGGCGAGCTTCGCCGTGCTGCTGTTCCAGGATCTCGCGGTCGCCCCGATCCTGTTCGCCATCGCGGTGCTCGGGCGCTCCGACGGGACCAACGCGGGCGCCGCCCTCGCGCTGGCCCTCGGCCAGGCCGCCGTCGCCCTGGTGCTGATCGTGGTCGCGGGCCGCCTCGCCCTGCGCCCCCTGTTCCAGCTGGTGGCGCGGACGAAATCCCCCGAGCTGTTCATGGCGGCCTGCCTTCTCGTCATCGTGGCGACGGCCCTGACCGCCGCCGCGAGCGGGCTCTCGATGACGCTCGGCGCCTTCGTGGCCGGCCTCCTGCTCGCCGAGACCGAGTATCGCCGGGCGATCGAGGCGACGATCGACCCGTTCAAGGGGCTGCTCCTCGGCGTCTTCTTCGTGTCGGTGGGCATGAACCTCGACCCGGCCCAGCTCGTCGCGACGCCCGGCACCATCCTGGGGCTCGCCCTCGCCCTGATGGTGATCAAGGCCGCGATGGTGCTCCTCGCCGCCCCGGTCATGAAGATCACCCGCCCGGTGGCGCTCGAGGCCGCGCTCCTCCTCGGGCCCGGCGGCGAGTTCGCCTTCGTGCTGATCGGCGGCGCGGTGGCGACCGGGCTGGTGCCGGAGCCGGTCGGCGGCGCGGCCCTCATCGTCACCACCGTCACCATGGTGGCGATCCCCGGCCTCGCGGTGCTGGGGCGCCGCGCGAGCCGGCGCATCTCGAACGCGAATCTCGGCCGGGCCCGGGCCGAGCCGCCGCCGGACAGGCAGCAGAACCGGGTCATCATCGCGGGCTACGGCCGGGTCGGGCGCCTCGTCGGCGAGATGCTGGCCCGGCACAAGATCCCGTACCTCGCCCTCGACTCGGACGCCGCGCGGGTGACCGAGCAGCGCCGCCTCGGCAACCCGGTCTATTTCGGGGATTCCGCCAATGCCGAGCTGCTGCGCCGCTGCGACATCGCCAGCGCGCGGGCACTGGTCGTGACCCTCGACAACCCGAGGGCGGTCGAGGCCGTGGTCGAGGCCGCCCGCGCGGAGCGGCGCGACCTCACGATCGTCGCCCGGGCCCGCGACGCGCGCCACGCCACCGCCCTCTACGAGCTCGGGGTCGACGACGCCGTCCCGGAGACCATCGAGGCCTCGTTGCAGCTCTCGGAGGCGGTTCTGGTCGATGTCGGGGTGCCGATGGGCCTCGTCATCGCCTCGATTCACGAGCGGCGCGACGAGTACCGGGTCATGCTCAAGGGCCGGGAGGCCGAGGCGCGCCCCGCCTTCCAGGCCCGGCGGACGGTCGGCAAGGCGGTGGCGGCCCGCGAGCCCGCCGCCGGCACCGAGCCCGCCGCCCCCGTGAGCAAGCAGGCCTGACGGGCTCAGGGCGGGGGCGTGACGCCCTCGTCGGCGCCGGCGCGGGCGCGCTCGCGCGCCGCCCGGGCCCGGCGGGCGGCCTTGCGCTCGGCCGGCTCCCAGCCCTCCGCGAAGCTGCAGCGGTAGATGATCTCGTCGGGCGGCCCGAGGGCGGTCTCGAGGGGGACCGCGACCGTGTCGCCGGAGAAGCGCCAGCGGCGCACGCCCTTGTCCCAGTAGAGCCAGACCGTGGTCGGGTGCCCCTTCACCGAGAACACCGCGGCCTTCCGGGACAGCGCCTGCACGGTGCGGGGCTCGTACATGCCCTTGGCCCGGTAGGCTTCCTGGCCGGCCGGGGATTGCCGGTCCATGAAGGTGTTCTGGACGATCTGGATCACCGCTCCCGGGGTCGCCAGGAAACGCTTGAAATCGCTCAACGAGCGCAAAACGACCGCCATCGGATGTCTCCCTGACCTCAGTCGGAGAACGTCTTTCCAGACCCTTCAAGCATTTGCGCCCGCCCTGCTTGATTTCGATGACAGTGCGGACCTGTCTACGAGGGCATTCAGGCCAGCTATCAACAGATCCCGACTCTTATGCACAGATATTCCGGCTCTTCCTCATGGTTAAGGTCGCGCCGGCATCCGGCCAAGCTGCGCCGACGCGCCGCCCGGCCGGCTGGCCGGGCCGGGACGGGCCCCGGCCGCCGAGGCCGCGGCGCGGAGGCTCCGGCTTGACCTCGCGGCGGCCATGGCGCGTTGTCCCGGCATGCTTCTGCAGTTCTTCA
Organism: Methylobacterium planeticum; assembly: GCF_008806345.1. Taxonomy (GTDB): domain Bacteria; phylum Pseudomonadota; class Alphaproteobacteria; order Rhizobiales; family Beijerinckiaceae; genus Methylobacterium; species Methylobacterium planeticum. The sequence continues at coordinate 94,095 of NZ_VZZJ01000004.1, read as the reverse complement.
CCGCGCTCCGCGATGCCAAGGTCCCCGTCACGCTGCGCGAGTACCTCACCCTGCTCGGCGCCCTGGAGCGCGACCTCGCGGAGAAGCGGGTCGAGGATTTCTACCTCCTGGCCCGCACGGTGCTGGTCAAGGACGAGCGCAACCTCGACCGCTTCGACCGCGTCTTCGGCTCGGTTTTCAGGGGCCTCGACACGATGGGCGAGGCCGTCGCGCCCGCCGCCATCCCGGAGGCGTGGCTGCGCCGCCTCGCGGACAAGTACCTGACCGATGCCGAGAAGGCCGAGATGGAGGCGCTCGGCTGGGACAGCCTGTTCGAGACCCTGAAGCGGCGCCTCGCCGAGCAGACGGAGCGCCATCAGGGCGGCTCGAAATGGATCGGCACGGGGGGCACCTCCCCGTTCGGCGCCTACGGCTACAACCCCGAGGGCATCCGCATCGGGCAGGACGGCAACCGGAACTTCCGGGCCGTGAAGGTCTGGGACAAGCGGGAGTTCCGCGACCTCGACGACGGCGTCGAGCTCGGCACCCGCAACATGCGGCTCGCGCTGCGGCGGCTCCGCCGCTTCGCCCGCAGCGGCGCCGCCGAGGAACTCGACCTCGATGGGACGATCCGCGAGAGCGCGCGCCAGGGCTACCTCGACGTGAAGCTCCGGCCGGAGCGGCGCAACGCCGTGAAGGTGCTGCTCTTCCTCGATGTCGGCGGCTCGATGGACTGGCACATCGAGCGTGCCGAGGAGCTGTTCTCGGCGGCGCGCTCGGAGTTCAAGCACTTCGCGCACTTCTATTTCCACAACTGCCCCTACGAGGCCGTCTGGACCGAGAACCGGCGGCGCCACGACGCGCGCACGCCCCTCCTCGACGTGATCCGCACCTACCCGTCCGATTACCGCGTGGTCTTCGTCGGCGACGCCTCGATGAGCCCCTACGAGATCGCGATGCCGGGCGGCTCGGTGGAGCACTGGAACGAGGAGGCGGGCGCGGTCGCGTTGCAGCGGGTGCTCGACCATTTCCCCAAGGCCGTCTGGCTCAACCCGGTGGCGCGGGACCATTGGGCCTACACGCAATCCATCGGCATGGTGCGGCAGATCTTCGGCGGCCGGATGTACCCCCTCACCCTCGAGGGACTGGACGAGGCGATGCGGGCCCTTGTGCGCTGAGCCTCAGCCCTGGCGCGCCGGGGTCGTGACGGTCAGACCGTCGAGTTCCGGCGTGATCCGGATCTGGCAGCAGAGCCGCGAATTCGCCCGCACGTCCGAGGCGAAGTCGAGCATGTCCTGCTCCATGTCGACCGCCGGCCCCACCGCCTCGGCCCAGGCCTCGTCCACGTAGACGTGGCAGGTCGCGCAGGCGCAGGCGCCGCCGCATTCCGCATCGATGCCCGGGACGTTGTTGCGGAGCGCCGTCTCCATCACGGTCGCACCGACCGCGCCCTCGACCGCCCTGGCCGTGCCGGCATGGTCGATGTAGGTGATCTTCGGCATCGCTCGCTCCGGGCTCGTGCAACGGGTGAGATCTGTTGCGCGGCGCGCGCCTGATTGGAGGGGCTGGCCCCGGATTGCAAGCGCCATGGCGCCGCGCGTCCGGATTCTTGGGCTCCGGGCTCCCGGCTTGGGCTCCGGGCTCCCGGCTTGGGCTCCGGACTCCCGGCTTCCGATTTCCCCGGCATCACGCGCCAGGGCCGGGCCGGTTCCGCCCGGTCAGCGCGCGACCCGATTTGCCGCAGGCGCGGGAGCGGGCCCGGATCCGGCCTAATCGTTCATGATTTCTTCCAGGGCCGCGGCGACCCGCGCCTCCAGGATCCGGACCGGATCGGCGCTGTCCCGGCCCTGCCGCAGGGCCTCCTCGACGATGGTGCTGGCACCCGCCACCCCGAGGGCGCCGACCCCGAGCGCGCTCCCCTTCAGGGTGTGGGCGAGGTCGGCCCGGGTCGGCGCATCGAGCCCGGCATCGGCGATCCCGGGGAGAAGGTCCCGGCATTGCCGCGCGAACAGCCCGAGGACCTCCCGCGCGAGGTCGCTGTCGCCGCAGGTCTGGGCCGCCAGATGGGTTCGGTCGATGGCCGGATCCACGCGTGCATTTCCTCGGTGCTCGATGCTATCCACAGCCGGGCCGCGCCGGGTTGGCAACCGTTTAAACCATGCTCCGCCATGGGATACAGCTGCGGCGGGAGCAGGCCCCGTGGCTTGGTAACCATTCCGTTAAGGTTTTTTGGGCGCGCTCGACGGCTCGGGTATCCGGGGCCGGCAGCGAGGTCTAAACTTCCTTGGTAAACGGCAATTTGTGTCTCCCCACCGGGCGCGGCCGGCCGGGTGAGACTGCGCGTAACGAGGCGTTGCATGGCCACCGAGAAGAAGCTGAAGGATCCGGCGGAGGCGGCGCTGTCTGCGATCGAGCAGGCGCTGAACCTCGACATCCTGACGCCGAACGAGGCCGAGAAGCGCTCGGAACCGCGCCTGCCCGACGTCGGCGACAACGACCCGCTGAACGAGCCCCCGGGTCGCCAGATGCCCCGCCTCGACATGGACGAGCGCCTCGCCTCGGACGTTCCGCCGCCGGACCGCAACCGCCCCCACCGCGAGGGCGGCCTCCTTCCCCCCGACCGCTCGCTCGTGGCCAACGACGACCGCCGCAACATCGGAATCCTGCAGCAGACCCTGCGGGTGCGGCCCTCTCGCACGCCCTACCTCATCGCCGCAATCGCTGGCTTCGTCTGGCTCAATAGCCTGATCGCCCTCGCCTGGAGCCAGTCCGGCGGCGATCTCAAGGGCTTCCTGCTCGGCCTCACGGCGATCCAGGGGGCGGTCGGCGCCGCCGCGGTCGCCGGCCCGATCATGCTGTTCCTGATCACCGCCATGCTGGCGGTCCGCGCGCAGGAGATGCGGCTCGTCGCCCGCGCGGTCGGCGAGGTCGCGATCCGTCTCGCCGAGCCGGAGAGCTTCTCGACCGACGCCGTGCTCACCATGTCCCAGACCGTCCGCCGCGAGGTCGCGGCGGTCGGCGACGGCGTCGAGCGCGCCCTCGCCCGCGCGGGTGAACTGGAGACGCTGGTCCGCGGGGAGATCGCGACCCTCGAGCGGGCCTACTCGGACAACGAGATCCGGATCCGGTCGCTGGTCGACGAGCTCGTCGCGCAGCGCGAGTCGATCGTGGCGAATGCCGAGCGCGTGCGCGGCGCGATCACGGGCTCGCATCAGAGCCTGACCCAGGAACTCGAAGGAGCGGCCGAGCGCATCGTGACGGCGATGACGGGTGCCGGCGACCGCGTCACCTCCGCCCTCGACGTGCGTGGCGACGCGATCACGAGCGCCCTCGGCACCCGGGGCGATGCCATCACGGCCGCCCTCGGCGAAGCCGGCGACCGCGTGGTCGAGGTGATGTCGGGCCGCGGCGACGACCTGATCCAACGCCTCGTCACGACGAGCGAGGGGGTGCGCGGAAGCCTGACGGAAGTCGGCGACGCGCTGACCCAATCCCTCGAGAATCGTGCCGCGGAGGTTACCCGCTCGTTCGAGCGCACCGGCGGCATCCTGACCACGACGCTGGCCGACAATGCCGGGCAGGTGGCGCGCACCCTCGCGGAGACCGGGGCAGGCGTGATCGATGCCCTCAACCGCCAGGGCACCGACGTGCGCGAGAGCTTCGAGCGCTCGGCTAGCGCCCTGGAGACGGCCTTCCTGTCGCGCGGCGGCGAGTTGACCGAGCGCTTCACCAGCACCGGCGGCGAGATCACGGCGCGCTTCGCCGAGATCGGCGACAACCTGCGGACCCACTTCGCCACGACCGGCGCGGCCCTGACCGATGACATCGCCCATCGCGGCGCGAGCCTGCGGTCCGAGATCGAGACCGCCGGGACCGGCGTCGCCGACATGATCGAGGCGCGCGGTCGCGAGACCCAGGCGGGCCTCGCCCTCACGGCGAGCGGCATCATCGAGAGCTTTACCGCGCGGACGGGCCAGGTCCGCGACGAACTGGTCGGTTCGGCTGAGCGCATCGCCGAGACCGTGGGCAGCCGCGGTGGCGAGCTCAGCGACCGGATCGAGGCGGTGGCCGGGCGCCTGCACGAGACCATCACGGTGCATGGCGGCGGACTGGAATCGAGCCTCAACGCGACGGGGGAGCGCGTTGGCGACCTCTTCGCCCAACGTGCCAGGGAGGCGGCCGCGACCCTCGAGACAGCCTTCGCCGACCTCGGTCGCACCTTCGAGTCGAATGCGAGCGAGGCCGTCGCATCCCTGCGCGGCTCGGTCGAGACGCTCGGGTCCGAGATCGGGAGCCGGACCGCTGAGGTCGCCGACATCTTCCGGCGCAGCGCCGAGGAGACGACGGTGGCGGTGGGCGCGAGCAGCGCCGAGGCCGCCCAGGCCCTGCGCCGCTCGGCCGCCGGCGCCACCGGCGAACTCGAGGCGCGCACCGTCGAGGCCGTGCAGATCTTCGAGCGCCGGCTCTCGGCGACGGCGAGCGAACTCGCCGACCGCACCGCGCAGGCCGCCGACATGCTTCAGCGGGCCACGGAGAGTGCGACGGGAACCGCCGCGCGACACAGCGCGGATCTCGCCAGCCGCTTCACCGAAGTGACGAACGCGCTGCGGGAGGTTTCGGAGCATACGGCCGGTGCCCTCGAGACGCACACCTCCGGGGTCCTGGCGCGGTTCCGCGAGACGGCTGAGGGCGTGCACGGCGAGGTAGGCGGGCGCGTCGAGACCGCCGTCACGGGGCTGCGCCAGGCCATGCGCGAGCTTCAGGAGGAGCTGTCGCAGCGGGCCGAGGAGGCGAGCGGTGTGTTCGCGCGCGCCGCGAAGGGCTTCGGCACGGAGCTGGCGACGCGCATCTCCGACGTCGAATCCGCCTTCGGCACGCACAGCCGCAGCATGACGGACCTGATCGCGAACCATACGGACGAGGCCCATACCCGCCTCGCCAGCACCGGCCGCGACATCGTGCTGGCCGTCGCGAGCCAGGGCGCGCGCGTGGCCGATGCCCTGACGCAGACCGGCGCCACCTTCGCGGAGACCGCGGAGAGCCGTGCCAAGGCCATGGACGACGTCCTGGGCAACCGCCTCGCGGCGCTTCAGGAGACGATTGCCCGCGGCGACATCCTGGCGGACCGGATCTCCCGCGACACCACGGCGCTGAGCGAGGTCGTGACCGGCCGGCTCGAGGAGATGGACCGGGTCATCACCGTCCAGGGCAAGGCGGTCGCCGAGAGCATCGCCGAGCGCGCGCGGGAAGCCCGCGAGGTCGTCGAGACGCATCTCGGAGCCCTCGAAGATCGCTCGACCAAGCGGTCGGCCGAGATCGGCGAGACCTTCGCGAGCCTCGTCAGCCACATCGACGGGCATCTTGGCGCGCGCGCGACGGCGCTCAACGAGGCCCTGATCGTGCGCACCGGCGAGATGGCCCGGATCATGGCGGAGGGCGGACGCGACCTCGTCCAGGCCCTCGACACGCGCGCCGAAGGGATGGCGCAGGACATCGCGACCCGCTCCGCGAGTCTCGGCGACGTCCTCGGCGCCCGCAGCGCGGAGATCGGCGATCGTCTCGACCGGCAGACGCAGGAACTCGCGCGCCAGCTCGAAGAGGGCGCCGGGCGCTTCGACACGGGTGTCATCGCGCGCCTCGACGCCATCAGCGCCGCCCTGGAAGAGCGCAGCCGCCTGATCGACGAGACCTTCGGCTCCCAGGCCTTCGAGGCGATCCGCCTGATCGAGACGCGCACTCGGGCAGTCGATGAAGACTTGGCGGCGCGCACCCGCGAGCTCGTCAGTCTGATCGAGACCCGCACGACCGATGTCGATACCTCCCTCGCCGAGCGCGCCCGCGCGCTCGTCGCCGCGGTCGAGCAGCAAGCCCACAGCGCCGATGTGGCCTTGGCCGCGCAGGCCGAGACGATCCGCACCGCGTTCTCGGAACGCGCCGATCAGCTCGGCCATCTCATCGACCAGCGGACGGCCGCGATGGCGACCGAACTCGACGAGAAGGGCCGCATGGTCTTCGGCGCGATCGGTGGCCGCGTGACCGAACTGGCGCGCCTCTTCGACACCGGCGGAAACTCGCTCGGCGAGCTGATCGAGCGCCGCGGTGAGAGCGTCCTGGCGAAGCTTCGCGAGACGATCGCGGAGGCGGACCGGATGCTCGGCGACGGCGAGGGCCGCCTCGGGCGCACCCTCGACACGCGCACCTCCGACATCAGCGCGCTGCTCGACGAGGGCGTGCGCACGGTCCATGGCCTGCTCGACGACCGCACCAACCAGATCCGCGTTCTCCTCGACTCCCACGCGACGACGCTCAGCTCGAACCTCGACGGCCATATGGGCCCGCTGCACGAGGCGCTCAGCGATCGGGGCCGCGAGCTCGTCGACACCATCGAGACGACGCTCGGCAAGGCCGCCGGGACGCTCGACGCCCGCACCCGGGAGATCGGCAGCCTGTTCGACGAGCGCCTGGAAGCGCTCGACCATCTGGTCGAGGGCCGCGGCACGCATCTCGCCGAGACGATGGATAGCCGGACACAGGGCCTGCGGTCCCTCTTCGATGAGGTGGTCCATGTGCTCGACGGCCTCGTCGACAGCCGGGCCGCGGCCCTGACGGGCCATGTCGAGTCCCGCGCCCAGGCGATCGGGACGGTGTTCGACCGGCGCATCGCCGAGCTCGAGAGCCTGGTGGAGGGCCGCGGCACGCAGCTCGCCGCCACGATGGATCACAGCATGCAGGGTCTGCGCTCCCTGTTCGACGAGGTTCTCGGTGGGCTCGATCAGCTGGTCGAGAGTCGTGGCGCGGCGCTCACGGGACAGGCCGAGGCTCGTACGCGGGCGTTGACCGCCCTCTTCGACGAGCGCCTGCGCGCCCTCGACGAGCTTGTCCAAGGCCGCGGCAGCCACATCGCCGAGACCATGGACCAGCGCACGCAGAGCCTGCGCGGCCTGCTCGACGAGGTGATCGGCGCCTTCGACGGTCTCGTGGAGAGCCGCACGGCGGCCCTGACGGACCGGGTCGAAGCCCGGACGGAGAACCTCGCGAGCGTGTTCGACGAGCGCCTGCGCGCCTTCGATGGTTTCGTTGAGAGCCGCACCGCTGCCCTGACCGACCGGGTCGAGGCCCGTACGGAGACGTTGGCGAGCGTCTTCGACGAACGCTTGCGCGCCCTCGACGGCCTGGTGGAGGGACGCACCGCGGCCTTCGCCCGCCTGGTCGAGGAGCGGGGCTCCGCACTGACCGAATCCGTCGATACGCGCAGCGAGGCCTTCACGGCGCGCATCGACAGCCGCATGAAGACCTTCGCGACCCTCGTCGCCGCCCGTGGCGACGCCTTGGCGACGGCGTTCGACGACCGCCACGATGCCTACGCGGTTCTGGTCGACGAACGCATGGCCAGCATGATCGCGATCCTCGACGAGCGCGCGAACAGCCATGCCGCCCTCGCGGACGCTCACACGGCCGCCCTCGCGTCCGTCCTGGACGAGCGCAACGCGGCCGTCGATGCGATCATCGACGAGCGGAATCAGCAGATGACCACGGGCTTCGAACGGCGCGCGAACGCCCTCGGCACCCTCGTGGATTCCCGCGGTGACGCCCTCGCCCGGCGCCTCGCCGAGAGCGCCGAGCGCATCATCCGCGCGATCGAGGAGCGCGGCGGCGCGTTGGTCGAGACCGTCGATGGCCGCGGGCAGGCGGTCGCCGAGACGATGGGCACCAATATCGAGCGCCTCCGCGCGGTAATCGACGGGCCCGCGCTTCAGCTGGCGGACGCACTCGCCGAGCGCGGCCAAGCGATCGAGCGGGCGCTCTCGGAGACCGGCGCTCCGCTGGTCGAGACCCTTCGGCAGCGGACGGAGGAATTGGCCGCACAGTCGAGCGAGTCGGCCCGCCTCCTTCGCACCGCGATCGACGATGGCGCCGCCAAGAGCATCGCCGGTCTCTCGGAGACCAACGACCGGCTGCGACGCGACCTCCACAGCGTGCTCGTGCGGATCGAAACCGCGAACGAGGCGCTTCGCGATCTCGTCTCGAGTGCGGCCGACAATCTCGGTTCGATCGAGGGTGGGCTTGCCGGCCGCGTTCACCAGATCGAGTCGGCCCTGTCCGAGATCGCCGCGGAGACGAGCCGCGCCACCGAAGGCGTCTCGGCCCAGGTCGCGACGCTGCAAGATGTCGCCCAGGGCGCGCTCCGGGAGGCGAGGGAACTCGCGGCGGTGCTCGACGGTCACGGCCGCACGCTCACGGATCAGGCCGGTGCACATGTTCGCGCCCTGACCGGGGCGGCCAGCTCGCTTCAGACGGTGGAAGGGCGCTTGTCGGAGACGCTTTCCGGCCGGCAGGAGGCGATCGCTTCGGCTCTCTCCGGCATCGAGGCGCGCTCCTCCGATCTCGAGGCCCAGTCCGCGCGCTTTGGCGAGATGATCGAGGGAACCCTGCAGGCGGCCGAGGAGCGTGCCCGCGATGTCGGCGCACGGCTGTCCGAGAGCGCCAAGCAGGCGAGCGCCGCGGTGTCCGGTGAGTTCGAGCGTCTGCGCAACGGCGCGGGCTCCGAGAGCGATCGGACCACGGAGCAGGTGCGCGCCACCATCGAGGCAGCCTCACAGCAGATGCGCGCGGTCTTCGAGGAGGCCCAGGACCAGTTCGGCAAGTCGGTTTCCGGCATGCGCGAGATGGCGAGCACGATCCGGTCGGAACTCGGTGCCACGCGCGCCGACCTCCAGCGCGGTGTACTGGAGATCCCGCGCGAGACGCAGGATGCCACTAGTGAGATGCGCCGCGTGGTCTCGGACCAGATCAAGGCGCTGAACGAGCTGTCTGCTCTGGTGTCGCGCTCGAACCGCGCGGTCGACGTGGCGCAGCCGCAAGCCGCCGAGCAACGCCGGGTCGCGGAGGCGGGCCGGTCGGCTCCCGCCCCGGTGCGCCCGGCCGTGGCTGCGCCGGCTCCGGCGGCCAAGGTCACGCCTCCGGCGGCAGCGCCGAGCAGCGCGCCGCGTCCGGCCCAGGCGCAGGCACGGGTGGAGGCTCCCGCCCCGCGCGCGACCGCGCAGCCGCGCGCGGCGCAAGGCGGCGACAAGCGCGGTTGGCTCTCGGATCTCCTGACCCGCGCCTCCCTCGACGACGAGGAGGTCTCCCCCGCGCGCGACGTGAAGGCCGAGGGCGGCAAGGGCGAGAGCGCCGGCAGCCGCACGACGCTCGATACGATCTCGACCGACATCGCCTGGATGATCGAGCACCGGACGGCGGTGGATCTGTGGGAGCGCTATCGCCGCGGCGAGCCGAACCTGTTCACCCCGCGCATCTATACGGCGCAGGGACGCCAGACCTTCGAGGAGATTCAGCGTCGCTATCGCGGCGAGGCCGAGTTCCGCCGCACGGTGGATCGCTACGTGAACGAGTTCGAGAGGCTGCTCGGCGACGTCTCGAAGAACGATACGGACTCGAAGCGGGCCGACGCCTATCTCACCTCGGAGACGGGCAAGGTCTACACCATGCTGGCGCATGCGAGCGGTCGCTTCGAAGGCGCCTGACCGATAGCCGCCGCGCCCTCAGGGGCGCGGCGCACTCAGAGCAAACCCAGGCTGACGAGTTCCCGGCGCAGCGCCTCCGGCATCCGCGCCAGGTCCCCGACCGCAGCCTGATCCAGATCCGTCGGTGCGTCCTCGGCCGCGAGATAGCGCCATCCCTGGAAGGGACGGTACGAGCGCGGCGCGACGGGTACGATGGTCTGGTCGAGGACGATGCGGCAGCGCGCGATGCCGTCGGTTCCGGTGAAGGGCTCGATGGCCGTGATGCCTTGGCGGCACGAGAGCGTGCCCTTGATCACCCAGTAGATCGATCCGGCCCCGACGATCTCGCCGTGACGCTTCGGCAGCATCCGGGTCGCGTGGAAGGGGGCCGGATCGCGTCCGGCGTTCAGGGCCTCGCTCCGCTGTCGAGCCTGCCGGGCCGCGAGGTCCTCGATGGAGGCGGGGCCGACGCTCAGCTTGATCAGATGGAGGACCATGGACAATCTTGGGCGGCCTGACGCTGCACGTCGAGTTTCGGGGCGACGCCCCGCGGTCCAGGCGGACAGGCTTGGGCGAGGCTCTATACCACCCCGCTTCCGCGTCCGGCGCGACCAATCGTCTGTCCGGTGATCAGGAGAACAGCGCGAGCTTCTCCTCGATGCTGAGCGCATCGATATCCGCAAAATCGAGAGCCTCGGCCTCACCCGGGACGAGAGCTGTCGCCGAGAGGACCGGGCCGGGGTGCGGCCTGGCATCGTCGCCAGCCCCCGCCTCGACGACCTGCGAAACCTCCTCGCTCTGCGGCGGAAGAAGCTCGAGTTCGGGCTCCAGCTCGAAATCCTCGGCCGGCATGTCCGGCTCGGCTGCCGCCTCGGCGAGGTCGAACATGGCGTCGTTGGCGACCGCGGCCTCGGGGCCTACGGTCTCCGTCGCCTGCGACGGCATGAAAGTCAGGTCTTCGTGGAGCGGCACGACGGTCGCCATCGGCGTCCGCACGACCGCCATCTCGGTGGCCGCATCCATGTCGATGAAGCGGTCGACATCGCTCTGACAGAGATCGTCGAGCGTCGATTCGGTGCTGGGTCGGCTGCGGGCACCCTCCTCCCCGGGTGCGGGCGGGATCTGGTCGTCGTCGCTGCCCCAGATCGCGATCATCGCGACGAGGCGCTCTTCGAGGTACCGCAGGGTGTGGACGATGCGGCTCGTGCGCTGGGCCGTCAGATCCTGGAAGGAGCAGGCCGTGTAGATCTGCGTGGCGTGCCGGTCGAGCCCGTCGCAGATGCTGGCATCGGCGCCGTGCTCGCGGAGCGTCCAGGCGGCTTCCTGCACTTCCTCGGCCGCGCCGAGGATGTCCGTGGTCGCGCGCTCCGTTGCCCGCACGATGGCATCGAGTGCCTCCGAGGCGACGCTGAGGCGGGTCTGATCCTGCTCGGGCGCGCTGATCGCGGCGATCTCGGCCTTCGTGCGTGCGATCGCGTTCGCCATCTCCATCAGGTCGCCGCGCAGGCGGCCGACGCCCTCGGTGGGCCCACGCTCGCTCGTCACGACGGATTCGAGACGATGGATCGCCCCGAGCAGCATGTCCGTGTCCGCGCTGCGGTTGCGGCGCGCATATTCCGTGAGGAACCAGCGCCCTCGGGCGCTCTCGCTCATCGCCGACTCGATCAGATCATACTCTGATGGTTCGATCGCGGTCAGCGAGTGGGAACCGGACATCCAACACGTCCTTGGCTATGCAGGTCGTACGGGCCTGCTGCGCATCCAAGCTGACGCAATTTGACAGGTCGGGTTTAACGCCCGCTTACGTTCGGGCGATTGCCCCTCCATCGCTGTGGTCCCGTTGTCCGCTCCCGCGCCCCTGCCCGTCGATTCCGGCGCCTTCCGCCTGTCGCTGCTCTACGCGGTGATCTTCGTCGAGATCGGCATCGCGATGCCGTTCATGCCGGTCTGGCTGAACGCCCTCGGCCTCGATGCGGGCCTGATCGGCTTTCTCCTCGCGCTCCCGATCGCGACCCGGATCGTCGCCGCGGCGCCGCTGCTGAGCCTGATCGATCGCGGCGTCGGTGCCCGCACGCTCCTCCTGGTCGGGAGCCTCGTCCTCGCCGCCACCTACGCGGCCATGCCCGCGGGCGCCGCGATCGGCTGGCCGCTGCTCGCTGCGCTGATCGTCGTCAATGCCGTCGCGGGCGCACCGCTCGTGCCCAGCATCGACTACCTCACGCTCGCCGCCGTCCGGCGCGATGCGCGCCTCGATTACGCGCGCATCCGCCTTTCCGGCTCGATCGCCTTCCTGTCGGCCAACCTCGTCGGCGGCGCGCTGCTCGGCGCGCTGCCCGATGCGATCGCGGTGCCGCTCCTGCTCACCGGGCTTGCTTTGCTCGCGAGCCTCGTCGCCTATGCGAGCCGCGGCGTGGCGGCGATCCCGTCAACGCCACGGCCAGCCGGACCCGTCCGCCTGCCGCGCATGCTCTGGCTCTCGATCGCGGCGGCCGCGGTGGTCCAGTCGAGCCACGCGGCCATCTACGCCTTCGGCAGCATCTACTGGATGACGCACGGCATCTCGGCAGGCTGGGTCGGGCTGCTGTGGGCCATCGGCGTCGGTTCGGAGATCTGCCTCTTCGCCACGGTGGGCCAGCTGCCGGCGCGATGGCGCACCCCCTTCCGGCTCCTCGGCCTCGGCGCCGGCGCGGCACTGGTGCGGGCGATCGGGATGAGCTTCGTCGGAGACCAGATCGGACCAATGATCCCGCTTCAGCTGCTCCACGGGCTGACATTCGGCGCGACGCAACTCGGGGCGATGGCGGCGGTCTCGGCCTTCGCTCCGGAGGGGGCACGAGGCCGGGCACAGGGTTCGCTCAGCGCCGTGAACGCGCTCGCGGCGGCGAGCGCGACGCTGATGACGGGGGCCGCCTATCGGGTCGAGGCTCCCCTCGCCTTCGCCCTGATGACACCCCTCGCGCTGATCGGTCTCTGCCTCGTCGGCGCGGCATGGCGGTCGGCCGAAGCGCAGGCGTTTGCCGCCCGCGCTTCGGAGACGGTATAGTAACCCTGCTCAACTCATAACGGCTGGAAGCAGGAGGCGCGGTTCGTGCGGACCGGGGACGTCACGTTGGCGAAGGAATCCGCATCCGCGACCCTGGATGATGGGAGCGGCCGTGCGATGCTCGGCGGACGCTGGACCGCCGATCAGGCGGCGGCCGTCGAGGCGGCCGCCGCGCGCATCGCGGCCTTCGCGCAAGCGAGGCCCGTGCTGGTCGATCTGAGCCGCGTGCTTCGGCTGGATACCCTGGGAGCTTGGGTCCTCGAGCGGACCCGCAGCGAGATCGAGGCGGCCGGCGGTCGCCTGGCCTATGCGGGCGCGTCACCGGAGCACCGCATTCTGCTCGGCGAGATGGCGCTCAAGAATCCCGAGGCGCCGCCCTCGCGGCGACGCGGGCGCATTCTCGGTTTCCTGGAGGATTTCGGCCGCCGGGTGGTCGGGGCCAAGGCGGATCTGGTCACCGGGCTGGCCTTCTTCGGCGAAGTCGTCGCGGCCTGCATCCGTGTGGCCGGCCGGCCAAGCACCTTCCGCGGCACGGCCCTCGTCAATCAGATCGAGCAGGTCGCCCTGCGGGGCGTGCCGATCATCGTCCTGATCTCGTTCCTGGTGGGCGGCATCGTCGCGCAGCAGGGCATCTTCCAGCTCCAACGGTTCGGCGCTCAGACCTTCGTGGTCAACCTGATCGGGCTGCTGATCCTGCGGGAACTCGGCGTGCTGCTCACCTCGATCATGGTCGCCGGCAGGTCGGGGTCCGCCTTCACGGCAGAGATCGGGTCGATGCGGATGCGTGAGGAGGTCGACGCCCTCCGGGTGATGGGGCTCGATCCGATCGAGATCCTGATCGTCCCCCGCATTCTCGCCCTGGTGATCGGATTGCCGATCCTGGCCTTCATCGCCTCGCTCGCGGCGCTGGCCGGCGGCGGGCTGACCGCCATGCTCTACGGCGGCATGACCATCGAGGGCTTCCTCTCGCGCCTTCAGGCCGCGATCTCGCTCCACCATGTCGCCGTGGGATTGATCAAGGCTCCCTTCATGGCGCTCATCATCGGGATCATCGCGACGATCGAGGGGTTCGAGGTGGAGGGATCGGCGGAGTCGCTCGGGCGCCACGTCACCGCCTCAGTCGTCAAGTCTATCTTCATGGTCATCGTGCTTGATGGACTCTTCGCTGTGTTCTTCGCGGCTATCGATTTTTAAACCACGTGTCAGATCTCGCGCCCCTCTCCGACGGCAGCCGCCGCGACGCGATCATCCGCGTGCGCGATCTCGTCGTGGGCTTCCGCGACCGCACCATCCTGAAGGGGCTGAACCTCGATATCCGGCGCGGCGAGATCCTCGGCTTCGTCGGTCCCTCGGGCCAGGGCAAGTCGGTGCTGACCCGGACGATCCTGGGGCTGGTTCCGAAGCGCTCAGGCCAGATCGAGGTGTTCGGCGAGGATATGGATGGCCTCACCATCGCGCGCCGGCGGCAGATCGAGCAACGCTGGGGCGTGCTGTTTCAGCAGGGTGCGCTGTTCTCGGCGCTGACCGTGAAGCAGAACATCCAGATGCCGATGCGCGAGCACCTCAACCTGTCCGAGCGCCTGCTGGACGAGTTCGCCCGCCTCAAGATCGAGATGGTCGGGCTGAAGCCGGATGCGGCCGACAAGCTGCCTTCGGAGCTGTCCGGCGGCATGATCAAGCGCGCGGCCCTCGCCCGCTCCCTCGCGCTCGACCCGGAGATCCTGTTCCTCGACGAGCCGACCTCCGGCCTCGATCCGATCGGCGCGGGCGAGTTCGACGAGCTCGTCGCGACGCTCAAGCAGACGCTCGGACTGACCGTCTTCATGGTCACGCACGACCTCGACAGCCTCTACACGGCCTGCGACCGCATCGCGGCGCTCGGGGATGGCCAGATCATCGCCGAAGGTCCGATCGAGACCATGCTGGCCTCGAACCACCCTTGGGTGCGCTCGTACTTCCACGGCAAGCGCGGTCGCGCGGTCGTCACGGCGCCGCGGCATGCTCATGCGTGATCACGCCCGCGTCAGACACAGGCCCTGCGCGGCGATGACGGCTGACCCGCGTGTGCTGCCGCACAGCCTCGCTTCGGCCGATCCGGGACAGCGATGATCTGATGGAAACGCGTGCAAACTATGCGCTGATCGGCGCCTTCACGCTGGCGGTGATCGTTGCTGGCTTCGTTTTCGTGTTCTGGCTGCAGGGCGGATCCTCCCGGCAGGTGTCCCAGGCGGTGCGCATCGTCTTCTCGGGCAGCGTCGGCGGCTTGGCCAAGGGCTCGAGCGTCACCTTCAACGGCATCAAGGTCGGCGAGGTGACGGATGTCCGCCTCCTGCCGCAGGACCCGCGCCGCGTCATCGCCGTCGTCAACGTCGCGCCCTCGACGCCCTTGCGGGCCGATACGCGCGCCCGGCTCGACTCGGCCCTGCTCACCGGCGTCTCCGTCATCGCGCTGAGCGGCGGAAATGCCGATGCGCCGCCTCTCGCGCCGGGGTCCGGCGATCAGATGCCGACGATCTTCGCCGATTCCTCCGACATCCAGGACATGCTGGCCGCCGCCAAGCAGATCGCCCAGCGGGCGGACGACGTGCTGCAGCGCCTCGACAAGGTGGTCGCCGGCAATGAGGGCGCGATCAACCGGACGCTCGCGAATGTCGAGGCCTTCTCGAAGACCCTCGCGGATGCCGGCCCATCGGTCAGTTCCCTGGTTCAGGCGATCGATGGGCAGAAGCTGAACCGCGTCGTCGACAATGCCGACCGGTTCTCCGCAGCCCTCAGTTCCGCGAGCCCGGATATCGAGGCCGGCCTGCACGATGCCCGGACCCTCGCGGCCAAGCTCAATGCTTCCGCCGACCGCATCGACGGCGTCCTGAAGGGCGCCGAGGGCTTCCTCGGATCCGCTTCCGGGCAGGCCGGGTCGAGTACCTTCTCGGAAGTCCGCGACGCCGCCATCTCTGTTCGTGATGCCGGAAAGGCCTTCCGGACCCTGTCCGAGAACCTCGACAAGCGCACCGCCAACATCGCCACGAGCTTCAACCGCCTGAGCGGCACCGGGCGTCGCGAGGTCGAGGCCCTGTCGACAGACGGCCAGCGGACGCTCAACACGCTGAACCGGACCGTGAAGAGCCTGGAACGCGATCCATCGCAGGTGATCTTCGGCGGGAAGCCGTCGTTGCCGGAATACAACGGTGGGCGGTGATCGGCGCCAAGGCCTCCCGGGAGTGTCCGTGCGCACGGCACCTTTCTAGCTTTGCCGTAGTTTTCGTGTCGCCGTCCGCTCGCGCGACGGGAGACTTTCAGGTTCCCTCGATGCCTTCTCGCCTGCTTCTTCCGGCGCTCGTCGCCCTGCTGGCCGTGACCGCGCTCGGCGGTTGTGGGGGCGGCAGCGCGCCGCTGACGTTCGACCTCGCGGCGCTCCCCGTCTCCGGCCGCTCCGTGGCGGCGGCGCGCTCGATCGTGGTGGCTGAGCCGGTCGGCATCCAGCCTCTCGAAGCCGACCGCATCATCGTGCGCGAGCCGGGCGGCGGGCTGTCCTTCCTAGGCGGCGGCCAATGGGCCGACCGCCTGCCGCGGCTTATCCAGACACGGATCATCCAGAGTCTGGAGAATACGGGCCGCCTTCGCTCCGTGAGCCGGCCGGGTGATAAGATCGTCTCCGATTATCAGCTGATCAGCGAGATCCGCGCCTTCGATATCGCGGCAGGCTCGGGTGAGGCCGTGGTCGACATCTCGGCCAAGCTGATTGCCGAGGGGACGGGCCGTGTCGTCGCGGCCCGCGTGTTCCAGGCCCGGGTGCCGGTGCAGAAGGTCGACGCGCCGAACGCCGCCGCCGGCCTCGATGCGGCTTTGGCCAATGTCCTCGGTGAGATCGTGCGCTGGGCGAATTCAGGGCGCTGAGTGCCCCTACTCCATCACGGCCGCCTTCATGATCACGACCATGATCGCCCGGGCCGGACCTTCGCTGACGCAGCGCACCGCGTGCGGCCGGTCGCAGCGGTAGCGCAGCGTTTCCCCGGCACGCGCGCGCTGGACCACCCCCGCGACGTCCACCTCGAAGACGCCCTCGCTCACCGAGAGCGACTCCACCGATCCGCGCTGATGCGGGTCGGAGTCGAGGACGCCGCCGGGATCGGCGGAGACCTCGTACCATTGCAGCCACTCCACCGTCTTGATCCAGCCGATGATCGCGAGCCGCACCTTGCCATCCTCGGAGACGAGGATCGGCGTATCGGCGCGTGAGGACTTCTCGATGAAGGGTTCCTCGTCGCCGGTGGCGAGAACCCGTTCGATCGAGACGTCGAGAGCCTGGCTCAAGCGCCAGATCGTCGCGAGGGTCGGATTGGTCTCGTTGCGCTCGATCTGGCTGATGATCGACTTCGCCACGCCGGACTGCTCGGCGAGTTCCGACAAGGACAGATTGTAGGCCTTGCGCAGGCGCTGGATGGTCTTGCCGAGTTGACCCGACAGGACCTGGGCGCCCGTCAATAGATCGCGCGTCCGCCCACGCTCGACACGTTCCGCCTGATCCTGCATCGCCTCGTTGCCCGATGACTCGTTCCATTATCCGAACGATCGTACGCTACTTCAAACGCAATCGAGCCCCGGATGCAAGGCGGACACATGCGTGATCCTCCCGGAGATCACACCTTGCGGGCGGTGGAATCGGCGTCCGACGACCTACCGCCACAGGGCGTGAAAGTGCTGAACGGGCCCATGTCCCCGCCCGACCTGCAGCGTGTCAGACGCGCCGATCGCCGCCGTCACGTAGTGCTTCGCCGCATCGACGGCGTCACGCAGCGAAAGCCTGCGCGCGAGGCCTGCCGCCACGGCGGACGAGAGAGTGCAGCCGGTCCCATGCGTGTTCCGCGTGTCGATGCGGCGCGACGTCAGGCGCTGCGGACGCCCGTCCGCCGTGATGAGGTGATCGACGCTCTCCTCACCCTGGGCATGGCCGCCCTTGATCAGGACCGCCCTCGCCCCGAGGGCGAGCAGGCGCTGCCCTTGCGCAAGGGCCACCGTTTCGTCGGTGGCAACAGGCTCGTCGAGCAGCGTCGCGGCTTCCGGCAGATTCGGGGTGATCAGGTCCGCCAGGGGCATCAGGTGCCGGCGCAGGGCGTCGACGGCCTCATCGGAGATCAGGCGGTCGCCGCTCGTGGCCACCATGACCGGATCGAGAACGATCGGCAGGTTGGCGGCGTAGCGGGTCAGCGCGTCCGCCACGATCGTGATCACCCCCGTCTGGGAGAGCATTCCGATCTTCACGGCCGTTACGGCGAGATCGGAGAACACGCTCTCCATCTGCGCCGCGATGAAGGCGGGCGGCACGTCGTGAATGGCCTGGACGCCGATCGTGTTCTGCGCCGTCAGGGCGGTCACGACGCTCGCCCCGTAGACCTGAAGCGCCGAGAAGGTCTTGAGATCTGCCTGGATGCCGGCGCCTCCGCCGGAATCCGAGCCCGCGATCGTGACGGCGATCGGCGTGCTCATCGGACCGATCCCCGATGCTTCAGGGCGACCTCGACCCGGTCGCGCAGGTCGCGGGCGCGCGCCTCGACGTCGCCGGCGCCGAAGAGCGCCGAGATCACCGCGATCCCGTCCGAGCCGGCCGCGATCACCGCGGCCGCATTGCTGGAATCGATGCCCGCAATCGCGCCGATCGGCAGGCCGCCCCCGCGCGCGAGGCGGGCGCGGAAGGCGATGCGGGTGAAACCATCCAGCCCGACCGGCGGGTCCGGATTGTCCTTGCTCTTCGTCGCGAAGACGCCGCCGATGCAGGCGTAATCAACGGGCAGCCGGTAGAGTTCGTCCGCGTGGGTTCCGGACTTGAGCGTGAGCCCGATGATGGCATCCCGCCCGAGCAAGCGGCGCGCATCGGCGGGGTGAAGGTCGGATTGCCCCAGATGCACGCCCTCGGCGCCCGCAGCGAGCGCGAGATCGACGCGGTCATTCACCAGCAGCGGAACCCGACCGTCGATCGCATCGTGAATTGCCCGGATGCGCGCAAGGGCGGCGCGCGCGTCCTCGATCGTCTTCTCGCGATACTGGAGGAGCGTGCAGCCGCCGGCGATCGCCTCCGATGCCATCGCGGCCAGCCGGGCGCCGTCGCACCCCGAGACACCGGCATCGAGGATCCCGTAGAGCCGCAAATCGACCGGCCTCACCGCCTCGGGGTGGGGAATGGGGGAGCCGCTCACAGGAAATCCTCTGTGGATGACGCCAGATGTCCGCGCATGATCGAGTCTCACACAGGCCCGCGCTGCCGCTTCAGCGAGGGGTTAGGCGCCGACCGGGATACTTGGCAAGAGCCGGTGCCCGATCAGCGCGGACGGGCACACGCGAGCGTCTCCGGATTCGTCGCGGACCCGACGTCGGGGAATGAGCATCCCTTGTTCCGCCAAGCCGGGAATCCACGCCGCGCTGACATGTCCGCGTTGACGGGGGGATGAAATCTGCGGCTAAAGCAGAACGGATCCCGAGGAGGCATGGTTCTTCGGGAAGGCTCGACACGCGGTCGGAGCCTCGACGGATCGGGAGGCATTCGGCACAGATGACCGAAGCGAAAGCGTGTCCGAGCGGAGGTGGCCTCGCGGTCTTGAACCCCTCCTCCGTGGGACTCGTTGCGGTCATCGTTGCGGCAACCGACGGGGAGCCCCGGGCGCTGACCGTGCAAGTGCCGGGTCAGGCCGCCGGGCGCCAGGACGGTCTCCCGGCCGGGCCCCTCGTCCCGGAACATGCCACGCTGGAGCGCGGCCTACGGGCTTGGGTCGAGCGCCAGACCGATCAGCGCCTCGGCTATGTCGAGCAGCTCTACACCTTCGGGGACCGCGATCGAGAAGGCGGTGCCCAGGGCCTGCATTCGCTCTCGGTGGCCTATCTCGCCCTCGCGCGGGAAGCACGCACCGGCGGACTCTCGGAAGCCTCGTGGCGGAACTGGTACCGGTACCTTCCCTACGAGGATTTCCGGCAGGGGCGCCCGGCTGCTCTCGATGCGATCGAGCCGAAGCTTCTCGCCTGGGCGGCCGCGCCGACGGATGCCAAGCTCCGCCGCCTGCGGGCGGACCGTCTCGGCCTGACCTTCGGTCTCGGCGGCGGAACCTGGAACGAGGAGCGAGTCCTCGAGCGCTATGAATTGCTGTTCGAGGCCGGTCTGATCCCGGAGGCGCGGGGCAATGCCGGGGCCGCCGTGCCGGGCGACCCGACCGGCGTGCCGATGGCCTTCGACCATCGGCGCGTGCTTGCGACGGCGATCGGGCGGCTGCGCGGGAAGATCAAGTACCGCCCCGTCGTCTTCGAGCTGATGCCACCGACCTTCACCCTGTTTCAGCTGCAGCGCACCGTCGAAGCGCTGGCGGGGTCGGAACTGCATAAGCAGAACTTCCGGCGCCTCGTGGCGCAACAGGGGCTCGTCGAGGAGACGGACTGGGTCACCAGCGGCACGGCGGGGCGTCCGGCCAGACTCGTGCGCTTCCGCCGGGAGGTGCTCCTCGAGAGGCCGGCGCCGGGCCTGCGCCTCACGCCGTCGAGACGCCCTTCCTGAACCCTCCCGCCGGGAACTCAATCCGGGATGGCGGCCGGCTGTCGTGCGGCGGTGGTCGTGCTGCGTCGCTCGAGAAGTCCCGGCGGCGGGACAGGCGCCTCGATCGTGCAGACGACACCTGTCGGCACGAAGAGGAGCTGGACCTCGCCCGCAAGCTCCCGGGCGAGGCTCCGCTCGATCAGCCGCGAGCCGAAGCCCGTCCGGGTCGGTGGGGTCACGGGCGGACCGCCGGTCTCCGTCCAGCGGAGGAACAGGCGGAGATCTTCCTCTCGCCGTACCGACCACGCGATGGAGACGGTACCACCTTCCCGCGAGAGCGCCCCGTACTTCACCGCATTGGTGCCGAGCTCGTGCAGCGCCATCGCGATCGAGAGCGCCAGCCGCGGCGGAAGCCGCAGGGGCGGGCCGGCCACCGTGAAGCGCGAGCGCTGACCCTCGGTTGCGTCGAGGGGACGGATCGCGTCCGCCACGACCGTCCCGAGTTCCGCGCCTTCCCAGCTCTCCCGCGTGAGCACGTCGTGCACGCGCGCGAGCGCCAGGAGCCGTGCCTCGAAGGCGGCCCGAGCCGCGCTCGCCTCCTCTCCTTCGAGCCTGCGGAGCGATTGGCCCGCGATCGATTGCACGGTCGCGAGCGTGTTCTTCACCCGGTGATTCAGCTCATGAATGAGCAGGATCAGGTGTTCCTCGGCCTGCTTGGCGTCCGTGATGTCGACGTTGCAGCCGGTGTAGCCGAGGAACGTGCCCGCATCGTTCAGGCGCGGCACGCCCTCGCAGCGAAGCCAGCGCACATTGCCCTCGCAATCCACGACCCGGACCTCGGTCCGGAAGGCCGAGCGTGCCGCGAAGGCCTCGTTGAACGTCGCCGAGAACCCCTCGAGGTCCGGCGGATAGACGATGCGGCGCCAGCCCTCGTTCGCGAGTTCCGCAGCCGCCATCCCGAACATGTGCTCGAAATGCATGTTGGCAAAGCTCACGCTCGCGTTCTCATCGGTCATCCAGATCAGGGCGGGCGCGGAATCGGCCATGTGTCGGAACCGAGCTTCGCTCTCGCGCAGGGCCGACAGGCCGTGGCGGGTCTCGGCGAGCGCCCGGTCGCGTTCCTCCTCTCGGGTCCGCAGGCGCAGGGAGGCGTCGGCCAGCACATCCGCGAGGCGACGGATCTCGTGGACGGGCGACGTGATGCGCGGGATCGCCTCCCCCCGCGCCAGGGCAGGTCCGGAGGCCGCGAGTTGGCGCAGGGGTCGCGACACGCGGGACCAGAGATTGACCGCGAGGGCGGAGGAGGTGGCGAGCACGAGGAGGCCGAAGCCGCCGAAGGCCCAGATCCAGCGGCGCAGCCGTGCGTCGACGAGGGTCTGGGGGATGCTGGCCGCGACCGTCCAGCCGGTGAGGCGGGAGCGGGCCTCGACCACGACGACGGGGCGTCGCAGGCGATCCTTGCCCTCCCACACGCCGGGCGTGTCGGTCTGGTTCTGCCGAAGCGTGACGAGGCGCTGGCGGCCGACCACGGCGGCGGGATCGGGCAATCGCCCGAGAATCGTCCCCTCCCGGTCGGAGATGCCGGTGGTCCAGCCTTCGACCACCTCGCGGGCCAGGATCGACTGCAGGCGGGCGACCGGCGCATTGAAGCTGAGGATGTAGGTGACCTCACCCTCGACCTGGACCGGCACTGCGACCGCGTAGGTGGATTGCTCCGGGGTTGGGGCCGCGATCAGGCCCGACACCATCGCGCGCTGTGTGCCTGCCGCGATCTCGCGGTCGAAGGGCAGCGTTGATATCGGTAGCGGCGCGCCGTGCTTGATGCCGGTATTCACGACCTGCTGCCCGTCGGGCTTGCGCAGGACGATCTCGAGGTCGATCGCGTCGCGAACGAGGCGCGCCTGGGCGTCGAATGCGTCGAACTCGCCCTCCCTCAGGCGCGGCGAGGTCGCGAGTGTTTGCAGCACGGAGACGAGGCCTGCCGTGTCGCGATCGATCGACAGGGCGATCCCCCGCACGTTCTCGCGCGCGTCCTGCTCAAAGCGTGCGCGCTCCGCGGCGGCGTAGCGCATCAGCAGGATGGCGGTGAAGAGAAGGCCCGGGCCGATCAGGGCCACCACGAGCGCGACGAGGTAGACCTGCGTCGAGAACCCGCGCTGCGCTAGGCGGTCGAGGCGGCGTCGGAGCCCGGAGCTTCGCAGCGGCTCCGAAGGTCGCGAAGCGGTTCCGCGCTCCAGCTCCCGCCTCACGGCCATATCGAAATCCGGCTGACACAGCGCAGGAATCGGGCCCCAACCGGGCGAATCGTCGGGCGGGAACGGGTCATGGCCGGTCGATATGGCCGAGATCACGCGTCGGGTCGAGGCGATCCCGCACGCGCTGCTTCAAGGTCTTGATATCGGGAAAACCGCCGTCGCGCTTGCGTTCCCAGATCACATCGTCGTCGAGTTCGATCGCGAAATGGCCTCCGGTGCCCGGTCGCAACGCGACCTCGCCGAGATCGTCGCGAAAGGTGGAGAGGAGTTCCTGAGCCATCCAGGCCGCCCGCAGAAGCCAGTTGCACTGCGTGCAATATGTTATCGCAACCCGCGGTCTCGCTGCCGCGGCGTCCGGCGTTCCGTCCATGCCTTGCAAAGCGCACTCCGGCTGACCGGTTGTCAACCATCCGGCGGAGCGTGACAGCGGCCGAAGGGCCATTACGCGCTGTCACACCCCGCTTCTAGATGCGCAAGGGCTGCGTGCTGGTGTCGCGCCCGGCGCAAGTCGCCGGTCATGACGCGCCGCGAAGCGGATGTCGACAGCGAAGCCGCCATGCGCCAGCACCCAGGCGATGAAGTCGTCGCTCCTCGCGCTCCACTGCCGGCCGCTGTGCTTTCCGAAGGTCACCCGAGGCCGGAGCGCGGGCGTCCGGGTCGAGGCGATCAGGGTCCCGAGATCGGTCGTGGTCTCCAGATCGGTCGCGCGGACGATCAGTGCGGGCTCGCTCTCCACTACGCCGATATGGCGCGGCGACAGAATCGGGGGAGTGGTCCGGCCTTTTCGTGCGCCACGCGGCACCTATCTGTCGCAGGGAGGTGGAAAGGCCAAGCTCCACCGCGCGTCACATCGTCAGGACCTCGTCGCGTGCCGGCCGCTTGAGCGACCAGAACGGGGATCAGGAGGAACTTCATGCCGTCCGGCTCCAGCCAAAGCACCCTGCCCCGTACGCCTGTGCTCGCACGGATCCTCGGTGCTCTCGCGGCGATCGTCTTCGCCTCCTGCCTCTCCGGCTGCGGCGCCATCAACCGGGTGCCCACTCTGGAGGAACAGGCGAAATCGGCCTGGAGCGAGGTGCAGAACCAGTATCAGCGCCGCGCCGACCTCATTCCCAATCTCGTCGAGACCGTGAAGGGTTACGCGCAACAGGAGAAGGATGTGCTGACCGGCGTCGTCGAGGCCCGGGCCAAGGCGACCAGCGTCAAGGTCGATGCCGGCACGATCAGCGATCCGCAGAAGTTCAAGGAATTCCAGGACGCGCAGAATCAGCTCTCGGGCGCGCTCGGGCGCCTTCTCGTCACCGTCGAGCGCTACCCGGACCTGAAGTCGAACCAGAATTTCCTGGCTCTCCAATCCCAGCTTGAGGGCACCGAGAACCGGATCGCGGTCTCGCGGCGCGACTACATCCAGGCCGTTCAGGCCTACAACACCGAGGTGCGCACCATCCCGGGCCGCTGGATCGCGGCGTGGTTCTATCCGGAGGCAAAGCCGATGGAGACTTTCACAGCGACACCGAACGCGGAGCGTCCGCCGAACGTGAAGTTCTAGGCGTTGCCGATGTGGCCGGGTCCGGCGCGGAGCACCGGTCCCCGCGCGATCCTCGCGGTCCTGCTGATCGTCCTCTTCGGACTGAGCTCCGCGGGGGTGGCCGCAGAGCCGACCTTCCCCGCGCTCACCGGCCGTGTCGTCGACGCGGCCGGCATCCTTCAACCCGAGGAGAGGGCTGGACTCGAGGCCAAACTCAAGGCGTACGAGGACAAGACCTCGGACCAGGTCGTCGTCGCGACCGTGCCGAGCCTTCAGGGCACGAGCATCGAGGATTTCGGCAACCGCCTCTTCCGGGCCTGGCAGCTCGGGCAGAAGAATGCGAACAATGGTGCCCTGCTGGTCGTGGCGCCGAATGAGCGCAAGGTCCGGATCGAGGTCGGCTACGGCCTGGAGGGTGCCCTCACGGACGCCCTCTCCAAGGTCATCATCACCACGGCCATCACGCCCCGTTTCAAAGCGGGTGACTTTGCCGGAGGGATCAATGCCGGCGTCGATGCGATGCTCTCGATCCTCTCCGGGGATGCCGACGAATGGCACCGTCGCGCCAAGGTGCGGGGCGACGAGGCCGACCCGCTGCAGGGCCTGGTCTTCCTCGTCATCCTCATCGTCATCATCTTCGTATTCTGGCGTATGAGCCGCGCTCAGCGCGGGGCCGGTCGCCGAGGCGGCGGCTTCATCATCGTGCCCGGACCGCCCTCGGGCGGATGGAGCGGGGGCGTTTCCGGCGGCTTCGGCGACGGCGGCGGGTTCTCGGGAGGGGGCGGCTCCTCGGGCGGCGGGGGTGCATCCGGTGACTGGTAGGCGAATGAGCATCCTCGCCCCGGACGCGCGCGACAGGATCTCCGAGGCGGTCCGGAGCGCCGAGGCGGGCACCTCCGGCGAGATCGTCGTGATGGTCAGCGCCCGGGCGGGCACCTATCGCTCGGTCGCGCTCCTCGTCGCCCTGCTGTGCGGCCTCGTTCTCCCCTGGCCGATGATCTGGATGACGAATCTCAGTGCCGCGGCGATCGCGCTGGCGCAGGCCGGGCTCGTGCTCGCGCTGCTGGCGGCGGGGCTGAGCGAGCCCCTGCGCCTCGCCCTCGTTCCGCAGCACCTGCGCCGCACCCGGGCCGGCGACGCGGCCCGGCTCGCCTTCTGGACACGGGGCCTGAGCCGGACCCGCAAGCGCACCGGCGTACTGATCTACCTCGCGATGGCGGAGCGGCACGCCGAGATCGTGGCCGATGCCGGTATCCTGGCGCGCATCGCGCCGGAGCGGTGGACCGGCACGATCGGTAGGCTGCTGGGCGCTCTGCGCCAGGGCGAGATCGAGGCCGGGCTGGTCGGAGCCGTCCATGAGGTCGGCGCGATCCTGGCTGCGGAGTTCCCGCCGGAGCCGGGTGACCGGGACGAGTTGCCAAACCGGGTGATCGTCGCCGACTAGGCGGATCAGCCGCCCGTCACGCTCATGTGGCGGGGGACGGCTGCGGGGCGGGCCCGCTCGATCACGAAATCATGGCCCTTGGGCTTGCGGGTGATCGCCTCGAGGATGGCGTCGGTGACGAGGGCGTTGTCCGGGGACGCACGGAGCGCGGCGCGGAGGTCGGCCGCGTCCTCCTGCCCCAGGCACATGTAGAGCTTGCCCGTGCAGGTGAGGCGGACGCGGTTGCAACTCTCGCAAAAGTTGTGTGTCAGCGGGGTGATGAAGCCGAGCCGGCCGCCGGTCTCGGCGATGCGCACGTAGCGTGCGGGGCCGCCGGTGCGGTCGGGCAGCGGGGTCATGGTGTAGCGGCTCTCGAGCCGTGCGCGCGCCACCGAGAGCGGCAGGAACTGATCCGTGCGGTCGCCCTCGACTTCGCCGAGCGGCATGACCTCGATCAGCGTCATGTCCATCCCGTCGCCGTGCGCCCAGGCGATCATGTCGGCGATCTCGTCCTCGTTGACGCCCTTGAGCGCCACCGCGTTGATCTTGACCCTAAGGCCGGCCCTGCGCGCGGTCTCGATCCCGTCGAGCACGAGCTTGAGGTCGCCCCGCCGGGTGACCGCGCGGAACTTGTCCGGGTCGAGGGTGTCGAGGGAGACGTTGATGCGCCTGACCCCGAGATCCGCGAGTTCGGAGGCGAAGCGGCCGAGCTGGGTCCCGTTCGTGGTGAGCGTGAGCTCGTCGAGGGCACCGGTGCCGAGATGCCGCGAGAGGCGGCGGAACAGATGCAGGATGTCGCGCCGGACCAGCGGCTCGCCGCCGGTGATGCGCAGCTTTCGCACGCCCCGCTCGATGAACACGCCGCAGACGCGGTCGAGTTCCTCCAGGCTGAGGAGGTCGCGCTTGGGCAGGAAGCTCATCTCCTCCGACATGCAATAGACGCAGCGAAGGTCGCAGCGATCCGTCACGGAGATGCGCAGGTAGGTGATCGCCCTCTGGAACGGGTCGATCAGCGGCACGGTGCTCCGAGCCGCGGGGGGCTCATCGGTACGGGGACCCCACATGCGGGACTCTGAACTCTGCTGCGGCCGAGAATTTAGGATACCGTCTCGTGACGAACCTAGCATGCGTTGGCATATGAGGTCTTCTCGGCGCCGGAGCAAGCGCGCCGGCCGGATGGCTGGGTTACGGGCTCGTCGGGCTCGCGACGCCGCGGGGGCTTCCGGAGAGTTGGGATTTGTCCATGAGCGAGGAACGCTGGCCCACCGAGATCCGGCTGTCGGCCGATAAGCGCAGTCTGATCGTGGCCTTCGAGGACGGCGGGCGCTTCTCCCTGCCGGCCGAGTACCTGCGGGTCTCGAGCCCGTCGGCGGAGGTGCAGGGCCACTCGCCGGCCGAGCGCAAGGTGATCGGCGGCAAGCGCCACGTGATGATCCTGGCGGTGGAGCCGATCGGCAACTACGCGGTGAAGCTGCGCTTCGACGACATGCACGATACCGGGATCTTCGGCTGGGACTACCTGCACGACCTCGGCCGCGGCTTCGACGCGCGCTGGGCGACCTACCTGTCCGAGCTGGGGGAGCGCGGCCTGAGCCGGGACCCGGTCAGGGCGCCGGCCAAGGGTGAGGCGACGGGGGGCTCCTGCGGCAGCGGGTGCGGCTGTCACTAGGCGCGTGCGGCGTCTCGCAAGGCCTTGATCGTCAAAGAGAAAGGGCCGGCGCTTCCGCCGGCCCCGCCACGTTGGTTCCTCGCGGAGCCGGCCTCAGCGCTGGACGATCACCTTCGTGCCGACCTTGGCGCGGGTGTAGAGGTCGCTGACATCCTCGTTGGTCATGCGGATGCAGCCCGAGGAGACGGCGGTGCCGATCGTCTCCGGCTCGTTCGAGCCGTGGATGCGGTAGATCGAGCCGCCGAGATACATGGCGCGGGCGCCGAGCGGGTTCTCGAGGCCGCCCTTCATGTAGCGCGGCAGGTCGGGACGACGGCGCAGCATCTGGGCCGGCGGACGCCAATCCGGCCACTCGCGCTTCATCGTGATGGTCTGCACGCCGCCCCAGGTGAAGCCCGGGCGGCCGACGCCGACGCCGTAGCGCAGGGCCTGGCCGCTGCCGAGCACGTAGTACAGGCGGCGCTCGGCGGTGGAGACCACGATCGTGCCGGCGCCGTAGGGGCCGTTATAGGCGACCTGCTCGCGGGCGATCGCCGACATCTGCGGCACCGCGGAGGCGGCGAGCGGGTCGGCGGTGTTCAGGGAGGCGTTCGCGGTCGGGACCGCGACGGCCTGCGAGCGGACGCGCACCGAGAGGGCGTTGTCGAGGGGCTGCCGGGTCAGCGGGTCGATCTCGTAGGCGAGCGCGGGCGACGCCCACGCGGCAGCCGCGCAGGCGAACCCGGTGAGGGCGGGGGCGAAACGACGCATCAAAGCCTCTCGTGGGCAGGCGAAGGTTTGTGGAAACTCAGGGGAACACTGGAGCACGATGCCGTGCCGCGCGTCGCCAAGGGGTAAACGCTGCCGCCCTAAAGTGAAGCTCAAATCCCGATACGGCCACGCTTCCGCCCGTCCCGTGACACCGTGGCAACACTGTGGCCGCCGGGCCGGCCGATGCCGGACGAGCCCGCCCCGGATCGACCGCGGAACCGGAACAAATCATGAGCGGACCCGCGCCTCTCGCGGTTTCGGGGCCGATGGATTTGTTCCGGACGACATCGGCCCGGAACCGTCAACGGATCGGCCGGCCGAGCCGGTGCCGGCGCCTGCCCGGTTCGCTAGGGTCCGGCCAGCCCATAGCCTGAGACCGTGGGCCCCCTTCCCAAGCGCGCCCTCGACCGGGGCGCGCTTTTTCGTGGCCGCGAGCCGCGGCCACGGGTCAGGCCGCGTCGAGCCCGAGGTCGATGATCGCGGCGCTGTGGGTGATCCAGCCGCAGGAGATCAGGTCGACCCCCGAGGCCGCCACCGCCCCGACGGTGTCGCGGGTGATGCGGCCCGAGGCCTCGCTGAGGGCGCGCCCGTCGATCATCGCCACCGCCCGGGTCAGCGCGGCCGGGCTCATGTTGTCGAGGAGCACGGCGTCGGCGCCGACCGAGAGGGCCTCCTCGAGCTGGGCCAGGGTGTCGACCTCGACCTCGATCTTGACGAGGTGGCCGGTCCGGGCGCGGGCCCGCGCGATCGCCGGGATGATGCCGCCCGCGACCGCCACGTGGTTGTCCTTGATCAGGACCGCGTCGTCGAGGCCGAAGCGGTGGTTCGAGCCGCCGCCGGCCCGCACCGCGTGCTTCTCGAGGGAGCGCAGGCCCGGCGTGGTCTTGCGGGTGCAGACGATCCGGGCCTTGCCGTGCGGCCGGGCCGCCTCGACGAGGGAGGCGGTGGCGGTGGCCACCCCGGACATCCGGCACAGGAGGTTGAGGGCGACCCGCTCGGCGGTGAGGATCGCCCGGGCGGGCCCGGAGAGGCGGATCACCACGTCGCCGGGCGCGACCGCGGCGCCGTCGCCCCGCACCACCTCGACCGCGACGGCCGGGTCGATCAGCCCGAAGGCGATGGCGGCGGCGTCGGTGCCGGCGATCACGCCGGCCTGGCGCGCCGCGATGACGCCGTCGAGGCGGGCCGAGGCCGGCACGATCGCGTCGGTGGTGATGTCGCCGGCCCGGCCGAGATCCTCCACCAGTGCCGCCCGGACGATCGGCTCGACGAGGAGGCGCGGCAGGGGTGGGAGGGGGTCGGGCGACGCTGCGCCGGGCGGCAGGGCGTCGGGTGCCTGGGTCTCGGTCATGGGGTCAGGGCCTCCTCGGCGGTCGGGCGGGTCTCGGTCGCGGCGAGCAGGTCCGACAGGCGCGTCGCGCTGTGGCGCGCCGGCTCGGCGCCCGGGAAGTCGCCGCGCCAGTGGGCGCCGCGGCTCTCCTGCCGGCCGAGCGCCGCGTGCGCGATCATCAGGCCCGTGAGGGCGGCCGCGCTGCCGGCCCGCGCCAGGGGGGCGAGGCGGGCGACGGCCCGGCCGAGCCCGGCGGCCTCCCGCACCACCCCGACCTCGCGCTCCATGATGCCCCGGATCGGCGACAGGTCGGCGGGTCCGGCCGCGGACCCGGCCGCCGATCCGGGGCGCCCGGGCAGGATCCGCCCGGGGGCCGGCACCTCGAGGTCGTCCGCGATCCAGGCCGCCGTGGCCAGGGCCTCGAGGAGCGAGTTGCTGGCGAGGCGGTTCGCCCCGTGCAGCCCCGTCGAGGCGACCTCGCCGCAGGCGTAGAGGCCCGGCACCGTGCTGGCGCCCCGGGCATCCACCAGGACGCCGCCCATGTGGTAGTGGGCGGCCGGGCGCACGGGGATCGCCTGCACGGCCGGGTCGATCCCGGCGCCGGCGCAGAGGGCCGCCACGGTGGGGAACCGGGTCGGCATCCGGGCGCCGAGGGCGCCGCGGGCGTCGAGGGCGACGCTGTCGCCGCGGGCGAGGGTCTGGAAGATCGCCCGCGCCACCACGTCGCGGGGGGCGAGGTCGCCCCCGGCGATGCCGGCCATCACGGGGTTGCCGTGCCCGTCGATCAGGCGCGCGCCCTCCCCCCGCAGGGCCTCGGTGGCGAGCGGCATCGGGTCGGCGCCGGCCGCGATCGCGGTCGGGTGGAACTGCACGAATTCGAGGTCGCGCAGGATGGCGCCGGCCCGGGCCGCCAGCGCCAGGCCGAGGCCGGTGGCGCCGGCGGGGTTGGTGGTCGAGGCGTAGAGGCCGCCGACGCCGCCGGTGGCGAGCACCACGGCCCGGCCGAGCAGGCGGAAGCGCGCCCCGTCGGCCTCGCAGACGACGCCCGCCACCGCCCCGCGCGCGTCGTGCAGGAGGTCGCGCACCGTCGCCACCACGGTCTCGATCGAGGGCGTGCGGGCGACTGCCCGCACCAGCCCCTCGAGCACCATGCGGCCGGTCGAGTCGCCGCCCGAGCGCACGATCCGGCGGCGGCCATGCGCCGCCTCGAGCCCGAGGGCGAGGGCCCCGTCGGCCTCGCGGTCGAAGGGCACGCCCTGCGCCACCAGCCACCCGATCAGTCCGGGGCCGGCCGCCGCCACGCGGGCGGCGACGTCCGGCTCGGTCAGGCCGGCGCCGGCGGCCTCGGTGTCGGCGGCGTGCAGAGCCGGCGCGTCGTCGGGGCCGATCGCGGCCGCGATGCCGCCCTGCGCCCATCCCGTGGCGGTGCCGAGGCCGAGCGCCTTGGCGGTGACGAGGGTGACGGGCCGCGGTGCCAGGCGGAGCGCCACGGCAAGGCCCGCCACGCCGGCCCCGACCACGATGACCCGGTCGGCGGGGTTGCGCGAGAGGGCGTTCATCGCGGCTTGACCGCGAGCATGCGCTCGACCGCCGCCCGGGCCCGGTCCGCGAACTCGGGCGCCACCGTCACCTCGTGGGTCATGGTCTCGAGGGCGTGCCGGATGTTGGCGAGGCTCATGCGCTTCATGTGCGGGCACATGTTGCAGGGCTTGATGAACTCGATGTCGGGGTTGGCCGCCGCGATGTTGTCGGCCATCGAGCACTCGGTCACGAGGACGACCTGGGCGGGGCGCTTCTCGATCACGAAGTTCATCATCATGGCGGTGGAGCCCGAGAAGTCGGACTCGGCGACCACGTCCGGCGGGCATTCCGGGTGGGCGATCACGGTGACGCCGGGGTAGCTGTCGCGCACTTCCCGGATGTCGGCGGGGGTGAAGCGCTCGTGCACCTCGCAATGCCCGGCCCAGGTCAGGATCTCGATCTCGGGGAGCGCCGCCTGGGTGTTCTGGGCCAGGAACTCGTCCGGGATCATCAGGACCCGGGGCGCGTTCAGGGAGCGGATCACCTCGACCGCGTTGCCGGAGGTGCAGCACAGGTCCGATTCCGCCTTCACGGCCGCCGAGGTGTTGACGTAGGTGACGATCGGCACGCCCGGGTAGCGGGCGCGCAGGCCCCGCACGTCCTCGGCGGTGATCGAGTCGGCGAGCGAGCAGCCGGCCCGCATGTCCGGGATCAGCACGGTCTTGGCCGGGTTCAGGAGCTTGGCCGTCTCCGCCATGAAGTGGACGCCCGCGAGCACGATCACGTCGGCATCGACCTTCACGGCCTCGCGGGCGAGCGCCAGGCTGTCGCCGACGATGTCCGCCACCGTATGGAAGATCTCGGGGGCCTGGTAGTTGTGCGCCAGGACGACGGCGTTGCGCTCCCGCTTCAGACGCAGGATCGCCTCGATGTCCGGGGCCAGCGCCGGCCACTCGATGGCCGGCACGTGCCGGCTCACCCGGGCGTAGAGCTCCGGCAGGGGCATCCCGTGGCCGGACGCGCCGGGCTGCACCATCGGCCGGTTGCGGGCTTGAGCGATCGGGGAACTGGTCGCCGCCATCGCGTCCTCCATTATGCTCACTTTGAGCATTGTGCCGCCTAAACTAGGCGCGCCGGAGGCGTCTGTCCAGATATGCTGAGACTGAGCATAACAATTTTGCGGCGCATCGTTTGGGTGCGGTGCGGTGGGAAGCGCCGACGCGGGGTCGGGGTGCTCCGCGCGCACTCGGGGTCGCGGGTGGCCCGCTGCGCCCCAACTCGCGTGCGGGAGAGGTTTCCCCGCGCAGCGGGCCGGGGTGAGGGATGCGACTTGTCCGGATAACGCGCACCCCTCACCCGGTCGGCTGGCGCCGACTCGACCTCTCCCGGACGGGAGAGGTGGGGCGGGCCGCTGTCCGGAGTGAATCGTGGTCCCGGGGTGGGCGCGGGTGGCGCGACGGGCCCCCTCTCCCGAGCGGGAGAGGGTCGGGGTCAGGGATGCGCGTTGTCCGGAGAGGCCGCACCCCTCACCCGGTCGGCTGGCGCCGACTCCACCTCTCCCGGACGGGAGAGGTGGAGCGCCGCGGTTCCCCTAGGACTGATCGGCAGGCTCGGGCAGCGCGACGCGCCCCCTCTCCCGTGCGGGAGAGGGTTGGGGTGAGGGATCTGACCTCTCCGGAGAGGGCGCACCCCTCACCCGGTCGGCTGGCGCCGACTCGACCTCTCCCGGACGGGAGAGGTGGGGCGGGCCGCGGTTCCCGGAGGACTGATCGGCAGGCTCGGGCGGCGCGACGCGCCCCCCTGCCGGACGGGAGAGGTGGGGCGCTCCGCTGGCCGGGGGACGCCCGGCGCCCCCGCCGGGCCCCGGCGCCTCAGCCGAAGCTGTCCGGGTCCGGGCCGAGGCGGGCGTCGGGGCGGTCGAGGGTGGCGATCCGGGCCATCTCGTCGGGGCTGAGGGTGAAGTCGAAGAGCGCGACGTTCTCGGCGATGCGGGCGGGGGTGGCGGTCTTAGGGATCGCCACGAAGCCGTTCTGGACGTGCCAGCGCAGGGCGACCTGGGCCGGGCTGCGGCCGTGGGCGCGGGCGATCCCGGCGAGAACCGGGTCGGCGAGCTCCCTGCCCTGGCCGAGGGGGCTCCAGGATTCCGTCACGATGCCGTGGCGGGCATGGGCGTCCCGCAGGGCCGCCTGCTGGAAATGCGGGTGCAGCTCGATCTGGTTGACCACCGGCACCACGCCGGTCTCGCTGATCAGGCGCTGGAGATGGGCCGGCGTGAAGTTCGAGACGCCGATCGAGCTGGCGCGGCCCTCCTCGCGGAAGCGGATCAGCTCCTTCCAGGTCTCGACGAACAGGCCCCGGTCCGGGCAGGGCCAGTGGATCAGGTAGAGGTCGACCCGGTCGAGGCCGAGGCGCGTCAGGCTGGCGTCGAAGGCCCGGCGCGTGCCGTCGAGGCCCTGGTCGTCGTTCCAGAGCTTCGTGGTGACGAACAGGTCATCGCGCGGGATCCCGGCCTCGCGGATCGCCCGGCCGACGCCGGCCTCGTTGCCGTAGATCGCCGCGGTGTCGATCGCGCGGTACCCGGCCGCGATGGCGCGCCCGACGATGTCGGGGGTGCGCGCCTCCTCCAGCTGGTAGACGCCGAGGCCGAGCTGCGGCATCGGGCGGCCGTCGTTCAGGGTCAGGGTCGGGATGCGGACGGGCATCGGACGGTCTCCGGATCTGGGATGGGGGCGCGGCGCGACGCGGGCCCGCGCGGGCGCCGGCCCGCGGGGCGGGGCCGGCAGGCCTGGCGGGCTGTCGGGAATCCTCCGCCTCACCTGTGTCGCGCCGCCCCGTCCGTCGAGTGCGGCGCCGCACCTGCCCGGCGCCGGCCGCCCGAATCGCCGTTGCGGCGGGGAACAGGCCCGGACCGTAACCTATGTGGAAGCGCCGGTCGGCGCACCTTGCGAGAACGTCGGTCTGCGCGCCGCGCAGCGCGCGCCCACGTCGAGGCGCCAGCCGATCGGGGACCGATGTCGCAGACCAAGGCTCGCCGCATCGCTGCCGCCCCGCCCGAGACCATCCCGATCCTGCCCGCGCTGATCCGCGCCCATCTCGGGCAGAGCCTGAAGGCCGCCTACGCGGCGTTGCGCGAGCCCGCCCCGCCCGACCGCTTCGCCGAGCTGATCGCCCGGCTCGAGGACGCGCTCGCCGCGCAGGGGGACCGCGACGCCCATGCCTTCCGCGAGGGCCTGCTCCAGGCGCTGCCGAGCCTGCAGAGCTTCGCCGTCTCGCTGACCCGCAACCCCACGGCCGCCGACGACCTCGTGCAGGACACGCTGCTGCGCGCCTGGCGCAGCCGGGCCCGGTTCCAGGCCGGCACCAATCTCGGCGCCTGGCTCTTCACCATCATGCGCAACGCCCTCTACAGCGAGCACCGGCGCTACGCCCGCGAGGTCGCCGACAGCGACGGCGACCATGCCCGGCGCCTCGCCACGGTGCCGTCGCAGGGGGGGCACCTCGATCTGCAGGACGTCCAGTCCGCCCTCGCCCGCCTGCCCCCCGCGATGCGCGAGGCGCTGATCCTCGTCGCCATCGAGGACATGACCTACGAGGAGGCCGCCGCGGTGATGAAGTGCTGCATCGGCACGGTGAAGAGCCGGGTCTGGCGCGCCCGCGACCAGCTCGCCGGCCTCCTCGGCTACACCGCCGCCGAGATCGGCGCCGACCACCTCACCCTCTCGGCCCTCGGCGCCGACCGCCTGGGCATCGAGGCCTGACGCCGCCGACGGTCCGGAGCCGCGGGCGCGGGCGGCCGAGGACCCACCTCTCCCGTCCGGGCGTGGTCGAATCCGCGTGAGCGGAACGGTGAGGGGTGCGACGTATCCGGACAACGCGCATCCCTCGCCCGGCCCGCTTCGCGGGCAAACCTCTCCCGGACGGGAGAGGGGCCCGTCGCGCTTCCCGCGCCGGTTGCGGAGGGCGGTGCGCCCCACCTCTCCCGCACGCTCGGCACCGACCCCGACCGCGAGGGTCTCGCGGCGGTTGACGCGGGGGCGCCCGGCGGGGGAGACCGGGGACGCCCCGGAACCCGCAGAGCAGGGCCCGCCTTGTCCGACGACCGCCAGCCCCCGGCCCGCTTCAACGCCGCCCGCTACTGCCTCGCCGGGAACGCGCGGGCCCGCCCCGACAAGAGCGCCCTGATCCTGGCGGGCGAGGACGGGCCGCGGGCGCGCCTGAGCTTCGGCGAGGTCGACCGCGCCGTGCGGGGCATCGCGGCGGGGCTGCTCGGCCTCGGCCTCGCGCCGGGCGCGCGGGTGATGATCCGCATGGGCAACGAGGCGGATTACGTCCTCGTCTATTTCGGCGCCCTCGCGGCGGGGCTCGTCGCCCTGCCCGCCTCGCCGCAGCTGACGCCCGCCGAGGCCGGGTTCCTGATGGAGAATTCGGGCGCCGCGATCGTGGTCGCGGGCGCGGGCTGCCCGATCGACCCGGCGGGCCTCGGCGGGCGCATCCTGCTCGGACCGGCGGAGATTGCCGCCATGAAGGCCGGCCCGCCGCTCGCCGGCTACGCCGACACCGCCGCCGACGATCCCGCGACCCTCGTCTACACCTCCGGCACCACCAGCCGGCCGAAGGGCGTGCTGCACGCCCACCGGGCCATCTACGGGCGCCGGCCGATGCACGCGCACTGGCTCGGCCTCCGGGCCGACGACGTGATGCTGCATGCCGGCACCATGAACTGGACCTACACCCTCGGGGTCGGCCTCAGCGACCCCTGGGCGGTCGGGGCCGGGACGGTGCTGTACGATGGCCCGCGCGACCCCGCGATCTGGCCCCGCCTGATCGCCCGGTACCGCGCCACCCTGTTCGCCGCGGTGCCGAGCCTCTACCGCCAGATCCTGAAATACGCCGACCTCGCGGCCGCCGACCTGTCGAGCCTGCGCCACGGCTGCACCGCGGGCGAGGCCCTGCCGGTCGATCTCCTCGAGGCCTGGCAGGCGGCGACGGGCAAGCCCCTCTACGAGGCCCTCGGGATGAGCGAGATCTCCACCTACGTCTCGAGCGGCCCGACCATCCCGGTGCGGCCGGGCTCCCCGGGCCGGCCCCAGCCCGGGCGTCGCGTCGCGATCCTGCCCGTCGACGGGCCGCCCGAGCCCCTGCCCCCGGGGGAGACCGGGCTCCTCGCAATCCACCGCTCCGAGCCCGGCCTGATGCTCGGCTACTGGAACCGGCCGGAGGAGGAGGCCGCGGTGATGCGCGGCGACTGGTTCGTCGGCGGCGACCTCGCGGCCCTCGATCCCGATGGCTACCTCTGGTTCGCGGGCCGCAACGACGACCTGATGAACGCCATGGGCTACCGGGTCTCGCCGAACGAGGTCGAGGGAGTGCTCGGCGCCCACCCGGACGTCGTCGAGGTCGGGGTGGCGGAACGCGCGGTCCGGGCGGACGTGCGGGTGATCTGCGGCTTCGTGGTGCTGCGCGCCGGGGCCGAGCCGGATGCCGACGCCCTCCTGGCCTGGTGCCGGGCGCGTTTGGCCGCCTACAAGTGCCCGCGCGAGATCCGGTTCCTGGCCGGGCTGCCCCGCACCCCGAACGGCAAGGTGCAGCGCAAGCGCCTCGACGAGGCCGCGGGCGCCGCCTGAGGCGGGGCTCGCCCCCACCGCACGGCCCGACAGGGGGCCCGTCTCAGGCCGCCGAGGGCATCCGCTCGCGGACCGGATCGGCGACGGCGACGCGGTCGCGGCCGGCCAGCTTCGCGCGGTAGAGCGCCGCGTCCGCTGCCGCGATCCGCTGCGCCAGGCTGGTGCCGGGCTGCGCCGGCCCGATCGCCGCCCCGACGCTGACGCTGACCCGGTCGAGGCCGTCCGGTCGGGCGCCGTGCGGGATGGCGAGCCCCGCGACGGCCCGGTGCAGCCGCTCGGCCGCCTCCGCCGCCGCCTCGGCCGACAGGCCGATCAGCAGAACGAGGAATTCCTCGCCGCCGGCGCGCACCACGAGGTCGCGGGGCCGCACGGCGCCCCGCAGCGCCCGCGCCACCGCGACGAGGCAGGCATCGCCCGCGGTGTGCCCGTGCCGGTCGTTGAAGAGCTTGAAGTGATCGACGTCGATCATCACGACGCCGATCCGCGAGGCCGGGATGCTGCGCGCCTCGAGCCGGCGCCGCACCTCGTCGAGGCGGCGCCGGTTGGCGAGGCCCGTCAGGGGATCGGTGAGCGCGTGGGTGCGCAGCTCGGCATTCGCCCGGTTCAGCCGCGCCGCCAGCG
The DNA here is from genome assembly GCF_008806345.1 of Methylobacterium planeticum. Lineage (GTDB taxonomy): Bacteria > Pseudomonadota > Alphaproteobacteria > Rhizobiales > Beijerinckiaceae > Methylobacterium > Methylobacterium planeticum. The sequence continues at coordinate 57,336 of NZ_VZZJ01000004.1, read as the reverse complement.
CGGTCTGCTCCGCCAGCAGGCTTTGCGCCCGCGCGTGGGCGAGGAAGCGGGCGCGCCGGTTGAACTCGACCCGGTAGACGCCGAGGAGCGTGAGCACGGCCGTCACCACCAGGCTCAAGGTCGCGTCGAGCTTGACGGCGGGCTGGGTCACCGTGACCTGCATGATCCCGAAGGCGAAGAGCAGGCAGGCGAGGCACGTCGTCCAGAAGTGGATCTTGAATCCGCCGTACCCCAGGCAGTTGAAGTACACGATCACGACGTGGCAGCCGATGAAGTAATCGGCCGCGGTGCGACTCTCGGTCCGGGCGTGCAGGACGAGCAGGAACGCGAAACTCAGGAGGTAGAGGGCAGAGGCGTAGAGCGCGTGGAGCGCGCTCGCCGGGTCCCGCCGGATCGCCCAGCTCCGCAGCGGCAGGTACAGGACGAAGAGCGGCGTCATGATGCCGATGCGCAGCACGACGGCGAGGTCGAACACGTCCGGGATCAGGTCCTTGTCGGTGAGCAGGAAGGCGTTGAGGGCGACGACCGCCGCCGTGATGGTCACGACGTCCGACCGGGCCTGGACGGCGTTCTCGGCGATCCGGAAGGACCGCTCCAACTCGGGCGGAAACGCGAGGCGTCCGATCCGACGCCCGACGCCGTCCTTCCGCGCCGTCGCCTCGACGTGACTGGTTGTTTTCATTGCTCGCTTTACAAGGATCGAGATACGAGGTGCGCTGCCGTCGATCCGGGATCTCACCACGCCGACCATGAAGCGCCGGTTCGCGGACGCGGGCGTTTTGCCGCGAAACCCCGGACGTTGAGCGCAGATTCTGTTCAGTCGGGCCCGGCCCGCCCGGCCCGGGCCGCGCTTGTCCGTCGCCCGGCCTCCCTATAGAGCGGTCCCTCCCGCCTCCCGGGCCCGCCAGCCTCCGCGCCGATGACCGCCCTGCCCCTCTCCGTCTTCATCATCGCCAAGAACGAGGCGGACCGGATCGGCGCCACGATCCGGGCGGTCCGCGATCTGACGGACGACCTCGTGGTCGTCGATTCGGGCTCGACCGACGGCACGCAGGACGTGGCCGCCGCGCTCGGCGCCCGGGTGATCCACAACGACTGGCCGGGCTACGGCCCGCAGAAGCGCTTCGCCGAGGAGCGGTGCCGCCACGACTGGCTCCTCAACGTCGACGCCGACGAGGTGGTCCCCCCCGATCTCGCGGCCGCGATCCGGGCGCTGTTCGCCGCGGGCGAGCCGGAGCGCCCGGCCTGGCGCATCGGCATCGCGGAGATCTTCCCCGGCGAGCGCCGGCCCCACCCCTGGGCCTACACGCTGACGCCGGTGCGCCTCTACCGGCGCGACCGCGGCCGCTACGCCCCCTCCCCGGTCCACGACCGGGTCGAGCTGCAGCCGGGCATCGAGCCGGGCCGCATCAGGGGCGTGATCCACCACTTCTCGGTGCGCTCCCTCGGCGACCAGCTCGACAAGCTCAACCGGTATTCCGACCAGCAGGCCGACGACCTCGCGGCCCGCGGCGTCGCGATCCCGAGCTGGCGCGTCTTCGTCGAGCTGCCGGGCAATTTCCTCAAGGCCTATCTCGGCCGCCGCCACTTCGTGCGCGGGGTCTACGGCTTCCTCACGGCGATGAACTACGCGATCTCCCGCCACCTGCGCGTGGCCAAGCACTACGAGCGCCGCAAGGCCCTCCCGCCCGCCCGCGAATTGCCGGCACCCCCCGAGGCGAAGCGGGTTGACCCGCCCAACGCGAAATTCTAATCCCAGGGGCGTGGAGACGTGGCCGAGCGGCTGAAGGCACTCGTTTGCTAAATGAGCAAGCCCGGAAACGGGCTTCGAGGGTTCGAATCCCTCCGTCTCCGCCACTCTCTGCCTGACGCCGTCGAATTCGGAAAAGCCTTCTCAGCGCAGCGCCTTGCTGGCCATCGGGTGGTCCCCGGACGGTTCTCGCGCCCCCATGTCCCCAGCGGCATCTCGGGACCGGCCTTTCCGGGTTCCGTCGCGGCTGCTCGTTGGAACCGAGGCGCCGGCTCGAAGGGGGCTCGGGACGGCGTCGCTCGGGACGGAGGACGCAGCTCAGCGCCCGTCGTGGAAGCGAGGCGACGGCCGCGACGACGGACGGACAATCAGGCGGACGTCCCCGCGCATGGCGGCGCGAGTTCATGCGTTCGCCGATCGAGCCGCTCCGGTCACGGGCCGGCCGAGACCGCACGGGTCGAAGATATCCCGAGCGGCTGCCTCGCGAAGCTCAGCAGCGCGCGAGGCTTGCGAGCGCGTTGTCGCGCATGCGGTCGATCTGACCTTGGGTCTCGAGGCTCGCGATGGCTTGATTGAGGACGTCGAGGAGGCTGCGATCCCCTTTCCTGACGGCCATGCCGAAGGGCTTCGGCTCGAACCGGTCCCCGATGTCGATGATCGCGTAGCGTTCCGGATCGGACGAACCGGCCCGCAACATGGTCAGGTTGATCATGTCGTTCGATGCCGCGTCCGCTTCGCCCGCGTCGACCGCAACGAGGTTTCCGGCGCTGAGGGGGGTGATGACGAGGGTGGCGCCGGGGAGACAGGGAAGCGCCGCCCGCATCCTGCGCAGCGAAATCGAGCCGCCCGTCACCGCAATGCGCTTGCCTCTCAGGTCCTCGAAACCAGCAATGGAACTGCCTGCCGGAACGAGAAGCCCCTCCCGCGTCACGCAGTAGGGCACGGAGAAATCCACCTGCTCGGCGCGATCCGGCGTGATCGTCATCTGGGACGCGACGAAATCGACGCGGCCCTCCTGCAGATCCTGGATGCGTTCCGCGTCCGTGACCGGGAAGAAGTCGACGCGGTCCGCGCAGCCGAAGATCCTCTCGCCGACGGCCCTCGCGAGATCCGTCTCGAATCCCGTGACGGCGCCGGTCTGAGGGTTCCGGTAGCCCATGCCGGGGATATCGAAGGAAACGCCCGCGATCAGTCGGCCGTCCGATTGAAACCGGTCCATAACACCTTGCACCGCCTGAGCAAGCCCGCACGATTTCTGAGAAGAAGATGCTGATGATCGAAGTCCGAGGATTGGCCTGTCGATCCCGACAGGCCTCGATCCGCCGGCAAGATCAGGAATGGCGCCCGGGTCATGCTGCGACCTGCCGGATCGAGAACCCGTCGAGGGCGGCCGTGAGCCAGCGCATGCTCATCGAGCCCGGGGCAATCGGATGGTGGAAGGCAATTCTCGCCTAAGACCGCGTGCATGCAGCGCGATAGAACTCAATCCGTGAAACCCGTGCAATGCTTTGGAAACAACCCGTACGGAAGACGACCGTCCTCTCTCCACGCGGACGCTCGCCGGACCTCGAGCGGCGCGGGACAGGATCGCGCGGCTTTTAAGGGGCATCCTGCCGATTGCCGGACCTGCGGATCGAACCCGGGGCGGCGCGCAGGACCGAACGTTCGCGCCGAACCGTGCTAGGGCTCCGGGGCGGTCCGGCAGAGCCGCCGAGCGCTCGACGGCGCCCATTGAGGAAGACGGATGCCCGCAGGTTCAAGCCGCCATGTCGTCATCATCGGCTCCGGCGCGGTCGGGACGGTGAGCGCCATCGAGTGTCTGCGGGCCGCGCACCGGGTCACGGTGGTCGACCCGGGCCAGCCGGGCGGCGAGCACGCGTCGAGCTACGGCAATGCCGGCTGGCTCTCCTCGCATTCCGTCATCCCGCCAGCCGAGCCCGGGATGTGGAAGAAGGTCCCGTCGTTCCTCCTCGATCCGCTCGGCCCCCTCTCGATCCGGTGGACCTACCTGCCGGTGATCCTGCCCTGGCTGATCCGCTTCCTCCTGGAAGCCAGGAGCGCAGCCCAGGTGGAGCAGACGGCAGAAGCCCTGAGGACGCTCCTGGTCGACGCGCCGAAATTCCACGCGAGCCTCGCCGCCGAGGCCGGCGTGGCAGGGCTGATCGAGCGGCGCGGCGTCCTGCACGTCTATCCCGATCGCGCAGCGTTCGAGGACGACGCCCGATCCTGGGCCATCCGGCGCAAGGTTGGCGTCGCGTGGCTCGAACTCTCCGCCGAAGAACTTCGGCAGCGGGAGCCCGATCTGCATCCACGCTATACCTTCGGACTCGTGGTCGAAGAGGCGGGGCATTGCCGCGATCCCGGCAACTACGTGGCCGCCCTGGCCAGGCTCGCCTGCGAGCGCGGCGCCAGATACGTTGCGACCCGCGCAACGGGCTTCCGTCACGCGCAGGGACGCCTCACGGCCGTGACGACGGAACAGGGGGACATCGCCTGCGACTGCGCCGTGGTGGCGGCCGGAGCGCGCTCGCGGGCGCTGGCCGCATCGCTCGGCGACCCGCTCCCCCTCGAGAGCGAGCGCGGCTACCACGTGATGATCCCGGACGCCGAAGTCGGTCCACGCACGCCCGTGATGGCGTCCGACGCCAAGATGATCGCCAATTTCATGGACGGTGGCCTGCGGGCCGCCGGGCAGGTCGAGTTCGCGGGCTTGGCGGCGGCGCCCAACTGGAAACGGGCCGACATCCTTCGCGACCATCTGATCTCGATGTTTCCGAAGCTGGCCGGGAGCGTGCCGGCGGACAGCCCGCGCGTCTGGCTCGGGCATCGTCCGAGCATGCCGGACGGGCGGCCCTGCATCGGACCTGCGCGAAAGACCGCCGACGTGATCTACGCCTTCGGACACGGCCATGTCGGCCTGGTGGGCTCGGCTCGGACGGGTCGAATTGTCGCCCAGCTCGTCAGCCGCGCCGCGCCCGAGATCCCCTTGAGCCCCTTCGATCCTCGACGTTTCCTGTAAGTCCGATGCGGGCCCTGGGGGAGCGGGTCGGGCGGCGCTCCGACATGCGCGCCTTGGAGACCGAAGGGCAGAGAGCTGCCGAGCCGATGCGTGCGGTCCGGCCCGGACGCCCCCTCGTCAGCCGCACTCAGGTCGAAGAACCAGATCGGGCCGGGCGGCGGCATCGCGTCGCCGGACGATCTCAAGGGAAGGACGGTGGCGGTGACGGCCGGGACCAACACCGCTCAGTTCATCAACAAGCTCAACCAGGATCAGGGGCTGAAGCTGAACATCATCCACGGCAAGGACCACGCTGAATCGTTCCTGCTCGTCGAGACGGGCCGCGCGTCTGCATTCATGGAAGACGACATCCTGCTCGCCGGCGTGCGAGCGAATGCCAAGGACCCATCCAAACTGTCGATCCTCGACACATCGTACTCGGCCGACCCCGACGCCCTGATGTTCCGCAAGGACGATCCGGCCTTCAAGGCGCTCGTCGACGGGACGCTCGTCGGCCTGATGACATCGGGCGCGTTCGCAGACCTGTACAGGAGGTGGTTCGAAGCCCCGGTGCCGCCGCGCGGGCTGAACCTCGAATTTCCGATGTCCGATCAGCTCAAGGCGCTGATCAGGACCCCATCCGACAAGGCGAGTTCCTGATCCGACGCAACGGGCGCCGGACCCTCCGTCCCAGCCAGCATCGGTGATGCGCGAGCGGACTCCGGCTGTTCTCCGGCCGAAGACACGCGCTCGCAGAAGGCTCAGGCATCGACGTCCGCCTGCGCCCCCGTCCCGCGCGCGCCGGTCCGAGCCAAGCCTCGCAAGCTGTCGCCGCGCGGCGGACAGCGGGTCGACCGGTCCGGGTCGGGCGACGGACCGCCTTCCGCGGCGCGTGCCGCACCGTCACCCGGACGCCCGGGGCGCCGTCGCCGAGGCACTGCACGAAGGCAGGCTGCTAACGCGTCGCCCAGGCCCCGTTCTTCACGGTCCGCAATTCGAGCTCGACCGGGAGCTTCGTCTGGCCATTGTCGTCGAAGCTCGTATGGCCCATCGCGCCGTCGTACTGCGTCTCGCGGATCGCCTTCGCGATCGCGGCCTTGTCCTTCGTGCCCGCTTTTCGGATCGCCGCCACGATGATGTTCGTCGCGTCGTAGGCGTTCTTCGTGTAGGTGCTCGCGGGCTCCGCGAACGCGGCGGCCTGATAATCCTGCGTCAGCTTCGCGAGCTGCGGATTGCCCTTCTCCTTGACGATGCCGGCGATCGTGCCCTCGGCCGCCGGCCCCGCGATCTTGATGAAATCGGGATCGTGGAACCCGTCGACGCCGATCATCGGGGCAGTCATCCCCAACTCGGCCATCTGCTGGCGCACGAGCCCGGCCTCCGTGACGACGCCGCCGAAATAGACGGCATCCGGAGACAGGGCCTTGATCTTGGTCAGGAGGGCACGGAAATCGGTTGTGCCGACCGGTGCCGCCTCCGTGGCGACGATCCTGCCGCCGGCCGCGGTGTAGAACTTCTCGAAGTTCCTGGTGTTGGCGGCCCCGTAATCGCTCGTATCGGACACGATGGCAATCGACTTGCCGATCGTCTGGGCCGCCCAGGCGGCCAGGGGCTCGTTGGTGTTGACGAGAGTCGTGACCACCCGGGAGACCATCGGGTTGTTGCGCTCGGTGATCTTCGGCGAGATCGCGCCCCAGACGATGAACGGGAGGCCGGCCCGCTGGAAGACCGGGATGGTCGCGAGCGCGACGCCGCTGTTCCAGTGCCCCGTCGCCGCGACGACCCGGCTGTCGTTTGTCAGCTTCAGGGCGGCGGAAACGCCCGTCTGCGGATTCGCGGCGTCGTCGAGGATGACGGGCTCGATCCTGAAGGGCAGGCCCGACGCGTTGGCTTGGTCGATGGCGAGCTGGAAGCCGTTCCGCGCGGACAGACCCTGCTGGGCATTGCCGCCGCTCAGTGGACCGATGAAGCCGATCTTCACGGTCTCCTGCGCCAGGGCGACCGTGACGCCTCCGGCGAGGATCGCGGTGGCCATCAGGGCGCGGACGGCCCCGAACGCGCGGCCTGGAATCCCCGAACCAAAACGCATTGTCCCCTCCTCGCAGGCGCCCGCGGCGGACCCATCGGTTCCGGGCGCGCCGTCCCGTGTGCTCGATACTCAAGCATCCGTCCTTCGAAAACCGAGGCAAATCGAATCTTCGGAAGCGGAGACGCTCTTTTTCCGAAGCAGCGGAGCCGCTCTTTCCGATCCGGCGAAGCCCGGGTTCTGAAAATACGACCACTCCCCGGCCTCGCCCCGGTCTACCGTCCGTGTCAGAGCCTCTCGCGAAACGCTCGCCGTGCCGTCGTGCCAGGATGTGGCGCCGCGGGTATGACCTCCCGGAGAGCGGGAGCTTCGCGAATTGCTCCGAGGGCCCGGTCGCGTCCTGAGCCGGCCGAACGTTCGTATGAGGCAGACATGGCCGCGCAGATCGCACAGCAGCTTCTCAACCTCATCACGCTCGGCTCGATCTACGCCCTCATCGCCGTCGGCTTCAGCCTGCTGTTCGGGGTCCTCAACATCATCCACTTCTCCCACGCCGACGTCGCGCTGACCGCGCCGTTCCTGGCCCTGGCGCTGATGCCGGCCCTGGCCGGCACTCTCGGAGGCGCCTCCTCCCCGGCCGGGTTCGCCCTCGCGGCGCTGCTGGCCGTCGCGGCGACGGGCCTGATCGGGAGCGTCCTCTACGCCACCGTGATCAAGCGCTTCCGGAACGCGCCCGCCATGATGGCGCTCGTGGCGACGGTGGCCCTCGGGATCGTTCTGCGGGAACTCATCCGGCACCTTTTCCCGAACGGCTCGAACCCCCACGCCATCCCGCGCCTCGTGTCGGGCAACCTCGCGCTGTTCGGCACGTCGGTGCCGCTGTTCAACCTCGTGGCGATCGCCGTGTCCGTCCTGTGCGTCGGGGCGCTGTTCTTCATCCTCGGCAACACCCGCCTCGGCCTGCACATCAAGGCGGTCTCGCAGGATCGCGACGCGGCGCGCCTCATGGCGATCTCGCCGGAGCGCATCTTCCGGCTCACCTTCTTCATCGCCTCCGCCATCGGCGCGGTCGGGGGCCTCTTCTTCTCGGGATATGCCGGGATCGTCCGCTTCGACTTCAGCGTCGATGTCGGGCTCATCGGCTTCTCGGCGGCGGTCGCGGGGGGCCTCGGCTCGATGCCGGGCGCCATCATCGGCAGCCTGCTGATCGCCGGCATCGACACGCTGGTGCAGGCCACGATCCCGAACGGCGCGTCCTATCGGCTGGTCTTCGTCTTCCTCCTCGTGATCGCCGTGCTGGTCTTCCGCCCGAGCGGTCTCCTGGGCCGCACGGTCGTCGAGAAGGTTTGAGACGATGTCTGCATCGAAGCTGCGCCATCCTGCCGTCGCGGCGCCCCGGGCCATCGCGCTCGTCGCGGCGATCGAGGCTGCGGGCGCGTTGTTCCTGAGGCAGTTCCTGCTCGCCGAGGATGGGCGCCTCGTCGTCGCGCTGCTGGCCCTGTTCGGCGCCGCGCTCGTCACGATGCAGCGCAGGCCCGCCCTCGAGGCACGGATCGAGGCGGCCTTCGCCGATCAGGCCCGCTTCGCCACCGGCCTCGGCCTCGTCCTCGTCCTCCTGTTCCCGTTCGTCCTCGAGAAGAGCACCTACGCGCTGCACCTGCTCGTCATCGGGCAGCTCTACGCCGTGCTCGCGCTGGCGCTGAATTTCCAGCTCGGCAGCGCGAACATCCCGAACTTCGCGACAGGCGCCTCCTACGGGATCGGGGCTTATGCCTCCGCGCTGCTGGCCCTGAACTGGGACGTCAGCTTCTGGCTCGCGCTGCCCGCCGCGGCGATCGTCGCCACGATCTTCGGCTTCCTCCTCGGCGTGCCCTCGATGCGCACGCGCGACAGCTACCTCGCCCTCGTGACGATCGCCTTCGGCGTCGTCATCCACCAGTTGCTCAACAACCTCGAATTCACCGGCGGCCCGAACGGCCTCGTCGGGATCCCGGCGCCGGAGCTGTTCGGGCATTCCTTCGCCGCGCCTCTGGTGATCCTCGGCCACGACCTGCCGTCCCAGGCGAATTTCTACTACCTCTCGGCGGTGCTCGTCGGCATCGCGATCCTGTTCGCCCGGCGCGTGCACGATTCGCGGGTCGGCCTGGCGTGGAACGCGCTGCGGGCGGACGAGCTCGCGGCGCGCTGCCAGGGCATCAACGCGACGTGGTACAAGGTCCTGGCCTTCGCGGTCGATGCGTTCCTGGCCGGTTTCGCCGGCACCATCTACGCCTTCTACGTCGGCTTCATCTCGCCGGACAACTTCACCTTCCTGGTCTCGGTGACCATCATGACCATGGTCATCGCCGGCGGGATGGACAACACGCTCGGCGTCATCGTCGGAGCCTTCCTGCTCACGCTGTTGCCGGAAAAGCTGCGGGCCTTTTCCGACTACCGGATCCTGTTCTTCGGCGTGACGGTGATCGCCTTCCTGATGATCCGCCCGCAGGGCCTCTTCCCGCAGCGCCTGCGCCGGTATGGGGCCTGACGATGCGCGCAGCTGTCGACGCACCCGTGATCCTGGAGGGCCGCGGCCTCACCATGCGCTTCGGCGGCCTCGTGGCGATGGCCGAGGTCGACTTCACCCTGCGAAAGGGCGAGATCCTCGGCATCATCGGGCCGAACGGGGCCGGGAAGTCGACGCTCCTGAACATCGTCACCGGCCTCTACAGGCCGTCCTCCGGCGAGGTCCGCCTCGAGGGCGAGCGGATCAACGGCCTCCCGGCCCATCGGATCGTCGCCAAGGGGATCGCCCGGACTTTCCAGTCGAGCCGCCTGTTCGGCGATCTCTCGGTGCTCGACAACGTCGTCATCGGCCGGCACGTGCACATGAGATGCGGCCTGCTCGACGCGATCCTGCGCCGCGGGCGTGCGGAGGCCGAACTGCGCGAGGCGGCCAGGCGCGCCGCCGAGCTGCTCGAGGCGGTGTCGCGCACTCTCTATGCGCAGCGCCACCGCCCCGCCGCCGAGCTGCCGCAGGCCGACCGGCGGCGCCTCGAGATCGCGCGTGCGCTGGCGAGCGAGCCGAAGGTGCTGCTCCTCGACGAGCCCTCGTCCGGCATGGACGACGCCGACACCGATGCGCTGATGGCCGATATCCGCGCGATCCGCGCCGCGCGCCCCGAGCTCGCTCTGATGATCATCGAGCATGACATGCGCCTCGTCGCATCCCTGCCGAACCGGGTGCTGGTGCTCGATTACGGCCAGAAGCTCGCCGACGGCCTCTACGAGGAGGTGCGCCTCATCCCGCGCGTGCAGGAGGCCTATCTCGGCAGAAAGGCGGCCCAGCATGCTCGTCCTTGAGAGCGTCGATACGAATTACGGCGCCGTCCCGATGCTGCGCGACGTTTCCTTCCGGGTGGCGGAGGGCGAGCTCGTCTGCATCCTGGGGCCCAACGGCGCGGGCAAGACGACGACCTTCCGGGCCCTGTCGGGCCTCCTGCCCCTGGCGCGCGGCCGCCTGACGCTCATGGGGCAGGACATCGCGACGCTGCGCACCGAGGCGCTGAGCGGCCTCGGCATCGGCTTCGTCCCGGAGGGGCGGCGGCTCTTCGCCGACATGTCGGTGCGCGACAACATCCGCCTGGGCTTCGAGGCGCAGCGCGGCGGCGGCGATTTCGCGGGCCGGCTCGAGGCGATGCTGGAGCTGTTCCCGCGCGTGCGCGAGCGCATCGGGCAGCGGGCCGGCACGCTCTCGGGGGGCGAGCAGGCGATGGTCGCTCTGGCCCGCGCGCTCATCGGCGACCCCAAGCTCATCGTCATGGACGAGCCGTCCCTCGGCCTCTCGCCGAAGCTCATCGACGAATATTTCGACACGGTCGCGGAGGTCAACCGGCGGGGAACGACCGTTCTGCTGATCGAGCAGAACGCGGAGACCGCGCTCTCGATCGCGCATCGCGGCGTCATGCTGGTGAAGGGCCGCGTCGTCGCGACGGGCACGGCGCGCGAACTCCTCGACAACGACGCCGTCCGGCATCTCTACCTCTGACGCCGGATCGACCACAGACCAACCGGGAGAGCGGGCCGATGGACACGCTGACATTGCTCGACAGACTGGTGGCGTTCGAGACGGTGAGCCGAGATCCGAACCGGCCCCTGATCGACTTCGTGCGCGATTTCCTCGCGGGGCACGGCATCGCCAGCGAACTCGTCGAGGCCGAAGGCGGACGCAAGGCCAACCTCTTCGCCACCATCGGACCGGCCGATCGTCCCGGCATCATGCTGTCGGGTCACACCGACGTCGTGCCCGCCACCGGGCAGGCCTGGACGACCGATCCCTTCCGGCTGCGCGTCGAGGCGGATCGCGCCTACGGCCGCGGCACGGCCGACATGAAGGGCTTCGTCGCCGCCGCGCTCGCGCTCGCGGCGCGGGCCTCCGGCCGAGACCTCGCCGTCCCGCTGCACCTCGCCTTCAGCCACGACGAGGAGATCGGCTGCGTCGGCGTCCGCTCCCTGATCGACCGGCTCGCCGCGCGCGGGATCAGGCCGCGCCTGACCATCGTGGGCGAGCCGACCGGGATGGGGATCGCCACGGGCCACAAGGGCAAGCTCGCCGCGCGGGCGACCTGCTGCGGCGTCGCCGGCCATTCCGCGCTCGCGCCGAACGCCCTCAACGCGATCCACCTCGCCTGCGACTTCGTCGGGGCCCTGCGGGCCGGGCAGGACGCGCTGACCGAGGAAGGGGCGCGCGACCCGGACTACGCGGTGCCCTACACGACGCTCCATGTCGGGCGGATCGACGGCGGGACGGCGCTGAACATCGTTCCGAGCCGCTGCACGGTCGATTTCGAGATCCGGAATGTGGCGGCGGACGATCCCGAGGCAATCCTCGGGCGGATGATCGACGCCGGAGAGGCGATCGCCGCCGCGCGGCGCACGGACTTCCCGGAGGCCCGCATCGTCGTCGAGCCGACGAACGCCTATCCGGGCCTGGCGACGCCGGTCGATTCCGAGGCCGTCGCCTTCCTGGCCGCGCTCGTGGGACCCGGGCCGACACACGGGGTGAAGACCCACAAGGTGGCGTTCGGGACGGAGGGCGGGCTGTTCGCCAGCCGCCTCGGAACGCCGACCCTCGTCTGCGGTCCGGGCTCGATGGACCAGGGTCACAGGCCCGACGAGTTCATCACCCTCGCACAGCTCGCAGCCTGCGACGCCATGATGGATCGCCTCCTCGACCGGCTGGCGGCCTGAGCGCGGGTCCTCCGGACGCCTGGACCACGCGGACGTGCCGCAGCATTCGGGAAAACCGAATCACTGCCAACCCGAAACGTAATGGTCGCTCCGCCGTCCGAACGATAACCTGACGCTCAAAGCTGCTCCGCGTCCAATATTGGAAGGGCCCACGATGCCGGTCGAGACAATGGATACGCTGGTCGTCGGTGCCGGCCAGGCGGGCGTGGCGATGAGCGAGCATCTGAGCCGGTGCGGCATCGCGCATCTCGTTCTCGAACGGCACCGGATCGCCGAGCGCTGGCGCTCCGAGCGCTGGGACTCGCTGGTGGCCAACGGCCCCGCCTGGCACGACCGCTTCCCGGGACTGGAATTTCCCGACACCCGTCCCGACGCCTTCGTCGCGAAGGAGAAGGTGGCGGATTACTTCGAGGCCTACGCGGAGCGGATCAAGGCGCCGATCCGCTGCGGCGTGGCGGTGCGCAAGGTGCGCAAGCTCGCCCGCCGCCCGGGCTTCGAGGTCGAGACCTCCGACGGCGTGATCGAGGCGCTGAGCGTGGTGGCGGCGACGGGCCCCTTCCAGAACCCGGTCATCCCGGCCCTCGTGCCGGAGCTGCCGGGGCTGACCCAGATCCATTCCAGCGCCTACCGCAATCCGGCCGGGCTGGCCGAGGGCGCCGTCCTCGTCGTCGGCGCGGGCTCCTCGGGCAGCCAGATCGCGGACGAGCTCCTGCGCGCGGGCAGGACGGTCTACCTCTCGGTCGGGCCGCACGATCGTCCGCCGCGGTCCTACCGGGACCGCGACTTCTGCTGGTGGCTCGGCGTGCTGGGCAAATGGGATGCCGCGACACCCGGTCCCGGCGCGGAGCATGTCACCATCGCGGTCAGCGGCGCGCGCGGCGGCGAGACCGTCGACTTCCGGCGCTTAGCGGCGGAGGGGATGATCCTCGTCGGGCGCACCCAATCCTACGGCGATGGGACGCTGACCTTCGCGCCGGATCTCCCGGACAATCTCGCGCGCGGCGACGCGAACTACCTGTCGGTCCTCGACGAGGCCGACGCCTACGTCGCCCGCAACGGCCTCGACCTTCGGGAAGACCCCGAAGCCCGCGCGACCGTGCCCGATGCTCCCTGCGTGACCGACCCGATCCGCAGCCTCGACCTGGCCCGGGCCGGGATCACCACGATCCTCTGGGCAACCGGCTTCACCGCGGATTACGGCTGGCTTTCCGTCGACGCGTTCGACGACGCGGGCAGGCCGACGCACCAGCGCGGCGTCTCGGCCGAGCCGGGCATCTACTTCCTGGGCCTGCCCTGGCAGTCACGACGGGGCTCGAGCTTCATCTGGGGCGTCTGGCACGATGCGGCCTACGTGGCGGACCACATCGCCACGCAGCGCCGGTATCTCGCCTACCACGCGGCCGCGGGGCGCGAGGAGGCCGCCTGACATTGCCGGGTGCGAGCCCGACTCAGGCTCGCCCGGAACCCGCTTCCCTCTTTCCTGGAGACACAGATGCTGCACACGCGGATTCGCCCGTTCAACACCCGGGATACCTACCCGGAGCAGACGCTCGACAACGACCTCTGCCAGGCGGTCGTCACGCGCGGCGGACGGACCGTCTACCTGCGCGGGCAATGTCCGCAGGATCTCGACACGGCGCGAAACATCGCCAGCCACGATCCCGTCGAGCAGACCCACAAGGTCATGCAGAACATCCGCCAGCTCATCGAGGAGTGCGGCGGCAGGATGGAGCACCTCGTCAAGGTCGTGGTTTACATCACCGATGTGCGCCACCGCGAAGCCGTCTACCGGACCATGGGTGAGTACATCCGGGGCGTGCATCCGGTGTCGACGGGGCTCGTCGTGCAGGCCCTGGCGCGGCCCGAATGGCTGGTCGAGATCGACGGCACAGCCGTCATTCCGGATGATGCGGCATGACGTTCTCGATCGCGGCGCGCTGCGCTGAAACCGGGATGTTCGGCGTGGCGGTGTCCTCCTCGTCCCCCGCCGTCGCGGCGCGCTGCGCCCATGCCCGCGCCGGTGTCGGCGCCGTCGCCAGCCAGAACGTGACCGACCCGGCGCTCGGCGTCCGCGCCCTGGATCTGCTCCAGCTCGGCGCCGGCGCCGAACAGGTGATCGGGGTGCTGCGCGGCGCGGCCCCCCACATGGCATTCCGTCAGGTGCTGGTGGTCGACGCGCTGGGCGGATCGGCCATCCATTCCGGGCCGCGCGCGCTCGGCATCTGGGCCGAGGCACGCGCCGAGAACGTGGCCTGCGGCGGCAACCTCCTGGCCGATCCGGGCGTGCCCCAGGCGATGGTCGACGCCTTCGGGCGCTCGCAGGGCCATCTCGGCGACCGCCTGATCCAGGCGATGCAGGCCGCGCTCGAGGCCGGCGGCGAGGCCGGTCCGGTGCACTCGGCCGGCATGATGATCGTGCGCGACGTGTCGTGGCCCGTGGCGGATCTCAGGATCGATTGGACCGAGGACTGCCCGGTCGCGGGCCTGGCCGCGCTCTGGACCCGCTACAAGCCGCTCTTGGAGGATTACGTGACCCGCGCCCGCGACCCCTCCCTGGCGCCGAGCTACGGCGTGCCGGGAGACCTGTAGGCGCGTCTCGGCGCGTCGCTACCTCGCAGCTGGGCCGCATGATATGAGCCGACCATGCGGTTCACCTTGCGCCAGCTCGAATATTTCATCGCTGCCGGCGAGACGGGAAGCATCACGCTCGCGTCGGAGCGGATTCACATTTCCCCGCCCTCCATCTCCACGGCGATCTCGCATCTGGAGAAGGAGCTGAACGCGCAGCTCTTCGTGCGCCACCACGCCCAGGGCCTGTCGCTCACCTCGGCCGGCCGGACGCTGCTCGCCGAGGCGAAGCGCGTCGTCGCGCAGGCGGAGGGCCTGTACACGGTCGCTTCGCAGACCAGCCTGACGGTGCGCGGCTCGCTGTCTGTGGGCTGCATGGTCACGCTCGCCCCGATGCTGGTGCCGGAACTCAGCCAGTCGTTCATGACGGCCTTCCCGGCTGTGCAGGTGAGCCACGTCGAGGGGCATCAGGAGGATTTGCTCGAGGGCCTGCGCCGGTGCGAGACCGACATCGCCCTGATCTACGATCTACGGCTGGCGGACGACATCGACTTCCACCCCCTCGTCAGCCTGCCGCCCTACGCGGTCGTCTCCGACAAGCACCCGCTCGCCGGGCAGGCGGCGGTCACCCTGCAGGAGCTGGCGGAGGAGGCCCTGGTCCTGCTAGACCTGCCTCTGAGCCGCGAATATTTCATGGCTCTCTTCCTGAACGAGGGGCTCGTTCCGCGCGTCGCCGCGCGGTCGGCCCATCAGGACGTCGTCCGGACGATGGTCGCCAACGGATTCGGATACGCGCTGTTCAACGCGCGACCGAAATCGAGTCAGGCCCTCGACGGGCGGGGGCTGACATCCGTCCGCATCGCCGGCGAGCATCGCCCCATGACCGTCGGCGTCGCCACGCTCCGCGCGTTGCAGACCTCGCGGCTCGTCGAGGCCTTTCATACCCATTGCCAGGCTCACATCTCGCGCTCCTACATTCCCGGCATGATCGCGCCGGTCGATGCCGAGAGGGTCCGAATCGAGTGATCGGGGCGCTCGACCTGACCCTTGAGCCCCTCGCTCCGACGGTCGCGGTTCGGCACGGCACCGCGTTCGTTCCGGGGGCAGGACTCGGTCGCAGCGGCCTTCAATCCGTGTCGCGTGCCAATCCCGTCCGGTCGGCATCGTCCGATGCCCGCGCCTTCGAAAGGCGGCAGGTGCCGCCGGTGCGGCGGCAGGCGGGCTTCCCGGGCCACGACATCCGAGGCTCAGGTGGCGCTCAATGGTTGTCGCGCGGCACGCCCGAGATCTGCGCCACCCGCTGGAACTTGGCCGCACCCTCGAGGACCATGCCCTGGTCGAGCTGGGATACCGCCGCGCGATAGATCTCCTGCCAGGGCGTCTGTGTAGCGGGATAGGGATGGCCGCCCCGGGCGGCGAGGTCGGCGCGGCGTCGCGCGATCTCGTCGGGCGGCAGCAGGATGTCGGCGCTGCGCCTGTTGAGGTCGATGCGGATCCGGTCGCCGGTCTGCAGCAGCGCCAAGCCGCCACCGGCGGCGGCCTCCGGCGAGGCGTTGAGGATCGCCGGCGTGCCGGAGGTGCCGGACTGGCGGCCATCGCCGATGCAGGGCAGCGCGGTCACGCCGCGCCGGATCAGCGCGCCCGGCGGCTGCATGTTCACCACCTCGGCCGCACCCGGATAGCCGATCGGGCCCGCGCCACGCATGACCAGGATCGTGTGGGCGTCGATGTCGAGGTCCGGGTCGTCGATGCGCCGATGGTAGTCCTCCGGGCCCTCGAAGACGACGACGCGCCCCTCGAAGGCCATCGGGTCGGCGGGGTTGCGCAGGTAGCGCGCGGCGAACTCCTCGGAGATCACGCAGGTCTTCATGATCGCCGAGTCGAACAGGGTCCCCTTGAGATTGAGGAAGCCCGCCCGCGGCATCAGCGGGGCGTCGTAGGCCCGGATCACCGTGCGGTCCCAGCTGTGCTTCCCGCGATAATTCTCGCCGATCGTGCGGCCGTTGCAGGCGAGCGCGTCCGCATGCACCTTCCCCGCCTCGATCAGCTCGGCGAACACCGCCGGAAGCCCGCCCGCCCGGAAATATTCCTCGCCGAGCCAGCGCCCTGCCGGCTGCATGTCGACGAGGAGCGGGATGTCGAAGCCGACCTGCTCCCAGTCGTCGTTGGTGAGGGGCACACCGATATGTCTGGCGATGGCGTTGATGTGGATCGGGGCGTTGGTGGAGCCGCCGATGGCGGCGTTGGCCACGATGGCGTTCTCGAAGGCCTCGCGCGTCAGGATGTCGGAGGGCTTGAGGTCGTCCCAGACCATGTCGACGATGCGCAGGCCGGTCGCGTAGGCCGCCTGTCCGCGCTCGCGATAGGGAGCGGGAATCGCGGCCGTGCCGGGCAGGGCGAGGCCGAGGGCCTCGGCGAGGGCGTTCATCGTCGAGGCGGTGCCCATGGTGTTGCAGTGGCCGGTGGACGGCGCCGACGAGCCGACGATGTCCATGAACTGCTGGAAATCGATGTCGCCGGCCGCGTGGCGCTCGCGGGCCTTCCACACCACCGTGCCGGAGCCGGTCAGGTCCTTGCGGAAATAGCCGTTGAGCATCGGGCCGACGTTCAGCGAGATCGCCGGGATGTTCACGGTGGCGGCGGCCATCAGGCAGGCCGGCATGGTCTTGTCGCAGCCGGTGAGTAGCACGACGCCGTCGAGGGGATAGCCGTAGAGGACCTCGACGAGGGAGAGGTAGGCGAGGTTGCGGTCGAGGGAGGCGGTCGGGCGCTTGCCGGTCTCCTGGATCGGGTGGCAGGGAAATTCGAAGGCGACCCCGCCCGCGGCATGGATGCCGTCGCGCACGCGCTTGGCCAGCTCGAGATGATGGCGGTTGCACGGGGACAGGTCGGACCCGGTCTGGGCGATGCCGATGAGCGGCCTGCCCGAGCGCAACTCCTCCGGGGTCAGCCCGAAATTGAGGTAGCGTTCCAGGTAGAGCGCGGTCATGCCCGGGTTGTGCGGATTGTCGAACCACGCCCTGGAACGCAGGTCGGCGGGTGCCATGCGGCGGGTCTCGCTCATCATCCTCTCCCGGACAGGTCGCCTCAGATCGTCATGCCGCCGTCGATCGAGTAGCTCTGGCCCGTGACGAAGGCGGATTCGTCGCTTGCCAGGAACACCACCAGGGGTGCGATCTCGTCGGCCTGCGCCAGCCGACCCATGGGCTGGCGGGCGATGAACGCCTTGCGCGCCGCCGCCGGGTCGTCGAAGGCGTTGATGCGGTCCGCGAGGGAGGGGGTGTCGACGGTGCCGGGGCAGATGCAGTTGCACCGGATGCCGCGGCCGACGAAATCGGCGGCGACGGATTTCGTCAGGCCGACCACCGCCGCCTTGGTCAGGCCGTAGACGAACCGGCTCGGCAGGCCGCGGACCGAACTCGCCACGCTCGCCATGTTGACGATGCTCCCGGAGCCGTTCTCCAGCATCCGCGGCAGTGCCGCGCGGATCGTCCAGAACTGGGAGCGCACGTTGAGGCGGACGGCGAGGTCGAAATCCGCGTCGCTCGCCTCCAGCACCGTGCCGGAATGGACGTAGCCCGCGCAGTTGAACAGCACGTCGATGCGGGGGAGGCCGCCGATCACGGCCTCGATCTGCGCGGGTTCGAGGACGTCGAGCGGGGCGGTGCTGATGTTGCGCACCCCGTCGAAGCCGCGGAGCGCCTCCGCCCGCACGTCGGTCGCCAGCACGGTCGCGCCCTCGCGCGCCATCGCGAGGGCGCTCGCCCTGCCGATCCCCTGCCCCGCCGCGGTGACGAGCGCGACCTTGCCCGAAAGACGCATGCCTGATCCCTCCTCGATCTGCGGAAGACCCGCATCCCCCGATTCCGGTCCCCTCCGGCGTTCAGCCCTCGCCGCCGATCGGCACGACGCGCACCGGCGATCCGGCTCCCGCCGCCTGGTCGCGACTACGACAGCATGCGGGTGTCGCCGTCGATCGCGATGGCCTGCCCCGAGATCGTCCCGCCGCGGGGCGAGCAGAGCAGCAGGATCTGGTCGGCGATCTGGCGCGCGGTCACGTAGGTCTTGATCGAGACGAACGAGAAGGCCCGCTGCTCCATCTCGCCGAAGCTCGTCCCCTGCTGCTGCGCCTTGGCCTCCAGCACCCGGCGCTGTCGGTCGCCGGCGACGAGGCCCGGCAGGATCGCGTTGACCCGGATACCCGCCTCGCCGAGCTCGATCGCGAGCGACTTGGTGAAGCCGATCACGCCCCACTTCGCGGCCGCGTAGGGACTGCGCAGGCCGAAGCCGAACTTGCCCGCGGCCGAGGACAGGTTGACGATGGAGGCGTTGCGGCTGTCGCGCAGGTGCGGCACCGCGAGGCGGGCGCAATTGTACTGACTCGTCAGGCAGACGCTCAGGCAGCGGTCCCACTCCTCCGGGGCGATCTCCTCGACGCGGCCCGTGGGACCGGCGATGCCGGCATTGTTCACGAGCACGTCGAGGCCCCCCAGGTGGTCGAGGGCGGCCGTGATCATGGCGGCGACCGCGTCGCGGTCCGCGACATCCGTCCGGCTTCGTCCGACCTCCGCCGGCAGGTCCGCGAGCGCCTGCGCGTCGACATCGCAGGCGAAGACCCGCGCGCCCTCCTCGAGGAACGCCTCGACCACCGCGCGCCCGATTCCGGCCGCGCCCGCCGTCACCAGCACGCGAAGTCCCGTGATTCCGAGATCCATCCTGCTCCCTCCCTCTAGCCGTCCCGCAACCCGCCGCGCGACATGATGAACTCGGCAGCCTCCCCGATATCCGCCGCGATGGCCGCCGCCGCACCGGCCCCGTCGCGGGCCTCGATCGCCCGGAGCGCCTCCGCGTGGCGGCGCAGCGCGAAGCCCTGGAGCAGGCGCTCGGGATGCGCACGCAGATCGAGGTTGATGACCGGGCCGGCCTTCAGCCAAAGGCGGGCGATGATCTCCCGAAGGGGGGGCAGGCCGCAGGCCGCGTAGATCGCGAAGTGGAGATCGCGATTGAGGGCGACCGCCATCGCGCTGTCGGGATCGGCGCGTTCCGCGGTCCTCCGGAACGCGGCCTCGGTCCGGTGGATCTCCGCCAGATGCTCTTCGCTGCGCTGCTCGGCCGCCCGGGCGGCGGCGATCCCCTCCACCGCCATCCGCGTCTCGGCGAGCGCCCGAAATTCGACCCGGGTCATCGTCGGCACGCGGATCGCGCGATTCGGGGAGACCTCGAGCGCGCCCTCGGCCACGAGGCGACTCACGGCCTCGCGCACCGGCATCACCGACACGCCGAGCACCGCCGCGCTCCGGCGCAACGACAGGCGGTCGCCCGGAGCGAGGCGGCCCGCGGCGAGCAGGTCCGACAGCGCCTCGTAGGTCGTGTCGCCGAGGGTGCGCCGATCGAGCTGCGGCAGTTCGGCAAGCGCCGATGATGAACTCATGTGCCGAACACTAGACGAGGTCGGCACTATCGCGCTAGTGATCTGTGATCACAGCCTGGGCGGGGCCGCCAGAGCCCGCCGCGAAAGCCCGGCTGGAGGACACGCACGGGAGCGAGGCCATGACCGATCGAATCGGCGATTCTCTCTCGCGCCGCGACTGGCTGCGGGCCGGCGGCGCGGCGCTCATCGTCCCGGCGCTCGCGCGGCCGGCCCTGTCGCAAGGGCAGCCCGACGTCATCCGGATCGGTCACCTCACCCCGCGCACGGGCTTTCTCGGCCCCCTCGGCGAGTTCGCGGTGCAGGCGGCTCAACTCGCGGTCGAGGAGATCAACGCGGCGGGCGGCATCAACGGCCGCAGGATCGAACTTCTCGCCGAGGACAGCGTCAATCCGCAGACGGCCTCGGCCAAGGCCGAGCGCATGATCCAGCGTGACCGCGTCGCCTGCATCGTCGGCGAGATCAACTCCGCCTCGGCGCTGGCGATCAGCCAGGTGGCCCAGCGCGAGAAGGTGCTGTTCGTCAACACCGGCGCCAACTCGGACGCCCTGCGCGGCTCGGATTGCAAGCGCTTCATGTTCCACGTCGAGGCGCAGAACACCATGATGGTGCGCGCCGCCGGCCGCGCCCTGCTCGAACAGGGTCTGATCAAGGGCAAGAAGGTCTACGCCCTGACCGCCGACTACGCCTTCGGACACGACCTGCTGAAGCAGGCGAAGAAGTTCATGAGCGCCAACGAGGCGACCATCGCGGGCGAGGACCTGATTCCCACGGAACTCACCGATTTCTCGCCGTTCCTGCTCAAGATCCGCCAGGGACGGCCGGACCTCGTCATCTGCAATCTCGCGGGCGCCCAGATCACCAATTTCCTGAAGCAATACAGCGAGTTCGGGTTGCCGTACCCGGTCGCCGGCTTCGGCTTCGACACGGCGCTCGCCTGGGGCGCGGGCCAGGGCAACTTCCTGGGCACGTGGCCGGTGATCTGGCACCACCTGATCGACGCGCCGTCCGCGCAGCGCTTCGTCGCGGCCTTCCGGGCCAAGTACAAGCGCCCGCCCGAGAACCAGGGCTGGGGCGACTACACGGCGATGAAGGTCGTCGCGCAATCCATGATTGAACTGAAGGCGACCGAATCGATCAAGGTGGTCGAGCACCTCGAGAAGGGCGCCAAGTTCAACATCTCGAAGGGCCGCGAGGGCTATTTCCGCTCCTGGGACCACGAGTTGATGCAGGAGATGTACGCGATCACCGCCCTGCCGGCGGACGCGATCAAGAACCCGTACGACATCTTCAAGTCGACCGGTGCCATTCCGGGCGCGAACGAGAGCCTGGAGGTCGTGGCCACGACCCGCGACGAGAACGCCTGCACCTTCCCGGCGTGAGGCACCCGTGCAGCTCGCCTTCATCCTGGAACAGGTGCTCAACGGCCTGTTGATCGGCGTGCAATATCTGCTGATCGCGCTCGGCCTGTCGCTGATCTTCAGCCTCGGCGGGATCGTCAACCTCGCGCACGGCGCCTTCTACGCCATCGGCGCCTACCTGGCGGTCGCGCTGACGCCGCGGATCGGTTTCGGCGGGGCTCTCATCGCCTCGCCCCTCGCGGTCGCGCTGCTCGGCCTCGTCATCGAGCGGTTCCTGCTCCGGCGCTTCTACCGCGACGACCCGACGCTCGGTCTGCTCCTGACCTTCGGCCTCGCGATGGTCGCGGAGCAGGGGCTGCGCATGGCCTTCGGGGCGGCGCCGCTGCCCTTCGCGATTCCGAGCTGGCTGCGCGGACAGGTCTTCGTCGGCGACCTGATCTACTCGCGCTACAGGCTCGCGATCCTCGTCGTGGCGCTGGCCTGCGTCGGCGGTCTCTGGCTGCTCCTGACCCGAACGAGCTTCGGCCGCGTCGTCCGCGCGGGCGTGCAGAACCCCGACATGGTGGCGGCACTCGGCATCTCGCTGCGGCCCTACATGGCCGCGGTCGTCACCATCGCGGTCGGGCTCGCGGCGCTCGCCGGGACCATGATGGCGCCGGTCACCGGCGTGCAGCCGGCCATGGGAGCCGAGATCCTGACCTTCGCCTTCGTGGTGGTGGTGATCGGCGGGCTCGGCTCGTTCTGGGGCGTCGTGCTCGCCGCCCTCATCGTCGGCGTCCTCCGGGGTCTCACGGCCTACGCCTACCCGCCGGCGACCGAGGCCGCCGTCTACGCGCTGATGGTGCTGGTGCTGCTCGCCCGCCCCCGCGGGCTCTTCGGCGAGCACATCGCCAGGTTCGAGTGAGCGGAGAGGGGCCCATGTCCGGAACCGCCGAGACGCTTCCGCTCGTCGCGCCGCAGCGCCGCCTGATCCTGCGCGAGGTGCGCCAGCTCTGGGCGGCCCTCGCGGCCCTCGTCGTGCTGCCCTTCGGCCTCGACGCGATCGGCCTCACCATGATCACCGCCACGGATGTGGTGATCTTCGGCCTCGCGGTGCTCGGCCTCAACATCCTCGTCGGCTGGGCGGGGCTCGTCTCGTTCGGCCACGGGGCCTGGTTCGGCATCGGGGCCTACGCGGTGGCGATCCTCCAGACGCGGCTGCTGCCCGGCGACATGGCCCTGCCGCTGCTCGGCGCCCTCGTCCTCACGGGGCTCGCGGCGCTCGTCGCCGGAAGCCTGATCCTGCGGCGACGCGGCGTCTACTTCTCGCTGCTCACCCTGGCCTTCACCGCGATGCTCTACGCCATCGCGTTTCGCTGGACGGACCTGACGGGCGGCGAGAACGGCATCGGCGGCATCCACCGCTGGGCCGTCCTCGACGATCCGGTCGCGCTCTACGCGGCGGTGTCGGCCATCGCCGTCCTGGTCCTGCTCGCCCTGTGGCGCCTCCGCCGTTCGCCGATGGGCACGGTGCTGGTGGCGATCCGCGAGAACGAGCAGCGCGCCGGCTTCCTCGGCTACGCGACGAACCGATACAAGCTCGCGGCCTTCGTGCTCTCGGCGACCATCACGGGGCTCGCGGGTGCGCTGGCCGCCTTCAACCACCGATTCACCTCGGCCGATCCAATCTCCATCGCCTTCTCGGGCGAATTGCTCGCCATGACGGTGATCGGCGGCATGCGGTCGTTCCTGGGACCGGCGATCGGCGCCCTGTTCTACATCCTCTTCCGCGAATTCCTGTCGATCTATACCGGCGACTGGCTGCTCTGGTTCGGCCTTCTCTTCGTTGCCTTCATCGTGTTCTCGCCCGACGGCCTCGTCGGGATCGGGGCGCGGCTGACGCGGCCGTTCCGCCGCGTCCCCACCGAGGCGGCCGCGATGGCGGCCCGCCGCGTCGGCGCTTCCGGCCGGGTCCCGGCCCGCTTCATCGCCGAAGCGCGCAGCGCGGGACCCGTCCTCGTGGCGCAGGACATCCGCAAGGCCTTCGGAGCCGTGGCGGCGGTGCGCGGCGTCTCGTTCGCGGTGGCCGACCGAACGCTGCACGCGCTGATCGGTCCGAACGGGGCCGGCAAGACCACGGCCTTCAACCTGCTCTCGGGCATGTTCCGCCCGGATTCCGGCCAGATTCTCCTCGACGGCCGCGCGATCGGCGGCCTGGAGCCGCATGCGATCACCCGGGCCGGCCTCGGACGCTCGTTCCAGATCACCAACCTGTTCCCGGGTCTTTCGGTGGCGGAGAACGTGCGGCTTGCCGTGCAGGCCCGCCACCCCGGCCATTTCAGTCCGTGGCGGGACGCCCTCGCGATCCGCGAGATCACCGACGATACCGCCGAGCTGCTGCGCTGGACCGGCCTTGCCGGCATCGAGCGGGCGGAGGCCGGCAGCCTCTCCTACGGCGGCCAGCGGCTCCTCGACATGGGGCTCGCCCTCGCCACGCGTCCCCGCGTCCTCCTCCTCGACGAACCCCTCGCCGGCCTCGCCGCAGCCGAGCGCGAGCGCGTGGGCGACCTGATAAAGGCGCTCTCCGCCGATATCCCGGTGCTCCTCGTGGAACACGATATCGACCGCGTCTTCCGCCTCGCCGACCGCGTCACCGTGATGGCCGACGGCGCGGTGCTGGTCGACGGATCCGTGGCGGATGCCCGCGACGACGCCAAGGTGCAGGCGGTCTATCTCGGCTCCGGGACGGCGGCGATCGCGGCCAAGCCCCGCGCGAGCGCGGTCGCGGCGAACGACCTGCTGACCATGAGCGCGGTCGACACCTATTACGGTAAATCGCACATCCTCAACGCCGTCGACCTGACCCTGCGCGGCGGCGAGGTGGTGGCGCTGCTCGGGCGCAACGGCGCCGGCAAGTCGACGCTCCTCAAAACCCTGATCGGCACCGCACCGCCCGCGAGCGGCCGCATCGTGCTGGAAGGCCAGGACATCGCGGGGCTGACGCCCGACCGGATCGCAAGGCTCGGGATCGGCTACGTTCCCCAGGGGCGCGCGCTGTTCTCCGGCATGAGCGTCGCCGAGAACCTCGGCCTCGGCCGTCTGCGTCGCCTGACCGGTGCGGGCGTGCACTGGGACGAGGAGAGGGTCCTCGAATTCTTCCCCCGCCTGAAGCAGCGATGGAGCGTCGACGCCGCACGGCTCTCGGGCGGAGAGCAGCAGATGGTGGCAGTGGCCCGCGCGCTGTCGGGCGATACCCGCCTCCTCCTCCTCGACGAGCCGTTCGAGGGCCTGTCGCCGGCCGTCACGGAGGAGTTGTTCGAGGCCTTCGACCGCCTGCGCCGCGAGATCGCGATCATCATCGTCGACCATCACCTCGATCTCGCCCTGGCGCTGTCGGACCGGACCGTCGCGCTCGAGCGCGGGGCGGTGCAATGGACCGGAGAATCGCGGCTGCTGCGCGAGGATCGGGCGCTGCGTCAGAAGGTGCTCTGGCTGTGAGGCGATCCGAGCAACGATTCTCAGGGTTTTCGATCCGCCCGCCTCGCCGCGACACGCCCCTGCATCCGCGCCGCGCGGCGACGCGCGGTGAGATCGCGGACCGGACGCGCGCCTCCCGCAGCATGAGGCCATCGTGAGCGAATCCGTCGCCATCGTCGGTGCGGGCCTGATCGGTCGGGCCTGGGCCATGATCTTCGCCCGCGCGGGCTGGAACGTGCGCCTCTGCGACGCGGCATCCGGCATCGCGCGGGCCGCGGTGCCGCTCTGCGCGGAGGGTCTGGACAACCTCGCCGCGCACGGCCTCTGCCCGGATCCGGCCGGTGCGGCGGGTCGGATCCGGGCCGTCGACGACCTCGTCGCCTGTCTCGACGGCGCCGCCTTCGTGCAGGAGAACGGGCCGGAGCGGCTCGATATCAAGCGCGCCCTCTTCGACGAGCTCGATGCGCTGACGCCCGATGGCGTCGTGATCGCCTCCTCCTCCTCGGCGATCCGCTGCTCGCTGTTCACGCAGGACCTGCCCGGCCGGGGGCGCTGCCTGATCGGCCACCCGGTGAACCCGCCGCACCTGATCCCTCTGGTCGAGATCTCTGGCGCGCCCTGGACGGCGGCCGAGGCGCTGGCCCGGGCGCGGACGGTCTACGAGCAGATCGGGCAGGTTCCGATCACGGTGATCAAGGAGATCGAGGGCTTCATCCTGAACCGGCTGCAGGGGGCACTTCTGGCGGAGGCCTTCCGCCTCGCCTCCGAGGGCTACGTAACCCCGCAGGATCTCGACAGGACGGTCGCGGACGGGCTCGGCCTGCGCTGGAGCTTCATGGGCCCGTTCGAGACCATCGAACTGAACGCGCCGGGCGGCATCGCCGATTACTGCGCGCGCTACACCGGCTTCTACAAGCGGCTCGCGGCCGATCCGGCTTCGCCGGCGGTCTACGAGGCGCCCGCCACCGAGGCGATCCTCGCCCAGTGGCGAGCCCCCGCCGATCTCCCCGCCCGCATGCGCCGCCGGGACGCACGGCTCGCGGCGCTTCGCGCGCACAAGGACACGCAAAGGGACTGAGCATGGCAGCACAGCCGAAGGTCATCATCACCTGCGCGGTGACGGGAGCGATCCACACGCCCAGCATGTCGCCCTACCTTCCGGTGACGCCGGAAGAGATCGCCGACGCGGCGATCGGAGCGGCCGAGGCCGGGGCGGCCATCGTCCATCTCCACGCCCGGGACCCCGAGACCGGCCAACCGGACCAGACCCCGGAGGCCTTCGCGCGGTTCCTGCCGATCATCAAGCAGCGCTCTGGCTGCGTCGTGAACCTCACCACCGGCGGCGCGCCCACCATGTCGATCGAGGAGCGGGTTCGCCCGGCCGCGACCTTCCAGCCGGAAGTCGCCTCCCTCAATCTCGGCTCGATGAACTTCGGGTTGTTCGGCATGCTCGATCGCTTCAAGGATCTGAAGCATCAATGGGAGCGCGATTACCTCGGCAACAAGGACATCATCTTCCGCAACTCCTTCGGCCAGATCGAGCACATCCTCGCGACCTGCGGCCCCAACGGAACGCGCTTCGAGTTCGAATGCTACGACACGGCGCATCTCTACAATCTCAAGTACTTTTTCGACCGCGGCCTCGTGAAGGCGCCGCTGTTCATCCAGACCGTGTTCGGCCTGCAGGGCGGCATCGGGGCGCATCCCGACGACGTGATGCACATGAAGCGCACGGCCGACCGGCTTTTCGGCGATCAGTATCGCTGGTCGGTCCTCGGCGCGGGCCGCAACCAGATGAACATCGCCGCGATGGCGGCCGCGATGGGGGGCAACGTCCGGGTCGGGCTCGAGGACAGCCTGTGGGACGGTCCGGGCAAATTCGCCGAGAGCAACGCCGCGCAGGTGCGGCGGGTGCGGGCCATCATCGAGGGGCTCGGACTGTCCGTGGCGACGCCCGACGAGGCGCGCGAGATCCTGGACCTGAAAGGCGGCGACAACGTCGCGTTCTGAGGCCTCCCCGGAGCGGGTCGGCTCCGGTCGGGGGCCGCCCGATCTGCGCCGCACCTCTCGATACGAACCCGCCCCGGGCGGGCGATCCCTCAGAAGATCTTGCCCGGGTTCAGACGGTTCTGGGGATCGAGGGCGCGCTTGACGAGGCGCATCGTGGCGATCTCCTCCGCCGAGCGCGACAGCGCGAGTTTGGCGCGCTTCTCGAGGCCGATGCCGTGCTCGGCCGAGACGGAGCCCGAGAGCGCCGCGAGAGGCTCGTAGATCGCCGCGTCGATGGCGGCGTTGGCGTTCGCGTCAAGACGGGTCGTGTTCCAGTGCAGGTTGTTGTCGCCGATGTGGCCGTACACGACCGCGCGACAGCCCGGGATCGCCGACATCCGCTCCAGCGCCCCGCGCACGTAGCTATCCATCGCCGCGAGCGGCAGGCTGACGTCGAAGGCGCGATGCAGCCCGTCCGCGTTCAGGTGCTCGACCTGATCGCGGATGCGCCACATCGCCCGGCGCTGCTCCTCGGATGCGGCGACCGCCGCGTCGAGCACCGTGCCCGCACCCATGAGGTCGTCGAGCAGAGCGAGGAAGCGGTCGGATTCCGCCGGCACGCACTCGACCTCGACGAGTGCGTAGAAGGGGGAGCCGTGCGGGAGCGGAGGGCTCGTGCGGCCGGGCGCCGTCATCAGGCGGTAGAAGTCCGGCCACAGGCCCTCGAACGACGAGACCCGTCCCTGGAAGGCGCTCTGGGCGGCGCGCAGCACCCGCGCCCCGTCATCGGGCCCCGGGCAGGCGATCAGGGCCGTGACGTGGCCGGCGGGCTCCGGCCGAAGGCGCAGCACCGCGCGCGTGACGAGGCCGAGCGTGCCCTCCGTGCCGACGAAGAGCTGCTTCAGGTCGAGCCCGGTGTTGTTCTTGATCAGCGGGCGCATCGAGGAGACGACGCTGCCGTCGGCGAGCACGGCTTCGAGGCCCAGCACCATGTCGCGCATCATGCCGTAGCGCAGGACGCGCAGGCCGCCGGCATTGGTCGAGATCGTCCCGCCGACCGTCGCTGAACCGCGCGCGCCGAGATCGAGGGGGAAGAACAGGTTGCATTCCGCCGCGGCGTGCTGGACGGCCGCGATGGTCGCGCCGGCGCCCGCGATCACGGTCATCCCGAGCGCATCCACCGGTTCGATGCCCGTCATCCGCTCGGTCGAGAGGGTGATATCCTCGGGCGTGGCCAGGGTGCCGTCGACGAGGCCTGTGGCGCCACCGCGGGGGATCACCGAGCGGCCCGCGGCGGCGCAGGCCGCCATGACCGCCCGCGTCTCGGCGGTGTCGCGGGGGCGGACCAGCGCCAGCGCCGTGCAGGGCTCCGCCGGACGTGTCCAGCTCGCCGGCCTGGCGCGCAGCTCGTCGCCGGTCACGAGGCCGGAGGGTCCGACGATCGCGGCGAGGCGTTCGAGGAGGAGATCGGCGGCAATCGGATCGGTCGATGACATCTCGGGCTCCTCATCGGCTCCAGCTCAGGACGAGCGGGTCGAGCCGACGCGCGATCTCGATGAGGCCGGCGCGGGTCTCGGGATCCATGGGCTGGACCGGCAGCCGCGCAGTCTCGTGCGCGATGACGCCGCCCGCCCGCATCAGGGCCTTGCAGGCCAGGAGCCCGCATTGCCGGTTCTCGTAGTTGATCAGCGGCAGCCAGCGCGCGTAGGCGTCCATCGCGTCCTCGCGGCGGCCGGCCGCGTAGGCGTCGGTGATCTGCCGGATGCCGTCCGGATAGGCTCCGCCGGTCATCGAGCCGGTGGCGCCCGCATCGAGGTCGGCCATCAGCGTGATGGCCTCCTCCCCGTCCCAGGGCCCCTCGACCGCCGCCCCGCCGAGGGCGATCAGCGCGCGCAGCTTCCCGGCGGCCCCCGCGGTCTCGATCTTGAAGTAGGCGACGTTCTCGATCTCCCGCGCCATGCGGGCGAGCAGGGCCGGCGACAGGGGCGTGCCGGCCACCGGCGCGTCCTGGATCATGATCGGGATCGCGATTGCGTCGGAGACGGCGCGGAAGAAGTCGTAGATGCCGAGATCGGGGACGCGGATCGTGGCGCCGTGATAGGGCGGCATCACCATCACCATGGCCGCGCCGGCCGCCTGCGCCCGTCGCGAGCGCTCGGCACAGATGCGCGTCGCGAAATGCGTCGTCGTGACGATCACGGGCACGCGGCCCGCCACGTGGTCCAGCACGGTGTCCATCACCGTGTCGCGCTCGACGTCCGATAGGGCGAACTGCTCGGAGAAGTTCGCGAGGATGCACAGGCCCTCGGCGCCGGCATCGATCATGAAGTCGATCGCCCTGCGCTGACCATGAAGGTCCAGCGCGCCGGCCGCGTCGAAGACGGTGGGCGCCACGGGGAAGACGCCGCGATAGGGGCGTTGGGCGGTGGTCATCGCCGGATCCTCCCTCGGTTCTGCTCCGCATCGGCGTCGAGGCCGAGCGGCACCGAGCTTAGCATCGTCGACGCCGAAGGGGAGGCGTGACCGCTCAAGCCGCGCGCGTCCCCACGGCGGCGGCCGCGACGCGTCGTGACAAGCCGCGTGATCCTTTCGACCGAGGCGGGAAACGGTATCCGCTTCGACTTGCTTTCCCCCGCGCGCTCGATTGTACTGCTCGGGTTGGAGCGGCCGCCAGAGCTGCCCGGTTCAGGAGGAAGCATGGCCTCGGTGGGAATCCGCGAGGTTCGCAAGGCTTTCGGCACGACCAACGTCTTGCACGGCGTGTCCGTGGACATCCGCGACGGCGAATTCGTGATCCTGGTCGGGCCCTCGGGGTGCGGGAAGTCGACTCTGCTCCGCATGATCGCCGGCCTCGAGAACATCTCCGGCGGCGAGATCAGCATCGGCGAACGGGTCGTCAACGATGTCCCGCCGAAGGAGCGGGACATCGCCATGGTGTTCCAGAACTACGCGCTCTACCCGCATCTGACGGTGCGGAACAACATGGCGTTCTCGATGAGGATCCGGAAGGCGAAGGCCGCCGAGATCGACGAGCGCGTGAACAGGGCGGCGCAGATCCTCGGCCTCGGCGCCCTGCTCGATCGTTACCCGCGCCAGCTCTCCGGCGGCCAGCGCCAGCGGGTCGCCATGGGCCGGGCGATCGTGCGCGATCCGCAGGTCTTCCTGTTCGACGAGCCGCTGTCGAACCTCGACGCCAAGCTGCGTGTGGCGATGCGCACCGAGATCAAGGAACTGCATCAGCGGCTGCGCACGACGACGATCTACGTCACCCACGACCAGATCGAGGCCATGACCATGGCCGACAAGATCGTGGTCATGCATGACGGCGTGATCGAGCAGATCGGCCCGCCGCTCCAGCTCTACGACCGGCCCGACAACCTGTTCGTGGCGGGCTTCATCGGCTCGCCGGCGATGAACTTCGTGCCCGGAACGGTGCGGGCGGACGGGCGCCTCGCCTTCGTCGCCGAATCCGGCTTGACCATTCCGCTCGACGACGCGCCGGAAGGCGCGGCGGGCCGAAGGCTGATCCTCGGGGTGAGACCCGAGCATTTCGACCTCGCCGCGGACGGGCTCGCCGCCACGGTCGTGGTCGTCGAGCCGACCGGCTCCGAAACCCTGCTGGCGGTGCGCGCCGGCGCCCAGGACCTCACCTGCGTGCTGCGGGAGCGCGTGCGCCAGAAGCCCGGCGAGACCGTGTCCCTGCGCCCGAACCTCGTCCACTTCTTCGATGCCGAGACCGGTCGTCGCCTGCCGACCGGATCACGCGCCTAACGAACCGGTTCGCCCGGAAACGGGACACCCGAAGTCCCTGTCACGAGGAAACAGCCCTAGGAGTCCTCACACGATGCCCGTCCTCGATCGTCGTTCCCTCCTCGCGGGTGCTGCCGCGACCAGCCTCGCCGCCTGCGGCGACCTTGCCGGCTTCGCCAAGGCCTGGGCGCAGAGTGCCGCGTGGAAGCCGGAGCCCGGTGCCAGCCTCGCGCTGCTGCGGTGGAAGCGCTTCGTGCCGGCCGAGGACGAGGCCTTCATGAGGCTCGTCGATGCCTTCACGCAGGCCACCGGCGTGAAGATGACGATCACCAACGAATCCTACGACGACATCCAGCCCAAAGCTTCGGTGGCGGCCAATACCGGCCAGGGCCCCGACATGGTCTGGGGCCTGTTCTCCTTCCCGGCCCTGTTTCCCGACAAATGCCTCCCGGTCGAGGACGTGGCCGAGGCGGTCGCCAAGAAGTACGGGCCCTGGTTTCCGTCGGCGGAGGCCTACGGCAAGGTTAAGGGCAAGTGGATCGCGCTTCCCGTCGCCTTCAATGGCGGATACCTCAACTACCGCATTTCGGCGCTGAAGAAGGCCGGCTTCGACGCGTTTCCCACCGACACGGCCGGCTTTCTCGAGCTGTGCCGGGGCTTGAAGAAGAACAATACCCCGGCGGGCTTCGCCCTCGGCCACGCCACGGGCGACGGCAACACCTGGTGCCACTGGGCGCTGTGGTCGCATGGCGGCAACCTCGTCGACGCCAACGAGAAGATCGTCATCAACTCCCCGGAGACGGCCAAGGCGCTGGAATACGTGAAGTCGCTCTACGAGACCTTCGTGCCGGGCACGGTGTCCTGGAACGATTCCTCGAACAACAAGGCCTTCCTCTCTGGCGACCTGTACCTGACCAACAACGGCATCTCGATCTACGCTGCGGCCAAGAAGGACAACCCGCAGATCGCGGCCGACATGGACCACGCGGTCTGGCCGATCGGGCCCGTCGGCAAGCCGACCGAGTTCCAGCTCGCCTTCCCGATCCTGGCCTACAAGTACACCAAGGCTCCGAACGCCTGTAAGGCCTTCATGGCCTTCATGATGGAGGCCGCGAACTACAATCCCTGGCTCGAGGCGGCGCAGGGCTACCTCGCCGCGCCGCTGGCGAACTATCCGGCGAACCCGATCTGGACGAACGACCCGAAGAACGCCGTCTTCGCGCAGGCGGGACAGCGGTCCCTGGCGGCCGGCGGCCTCGCGCCGGTGAGCGAGCGCATCGCCGCGGTTCTCGCCGATTTCGTCGTGGTGGACATGTTCGCGAGCCACTGCACGGGTCGCGAGGATGTAAAGGGCGCGATTCGCAACGCCGAGCGCGCCGCCCAGCGCATCTTCCGGAACTCCTGACGCGAACGGCCGCGGGCTCGCGAAGCCGGCGGCCCCGCGGTCCCTTGCCTGGAACCGACCCGATGGCGGATACGGCCCTCACCCAACCGGCACCCGCCGCTTTCGCGAGCCGCTCGGCCTGGGCGCGCCTGCGGGCGAGCCGCGGCTGGAGCGGCTTCTGGTTCATGCTGCCGACCAGCCTGATCCTCGGCCTGTTCTTGGCCTACCCGCTGCTCAAGGGGATCTGGCTGTCCTTCACCAACGCCCGGATCGGGCGGGACGGCCAGTTCATCGGGCTCGAGAACTATGCCTGGCTCTGGGATGACGACGTGTTCTGGCTCGCGGTGTTCAACACCTGCCTGTATACGCTGGTCGCCTCGGTGGTGAAGTTCGCCGTCGGCCTCTACGTGGCCCTGCTGCTGAACAAGCACATCCCCTTCAAGTCCCTCGTCCGCTCGGTGGTGCTCATCCCCTTCGTCGTTCCGACGGTTCTGTCGGCGATCGCGTTCTGGTGGATCTTCGACAGCCAATTCTCGATCATCTCCTGGTCGCTGCGCCATCTCGGCGTGATCGACGGCAACATCGATTTCCTGGGCGATCCGAACCTCGCGCGGGCCTGCGTGATCTTCGCCAACATCTGGCGCGGCGTGCCCTTCATCGCGATCACGCTGCTGGCCGGCCTGCAGACGGTCTCACCCTCCCTCTACGAGGCGGCGACCATCGACGGTGCCTCGAACTGGCAGATCTTCTCGCGCATCACGCTGCCGCTGCTCACGCCGATCATCGCCGTGGTGATGACCTTCTCGGTGCTGTTCACCTTCACCGACTTCCAGCTGATCTGGGCGATGACCCGCGGCGGTCCGGTCAATGCCACGCACCTGATGGCGACCTTGTCCTACCAGCGCGGCATCCTCTCGGGCACCCTCGGCGAGGGCGCCGCGATCGCCACCGCGATGGTCCCGTTCCTTCTGGTGGCGATCGGCATTTCGTGGTTCGGGCTTCAACGCCGGGCCTGGCAGAGCGGAGGGACCGACCGATGAGCGCTCCCGTGTCCCCCGTCGCGCCCATCGTCGCTCCGCGCCCCGCCGGGCTCACCGACGACACGGAGGGCATGGCCTATCTCGACAAGCTGCCGCGCCGGCTGGTGACCACCTACCTGCCGCTCCTCGTCATTCTCGTGGTGCTGTTGTTTCCGTTCTACTGGATGGTGCTGACGGCCATCAAACCCGACGAGCAGTTGATCGACATGGAGCGGTACAATCCGTTCCTGGTGGTATCACCCACCTTGAAGCACATCAACAAGTTGTTGTTCGAGACGCAGTATCCGCGCTGGCTCTGGAACACGATGTACGTCTCGGTTGCGGCCACCGCCCTGTCGCTGTTCGCCAGCGTGCTCGCAGCCTATGCCTGCGTGCGCATCCGCTATCGCGGGGCGAGCTGGGTCGGGGCCGCGATCTTCCTCGCCTACCTCGTGCCGCCCTCGATCCTGTTCATCCCGCTCGCCACCATCGTCCAGGCCTACGGGCTGTTCGACTCGCCACTGGCCTTGATCCTCGTCTACCCGACCGTCCTGATCCCGTTCTCGACCTGGCTCCTCATGGGATATTTCAAGACGATTCCCTACGAGCTGGAGGAATGCGCGCTCATGGACGGCGCGAGCCGCTGGCAGATCCTCGTCAAGATCATCCTGCCCCTCGCCCTTCCGGGCCTCATCTCGGCGGGAATCTTCTCCCTGACCCTGTGCTGGAACGAGTTCATCTACGCGCTGACCTTCCTGTCCTCGACCCAGAACAAGACCGTGCCGATCGCGGTGGTCAGCGAATTCGTGGATGGCGACATCTATCGCTGGGGCTCGCTGATGGCGGGCGCCCTCCTCGGCTCGCTGCCGCTGGTGATCCTGTATTCCTTCTTCGTCGAGTACTACGTCTCGGCTCTGACGGGCGCCGTGAAGGAATGATCGTGCCATCGCCGCCTTGCCGCTTCCGGTCCTCCGAGGCGATGTTTCCCCGACGCCTGAGGTGACCGCGATACGAGGGGGCGAGCTATGCGGTTCATCGCCGACCCGTCCCCGACGGTGAACCCACCCACGGTCAGGACACACGAAGTTGTTCCGTGATCGCCAACAAGGTTTCAGACCTGATCGGCAACACACCGATGCTGCGGATCGCCGTTCCGCACCGAGAGACGAGCGTGCTCGACAAGATGGAGACGATGACTCCGGGTGGGAGCACGAAGGATCGGATGGCGCACGGCACGGTGCTCGCGCCGATCGGGCGCCGCCTGCAAACGAGCCGGGTCGTGGTTGTATCCACCTAAGGCAGCACCGGCATCCGGCTCGCGATCGCCGCCGTCGCGTTCGTCGGGTCTGGCCGTCCGCTAACGCGCGCGAACCGACCGCGCCGCATCCGCAGCCCGTTCCGGTCCTACCACGAGAACCTGCGCGCGCAGCGGCTGCGTGAGGGCGAAGCGCCCCTCCGCGTCGCGCTCGGCGACATCGGAGAAGATCGCCCCGATCTCCGTGCGCCGGCGCCGGACGGCGTCGGCCCGCGCCGGATCGACGGCGAGAACGCGATCGAGGAAATGCTCGAGGGTCGCGAAGCTCTCCCGGCGCGCGAAGGTGAGGTCGCGCCGGCAGGCGAATTGGCCGGAGGCGATGGCGGCCGCCAGAGCCGCCTGCGCGGCGTGCCGGACCGCGGTCTCGTCCTCCACGGGCCGGAGCGCCGTGAAGAAGCTTCCCTCCGCCAGCGGCTCGATCACGAGGATCGCGGCGCCCGGCCGGACGACGCGCGCCGCCTCCCAGAGGGCCGCGAGGGCATCCGGCACATGATGCAGGGCATTCAGGAAGACGGCGCCATCGAGGCTGGCGCTCGGGAAGGGGAGCGCATTGGCGCCCGCCACCTCGAAGCGCCCGGCCGGGACCGCGGCGGCCGCGGCAGCGATCGCCTCGGGATTCGGGTCGATGCCCGTGACGGTCGCGCCGCGGGCGGCGAGGGCCTTTGCGAGGGTTCCGGACCCGCAGCCGATGTCGAGGAGGCGTCGGCCCGCGAGGGGCTCGAAGGTGTCGAGGATGAGCGAGAGCGTATCCATATCCGGTCTCCGGCGCGTCGATCGAGGGCGGCCGGCGACGGCCGCGATGGGGTCGGTCCGCGCCGTCAGACGGTGCTCGCCCGCATGCAGACCCGGTCGGCCGCATCGAGGGTCACCCCGGTGAAGCGGCCGTCCGGGTCGCGGCGCCCGCAGACGCGAAAGACCTGGTTGGCCGTCAACGGCGTGAGGCCCCGATAGGTGAATCGCGCCGGCGCACGGCCGAGGAGAACGGTCGCGAGGTTGAGGAGCAGGCTGGCCTGCAGCGGACCGTGCACGACGAGGTCGGCATAGCCCTCAATCTCGGTGGCGTAGGGTTGATCGTAGTGGAAGCGGTGGCCGTTGAAGGTCATGGCTGAGTAGCGGAAGAGCAGCGTCGGTGTCGCGCGGATCGACCACACCGTCCCGTAATCCGCCGCGTCGCCACGCGTCGGATCGGGGCCGGCGCCGTCGCGGTTCGCCGCCTCGCGGTAGACGATGTCCTGACGCTCGCGGATGGCAAGGCCCCGGCCTGTCGTGATCACATGGTCGACCGTCACGAAGCAGAGGCGGCCGCTGCGTCCCGCCTTCAGCGCGACGTCCCGCACCGTTTCCTCGCGCCGAACCGCGTCGCCCGCGCGCAGGGCATCGATCGTCTCGATCTCGCCGCCGGCCCACATCCGTCGCGGCAGGGGCACCGGCGGAAGGAAGTCGCCCTTGCCGGCGTGACCATCGGGCCCGAGCGCATCGGCCGGCGGCGTCTCCGGAGCCAGGCACCAGTGGAGTGCCGGCGGCGCCAGCCCCCGACCGGTCGGCGCGAGGTGCGGCGCGAAGGTCGCGCTGAACTCGGCCAGGATCCGACGCGTGACAAGGTCCTCGCCCGCGCGCGTCCGACCGATCCACGACCTGAGATGCGGGACCTCGGCGTCACTGCCGTCCCCTGAACGCGTCATCGCGACGGCCTCCCTTGCGGGTGATGGTCCTGACAGGGCGCGCCGCAACCGTCACGTTGCGGCGACGCCGGGCTCCGGGGCGTCTCGCCGAACCTCGATGGCGCCCGGGAAGCGGAGCGGGCGGCCGGCCCGGATGCGGGGCGGAACGGGCGGCCGCAAGCCCCGGTCACGTCTCATCTCCCCGGCACGCCCCGAGGCCCGGAACCGGTCCGTAGCCGCGCGGCACGCCCCGCACGATGGCGGCGGGTGCCGGGAAGGCGACCGGCCCGCCCGGCGTTTCGACGCTGATCCGGCGCAGGTGCGGGTGGTTGGCGAGTGCCGCCATGTCGTTCACCGACGCGAAGGCGACGTCGGCCTGCGTCAAACGAGCGACCGCCTCCTCCCCGGAGAGATCGGCGAAGACCCGTCCCACGCGTGCGTCGGTCTCGGCCCGGTTCCTGGTGCGGGCGACATTCGTGGCGAAGCGCGGGTCCTGGGCCGCCGCCGCATCGCGCAGGAACACGGCGCAGAACTTCGCCCATTCCCGGTCCCTCTGGATCGAGATCAGGATGCGCCCGCCGTCGCGCGTGCCGAACACGCCGTAGGGCGCGATCGACGGATGGGCGAGGCCGACCCGGTTCGGGGGGCGCCCGCCCTCCTGGTGCAGCAGCGGCACGGTGAGCCAATCGGCCATCACGTCGAACATCGAGACCCGGATGTCGGCGCCCTGCCCCGTCAGGCCGCGGGCGATCAGCGCTTCGAGGATCGCCGCATGCGCGGTCGCCCCCGTGGCGATGTCCACGACCGAGATGCCGACGCGGGCCGGCTCATCGGGGCCGCCGGTGACCGAGGCGAGGCCGGACTCGGCCTGGATCAGGAGATCGTAGGCCTTGCGGCTCGCGAGCGGGCCGGTCTCGCCGTAGGCGCTGATCGAGCAGGCAATCAGGCGCGGATGCGCGCGGCAGAAATCCTCGACCCCGAGGCCGAGGCGCGCGAGGACGCCGGGCTTGAGGTTCTGGATCAGGATGTCGGCCCGCGCGATCAGGGCGCGGAGGCGGTCCCTGCCCCCTTGCGCGGACAGGTCGACGACCATCGATTCCTTTCCGCAGTTGAGCCAGACGAAGTAGCTGCTCTGGCCGCCGGCGGCGACATCGTCGTAGCCGCGGGCGAAGTCGCCCTCGGGCCGCTCGACCTTGATGACGCGGGCGCCCGCATCCGCGAGCCGCGAGGAGCAGAACGGGGCCGCGACCGCCTGC
Organism: Methylobacterium planeticum; assembly: GCF_008806345.1. Lineage (GTDB taxonomy): Bacteria > Pseudomonadota > Alphaproteobacteria > Rhizobiales > Beijerinckiaceae > Methylobacterium > Methylobacterium planeticum. The sequence continues at coordinate 20,146 of NZ_VZZJ01000004.1, read as the reverse complement.
TCGATGGCGACGACGACGAGGCCGTCGAGGGGAAGCCCGGTCCGCATCAGAACGACCTCGGCAGGCCGAGCATGTGCTCGGCGACGTAGGACAGGATCAGGTTCGTGGAGATCGGCGCCACCTGGTACAGGCGGGTCTCGCGGAACTTGCGCTCGACGTCGTACTCGGCCGCGAAGCCGAATCCGCCGTGGAACTGGATGCAGGCATTGGCCGCCTCCCAGGAGGCCTTGGCGGCGAGGTTTTTGGCCATGTTGGCCTGGCCCCCGCAGGGCTCGCCCGCGTCGTAGAGGCGGCAGGCCTCGTAGCGCATCAGGTTGGCCGCCTCGACCTCGATGAAGCTCTCGGCAATGGGGAACTGCACGCCCTGGGTCTGGCCGATCGGCCGGCCGAACACCGTGCGCTCCCTGGTATAGGCCGTCACCTTGTCGATGAACCGGTAGCCGTCGCCGATGCACTCGGCCGCGATCAGGACGCGCTCGGCATTGAGCCCGGTGAGGATGTACTTGAAGCCTTGGCCCTCCTCGCCGATGAGGTTCTCGGCCGGGATCTCGAGGTCGTCGAAGAACACCTCGTTGGTCTCGTGGTTGACCATGTTGAGGATCGGCCGGACGCTCATGCCCTTTCTCTGTGCCTCGTGCAGGTCGACGATGAAGATCGACATGCCCTCGGACTTCCTGCTGACCTGATCGAAGGGCGTGGTGCGCGCGAGCAGGATCATCAGGTCGGAATGCTGGATGCGCGAGATCCACACCTTCTGGCCGTTGATGACGTAGCGGTCGCCGCTGCCGATGGCCGTGGTCTTGATCCGCGTCGTGTCGGTGCCGGCGGTCGGCTCGGTCACGCCCATCGATTGCAGGCGCAGCTCGCCGGCCGCGATCCGCGGCAGGTATTTGCGCCGCTGCGCCTCCGAGCCGTGCCGGACGAGCGTGTTCATGCTGTACATCTGCCCGTGGCAGGCGCCGGAATTGCCGCCTGAGCGGTTGATCTCGTCCATGATCACGGAGGCTTCCGTGAGGCCGAGCCCGGAGCTGCCGTATTCCTCGGGGATCAGGGCCGCCATCCAGCCGGCCTTCGTCAGGGCGTCGACGAAGGCCTCCGGGTAGCCGCGCGCCTCGTCGACGCGGCGGCGGCATCCTCCGAGCCGCAGCGCGGGACCTCGGCCCAGTCGCGTCCGTCGAAGGGGTTCGCCGTGGTCAGCCAGCGGCCGGTCGTGCTCGCGCAGGCCCGGCCGGCGACGACGTTCGAGAAGCGTTCCAGTGCCATCCTGCCTGTCCTCCCTCGATCAGATCGGCGCGTGACCGAGCGCCATCCGGAAGGGGTTCTTGATATGGACGCCGTCCCGGGGGGGCAGCACGCGGGGCGCGTTCTCGGCCACGACCTTGATGGTCGCGAGCTTCAGGCCTCGGCGCGGGCCGAGGCGGGCGCGCAGGTCGTCGACCGCCTCCATCTCGCGGATCTCCGCCGTCCAGGGGAAGCCGCAGCTCGCGGCGATACGGTCGAGGGCGATGCCGCGTCCCGCGTGGCTGAGCTGCATGCCGGTCTCGCCGAAATGCCCGTTGTCGAGGACGGCGATGGTCAGGTTCGGCGGATTCTGGACGGCGATCGTCGCGAGCGCGCCGAGCCCCATCAGCATCTCGCCGTCGCCGGTGACGACCAGCACCGCGCGGTCCGGCTGCGCCTTGGCTAGGCCGAGCCCCACCGTCGCGGCGCTGCCCATGGCGGCCCAGAGATAATAGTTGTTGTCGTGATCGCCCGCCGCCATCACGTCGTAGGAGGGCGACCCGAGGCCGGTGACGACCAACAGGTCCTCGCGGTCCGCCAGGAGCCGCGCGACGACCGCGCGGCGGTCGAGGGGGCCGCCCGCATTCACTTCACCCATTGCTTTTCTCCGATCAGGCGCTGTCCGAGAATGAGCGCGCAGGCAGAATCACCGTTGAACGCCATGGTGGCCGCGCCGTGCAGCAGCGGGGCGACCTCCTTCGGATCGTCCGCACGCCAGGTCATCACGCCCATCAGCCTGAGGGCGGCCTCGGTGGCCTGGCCCATCGGGTTCTGCCACGCGTTGAACTCGGCCCAGTCGCCCCGCAGGGTGACGACCATCAGCAGCGGGAAGCGGGCGCAGGCCTGCAGGGCCAGGGTGTTGATGCAGTTGCCGACACCGCTGGATTGCAGCAGGAGCGCGCCCTTCTCGCCGCCGAGCCAAGCTCCGGCGAGGTAGCCGATGCCCTCCTCTTCCGTCGTCAGGACGATCGCCTGGATCGCGTCGTCCGCCTCCGCGAGCTTGAGGGCCGTCGCGTGCCCGGCATCCGGCACGTAGACGATGTGCTTGACGCCGCTGGCCTTGAGCACGCGGAAGACATCGGTCTTCCAATCGTGCCTGTTGTCGGGGTCCTGGTCCGCATCGGTCACAATGTTCTCCGTTCTCTTGAGGAATGTTCGCGAGAGCAATAGGAGGCCGGAACAGATCGGCCCAATACCCTTTTGAGAAAGGAGAGATGCCGAATCTCTCTAGCTCGGGGACGCGCCGCGACGGCGGCGCTCAGGCAGCCCGGTGCCCGGTCCGGAAGGTCTCCTCGCCTCGATTTCGCCGTCACCCTCGAGGTAGCCGTGCCGGTCGAGACGCGGCATCGCGATGGAGGCGAGCAGCACCATCCCGTTGATGACGGCCACGTAGACGAAGAAGTACGTCTCGACCTGCGCGGAGCGCAACGACAGTGCGACGTATTCCGCCGTGCTCCCGAAGAGGGCGTTGGCCACCGCGTAGGGCAATCCGACGCCGAGCGCGCGGACCTCCGCGGGAAACAGCCCGACTTTCACCAGGCCGGCGATCGGCGTCTACAAGGTGCCACGCCTGGCCAGATCCCGCGCGATCTCGACGATCATGTCGCCGATGAAGCGGGCGGCGAGGCTGACGGGCCGGTCCGCCGCGTAGGCCACGACGAGTTCGCGGGTCGGCGCCGGATCGGTGAGCCGGGCAACCGAGAGGTGCCCGGCCTCGACCATCGCGTAGATGGGCGCCAGGGGCAGAACGGTCGAGCCGATGCCGGTCCGGACGAGGTTGATCAGGGTCTGAAAGGAATCCGCCTCGATGACGCTCCGGATCCGGATCCCCGCGCGGCTGGCGCATTCGTCGACGATGTCGCGCAGCATATGGCCGGGGCTCGGGAGCACGAGGTCTTCCGTCGCCAGCCGCGCGAACGGCACCGACCGCCCGGCCGGCTGCCGCCGGCGCTGACGAGAAGCAGGCTCTCCAGCATGATCGGGATGATGCGCAGCGTGTGCAGGCGGCTCGGATTGTAGGACACCGCGAAATCGATCTGTCCTCTCTGCAGCCAGTCGAGGATGTGTCCGCTATAGGCGGAGGACAGGCGCAGCGACAGATTCGGATGCAGCTCCCGCAGGCGGGTCACCATGGGGACGGTGACGATCTCGGCGACCGTCGGTGTGGTTCCGATGGAAATCGAGCCGCGGAACGAGGTGCGTCCCTCCGAAACCGTATCGCGGATGGCGTCATCTCGGCCATGATGCGGACGGCGTGGGCGAGCACCTCCCGGCCCATCTCGGTGATGACCATGCCGCGGCCATGCCGCTCGAACAGATAGGTGCCGAGTTCCTGTTCCAGCAGGCGGATCTGTCGGCTCAGCGCCGGCTAGGCGATGTTCAGACGATCGGCGGCCTTGCTGACGCTCCCGAGCTCCGCGATGTGGACAAGCATCCTGAGCTGGGCGATGTCCATCTAGGTCCCTTTCCAGCCGGACCTTTCGAGGACGCCGCCCGGCCGCCCGCACCGCGCCGGCGTGGCCTCCCCGCGGAACACGCCCGCTCCCCGATCCTCCCGCGCGGCACGCATCACAATGGCATCCTCCCAGAGGCGCCGGCACGAGCCCGACGATCAGCGCCTCGGCCCGCGAGCCTACTCCGCGGAGATGTGCCGGGCCGCACATCCGCGTCGTCGCGTCCGGCGCATGACGGGGGCGGCCGTCATCGCCCCCTCGGCGGCCGAACGCAGCGGCGCAGTGGCCCAACAGCCCTGCGCCGTTGTCGTTTGGGTCAGACCCTGACCGCCTCGGCCACGAGGCCGCCGGCACGGATATGGTCCGGCAGGTCCGAGAAGTCGTAGTAGCCCGCCTCGTGCGCCATGGCGTCGAGGGCGGCGACCTCGTTGTGCGCCGTCCCCGTCCAGAGGATGGCGCCCGTCGCACGCTGCCGAATCTGAAACACCTTCATCACCACCTCCGCGGACCTCAGCCGTGGAGAGAAGCCTCGGCGCGCCGAGGCGTTCCGTGCGGCCGGAGGGCGCAAGAGAGCTACCTGAGGGGAACGTCGACCGTCACCCGCAGGCCGTCCGGATCGTACGCGATATCGACCGCGGCGCCGATCTGAGCGGTCAGGACCCGGTTGAGCACGCGCGAGCCGAAGCCGTCCCGGGTCGGCAGTGCGACCGGGGGGCCGTCGTGCTCGTTCCAGACCCAGCGCAGCTGCCGGCCGGCGGGTCCCCGCTCCAGGGACCACGTCACCGCGATGCGGCCGTCCGGGTGAGCCAGCGCCCCGTGCTTGATCGCGTTGATGGTCAGCTCGTGCAGGGCCATGCCGATCGGCACGGCGAGGTCCGAGGGCAGCACCACCTGCGGGCCTTCGAGGGAGAGACGGTCGCCCCTCCCGTTCTCGAAGCCCTGGAGTTCCGAGGCGACGAGCTGGCGGAACAGCACCGCCTGTCCCAGATCCTCGGTGATCATCGCGTGGGTCTTGGCGAGGGACGTGATCCGCCCGGTGAGCATCCTGGCGAAATCCGGGATGCTGGCGGACGAGCGCATGGTCGCGTTCAGCACCGCCTGGACGGTCGCGAGAGTGTTCTTCACCCGGTGATGCAGCTCCCGGACCATGAGGAGCTGGCGGTCCTCCGCGGCGCGCCGCTCGGTGATGTCGCGCTGTGCCGAGATCCAGTGCGAGATGCGGCCGTCAGCGCCGTGCACCGGCGTGATCAGCCACTCGACGAAGTAGGGCGTGCCATCCTTGCGGTAGTTCGTGGCCTCGCCCTGATACGCCTCGCCCGCAACGAGTGCGGCCCGCATCCGGTCGAGCATCGCGCGCTCCGTCTGCGGCCCCTGCAGCAGGCGCGGCGATCGCCCGGCCACCTCCTGCAGCGCGTACCCGGTCATGCGCGTGAAGGCCGGGTTGGCGTAGGCGATCCGGGGACCCGGCTCGTCGAGCTCGGCCGAGGTGATCAGGATGGCCTCGTTCGTGGCCTCGACGGCCGCGCGCAGCAGCGCGAGGTCGACAGTGGAGGATGGATCGACCTCCGCCGGAGGGACAATCGCACCGTCGCCATCGTACAAGGACGCTTCCTCCCGATCCCATCCCTGCCGGCAGCCGGTCTCGACGGGTGTGTCCAGCCTGAACCAGCGCGGCGGCGGGCCTCCCGATTAACAGGTGACGCTCGCTCTGGTTGCACGTCGAGGCGTCGCAGGGGGCGGACGATCACGTGTTGCGTGTGTGTGCCTTTCAGGCGCGACGCTTGGCCGGGTTTGGGTCATCTTAGGGGCACCGGGGAGAACCGCCGAGCTTGGCCGGCGGCTTGCATGCTTTGCTCGTAACGCTGGCCAGTGCGGAGGACATTGCGATGTGCTTGGGGGATGATCCGACCTGTGCCGCCTTCGCCGAGCACCGGATGCGCTACCGACGCGACATGGAGCCGGAGCGCCGTGCCTTCCTGAAGAGCAGCTTCGTGGCCACCGGGGGCGCCGCGGCGCTCGCGGCAGGGGGCCTCTCGCTGGTGACGCCCGCCCTGGCGCAGGCGAGCCGGGCCAAGTCCGTGGAGCGCTGCCGTCACTATCACCTGCCCGCCACCGCCGAGACGGTCCATTGGGGGTATTTCAGCCGGAGCCTGAAGCCGCAGGTCGAGATCGAGTCCGGTGATTTCGTCACCATCGAGACGCTGACGCACCATGCCAACGACGATGCCGAGCGCATGGTCGCGGGCGATCCCGGCGCCGAGAGCGTCTTCCTCTGGACCAAGGGGACGAAGGGCGTCGCCCGCCGCGGCGCGGGGCCGGAGGATGCCAAGCTCGGGCCGGGCGGCGGCCTCGGCGTTCACATCTGCACCGGCCCGGTGGCGATCCGCGGCGCGGAGCCCGGCGACGTCCTCGAGGTGCGCATCCTCGACGTGGCGCCGCGCCCCTCGGCCAACCCGAAGTTCAAGGGTTCGACCTTCGGCAGCAATGCGGCCGCGTGGTGGGGCTACCATTACAAGGACCTCCTCACGGGCGATAAGCCCCGCGAGGTCATCACCATCTACGAGGTCGACGCGAGCGGCGGGCGCGACTGGGCCAAGGCGGTCTACAGCTTCCGCTGGCCCGGCGTGACCGATCCGGACGGGGTGCTGCACCCGACGATCGACTATCCGGGCATCCCCGTCGACCACACCAAGACGACGCGCACCTACGACGTGCTGAAGGGCATCCGGGTGCCGATCCGCCCGCATTTCGGCGTGATGGGCGTCGCCCCGGCCGAGGCCGAGATGGTCAACTCGATCCCGCCGAGCTACACGGGCGGTAACATCGACAATTGGCGCATCGGCAAGGGCGCCACGCTGTACTACCCCGTGGCGGTGGCGGGCGCCCTCTTCTCCGCCGGCGACCCGCATGCGAGCCAGGGCGATTCCGAGCTCTGCGGCACCGCGATCGAGTGCTCGCTGACCGGCACCTTCCAGTTCGTGCTGCACAAGAAGGCGGATCTCGCCGGCACCGCGCTCGAGTCCCTCGACTTCCCGATGATCGAGACGCGGGAGGATTGGGTGCTCTCCGGCTTCAGCTACCCGAACTACCTGAAGGATCTCGGCCCCGACGCGCAGAGCGCGATCTTTGCCAAGTCCTCCCTCGACCTCGCCATGCAGGACGCCTTCCGCAAGATGCGCCAGTTCCTGATGCACGCGAAGGGCCTGACCGAGGACGAGGCGATCTCGCTGATGTCGGTCGCGGTCGATTTCGGCGTGACCCAGGTCGTCGACGGCAACTGGGGCGTGCACGCCATCGTCAAGAAGGCGATCTTCGCCGAACGGACCGCGTGATCCTGAGGAGATCGGAAGATCGACGGCGGGGCGCGAGCCGCGGTCGCGCGGTGCTCCCGCGAGATCGCCGCCCCGACGCCGTGGCGACAGGGTCGTCCGCCCCGTCCTAGCGCACGGACGGAGAGGGATTGCCCGGTCTGACGCGCCCAGTCCGCTGATCATGGACGGGTCCCCGGATCTGATCGCTCACCGCACCAGCCGAGCCGAAGCCGCCGAGGGCGCGCGGCGCATCGCGGAGGGATCCCTGTGGGTTGGCATACTCGGTCGCGAAACCATCGTAGGTCGTTCTCGGGCGTGTCTGCCCCCCAGCGGCAAGGGATGAGCCGGAAGTCATCACGACGATCGTGGCGACAGCGACGGCGCGTCGGGTGAAATTGGACAATTCGGCCTCCGGGTTTATGCCTAATTCATAGATATAAACGCTAGTAAAAGCGCAATAAATCCCTGATATTTGGGCAATTGCGCGGGATTGCAAACGTATGTGCCGCTGGGCACATCGTCGATTTATTTTCGGATTAAAGGGGAGAGTTGCGTATGAACGCTGCTGCCGACGCGGATGTCGATGGCGGTCGATCACGGAGGCGGCCAGACCATCTCCGGGGCATGGAGGCTGCTGCTGCCGCGCGGGCGCCCGGTCGGCAGCCCATGGGCTGCAGATGCGCGAAAGGCCGCCCGCGTGCAGCGCGCGGGCTTTGCCCGAGGGCCTCGTGAAAGTTCAGAAGTCCTGGGAAGTCCAGTCGCGCATCGGCCCGCTGCCCGGCGCGGCATGCCGGATCGAACTCGCGGCTGCGGCGTCGGAAGGGCTCAGGACACGTTCGGTCGAGACCGCGATCGCGCCATCACTCCGTCCTGTCGCGGGTGCCGTCTGGTCATCGACATTGGGGCATGCCAATCATCTCGCACCACGTCTGGCCTGACGGCGCGCGCCGATCGCCGCTCGCGACAACCCGATGTTTCGCGGGATTCCGGCCGAGGAGGCCTCGTCCAGGCGGCGCGGATCGCTGATGTCCGGCTCGCGATCGCAATCGGTCGCGAGCCGGGTTGCTCAAGCGGGCATCTGGGATCCGCTACCCGAAGGCCGATGCGCGCATATGGGGAATGCGCGCCGGCACCCTCAGCATCCGGCGCACACCCCGTTCAGAACGGCATCGAGGTTCCGTTGCCTGCTGGTGCGCTCCCGCGGGTCGAGGAGGGGCGCGTCGGCGGTGCCCGTGGGCATCGTGCGGCCCACCGACGAGGTGTTCGGGGCCGTGATCGTCGTCTCGGGGCCGCCGCCCGTCCCCGTCACGGCGGTCTGGGCAAAGCTGGCCGTCGAGCCCGCGTGCAGGGCAAGACTGATCACGAGGAACGTGACGGGGATCATGCGGGGCATGTCAAACCTCCTCGGCATTGACGATCGGGATCAGGCGGGTGAGCCCGGTCGCCGGGCCGCGCCCAGGGCGGCACGGCCCACCGGGGTGATCGCCCAGCGGCTTCGATCGCCCTCCTCAAGAACCGGTTGCGGCTCGATCAGGCCGCGCCGGTAGAGAGCCTGGATCTGGGGATCCGCCGGACTGTAGGCGCGCGGGCCTCGGGTGAGGATTTCGAGCCGATAGCGCGCCATCGGGGCGAGCGTGGCGCGCGATGCCGGGTCGTCCTGCTCGACCCGGACCCACGCCAGGAACTCCCGCCAGGGGCGCAGCTCGCCTCGCAGGCTCTCGCAGGCAAGCTGCTCCTCGTCCGCGAGGTGCCGCTCCACGTCGCGCACGATGTCGGCACGGGTCTGCTTCGCGAGGCCGAGCCAGTTGCTCCGCAACCAGCTCGTGCACAGGCACGGTGCGTTCCTGGGACGCCCCAGGCAGTAGCGGACGGCCGCATGCACGATGAAGCCCGCGCTGGGCTCCTCCGTGTCGCCGAGCCGGGCTTGCGGCCTGGCGCCGGCCTCGTCGCACAGGGCGACCTCCACCGCCTGCCATTGGCGCATCGTCAGGGCCACCGCGGGCCGGACTTCTTCCATCATCCGTCGCCTGCGGCAGGATGCGAGCTGCCGCTCGATCTCCTCCAGGAGGCCCGCTCGTTCAACGCTGCTCTTCATGGGTTCCTGTGCGAGAGAGAGGCGGCGGTCGACGACCGCCGCAGCTGCGGGAGTATCGCTCAGCGGCGACGCGGCGCCCGGCCGACGGCCCAGCTCGAGCGCTCGGCGGCGCGGCGGTCCAGGTTGGACGGACCCTGGTCCGTCAGCATCGGGGCTCCGAGGATCTGCCCCGTTCCGCGCCGCTGCGCGTAGACGGAGCGGGGGTCGTGATAGGGGTGGTTCACGTAGGAACTCATATGCGCACCGCCGGCCTGCTGGCGGCTGCCCTCGCCGCCTTCGGCGCGCGCCGCCGTCGCAGCTCCGAGCGAGACGATGAACGTCGCGAGTATGATTGTATTACGCATGCAATTCACCTTTGCTTCCGGGATGGTTCGTGCCAAAACACCATGTATAGACTTGATTTCTAAAGCAAAGTGTGAAACGACACAGTATTATTTCGATGCGTTTAATCCATCGCTGCGACTCGCGCCGGTGCGCCCACACACACCGAGGGACAAATTCTCGGAAACTTGATGGATTATATTTTGATGTGGTCCAAGTCTGACGCCATTGGTGCGTCTAACTGACACTAGTGATCGATTTGATTAGCTTTTATTTCGATGGATCCGAGTTCTCGTTCGTCAGCATGAGGAAAGGCGTCGTGGCGACTGGCCGCCGCGGCCATGCAGGAGCGTTGACACGGTGCATCGTCGAACATTGGCTGCCGCCCGCCTCGGGCTTCTCGCGACCTGCGTCCTCGGGCTCGCCTCCGGAGCCGCGTCTGCGGGCTCCGCCGCCCAGCCGGGCCAGACGGTCGGATTGCCGACCGGCTCGCAACTGCCGGTCGGCCTGTATTTCGTGAACCTGTCGAGCTTCGGCGTCCGCGATACGGCGCCCCTCGGCTCCGAGACGAACGTCAACCTGCCGACCTTCGCCTGGTCGACGCCCTGGAGCGTCGCCGATGCGCGCCTGCAGTTCTTCGTGACCCAGCCCGTGGCCGCCGCGAGCGCCCGGGGGGCGCCCTACCAGAGCGGGATCGGGCAGCCTCTGCTCGCCGCCCAGCTGGCCTGGGACCTCGGGAACGATTTCGGGGTCAGCTACCTGTTCGGCGGATACCTGCCCATCGACACGCGGTTCCTGACGCAATCCGCGTCGCTGACCCACCGCTTCGCCGCAAGCTATACCGGGAATGACTGGAATCTGACGGCGAACCTCCTCTACGGCGTCTTCCTCGACAGCCGCTCGCCCCTGGGGCCGCTCTATCCGGACTACCTCAACCTCGACCTCACGGCGGCGCGCAAATTCGGCAACTGGCAGGTCGGCGCGGTGGCCTTCGGCTCCACCGACCTGCCGACCGGTGTCGCGAACTATCGGCCGCAGGGGCAGATCGCGGTCGGCGGCCTCGTCGGCTACAATTTCGGCCCGGTGACCCTGCAGGCCTACGTCACGCGCGATGTGGTGCAGCGCAATTACGGAGGTCACGAAACCCGCGGCTGGCTCCGTGCCGTCGTCCCGCTCTACCAGGACAAGAGCGAGGTCGAGCCCGGCCGCACCCTGGTCACACGCCGCCAGGCGGAATGATCCTGCGGCCGGGCCGCGTCCTGAACGGGACCGGGCTCGCCGATCGGGAACGCGCCGATCGCGCGATCCCGCAGGCTCTAAGGTCGACAGCATGGCCTCGTCAGTCCCGTCCCAGGATGGACGAGGCCTGCACTCACCGGTCTCGACCGACGCCAGGGCCGGCATCAGCCGCATGGATGTCCAGGGCAGCCAGGATAAGGCCGCGCACCTCGGCCCAGGCCAAGAGCCAATCCGTATTAATGCTCTTTCATGTCTGTCCCGGAATGATCTGAATTCGTTACATTCTGCAACTGAATCACGGAATGGCGGAAACGGAGCGGTACTGGCATAGATCTTGTGATCTCCGTCACGGTGTTCTTGGTTTGGGACACGCATAGTCGAGCAATCGACCTGTGTTCAGATCTCTGCGCGGCTCGTCTGCGCAGCGTGCCGATTGAGAGATATCGATGACGAAGATCCAGTTCTACGTTCCGAATGATGCCTTCGGAATTCTGGTGAGCGGCCTCAAGCAGCAGTTCGGTGAGGCGCGGGCGGTGGTCGACCTCGATTACGCGAGCCTGCGCCATGAGAACTACACGCTGTCCTACGCGACCGATCACGGTGACAAGATCCTGGCGTTGTTGGACGTCACGCCCTCGTGGCAGATCCCCGACCAGCTGCAGGCCTATCGCCGCGCGTGACCGGCCCGCCCCGGGCGGCCCCTCGGCCTTCATCCTCAGCGCCGGTACGGAATGTCCCATGGCGTACCGCCCGACCACGCGTAGGCACTTCGCTGTATCTGCGCCGTTGACCTCGACACGGCCGAACCGGCTCGGGCGAGAGGGGTCGGGCGGCCAAGGAGGATGGCCATGGCCACGGAAGCTGCGCGGGCCGCGCTCGCTCGGAAGGCTCTCGAACTCTACCTGCAGGAGCATTGCGGCGAGCGGCGCTGGCGCTACCCCGCCGCGGGCAACGACGTCGCCGAATGCGATATCGTCGACCTCATGACCGACCTGCTCCTGCTGGCGAGCCGGAGCGGACACGATCCCTGCACCGTCCTGCGCAAGACGCAGGTCCACCTCGATGCCGAGATCGGGCAGCGCTGCTGAGCGGCCGACCGGGTCCGGCTTCGCCGCACCGGGCGGGGCCGAACCGTCCGGAGACCGTCAGGCGGCGGCGTCGAGGAAGCCCAGGAGATGACGGTTCACGCGGGCGGCCGCCTCGATGTTCAGGAGGTGGGCCGCCCCCGGCAGCACCACGAATTCCGCGCCCGCGATGCCGGCGCGCAGTTCCTCGCCGCGGGCCGGCGGGGTCGAGGGATCGTCCGCGCCCGAGATGATCAGGGTCGGCGCGCCGATCCGGCCGAGGCGGGGCCGCAGGTCCATGCCGGCGATCACGCCGCAGGCCGCGGCGTAGCCGGCCGGATCGGTGGCCATGAGCTGGCGCCGCACCGCGCCGACCTGCGGTGCGTCGTGGAAGGCCGGCGTGAACCAGCGGGCGATCACGGCATCGACCAGCGCGCCCATGCCGTCCCGGCGCGCCGTCGCGGCGCGCTCGGTCCAGAGCGTGGCCGGCGGCAGGTGCGGCGCCGTCGCCATCAGGACGAGCCGGTCGACGCGCTCCGGAGAGGTCGCCGCGAAGGCCTGCGCGGTCATGCCCCCGAGGGACAATCCGACGATGTGCGCGCGGGCGATCCCGAGGTGATCGAGCAGGCCACGCAGGTCGCCCGCCAGATCCTCGATCGTGGCGGGTCGATCGAGCGTCGCGGAGCGCCCGTGCCCGCGGGTGTCGTAGCGCAGGCAGCGGAAGCGGCCGGTGAGCGCCGCGGCCTGCGCCTCCCACATCGCCAGGCTGGTGCCGAGCGAGTTCGAGAACGCCACCACCGGCCCGACCTCCGGGCCGGTCAGGTCGTAGAACAGGTCGATGCCGTGGACGGTAGCGATGGGCATGCGGGCAGCCTTCGGAACGGATAGGGAGGGCGACGCCTCAAGGAGAATCCGGCGCGGCGCGAAGGGCGGCGAGGCTCATGACGGCGTGAGCCTCAGGCCGCGAGCCCGAGGGCGGCGCGGGCCTCGGCGCAGGTCGCCACGCGCCGGCCGTGGCGGGCGACGGCCTCGACCGCGATCCCGACGAGCTCGGCGTTGCTGGCGGCCAGGCGCGTCTTGGCGATGCGGATGTTGTCCTCGAGGCCGGTGCGCACCGCGTCCGCCCCGCGCGCCAGAGCCCAGTCCATCACCGGCGACTGATGCCGGCCGATGCCGGCCGCCGTCCACGTCGCCTCGGGCAGGATCCGGGTCTTCTCGGTGAGCAGGATGTCCAGGAGGTGCTCGTCCGCCGGCAACGCGTTCTCAACGCCCATCACGAACTGCACGTGCGGGCGCGCATCGATCAGCCCCGCCTCGACGAGGCGCCTGGCGCCGTGCAGGTGCGAGAGGTCGAAGATCTCGATCTCGGGCCGCACCCCGTGCTCGCGCATCTGGCCCGCGAGGTCGGTGACGAGGGTGGCGTGGTTCTCGTAGACGATCGTCGGGAAGTTCACCGAGCCCGTCGAGAGCGAGGCCATATCGGGCCGGTGCTTCAGGGAGAGCCCGCGGCTCGCCGGGTCGCGCCCGCGCCCGCCGGTGGAGAATTGCACGATCAGGCCCGGGCAATGCCGGCGCAGGCCCTCCTGCACGGCGGCGAAGCGGTCGGGATCGGAGGACGGGGTCTCGTCGTCGTTGCGCACGTGAATATGGGCAAGGCTCGCGCCGGCCTCGAAGGCCTGGTGGGTCGACTCGATCTGCTCGGCGACGGTGACGGGCAGGGCCGGGTTGTCCCGCTTGCGCGGCACCGAGCCGGTGATCGCGACGGCGATGACGACGGAATTGCGCGCGGGGCTGGACGCTGGCATGGGCGGGTCCTCTCAGATGTCGAAGAAGACGGTCTCGTCCGCAGCGTCGAGCCGATAGGGCGGGGGCGCCGCGGCGGTGCGGGCGGCGATCAGAGTCGGGCGACGTGCCCGGGAACCGGGGCGAGGATCGGATCGTCCGCGAGGCCGTCCCCGTCCGGCGGCTCGAACCGGGTCGCTAGCCGCTTCAGCAGGCCGCGGCCGAAGACGGCGCGCGCGATATCCGGCGCCTCCACCGGGCCGCTCCCCGCTCGGAGGGGCACCCGGCCCGAGACGACGATGCGCTGGCCGACGGCCTCGCCGGGGCCGCGCTCATGGCGCGTCAGGTCGGCGAGCGCCGGCCCCGTCAGGACGTCCCAGGTTCCGGCCGGGCCGGTGATCTCGGTGAGCGTATGGGGCAGGCGCACCAGAACCTCCCGGGGGCTGCGCAGGACGGTCGAGCAACAGGGCTCGACGCGCGAGGGCGGCTGCCCGGCATCCCCGCGGCGATAGGCGAACGCGCCTTCGGCGCGATCGTTCATCGGATTCTCCCTGGTCCGGGTCGTCACCGCGACACCGCGCCGACCGGTCGGGCCCGCAGGCCCTCAAGCCTGCGAGCGCCTCCGGCGCCCCCCTGCCCGGTGCATCGATCCGGCCGCCGGCGCCTCTCCGGTCGGGCCGGGCGCCGAACCTGACCGGACGGTGGTCCTCGACAGGCAGAGCCGATCACCATCCCCCGCCTCTCTGGCGGCAATAGCCCGGCGCGACGTTGCGGTAGCCGGCCGGGCAGCGGCGCACGCAGGCGCCGGCGGCATATTTGAGCGGGGGACGGCAGGCGTTCCGGAATCGCCTCTGCCCGTATTCGTAGGATTGCGCCGGGCCCTGCGCCGCAGCCGGCGCCGGGGGCATCCCGACGCCGACGAGGATGAGGAGGACGCAGGCAAAGCGTGCGGACAGGGGCGTAGCCATCGGGGTGCTCTCGTTTCAGGACGCGGTCGCGGAGGCTCGGCGCAGGATGACCACCGGAGGCAGACCCGCTGGGCGACGTCGCTCGGCGGGCCCCCTCCTTCCGTCGTCAGCTCTCCACGAACGCGAGGAGATCCGGGTTGATCACGTCCGGGTGGACGGTCAGCATGCCGTGCGGGTAGTCCGGATAGGTCTTCAGCCTGCCGTTCTGCACGAGCTTGACCGAGAGGCGGCCGGCCGCGTCGATCGGAACGACCTGATCGTCCTCCCCATGCAGGACGAGAACCGGCACGGAGATCGCCCGCAAATCCTCGGTCTGGTCCGTCTCGGAGAAGGCCTTGATGCCCTCGTAATGGGCCTTGGCGCTGCCGATCATGCCCTGGCGCCACCAATTCTGGATCACGCCCTGCGAGGGCTGCGCGCCCGGACGGTTGAAGCCGTAGAACGGGCCGGAGGCGACGTCGAGGTAGAACTGCGCCCGATTGGCCGCGAGCGCGGTGCGGAAGCCGTCGAACACCGCCATCGGCGTGCCGCCGGGATTGGCCTCGGTCTTCAGCATCAGCGGCGGCACGGCGCTGACCAGAACCGCCTTGGCGACGCGGCCCTGCGGCTCCCCGTACCTGGCCACGTAGCGCGCGACCTCGCCGCCGCCGGTGGAATGCCCGATATGGACGGTGTCGCGCAGGTCGAGATGCTCGGCGACCGCGAGGGCGTCGGCCGCGTAGTGGTCCATGTCGTGGCCGTCGCTCACCTGGGCCGAGCGCCCGTGGCCGCGGCGGTCATGGGCGACGACGCGGTAGCCCTTCTGCAGGAAGAACAGCATCTGCGCGTCCCAATCATCGGCGCAGAGCGGCCAGCCGTGATGGAACATAATCGGCCGGGCGTCCTTCGGGCCCCAATCCTTGTAGAAGATCTCGACGCCGTCCCTGGTCGTGACGAATGCCATCTTGCGGCTCCTGTTGTGAATGGATTGGACTCTGTCGCGGTCAGAAACCGGGAGGGTCGGCAGGGCGCGGCCCGAAACGATCCCTTGGGAATTTCCGGCTGCGCACCGTGATCGGCAATTGGTCGATGCAGGCGGGGCACTGCCGCATCAGCCCTTTGGCGGCGAACGCCCGGTTCTCGTTCCATTCGGTGCGGACCCCGTAGCCGGAATCGTCGTGCCACTCGAAGTTGAGCCGAACCGCGATCTGCGTTCGGGTCAAGGCCCGGAGCGCCTTGAGCAGGCGATCGTCGGGCTCCGCCTGCCGTTTGCGGCTCAGGAGGGCGACGAACTCCGCCCGGCCGCTCAGGCATTCGGACCGGTTCCGCCCTATCGATCCCCGACACGGTTTCGGGGCGGTCGCAAACGGACGAAGCCCGGACCGACCCGACCCTCCGCATCGTGCGTTTGGCCGTGACGGATGATCACCGCCGGTCCGCCTGCACCCACATCGGCGTGGCGGGCGCGGCGTTGCCCGCGGACGGTCCGGGCCCCTCGAGGCACCCGGCCTCGACGCGCGGGGGTTGACGTGTCGTGCCGGGAGCCGAGTTGAGCGGTTTCCCACCCCCGGTCCGCCGTCCAGACCCGGATCGAGCGGCGACGCAACGAGGATTCCCGTGGCTATGCCGAAGCAGACCCGCATCATGCTGCCCCTCCTCTTCGCCGTCCTGACGACACAGGCGCTGGCGCAGGCGGAGCCCGGCGCGGCGTCGGGGTTCCTGACCCACCGTCCGCTCGGCAGCTTCAAGACCTCGAAGCTGATCGGGCTCGGCGTCGTCGGGCAGGACCACGTCAGGGTCGGAAAGATCGAGGATGTGCTGATCGACCGGAGCGGACGCATTCACGCCGTGGTCCTTGATATCGGCGGCTTCCTCGGCATCGGGACGAAGCGGGTGGCCGTCCCCTTCGACAGGTTCGCCTGGAACACCGACGCCCGGGCGGGCAAGGGCACGGACCCGTCCATCGTCAAGGCGGAGAATGCGCCCTCGAAGGAGGCCGCCGCCACGGCGGGACCGGAGACCATGCCGGGCGCCAAGACCCGCGACGCCGCCCTCAATGCCGAGAACGCCAGCGAGACCGGCGAGAACACGGGATCGGCCGAACGGGCGGACGCGTCGCGCGGGCGGGCGACCATCGAGGTCGGGGAGCCGGTCGAGGGCGAGATCCGCATGACCAAGGCGGAACTCGAAGCGGCGCCGACCTTCAGCTTCGAGACGAGCGCGAAGCCGTAGGCGGTCCGGCGCGGCGGCTGGCCTCCGTTATGAATCGGCTCCTCGGTCCGCGCCTCGGCCGCGCTCGGGGGGATCGGTCTGCCGGTCACGATTGACGGCGCCTCGACTTCGGCGAGATCGTGGGCGGATGGTCGGCGGCGCCCCGAAGGGCCCGCCCGCGGCGATCGGCGGGGAGACCACAAGGCCACGGCGCCGGACCGGCTTCCGGCGAGCGTCGAACGCGCACGGGGTGGCGGCGGCATGTTCGAGTCCGTTCTCGGTGACCTCTCCGCCCTGATCGCCGCGCACGGCCTGTGGATCGTCGCCCTCATCGTCGGCCTCGAGAGCATGGGCGTGCCGCTCCCGGGCGAGACGATCCTGGTGACCGCCGCGGTCTATGCCGGGGCGACGGGGGAGCTTTCCCTGTCCGGCGTCATCGCGGCCGCGGTCGCGGGCGCCGTGGTCGGCGACAGCATCGCGTTCTGGATCGGGCGCAGCGTCGGACCACGCCTGCTGATCCGCTACGGGCCACGGCTGGGCCTGACGCCGCAGAAGATCAAGCTCGGGCAATACCTGTTCCTGCGCTACGGGGGCATGGTCGTGTTCTTCGGCCGGTTCGTCGCGGTGCTGCGGGTGCTCGCGGCCCTGCTGGCGGGCGCGAACCGGATGCCCTGGCCGAAATTCCTGCTGTTCAACGCGGCGGGCGGTCTGACCTGGGCGACGGCGTTCGGCTGCGCCGCCTACCTCCTGGGCGCGCGCATCCACGCCGTCACGGGGCCCGCCGGGCTCGTCGTCCTGGTGGTCGCGGTCGGATGCCTCGCCTGGCTGTCGATGCTCCTTCGCCGACATGCGGCGCAGCTTCAGAGCGAGGCGGAGGCCGCCCTGCCGGGACCCGTCGCGCCGATGTGAGCTGGTCGGTTCCGAGCGCTCGCCCCTCGGGATCGCCGCATTCCGAGGCGACGAGCGCCGAGATCCTGTCGTCCGCGACCAAGGGGTGCTCGCGATTCGGCGGCGTGCCGGGCCTCACGCACTGGCCCTCATTCGCGCAGCTCGCCAGCAAGACGATCGACATCCGTCGGATCGGTCCTCGAACAGGTCTGAACGCGGCGTCGGCACCGCGAACCACCGGATCGCCCGAGACCGATTCGCCACATCACGCCGATGAGAAGCCCCGCGAGCCGGAGTCTGCGGGGCTGCGATTCGGTCGAGACGCAAGGGCGTCGGCCTCGTGCGAGCGGATCGGCCGGGCGCGACCGCGTCACGGATCCGGTGCGGAGATCCTGCATCCGCGGCCGCGCCCGAGTGTGATGCAGATCACAGATCGTCCTCGGGAATGCCCGCATCGAGGGGGCGTCGGCGCCCTGCCGATCGAGGGTGGTCCCGCCGGTCGTTTGAGGGGGAGCAGGGCGACCGGCGGGACCGTGCCGGGGATCGGATCCGACGATGGCACGATCGAAAAGCGCACAATATTATTCCTTCGCAATTGTGAAGTGCGAAGCGCACGCCCGGCGGCGCCGAGATACTACGTAGTCCGACGCTGTGAGAAGCGAGCTACGAGTTACATTTGTACTTCTGGGCGGTCCTCAATCATGCATTGGTGCGATTACTGACAAAACGCGAAGGGGTCGTTCATGAACGCCGATATGAGGAAGTTCCTGGGTGCGCTGGCGGGTCATGATGGTCCCATCGCGGTGCGGTCTCTCGGCATTGGCTGCACGGTCCGGCAGGGCATCGCCCGGCAGGACGCCCGTCGCCTCGGCTACGCGGTCTTCGAGTCGGGCTGCTGGAGCATCACGCTGCTGGGACGGATGGCGCTCCTGAGGATCGTCGGCCGGCGCGCGGCCTGAGGATCCGCTGCGAACCGCGTGGGCCGACATTGCCGGGGTGACCCCCGCGCGGGTCTGCGAGGATCACGGAGCCGATGCCGGATCATCGCGAGGGAGACCGCGAGGTTCGACCTGTCGGTCGTTCGCGTCCTAGCCGAGTTCGCGGGCGATCCGTTCACCCTCAGGCGTCAGGCGCCACTCCATGACACCGCGCCTGTACCGGTTGCTGAGTTGCACGACCAGCTTCGCGGTGTAGAGCTGGAGCATCGCGAGCTGCTCGTCCGGGGTTTCGAAACCGGAAAAGATTGTCACGCCCTTCCGCATACGCCGTAGAAGTCTGCATTGATCCTCGCTCAGATCCATGCTGGCCATCTGGAGCGTGGTCGCAAGACTTCAATGGTAATTACGACGACAGTCGCTACATTATACTTTTTCTATTTCTGATCTTCGACACTGAGTCGCGAGAATGCCGGTTCACGAAGACCTGATCGGGGGCGCGACGGGGCGCTACAGCGTCGATCCTGCGTTGGCGCGTCGGTGCCCGTCCATCGGCATGGCTCGACCGCGCACGGATTGGTGCTGCGGTCTTGGAGCGCGATCCCGGCGAATCCGGATGCGGTCCGGCTGTTCTGGAACCCTGCCCCCTGCCCTCGCTCCGCTTGCTCGAGAGCGTGCGCACCGGCGCCCGGACATTGCGCCTCAACCCTTTGCGGCAAATCGCATTCAGCGTGCCGGGAGCCGCGGGTGACCGCGTGCCGACCGGAGACTTGTCCGGCTCAGGCCGCCTCGCGGGCCGTGCGCGCCGTCGTGAATGCGCCGGCAAGGCACAGCTTCGCCGCGTAGACCTCGCGGTTGCTCTCGTCCCGGATGCTGACGGCGAAGTCCTGCCGGTCCGCCTTGGCGAGCAGCCCGCTCGCGATCTCGCCGAGACTCGACAGAGCCTCGCGGCGCGCCTGCGCGAGACTGGCGAATCTCCGCCCCGCATCGTCGCAGTAGAGATGACCGCGGCACGATAGATCGATGAAATACAGTGGCATCGCTCACCCCCCCCGGCGCGGATTTGGCATAGCGAAAGATGCTTAACGTTTGGTTAATCCACCCGGCCCAGACAGTTAACCCGCCGAGCTCTCAGGAAGTCGCGGGCTCAGGACCGGCCGAATTTCCGGCGCGCCGCATCCGGGCACCCCAGTATGCGCAATCGCGGCAGAATATGCGCCGTCCCGGTGCTGCGGAGCCTGGTCTCGGCCGGATCCGTCCCCGGCGGCGCAACGCCTGGGTCGACCCGTCCGTCGCGGCGAGCGTCAGCGAGGCCGCTTGCCGCGACGGACCCGTGCCGAGGGGGCCGCGCCGGGGCCGGATTCCGGCGGGATCGGGGCCCCGCGGCCGGCCGGATCCACGCCGGCAGGTCGAACCGGTCAAGCTCGGTTACACAATCGAGTGCTGAGTTTCCCAGACTAATCCGGAAGTCTGATGGATTTTTGGACTAATGCGTGAATAGAACTGACGGCAGCGAGGGAGCGCGGCATGTCGGGACATCGGGGCAGTCTGGAGATCTCTGCGGCGTTGGCCCCGTGCCGTGTTGCGTTTTTGGGCGTTGCGGCGATGAGCGGTCTGGT
>NZ_VZZJ01000039.1 GCF_008806345.1 Methylobacterium planeticum | reverse complement strand
TCCTGGGGGGCCCGTTTGGACGCCGATCACCCCGAAAACGGGGTCCTTATTCCACGCCTAATCACACCCAGGAGCGCGAGGACGCCGCGGCGACGAGCTACAGGCAGTTCCTCGCGAAGCAGGCCGAGGCGAGCGCCGAGGCAGCCAGGGAGCGGAAGGCAAGAGGTCTTGGGTACGAAGTCGGCGAGGTCGTGCGCGTTGCCAAAGGGCCGTTTGCATCGTTCAATGGCACGGTCGTCGGCATCGACGACGAGCGTCAGCGAATGCTCGCGGAAGTCAGTCTCTTCGGACGGGCGACGCCGATCGAGCTTGGGTTCGCCGACGTGCAGAAGGCTGCCTAGCAGAGGCGGAGAAGTCGGGTCTGGCTATCGGGACCGATCCGGAGGACGAAGGCATGGCTGCGAAGAGGCGAGAAATCGTCCCGGATTTTTCGGGCCATCCGGACCTCGTCGTCATCTACCTCGGAATGCGAGTTCGCACCTGGTACGGCATCAAGACGTTGCTGGGTTTCGGCCCGAGGATCGACAAGGTCGGAGCGGCCCGACCCAACGGCCTACTGCACTACGAAAACAACATTATCTTCAGCCTGCGCCCGCTCCATGTCGGCATGCGGTGGTACTGGCAGGACATGGAGAGCATGGTGGCTTGGGCGAAGTCCGAGCCTCACCGGCAATGGTGGGCAGACTTCCTGCGGGATACGCGCGGCGTCGGTATCTGGCACGAGACCTACCATATGCGCGGCGGCATGGAGGCGATCTACAACGATGTAGCATCGCCCGTCGGCTTCGCGGCCTTCCTGCCTATGCAGGAGGCCCGCGGTTCGTTGACGAGTCGGCATAAGGCACACGCTTCGTCCAACATTGGCGATCTTCCATTGGAAAACACGCCGGATGTTGAAGTTGAAGCTCAGGCATCGGCTTCCTAACGCTTGACAGCTTGAAGGCGGCCCTTATTCTCCCGCTCGCGTTCGATCGACGAAGAATATGCACGGGTCGAGCGCGAGGACGGATGTGAGGCCGCTAGAGGCCCTGCCGCTTCTCCCCAATTGAAAGTCGTGCCCCGAGCGATCGTATCGCTGCGGGGCTTTTCTACGGACCCTCAGGAAACCGCGTAGGCGACCACCCACAGCAGCATGGCTGCCGCGACGCATGTGTAGACAGCAATCAGAAGCCAAGAGCGTGTGAACACAGCAGGCATCTCTTCCGCTGCGTCCACCTTACCAGTGAAATCAGTTTCCGGCATAGCCGTGCTCATCGCCATCACGCCGAATCAAATTATCACAGCTTTCGGTAAATACCGTAAACTTGGCAAGACCGATTAGAGCCATGCATGCCTCAGCCCACGCCTCCGGCGAAAAGGTTTGCATCCGGATCGGGGATGAGCGCGGAGGCCGATCCGTCGAGGTCGCTCCCGAGCGTGCCGTCGAGTTGATCCGGTAGATCACCGATGCGGCTTGTGCGGCGCTGGCAGCGCGGCGGGCGCCTACTCGCGCACCGGCTCGTTCTCGGCCAGCAGCGTGACACCCACGAAGTCACCACGCCTCCAGGCACGGCGGACACGGCAGGTCAGGTCGCGGCCAGGGAAGTTCAACGCAAAGCTCTCGGGCAGCACGTGCCGTCGCGCGACGCCGAGCTTGGCTCCGGACACAGACATATCCCTGAGGACACACGGGATCTGCTCACCGTCCTCCAGCAGGATCGTCGCCAGCTTCATCGTGGTGTGACGATCGCCGCCCTTGCGCTTCTCAGGTCGGGTGGCCGCTTCCGGCTCGTTTTCGGGAGGCATGATTTGCAGTCGGGTCGCGGTTCGATCCAGCCCTTCTGGAGCGCGCGCGCTTCGGAAGGCTGAACGCCGGGGACGTATAGGGGTTGGCTCGGCACGAGGTGGCGATGGGGCGCTGATCAGGCAGCACCCCACCCTGCGCGTCAGACCTCGGGCTTGCCCTTTCGGCGATGCCGCTCGCGTTGAGCGCTCGGCAGCGCATCCGGGACGAGCGTAGCGTTCACCGGGTTTGGCGTGTGGTCCATAGCGGCCCCGGTCGCAGCATCGACCCCCATCCCGATCACGCCGCCAGCCAGGATGTTGCCAGCGAAGCCGGCTGCCCCGGTCCCTGCCACCTTGGTCCGGACCGGTATCATCTGCGGCTGGTAGCCGGGCTTGGTGAAGGTGACATCGAACTCGTCGGACCGGTCGACTTCAAGCGAACACGGCGTCGCCGGGCAGGCATAGCCCTTCGTCGTGACCATCTGAGCACCGGGCGGCTCAGAGAGGAACGCCATCCGTTCCGTCGTGCCGCGCGTGATGCTCCCGCATGCGCCAAGGCTCACAGCGACGAGCGCTGCGGCAACCGCGTTTCCTCTGATCATCGTAGCCCCCAAGCCGCATTCTGAGGCGGCAAAGCGGTTGTGATCGGGCCGCGAATGCAACGCAAGACTGAACAGTACGGATGTGAACCATCCCTGTGAGGTGTTGCGTCAGGGCCTCTGCAAGGTGCTGGCGCCAGGCCTTTCAACATGCGAGAGCGCAACCGAGAGCACGGCGCATGACCGGCCTAACCTTCTCCGGCGACGGCCTGCTCCAGCGCTTCTCGAACCAGCTTGGTGAGCTTGGCGCACGCGCACCCATCGCGTTGGCGAGAGCCCTGAACCACACCGGCACGAAAGCCCGCACTCAAGTCATCAGGGCGCTCACCCAGCAGACGGGCCTGAAGCGCTTGACCATCGTCCGGGCCGTGAAGGTCAACAAGGCGACCGCCGCGGCCGAGCAGTTCGGGTACGCGGGCAGCCTGACCTACACGCTGACCACGCACGGCGGCGACATCAGTCTCAAGTTCTTCAGCCCAAAGGAGACCAGGGCCGGCGTCTCGGCCGCGCCCCGCGGACGTCGTCAGCTCTTCGCCGGGACGTTCACGAAGGGCGGGCGCTTCCCGAACCGCAAAGGCCCGGTGATGGGCGGTCACGTCTTCAAGAACGTCTCGGCCGGCCACGCCTGGCGCGGCAAGGCGCGGCTTCAGAACTCGGGCGTCTACATCCCCGACGAAATGCTGCAGGGGGCGACCGCTGCGGCGTTCGACAAGGTCATGGGCGACGAGCTTGAGAAGCGCGTCAGCCACGAGATCGAGTTCCTGATGGGGATGCCGGGGCTGTAGACCTCTCGAAGCGTGACATTTGAGCAACGAATGGAACCTGCGGGTCCTCCCTGGGCACCCCCACCCTCTGCGGGCAGAGTTGCTCCCGACTTTTGCCTCGCTGCAAGTCTGATTTTTAAGCCGAACGAACGGATCTGACATGGAATTCGCGACCTCCTACGCGCAGCTCTCAAAGGCCATCGGCCTCAGCCGCTCGACGCTGCATGAGAAGCAGAAGCGGGGTCAGATCCCAGAGCGCGGTCCGCTGGGCTGGCGCGTCGCCGAAGTGCGCACGGCGCTGGTGGCCAACACCGACCCGGGCCGTCGTTCGGAAGCTCGTTCGGCGTCGAACGCTACCCGAACGCCCGAACAGCCGTTGAGCCAGCCCCGCATCGCCCAGACGGGCACCTGCCCGACCCCGGATGCCTACCGCGATCGGCCAGACCTGCCCGACCTCTTCATCCGCGGCGCTCTCTTCGGAGCGCACGCGATCGCCTACGCCCTTCCGACCGTTGCCGCCTGCGCCGCTCAAGAAGCTGGCGCCACGCCCACCGCAGCGGTGCAGGCCTACGGCACCGCTCAGGAAGATGCCGTGCTCTTAGTGGCAGGTCTCTGCGAGGATCTCGGCCTCGTGTCAGCCGGGACCGAAGACGCCGGCCCGCACCGGCCGACCGCCTTCCAGGGCTTCGACTCATACATTCCCCTGGCGTAACTCGTAGCGTGATCCGGCATCCTCCCTCTGTTTGCGATTGAGTGTGTCAGGATCTACTCCTGCCGTCATGTCTCCGGGCAACGGCTCGGCGCGGGTCGCGATCCAGCATCATGCCGTGACCCGCGAGCTTTCGGTTGACCTCCTCTCAAGGTCGAGATGTCCCGTCAGAAAGACCCCACGCACAATGATGCCCAAGCTCGCCACGAGTTTCGCCAGCCTCGCGGGCAGCGCTCGCAAGAAGACCGACGGCGTCAAGATCGAAGGGGGTCTTCACGCGCGTCCGCTATCGCGAAGCATACTGTGCTCCTCAACTCGACCGACACTATCAAGCGACCAGCCTGCCGGCGTTCCCCGTTCGCGGCGACTTCATCATCCTGGTGCACTGCCGAAGCGCTGATATGGCCCTGGCGCATCCTGGTGCCGTGCTGTGCCTTAAGTCGAAGCTGAGGCGGCAGGTCAGGGACGGCTCGGACCCATGATGCCCCCGATCCCAGAGCAGCGTCACCGCGCAGCGGGGCGCCGTGTGATGAAGCTGACGGTCGACGATCGTTGTTCCGGGAGCATTGTGCTACTTCCGGAACTTGGCTCCTCGCCGCGACGCGGACCTTCGCCTTTGCGCCCTTTGCCGACATTCAGCCGGCTCGGGCAGGAACTCCAAGGCGGTCATTCGTGCTCTAGACCTTGTTAGGCCGCCCAGTCCGCGTAAGGTCGTTTATGGAGCCGTGCGGCCCGCCGCCCGACGGCCCGCGCCGATTGGGCGATATGGAACGCGAAGCGTGCTGATAGAGAGGTGAGCCGGAGTGTCGTTCGAGGCGCTGCTGGCGAGGGATGGAGCCACGAGCGAGGCGCGTCGGATCTCCGGCGGAGCCGGCGCTGACCGGAGCGCTGCGGGGCCGGATCGGCGTGTTCGCCGGTGCCACATCATAACCGAACCCGATCCATTGAGGAACAGCGCGCGATCATCGAGCGCGTCCGGGCGGGCATCTGGCAGGAGATCGCGGGCGGACGGTTCAGCCTGCCGATCGACAGCCGGTACACGCTGGGCGAGGCGCCGGCAGCGCTCGCCCGTATGAAAAAGAACGAGCACTTCGACAAGATTGTCCTGACGATCTGAGGAGCGTGCCGATCTGTTTCGCAGGCAAGGTCGTGCCAGCCTCGCGATCGCCATGGGGCTTCTGGTAGCTCTGCCGGCTCGCCCGAGCCCCACGACATAGGCGTTGGCGTAGACTCACCGCCGAGCAAAACATCTGGATCTTCGCAGGCGCATAACGAACTATCTCGATCTCACAGAGGCGCGCTTGATCGCGCTCATGCCAGGGAGGGATTGATGGGCGTGCTCAAAGTCGGAGGCGTCGCAGCTGTGGTTGTCGTGGCGGCTGCCGGGGGATGGCTGGCAACGTCAACGTCGTGGGGCTTGACCAGGCGTGAGCCTCGCTTCCCGCAATTGACCTTGGACCAGCTCACGCCGGCGCAACGCCCGGTTGGTGAGAAGATCATGAAGGTCTCAAGCGTCGGGCTCGCCGGTCCCTACAATCCTATGATCCGCAGCCCGGAGATGGCGCAGCGGATGTACGATCTCCTCGACTACCTGCGCTGGCACACCTCGGTCCCGACCCGACTGAACGAATTTGCCATCCTGATCCAGGGCCGCCTCTGGCGCTCGCAGGTCGAGTGGTATGCCCACTACCCGCTGGCGATCAAAGCCGGGCTCTCAGAACAAGTCGCAGCCGACCTGAAGGCGAACAAGCGACCTGAGAATATGAAGCCCGACGAGGTCGCCGTCTACGATTTCTGCATGGAGCTCTCCACCAAGCAGGCGGTCTCGGACGAGACCTTCGCTCGCGCGAAACAGGTGCTCGGCGACCAGGGGGTTGTGGATCTGACTGCGCTGACTGGCACCTACGTCACCGTCGCCATGTTGTTGAGCATGGCAGAGGAGGGCGTGCCACCGGGCAAAGATCCGCCATTCAAGCCCGGCGAACGTTAGGCTGTGAAAGAACGGAGGCGACGGGATACTCTCGATTGCCCCTGCGTTTGACTGGCCTGAACACTTCGCAGTCCTGACCTCATCTGCTGCATCAGCTCCAGAGTCTGTGAGATCATATTTTGCAGCGGTTGTTTGCAGTAACAGACTCTGGGCACGCTCTCGCGTGAGCGGCCTCATCGAATGACAATTGGGACCCGATTCGAAATGTCGATCGCAATTTATAGAATCGGAGAGGCCAATTCCGATCGCGAGATGGGATGTGCCGTGAGGTCGGGTTGGGTCTACAGTCTCACCGGCTGACAGGCTGCTCGAAAACGCAACGCCTCCGCGGCCACCCTGCTCGACGTGCAGTGCGATCTGTGTTTGCTACCACCGTCGGCCTTCCGAACGAGCCGCGCGTTGGGGGGAGAGCATGAGGACCGGTCGGGTTCTGGCCTGCGCGCTCGGGTGCGCGCTCGGCGTCACGCCGGCCCAGGCGCGCATCACCAGCATCGAGATTGCCACCGTCGAGCCGTTTGCCGAAGGCGCAGAATTTGGATCTGCCGGCGCTTACGAGCGGGTCACCGGAGCCGCCCACGGCGAGCTCGATCCGGCCGGCCCGGCCAATGCCGGCATTGTCGACATCGCGCTCGCGCCGCGCAATGCACGCGGCATGGTCGAGTACAAGACTGACTTGTTCATCTTGCGCCCGAAAGACCCCGCGCGCGGCAGCGGCACGCTGCTGTTCGAAGTGCTGAACCGCGGCCGCAAGTTCCTGTTTAACTGGGTGCTGGATGCGCCGGCCCAGGCGGCCCAAGCCGTCAACGATCCGCGCAGCGCCATCGATGCCGGCACCGGCCTCGTCCTGCGTCGCGGCGACACCATCGTCTGGTCGGGCTGGGAGGCGGACGCGTTGCGCCAGCAGGGCGGCATGGCGATCGACGTGCCGGTGGCCTCCCGGAACGGCACGCCAATCGTGGAGACTGTGCGCGACGAGCTCGTCAGCGCGACGCGCGGTCCGCCGGAGGCGCCATTCTATCTTACCTTCAAGGCGGCCAACCAGGACAAGGCCGGCACGAAGCTGACCGTGCGCCGCCGGGAGGCCGATCCGCCCAGGCTCGTTCCGCCAGAGGCGTGGCACTACGCGACGGCGCGGCAACTCGAACTCCTGCCCAAGGGCACCAAGCCGCTGCCGGGATCGATCTACCAGTTCACCTACCAGGCCACCGAACCGAAGGTGCTCGGCATCGGCTTCGCCGCGACGCGCGACGTGGTCGCCTACCTGCGCGGCGATGCCGCTAGTGGCGCCAACCCGGCGGGCGGGCTGATCCGGCACGCGGTCGCGCTCGGCATCTCGCAGAGCGGGCGCTACCTGCGCGACTTCATCTATCAGGGCTTCAATCGCGACGAGGCCGGGCATCGGGTCTTTGACGGCGTGCTGTCCCACATCGCGGGGATCGGCGGGGTCTTCCTCAACGCGCGCTTCGGCCAGCCATCCCGAACGAACACGCAGCACGAGGATCATCTCTTTCCGGAAAATGCCTTCCCGTTCTCCGCGACGCCCCAGCACGACCCGGTGACGGGACGGACCGGCGCGCTCCTGCGCAATGACGGCTTCGACCCGCTCCTGATCGAGGTGAACACCGGCACCGAGTACTGGCAGAAGGGTGCCTCGCTGCTCACGACGGATCCGCTCGGTCGCAACGACATAGCCTTGCCCGACACGGCGCGTGCCTACTTGGTCTCGAGCGCCTTCCACTATGGGCGCGCTGGACTGGCCTCGAACAGGGGCCCTTGCGCGAACACGCGCAGCACCCTCAATCCAGCACCTGCCCTCCGAGCTCTTCTGGTCGCGCTTGAGGAGTGGGCGACGGATGGCACAATGCCGCCGGAGAGCCGGATTCCGCGCGTGTCGGATGGCACGCTGGTCGAGGCAGCCGCGACCGGCTTTCCCTTCATCGTCGGTGCGCCAGTCCCGACCGCGCCGAACACGATCGCGCGCTTCAGCACCTACGTCGATCCCCATCCCGAGGCGGGACCGCAATACCGGCCGCTCGTGCCGCGCGTCGATGCCGACGGCAACGACGTGGCAGGCATTCGCCTGCCGGCCGTTGCCGCGCCGCGCGCGACCTTCACGGGCTGGAACCTCTACACTGATCCCTTCCCAGCGGGCGCCCTGTGCGACCGCGAGGGCAGCCAGCTTCCGTTTGCCCGCACACGGGCCGAGCGAGAGGCCAACGGGGATCCGCGGCGCTCGTTGGAGGAACGCTACCCGAATCTGGATGCCTACCTTGCTGCAGTGGGCAAGTCCGTGGACGCGCTGGTCAGAGATCGCCTGCTTCTGCGCGAGGATGGCGACCGCTTGATCCAGGCGGCTCGGCAGGAGGCTACGCGGTAGCAATTCAGGAATAGGCGCACCGATGGTTCGGCTGTGCGCCAGCGAGGATGACGATGGGCGGATTCAGTGTGAGCGGGCGGCGGACGCGGGGACTTCGCGCGGGTCTGGGCGGAGCAATGCTCGCAGCAGCGCTGCTCGGAGTGCCCATCGCCTCCGCCCACGGGCTCGACGCGCCGCAGCACCAACTCTACCGGATGGTGGATCTGCCGCTGGAGGGCGGCGACACCATCAAGGACTTCGCGATCTCCTATGTCACGCACGGGACGCTGAATGCCGACAAGTCCAACGCGATCCTGACGACCACGGCTATCGGCGGCAATCACCACCGCATCGACTTCCTGATCGGGCCAGGCAAGGCGCTCGACACGAACAAGTACTTCATCGTCGCCAGCGACGCGATCGGCAACGGGCTCACCACCAGCCCGAGCAACAGCGTGAGCCGGCACGGGACGGCCTTCCCGCACTTCGGTATCCGCGACATGGTGGAGAGCCCTAAGCGTCTCCTCGATCATCTGGGCATCACGCACCTCGTTGCGGTGGCGGGCGCCTCCATGGGTGGCATGCAGGCGCTGCAATGGGGCGTGAGCCATCCCGGCTTCATGGACACGCTGATCGCCCTGACGCCGATGGCGCGCACCGCGCCGTGGTCTATCGCGGTCAACGAGGCGACCCGCAAGGCGCTAATGCTCGATCCCGCCTTCAAGGACGGCGCCTACGACCGGCAGCCCGAGCAGGGCTGGCGGCTGCGCGCCGACATCCTCCAGGTACTAGCCGCTCGAACGCCGGAGGCGCTGCGCGGGATCGCTCCGCGGCCGCTCGACATCCTGCCGTGGATCCAGGGTCAGGAGGAAGCAGTGCTGAAGACCGGCTTCGACGCCAACGACTGGATCGCACAGACCTGGGCCTACGACCGGCACAACATTGGCGAAACGCCGGGCTTCTCGGGCGATCACCTGAAGGCACTCGCCGCGATCAAGGCGCGAACGCTGATCATCACCGGCGGCAACCTAGACCTCTACAACCCGGTCGAGGAGGCGCGCGAGGCCGGCGGGTACATCCCGCAGGCGAGCGTCGTCGCCGTTCCTTCCGTGCAGGGTCACACGACGGCGACCGCGACCAAGGCTGCGGATGTGGATTACATGAACCGGACCGTCCGGGACTTTCTGGACGCGGCCGGGCCGCGCGGCCGCTGAGACAGCCAGAGGGCAGGCGATGATCAGGAAGACACCGATCGCAATCGGCACGGCGCTGGTGGCAGCGCTCGCCGCTAGTCCTGTCATGGCGCAGCAGGCCGCCCCGCTCCAGGTTCCGGCCAAGTCTGTGCCGGTGCCCGCCGATGTCAGCCCTCAGATGAGCAAGATCATCGGCCTGCCGCTGCGGACGAACTGGGACATTCACCCGAAGGACGGTGCGGCGTGGAAGCCCGTCGCCGAGGCGGCGAAGCCGTAAGCGGTGCGCGTCTTCGAGCGCGCATCATGACGTGGAAGAAAGCGGTGGTCTCGACCGTCTGAGAACCGCCGTAGCGACCGGGAAACCTTCGATGGTGACGAGACGAACCGTTCTGGCTGTGGCCGCCCAGCCCGCTTGCGCCGCCGCGCTCGCGGCCGTTCCCCTCGCGGTGCCCTATGCCGCCTCGGCCCAGGCGCCGACGTCCAGCTCGGGCCAGGCGCCGGGCTTCTACCGCTACAAGGTCGGTGCGGTCGAGATGACGGCGATTAACGATGGCTTCGCCATGCGCTCGCTCGACGGCTTCATCCCTAACGCGCCGGCGGGCGAGCTGAAGAAGGCGATGGAGGATGCATTCCTCCCCGCGGACACACTGCCTCTGACCTTCACGTCCGTCGTGCTGCGGATCGGAGGCCGCACGGTTCTGGTAAACACTGGGTTTGCCGACAACGGCCCGCCGACCACCGGCCACTGGATGACGAACTTCCGCGCCGCGGGCTTCGACCCCGCGACCGTGGATGACATCGTGATCAGTCATTTCCACCCGGACCACATCGGCGGCATCCGCCGCAAGGACGGTACGGCGGTCTTCCCGAAGGCGCAGGTCCACGTACCCGAGGCGGAGTGGGCGTTTTGGACCGACGACGCCCGGATGGCGCAGGCGGCAGACGGGTGGAAGCCGACCTTCGCGGCGACGCGCCGCGTGTTCGGTCCGATGACGGGGGAAGTGAAGCGCTTCGTCGCCGGCCAGGAGGTGGTGCCGTCGCTGATTGCCGTAGCCGCCCCTGGGCATTTGCCCGGCCACACGGCGTTCATGCTCACCTCAGGCTCGGCCAGGCAGCTGATCATGGGTGACACGGCCAATCATCCGGCGCTCTTCGTGCGCAATCCAGGCTGGTCGGCAGTGTTCGATATGGACGCTGAGCAGGCTCGAGAGACCCGCGTGAAGATGCTGGACTTAGCCGCGGCGGAGCGCCTGCAGGTGTCGTTCTACCACGCTCCGTTCCCGGCGGCAGGCCATATCCTGAAAGGCGCGGAGGGGTACAGATTCGTCCCGATCCAGTGGAGCCCAGTGGTCTAGACAAGAGAGATGAAGGTCTTTGGCCAATGCCCGCGCTGTCGGCGTGGCCTGCCACCACACGTCAGCATCCGCGTTCATGATCAGGAGGTTTGATGAAACACCTGGCGATAACCATCCTCGCCGGTCTGCTGGCGCTTCCGCATACGGTACATGCCGCACCGCAGATCGAGCGCGTGAGGGGTACGATCGAGACGGTCGAACCAGACAAGGTCTCGATCAGAACGATCGAGGGCCAGACGGAAACGATCGCTCTGACGCCCCAGACCCGGTACGCGTCTCTTGTCCGTTCGAGTCTCGATGCCATCACCGATGGTAGCTTCATCGGCACCGCCACCAAGGGCGACAATCCACCCACGGCTTTGGAAGTCCACATCTTCCCCGAGTCGATGCGCGGCACCGGCGAGGGGCATCGCGACTGGGACACGATCCCGGACACGCTGGCCGGCGGCGCGCGGGTGAAGAGCGCGATGACGAACGGCACTGTGAAGACGAATTCCGGTGCCGGGCCAAGGGTGAAGAGCGCGATGACGAACGGCACAGTCTCCGGCCGCGCGGGAGCGGGCGGTGCGACGACGCTCGTTGTAACCTTCGGCAAGAATCAGTCCCTGACGATCCTCGTGCCGCCGCAGGCACAGATCGTGGCCTACGAGCCGGCCGACAGGGGGATCGTGCAGGCGGGCGGCAAGATATTCCTCACGGCTGAGCGCGACGGAGACAAGCTGACGGCAGTGCGGGTCGCCGTCGGCAAGGACGGACTCACACCGCCACAGTGATGCTCAGAGCTGTCAGGACCGGCCGATGTACTTAAGCGGCCGAGAGCGGTGTCCGGCGATCACGGCAAGCCGCGCCGTCTCGACGGCATCGAGAAGCACGCACGACGTCTGCGTCACCTCCCAGACGCGCACGCCTCACGTCCCGCGTAAACTCTCCGTCCGCGTCAATGCACAAGGTTGGCTCAGAAGCAGCGTGTCCGCTTCACTGCTTCGGTTGCTCCAAAGCAGGCCGGCGGCTTTCGGCCAGATCCTGCTGCTGTAGACGGCCCCTCGAGCGTCTAAGGTGGGTGGTTTCCTGCCTGTCCGGTCTCTGAAACCAAAACACAAAAAGCGGACGTTTGCTCGGGAAGCGGGGGTTGTCCGCTGCGCTCCCATTATCAGCCATGCGACGTCCGCTCATGGCCGGGGACCGCGTGGCGCTCCCCGGCAGGTTCCCTCCGGTCAGAGGCTTGCGTGCAGGCCGCGGACCGGGCTCACGCCCTCCAGCACCGAGGCGGCGTGCAGGATCGTGGTCTCCGCCTGCCAGCTGCCCACCAGCTGCACGTTGATTGGCAGACCCTCGCGGCTCGTCCCGAAGCGCATTGACAGGCCCGGCAGGCCCGTCACGTTGAGGGGCACAGTCGCACCTTGCAGGTAGGTCAGGTCGACGGTCTCGCCGTTGACAACGAGTTCCTGGATGCCGTGCCTGTGCGCCGGGACGGGCAGCACCGGGGTCAGGAGGACGTCGTGGTCCCGGAAGTAGGCGGCATAGCCGTCACGGAGCCGCTCCGCCGCCTGCTCGGCCGCGACGTAGTCCTCAATCGACGTGTCGGGCAGCGACAGCATGGTCCTGACCATCTTGTAGATCTCGTCCTCGGGACGGCCAACAATCGCCTCCCGGAAGGCGGGCTTCATCTCCATGACGTGGAGCTTGTTGAACACGTCGAGGGCGAAGTCGCGCTCCAGCGCCGGGATGCGCACCTCCTCCACGTGGTGACCCTCGCCCTTGAGGGCCGCGGCCGCCGCGCGCACCGTCGCCGCGACCTCCGTGTCGATGGGGCCGAACCCTGGCCCGACCATCCAGCCGACGCGGAGCTTGCGGTCCGGCGCGGCGCCGATGCCGGCATCGAACGGGACGTTGCTGATCGCGAAGGCGTCCAGTCCATCGGAGCCGGCCAGTTGCGAGAAGGCGAGCGCAAGATCGCGGATGCTGCGCGCCATCGGGCCAACGTGCCAGAAGCGGCGGGGCGCCCGCGGCCAGATGCCGGTCATCGGCACGCGCCCGTGGGTGGCTTTGAGCGAGACGATGCCGGTCTGGGCGGCCGGGCCGCGCACCGAGATGGCGAGATCGGTGCCGAGGCCCAGCGGCGACATGCCAGCCGCGATGGCCGCCGACTCGCCGCCGCTCGATCCGCCTGGCGTGCGCTCAAGGTCCTAGGGGTTGTTCGAGCGGCCGGAGAGCAGGTTGTCGCTCTTGATCCAGTAGGAGAACTCAGGAAGGTTGGTCTTCGCGAGCAGGATGCCGCCGGCCTTCTTCATGCGTGCGACGCTGGTCGCGTCGGCGTCGGGTGTGCGGCCCTTGAAGATCGGCGAGCCGCGCTGGGTGAGGACGCCCGCCGTGTCGATCGAATCCTTCACGGTGAACGGCACGCCGTGCAGAGGCCCGAGCTGGCCGCCCGCCATGACCGCTGCCTCCGCGTCCTTCGCCGCGGCGAGCGCATCCTGCGCGACCGTGACGATGGCGTTGACCTTGGGGTCGACCGCCTCGATGCGGTCGAGGTGCGCCTGCACGACCTCGACTGGCGAGACCTGCCGGGTGCGGATCAATTCGGCGAGCCGGGTCGCGTCCGAGAAGACGATGTCGGTGGCCATGGGCTGGGATCCTTCGAGGTCGCCGATGCGGGCGGATCGCCCTGGCTCGGCCGGGCGACGATCATGGGTTGGGGGGCGGTCGTGTGCGGGCGCCCCCGGGGGCGCCCACGTCCTCAGCGGTTTGCGAGGCGTGCGACGAGATGCTCGGCGGCGGGGCCGGAGGAGGCCGGGTTCTGGCCGGTGATGAGCAGGCCGTCCGTTACGACGAAGGGTCCCCAGTCAGCACCTTTGGCGTAGAGACCTCCATTCCGCTTGAGTTCGTCCTCGACCAGGAACGGAACCACCTGGCTGAGGCCGACGGCCTCCTCTTCGGTGTTGGTGAAGCCGGTGACGTTCCGGCCTTCGACGAGGGGCTTCCCGTTGGCAGCCTTGGCATGGCGCAGGACGCCGGGGGCATGACAGACCAGGGCGATGGGCTTGCCGGCGTCGAGCGTCGTCTCGATCAGCCTGATCGAGGCCGGGTCCTCAGCGAGGTCCCAGAGGGGCCCGTGCCCGCCGGGGTAGAAGACGGCGTCGAAGCCTTCATGGCCGACGGCATCGAGCCGGGCCGTCTCGGACAGCACCGCCATGGCCGCCGCGTCGGCTTCGAAGCGGCGCGTCGTGTCGGTCTGGAAGCTCGGCTCGGCGCTCTTCGGATCGAGCGGCGGGCGGCCGCCCTCGGGCGACACTAGGACCACCTCCGCACCGGCATCCTTGAACACGTAGTAGGGGGCCGCGAGTTCCTCCAGCCAGAAGCCGGTCTTCCGGCCGGTGTCGCCGAGTCGGTCGTGCGAGGTCAGCACCATCAGGATCTTCATCGTCGTTCTCCGGGTCTTTCGCTTGGGTGAGGGTAAAGTCTTGAGTTTCGCGCCGTTCGCCAGGCCCGCGCTCGGCGCCGGCTTGGGGAAGGCGAGCCGGCGCTATCGCGCTTTTGTGGTGCGTCCCGCGGCCGGGACGCGCGCCGGCGCCGCTTGCGCGGGGCGGAGCTCGCGGTTCGCGCCGCGGACCTCCTCGAACCGGGCCATACGGACCGCGCCGATCGTCTCCAGGGTGATCCGCTCCTGCGCGGTCGCTTCAGGGGTGGTCACGAGCGCCATCAGCCCGGCAACGGTTAGGGTGGCGACTACAGATGTCTTCGTGTGGTGGGGCATGGGCTTTCTCCGTCTGAGTTCGGTTCCCCGCCGGCCCGAGGAAGTTAATTGCCTATCACGCCGAGTAGACCGGTCGTCTCATTTCTGGGCGTGATAGAAAGTCGTTCTCGGCAACGTCGGAACGAGTGGATCAGTGCGACGCGAGGCCGAGGATGCGCCGGGTCGTCCCCATCGCAGCCTCGAACGGTGCGTCGGTCCGCACGATCTTGGCCATCAGGCTCGCACCGAGCCAGACGTGATACAGGTCCTCGGCGGTCGTATGCGGCTCGCTCTCGATCGTGAGCGAGCCCTCCGCCACGCCCGCCGCGATGGATCGCGACAGCCGTTCGATGATCGCGGCGGTGCCACCCTTAAGGGCAAGGCGCATCGCCTCGGACAGGTCCGAGACCTCCGCCGCAAGCTTCACCGCAAGACACTTGCGCTGGTAGTCGATGCTTCCTTGCGTGGCCTGCCATTTGCGCCAGTAGTTCATCAGGCGCTCGGCATGGCTCAGCCCCGGCTCGGCAAGCGTCGTGTTGAGGTCGGCGAGATAGCTTTCGAAGTAGTTCGCCAAGAGAGCCTCGCCGAAAGCCTCCTTGGAGCCGAAGTAGTGGTAGAACGACCCCTTCGGCACGCCGGCCGAACTCAGGATCTCGTTGAGCCCGACTCCGGAGAACCCCTTCGCGCCGACAAGGCCGTAGGCGGTGTCGAGGATCCCCTGGCGGGTGTCGGTATGTGCGGTGCCGCGTGACATAACGATGAGATAGAACGAATTAGACCGGTCGTCTAGAGGCGTTCTGCGTTTTTTGTCGGAGGGATCATCGGAGTACGCTAGGCAGTTTCGCGGCCTGCAGACGTCACCGCAGCACGTTTCATCGCTGGTGTCCGCTTTCAGGAAGCGGGCGCGTCGCCTGCTTCGACCAAATCGGGTCGGAACCAGCGTGTCGACTTTTCTGGCAGACCGTCTTCGAAGCTGACGTACCGCTTCCGGCCAGTTCCGGCCGGCGGCTTCGCGCCCATTTTCGCCGTTCAGCGGTACCCGGCGGCATCTCGAAAGCGGACGCTCCAGCAGCTGAGCTTTCAAGTCCGGATTGCGCTGATTGTGTTGAAAAAACTCAGAGGCGACGCCTGCTACCTCGTTCCGAGGCTCACCACAGAGAAGTATTCTCTTCTTTCGGTGCCATGCATTCCGGTATTGGCCGATCCGCGCAAGCCCGACAAAAATTTTTCTCCGCATGTAGCGGCGTGGTGCACCGCTTCGGTTGCATCCAGAGTTTTTCAACGAAATCCGCCACAAGCCGTCATTCGGGCCGCGCGGCCGGAAGAGCTGCTTACGTCTCTCAGCAGTTCTTAGCTTAGCCGGTCTAATGTAGCGGCTTGGGTCTGGGCATTGGGCAGCTTCATCTGGCCCATGCAGGCGGCGGTGATGAGGATCGGCGAGATGCCGCCGATCTCCTCCTGGATGTGCTTCCAGCTCCAGCCCTTCTCACGCTTGATGTCGAGGAGCTTCTCGGTGAGGTCGTCGCGCTTCATCGGATGGCTCTCGTGTCGATCGGAAGGACGCGGCCGGCGCGCTTGCCGGCCGCGCGTCTCGGGCTTCGCCGATCAGATCTTGGCCATCTTTTCCTTGCCGCTGTCGCTTACGCTGTAGGAGCGAGCCCCGACGCCCGCGAGCTTGCCGCCCTGGACGATCAGGTACTCGTCGCGGATCGGACGGCCCTCGAAGTAGCATTCGAGGATCTCGCGGGTTCCGGCCGCGTAGCGGGCCTGGGCCGAGAGCGAGGTGCCGGAGATGTGGGGCGTCATGCCGTGATGGGGCATGGTGCGCCACGGATGGCCCTGCGGCGCCGGCTGCGGATACCAGACGTCGCCGGCATAGCCCGCAAGCTGACCGGATTCGAGCGCGCGCACGATTGAGTCGGTGACGGCGAGCTTGCCGCGGGCGGTGTTGACCAGATATGCGCCGCGCTTGAACAGCTTCAGCGTCTCGTCGTTGATCATGCCCTCGGTCTCCGGGTGGAGCGGGCAATTCAGGGTCACCACGTCGCAGACGCCGTACATGTCCTCGCGCTTCGCATGCCAGGTGAGGCCGAGTTCCTTCTCGACAGATTCCGGCAGCCGGTGACGGTCGGTATAGTGCAGGTGCATGTCGAAGAGCTTGAGGCGCTTGAGCACCGCGAGGCCGATGCGGCCAGCGGCCACGGTGCCGACATGCATGCCCTCGACGTCGTAGGAGCGCGAAACGCAATCGGCGATGTTCCAGCCGCCTTTCATCACCCATTGGTAGGACGGGATATAGTTGCGCACGAGGCCGAGGATCATCATCACCACGTGCTCGGCGACGCTGATCGAGTTGCAGAAGGTGACCTCGGCCACTGTGATGTTGTGCGCGTTCGCAGCGTCGAGATCGGTGTGATCGGAACCGATGCCCGCGGTGACGATGATCTTCAGGTTCTTGGCCTTCGCGATCCGCTCCTTGGTCATATAGGCTGGCCAGAACGGCTGCGAGATCACGATCTCCGCGTCATGCAAATGCTGGTCGAGAACAGAGTCGGTCCCCTCCTTCGAGGAGGTCACGATCAATTCGTGGCCGAGCCCTTCAAGGTAGGGGCGCAGGCCCAATTCGCCCGAGACGCTGCCGAGGAGGGTGCCGGGCTGGAAGTCGATGGCCTTCGGTGTTGGCAGCGTCTGACCGTCCGAGTAGCGCTCGATCTTCGGCAGATCGTCGCGGGCATAGCTCGTCGGATACCCGTCAACCGGATCATCGTAGAGTACGAGAACAATCTTGGCCATAAATCTCTCCCTGTCATCGGCTGTCATGAGGGGAGCGTCCGGCCGGATTCGCAGCGTCAACGGTCAAAAGAGGCTGACGAGGCGGACGTTTCCCCGCCCGGAATTTCGCGATAATCATCCGACGCGATTGGATC
This sequence comes from Methylobacterium planeticum, assembly GCF_008806345.1. Taxonomy (GTDB): domain Bacteria; phylum Pseudomonadota; class Alphaproteobacteria; order Rhizobiales; family Beijerinckiaceae; genus Methylobacterium; species Methylobacterium planeticum. The sequence goes on along the minus strand of NZ_VZZJ01000039.1, from coordinate 15,934 downwards.
CGGACAAGTCGAGCTTCGATGGTACCCGACGAGTCATCAAACAAAAGTGTTGAATGACTTGATCGACGACGTCGATCACCGCTTGGCGGCAGGCTCTGCGAGAGCCGCCTCGAAGCCGCGTCGACCACGATCCGGAAGTGCGCGGCCGCCATCGGCGGCAGCGCGTCGCGCTCTGACGAAACGAAGCCGATGGAGCAGCGACAGGCGGGTTCAGCGCGAAGCAACGAAAAATAACGGGTGCCGTGCGAGCATCGAACCCGCTTTCCGCTCAAGCCGCGACCATGTCGACCGGCATCCGCGTCACGGGCGGCACGTAACCTTCTCCCCTGATCGACGAATTCCGCTACGACACGTGCGAACGGGTCGACCACGCATGGGTAAGGACGATCGGCCGCTCGGCCGCGAATCGCACCCAGCGTTGTATGATCAGGTTTCTCGATCCGGGCGTCCAAGCCTCTCCTTTCACCTCCGGCTGATCAGGGAATGAAGATGCTGCAATCATCGTTGAAGACTTCGCGGCCACAAGGATCGGGGTGGAAGGTCGTGATCGCAGCGGCGACGCTGTCTGTCGGATACGCTTGCCTGATCTCGGCCGGCAGCATCCTGCCCGGCCGGGCCGAGGAGGCGCGCGCGATTCCCGCACCGGCCGCGGATCCGGCGACCGAGGGCCCGGAAGCCGTCGCGGTGCTCGCCGGCGGCTGCTTCTGGGGCGTCCAGGGCGTGTTCCAGCACGTCGCGGGGGTGACGAGCGCCGTGTCCGGCTACGCGGGCGGGGAAGCCGGGACCGCGCATTATGAGACGGTGGGTTCCGGCACCACCGGCCACGCGGAGGCGGTGCGCGTGACCTACGATCCCCGCAGGATCAGCTACGGGCGCATCCTGCAGATCTACTTCTCGGTGGCCCACGATCCAACGCAGCTCAACCGCCAGGGGCCGGATCACGGCACGCAGTACCGCTCCGCAATTTTTCCGACGACGCCCGAGCAGGCGCGCATTGCGAAGACCTACATGGCGCAACTCGATCGGGTGCATGCCTACGACGCGGCCATCGTCACGAAGATCGAGCCCGGCCGGGACTTCTACCCGGCGGAAGCCTACCACCAGGATTTCCTGACGCTTCACCCGAACCACCGCTACATCGTCGTCAACGACCAGCCGAAGATCGAGCAGCTGAGCCGCCTCTTCCCTGAATTTTATGCGGCCAAGCCAATTCTGGTTTCGGCAGCACAGGACGGCGGGTGATCCTGCGACCCGTAGGGCGTCGTGAGCCGGGGGCGGCGGGTGTCTGTCACCTCGCTGTATCGCGGTGGGGGCTGGCCGGGCCAGGACTAGCGAGGCCGCCTCGTTGGCCACCGCTCCAATGGCACTTTCATGGGCCACGAGGTCGGCGACGAGCGACGACAGCCGGGCGCCCGAATGGCCGCAGCGCCGACCTGCCGCTGCACGCGATGGACCCGAGCGGCAGGGTCGCCCGTCCGCATCTGCGCAGATATCTGCAATGCGCCCTCGATGCGAGCGCCGCGACCGTCCAGATCGTTCGCAGCTACGGCCCGTGGACCAAGCCGAAACGCCACGGAATCAAACGCCCGCATTTTGCTGCCGCGGGGGATGCGCTGCAGCTCACCGGGTCGATAAGCCGGTGACGTTCTTGCCGTCAGGCGCCTTCGCATGGCGTAGCACGCCGGGGACAGCTGACCTGTGGGCAGCCCGCGAGTTCGAAGTGTCTAAGCTTTCGAACCTCAGAAACGGTAGATGAAGTTGCCCTTGACGGCTTGATCCTGCGCGCGGCTGCCGGTCTGGCCAGTATACGCCACCCCGAGAGTCGCGTTCGGCGCAACCCGCACATCGACGCCAGCCTCTGCCACCAGAGCATCCCGGTCGATCGGCACGCCAGAGGAGAGGAAGGCCGGACCGCTTCCAAAGGCCAGGAGGGCTTTAGGCAGCACGTCGCCGAAGGCCCGGCGGTAGCCGAGGAGCGCGTGGGCCGAGATCGGCACACCGAGGCCGAGGTCGAGAGCGGACTGGCCGCGTATCCCCGCCGTTAACGCGCCGAGGTCGTAGTCGCGCGCGAAGCTCGTCAGCGCGGCGGCACCGCCTGTCTCGGTGAACCCGCCGCGGCGTATGCCAACATAGGCACCGCCGACGAAGGGCTCGATATAAGCGGCCACCGGCTGCACCGGAGCGAGGTTCGTGCCGTCCTTCGAGACCAGCGCTACGGGCGCGGGCTGGCCGACAAAGAATCGGTAGCCGATTTCACCGAAACCCTGCACCGTGTGGCCGCCATCATGTGCGGTGGGGGCGTCGGTGAAGCCCGGGATCGTGATGGTGCGCCGGCTACGGATATCGTTGTCGGCATAGGTAGCGCCAAGGCGCAGGGACACCGGTCCGACGGCGTAGCCGCCGTAGGCACCGCCGAAGCCGCTCTTGATGGTCGCCGAATCCAGATGACCCGTCGTGTCGAGGTAGGCCTCGGAGTAGCCGCCCACCAGGCCGAGTCTGATCCCGCTCGGCAGGCGGACATCGATGCCGGCAGCGAAACCCGCGAGTTGTCGATTCACCGAGAAGGCATTGTTGCCCCCGCCCGCGCTGCCGAAGGCACCGAAGACCTGACCCCAGACGCCGATCACCGTCGGGTCGAGCGTGCGGACTGGCAGGCTGGCGACGACCGGGCGCCGGCCGGGCAGGTCGGCGGTGTAGGCGGCGGGCAGGCTGCCGTAATCGAGGCCGTCGGATGCACCCGGCGTCGTCCCCCAACGCAGGCGGTCAAGAATCGCCTCGCGAACGAAGAACGCGGTCTCGTAGGCCGAGGACACCGTGGAGCCGTGGATGCCACCGGAGAGCTGTCGGAAGGCGCCCTGAGCCTCCGGCGCGCTGAGCCCGACGGTGCTGTCGTAGGCGCGGGTACCCGGGCCACCCGCCTGGATCGCGTCGGCCACTGAGGCGGCGTTGCGCGTGGTGGCAACCGTGGAGAACGTGATGTCGTTGCGTGTGAGTGTAAGATCGACCTCGGACGCCTGGTAGCGCAGGACCGGCGTCAAGAACGCCATGTTGGACGTCGCGCCCGCGAACTGCCCGCTGACGCCGCCGCCGGCGGTGAGGATCGTGTAGCGCGTGCGCGGATTGTAGGCCCCCGCCTGGGCAAGGACCTGCACCGTGCCGCCCTGAAGGATCGCCGACCCGGTCGCGGCGATCCGATCCGACAGACCGGCAGCATTCGCCTCGGCCTGGTAGACCGAACCAACAGCAAAGCCCACGTTGCCGGCAACATTGAGGGTGCCAATTCCGTTGCCCGGGGCCACTGCGCCGCCCAACAGTACCGCGATCGCGCCAACTGTGCCTGCGCCGCCCAGCACGCCGCTCGCGATCCGCACGGTGGAGTTGGCCAGCCCGCCGTTGACGATCAGAGCACCGCCCAGCACGGTGGTTGGCCCAGACACCGTACTCGTACCGTTCAGGGTCAGCGTGTCCGGGCCCTCCTTGATGAGCGCGCCGCCATGGGAAGCGCCGTCGATCAATGCTCCGCCGAAGATGCCAGACCCGACGCCGAGCGTTCCACCCGATGCAGCGCTGCTGAAGGCGATCGTCCCGGTCCCATTCAAAGTTGCGATCGATTGAGAGAAGCCGCTGATGTCGAACGTGCCTCCGCGCATCGACAGAGTGGTGGCGCGCAAGAGGCGCTGGTCGCCCGCCATGAAGCGTTCCGCCGCTGATCGCGATGTTCGGGGTGCCGACGCTCCCGCGAAGGATTGTGGTTCCGCTCGCCTGCGTGAACGTGCCCGTGCCGGCGAGTGTGACGTTCGTGTCGACGATGCCGCCGTTCAGCACAAAGCTTGGTGCCGTGAGCGCGGCTGGGCCCAGGGACGAGGTCAGCGTGCCACCGGCGAGGGTAAAGCCGAGTGTCTGGAAGGAGAAGCCGGCCATGTCGAGGCTCTCGCCCGCCAGGATCTTCCATTGCGATACATCGAACACCTCGAGGTTCACGAGGTTTGAGACCCAGCGACCCCGCAGGTTGTCGTCCGGCACCACGAGGCTTGCGAACCCGTTGGTGCCGAGAGAGGTCCCGGGGGCACCGCCGTTCATGGCGTAGGCGACGAGGATGGGGTTGCTCGTGTTGCCGCCGAAATCCGGGTTGATCTCGCCCACCGAAATCGTCGCTTGGTAGCCGTCGCTGCCGGTCGCGATGACAAAGTCACGCAGAAGGTTATTGCGCACGGCCGCGCTCGTCGTGATGCCGACCGTCTGGAGTACGGTCCACAGCGGCACGCCTGTGAATGTCGCGGCAGCAGACGAGCCGCTCGCGGGAGCGGTGACCGTTGTCGCCCCCAACGCCGCCAGGGAGGCGAGGTTGAACGTGGCAGAGGCATTCACCTGCCCGGTGATGGTGAACTGCGTCGAGGGGCCGCCGGCGAACGGTCCCGTCAAGCGCGGGGCATGCAAGACATTGATGCTCGCGACATTCGAGACGTAGCGGCCGCCGCGGATGTCACCCGGCTCGGTGGTGCGGGCGAACCCGTCGGACGTGAGAAGTTGGCCGGGCGCGTTGGCGTAGGCCACAAGTTCGGGACGCGCGATGTTGCCGCCGAAATTGGGGCTCAGCTCGCCCAAGGCATAAACGGCCTGATATTCATCGCTCCCGGTCGCGATCACCGCGTTGCGGAGAAGGTCGTTCCGTGTTGCCGGATCGATGCGAAGGCCGACCGTGTCATTGAGCAGCGAGAACAAACTCGGGCCGGTGAAGGTTGCGGTGGTCGAACTCGTGCCGCTGAGGAAGCTGTCAGTCTGGGTCTGAGCGGGCAGCGCCTGCAGGTCTCCCAACTGGAAGGTTCTCGGCGCACTAACCTGACCTCCAACCGTGAATTGGGTCGATTGGCTTTGGGCGAGGCCGGGGGTTGCAGCAGCGACGAGCGTCCCGAGCGTGGAACCCGACAGTAGCAGGCTCCGCAGACGCCGAGACCGTAGATGATTGAGGTTCCGAAGCGCGACGTGCGAGGAGCCCAGGGCGGAGGGCTTGCGGCGGAAGCAGGGTGAAAGATGGCGCACGACAGACCCCGGAGGCTCGACACGCTATATTCCTGTACATATAGCAAGATCCGCAATAGCCGCGAAGCGTCTTGTCTTTTTCGAGCGAGGCTGTCTCTCAATTGCAACAGGACCCATTGAGATATTTGGACGAGCAAGATCTCACAGTTCACAATTCTAAAGGTGAGGATATCGGTACGTTCGCGAGACCTGCCACTGCGGAAGCGCCGCCCTCCCGCGCACTTTGTAGCTTCCGCGCGCTATATCGTTTACGATATTGCGAGTTGCAATGATGCGGTTGCAGGTGGTGCGTTGATGAGCGGATACTGGGTCTATCGGACGCGCTGGGGCGTGCTTGCCATTCGGCCAGACTTCCAAGGGATCTGGCACGTAATGTTCGGGCCAGAAAGTCTGGGCGTCTACCTCACGCCGGTCGCGGCGCTCGAAAGGTTTGTAGGCGGTCACACGTTCAGCCCGCCGCGGCGGATCGATATGGAGAAGCTCAGATTGCCGACAGACCTATCCGAATGGACCTTTGTTCGAGCTACTTGAGCGCAAATGCTTCGTGCAGTGCATACGCCGAGTTCGTCCGTGTTGGGCGAACTTGCATGGACGCTGTCCCAACGCCTAGCATCCTGGACTGCTTACTGCGCTCGGGTAATTACCCACGCCTGTGCTGGCGTGGCTCAAGCGCCGACAGTTTTGAGGATGGTGCCGAATGGACTGGCGCCGGTCAGGCGTGCGGTGTCGACGACGGTGCGGATGGCGGCCTCGCCTTCGGCGGCCCACATGGCACGGTAGCCATTGGTCATCTTCCGCTGGATGACGGCCGGACGCAGGAGGCGCTCTGAACCGTTGTTGGTGGGCTCGACCGTGCCGGGATGGTCGAGGAAGACCAGAAGCTGACTACGGGCGCGGCCGATCTTGGCCTGCAGATCGCAGCGGCTCGGTGTGGCGAGGATGGCGCCGAGTTGCCGATTCAGGCTCCGGCGCTTGGCCGCCAGCGTCGAGGGGGCGAAGTCGGTGACGCTCTCGGCCAGGGCGAACACGCTCTGCAGTCAGAGTTGTAGACGCCAGGGCACGAGATCATCGCTGACCTCAACGACGTAGGCGATGTCGCGGGCCAGATGGGCGAGGCAGGTCTGGTGCTCGGCGGCGTGGCCCTGTTGAGCGGTGTAGCGATCCGAGATCCACACCGCAGGCCGGTGGCCGTTCATCATCTCCCGCACCACGACGGCACCGCGTGTCGGCGAGGCCGTGTGCACCACGGCCTCTGCTGAGTGGAAGAGCCAGTGGTAAGCGTTTGAGCCCTCGATCCGGACGCCGGTCTCATCGGAGGCGACGACCGCGGCCTTGCGCAGGGCCGAGACGGCCGCGTCGCGACCAGGACGAAAGCAGCCTTGCGCCCGGCGCAGCAGGTTCATCAGCCCGCCTTGGCTGAGCGTCAGTCCAAACAGGTCGGACAGCGCCGCCTGCAGCCGTTCATAGGAGAGTGCCTGGAGGGTCTTGAGGTACGTCGCCACCGCGTGCAGCCGCGGTCCGAACGGAGTGCCACGCGCATCCATGGGCGCCGCTGCGACCACCCGCGTGCCGCAGGATGGGCAGCGCACCGCCAGCCGCCGGTGCTGGGTGATGATCAGCGCTACCAAGGGCAACTCGATCCGCTCGGAGACGCTGACGATCTCGGCGGGAAGTTCCCCATGCAAGGTGCCGCCGCAGCACGCGCACACCGCGGGACGATGCTCGACAACGGCATCAGGATCATCGCTCATCACGCGGCTATGCCCCTCGTGACCGAACTTGGCGCCGCCGGGCTTGGACTGCTCACGCTGCTCCTTGCGATCCGTCGCGGGCGGCTTGGAGGAGGTGCGTGAGGTCTTCTCCGGACGCTGCAGCCGCAGCACCAGCTCGATCAGCTTCTCACGGCTCAGACGCTCAAGATCGCTTCGGCCCATCCCACCAGGGAATTAGCGAAACCCAACCCGCGCAAGGGCGTGGGTAATTACGCGCTCGGAGCCGGCACCGTCCTTGGATGAGGTAGCGACGAGCTCGTGGCCGAGCCCCTCAAGGTAGAGGCGCGGGTCCAATTCGCCCGAGACGCTGCCGAGGAACGTGCCGGGCTGGACGTCGATGGCTGTTGGTGTCAGCAGCATCTGTCGGTCGGGATAGTGCTCGATCTTCGGCGGTTGTCGTGGGCATAGCTCGTCGAATACCTGTCAATCGGATCGTGCTCGGAAACGAGGACGACCTTGGCCGCGCTTCCGAGCCTGTTGCGACTAGCAAGGGCACGCAGTCATCCGCGCATCATAGGCCGCAGAACGCGAACAGTTCGCATCGTCGGACGCTTTCCCTCCCCATGAGCTTCTGGGTTCTGTCGTTTAGCGGAAGGCGGCCAGGCAGCGCCCAGGTGCTTCAGCTTTCGGCATCAAATGAAAACGTCGAATGTCGTGGATCAACGTTGCCGATTGTGAGACGAGCGCGACGTTCCGCAGCTTCAACGGTCGCCGCGAAGGATGCATCCAGTGTGGTGCGCAGAAGGGCTGCCGCCATGGGCGGTAAGGGATCGCGCTCCGATAGAACCAGCCCGACCGCCTGGTGTGGTGTCGGTTCGGCCAAGTCACGCATTACGAGCGCTTCGGTGCCACCGAACAGATGCCGGAAGGTCTGAGGAACGATACTGACATAGCCGCCCTCGCGCAGGTGCGCGCAAACTCCGAGGAACGAGTTGCTCACGACGGTCGGGCGCAACACGAGACCGAAGGTCGCCGCAAGGCCGTCGAGGATACGGCGGTTCTGCATGTCCTCGCTCAGAAGGCAGAGGCGCTGGGCACAGGCCTGAGCCCAGGTCACCTTCACTTCAGCGGCGAGTGGGTGATCGGAGCGCATCGCCAGAATATAGCGCTCATGGTAGAGCGGCACGCGCCGCACGCGGTCGAGCGGCTCATTTTCCAGATAGGTCAGGCCGGCCTCGATCTCGAATCCGTCGAGTCCCTTCTGAATTTCGCGCGAGGACAGCGAGCGAATCTCGACACAGGCGTCGGGATGCACCGCCCGAAAGTGCGTGGTGAGAAAGCCGACCGCTCCCATCGCTGCCGGGATGACACCCAGCCGCAACGTGCCCGTGAGGCCGGTCCGGAGGCCGGACAGGTCCTCCCGCAGGCTGTCGTAGTCGATGAGGATCTGCTTTGCCCATGCGAGGAGATGCTCACCCTCGACGGTGAGGCCGACGAAGCGCTGGTTCCGCACGACGAGGGCGACCTGAAGATCTTCTTCCAGCTTGCGGAGCGCCGCGGAGAGCGTGGATTGCGTGACGTTGCAAGCCTGCGCGGCACGAGCGAAATGCTGCTCCCGCGCGAGCGTAACGAAATAGGAGAGATGCCGGACCAGCATGACAACAATGGGGCTCGATGCGATGATCGCTATTATTCGTCGAAGACAGCCAATCCTTCGCCATGGTCATCGACTGTGCACTAATCTGACCGGACCTTAATTCACTAACGGTCTGACCGGTACGTTCCCCGGCTGTGTCCTCTCAGTTCGATGCGCTCACCGCGTTGTAGCCTGAATCTACGTGACCAAGCAGGATCGGACTGGGCCGGATGCCGGCCCAGTCGCACGGTGGTTCGATCTGCTCAATTCCACGTGTGAAGCAAGGTGAGCCAACGATCACCGCGGCGTTCCAGGACATTCACCCAGTTGCCGCCGTAGCTCTGCGCCTGTCCGCTCTCAGCCGGACCGGTCAGGTGCCAGAGGCCGGTAAGGATCAGGGTTTCGGCCCTCGTCGAGGTATCCTGAACCGTAATTTTATGATCCTTGAAACCCTTGGCCCGCAGGTCGGCAAAGAACGCCGCGATACTCTCGGTGCCCCGAACCGGCGATCCTCCTGCTGGGATCACCTGTCCGTCGGCACTGTAGAGCTTGCCCAACTCGTCGGTGTCCCCCCTGTTGAATGTCTGATCCCATAGATCGGCAACGGCTTGACCTTGCAAATTCATCTGCTCTCCCTGCTCTCGCTCGGCGTTCTAAGGAGTCGGCATTCGGACCGGGCTCATCGGGGCCTCGGCTCATTGTCCCGTTTCCTGTAACGGCGGCCGTGTCGTAGGTAGAACTGAGCCCATCGTTCGGTACCCAGCTTGCCGACCACTCCAGCGCATGACCGGCATGCCCTCCGTTCACACCGCAGGAGCCGTGTGGCCGAAGTGTCGACGTCACACCCGTCAGGCGTCCGAAGGAGGCGCGCAGAAATCTCAGGTTCGGCGCTCACGACATGAAGTGGGCAAAGCCGTCATGGGCGGCGTCAATCCTCGCCTCACGGCAGAGTCGCAAGCCGCAAGGCGCAATCCGGGAGGGGAGTCCGAGGCGGACGCTCGCAACGCCACCTCAATAGCCGCCCGCATCCGCTTGCGATGAGCCGCAGTGAGGGCTGCGCTGCGCGTGGATCCCCTATTCCAGTCGGGCCAATAAGCCACCAGAGCAGCCTCGATCACAGAAGCCAGCGGATCGAAGATCACGTCGCCGTCCGAGGTAGGCGCCTGAGATCGCTGGCTGCGCACATCATGCTCCATTGAGGTTTCGCCTGTATCTCGAAGATGATCGATAGCTGCGTGGGCGATGAGAGTGAACCGGATGGAACCATGAGACCAAGAGTGACTGATCTCGAACGTTGCTCGCCTTAATCCATGCGGTTGATTTGAACACACCTCTTATGATCGGAATGTCACGATCGTTGGTCGCTACGCGTGGCTGGGTGACCTGAGCAGGCGGTGGAGCGACACGTTCGAGGAATAGATTTAGGAGATTGCCCATCTGGAATGACGGTCGAGTCATAGGTGATTTGTACAGCAATGACGCATCAGTGGTGTCAGGCGCCTCCATGCAGGCCAGTCCTTCCAGGGTCTGATCGGCGCCCACACCGTGAAACTAGACCAATCCTCGCGTGACGGCGGCGGCCGAACAGCCCCGCGACTTGAATGCGTGAGAATCTTGATCCCGCGGCTCAAACGGGAACTTGGCGTCTCGAGCCCCTTTGAATAAGGCGAGTCCCGACGCCTCGCTACGCTCGCCGAGCACGTTGTCAGCCTCTCTTTGCAGGAGGGCGGCTCGTCCAGCGTCGGTAATCGTCCATTCGACTTGAGCGCGCCGTGCATCGACAGAGCCGGTCCGACTGGCTAGTCCCAGCCTCTCCAATTGCATGGCATACCTGTCGTCCGGCACGTATGAGCGGGGCCGCTCCGCCAGAAGCCGAAGACGGTAATGCGTGTTCGCAACAAGCTTCTTAGCCATCACGCACATTCCCCAGAGGGCTGCATGGCTTGCCGCGAGGGGAGAGGGCTCAGCGTCATCGTCGTACCTCGGAACGTTTCTCCGCCCGGCCATATCGACGCCGCGCTATATATAGCGTGATATATCGTTTTTTTAGAGTTCCGGCTACCAGCGCGGTATGCGTGAACGGCATTGGCTCGTGTTCTGACGTAACCGGGACGCGTGGGCGTCGGGGCGTTCGCCCGCGTCGGACTTGGCTTCACACCCTTGAAGGGGTCGCTCAATCAGCACAGATCGCCGCAACTTCAGGCCCGAGCAGCGACGGCACGAGGCGATAGCGTCGGTGGAACGGGTCGATTGTTCCCTCCGTTTCATCTGCCGAGGCGCATGAGTGCACGATCAACGAACACCGGAACTGCGAGACGACATGCCTTGGTACGCCGTGAAGCCGAGAGATCCTGCAGATCCGCGCTGGCCGCTGGTGACCGCGCCTGTGCTGACAATCAAGGCTGGCGATGTCGACGAGGCGCGCGCCAAGTTCGAGCAGGCCTATCCCACCCACCCCTTCGGCACGCCGGCATCGCCGGTGCCCGATGCCGGGATGAGCGGGTTCAGGGAGGATCCCGACGCTTTGCTGATCGAGGAGACGGAGGAGCCCTCGTCACCCACAAGGTGAAGCAATGCCTTGAGATCGAAATTGAAAATTCAGTTAGGTCAATTGCACGCAGGTCATCCACGACCATGCACAGTGTCGAAGTAACGCGGCACTCTGATGGTACGGGACCACTGCCCGATCCACGCCTCTCTGCGGCGGTCATCGCGAGAAAATCACCTCTACATCGAGAGAAGGAGCGGCGCGCCGATTTGCATAGGCGCGCCGCTGAGTAGGCCCGCGGGTCTCACAGCACGAGCTGGCGGCAGTCATACGGCGAGCCGAGATCGAGCGATGTAGCTGCGTGGATACATCGAACCGGATATGTTCCTGGATTCTTAAACGGTCGTCGAGCGTCGGCTCTCCGAGTCGACGAAAGACGTCTCAGCGCAGCTTGTGACCCACCGCCCAAGCGTAGGCCGCCACCGCTTTCAGGTCAGCCTCGGAGAGTTGCACGCCGCCCATCGGCGGCATGACTCCGCCATGCTCCTTCGGCTCAGGCACGCCGTTCGCGATCGTGTCCTCGATGCCTTTGAGGCTGCCGTCGCTCCACAAGTACTTGCCGCTCGTCAGGTCGGCTCCAACCGGTGAACCCGCCGCATCAGAACCGTGGCAACCGCCGCAGGTCGCTCCCCCGACCTCGCCGTGAAAGACGCGCTCACCCAGGGCGACCTGCTGCTTGGTGGCGCCCGGTGGCACCGGGAGCTCGGCCACGCGACGCCCGGCATCGGCGTGGATGCCTTCCGGCGGCATCTCCTGACGCGCGCTCGTCGACCGTACTTGCGGCGTGGGAGCGGCCGTGACCTTCGCGCTTGGATCTCCGCCCTCGTAGGTGACCCGCCAGATCCGCCCATTCACATCGTCGGAGATGAAGAGCGCACCGTCCGGGCCGATCGCGAGGCCGGAGGGACGGAACTTGGCCCGGCCGGGTTCCTTCACGCCACCCGCGAATTCCTCTGCAAACACTACGTACTCGCCTGATGCCCGACCGTCCTTGAAGGGTTGGAACACCACGTTGTAGCCGCCCTGAGGACCTGGCGCCCGGTTCCAGGAACCGTGGAAGGCCACGAAGGCGCCTCCCTGATAGGCTTTCGGGAAGCGGCTGGAGCCGCCTTCACCGACATAGAACTTGAGGTCATTAGGTGCCCAGTGCGCCGGGAAGGCGGCGGCGGGACCCAGCCGCTCGGCGCAGAGCCCGACCTTTTTCCCGCCGTCGCCGCCATATTCCGGCGCCAGCACGAGCTTCTTCTGGTCGGGATCGAAGTAGCATTCCGGCCAGCCATAATCGCCGCCCGGCCTCAACTCGACGATCTCCTCGGCCGGCAGCTCGAAGCCCTGCTTGGCCGTGTAGAGGGCCGGCCAGTTCTCGTGAAGCTGGTCGCGTCCGTGCTGGGTCGCGAAGATCCGGCCCGTGCCGTCGAGCGCGATCCCTTCGCCGTTTCGGATGCCGGACGCGTAGCGCTCGGCGGGTGAGAAGCGCTGATCCGATTTGTTGGCATCGTAGCGCCAGATGCCGCCGCGGGTCTCCTTCTCGGTGCACGGATCGTTGCCCGGCGAGCCCGGCATACGGTTCTTCTGCTCGCACGCATTGGTGGCTGATCCGAGATCGACAAAGAGATCACCATTCGGCGAGATCAGGAACGGGTGCATTGGGTGATCACCCGTGAGCGGTAGCCCGGAGACGACGACCTCGCCGTTGGCTTTTGGCGCGACCTCGCCCTTGGCGATCGGATAACGCATAATCCGGTCGTTGATCTCGGCGTAGACGGCGTCCTTGTAGAGGGCGAGGCCAGTGCCGCCGTGGCCGCCTTCCGCGACGTTCTCTCCAAAGCGCTCCGTCACCTCGGCCCGACCGTCACCATCCCGATCCTTCAGGGCGACCAGGAAGCCACCTGGGGGCAGCTCGTTGTTCTTGTAATACCGGCCGCTCCAGGTATTCACGTAGACTGTTCCATCGGCTGCCACGGCCAAGTGGCGTGCATGTCCGATGTTGTTGGCGAAGACCGTGGCGCAGAAGCCCTGCGCCAACGTGATCCCGCCTGAATCGCCCTTGCAGGAGTGATCATCTGCTGCCCGAGCATGATCGACCAAAGCCGATGATGCCGCGACGGCAAGCGAGAGCGCGGCAAGACAGGTGCCGGCGGGCAGCCAAATGCGGAACGCTGGGGTAGGGGCGAACGCAGTGCGCATGGTGCGATCTCCTGACAGGGGTGTGTCGCTCGGTGCGTATTCGGAGCAGGCTTATTTCAACCGGACGGGGAAGATGCGGAACGGCAGGGGCGGCGTGCCGCCCTTCTTGGATGGATCGAGCAGGTAAGCGAGCTGCCCCTCGGTGACCCAGGCCGTGTCTCCGACCTTGGCAACGCCGGTCGCGCCACCCGCGATGCCGTCGTGCAGCGTCTCGATCTTGGCTGCGTCGCCCACGATCGTGACCCGGTCCAGGCTGCCTCCGCCCTCCGCCATGAGGAAGCTGCCGTCACCGGCCGGACGCAGGCCGTCGGCCATCTTGAGCGCCCGCGACGGCGTCAGTTGTGTGATCCGTCCGGCCGCGCCGTCCTTTACTTCGACGCGAAACAATTCGGCTTTGCTGAACGTGTTGACGTAGAGGTCGCCATCCTGGCCGAAGGCGATGCCGTCGAGGCCGGCTCCCTTGCCGTTCGGACCGAACCTGGGATCAGTTGCGAAGACCTCGAAGGCATGATCGCCCGGTTTGAGCCGCAGGATCTGCGGCGCTGCTGTGTTTGTGACATAGCCCGTCCCGTCCGGTGCGAGCGCGATGTCGTTGCAGAGGGCGGGTGTGGGCAACGGGATGCTGAGACGACCTTCGCCGCTCTTCAAATCGAAGGCCTTGAGGGCACTTCCCGGAACGTCACTGGGTCCCGGCACTCCCAGCGCGGAGAGGTCGTTGGAACAGACCCAAAGCGTGTTCGACCGTTCGTCCGCCAGCACGCCGAAGGTCGAGCGTGTGCCGAATGCCCCCGGCTTGATCCAGATCTCGCCCTGCGCCTCACCGGGGCGAACCCGGATGACGCCACCGCTCGCGAAGCTGCTGACGTAGAACGTGCCGTCGGACGTGGCGGTCACGCTCTCGGGATAGACTGCATCGCCCGGCAAGGCGACGGAGCTTGACTCAGCCTCGGCCGCCGCGGCGTCCGAGATGGCGATGGCCAATCCGAGACATATCATGCCCGATACTTTCCAGACCGAGCGACGCCTCACGATGGGTCGATCCGATCTGGGAGGGACATTGTCTTCGAGCGATTTGTTCATAGGTATTCTCTTGTTCTCGGACAACACGGGTCCATGGGGACGACGTCGTCACACAAGCCGCGCTTGAGAGCGAAGCGCCCTCGTTCAACCGCTCGATTCGTTGGGTTCATCACGAGCGCGAGGCGATCGGTCCGGATGCAGCGACCGATGCTCTGAAAGGCTCGACGGGCGCGCCGGGCGCGACGCTCTGGACCGAATTTGCTTAAACATCCGCGCCGACCGACGGAGCCGAGCCAGACGAGCGAATCAGCCCGATGGCGAGCCTGAACAGGCCGGTTTCACGCATTTCGAACGCAAGGAGCAGTTCATCCTGTGACATCCCCGGTCAAACGGCTCGGCTCGATCGAGCGTCGTCGGCACACCCGATGATCCGCGTCACGGCGTGGACGAAGCTCGCGAGGCTGGCGCTGCGCAAGGGCAGAAACAGCGTCCGGCTAGCCTCGCAATAGCGCTTGGCCATGCTCGTGGCCTCGTGGCTGACGCAATCGACCGGGAACACCACGACGTCGCTCTGCCCGATGAGGCCCGGCAGCAGGGTCAGGCTCTCCTCCATGCCGCCGTCGTGGCTGAGGAGTTGGCCGCCACAGCTCTTCACGAAGCGACGCAGGTTGGCCACGTGGCGTGGCCGACCACCGACATACAGGAGCGTGCGTCCATCGAGGCGATAGGTGGTCTGCACTGAAGCCAAGGCTCCGTCGTCCCGCTGCGCGGACAAGAGGTCTTCGCAGGCTGCCAGTTCCGCCTCCGCGCCGCGGCGGTGCCCGATCTCGGCCTCCAGATCGGCCCCGAGGCGTCCGCAGGCCTGGGTCAGAACCGCGACCTTCTCCTCCAGGGCCTCGGCGTGTGCCTGCTCGCGGGCCAGTCGCTGTGCGAGGCTCCGCTTTGTCTCGCAGGGCACCTCGGTGACGGGCGCGCTCGCAGCGGCGAGGGCGTGGGCGGTCTCGATCGTGCGGTTGCGCGAAGTCAGGGCATCCCGCTGGTGCATGAGCTCTTGGATGCGCCGCTCCTGGGCGGCGATGGTCTCGGCGCGCTCACTGAGGTCCGCTTCGAGCTGGCGCAGGCGGCGGATGTCGGCCCGGTTCGATTGGCCGACGAGATGCGAGAGCATGTGCACCTCGCCGAAGATGTCCTGCACCAGCCCCCAATCGGTCGCCGGATGGGTAATCGCGGCCCAGTAGGCGCCGGGTATCTCACCGCGTTCGAGGGACTCGCGCCAGAGTGCCCGCACCTCCTCGAGCGTGCGTGCCGTGTCGAAGCGGCGGATCTCCCGCTCATGGCGGCGGTCGAGCATCTTCTGCAGGAGCTTCGCACCGCCGTCGCGTCGTCCGGCGAGGTATACGACCTGCCCGTGGAGCTTGTGCTCGCTCATCGTGCGGGCATCCGGCACGCCGAGCTTGGCCAGGAGGGATCGCGCTTCCGCGTTGGTCAGGCAGGTGCCCACGATCGAGCAGTGCAGGTTATCGGCAAGCTCCCAGATGCGGTCGCGCGGCCTGTCGGCGGGTGTGCCGCTCTTTGTCAGTACGAAGTCCGGCTGGCCACGTCCGGCTGTCAGAGCGCGCAACGCAGCGCCGTCGAGATGCGAACCATGTGCCACGTCTACCTCCGTCGGCTATATCCGATTGGATACAGCCAGACTGGTGCAAAAGTCTGCTCTTGGCCAGAGGGGGGTCAGGCTTCCCGCTTCGATCGAGGCGCTTGGGCCGGCTTGTCCGTAAGCCGGGCGAGGAAAGG
>NZ_VZZJ01000038.1 GCF_008806345.1 Methylobacterium planeticum | reverse complement strand
AGGCGTAGCCGAGGCGGCCGCGCACGGTGCCGAAGTAGTCGAGGCCCGAGATGCCGTTCGGGTTGAACGCCAGGGCGCCCGGCGCAACGATGCCGCCGGCGGGAAGCGTCGCGAAGGCGAAGCGGTTGCGGTTGCGGCCGAAATCGACGTACTGGGCGTCGGCCTCGACGCCGATGACGACGCCCGAGCCCGGGGTGAACTGGTAGTTGTAGCCGATCTGACCACCGCCGACGAAGCCGTCGTTGTTGTTGCGGTTCGAGAAGGCGATCTGGCCGGGGACGTTGGCGGTGTTGGTCGCGTTGCGGAACAGGCCGGCTGCGCCCGGAACGTCGATCACGGTGGCGGCGCGGTCATCCTGGGTGCCGAAGCCGTAGCCGGCGTTGAAACCGGCGTAGAAGCCCGTCCAGGTGAAGACCGGGATCGGAGCGAAGACCGGCGGCGCGGCGCGGCGGGGCAGGTCAGCCGCCGACGCGACGGCGGTCATGCCGGCGAGAACGGTCGAGGCGAGGAGGATCTTTTTCATTTTTTCACTGGTCCTGGTTGGCGAAAGCCGGCGTGCTTTTAGGCCGTGGTGGTCGTCGGGTCTGTCGCTTTCCTGCAACAAGCAGCCTCAGATAAGGCTGGATGTGTCAACGAATGGTGAAGGTTATGGGCAGGTAAGATTTCGTCTCGTCATGACGTGTTCTGGCGCACACGCGATTGGCCCAGTGGATTGGCCGGATCAGCACTCGGCCTCGTCTGGTGAATGTTACGGCCTTCGGAAAAACCGTTCCGCTCGCCGGTGCGGTTCGACGCACGGACGTCCCGGAATTATCGTTTTAATTCAGGTTGCTCCCCGCTGATGCGGTCGGTCCGTAAGGGCCGCGTTAACCCTGCCGGACGATCTTCAGCCCGAGACCGGCCGGCGCGCCGCCGTTTGAGGATGGACCCCCGGATGCCCGACGACGATGCCGCACGCCGGCCCCGGACCGGCGCCGTCGCCTGGGCCGTTCGCATCTCGGCCGTGGCGATCCTCGTCGGCTGCGGCGCGGCGCAGTACCTCGCGAAGGCGGTGGCGCCCCTCTCGGAGACGGCCCGGATCGCCGCCGGGCCCGCCTTCCGCGACCCCGAGACGACCGGCTCGATCACCGTGTCCGCCCGCTCCGTCGCCCTCGACCCCTGCGGTCCGCGCCCGGACGCCCGCTGAGCCGGCGGTTCGGCCGCGCGGGCCCGGCGATCTTGCAGGATAAGATGAGGCGGGACGCTCCGGCCTGATTGACAAGGCGCCCCAAGACTCTAAGTGTCCCCGCACTCGCATGCGCGGCGGGTTCGTAGACGAGACAGCCGTTGATGCCGTTGCCGCGATGATCTCCTCCGCGCCGGCCGGCCACTTCGCGCGCGCAACGGTTCTCTGAACACAATGTCATTTGCCGACCTCGGATTGAGCGACAAGGTCCTCCAAGCCGTCACGGCTGCGGGCTATACCCAGCCGACCCCGATCCAGGCCGAAGCCATCCCGCACGTGCTGGCGCGCCGCGACGTGCTCGGCATCGCCCAGACCGGGACCGGCAAGACGGCGGCGTTCACGCTGCCGATGCTGACCCTGCTGGAGAACGGGCGCGCCCGCGCCCGCATGCCCCGCACGCTGATCCTCGAGCCGACGCGCGAGCTCGCCGCGCAGGTCGTCGAGAATTTCGAGCGCTACGGCACGAACCACAAGCTCAACGTCGCGCTGATCATCGGCGGCGTGTCCTTCGCCGATCAGGACGCGAAGCTGATGCGCGGCACCGACGTCCTGATCGCGACGCCCGGCCGCCTCCTCGACCATTTCGAGCGCGGCAAGCTGCTGCTCACCGGCGTCGAGCTCCTGGTGATCGACGAGGCCGACCGCATGCTCGACATGGGGTTCATCCCCGACATCGAGCGCATCGTGAAGATGGTGCCCTTCACCCGCCAGACGCTGTTCTTCTCCGCCACGATGCCGCCGGAGATCGAGCGCCTCGCCGACATGTTCCTGCACAATCCGCAGCGCGTCGAGGTTGCCCGCCCGGCCTCCACCGCGGCCACGATCGTGCAGCGCCTCGTCGCCACGGGCGCCGAGGGCCACGAGAAGCGCGACCGCCTGCGCCGCCTCATCCGGGGCGAGGCCGATCTCAACAACGGCCTGATCTTCTGCAACCGAAAGCGCGACGTCGCGCTGCTGCAGAAGTCGCTGGCGAGCCACGGCTTCAACGTCGCCGCGCTCCACGGCGACATGGACCAGCGCGCCCGCACCGTCGCCCTCGACGGCTTCCGCTCCGGCGAGGTGCCGCTCCTCGTGGCGAGCGACGTCGCGGCTCGCGGCCTCGACATCCCGGCGGTGAGCCACGTCTTCAATTTCGACGTGCCGCACCACCCGGAGGATTACGTCCACCGCATCGGGCGTACGGGGCGGGCCGGGCGCGCCGGCCACGCCTTCACGCTGGTGAGCCGCGGCGACGACCGCTCGCTCCAGGCCATCGAGACCCTGATCGGCCAGCCCATCCCCTGGCTCGACGGTGACCTCGCGGCGATCCCGGATTCCGGCGCTGCGGACGGCGAGACCCGCACCCGCCATCGCGGCGGCCGCTCCGCCCGCGGCTCGGCAGAGTCGAGCCGGCGTCCCCGTGGCCGCGCCGCGGCCGGCGAAGGCCGCAGCGGCGCCGCGGCGCGCCGTCCCGCTCCTGAGCGCGCCCGGGCCGAGGAGGTCGAGGCGGCTCCGCTCCGCGAGGCGGCTCCCCTCCGCGAGGCGGCTCCGGTCGCGGCGGCTCTCGTCGCCGCCGCACCGACGCGGCAGCGGCCGGAGCGCGGCGAGGAACGCGGCCAGGACCGGACGCCCCGCGGCGGGCGTCGCCGCGACGAGGACGATTCGGACACGCCCGTGGGCCTCGGCGCCCACGTGCCGGCCTTCCTGCTGCGCCCGGCGGTCGTCAAGAAGCGCAAATAACGCCAAACTCCCGACGTTCCGAGGCGGTCGCTTAACCGTCCGTGCACGGTCGCCGGGCCATGATCACCAGCACGGAAGCCGTCCGCATTTGGGGCCGGCCGCCGACCTGATCGGAAGATGGTGATCGGATGAGCGACGGGAGTCACGGCGACCGGGATCGAACCTTCGCGCTGGCAGACCGTGCCAACCAGCTGATGCGCGATTACGGCCCATCGGCGACACCGCGCGCCTACACGGTCTGGTACACGTACGTGTCGGGGGCGCAGCCCCTGATGAACGACGCGATCAAGCGGCTGACCTCCCAGAACGGCTGCCTCTCGAACGACGACGTCGACGCGCTCCACGACACCTATATCGACGGGCGCCGGCTCTCGGTCGCGGCCGAGAAGATGAGCGCGAGCGTGCTCTCCGAGATCGAGGGCATCACCGAGATGCTCGACCTCTCGCTCGGATCGACGGCGCAGTACGGCGAATCCCTGCGCGCCTTCTCGCACGACCTGGCCGGGGCGACCCTGAACCGGGCGCGTATCCGCGAGATCGTCGCCTCCCTGGTCACCACGACGCGGGAGGTCGCCGCCGACAACCGCACCCTCGAGGCGCGGATGCGCGAGAGCCGCTCCGAGATCGAGTCGCTGCGCGAGACCCTCGAGGCCACGCGCATCGAGAGCCTGACCGACCCGCTGACCGGCTTGTCGAACCGCAAGCATTTCGAGGCGATGCTGACCGCGACGGTCGAGGCGGCGGCGAGCCGCGGCGTGCCGTCGAGCCTGATCGTGCTCGACATCGACTTCTTCAAGCGCTTCAACGATCTCTACGGCCACCTGACGGGCGACCAGGTCCTGCGCCTCGTCGGCATCGTGATGCGCGAGCACATGCGCCCCGGCGCGACGTTGTCGCGGTTCGGCGGCGAGGAGTTCGGGATCCTGCTCCCCGACACCGACCGGGCGGCGGCCCTCGGCATCGCCGAGCGCGTGCGCACCAGCGTGATGGGGCGCGAGCTGGTCAAGCGCTCGACCGGCGAGTCCCTCGGCAAGGTGACGGTGTCCCTCGGGATCGCCGCCTATCGGCGCGGGGACACTCCGGTCTCGCTCCTCGAGCGTGCGGATCTCTGCATGTTCGCCGCCAAGCGCCAGGGCCGCAACCGCTGCGTCGACGACAGCGCCGCCACCGACGCCGACGCCCTCTCCAACGTCGCCTGAGCGGCGACGCGCGGCCCGTTCCGCGGGCTCACGCCACGGCGGCGCGCAGGGCTTCCGGGTTCGCGGGCGTGATCGCCACGGACTCGCCGCAGCCGCAGGCCGAGGTCTGGTTCGGGTTGTTGAACACGAACTGCGACGCGAGCTTGGTGGTCTGGAAATCCATCTCGGTGCCGAGCAGGAACAGCACGGCCTTCGGGTCGATGAAGACCGTGACGCCCTTGTCCTCGATCGTGTCCTCGCCGGACTTCGCGCCGTCGGCGTATTCCATCGTGTAGGACATGCCGGCGCAACCGCCGTTCTTGACGCCGACCCGCAGTCCGGCGATCGGCCGGTCCGCATCGGCGATGATCGCCTTGATCCGGTCCGCTGCCGCGTCGGTCAGCGACATGACCTTGAAACGTGATGTCATCGGGTGCTCTCCGGCGGCCGGGTTCAAGGCCCGGGCGGGTGCGGTGGTGGTACGATCTCGAAGATAAGCATCCGGTCGGCCCGGGTCCACAGGCCGCGGGACGGAGCGGCCCGGCCTCGTGCGCGATCCACCTCGCTCAGCCGGTGCCGCCCGCCTGGCATCTCACCACATGTCGAGGGCGACGCGGGCCTCGTCGGACATGCGGCTCTGGTCCCAGGGCGGATCGAACACCATGGTGACCGCGCAGGATTGCACGCCCGGCACCGCCGAGACGGCGTTCTCGACCCAGCCCGGCATCTCGCCGGCGACCGGGCAGCCCGGGGCCGTGAGCGTCATGTCGATCGAGACCTTGCGGTCGTCGGCGATGTCCACCTTGTAGATCAGGCCGAGCTCGTAGATGTCGGCCGGGATCTCGGGATCGTAGACGGACTTGAGGGCCGCCACGATGTCGTCGGTCAGGCGGTCGAGCTCCTCGGGCGGGATGGCGGAGGCGCCCCCCACCGCGGGGGCATGCGTGCCGCCGGTGATCGTTGCGTCGGACATACTCGTCTTCATCCCTCAGGCGAACAGCATCTCGGCCTTGGCGAGCGCCTCGGCCAGCACGTCGACCTCGGCCCGGGTATTATACAGCCCGAAGGAGGCGCGACAGGTGGAAGTCACCCCGAAGCGGTTGAGGAGCGGCATGGCACAATGCGTGCCGGCCCGCACGGCGACGCCCTGCCGGTCGATCACCGTGGCGATGTCGTGGGCATGCGCGCCCTTCATTTCGAAGGCGATGACGCCGCCCTTGTCCCGGGCGGTGCCGATGAGGCGCACGGAATTCATCGCGCCGAGACGCTCCTCAGCGTAAGCCGTCAGCGCCGCCTCGTGGGCGGCGATGCGCTCGCGCCCGACGCCCATCATGAATTCCAGCGCCGCGCCGAGGCCCACCGCCTCGATGATCGCGGGCGTGCCGGCCTCGAAGCGGTGCGGCGGGTCGTTGTAGGTGATCGCATTCTCGGAGACGGTGCGGATCATCTCGCCGCCGCCCTGGTAGGGGGGCAGGCGCTCGAGCCATTCGCGCTTGCCGTAGAGCACGCCGATCCCGGTCGGTCCGTAGACCTTGTGGCCGGTGAAGACGTAGAAATCGCAGTCGAGCGCCCGCACGTCGACGCTGCGGTGGACGGCGCTCTGGGCTCCGTCGAGGAGCACCGGCACCCCGTGGGCGTGGGCGATCCGCACGATCTCCTCGGCCGGCGTCACCGTGCCGAGGACGTTCGACATGTGGGTGATCGCCACCATCTTGGTGCGGGCCGAGAACAGCTTCTCGTACGCGTCGACCAGGAAGTTGCCCGCGTCGTCGACGGGGGCCCACTTGATCACGGCGCCCCGGCGCTCGCGCAGGAAGTGCCAGGGCACGATGTTCGAGTGGTGCTCCATGATCGAGAGGATGATCTCGTCGCCCTCCCCGATCAGCCCGGCCCAGCCCATCGAGCTCGCCACGAGGTTGTAGGCCTCGGTAGCGTTGCGGGTGAAGATGATCTCGTCCGTGGAGGCGGCGTTGAGGAATTGCCGCGTCGTCTCGCGCGCGCCCTCGAAGCCCTCGGTGGCGGCGTTCGCCATGAAGTGCAGCCCGCGATGGACGTTGGCGTAGCCCGTCTCCATGCAGTTCACCATGGCGTCGATCACCGCGCGCGGCTTCTGCGACGAGGCCGCGTTGTCGAGGTAGACCAGCGGCTTGCCGTAGACGGTCTCGGACAGGATCGGGAATTGCGCCCGGATCGCCTCGACGTCGTAGGGGGTCTGCAGCACGGGTGCGTTCATGGAAGGGCCCTGAACCTCTCGAGTGGGGCGCCCCCCGCCCTCACGCTCCGCCGCGGGGCGGAGCGGGGCGGGAAGCCCGGGGAGAGCCGGCCCTGGGGCCGGCCCCCCGGATCAGCCGCGCCTGGCGAGCCAGGCCTCGACCTCGGTGATGAGCGCCGCGCGGGCGCCCTCGTGGCTCACCGCCTCGACGGCCTCGCCGAGGAAGGCCTGGACCAGCAGGCTCTCGGCCTGCGGCTTCGGCAGCCCGCGGGCCATGAGGTAGAACAGGAGGTCGTCGTCGAGGGCGCCGCAGGTGGCGCCGTGGCCGCACGCCACGTCGTCGGCGAAGATCTCGAGTTCCGGCTTGTTCATCATCTGCCCGTCATCCGACAGGAGCAGGCAATCCGACTTCATCTTGCCGTCGGTCTTCTGGGCGATCTGCTCGACGATGATCTTGCCCTGGAAGACACCGGTGGAATCGCCGTCGATCACGGTCTTGAACAGCTCGCGGCTGACGCCGCCCACCGCCGCGTGGTCGGCGAGCAGGGTCGAGTCGGCGAGCTGCCCGTGGCCGAGCATCGTGGCGCCGTTCACCGCGGCGGTGGCGTTCCCGCCCGCGAAGTGCAGGTAGATCTGGTGGCGCGACAGCACCGCCCCGACCACGAGGTTCACGGTCTCGATATGGGATTGCGCGCCGAGGCGGGCCGCGATCGTCGAGAGCGCGACCGCCGCGGTCCCCTCGACGTTCAGACGCGTGTGGTGGAAGCGCGCCCGGTCCTCGATGATCACGTCGAGCGCATCGTTCGGCTGGTAGGCGATGGCGTCCGGGCCCTCGTGGCTCTCGAGGAACGTCGCCTCGGCCTCCTCCTCCAGCACCGCGAGGACGCGGGTCGCGGTCGAGAAGGCGGTCGCGCCGGTGCCGACGAAGCGCAGGTGGATCGGGGTCTCGACCTTGGCGCCCTTCGCGACCCTAATCAGCGCCCCGTCCGCCATGAAGGCGGCATTGAGCTGATAGATCGGGTTCTCCCGGGTCTGGGCCACGGGGGCCAGCCGGTCGAGGAGCGGATCGCCGTTCGTCAGGGCCTCGTTCAGGGTCGTGACCGTGATGCCCGCGGGCACCCGGTCGAGGTCGGAGGCCCCGGCGATCAGGTGGCCGTTGACGAAGGTCAGTCGCACGGCGTCGAGGCCGGCGAACCCCTTGGCCTCGGCGAGGGCGGCCGTCACCACCTCGGCAGCCGGGACCGGGGACGGGGGGGCAGCCTCCCTCATGGCGGCGCGCAGGTCCGTGTACTTGAAGGCCTCGACGCGCCGGCTCGGCAGGCCCACGGCCTCGAAGTAGCGGAACGCCTCCTCACGGGCGATCGAGACGCCCGTGGGGAACTTCATGCGGGCCACCTCGAACAGCTTGGTGAGGCCGGCCTCTGCGGATGTGCGGAGATTGGTGACGTCGGCCATGGCTCACGCAGCCTCGTTCGCGCGGTACTCGGCATAGCCCGAGGCCTCGAGTTCGAGGGCGAGCTCCTTGCCGCCGGACTTCACGATCCGCCCCTGGGACATCACGTGCACGCTGTCGGGCACGATGTGGTTCAGGAGGCGCTGGTAGTGGGTGATGACGAGGAACGAGCGGCCCTCCGCCCGCAGGGCGTTGACGCCCTCGGAGACGATGCGCAGGGCATCGATGTCGAGGCCCGAATCGGTCTCGTCGAGGACGCAGAATTGCGGCTGCAGCAGCGCCATCTGGAGGATCTCCATGCGCTTCTTCTCGCCGCCGGAGAAGCCGACATTGAGGGCGCGCTTGAGCATCTCCTTGTTGATCTCGAGCCTCTCGGCGGCGGCGTTGACCTTCCGGATGAAGTCCGGCGTCGAGAGCTCGCCCTCGCCGCGGGCGCGGCGCTGCGCGTTGAGGCAGGCCTTCAGGAAGGTCATGGTGCCGACGCCGGGGATCTCCAGCGGGTATTGGAAGGCCAGGAAGACGCCCGCCGCGGCGCGCTCGTCGGGGCCCATCTCGAGGATGTTCTCGCCGTTGAGCAGGATCTCGCCCTCGAGGACCTCGTAATCCTCCTTGCCGGCGATGACGTAGGACAGGGTCGACTTGCCCGATCCGTTCGGTCCCATGATGGCGGCGACCTCGCCGTCCTTCACGGTGAGGTCGAGGCCGTTGAGGATGCGGTTGTCCTCGATCTGCACGACGAGGTTCTTGATCTCAAGCATAGTCCGTTCCGAAAATCTGAAATTGGAAGAGGGCGGGCGGGCAGGGCCGCGCGGGAGGTACCCCGCGCGCGGCCCCCGGATGTGTCGTGCCGCCCCTAGCCGACCGAGCCTTCCAGGCTGATCGAGATCAGCTTCTGAGCCTCGACGGCGAACTCCATCGGCAGCTGCTGCAGCACGTCGCGGACGAAGCCGTTGACGATGAGCGCCGTGGCCTCCTCGTTCGTGAGCCCGCGCTGCTGGCAGTAGAACATCTGGTCCTCGGAGATCTTCGAGGTGGTGGCCTCGTGCTCGAACACCGCGGACGCGTTCTTCGACTCGATGTAGGGCACCGTGTGGGCCCCGCACTGGTCGCCGATCAGGAGCGAATCGCAATTCGTGAAGTTGCGGGCGTTCGACGCCTTCTTGTGAGCCGAGACGAGGCCCCGGTAGGTGTTCTGCGAGCGGCCCGCCGAGATGCCCTTCGAGATGATCCGGCTGGTGGTGTTCTTGCCGAGATGGATCATCTTGGTGCCGGAATCGACCTGCTGCATGCCGTTCGACACCGCGATCGAGTAGAACTCGCCGCGGGAATTGTCGCCGCGCAGGATGCAGGACGGGTACTTCCAGGTGATCGCCGAGCCGGTCTCGACCTGCGTCCACGAGATCTTCGCGTTCTTGCCGCGGCAATCGCCGCGCTTCGTCACGAAGTTGTAGATGCCGCCCTTGCCGTCGTTGTCGCCCGGGTACCAGTTCTGGACGGTCGAGTACTTGATCTCGGCATCGTCGAGCGCCACCAGCTCGACCACCGCGGCGTGGAGCTGGTTGTCGTCGCGCTTCGGGGCGGTGCAGCCCTCGAGATACGAGACGTAGGAGTCCTTGTCGGCGATGATCAGCGTACGCTCGAACTGGCCGGTGTCGCGCTCGTTGATGCGGAAGTAGGTCGACAGCTCCATCGGGCAGCGCACGCCCGGCGGGATGTAGACGAACGACCCGTCCGAGAACACGGCCGAGTTCAGCGTCGCGAAGAAGTTGTCCGTCACCGGCACGACCGAGCCGAGGTACTTCTTCACGAGGTCCGGGTACTCGCGGATCGCCTCGGAGATCGGCATGAAGATCACGCCGGCCTTCGACAATTCGGCCTTGAAGGTCGTGGCCACCGAGACGGAATCGAACACGGCGTCGACCGCGACGCGGCGTTCGGGCGCGATGCCTTCCAGCACCTCGACCTCGCGCAGGGGGATGCCGAGCTTCTCGTAGGTCTTCAGGATCTCGGGGTCGATCTCGTCGAGCGACATCGCCGCCGGACGCTTGGGGGCGGCGTAGTAGTAGATGTTGTCGTAATCGACCTTGTCGTACGAGACCCGTGCCCAGTCCGGCTCCTTCATGGTCTGCCAGCGCCTATAGGCGTCGAGGCGCCATTCCAGCATCCATTCCGGCTCGTCCTTCTTGGCCGAGATGAAGCGGATCACATCCTCGGAGACGCCCTTCTCGGACTTCTCCATCTCGATCGTGGTCTCGAATCCGTACTTGTACTGGTCGACGTCGATGGCGCGAACGCGGTCGACCGTGTCCTGCACTGCAGGCATCAGGCTTCTCCTACCAACACCGGCGTCAAGGGCCGGGGGTTCCTGAAATGGCGTGGGGCGAATGCATGGGTGAGGGCACTCATGCGGCTTCCCCTCGCCGCTTATATAGGGACGAAACCACGCGTTCGAAGGCGTCGAGGACCCGCGCCCCGTCGCTTTCACCCGTGTTCCAGCCCAAACTCACGCGCAGCGCCCCCGCGGTCAGCGCAGGGCTGATGCCCATCGCGGCCAGAACGGGGGAGCGCGCCACCTTCCCGGAGGTGCAGGCCGAGCCCGAGGACAAGGCCACCCCCGCGAGATCGAAGGCGATCAGCGCGGTCGCGGCCTCGAGCCCCGGCACCGAAAAGCACAGGGTGTTGGGCAGGCGCGGGGCGTCCCGCCCGAACACCACGGTATCGGGCGCCCGCGCGAGCACGCCCGCCTCGACCGCATCCCGCAGCGCTCCGAGCCGTCCGGCCTCTCCGGCGAGACCCGCGAGCACGACGCGCGCGGCCTCCCCCATCCCGACGAGGCCGGGCAGGTTCTCGGTGCCGCAGCGCAGGCGCGATTCCTGGCCGCCGCCGCGCACCAACGCCGCCTCCAGGGTCGTGCCCGGCGCCAGAACCAGCGCGCCCACGCCCTTCGGCGCGGCGAACTTGTGGCCCGAGAGCGTCAGCGCATCGAGCCCGCTCTGGTCGAAATCCACCGGGATCTTGCCGATTGCCTGCACCGCGTCGCTGTGGACGAGGGCGCGGCCATGGGTGCGGGCGAGCGCCACGATCGCCCCGAGGGGCTGCACCACACCGGTCTCGTTGTTGGCCGCGTGGACCGAGATCAGCACCGTCTCGTCGCGCAATGCCGCGAGCCGGGCGCCGAGGGCGTCGAGGTCGAGGAGCCCGGACCCGTCGACGGGGAGCATCTCGACCGCCTCGGACGCGAAGCGGTGCCCGGCCGAGACGCAGGGGTGCTCGGTGGCGCCGATCAGCAGCCGGGTCGGCGCCGGCAGGCCCCGGCGCCGCAGCGCCCCGGAGAGCACCGCGTTCGCGGCCTCGGTGCCGCCGCTCGTGAATACGACGCGGGCCGGGTCGGCGCCCACGAGGGCGCTGAGCGCCTCGCGGGCCGCCTCCACGGCGGCCCGGGCCCGGCGGCCCTCGGCATGGATCGAGGACGGGTTTCCGGGAAGCTCCAGCGCGCGCACGACCGCCGCCGAAACCTCGGGCCGAACCGGCGAGGTGGCGTTGTGGTCGAGGTAGGCGCGAGCCTCTTTCATGAACAACCCATCGCGAGCGTCCGGCCGATTGCCGACATTTCCTTGCTTTTGCCCCCCCGCGTCATGTTAAGGCCCGCGCACCACACGCATTCCATGCAGCCGACGGCAGGGAGGCGACCGGCGGGATAGGGGCTAAACC
This sequence comes from Methylobacterium planeticum, assembly GCF_008806345.1. Taxonomy (GTDB): domain Bacteria; phylum Pseudomonadota; class Alphaproteobacteria; order Rhizobiales; family Beijerinckiaceae; genus Methylobacterium; species Methylobacterium planeticum. Next base: position 23,960 of record NZ_VZZJ01000038.1, on the reverse strand, counting down.
GTGTTCTTTAGAATTGTTCCAATCGTCTAGAACGATTCTAAGAGCGCTTGTAAGTTCGTATCCCGGCGAGTCAAGGCTCAGGGTCTGCTTTCGTCGCGGCGAGGGGCCGCCTCCGAGCCCGTTCGCCGGCGGTGGCCAGAAGGAGTTTTGGACACGATGCCCGAGGTTATTTTCACGGGTCCGGCCGGTCGTCTCGAGGGGCGCTATCAGGCCCCCAAGAAGAAGGGCGCCCCAATCGCCATCGTGCTGCACCCGCACCCCCAGTTCGGGGGCACGATGAACAATCAGATCGTGTACAATCTTTTCTACACCTTCGCCAATCGCGGCTTCGCGGCCCTGCGCTTCAACTTCCGGGGCGTCGGGCGCAGCCAGGGCGCGTTCGATCACGGCTCGGGCGAGCTCTCGGACGCGGCCGCCGCCCTCGACTGGGTGCAGTCCGTCAACCCCGAGGCGCGGGCCTGCTGGATCGCCGGGGTGTCGTTCGGCTCCTGGATCGGCATGCAGCTGCTGATGCGCCGCCCCGAGATCGAGGGCTTCATCTCGATCGCCGCGATGGCCAACCGCTACGACTTCACCTTCCTGGCGCCCTGCCCCTCCTCAGGCCTGTTCGTGCACGGCTCCGAGGACCGGGTGGCCCCCGCCCGCGAGGTGATGCCGGTGATCGAGAAGGTGAAGACCCAGAAGGGCGTCATCATCGAGCACCAGATGGTCGAGGGCGCCAACCACTTCTTCGACGGCAAGGTCGACGAGCTGACCCAGACCGTCGACACCTATCTGGACAAGCGCCTCGGCAAGCGGGAAGAGGCCGCCTGAGGCGGGGGGCACGGCGGTGACGGGCATGGGCGTCGCCCGTCACGCCCGTGTTCACCCGCCGCCCTGCCGCGCCGGGGCACGTCGGTGCCCGCTGGAGCAGATCTAAAAATATCGTTGAAGTTGTTAATTCCGTGCATATCTGCGGATTGCGCAACCTGAGCGCAACACGCAGGAGATTTGCATGGCCGATGACCTCACCCGCCGACGTCCTGAAGACCCGTCCAAGATCAGCCTGACCGAGAGGTGGGAGGTCGATGACTGGACAAAGAAGTTCGGTGTGACCGAGGCCGCATTCAGAGACTGTGTGGAGCGGGTCGGCAACAGCACAGCCAAGGTCGCGGCGTGTCTCGGGAAAGCGTGGCCTTAAGAAATCCTCTGACGCGTTGCGGACGCGAACACAGCGATGTCTGTGCTCGCCTCGCGTTTCAAAGCCTTCAGGCCCCGGCGTGCACCACCGGCACGGCGGGCGCCCCCTCCCATTCCGAATGGGCCGGGATCGACTCGCCCTTCATCACGATGGTGAGGGGACGCAGCCGGGCGTAGTCGCCGACGCGGGTGTCGTAGAGGACCGTCGAGAAGGCGCCGACCGAGACGCCCCGCCCGACCGCGACCCGGCCGACCTTCATGATCCGGTCTTCGTAGAGATGGGTCTGGAGGGCCGAGGTCCGGTTGATGGTGGCGTAGTCGCCGATGGTGACGCAGTCGAACTCGGTGATGTCGGTGGTGAGCATGCACACGCCCTGCCCCACCTTCACGCCGAACAGCCGAAGCGCCCAGGGCAGGAACGGCGTGCCCTGCAGGTGCTCGAGCAGGACCTTGCCGGCGAGCCCCCAATACGCCACCGCGATGGCCTCGGTGCGCATGGCCCACCATGACCACATCGGCCGCATGCCGGGCTGGTAGCGGCCCATCAGCAGCCATTTCAGGCCGATCACCGCGGAGGACTGGATCATCGCGATGGCGACGCTGACCACCACGAAGCTGACGGCGAGGCCGACCCAGTCGCCCGCCAGGATCGCGGGGTAGAAGTACCAGTCGATCGCCGTGATCGCCAGGGTGATGTAGAGCATCGGCGAGAACGAGGTCGCGAAGGCCTCGAAGACGCCGCGCCGCAGCTTCGGGCCGAGGCCCGGCTCGTAGGTCTGGGCGAGCGAGCCGAGATCGACCTTCTGGCGCACCGGCAGCTTGATCGGCGGCGAGCCGAACCAGGTCTCGCCCGGCGCCATCATCGCGTTGGCGGGGGGCTTCGACTTGATGCCGATGAGGACGTCGTCGGGGATCACGGCGCCGGGCGGCACCACCGCGTCGTTGCCGACGAAGACCCGCGCGCCGGTGCGGGCCTCGTGCAGGTGCATCCAGCCGCGGCGGATCTCCTCCTCGCCGTAGACGACCTCGTCGGCGATGAAGTTGCGGGCCCCGACCTCCGCGAGGTCGTGGCGGCTGCCGAGGTTGGTCGAGATCTCGGCCCCCTGCCCCATCCGGGCGCCCATCAGCCGGTACCAGGCCCGCATGTAGACGGTGGCGAAGAGCGACGACAGGGTCTCGAGGGTGACCTCGGCCGCGAGCGCCACGGTCCATTTGCGGAGGTAGAAGCCGGAATGGACCGAGTAGGTCCCCGAGCGCCGGCGCGGCAGGATGATCCAGCGGATGCCGGCGATGAGCAGCACCGTGCCGGCGGTCATCAGCATGGCGGTGGGCCAGGTCAGCAGCGGCAGATACCAGTGGTAGTCGATATCCGTGAGGTCGCCGAGGGAGTCGCTGATCTGGTCGAAGATGAAGAAGGCCGGGAAGATCGGCAGCAGGCCGACCGCCGGGATCGCGGCGAGCAGCAGCGTGTAGGCGGCGAGGAAGGCGGCGCGGCGGCCGGTGCCCGCCGGGGCGGGGTCCGGCAGGACGCTCGGATCGGCGATGCCGACCTTGCGGCCGGGCGAGCCGTCCCAGATCTCGCGTGCCCCGACCCGGGTCCCTGACGGGATCGTGGTGAGGTCGGCGATCTCGGCCTGATCGCCGATCACCGTGTCGTGGCTGATCACGCAGGAGGTGCCGATGGCGACGTCGCCGCCGATCGAGACCGTGCCGATGACGAGCTCGTTGCCGACCACCTCGGCGTTGGCGATCACCAGGCGACCGCCGAGCGAGGCCCCGTCGCCGATCCGCAGGAGATCGGGCGCGCCGATGTCGATGTCGGAGATCAGCGCGTCGCGGCCGACCTTGGCACCGAGCAGGCGCAGGTAGATCACGATGGCGGGCGAGCCCTGCAGCCACTTCACGTGGACGAGGGGCGTCAGGCGCTGCGTCAGCCACCAGCGGTAATAGTAGACGCCCCAGAGCGGGTAGCGCCCGGGCCGGGTGCGGCCGAGGATCAGCCACTTGGCGGCCACCGCGATGCAGGCCGTGACGGCGTTGATGGCGATGTAGACGAGGAGGAGCACGCCGAGCTCCCCGAAGAAGCCGAGCGAGCCGCCGGTGAGCAGCAGGTAGGTGACGAAGATGCCGAGCCATTGCGACGTGGCGAGGGCGATCACGACCGGGAGGGCGACCGCCTGGGCGAGGCCGCAGAGCGCGCGCCGCAGGAGCGGGGGCGCGGCGAAGGAGAGGTCGCGGATCGCGGCCTCGGAGCCGGCGCCGCCGTTGCGCTCGATCAGGGCCTCCGACATCGCCCGCAGGGTCCGCCGGGCATAGACGTCCTGCAGGGTGATGGCGGCGAGCGCCGGGCTCTCGCGCACCGCCGAGACGAAGCGGGCCGCGAGCAGCGAGTGGCCGCCGAGATCGGCGAAGAAATCACCCTCCAGGGGGATCGGCTGGGCGCCGAAGACCTGGTTCGCAGCGGCGAGCAGGGCCGCCTCGGTGTCGTTGGCGGGGGGCTCCTGCTCACCCTCGACCGCCGCGACCGTGAGGGGCGCCACCCTCAGGGCCTTGCGGTCGACCTTGCCGGAGGTCAGCCGCGGAAGGACCTGCACGGATTCGAAATGGCCCGGCACCATGTAGGGCGGCATCTGGGCCGCGAGGGTCTGGCGAAGGGCCGCCCGGTCGAGCTCGGCCCCGCGCTCGGGCACCAGGAAGGCGACGAGCCGGTCGACGCCGTCGTCCTGGCGCAGGACCACCGCCGCCTGGTTGATGCCGGGCTGCGCCTGGATGCGCGCCTCGATCTCGCCGAGCTCGACCCGGAACCCCCGGATCTTGACCTGATCGTCGATGCGGCCCTGGAACAGGATGTTGCCGGCCGCATCGAGGGTCACGGCATCGCCCGAGCGGTAGAGAATCGGGTCGGCCCCGTCATCGGTGAACGGGTTGGCGACGAACTTCTCCGCCGTCAGCTCGGGGCGCTGGAGATAGCCCCTGGCGACGCCGGGGCCGCCGATCAGCAACTCGCCCTGCTGGCCGGGCGCCAGCAAGTTCAGGGCCTCGTCGGCGACGTAGACCGTGTAGTTCGGGATCGGGCCGCCGATGGTGACGGGCACGCCCGGCCGCATCTCGGCCGCCGTCGCCACCACGGTGGCCTCGGTCGGCCCGTAGGTGTTGAAGAGCTTTCGCGAGGGCGTCGCCCAGCGGGCGACGAGGGGCTCCGGCAGGGCCTCGCCGCCGAGGAGCACGAGGCGCACGCTCGGCAGGTCCTGGCTGATCATGGCGAGGAGCGTCGGCACGGTGTCGATTACCGTGCAGCCCGCCCGCGTCAGGATGCCGGGCAGCGCCTCGACGTCGCCCATCATGGCGGGCGAGGCGACGAACAGGGTCGCGCCGACGAGGTAGGGGACCCAGATCTCCTCCATCGAGAGATCGAAGGCCACGGAGGCGCCCTGGAACACCACGTCGTCCCCGCGCATCCCGTAGAGGGCGTTCCCCGAGCGCAGGAAGTGGCAGATGTTGGCGTGGCTGATGACGATGCCCTTCGGCACGCCGGTCGAGCCCGAGGTGTAGATCAGGTAGGCCGGGTGCTCGGGCGTGAGGCCCGCCGCCCGCAGGTCCGGCAGCGCCGCGTCGGCGGGGGGGCCGTCCGCGAGGGCGTCGAGGGTCAGGGCGGGGGCGGCGTCAGGGGCCCCGGGCCGCAGGGTTGGCGAGACCAGGAGCGCCTTGGCCGCGGCATCCGTGAGGCAGACCGCGACGCGGTCGGCCGGCGCCTCGGCGTCGAAGGGCAGCCACGCCGCCCCCGACAGGGTGATGCCGATCTGCGCGACGAGGAGATCCGGCCCCCGCGCCATCCAGAGGCCGACGACGTCGCCGGGGCCGATGCCCCGATGGGCGAGCCCCCGGGCGATCGCCCCGGCGCGCGCGACGACCTCCGCGTAGGTCAGGTGCGGGTGGGGCCCGGCCTCATCCGCCCGCGACCCGTCGATCAGGGCCGGGTGGTCGGGGCGCGCCGCCGCGGTCGCCAGGAAGATCTCGGGCAGGACCTCGTCGCGGATCAGCTCCGGCTGGACCGGCCCGCGCAGGAAGGCCTTGCCCACCAGGCCCTCGGGCTCCGGGCGCGCGTCCGCCGCAGGCTGCACCTTGGGCCGGGTCATCTCGGCGAGACTGCTCATCCGCTGCTCCGCTGCCGGCCCCGATCGTCCGGGGACCGCAATACCTGCCGGTCCATGGTCCCGGATCGTGCCGTTATCGAGGCGGGCCGCCGCCCGGCGCGCCCGCTGCCCCGCCGGCCGGAGGGACTGCGCGCAGGATGCCGGAGGACGATCACGCGAATCCGCCCCCGATCGGGGGAGCGGATCGCATTCATATAGGGTGTTTCCTTGAATAGGGTTTGAATGCCGGGCGCCTCAGGCCCAGCGCCAGCCCGCCGCGTCGAGCACGAGGACGGCGCCCTGCCGCACGCCGATGCGCGGGGCGGCCCGGGGATCGAGATGGCCGAGCGCCACCAGCATGGCGCGGGCGATGCCGCCATGGGCCACCACCACGGTGGTGCCGCGCAGGGCCGCCACGACGGGTGCGACCCGCTCGGTCAGCATCGCGTAGCTCTCCCCTCCGGCCCCGGGGGGCTGGTAGCCCCAGCGGTCGCGGTCGCGCGCCGCCGCGCCCGCGGGATCGCGCCGCCGGATCTCGGCCCAGGTCGAGCCCTCCCAGGCCCCGAAGCCGATTTCCTTGAGGCGCGGGTCGGTCCGGTAATCCTCGGGCGGCAGGTTCAGGCAGGCCCGCAGGGCCTCCATGGTGCGCCGGGTCCGGATCAGGGGGCTGGCCACGAAGTCGGTCCCCGCGAGGGTGTCCCCCGTCAGCGCGCGCAGCCGGTCGGCGGCTTCCTCCGCCTGCCGCAGGCCGGTGGCGTTGAGGTGGGTGTCGCGCTGCCCCTGCAGCCGGCCCTCCGCGTTCCAGTCGGTCTGGCCGTGGCGGACGAAATAGATGGTCGGCATCCCGGGCCTCACGCCGCCGCCCGAACTCGGCCGCTCTTGCCGGAACGGCTCAACCTGCCGAATGTTGTCGCACTCACGCGACCCTCCTGGCGCCCCAGCGGGGGCGCGTCGATTGCGAGCAATAGAATTTCGTCATGTCGAAAAAGCACGGCAAGCATGGTCGGGGCCAGCGCGGCGAGGGGACAGGCGTAACAAAGTCGCAGGACTCTCGCGAGCCCGGGAGCCGATCGGATCCGGCGCGCGCCGAGGAAACCCGGAAGGACGGACGCAAGGGCGCGTCGGCGAAGGAGCCCGGAGCGCAGACCAGGGGCTCGCGCCGGCAGGCGGCGCGCGAGGGGGCGCCGTCCTCCGCGCTCTGGGCCTCGGCCGCCGCCGAGATCGCCGGCCTCAGCCCCGCCCTGATCGGCGCCCACACGCCCGCGCTTCCGCCCGCCGCCATGGGCATCGTGACGGTCGAGCCGGGCCGCGCCTGCGACCTCGCGCGGATCGATCCCGACGCCGACGGGGGCTACGACAAGGAGGAGGCCAAGGCGGCGCTCGGGGTCGAGCGCGCCCGCATCCAGAGCCTGCAGGAGCGGCTCTACGCGGAGCGCCGGCGCAGCCTCCTGGTGGTGTTCCAGGCGATCGACACCGGGGGCAAGGACGGCACGATCCGCTCGGTGCTCGAGGGCGTGAACCCGCAGGGCTGCCGGGTCTGGTCGTTCAAGGCGCCGAGCACCGACGAGCTCGACCACGACTTTCTCTGGCGCTACCACAAGTGCACGCCGGGGCGCGGCATGATCGGGGTGTTCAACCGGAGCCACTACGAGGACGTGCTCGTGGTGCGGGTCAAGGACCTCGTGCCGCAGGAGGTCTGGCGCGCCCGCTACGGTCTGATCAACGATTTCGAGCGGCTGCTCACCGCCTCCGGCACCACCCTGCTCAAGTTCTTCCTGCACATCTCGAAGGACGAGCAGAAGGAGCGGCTCGAGGCCCGCATCGCGGACCCGGAGAAGCACTGGAAGTTCGATCCGGCCGACCTCGTCGAGCGCCGGTCCTGGGATGCCTACCAGGCCGCCTTCGACGACGCGCTCACGCGCTGCTCGACCCCCTACGCCCCCTGGCATGTGGTGCCGGCGAACCGGAAGTGGTTCCGCAACCTCGTCGTCGCCCGCACCATCGCGGACACGCTCGAGGCGATGGACCCGCGATTCCCGGAGGCCCGCGAGGGCATCGGCGGCCTGACGGTCCCGGATTGACCGAGGGCCCGGGCGTTCGAGCGCCCGGGGGCGGCGGGCGGCCCGATCCGGCCTGCCCGGCGCGCCGGCCTCAATCCTTGTCGAGGGAGAGGTCCGGGGCCTCGGGGTTCTTCATGCCGACGACGTGGTAGCCCGCATCGACGTGCAGGATCTCACCGGTCATGCCGCGGGACATGTCGGAGACGAGGTAGGCGGCGGTCTCGCCGACCTCGTCGATCGTCACGGTCCGGCGCAGCGGCGCATTGTACTCGTTCCACTTCAGGATGTAGCGGAAATCGCCGATGCCGGAGGCCGCCAGGGTCTTGATCGGCCCGGCCGAGATCGCGTTGACCCGGATGTTCTTCGGGCCGAGATCGGCCGCGAGGTAGCGCACCGACGCCTCGAGGGCGGCCTTGGCCACGCCCATGACGTTGTAGTGGGGCATCCACTTCTCGGCGCCGTAATAGGTCAGCGTCAGGAGCGAGCCGCCGTTGCGCATCAGCCTCTCGGCACGCTGCGCCACGGCCGTGAAGGAGTAGCAGGAGATCAGGAGGGACTTGGTGAAGTTGCCCTCGCTCGTCTCGATGTAGCGGCCGGTCAGCTCGTCCTTGTCCGAGAAGGCGATGCAATGGACCACGAAATCGATGCCCTCCGGGAAGACCCGGTCGGCCTGCGCGAACACGGCGTCGATCGAGGCCGGGTCGGTGACGTCGCAATGCCCGATCACGTGGGCGTCGAGGTCGCGCGCCAGGGGCTCGACCCGCTTCTTCAGGGCGTCGCCCTGGTAGGTGAAGGCGAGCTTGGCGCCGTGCGCATGGGCGCTCTTGGCGATGCCCCAGGCGATCGAGCGGTTGTTGGCGACGCCGAGGATCAACCCGCGCTTGCCCGTCAGCAGCCCGCTCCCGGTGGGGCCGGAGCCGTCGCGATCGTGAGCCGGGTCGATATCCGCCATGAGTCACCTGAAACGAAACGCCGAGGCGCGCCGGGACGGGAACCCGGCCGCGGATGCGGTCGGGACCTGCGCGCCGCGGGCATCCTTAGCGGAGGTGCGCGGAGGACGGAAGTGCGGGCACGGATCGCGTGCCGCCGCGTGCGCCCGCGTGCCCCTGTTTCGCGGGACGACGGCGCTTGCGCGCGGCGCGCCGAGCCGGCGCGGGATCGCGTCCGCCCGCCATTCCGGCCCGTCCCGACGACGGCCTACCCCGTCCCGACGACGGCCTACTCGGCCCGGGCGCGCCGTGCCCGCGCGTACTCGGTCAGGACCGGATCGTCGCCGGGCGGCAGGGTGATGGCGGTTGTGGCGAGGAGGTCGCCCCGGCTGCCGTCCTTCTTGGGCAGCCCCTTGCCGCGCAACCGGAAGGTGCGGCCCGAACTCGTCATCGGGGGCATCCGCATCTCGACCGCCCCCGTCAGGGTCGGGACCCGGATGGCGCCGCCGAGGACGGCGTCCTCGAGCGGCACCTCGACGCTGGCGCGCAGGTCCGCGCCCTCCACGGTGAAGCGGGGATGGGGCAGGACGTGGATGGTCAGGAGCGCGTCGCCGGGCTCGCCGCGGGCGCCGCCGGGCTGGCCGAGGCCGCGCAGCCGGATGGTCTGGCCGTCGACGACGCCCTTGGGGATCATCACGTCGACCTCGCGCCCGCCGGGCAGGGCGAGGCGCAGCTTCTCCTCGCTCGAGACCTGCTCCAGCGTGACCTTGAGCTCCGCCGCGACGTCCTCGCCCCGGGTCGGGCCGCGCTGGAAGCCGCCGCCCATGCCGCCGGGCCCCCCGGGCCCCGCGCCGCCGGCGCGGAACGCCTCGCCGAACAGGTGCGAGAAGATGTCCTCGCCGATCCCGCCGCCGCCGCGCTGGCGGCCCATCCCCTCGAAGTCGAAGGAATTGGCACGTCCGCCGCCCCCGCCGCCGAAGCCCGAGAAGCCTTCGAATCCGGTGGCGCGGGGCTTGCCCTCGGCGTCGATCTCGCCGCGGTCGAACTGCGCGCGCTTCGTCGCGTCGCCCAGGATCTCGTAGGCGGAGTTCGCCTCGGAGAAGCGGTCCTTCGCCTTGGCGTCGTCCTTGTTGCGGTCGGGATGGTAGGTCTTGGCAAGCTTGCGGAAGGCCTTCTTGATGTCGGCCTCGCTCGCGCCCTTCGGGACACCCAGAATGTCGTAAGGATTGCGCATCGGACTTTCGGATTTCGGTGCCGCGCGTGGCGGGTCACAACAGGTCCCCCGTCATGTGGAGGATGTGTTGCTTCTTTGCAACGCGGTCTCCGGCAAAAGTCGGCGCAACGGCGCGCCGCGTCAAGCCGCAGGTTCGCATTCGGACCGGGCGACGCCGGCGTCCCGGGACCACAACGTCCCAATGCCCGTGCGCGTTGCCGCGGGCGGCGCCTCAGGTGGTTCTGCCGGGGCGCACGCGCTTGAGTTCCCAGCTGCCCCCCGAGAGCTTGCAGCCCGTGCCGCGCACGAAGCGGCTGTTCTCCGGCGTGATCACCGAGGCGAGGAAGTCGCGGCAGATCTCGTCGTTGGCGACGTAAGGCAGGCCCGTCGGGTTGACCGAGCCGCGCAGGCTCGTCTCCGGATTGTCCCACTTCACCGGGCGCCCGTTGCCCTGCGGATCGAGGGCGACGGTCAGCGCCGCGTGGGCCCGGCGCCAATCCTCCTCGCCGAGGTCGGCGCCGAAGCTCGTCGGCCGCCGAGCGATGCTGCCCGTCACCGTGGGCTCCGGGCTCATCTCGGCGACCTCCGCGGGCTTGGCGGCCTCGCTCTGGAAGATCAGGAGCGGCTGGCTGCAGCCGCCGATCGGCAGCAGGAGGCAGAGGGCGACGAGGGGCCCGGCCGGCATGCCGGCCCTCGGGCGCGTAAAAGTTCGACGGGAGAGCCGCTGTGTCGCTGCGGCGGGGCCTTTACAGTCGCGACGACGCATTACACCTGAACTCACGACGGGACGACGTGCTCGATCACACTCCACGTCGGTGCCCCCGACCCGGATGTCACAGGCGAGGAATAGACCTTGGACCAGTTAAGGATCGATGATTCCGCGCCGCAGGATGCGGCCGACTTCACCCTGAGCGAGGATCCGTTCGGGCTGTTCGCCGCCTGGATGGCGCGGGCCGAGGCCGCCGAGCCGGAGGATCCGAACGCGATGGCGCTCGCGACCTGCGGGGCCGACGGGCTGCCGGACGTGCGGATCGTGCTGCTGAAGGGCTTCGACCGGCGCGGCTTCGTCTTCTATACCAATGTCGGATCCGCCAAGGGCGAGGAGCTGGCGCAGAACCCGCAGGCCGCCCTCGTGCTGCACTGGAAGAGCCTGCGCCGGCAGGTGCGCGTCCGCGGCCGCGTGACGCGCGTCACCGCGCAGGAGGCGGATGACTATTTCGCGAGCCGGCACCGCGAGAGCCGGCTGGGCGCCCTTGCGAGCCGGCAATCGCGGCCCCTTCCCGACCGGGCGACCCTGATGGCCGAGGTGGCGGCGCTCGCCGCCCGCTACGAGAACGCCCCCGTGCCCCGGCCCGAGCACTGGACGGGGTTCCGCATCGAGCCGGTGAGCATCGAGTTCTGGCAGAACGGCGATTTCCGCCTGCACGACCGCGTCCGCTTCACCCGGATCGGCGAGACCGCGCCGGACGCGGCCTGGAGCCGGTCGCGCCTCTATCCCTGAGGTCGCGCCGGTAAAGGCACGTTTCTTGTCAAATCCAGAGGGACGTCCGCGTGGACTCTACTTTTGGACTTATTTTGTTTATTCAACGTTCGGCCCCGGACGGTCCCCGAACATAAGGTCTTAAAGCAGGATTCCTATGGTTACCGATGAGTCAAGCCGTCCTTGGCCTGACGCATCATCAGCGTACCTTCATGCCCATTCCCCCATCGATCGGCGGGGACCGGCCCGGCCGGCTCCCCGTGCGGCATCGTCCCGGGTATCCCGCCTTCGGCCTCGTCGCCCGTCTCCTCGCTGCGCCGATCCTGACCGTGCCGATCCTGGGCGCCCTGGCCCTGATCGGATCCGGGCCGGCCCGCGCCCAATACGCGGCCGGAACCGGCGCGAGCGCGACGGGGGCCGGCGCGACGGCGGTCGGCGAGAATAGCAGAGCCGACGGCACCGCCGCGACCGCCGTCGGACGGGATGCCCTGGCGATCGGTCCCTACAGCTTCGCCCAGGGGAGCAACGCTTTCGCGGGCCGCGCCGGCACATCGACCGGAGGGACGGCGGGGGGCATCGCGATCGGCTACAATGCCGTGGCCGGAGATGCGTTTTTCGGCTCCAACATCGCGATCGGAAGCTATGCGACCGCGACCAGCCCCAACTCGGCGGGCGACAACATCGCGTTCGGAAACCAAGCCAGCGCGACCGGCCTCGATTCCATGGCGATCGGCGGCCAGACCACGGCGAGCGGGCGGAACAGCATCGCCATCGGCAACAACTCCACGGAGAGCGCCGCCGACAACGCGACGGTGCTCGGCGTGGCCGCGAAGGCCACGGGCGCCGCCGCCGGCTCCGTCGTCCTCGGCGCCAACGCCCGGTCGAGCACGGCCGGCGGCGTCGCCCTCGGGTTCGAATCGGTGGCCCTGCGCGGCGCCCTCAACGGCACGGAGGCGTTCTCCGGCACGGCGGTGTCCGGCACGCTCGGGGCGGTCTCGGTCGGCAACGCGACGAATCTGCGGCAGGTCACCAACCTGGCCGGCGGCACCCAGGACACCGACGCGGTCAACCTGCGCCAGCTCCGCGGCGCCGGCAACGCCCTGGCGGGCGCCCTCGGCGGCGGGGCCGTCTTCGCGCAGGACGGCACCCTGACGGCGCCGAGATATTCCGTGCAGGGCCAGGTCCTGAACACGGTCGGGGGCGCCATCAGCAACCTCGACACCGCGATCACGACGCTCAACACCGACGGGAGCCGCTACTTCGCGGTCCGGACCACGGGGCCGGCCGCGCAGGCCGTCGGCACCGACAGCGTGGCGATGGGGGCCGGCGCCAGCGCCCTGAACCTGCGGGGCGTCGCCCTCGGCTCCGGGTCGGTCGCCGACCGTGCCGGGCTCGCGGGCGCCGCAGAGGCCTTCTCGGGCACCCGCGTGGCCTCGACGGCGGGCGCCGTCTCGGTCGGGACGATCGGGTCCGAGCGCCAGATCACCAACCTGGCCGGCGGTACCCAGGACACCGACGCGGTGAACCTGCGCCAGCTGCGCGGCACCGGCAACGCCCTGGCGGGTGCCCTCGGGGGCGGCGCCGTGTTCGCGGCGGACGGCACCCTGACGGCGCCGAAATACACCGTGCAGGGCCAGGTCCTCAACACGGTCGGGGGCGCCATCAGCACCCTCGACGCCGCGATCACGACGCTGAACACCGTCGGGAGCCGCTACTTCGCGGTCCGGACGACGGGGCCGGCCGCGCAGGCCGTGGGCACCGACAGCGTGGCGATGGGGGCCGGCGCCAGCGCCCTGAACCTGCGGGGCGTCGCCCTCGGCACCGGGTCGGTCGCCGACCGCGCCGGGCTCGGCGGCGGCGCGGAGGCCTTCTCCGGCACCCGCGTGGCCTCGACGGCGGGCGCCGTCTCGGTCGGGACGATCGGGTCCGAGCGCCAGATCACCAACCTGGCCGGCGGCACCCAGAACACCGACGCGGTGAACCTGCGCCAGCTGCGCGGCACCGGCAACGCCCTGGCGGGCGCCCTCGGGGGCGGCGCGGGCTTCGACCAGGATGGCCGCTTCACCGGCCCGAGCTACGCGGTCGGCGGACGCAGCTACGGCAGCGTCGGCGGCGCGATCACCGCGCTCGACAGCACCGGGGTGAAGTACGACGTCGACGCGTCGACGGGCGGGCGCGCCAACAGCGTCACCCTGGCGGGGGGCGATCCGAACCAGCCGGTCCTCCTGCGCCGCGTCGCGGCCGGGGTCGCGGCGACCGACGCGGCCAATCTCGGGCAGGTGACCGCGCAGGTCGCCAAGGCCCGGGGCGAGAGCTTCGCCTACACCGACCAGCAGGTCGCCGCGGGCTACGGCCAAGCCGTCCGCTACACCGACCAGCGCGTCGCCGTCCTCGATCGGCGGATGGACGGCGTCGGGCAGCAGGTCGGCCAGTTCGGCCAGCAGATCGGCCGGATCGAACAGCAGGTCGGCCAGCTCGACCGCCGCGTCGGGAGCCTCGAGGAGCGCGTCGTCGGCCTCGGCAGCGCGGTGTCCGGGCTGTCGCGCGAGGTCGGCAACGCCAAGCTCGAGGCACGGCGCGCCGCGGCGGTGGGGCTCGCCGCCGCATCCCTGCGCTTCGACGATCGCCCGGGCAAACTCAGCCTCGCGGCCGGCGGCGGCGTCTGGCGCGGCGAGGGCGCGGGGGCCTTCGGGCTCGGCTACACGCTGCCCGACGGCTCGGCCCGCCTCAACGCCACCGGCGCCACCACGGGCCGCGATTTCGGCTTCGGGGCGGGCGCGAGCTTCACCCTCGATTGAGGGCCGCCATGGCCGCCTCCCCCGCGGGCTCCGGGTTCGGAGCGACCGGCCGCCGGGCCCGAGCCCGGAAGGGCGGAGCAAAGTCCTCCGCGATGCGCGCCGGCCTCGGGGCGCTCGGCCTCGTGCTCCTCGCCGGGGCCTCGCCAGAGGCGCCGCAGCTGCGGGGCCTGAGCGCGCCCGAGGCCGGCGCGCCGGCGCCGGATCCGGAGCCGGCCTACCGTCTCAAGCCCGCCGACATCGCGGTGCCGGAGGGCGCGCCGCGCGGCAGCGTGCGACGCCTGATCCAGCCCTTCGGGCCCTGGACCCTGATCTGCGACGAGGACCTTCGCCGCCGGACGAAGATCTGCAACGTCTCCCAGACGATCCTCGACCGGTCGGGCGTCGTCGCCTTCAGCTGGTCCCTGTCCGCGACCCGCGCGGGCGCCCCGGCCTTCATCCTGCGCGCGCCGATCGCCGGCCCGGCGCGTCCGCTCCTGACCCTGCGGATCGCGGCCGCCGGCCCCCGGGCGATCGACCTCGCGCGCTGCGACGCGCGCCAATGCCTCGGCTTCCTCCCGGTGACGCCGGGGCTGCGGGCCGCGATCCGGGCGGGGGCGGCGGTGGAGATCGCCTACCGGGCGGACGCGGAGGCGGCCCCGATCCGGCTCTCCACCACCCTCGACGGCCTCGCGGGCGCCCTCGCGGCCATCCGCTGAGGCCGCCTCTACCGGATCAGCGGCGGCAAGGGCGGGGGCGCGCCGCCCGGCAGGGCGGTGCGGGCCATGTTCATCGACATGGCCAGGAGGGCGTAATAGCCGTTGATGCCGGCCAGATCGATGGCGCCCTGCTCGCCGAAGCGGGCGACCACCGCCGCGTAGGTCGCGTCGCTCACCGCCTTGTTCTGCCGCAGCTCGCTCGAGAAGGCGTAGGCCAGGGCCTCGTCGTCGGGCATCTGGCCGGGCCGGCGGCCCTCCCGCACCGCCTCGACGATCGCCGGATCGAGCCCGGCCTTGAGGGCGATCGGGGCGTGGATGTGCCACTCGAGCTGCTGCGTCCATTCCCGGGCGACCAGCAGGATCACGAACTCGCTGATCTTCAGGGGCAGCACGCTGTTGTAGCGCAGGTAGAGCCCCATGTTGCTCGCCGTGATCATGAATTCGGGGCTGCGCAGGAGCGGCACGAAGGGGCCGAAGACCGGCGTCTTGCGGGTGCGCTCGAACTCCGCGGCCGCCCGCGTCTGCGCCTCGCTGAGCTGACCGGCCGGGATCTCCGGCATCCGGTCCTGCGACTGGCCGGGTTGCGTCATGAGCGTCAGTCCCAAGAGTGCTGCGAGCGGACGGAGGGCGGCGGGCGGGCGCATCGCGGGTCCTCGGCGAGATCGCCCCGGCCGGCCCGGGCGCGGGATCGCCGCGTGATCTTGTCCGCGGCGGCCCCGCGTCAAGGGCGCGCATGCCGATCGTCGCGCCGATCGCGCGGGCGGGCACGGCCGAAGATGGGCGAGGGACGAGGCCTGCCGGGGTTGCTGCGGCGCGGCACGGACCCTGGATTTCCCGTGGCGCGCCCCTTACACCTGGGAGGCTGCAGAGCCCGCCGGCGGAACCCTCGCCGGCCGGGCCCGCGGATCGAGAGGCAGGGCCTTGGCCATATCCAATGAACGTCGGCGCGTGATGCTGCTCACGGGTGCGAGCCGCGGCATCGGCCACGCCACCGTCAAGCGGTTCTCCGCCGCGGGCTGGCGCGTCATCACCTGCTCGCGCCACCCCTTCCCGGAGAACTGCCCCTGGGAGATGGGCCCCGAGGACCATCTCCAGGTCGACCTCGCGGATGCCGAGGACACGGTCCGGGGCGTCCGCGAGGTGGCCGAGCGCCTCGCCGCCGAGGGCGGGCTGCTCCACGCCCTCGTCAACAATGCGGGCATCTCGCCCAAGGGCCCCGAGGGCGAGCGCCTCGGCGCGATCTCGACGCCCTGGGCCGATTGGCAGCGGGTGTTCCAGGTGAACGTCTTCGCCCCGATCCTGCTCGCCCGGGGCCTCTGCGACGAGCTCACCCGCGCCAAGGGCTCGATCGTCAACGTCACCTCGATCGCGGGCTCGCGGGTCCACCCCTTCGCGGGGGCGGCCTACGGCACCTCGAAGGCGGCGCTCGCCGGCCTCACCCGCGAGATGGCCGCCGATTTCGGCCCCCTGGGCGTGCGGGTCAACGCGATCTCCCCCGGCGAGATCGACACCTCGATCCTCTCGCCCGGCACCGAGAAGCTCGTCGAGCAGATCCCGCAGCGGCGCCTCGGCACCCCCGACGAGGTGGCCAAGGCGATCTACTTCCTGTGCACCGAGGCCTCGTCCTACGTGACCGGGGCCGAGCTGCACATCAACGGCGGACAGCATGTCTGAGCGCCGGCGGCCGGCCTGGCTGCTCGCCTGGCTGCTCTCCGGCCTGCTCGCCGCCGCGCCCGCCGCGGCCGACCCCGCCGTCGCGATCCTCGACCTGCCCTTCCGGGTGACCGCCATGCGCGGCCCCGGCAGCGAGGTCGCGGTCGCGGTCGCGACCTCCGGCCTCCTGCCGATCGCCCGCCCCAAGGGCGGCCGGACCGCCGACCCCGCCGCGCGGGGGAGCGAGGAGGACGAGGCTCCCCTCGTGGTGGTCTGGGGCGAGGAGGGCGGCGCGGCCCTCAGCCTCGTCGACGGCGCCGTGCGCACGACGCTCCTGGGCGCCGAGGCGATCGAGGGGCTCGCCGCCGCCGAGACCCCGCGCGGGGCGCTGCCGAACGCGCGGCGCGCCCTGTCGGGGCCGATCAGCGCCTACCTCACCGGGCCGACCCGGGCCATGGGCGGCGACGGCGCCAGCCACGCGGCCGGCCTCACCATCCGCGAGCGCCAGCCCGTGGCCGTGAGCGCCGAGCCGAAGCCGGTGCCGGTCGCCACCGCGACGGTCTCGGCCGGCCCCGAGGCCGTCTTCGCGCCGCGCCGGCCGCGCGTGGCGCAGCTCAACGGGCGGGCCGCCTTCGTGGCCGTGACGGCCACGGGCCAGGGCGCCTCCGAGCTCGTGGTGATCGGCCGGGAGGCCCCGAATGCCGCCTGGGCGGTCCTCGCCCGCACCCCGCCCCAGCCGGGAGGCGCGCTCAAGGTCGCGGCGATCGGGGATTTCTCCGGCACCGGGCCGCAGGTCGCGGCGGTGCGGGCGCCCGAGGGCGCCGGTGTGCTCCAGCTCTGGACCTACGCCCGGGGCGTCCTGACCCTCTCGGCCGAGGCCCCCGGCTACACCGACGGGATCGACAACGCGGACCTCGCCGCCACCCTCGACACCGACCGGGACGGCCAGCGCGAGCTCGCCCTGCCCACCGGCGACCGCGCCGCCCTCGCCCTCGTCTCCCTCAAGGGCGGCATCAGCGAGCGCGCCCGCATCCCCCTGCCCGCCCCCGCGGCCTCGGGCGTCGCGGCCCTCGGCGCCGGCGCCGGGACGCGCCTCCTCGTCGGCCTCGCCGATGGCCGCGTCGCCGTGATCCAGCTCGGCGGCCGCTCGTGAGCGAGGAAGATGGCCGCCTGTTTCCGGCCCGGCCCTTCGTGGGCGCCTCGATCGCGGTGATCCGCGACGGCCGCGTGCTGCTCGCCGCCCGCGCCAACGAGCCGATGCGCGGGGTCTGGACCCTGCCGGGCGGCCTCGTCGAGGCCGGCGAGGCACTGGCGGGCGCGGCCCTGCGCGAATTGCAGGAGGAGGTCGGCGCCGTCGAGGCGGTGGTCATCGGCGTCCTCAGCCCGACCGAGATCATCGTCCGCGACGGGGAGGACCGGGTGCGCCACCATTACGTCGTGCATCCCCACGCCGCGCTCTGGCGGGGGGGCGAGCCGCTGCCGGGCCCCGAGGCCCTGGCGGTGCGCTGGGCCGAGCCCGGCGAGATCGCCGCGCTCGCGACGACGCCCGGCCTCGACGGCACCCTGGCGGAAGCCTTCGCGGTGGCGGCCCGGCATCGCGCGGAGACGCCCGCGTGACGTCCCGCGCCCGGTTGCTCCCGACCCTGGTCCTCGCGGGCCTCGCGGCCTGCCTGGCATCCGCGCCCGACCCCGCCCCGGCCCAGTCGCGCGGCACGCAGAAGCCCGCCGCCAAGGCCCCCGAGAAGGAGCCGCCCCCGCCCCCCGAGCCGCCGCCCGCGCCCTACGACCGGGAGCTGATGCGCCTGTCCGAGATCATCGGGTCCCTCGCCTTCCTGCGCGGCCTCTGCGCCGAGCCGGACGCCGCCGAGTGGCCCGCCCGGATGAAGGCCCTGATCGAGGCCGAGGGCGTCACCCCGACCCGGCGCGACCGCCTCGCCGGGGCCTATAACCGCGGCTATCGCGGCTACGCCCTCACCTACCGGGTCTGCACCTCGGCGGCCCACGAGGCGGCCGGGCGTTTCGTCGCGGAGGGCGAGCGCCTGTCCCACGGCCTGGCGGCCCGTTTCGGAGGCTGATGCAGCCGCGACACAGGGGGCGCGCCTTGGAAAAAACGGGCTAATTCGAGCCCTCGCGTTAACCTCTTCGCAATTCCCGGCTGGTCGGGCGCGCCGGGGCCGCCTATCATCCTGGCCTCACGTCGGGCCTCTCTCCCGACGCAACTGATGCCGTGATCCCATGCAGAATCTCTCCGCACCCGCGCCCTTCGAGGCGGACGTCGACGAGAAGCGCGCCGCGCTGAGTTACGTCTCGGAGGCGTTCGCCGAGGGCTGTCTCGACGGCCTCGACGGGGATTGCATGGCCCAGGCCGCGCTGTTCGCGGCGTTCCAGGAACTCGTCACAACCTACGGCGAGGAAGCCACCGCCCGCTACGCGGAGGGCTTCCCCGAGCGCATCCGCGGCGGCGCCTTCACGACGACCCTGCATCATTGACGCGGGCGCGCCGGCCGGCGCGCATCGACCGGGGCGGCCCCCTCAGGCGGCGAGCGTCTCCTCGAACCGCACCGCCTCCCCCGTGCCGGGCCGGGCCAGTTCGCCCTGCCACATCACCGGGGTTCCGCGCACCAGCGTGCCGACCGGCCAGCCGGTCACGGTGACGCCGTCATAGGGGGTCCAGCCGCATTTCGAGGCGATCCAGCCGTTGCGGATGGTCTCGCGGCGCTTCAGGTCCACCACCGTCACGTCCGCGTCGTAGCCCACCGCGAGGCGGCCCTTGCGGGCGATGCCGAACAGGCGCTTCGGTCCGGCGCTCGTCAGGTCGACGAGGCGCGCCAGCGAGAGCCGGCCCGCCGCCACGTGGTCGAGCATGATCGGCACCAGCGTCTGCACGCCGGTCATGCCCGAGGGCGAATCCGGGTAGGGCTTGGCCTTCTCGTCGAGGGTGTGCGGCGCGTGGTCGGAGCCGAGGATATCGGCGACGCCCTGGCGCAGGCCCCACCAGATCCCGTCGCGATGGGCGGCGTCGCGCACCGGCGGGTTCATCTGCACCAGGGTGCCGAGGCGCGCATAGGCCTCCGTCCCGTCGAGGGTGAGGTGGTGCGGCGTCACCTCGACGCTCGCCACGTCCTTGTGTCCGGCGAGGTACCGCATCTCCTCCGCGGTGGAGACGTGCAGGATGTGGATGCGCGCGCCGGTCTCCTGCGCGAGCGCCACGAGGCGCCGCGTCGCCGTCAGGGCCGCCTCCGGCGAGCGCCAGACCGGGTGCGAGGACGGATCGCCCGGCACCCGCAGGTCCCTGCGGGCGCGCAGCATCGGCTCGTCCTCGGCGTGGAAGGCGGCGCGGCGGCGGATCCGGCTCAGGATCGCGCGCACCCCGTCATCGTCCTCGACGAGGAGCGAGCCGGTGGAGGAGCCGACGAAGACCTTGATGCCGGCGGCCCCCGGCAGGCGCTCGAGCGCGGCGACCTCGTGCGCGTTCTCGTGCGTGCCCCCGACCCAGAAGGCGAAGTCGCAATGCATCCGGTGATGCGCCCGGGCGATCTTGTCGGCGAGCGCCGCCGCGCTCGTGGTCTGCGGGTCGGTGTTCGGCATCTCGAACACCGTGGTGACGCCGCCCATCACGGCCGCGCGCGAGCCCGATTCGAGATCCTCCTTGTGGTCGAGGCCGGGCTCGCGGAAATGCACCTGCGTGTCGATGACGCCGGGCAGGAGGTGGAGGCCGCCGCAATCCCGGCGCTCCTGCGCCGGCGCGCCGGCGAGGTCGCCGACCGCCGCGATGCGCCCGCCGCGGATGCCGAGATCGGCGGCGTGCTCGCCGTCCTGGTTCACCACCGTGCCGCCGGTGAGGAGGAGGTCGAAGGGCTGGTCCATCGGGGGCGCTCCGTGCGGGCGGGTCTCTCAGGGGACAGGCGGCCCGGATTGAGCCCCGGGCAGGGGCGGCTTATGTCAGCGCCCGGGGCCGCGCAATGCTTGAGCCCCCCCTCGATCACCGGAGTCGCCATGCCGATCGCCCTGTTGCCGGACCGCGCCATCGTCACCGTCACGGGCGAGGCGGCGCAGGACTTCCTGCAAGGCGTGCTCACCTGCAACGTCGAGACCCTGCCCGAGGGCGAGGCGCGGCTCGGCGCCCTGCTGACGCCCCAGGGCAAGATCCAGTTCGATTTCCTGATCTCGCGCAGGCCGGACGGCTTCCGCCTCGACGTCGCGGCCGAGCGCGCGGCCGACCTCGCCAGGCGCCTCGGCCTCTACCGCCTGCGCGCCAAGGTGGCGATCGCGGCCGACCCCACCGTCGCGGTGGCGGCCGCCTGGGACGGGGCGCGGAGCGCGGCCGGGGTCGACGCCGCCGCGGACGGGCGCCTGCCCGGCCTCGGCGCCCGCCTCTACGCGGCGGAGGCGGCCTTCTCGGCGGATGCCACCGAGGCCGCCTACCACGCCCACCGCATTGCCCTCGGGGTGCCCGAGGCCGGCCGCGACTTCCCCTTCGGCGACGCCTTCCCGCACGAGGCCCTGATGGACCAGCTCGGCGGCGTCGATTTCCGCAAGGGCTGCTACGTCGGCCAGGAGGTGGTCTCGCGCATGCAGCACCGCGGCACCGCCCGCACCCGCTGCGTCCCCGTCGTCTACCGGGACGGCGAGGCCGCGCCCGCGGGCAGCGAGGTCGGCGCCGGCCAGAGGAGCCTCGGGACCACGGGCAGCCACGCGGGCGCCCGCGGCCTCGCCCTGTTGCGCCTCGACCGCCTCGCCGACGCCCTCGCGGCCGGCGAGATCCTCCGGGCCGACGGCCGCATCCTGGGCGTCGAGAAGCCCGCCTTCGCGACCTTCCCCTGGCCCACCGCCGCGGATGCCAGCGCGGTCTGACCGGCGCCGGAGCGGGACGCCGTCGCGGCCCCGGGCCGACGGACCCCGCGCGGGCAGCGCGATGCGCCCCCTCGCCCGTGCGGGAGAGGTGGGGCGGGCCGCCGTCCGGAGTGAGTCGTGGTTCCGGGGTGGCGCGGGTGGCACGCCGCGCCCCCTCTCCCGCGCGGGAGAGGTTTGCCCGCGGAAGCGGGCCGGGGTGAGGGGTGCGGGCTCTCAGGATAATCCGCACCCCTCACCCGGTGCGCGTGCCGCGCACTCGACCTCTCCCGGACGGGAGAGGTGGGCGCATCGTCGTTCCGGCGGGCCGGCCGGCGAGACCGGCAGGACAAGGCGGGGATGAGATCCGGCGCGGGCGGCGCCCCTCACCCGGCGCGCGCCCGTCGTCCGAGGCCCCGCCACGCATTGGCGTTTCCCGAGGCGCCCGCTAAAGCGGGCGGATGTCCGCGGAAACCGGCCTCATCATCCATCCCGACGGTTGCCCGCGCTGCTGGTGGGCCGGGCTCGACCCGGTCTACGTGGCCTATCACGACACCGAGTGGGGCGTGCCCGAGCGCGATGGGCGCGCGCTCTACGAAAAGCTGATCCTCGACGGGTTCCAGGCCGGATTGTCCTGGATCACCATCCTGAAGCGGCGGGACGGCTTCCGGCGTGCCTTCGACGGGTTCGATCCGGAGGCCATCGCCCGCTACACCGAGGACGACGTGGCCCGGCTGATGAACGATGCGGGCATCATCCGGAACCGCGCCAAGATCGTCGGCACGATCGCGGGCGCCCGCGCCTTCCTGCGGATCGAGGACCGGGGGCCGGGATTCTCGCGCTTCCTCTGGGACTTCGTGGAGGGCCGCCCGCTCCAGGGAGGCGCCCGCAGCCGCGTCGAGATCGCCACCGAGACGGAGGTGTCCCGCCGGATCTCGAAGGCCCTCAAGGCGGAGGGCTTCGCCTTCGTCGGGCCCACCATCGTGCACGCGTTCATGCAGGCGGTCGGCCTCGTCAACGACCACCTCGTCGGCTGCCACCGGCACCCGGCCTGCGCCGCCCTCGGGCAGGACGGGCCGGACCGGTCCCGATGAGCGCCCGCCCGCCGCGGGCGTGGCAACGGATGCTGTCGGGCCGCCGCCTCGACCTCCTCGACCCCTCGCCCCTCGACATCGAGATCGCCGACATCGCCCACGGCCTCGCCCGCGTCGCCCGCTGGAACGGGCAGACGGCGGGCCCGCACGTGTTCTCGGTGGCGCAGCACTCCCTCCTCGTCGAGGCGATCGGCCGCCATCTCCTGCCCGCGCACGGGCCGGCCGAGGGGCTGGAGCTGCTGCTGCACGATGCCCCCGAATACGTGATCGGCGACATCATCTCGCCCTTCAAGGCGGCGATCGGCGATTCCTACAAGGCCGTGGAGCGCCGGCTCCTCGCGGCGATCCGCGTGCGCTTCGGCATGCCGGCCCCGAGCCCGGCCTTCCTCCGCCTCGTCAAGCGGGCCGACCGGCTCGCGGCCCGGCTCGAGGCGACGCGCCTGGCGGGCTTCTCGGCCGAGGAGGCGACGCGGTTCTTCGGCCGGCCCGAGCCCCTGCCCCCCGGGGCCGAGGCCCTGGCCGAGCCCTGGCCCACCGCTGAGGCGCAGGGGCGCTACCTCGACCGGTTCCGTGCCCTGATGGAGTCCTGATCGGCGATGCCGCACGTCCATGTCTGCTCGCTCTCGCGCCTGCACGAGACCGTCGTCGCCACCGGCGCCGGCCATATCCTGACCCTGGTGACGACGGGGTCGCGGGTCGAGCGGCCGGCGAGCGTCGCTGCCGAATGCCACGGCATCGTCGGGGTCAGCGACATCGTGGCGGCGCGCGAGGGCCACGTGCTGCCGGGCGAGCCGCATGTCCGCCAGATCCTCGACTTCGTGGCGGCCTGGCCCCGGGAGAAGCCCCTGGTGATCCACTGCTACGCCGGCATCAGCCGCTCGACCGCGGCGGCCTACATCGCCGGCTGCGCCCTCAACCCGGGGCGCGACGAGGCGGACCTCGCCCGGGCGCTGCGCCGGGCCTCGCCCTCGGCGACGCCGAACCGCCTGTTCGTCGAGATCGCGGACCGGCTCCTCGGGCGCGACGGCCGCATGGTGGCGGCGATCGCGGCGATCGGGCGCGGCGCCGACGCCTTCGAGGGCGAGCCCTTCCATTTTGTCTTCGCGTGAGACTCGACTTTCGCGAGACTCGACCTTCGCGAGACTCGACCTTCGCGAGACT
The DNA here is from genome assembly GCF_008806345.1 of Methylobacterium planeticum. Lineage (GTDB taxonomy): Bacteria > Pseudomonadota > Alphaproteobacteria > Rhizobiales > Beijerinckiaceae > Methylobacterium > Methylobacterium planeticum. The sequence goes on along the minus strand of NZ_VZZJ01000038.1, from coordinate 735 downwards.
TGGCCTTCGCGAGACTTGGCCTTCGCGAGACTTGCACTTCACGAGACTTGGCCTTCGCGTCGGCCTGCGCGTGAGGCTGCGGCCGTATGGCCCCGGACATAAAAATCCGGGGTGTGACCCAAACACCGCCCCCCGCCGCGAATCAGCCGCCGGCCCCCCGTCGCAGGGTTGTGCCCGACCTCCGCCCGGACTTAGAACCGCACCAAAGGGATACGAGGGATGACCGACGCCCGACCTGCCGCCGCCCCGCCGGCCGATCTGCCCGCGACCGCGAACCTGCCCGGAGCCGCGAACCTGCCGTTCGAGGCGGCCCTCGAGCAGCTCGAGGAGATCGTGCGGCGCCTCGAGCGCGGCGATGTGCCCCTCGATGAATCCGTCGCGATCTATGAGCGCGGCGAGGCGCTGAAGCAGCATTGCGAGATGCTGCTGAAGCGGGCCGAGGCGCGCATCCAGCGCATCACCCTCGGCCCCGACGGCAGCCCCGAGGGCGTCGCGCCCCTCGACGTCGCCTGAGATCCCCATGCGCCTGAGCCCCTCATGCGCCTGAAGCTCCCCTGCACGCGGTCGCCGCGCGCCCTCGACCCACGCCCCGGTCCGCCCCCTCGGCACCCGGCCGCGTGCGCGTCTCCCTCCCGGATATGAGGTTGGTTCTGTGTCAGTCTCGGTGACCTCCCCCCTGGACGGCTTGGCGACGCCTGCGGATCTGCGGCGTTTGCCTGAGGGCGAGCTGCAGGC
>NZ_VZZJ01000037.1 GCF_008806345.1 Methylobacterium planeticum | reverse complement strand
TGTCCTGGGGGGCCCGTTTGGACGCCGATCACCCCGAAAACGGGGTCCTTATTCCACGCCTAATCACAATCGACCATCACACGGATGTCCGATGCGATCCCGCGGTGGGCGCCGGCGCCCATCCCGCAACCTGTCGCGGTCGCGGATGATCTGGTTCGTCAGGATCTCATCGCGTCGGATTCCCGAGGCACCCCGGAGTACGCAACCGTACGTCCGCGGCCCCAGAAAGTGATCAGGCATTGAATTTGCTGCAGTGCGAAATGGTTGGTGTATTGTGATAGATGATCTTAGGATCAGACCTCATAAACATACCTACCACCGCTGAAATTATTTTTGAAAACATCTGTCGCCTCCGAGCCGCGGCGAGGAAAGCAGCGCAATAAATATTCTAATGATGCTTGATAAAAATCAAAAAATAGGGGCTCGATTCGGCAAAGCAGGGGTTCTCGCGATGCACATGATCGATAACAAGCTGTTCGATCAGGACGAAGAACTTCAGATGGAGTACAAAATGGTTCTGCTCGAAACGCGCGTGAGGGAACTTGAGTACATTGTCCACAAATTGATCAAGGGCAGAGTAGAGGACGAGAAGGCGAATCTATGGCTGGAGCTGGCATCCAGTGATCATAGTTATGTCGTGTCCCCCTCCATCCTGAAGGGACTCGGCCGTGAGATCGCGGAATCAATGGATCACGATTCATCCGTTCGGCGCTGACGGGTGACTCAGCCGGGCAGCGCCACCGGGCGTTGCGCCCAGGAGAGCCGGGCTGCACGAGCAGCCCGTGACCCATCGCCCGGTCAACGTCGCCGACCGACATCCCCTCTGGGCATGGGGATCGCGGCGCAGCCGGACGCCGCCCCAATCGCGCAAGGCAGCCTTGTCACCGATCCCTGAGAACACGATCGCCTGCCCTGAGATCAGAGCCCAACCCGGCGCACGCCCGCGGGGGCCGTGTCGCGCGTGGGTTGCGACCGTGTGAGGCTCTGGAGGAGACGCGTCGTCGGCCTCTCGATGGTGAGGTGGATCAGCAGGCCGCCCGCATGGGCGGCCGCTGCGAGCGTGAGGACGCAGGCAACCGGCCCGTGCGCCCCGAATACAGCCAGCCAGACCTTCTCCAAACCCACGATGATGATGAAGTGGAAGAGGTAGATGCTGTAGGAGGCGTCCGCGAGGTGCGAGAGAATGCGCGTGGGCGCCCCTGATGGGCTCGGCGCGCCGAACAGGCAGACCATCGCGACCAGCAGCACGGCGGCGCGCAGGAGGAGTTCCCAGCCCAGCGGCGGGTGAGTGCCGGCACCGGCCGCAAACAGCACGGCGATGCTGCCGCCGCAGAGCGCGAACGCGAGGCGGAACGGGTGGCGGATGAAGCCGCGTCGGTCCTCGCCGGCCCGCTCGTAGACGAGGCCGGCCACGATGCCGAGCGCGAACATCAGCATGATGCGATCGGTGAGGAAGGTCACCACCGTCGTCGGCGCGCTCGTGTCGGTCAGAGGCTTCACGAATCCGCCCGCAGCGACCAGGGCGGCAATCGCCGCCAGCAGCGCCGGGACGCCGATCCGGCGCGGCAGGAACAGGGCGAGCCCGAACATCACGTAGAAGAGCGCCTCGTAGTTGAGGGTCCAGCCGACGCCCACGACCGGCCGCAGCGGTTCGCCGGGATGCGTCACCTGCGGGACGAAGAACAGCGTGTGGAACACCTCGGATAGGCCGGGGGCGTTGTGGTGGCGCGCCCTCAGGGCGATCTCGGTGGCGGTCGCGAGCCAGTAGAGCGGGACGATCCGGATCAGGCGCCTGCGGGCGAACTCGGCCACCCCCGTCCTCCCACCGAACAGGTCGGAGGACGTGAAGATCATGATGAAGCCGCTGATCACGAAGAAGGTGTCAACCGCCATAGCACCCATCACATCGGCCATGACGTAAATGATTGCGGGAAGCTCAGACCATTGATTGGTACGGGTGATCGCGTGTGCCGAGGCGACGACGATGGTTGCGAGGGCACGCAGGATGTGCAGGTTGACGATCTTACGCATTGTACATCCTCAGATTTTACTGATTAAAATATCTAAGAATGTGTAATGGATCTTGATCCACTTGATTTTGCACAAGAATCAATCGATATCAGTATGCGTGTTGACGGCTGCATGTGGAAAATGAAGCTGATATTAAATTTCTACTAGATCGATTTACGGATCTCATAAAGATCGTCTCATGCTGCGGTATGCGCCAACATGTTTCGCTCGGCCGACGCCTGCGTGTATCGCGAAATCTGCGATCGCGTGACCTGAGCCATGTCGTCGCCGGCGGCCCAGGACCTGTACCAGCGCGCGCTTTCCGCAACGGCACGCGGCGCGTCCCACAGGGCCTGCCAGCCAAGCGCGGTCTGGGCGAGGCAGGAGTTGACCTGCAGCAGTGCGGCCTCGACGCCGGTCCGATCCTCCTCGACGAGGACACGGGTCTCGCACGGACCCCAAGCCGAGAGGAACAGCGACACGAGGTCGACAACCGGCAAGGCTCTGTGGTCGGCGGGCCCGAAATTGACGCAGGAGGGCAGGGGCGTGCCGCCGAGCAGGCCGAGCCCGAGCGTGAGATAGCCACCGAGCGGTTCGAGGACATGCTGCCAGGGCCGGACCGCGCGCGGGTAGCGCAGGGTCACGTCCTCTCCCGCGAGGACAGCGCGCACGACGTCCGGCACGAGGCGGTTCGCCGCCCAGTCGCCGCCGCCGATGACGTTGCCGGCGCGTGCCGTGACGACCCTCGGCATGTTGGCCGAGCCCGCGCCCCGGTGGAAGCTCGCATGGGTGTAGACCTCGGCAATGATCTCGGCCGCGGCCTTGCTCGCCCCATAGGGTTCGTGGCCACCGAGGGCGTCCGCCTCGGTGTAGGGAGGGCCGATCGGCCGGTCGCGATAGACCTTGTCGCTGGTGATCACCACGACGCCATCGACCCCCGGGACCGCGCGGGCGGCCTCGAGGACAGTCAGGGTCCCGATGACGTTGGTCGTCACCGTCTCGTAGGGATCAGCGAGCGCCCTGCGCACGAGGGGCTGGGCCGCGAGGTGAAAGATGATCTCGGGTTGTTCCCGGAGGACGAGATCCCGGATCGCGGCGCCGTCGCGGATATCCGCCCGGTGGTCGCGGACCCGCGCGCCGACCCCCGCCACCGAGAACAGGCTCGGATCGGTCGGCACGGCATCGCTCACGCCGATGACGGTGGCGCCCAACTCGGCCAGCCAAAGGCTGAGCCAGGCGCCCTTGAAGCCGGTATGCCCCGTCACGAGGACGCGACGTCCCCGGTAGGCATCGAATGCGCGGATCGAAGTCACCGTCTCACCTCCTCGCGTGCGATCTGCCGAAGTCCATCGGCAAGACTGATGCGCGGTGCCCAGCCGAGCGTCTGCTTGATCTTGTCCGTCGAGGCGAACTGAACGCTGCTGTCCGGTGACTCGCCGACGATGATCTGGATGTCGGATCGTCCGACTGCGTCCCTCACCAAGGTCGCGACGCTCAGGGTCGTGTAGGGCTGGTCGCCCGCGACATTGAACACTTCACCGCGCACATCCTCGTCTCCCATATGCGATGCGAGGAGCAGGATGGCGTCGACGGCATCGTCCACGTAGAGGTAGCTGCGCACCGACTGGCCATCGCGCAGTCGCGGCGAGCGATCGGCTTCGAACGCCTGCATCAGGTCGGGGATCAGACGCGCGCTGTTCGGATCTCCGGGCCCGTAGATGTTGCCGAACCGCACGATGACGGTCGGGATACCGTAGGTTTCGCCGAAGGACCGCAGCACGATCTCGGCGGCGGCCTTCGAGGCGGCGTAGGGCGCGAGCGCTGCGGTCCGATCGGACTCGCGCAGCAAGCGCCCGCCCTCGCGCGCGCCGTACACGGCCTCCGTCGAGGCATGGATGACGGCGATGCGCCGCTCCGCGCGACGGACGTCGTCGAGCAGGCCCCATAGGAAGCCCGTGTTCTGATGGAATGCACGGGCCGGTTCGGTGCGCGCGGCCCCGGCCTGGGAGGAACCGGCCAGATTGACGACGATGCCCGGCTCGAATGCCTTGAGGCGGTCGCACAGGGAGTCCGCGCCGGGCCACAACTCGACCCGTTCCAGCAGGCCCAGGCGCGCGAACAGGCTCTCGGCATCGGGCGGGCGCCGCACCAGTCCCGCGACGCACGCCCCCTCCTCCACGAGCCGGTGGCAGAGCCATGTTCCCAGGAACCCGGCCGCACCCGTCACGAGGACGCGGTTAGGCCGCGGTGTCACGGGCGAGTTCCTCGAAGCCACTCGCCCACGGCAGCGCGCCGGCAGCGAACAACTCGTTGAGCTGCTGATAGTCCTTGAACGTATCCATGCAGCGCCAGAAGCCCTCGTGGCGATTGACTCTCAGCTCGCCGTCGCCCGCGAGGCGCTCCAGCGGCTCGCGTTCGAGAATGCAGTCGCTGTCGAGGGTCAGGTAATCGAGGAATTCCCGCTGGAAGACGAAGAAGCCGCCGTTGATCAGCGAGCGATTGACCGGCTTCTCGGCGAAGCCGGTGACGGCGTCCCCCGAAATCTTGAGCTCGCCGAACTGAGAGCTCACGCCCACGCCCGTCACGGTCCCGATGCGTCCGTGGGAGAGATGATAGGAGAGGAGTTGCCGGAGATCGATGTTGGCCAGGCCGTCTCCGTAGGTGACCATGAAGGTCGGCGTGTCGATATAGCCGGCGCACTTCTTGATGCGGGCTCCGGTCTGGGTCTTGGCGCCCGTCTCGGCGAAGACGATTTCCCAATCCATCTCGCTGTTTGTTCCGAGATAAGCGCGCTCGCCCGTGCTCGTATTGAGCTTGACGTCCCGGACCCTCAGTTCTCGATCGATGAAATACTCCTTGATCATCAGTCCTCGATATCCGAGGCAGAGTACGAAGCGGCGGAACCCGTAAGAGGCGTATAATTTCATGATGTGCAGCAGGATCGGGTCCGGTCCGATCTCGATCAGCGGCTTTGGGCGCGAAGCCGTTTCCTCGCGAATGCGGGTGCCCTCGCCGCCGCACAGTATCAGGACGGGGATGTCATGAAGCCTCATGCTTACCGCTCCTTGGAAAAGCCCGGTCGAATTCGAGGGCGCGGGACGATCGTCTTCGATCCAGAACTCATGTTGTACATAAATTTATAAAAACGCAATGCAATTAATATACCCAGGATGCCACCTCTCAGGCGATCGCCAGATCGTCGACGGGGCGGCTTTCGGATTCGTGGGCCAGCCGCGGCGGGCAGCGCGCCACCTGGCTGAGGATCGCCTCGAAGCGTGCGATCTGGGCATCGACGTCGATGGCCGCGCGCAGGGCATAGGCGCGTGCGGCCTCGGATTTCCGCCGGTAGGCGTCCGCATCGGTCCAGAGCGTCCGGATCACCGCGGCCCACGCCTCCGGTGCGGCGTCGACCGGAAGGATGCAGCCGCCGGGTCCGACCGATTCCGGCAATCCGCCGCGATCGCTGGAGACGACCGGGATGCCGTTGTAGTGAGCCTCGGTGGCGACGCGTCCCCAGGTCTCCGCCTCCCATTGGCTCGGCACGAGGAGCAGGCGGGTCCAGCCGTAGACCGACCGCATGTCGACGTTCTCGCGGAACGTCACGTTGGGCAGACGCGCCATGCGTGCCTTGAGGCGCCGCGTGCCGCGCAGGCCGAGGGGCCAGCCCTTGACGAAGCAGAACGGAATCTCCGGGCAGCGGGCTGCGACCTCCAGAGCGAGGTCGACCCCTTTCACCGCCACGGGATTGATCAGCGTGACGGTGCGCGGATCCCGTGGGGCGCCGGCGTAGCGCTCCGGCCGGTGGATCGGCGGGATCACCTGCGTCGCAATCCCGTGCCGGTCCTCGAAACGCCGCTTGACGAAGTCGGAGATCGACAGGTAGCCGGCAGCCGGGATGCGATCGCTCCCGGTCGCGCCGGCCTGGCGCGGCCATCCATCGAAGCCGAGGCCGTGGAGATAGATCAGGGTGGGGACGCCGCGCTCGGCGAAGGCCGTCGAGATCGGCCAGGGATTGCCGTTCTGGATGACGACGACATCTGGACGATCCAGTTGCGGGACCATCGCGCTCGGCTGGCGGGCCCGGAACACCGGGTAGCCCAGCGCCGTGTCCGAGGAGCCCGGTGATCGGAGCCCTTGCGTCAGCCGCGCGCGGAGGCCGAACGTATCCCGATAGGAGAGCCGGGTGAGAACGCTGACCGCGTGGCCGCGCGCGATCAATTCGGTGGCGATCTCGTGCGTGTTGACCTCGACGCCGCCGCGGACCTGCGGGAGATAGGGCGTCCCGCTCGCCAGCACGATCTTCATCGCTCCACTCCCTGTCCCGGACGGATGGGGGTCGCCGCCTCGCGCCGGCGAGGCGCCCCGTCACGCCGGGTCCCGGGCAGGGCGCCCCCGGCTTGGATGGATTCAGGCGATCCTCGGGTCCCCGGATCCATGATCATGCGCTCCGGATGGTGTGCTCGGCGGCCGCGGATGCCGCACCAGCCACCCGCGTGCTGCTCCCCTGCAGGGCATCGCGCCGGGGCCGCATTTCGGCGGGCGAGACCGGCCTGCGCAGGGCGGGCAGGCGCTCCGCGTAAAGTTCCAGGAGGGCGTCGACCCAGGCCTCGGGCGTCGGGGCGAGGCGTCGGGCCTCCGCGTGGCCGCGCCGGCTCATGCCGGCGATCGCCGCGTCATCCGCCGCGAGACCGCGCAGGAGGCCGGCGAGCGCCGCCTCGTCGTGCGGGTCGCAGACGGCGCCGAAGCCGCCCGCCGCGATCTCGGGGGCCAGCATGGCGTGGTCGGGCACGACCACCGGGATGCCGCTCATCAGCGCCTCGAGGGCAACGATGCCGAAGGCCTCGCGGTAGCGGCTCGGCATCACGAGGCAGCGGGCGTCGGCGACGCGCGCGCCGATCTCGGCGCGGTCGAGCCAGCCGCACATCTCGGCCTCGGGATGCTCGGCCGCGAGCTGACCGGCCAGCGGCCCGCCGCCGATGATGCGAAGGGGCACGCCCGCCCGCTTCGCGGCGCGGGCGAGAAGCTCCACGCCCTTGTCCGCCTCGAGGCGGCCGACGAAGACGAAGGGACGGTTCGCCTCGGCGGCGACGCGCTGCGCGCGCCAGGGCAGCACCGGATTGCGCAGCGCCCGCAGGCGCTCGCGGCCGACGCCGCCCCGGACGAGATGGGGGATCATGCCCTCGTGCACCGCGAGGACCAGCGCCTCGGTCGCACCGAAATCGACGAGGGCGCGGCGCACGCCCTGGCGCAGCACGCGCCAGAGCTTGTGGCCGGCATTGCGGCGATCGCAGTTGCGGGTGAGGCAGCCGAGGCCCATCGGGGGCAGGTCGCACGCGGTCTCCCGGCGGAAATCGAAGAGGCCGCCATTGGGGCAGACGAGGAAGAAATCATGAGCGGCGACGACGAGACGCGGGGCGACGGGCGCGAGGGCCCGGAACACCGAGGGAGAGAGGATCTTCGACCAGCCGTGCAGGTGGTAGACCGTCTCGGGCGTGTCGGCCTCCGCGATGTAGCGGGCGAGCTTGGCGGCCGCCTCGGCGTTGTAGAGGCCGCGCATGGCCGCGCCCGCCCGCGGGCCCTCGAGGATGTGGCGTCCCCGGAGGGCCTCGAACGCGAGATCGGCATCGGCGGGCGTCAGGGCCTCGGCCGCGTCGCCCGTCACGAAGGTGACCGGCACGCCGCGCGCCCGGATCAGGCGGGCCGAGGCGAGGGCGAGGCCCGTCGCGCCGCCCCGCATCACCGAGACGTCGTTGATGACGACGAGGCGGCCGATCCGGTCCGGTGCCGGGCTCCGGGAGGGGGCGCTCATCGGTGCGCGCCCTCCGAACCGTCGAAGGCGAGGATGCGCGTGGGGTCCAGCCGGCCCGTGATCAGGTCGAGGGCGGCGCGGAGGTTGCCGAGGCAGCGCCCGAGCCGGTCCACAGAGGGCTCCGGCCGCGCGCAGCGCGAGAGGTTGGCCGCGATGTTGCGGCTCATGAGGAAGAGGGCCTTGCGGTGGGAGCAGGTGCCCTTGCGCACGAGATGGATCGGATTGGCGATCTGGGAATAGCCGAGCTTCACCCCCGATTGCCGGCCCGACTTGATGCCGAGATGCACCCCGCGGCTCGCCGCGACCTTCAGGATGGGGCCGTGTCGGGCGATCTGCCGGCTGAAATCGACGTCCTCGAGCCAGGCGTAGAGCGGGAGCGTCTCGTCGAAGGCGAGCCCGTGGCGGCGCACGGGGGCGAGGCGGACCGCCATGTTGCAGCCGTAGCCCGAGTAGGCCTCCTCGATCGCGTCCCGGTCCTCGCCCGTGTCCGCGGCCAGCACCGCATCCGCGAAGGCGACGTCGAAGCCCGGGCCGCGAATGCCGTCGCGCAGAACGTGGCCGGTGGTCATCACCACGTCCGGCCGGTCGCGCAGCACCGCCTCCACGGCGGCGATGTAGCCGGGACCCGGGATGAAATCGTCGTCGAGGAAGACCGCGACGTCGTCGGTCGTGAGCTCGGCCAGGATCGCGTTGCGCTGGCAGGCGAGGCCGCGCCGGCTCGTGATGACCCGGACCTCCGGGAAGCGCTCCGCGATCCCGGCCACGTCCGTCTCGGCGCTGCCGCAGACGATGACGGTATCCGGGGACCGCACCTGGCGCGCGATCCGCTCCATCAGCGCGAGGACGCAGGCGGGGCGACCCGCCGTCGCGACGGCGAGCGCGATGCGCAGGCGCGGTGTCGACACGGCCGTCGCCCTCCGTTCGATCGCGGGACGTGAGGCGCGCATCATCCATGCCTCGACGCGGAGAGGGGCCGGCGAGCGCACGAGCCCGGGCGATCGGCCTCTCGGGCGGCCGCGGCGTGAGCGTGGGGGCGCCCGGAAGGGCGGGTCAGGTGGGGCAAGGGACGGGTCCTCCGGAGGCAACGGGCTGAAGGCGCGGGGACCGGTCGGCCTCCGGCTGGGGTCGGCGCGCCCGGACGCTGTGGCGGCCGGCTGCGAGCCGCGACGATCCGAGCCCCGCCAGCAGGCAGAAGCAGAGCCCGAGATCGACGCCCGCGCCCGCGACGCTCGCCGAGGCGATGAGCGCGATGCAGGCCGCCCGCGCGGCCGCCTGGACGGCGCTGCGGTAGGCCTCCTGTCTCGGCAGGCCGCCTCGGTGCAGGATGCTGAGCAGGAACAGTGCGTAGAAGGCCGTTCCGATGACGCCGAGATTGGAGATCAGGGCGATCAGGAAGCTCGAGGCGCGCACGCTGCCGACGCCGGCGCCGAGGCCGGACGTCGCGAAGAAGACCTCGATCGCCTGCGCGTTCCACAGGGCGCGCTCCATGCCGGACTGGGTCGACATCTTGTTGAGGACCGTCGCCTCGCCGAGCTGCAGCAGAGCCTGCTGAGCCCTCTCGCTGAGGGCGACCCCCATGAGCCCGACGATGCCGAAGGCGGGCAGCAGGATCAGGAACGTCACGACGCTCCGCGAGCCGCGCCCGCTCGCGGCACGGAGCAGGCAATGGGCATAGGCGAGGCCGGAGCCGACGATGAAGCCGACATATCCCGAGCTCGACGTGGTCAGCACGAGGGCTGCGGCGGATGCCAGGGCCAGGGGCCCCGTTAGGCGCGAACGCACCCCGGCGAGCCAGAGCCGCAGACTGAACACGAAGAGCCCGAGCGTCATGTAGGCGTAGGCGGATGCCTCCGGGAACGAGCCGACGATGCGCTTGAAGCCGACGATCTCGCCGTCCTGCAGCATGCGGTAATTGGCGTTGCGGATCGGGCTCAGGATATCGCCGAGCCCGATCCGGAAGGCCGCGACATCCACGACGCCGAGGAGGAGGTTGGCGGCGGCGCAGGCCAGGAGGGCGTTCACGAGGATGCGCAGCCGGGCCTCGGTCGTGGCGCAGACCGCCCCGATGGCGAGGGCCGCGAGGTCTCCGAACAGGTAGATCGACTGCGTCAGGTTGCCGGAGACCGGCGTCAGCGGACGCAGGGTGAGGCCGAGGCCGCTCTCCGTGCGCACCACCGCGTAGACGTAGGCCTGACCCTCGAACAGCCGGGGCAGGAGGAAGGCGCTGAAGGCACCGTAGATCACGGTGGCGGCGAGCCAGAAGCCCGGCTGACCGAACGCGAAGGCGTTGAGGAGCTGCGTCCGTGAACGGTCGCGCTGGAGCAGCGTCAGCAGGCAGAAGCAGAGGAGCATGTAGGCCGGCTGCACGCTCGAGCCCTTGGTGGGGTCGCCGATGGTCAGAGCGGAGGCCGCCCCGAGCAGGGTCGAGAGGACGAGGGCGCGCAGGCCGAATTCCGGCCCGAGCAGCAGCGTCAGGAGGCCGGCGGCCAGCGTGATGAACCCGATCGCGTCGATGCTCATCGGTGCCCCGCTCAGCCGGCCGAGGCGGCGCGGAAGCGGGCCGGCACGGCCGGGCGCCGGCGCGGCGCGGCACAGCGCCGGCGGGCGTCCTCCGCCCGCAGGGATTCCAGCATCCGCAGGATCCCCTGCTTCGTCTGCGCGATCGCCTCGGCGCGCACCGTGACGTCGATGCCGGTCCACAGGGCCTCGGACACGAGCCCGGCGACCGCCTCGGCCGGGTCCGCCCGCGTCGCGACCATGAACGCCTCGCGACCGACCGAGGCGAGGAAGGCCGGAAGCTTGCCGTCCCAGGGCAGGCCGACCGACGGGATCCCGTAGGCGTAGGCCACGATATGCGCGTGGAGCCGGTGCGCCACGACGGCATCGAAACCCGCGATCCCGCGCGCGAGGTCGGCCGGGGCCCGGGGCCGGTCGGCGAAGTGGATGCCGGCCGTCTCCCCGGCGGTTCCGGCCAGGCTCGCGAGGTGCAGGCGCACGGCCTCGAGGCAGGCCTCGTCCTCGGCGGCGCCGTTGGTGAAGCAGGTGACGTCGTAGCCGGCCCCGCGGAGGGCGCGGATCATCGCCGCATAGGCGTCCGCGTCGAACGCGTGCAGGCTGTCCGGCGCGTCCGCGTGGTTGCGCAGGACGGCCGGGTGGGTGATGCCGAGGCCGATGCGGGGCCGTGCCGGCCGCGTCCGGGGGGGCCGAGGGTGGACCTCGGCGGTCAGCAGGCCCGGATCGCGGCACAGGTCCGGCCCGCGGGCCAGCGCCGGGGCGAGCCCGGCCGGCGGGTCAGGCTCGAGGAGCGCGCGCAGGCAGGCCTGCGAGGCCGCGTCGCGCACCGCGATATGGACGACGTCGCCGGAGAAGAGCCGCCGCAGAAGCCGGCGGCCGGCCCCCGACCATCCTCCGGCGACGCCGACCGCGAAGACCGCCAGGGGCAGGTTCCGCCGGCGCATCTCGGCCGCCGCGGCGGCGAGCTTCAGGGGGAAGTTCAGGTCCGCATCGGCGATGAGTTGGCCGCCGCCGACGATCGCGACATCGCAGCCCGCCAGGACCCGGCGCCAGCGCGGCCGCAGCCGCAGCCGCAGCAGGCCGCCGAGGAGTGCGCGCACGAGGAGGTGCCGGGCGGGGCGGGGCAGGCGGTGCAGCCCATCGAGGATGCGGGCGCGGCCGGCGCCGAGGCCGTCGCCGTAGCGCTCGCGCCCCGCGAGGTCGATGGAGCGGACCGCGATCCCGGGCTGGCCGGCAAGGGACGCCTCCAGGCACTCGGCGATGATGCCGTCGCCGAGGTTCGGGCTGTACTTCACGTTGAAGATCGCGACCCGCATGCCTGCCTCTCCGTGACCGGCCCCGTGAGATCTATTCCGCCGCGTGGCGGGGCACCGGCGCGAAGCCGGCGGGGTGCGGGCGCCGCGCGGCGCCCTCGCGGAGCGGGAGGCGGCCGAGCGCCGCGATGCGCCGGCCCGCATGGGCGCCGACCAGTCCCGCAACGTGCTCGCCCATCGCCTGCGCGAAGCGGTCGAGACCGAAGCGGCGGGCATGGGCGACGAGGCGCGCGGTCTCGAACGGCGTCCGCTCCGCCTCGGCCACCGCCTCCGCGAGGGCCTCGACCGACTGCGTCTCGAACAGGATTCCGGACAGGCCCGGCACGACCGTCTCGGTGGCGCCCCCGCGCGCATAGGCGATGACCGGCCGGCCACTCGCCATCGCCTCCACCGGGACGATCCCGAAATCCTCCTCGCCGGGGAAGATCAGTCCGCGGCAGCGGGCGTAGTGGTGCTTGAGCACCCCGAAGGGCTGGGGCCCGAGCACCGAGACGTTCGGGGCCGCCATGGCGCGCAGGCGGCCGAGCATCTCGCCGCCGCCGATCACCACGAGCCGGCGGCCGGAGCGGTTGAAGGCTTCGACCGCGAGATCCGGCCGCTTGTAGGCCACGAGCTCGCCGACCATGAGGTGATGATCCGACAGCTCGTTGCCGGCGACAGGCGCGAAGGCTTCCGTGTCGACCGGGGGCGCGATGACGGTGGCGTCCCGGTGATAGTAGCTCTGGATCCGATCGGCGACCGTGTGCGAGTTCGCCACGAAGTCGTCGACCCGTGCGGCCGTGCTGACGTCCCACATGCGCAGGTAATGCGACAGGACCGGCATCAGGGCCCGCGTCACCGGCCCCGCCTTGTCCCGGTAGTCGTGGGACATGTTCCAGAGATAGCGCATCGGCGAGTGGCAGTAGCAGATGTGAGCCGCGCCGGGCGCCGGGATCACGCCCTTGGCGGGGCCCGACTCGCTGCTGATCACGAGGTCGTAGTCCCGCAGGTCGAGTTGCTCGAGCGCCATCGGCATCAGCGGCAGATAGCGCTTGTACCAGGAGGCCGCCCGGGGCAGCCGGTCGATGAAGGTCGCCGTGACGCGGTGCCGGCGGATCGTCGCGGAGACGGCGTCGGGCACGTAGACATGGGTGAAGATGTCGGCGTCCGGGTAGAGGCGGCACAGCGCCTCGACCACCTTCTCGCCTCCGCGCATGCCGACGAGCCAGTAGTGGATGATCGCAACCCGCATCGGGCACTCCCACGCAGAAGGATGTCGGGCCGGGTGCCGTCCCCGGAGCACGTGTCGGCGGGCTGCCCTCAGCAGGCGCCGCGGGCGGCGAACACCGCCGGAAGGGTGCGGAGGATGATCCCGAGATCGTAGAGGAAGGTGCGCCGGGCGACGTACTCGCAATCGAAGGCCACGCGCTGGTCGTAGCTGGTGTCGCTGCGGCCGCTCACCTGCCACAGCCCGGTCAGGCCGGGCCGAACGCTGCAATACGCGCGGATATGGGCGCCGTAGCGCGGGACCTCGGACTGCACGATCGGGCGGGGCCCGACGAGGCTCATGTCGCCGCGGAGGATGTTGATCAATTGCGGCAGCTCATCGACGCTCGACTTGCGCAGGACCCTGCCGAGTGCCGTGATGCGCGGATCGTGGTGGAGCTTCTGCGTGGCCTGCCACTCCGCGCGTGCGGCGGGATGAGCGTCGAGATGGTCACGAAGGATCGCGTCGCCCGCGGCGTGCATGGTGCGAAACTTCAGGCAATCGAACCGCTCGCCGTTCCGACCGATGCGCCCGTGCTTGAAGAGAACCGGGCCGCGCGAGGACAGCTTGATCGCGATCGCGACCAGAACGAAGACGAGCGACAGGGCGAAGACGGCGATGAGCGCAACCGTGATATCGAAGGCGCGCTTGCTGCTGACGCGATCAACGATGGGCGCGTGGGAACCGACGAGTCCCGAGCTTGTCGCCAGGTCACCCTCGAAAGTGCCGGCAGGGATCGCGAGCTTCGTTGTATCCTGCATTGGGCGGCTCCGAGCACGAAAGAGCTGTGGATGCGGAAAACTTGACCCCCGGGAGCGGTTTATTAACCATTTCGCAATGTAACGCATTTAATTTTATGAACGTCAAGCTGCGGTATCGCACGGTCGCGCGTCGCGTCCGAGCGCATGCCGGAGCGCGGCTCGGTGGCGCGCTCTCGAGGCGGCCGCGCTTGTCCGGGAACGCTCCCTTGCATACCCTGTGCACGGCGCGTATCGCGTCAGCATGCGGGCCGAGACGCCGTTCGCTTCCGCTGCGCCGAGAACGACTGAAAGAAGGAGGGCCCCTCGCATGGTGGAGATCCTGATCGTCTCGCTTCTGGCAGGTGGCGTGCTCGCGCCGCTGATCTCGATCGTCCTGTTCGCATTCCTGAGCCTTCTCGTGCTCGGTATCGCCCTGGCCTTCCTGCCCCTGCCCGACGCGCTGAGCGTCTTCGCCGGCCTCCAGGCGGGCTATGTCGGCGGACTTGTCCTGCGCGCCTGCGTCGTCCGGTTGCGCGACGTCAGGTTTCGTGCCGCGACGGGACTGACGCCTCGCGACGAGCAGGCGGCCGGCCATTTCGGGGCGCACGACCCGGCCGGGCGCAGCCTCGGCACCCTGAAGCGCTAGGGCCGGGTTCCGTCATCGCCGGAACCCGGGCGCAATCCGTCGAGGATCGCGGTCCCGGTGTCGTGCCGGATCGGCCGGGTGCGGACCCGTTGGGGCGCGCGCCCGGGATCTGCCGTCAGCGCAGTCCGGTCTTCGTCGTCATGTAGAGCCATTCCTGCACGCCGGTCCGGCGCTCGTCCATCAGGTCGACGGCAAGGCGCGGGAACAGCCGCGGCAGCCAGGGCAGGACGCTGATGGGGAAGTCGGCCAGGACGCGCGGGCGTGGCCGGTAGCGGAGGATGTCGTGCGTGGCCGAGAACCGCGTCACGATCGACTCGGTGCAGCCCGGCGCGAAAGCCTCGTGGGTCTCCACCAGCACATCGGCCTGCCGCAGGCCCGCGACCCTGGCCGGATCGAGCATCGTCGCCTCGGCACCCTCGATGTCCATCAGGACGAGGCTCGGCCCCGTCGCGCGCTCCAGCTCCTTCTCCAGGTTGGCGAGGGTGCACAGGCCGCGGAGGCAGAGGCGCCCGTCGATCCCATTCACCTGCGCGACGTGGCGCAGCGCCGGATGCAGCTCCGTCTTGGCCTCGTAGGCCACGAGCTTCGTTCGCGGCATGCGCTTGCCGAAGCCCACCACATAATAGCCGTCGGCGGCCCCGATATTGATGATGGTGTCGTAGGAGCGGGCGATGATCCGCTCGATCGCCGGCCAGATCTCGAGCTCGGTGGTGCCGAGGAGATAGGAGAGGAGATGTCGCCGCGAGACCGGCGACAGGGCGAGCGTGATGCCCTCGAAGGGGCCGGAGGCGACCGTCTGACCGGTGCGGAGCAGGACGAGCTGGGCCACGCCCGACCACAGGGGGGTCGCCGCGACCCGCATGGGGGCGCGCAGAACGGGCGGGAGCTTGCGGTAGGTTCGGTAGGCGTTCTTCCAGATCGGAACCGTCTCGATCTGCCGCCATGTCGTGGGTCGCATGAATGCCTCCTGTCGTGATCCTGGCTTTCCGAAGGGCAGCGGGCCGGCTTACCGGGCCGGCTTACGAAGAGTTGTGAACAGCCAAATTCATTGCGTTGCTCCGTCAGTTCCGGATCAGCAGGAGAACAGGGCGGCCGCAGAGTCCGAGCGGTCCGGGCAGCAGGGACAGGGCGCCGCGCAGGCGATCCCGGTCCGCGGCCGTGAGCGCGTGCAGACGGCGAACGCAGATCCCGTAGACGAGCGCGGCCGCCGGGAGGGCCGCCAGGAGCGCGAGCGGTCCGGGGATGAGGTGGAGGCAGGACCGGGCCGCGAGCGCGGCGAGGCTCGCCGCCACGAAGAGCTTGCCGAGGTCGCGGAAGGGCGCCGGGCACCCCAGGCGGCGCGTGATGAACCAGAGGCCCGCGCCGACCATCGCCAGCTGGATCAGGGCCCGCGCCGCACCCGCGCCGATCAGTCCGAAGGCCGGCACCAGGGTGAACCCCGCCGTCAGGGCGAGGACGGCGCCGCACAGGCTGCTGTAGAAGACGAAATCGCTGCGCTCCAGCGCATTGACGAGGTGGGTGCCGACCGCGGAGGTCGCGCCGATCGCCGCCACGGCCACGAGGAGGCTCGCGACGGGCACGGCCGGGCGGAAGCTCTCGCCGAAGACCAGCGGCATGACGACCGGCATGATCGCCGCGAGCCCGAGGCCGGCGGGAAAGACCAGGAAGGCGATCAGGCGGGTGGCGGAGGCGTAGGCCTCGCGGACCCGATCGCCCGCGCCCCTCGCATGGGCGTTCGCGAAGTGGGGCAGGAGGGCGCCGGTGAGGAGCAGCGGCCCCTGCGTGGCAAGGCTCGCGAGGGTGAGGCCGGCCGTGAAGAGACCGACGGCCTCGTAGCCCTCGCTGCGCTGCAGGAAGTAGATCTCGATGCGGGCCCAGACGAAGGCCGACATCACCGATCCGGCCCAGGTGTAGAGCGCGAAGCGCCGCATCCGCGTCACGAGCGCGTCGGAGGGCGGCTCCGCCCTGCCGCGCGGGTCGAGGGCGGCGCGGGCGGCGGCGAGGGCGGCGGGGAGGGCGCCGAGCGCGCAGCCCGCGAGCGCCCCCGCGATACCGAAGGCGAGCGCCCCGACCAGGGTCGCGACCATCTGCACGCCGAAGCCCGCGAGGGTGAGGGCCGCGATGGCCCGGAAATCCTGCTGCCCACGCAGCACGCCGAGGTGGTACTGGCCGAGGATCTGGGCCGCGCCGGTGAGCCCGAGAATGAGCCAGATCTCGATGCGTGCGCCGAGGGTCTCGGGGGCGAGCGCGCTCCAGATCACATCGACCCGGCCCGTGGCGAGGGCAGCGGCCGCCGATCCGGCCAGCGCCAGGAGACAGAGGGCCGCCCCGAGGGTCGGCCGGAAGAAGCGCCGGGCGAGGGCCCTTTGCCGGGCCGCGTCTCCCGCCTCGGCGACGTAGCGCGTGACGGTGGTCGGCAGGCCGAGGCCCGCGATCGTGACCGCCATGGTCACGAGCCAGAGGGAGAGGGTGACGATGCCCGTGCCCTCGACCCCGAGCGTGCGGGCGGCGATGATCATGGTGCCGGCGCTCGCCAGCATCGTCGCGCCGCTCGCGATGGCCGACAGAAGGGAGTTTCGCGCCACGCGCTGGGCCATCGGTGCGCTCTCCCGGATCAGCGCGCGTAGACGCGGATGTAGTCGATCTCGAAGACCGAAGGATCGGGCGTGCGATCGATCGGAAAGCCGCCGCCGAGGGCGAGATTCGCCATCACGTACAGGGGTTGGCGGTGTTCCGGCTTCGTCGGCGTGCGCCAGACCGCGCGCCGGTTGAAGTAGACGGTGATCCAGTCTTCCTCGACATCCACCCCGTAGGTGTTGAACGCCGTCGTCGCGCCCGGCGCGGGGCTGCGGCTCCAGTCGCTGTAGTGCGGCCGGCTTCCGTCGCGGTTCCAGACATGGGCGACCGATTTGAAGAGGTCCGGCTTCGCACCGTAATACTCGAGAACGTCGATCTCGGCCGTCGCGGTCGAGCGGTCGATGCCCACGAGCCAGAAGGCCGGCCAGACGCCCTCACCCTCGGGCATGCGGGCGCGGATCTCGAAATATCCGTAGCGCTGCGCGAAGCCGCGGCCCTGCGGATCGACGGAGGCGATCAGGCCGGAACGCCAGACGTTCCCGACCTTGCGGGCCTCGATGCGCAGGACGCCGTCGCGCGTCGTGAACGGGAACCCGGGCGCGGGATCGGTGAAGCGTGCATCCCCGAAATCGCCGCCCCAGGGGACGTGGGCGATCCAGCGGGTGCCGGGACCGCGGGCGGAGATGTCCAGACTGTCGAACTCCTCCGAGAAGGTCCGGCTCCAACCGCTGAGGTCGATCTCGCTGCCGATCGGGGGCGCCTCGGCCCGCAGCGGAGCCGCCAGGATGGCGCAGGCAGCCACCGCGATGGAGAGGCGCGCGGAGGCGCGCAACTGGGATCGGTTCAAGGCGGACCTGCATTAATTGTTATTTAATGTAATTGAGATTGCCAAAAGCCGACGGCCACGTCTACACTCTTTTTTAACGCCACGACCTTTGCCGCTCCGCCTCGCGGGGCGCGAATGGCGGAGATCGACCGCGCGCTCTCAACCTGGCGGGTGCCACCGAATGCTCGACCGGCCCAGCAACGGTTCACACGTCGCCGTCGGCTACCCGTCCGAGATGCGGGCCGAGGAGACGGTCAGCCTCCGGCAGATCCACCGGTTCGTCCGGCGCTACGCCCGCACGATCGCGGCGGCGATCCTGATCGCGCTCGTCGCCGGGGGACTCTACCTGTTCTTCGCGACGCCGGTCTTCTCCGCCATGGCGGAGATCCTGATCGATCCGAGCGAGTCGCAGACCGTGCTCCAGGGACCCAACCATCTCGAGGGACCGATCGACAACGCGCGGGTCGAGAGCCAGATCGAGCTTCTGAAATCCGAGCGCATCAGCCTGCGCGTGATCCAGGAACTCAACCTCCTCGACGATCCGGCCTTCGGGCCGATCGGAAGCCTCAACCCGATCGCCCTCGTGCGCTCGCTGATGCGGTTCGGCTCGGAACCGCAGGGTGACGAGGAGTACCGGCGCCTGCGCGGTGCCGTGAACATCTTCAACGACGGGCTCACGGTCCGTCGCAAGGGCACGTCCTACGTCATCCAGGTGTATTACCAATCCGCCGATCCGGAACTCGCCGCCCGCATCGCCAATACGACGGTGGCGACCTACATCCGCGAGCAGATCGAGGCGAAGTCGGCGACGGCCCGCAGCGGGAGCAACTGGCTTCAGGAGCGCGTGGTCGAGCTGCGCGGCCAGCTCAACGGCGCGGCGCGGGCCGTGGAGGAGTTCAAGGCCCGCAACAACATCGTCGATGCCGGAAACCGGGGCCTCCTGAGCGAGCAGCAGCTCTCGGAGCTGAGCTCACAGCTCATTCTCGCCCGCGCCCGCACCGCGGAGGCCAGGGCCCGCGTCGCGCGCATCGACGAGATCCTTCGGGCGGGAAGCCCGGACGTCGCCGTCACCGAATCCCTCGGCAACCAGATCATCACGACCCTGCGCCAGCGCTACGTCGAGACCGCCGCCGCCGAGGCCGAGCTCACGGCCCGCTACGGCTCGACCCACCCGGCCGCCGAGAGCCGTCGGGCGGAGATGGCGAACCAGCGCAAGGCGATCATGGAGGAGCTCAACCGCATCGGCGAAGCCTATCGGAGCGATTTCGAGGTCGCGCGCACCCGCGAGACCACCCTCAGCAGCGAGCTCGGCAAGCTGGTCGGGGCCGCGGCACAGTCGAAGGAGGGGCAGGTGATGCTCGGCGAACTCGACACCGCCGCGCTCGCCTATCGCCGGATGTACGAGAGCTTCCTGCAGAAATTCCATGAGACCGTGCAGAAGGAATCCTTCCCGGTCTCCGACTCGCGCATCATCACCGACGCAACCCGGCCCCTCGTCCCGAGCCAGCCGCGCACGATCCTGGTCCTGGCCCTCGCGCTGCTCCTCGGCAGCGGCGCGGGCGTCGGCACCGCGATGGTGCAGCAGACCTTCGACCGCAGCATCCGCTCGCCCTCGCAGGTCCGGCGCGCCTTCGATCTCGACTGCCTCGGCATCGTCCCCCGCGTCGCCCGGCCGACGCATTTCGGCCGGACGCGGTCGGAAGCGTCGATCGAGGCGGTGCTCGAAGCGCCCGGATCGGCCTTCAGCAACGGCCTGCACGAGATCAAGACCTCGCTCGACATGGTGCGGGCTCTGCGCAACATCCGTCGCGTCGGGATCCTCTCGGCCGAGCCCGGAGCCGGCAAGACCATCCTCGCGAGCAACCTCGCGATCCTCTACGGGCTGTCCGGGCGTCGTGCCCTCGTGATCGATGCGGACCTGCACGGCGCGGGCCTCAGCCGGGCGGCCCCGGCCGATCTCGGCCTGCTCGAGGTCCTCGAAGGTGCGGTTCCGGTCAAGGCGGCGATCTGCCAGCCTGCTCGGATGCCCTACGCTCTGCTGGCCGCGAGCGGGGAGGGCTGCACCTCGGAGGCACGCTTCCATCTCGGCTCCGAGCGCATGCGCGCGACCCTCGACACCCTGCAGGAGCTGTTCGACCTGACCCTGATCGACCTTCCTGCGTTCAGCGCGGCGGTCGACGCGCGCGCCGTCAGCATCCATCTCGATGCGGTCATCCTCGTCGTCGAGTGCGGCGTGACCTCCGTCGAGAACGTCCAGCTGATGCTGAACGCGATCGCGGGATCGAATGTCGCCGTCCTCGGTGTCGTCCTCAACAAGGCGGATGCGCGGATCGCCGATGAGAGCTGAGGCACGCTCGAGCGCGAGGCCGCGGCGCGCCGGGCGATCGAAGCCGTGGAAAGGGACGCGATGACGCCGATTCCACGCGGATTTGCGACCCCGGGCGACAGCCTGATCGGCGGCTGCCGGCGACCGGATCCGCGCGGCGCGGGAGCGGCCGTCCCGGCTGCGGCCGGTCTGCTCCGGCACGGCCCGGCGCTCCGCATGATCGCGCGGCGGGGCAGCCTCGAAGCCGGTTCCGGCTCCGCGGCCCACCCGTCGCTCCCGTCCGCTCTCAGCCCCTGAGGTCCCGTCCATGCCGTCGCGTCCCCGTCACCGCATCGCGCGCCTCGTCGTTGCCGCAGGCCTGGCCGTCCTGCCCTCCGTCGGCTTCGCCGCCGGCTACACCCTCGGCCCGCAGGACAAGATCCGCATCAAGGTCGTGGAATGGCGCAGCAGCATCGGGCAGTTCTTCGAGTGGACACCCCTGGTCGGGGAGTTCGCGATCAGCAGCGCGGGCGACTTGTCCCTGCCGCTCGTGGGTGAGATCCGGGCCGTGGGCCTGCGCACGGACGAGCTTTCGGCCGAGATCGCCCGCCGCCTGCGCGACCGGGTCGGCCTCGTCGATCTGCCCGCCGCCTCCGTCGAAGTGTCCCAGTTCCGGCCCTTCTACATCCTCGGCCTCGTCGACAAGCCGGGCGAGTATCAGTTCCGGCCCGGCATGAGCGTGATCCAGGCTGTCGGGGTCGCGGGTGGCCTCTACCGGCCGACGGAGGCCGGCCTCGTGCGGATGCAGCGCGATGCGATCGCGGCCACCGGCGATTATCGTCTGCGCGAGGTTGAGATTCGTACCAATCAGGCGAAGGAGACGCGTCTCCTGGCGGAACTCGAAGGGCGGGACACGATCGTCTTCCCGCCGGAGCTCAGCGCCAGCGAAGCCAGCCGCGACCTCATCCGCGGCGAGGAACTCACGTTCCGCACGCGGCGCGACACTCTGAACGCGCAGATCGAGGGGGCCGAGCGCCTGATCGACCTGTTCCGCAACGAGATCGTCGCCCTCACGGGCAAAGTGAAATCCCAGGACCGGCAGCTCGACTTGATCAACAAGGAGAAGGACGGGGTCGCCAACCTTGTCTCGAAGGGGCTGGCGATCGTGCCGCGCCAGTACGTCCTCGAGCGCACGGCCGCCGAGATCGAGAGCAAGCGGCTCGACCTCGACACGGCCATCCTGCGCGCCAAGCAGGAGATGACCAAGGCGGAGCGCTCGATCATCGATTTCCGCAATGACCGCCGCCGCGACATCCTCACGGAACTCCAGGAGGTCCGGGCTCGCCGGGCGGAGGCCGAGCAGAGGGCGGAGACCGCCCGGACGCTCGTTCACGAGGCCGAGGTCATCGCGCCGCGCCTTCTCGCGGATCGCATCCGCAGCCAACGGCTGGTCCCGCTCTACACGCTGCTCCGGCAGACCCGGGAGGGGCCGCGCGAGATGTCGGTCAGCGAGCATGCGCTGCTTGAGCCCGGCGATGTCCTCAAGGTCGATTCCGAGGATGCCGACCAGCGCGTGGCCGTGGCTCTTCCCGATCCGAGGAGACCCGACAACGGGCGATCCCCGCTGCCCCGATAGCCGGCACCCGGAGGGCAGCCGGTTCCGATCGTCCAGACGGCACCACGATGGCATGGAGGTGAGAGATGATGGAAGCGACGTTAGGTCCCCTGGTGAGGAGCGCCTCGTCCCGCGACCGGGTCCGGCGTGCCCTCAACGCGGTCGGCTTCGACACCACGGACTGGGTGCGGGTCGTCATGTATCGCGAGTGCTTCGCGTTCGTGCAGAGCTTGCACCCCGAGCGGCTGGACACGCTCGAAATCTCCGGCGGCGTGCAGTGGACGCGCCAGTTCGATTTCCGCTCCTACACGGCCACCGCCTATCCGGGCTTCGACATCTGCGGCGAGGCGATGGAGCGTCGGTTCGACCTCATCATCGCCGACCAAGTCTTCGAACACCTGAAATGGCCGATGCGGGCTGGCCGGAACGTCTACGAGATGTTGCGTCCGGGGGGGCATTTCGTCATCGCGACGCCGTTCCTGCTGCGCGTGCATGCCTCTCCGATCGATTGCAACCGCTGGACCGAACAGGGCCTCTCCTGCCTGCTGCAGGAAAGCGGCTTCCCGGAGGAGGCGATCGCGACCGCGTCCTGGGGCAATCGCGCCTGCGTGAGGGCGAATTTCCTGAGATGGCCGCGCTACGGCTGGCACCGCTCGCTTCGCAATGAGCCGGACTTTCCGGTGATGGTCTGGGCATTCGCCCGCAAGCCACCCGAAGCACCGACCGATTGAGGGCGACGATGCGGGCCGCCGCCACGGCAGCCCGCCCGGCGCGTTGGGAGGCGCCTCCGCCCGGAGGCGGGGCCGCCTCCTCGCGCCTCGGCGACGGCGTCTTGCCGTCCCCGTCGCGAGCCCTCGCGGTTGACCGAGACCTCCCGCCGTCCGCCGTGCCAGCTTCCCGACCCACATGAGGATTTCGCCCGTCTCGCCGAGCCTGGTCCGGCCGGGCCTGCCCGAGCCTGGCACGGCGGCCCCGCCCAGGGGACAACCGTCCGGTCCGAATTCTCCGCCGCTGCGCCGACAGCCTCCCGATCCGGACCGCCACGGCGACGTCGGAGAAAATCCGCACGATGCGCAGCCACATCTATTACAATTTATACGTATTTAGTTTACGCAAGTTAGTGCGTCCTTTGGCGCGCGCGGCGCGATGTCGAGGAATGGCCGTGCGGGCAGTTTCGCGCTGCGGTTCGCGCACGGAACTCCAAGGTCTGCGTAGGCGCGTCACGAATGTTGTCGACGTAAGTTTTCAGGGCGACGATGATCGAAAATGGCGCACAGAGACACTACGATGCCATCGTCCTCGGTGCAGGCGTCAGTGGAATTACCACCGCTTCGGTTCTTGCAAGTCGTGGTCAGACGGTCTGCATCATCGATGATTATCCGGAGCCGGGCGGAAATCACTTATCATGGAGTATGGGGACGAGCACATTCGACATTGGCGCAATTTTCTTCTGGACTGACAATCCTTTATTCAAGATTTTTCCAAAAATGCGGGAGCTGTGCGTTCCCGTTCGCTTTGAAGTCAAAAAACTGACCCCCTCAGGGCATGTCCTCGACTATCCCTTCGAGTTCGGGCGGGAGCTTTTCTTCGGCTCACCCTTCTACGTCATGCGCGTTTTCCTGCAGATCCTGAGGCAGAAGGTCCGTGCGTCCGGGGCTAAGCGCTCGGCCCGCGACTTCATCCGCTACTATCTTGGGGACGACCTTCCAACTGTCACCGGTCTCAATCATTACATCCGCCGCTTCTACGGTCTCGCACCCGACGCGGTCAGTTATGAGTTCGCGACCCAGCGCATGCGCTGGATCTCGAACAACGCCGGCATCCGCGCCCGGCTGCGGCGAATCGGATTTCGCCGTTGGCGTCGAACGCCGCCCGAGCTGGTTCATGTCGTGGCACGCCCGAAGAGCGGCTTCGCGACCCTGTATCGGGCGGCCCTGGCGCAACTGGCGGACCAGGGTGTCGAAGCCTTGCTCGACGCTGCGATGCGCTCCGTCTCTCGGGAGACCGGCCTGTTCAGGGTGGCGACCCGCGAGGGGGTCGTCAGCAGTGCGCGCCTCGTCAGCACCATCCCTCTCGTCCGCGCCCTCGAACTCTTCGGCCTGGACGCGGCCACCGCACCGTCGTCCAGCAGCATGACCACGCTGTTCTGCAAGTTCCGGGGGTGGCGCAATTTTCATTCGGTGATCCTGTATAACTTCCATCACGACGGCGCTTGGAAGCGCCTCACCGTGCATTCTGACTATTATGGGCTGTCGGATGGCTGGGAATATCTCAGTGTCGAGATCACCGAACGGGACGCCGGGGTTGTGGCGGACGCCTTGTTTGACGATTTCCGGCGATGCGCCCGCAACGCAGGTCTGTTCGACGGCGAATTCGTATTGCTTGGCAATGCCCGAACGGATTTTGCTTATCCGATCTACGATATGCCGGCGGCGGCGAAGCGGGACGAGAGCGCTCAATTGTTGAAGGCCTGTGGGGTCGAGCTACTAGGCCGGCAAGGCGCGTTCGAGTACATGGCTTCATCGAAAGTTGCTGTCGACTGTGTTTTAAGTAAACTACAGTCAATAGTATAGCTGTTTAAAGTACCTGAATCCCTATGAGTTCCATTTCCTAAATAACAAGACCCCTTTCCTCTCGAAAACATCTTGCGATTGAGAAACTAAACATTTATCAATTTGCGGCCCAATCGGGGTGGAGCGGAGCCGCTGGCCGAAGCATCGGTGGGCGCGCGCGATCCGTATTTGTTTCGATGGAGATGGACGCTCCATGTCGGCGCCTCCCAACTATGCCCTCGTGTTTTCCGACGAGTTCTCGCGGCTGAGCATCGCCGATTCGAGGACAGCGACCGCGAACTGGTACACGGCCCAGGCCTGGGGCGGCGGCTTCGGGGACGCCGCGTTCATGCCGGCCGGCAGCGCCCACTCGCCCTTCTCGATCGTGTCCAAGGGCGGCGAATCCGCCCTGCAGATCGAGATGACGCGCAATGCGTCCGGTCAACTCGAGAGCGGGCTGATTTCCAACACGTTTCCGGACGGAACCAGCACCACAGTACGGGATGGCAACCCCTACGGTTACTACGAAGCGCGGATGTGGCTGCCGGAGGGGCGCGGCATCTGGCCGGGCTTCTGGGCGATCGAGAAGGAGCGTCTCTCGCCGACCCGCGACCATGTCTTCGAGATCGACGTCCTGGAACATCACGGCACAGATGGCGCCGACCGGTATGGCAGCAACCTGCACGACTGGGACTGGAACGGGACGACGCTGACCGGCCACAGCGCCCAGCCGAAGCAGAACGTGGTCGGCAACGGCGTTCTGGCCACCGGCTGGCATACCTACGGCCTTGAGGTGAAGCCGGATGTGATGACGTTCTCCATGGACGGCAAGGCCTACGACACCAAGGCGACACCCGCGACGCTCACCACCGACCTCATGATGATGGTCAACCTCGCGGCCGGTGGGGGCTGGCCCGTCGATCCATCGCTCGACCAGGTCAAGATGTATGTCGATTACGTTCGGTTCTACGAGGCGTCCGGCACCCCATCGCAACCACAACCGCAACCACAGACGACCCTGACCGGCACGACCGGCAACGACACCTTCTCGATCGATGCCACGGCAACCCGGATCATCGAGGCGGCGAATGGCGGCTTCGACACGGTGCGCTCCAGTGCCAGCTACATCCTGCCCGAGCATGTGGAGAAGCTCGTCCTTGCCGAGGGCCTCGCCCTCGACGGCACGGGGAATGCCGGTGCCAATCAGCTCTACGGCAACGCCAAGGCCAATACCCTCTCGGGCCTTGCAGGGGACGATTACCTCTACGGTCAAGGGGGCAATGACACGCTTCTCGGCGGCCTCGGCAACGACAAGCTCTACGGCGGCGACGGCGCCGACCGTCTCGTCGGTGGGGCCGGAGCCGACCGCCTGCAGGGCGATGCCGGCGCCGACACGTTCGTCCTCTTGAGCACGGCCGATAGCCTCGTCTCGGCGCGCGATACGATCGTCGGGTTCTCGGGCGCCGAAGGAGACCGGATCGACCTGGCTGCGATCGACGCCAATACGCGCGTCGCGGGGGATCAGGCCTTCACCTGGATCGGGGCGAAGCCCTTCACGCAGGCCGGACAACTGCGCTTCGACAAGGGCGTGCTCTACGGCGACGTGGACGGCGATCACGTCGCCGACATCGCGATCAACCTCGGCACCGTGAGCCTGCTTCAGGATTTCCTCATCCTGTGAGCCGAGCCGGGTGAGCCGGCGCCCACCCCGAAACCGAACGAAGCACGTGCGCATGACATGTTGCCCGTTCGCTGACGGCACGCTCACAGGATCACATGCGGTGCATGAAATTGTCTCCGTCGCAGGGAAGGCTTCCCGACGGCTCGCCGCGCTGGTGCGGAACGACGCCTCGGCGCTGCGCGCATTGATCTTAATTGACGTAACATCTACAGCAGGATCGCGACTTGGACGTCTTGCGAAGTTTGGCATGGATTTAACGCCAACATAAAATTCGGCACTGCAGCGGAAAATTCGGTGTATACCCTTGCAAGGCTTCCTGCCGCCGACACATTCTCGGCGAGACGTTTCGCGCACCCATTTTCGGTCGGCCCATGAAGAGAACCAAAACGCAGGAGACGACGCCGTCGGATTCGACTTCGTTAGTGTCCGCAGAGCGCGCGCAGAAACCTCGGGAGGAATTTGCGGACGTTCTGCGGTCCAAGATGCGTGAGCGTAATTTAACGGCCGCCGATCTATCGCGTGCCATCCAGGCGGAGATACCGGCGTTCAGTCCCGGCAACATCTCGCATTACTTGGCGGGCCGCAGTCTCCCCCGGAATCACGTTCTGAAGGTCCTCTCACAGATGCTTGAGGTCGACCTGCAGGATTACGCCCTGCTCGATCGCAAGCCCTTGCGGGTTGCCAGCCGGGCTGCCGAAGGCACCGAGAAAGGCGAAGTCCCGAAATTGGCCGCCTTGGCCGCCTTGGCGGTCTCTGACGCGGGCGACGGGCAGGCGTTGGTCCAGATCAACCAGACGGTGCCCTGGCCGATCGCGCTCCAGATCCTGCAGATCTTCAAGGGGGGCTAGGTCGCTCCCTGCGAGATTGCACGCCGATTCCGCCATCCGGGAGCGCGTCAGAACGCGGATCGGGATGCGTGGCCCGCTCCAAGCTGATCGGGGACGGCCCTCGAGCGGATCCCAGGATCTCCCATCCTCCCCTCGAGGAGGACCCGCAATCCGATCGCATACTGGGCATTCGGCGGCTCAACCGGCCTGCCCGGTGAGCGGAATCCCCGCCGCGAACGCGTCGTGGAATTCCTGTGAGACCAGAAGGCGGAGGACGGCGCGAAGGTCGGCGGCCCGCTCCGTGCCGAAGACGGATTCGAACCGGTCCTGCGCTCCGCGCCAGAGCCGCGTCGTCTCGGCGAGCTTCGTCCGCCCGAGCTCCGTCAGGGTGACCCGGCGCGCCCGCCGATCGCGCGTGTCGGGGAGGCGCGCGATCAGGCCGTCGCGGGCCAGCGGCTTCAAGGTGTGGCCCAATCCCGACAGGTCCATGACGAGGCGCTCGGCCAGCAGGCCCATCGTGGGCGCGCCGAGGGCATCGATGGTCGACAGGAGCGCATGTTGCGTCGCCCGGAGGCCGCTCGGCGCCAGGGCCTCGTCGTAGAGCTGTCCGAGGCGCCGCATGGCTTGGCGCAGCACGGCGTTGCTGCACTGGCTCAGGTCCGATTCCATCGCATGTCCCCAACCTGGATCGCCTCCCGGGCCGGGGCGGCCCAGCTTGCCGGATCTCTCCCGTCCCCAGCCCTTAACCGGTCAGCCATCGGAACGCTGCCCGTGCCTGCGCTTGACAGGTTTCACGAGAAAGACGCATATGCCACTAACCGAAAGGTGTATATGCTGGTATCTGGAGACGGTAGCCTGGGACGCCGGCATGGCAAGCCCCCGCGCCGCCAGTCCCGACAGGACTGAGCCGCCCGAGACCGGAGATCACGATGGCAGAGCCGAGCCGATCGGGAGCAGCCGTTGGCGCTGGGGTGGTCGCCTGCCTGCGCGCGCGTCCTGCGCGGAGTGACCGTCCTGCGCGGAGTGACCCGGCACGCGGTTCGCGCAAGGCGCGAGCCGGCAGCGAAGCGGGGCCTGCCGGCTCGCCGCCCCGGGGCCCGAGACGGCCGTGAGTCCCCCGATGGATCCGCGCACCCGCCGCCTGCTGCAGGCTCCGCTGGTCCCGACGCTGCTGCGGCTGGCGCTGCCCAATATCCTGATGTCGGTGGTCCAGGCGTCGGTCGGCCTGATCGAGACCTACTTCGTGGCGGGGCTCGGCACCGACGCCCTGGCCGGGATGGCCCTGGTGTTTCCCCTGCTGATGCTCGTCCAGATGGTCTCGGCGGGCGCGGTCGGGGGCGGCATCCTCTCGGCGGTCTCCCGCGCCCTCGGGTCGGGACGCCGGGCGGCGGCGGGCGAGCTCGTCTGGTACGCGGTCGCGATCGCCCTCGGCCTCGGTCTCCTGACCACGCTCCTCGCCCTGACCCTCGGGCCCGGCGCCTACCGGGCCATGGGCGGCCGCGACGGCTCCCTCACCGCCGCCGTCACCTACGCGCAGGTGGTGTTCTCCGGCGCAGTGTTGATCTGGCTCTTCAACGGGCTCGCCGCCGTGATCCGCGGCGCCGGGAACATGGTGCTGCCGGCCTCGGTGACCTGCCTCGGGGCGCTGGTGCTGATCCCGCTCTCGCCCGCCCTGATCTTCGGCTGGGGGCCGCTGCCGCATCTCGGCATCGTCGGGGGCGGCGTCGCGGTGATCGGCTACTACGCGGCGGGCGTCCTCGTGTTCGCGGTCTATCTCTGGTCCGGCCGCGGCGTGCTGCACCCGCCCGCGCGACCACCGGCGCTCGCCTGGACGCCGGCCCGCGAGGTCCTGCGCGTCGGGCTCGTCTCGGCCCTCGTCAGCGCCACCACGAACGTCACGATCGCCACCGCCACCGGCCTCGTCGGCGCGGCCGGGCCGGCGGCCGTGGCCGGCTACGGCACCGGCACGCGTCTCGAATACCTGCTCGTTCCGCTGGTCTTCGGTCTCGGCGCCCCGCTCGCCGCCCTGGTGGGCACCGCGATCGGGGCCGGCGACCGCGAGCGGGCGCGCCGGGCGGCCTGGATCGGCGCGGCCCTCGCGGGCCTCGCCTCGGAGACGATCGGCGTTTCGGCCGCGCTCTGGCCGGAGGCCTGGCTCGGCCTGTTCGGCGATGATCCGGCGATGCTGGCGGTGGGCACCCGCTACCTGCGGATGGTCGGCCCGCTCTACGGCTTCTTCGGCTTCGGGCTCGCCCTCTACTTCGCCGCGCAGGGCGCCGGCCGGGTCGGTTGGGCGCTCGCCGCCGGGCTCGTGCGGGTGATGCTGGCGCTCGGCGGCGGCTGGCTCGCCCTTCGCCTCGGCCGCGTCCCCGAGGGCGTGTTCCTCGCCCTCGGCCTCGGTCTCGTCGCGGTCGGCCTGATCAACGCGGCGGGCCTCCTGACCGGGGCCTGGCTCCCCGACGGGCGGCGCGTGCGTCCCGCCCCCCTGTCCATCCCGAAGCTTCATCGGCTGTGAGGAGATCCCCCATGCTCACCTTCACGATCAACGGTGCGCCGCATCAGGCGGAGGTCGAGGGCGACACGCCGCTCCTGTTCGTCCTGCGCGACAGCCTCGGGCTGACGGGCACGAAGTACGGCTGCGGCATCGGCCAGTGCGGCGCCTGCACGGTGCTCCTCGACGGGCAGGCCACCCGCTCCTGCCAGGTGCCGGCCGAGAGCGTCGGCACGCAGGCGATCACCACCATCGAGGCGATCGAGGCCGACCCGGTCGGCCGCAGGGTCGTGGCAGCCTGGATCGGGAACCAGGTCGCCCAGTGCGGCTACTGCCAGTCCGGCCAGGTCATGGCCGCCACGAGCCTGCTCAAGCAGAGCCCCAAGCCCTCCGACGACGAGATCGCCGGCGCCATGACGAACCTCTGCCGCTGCGGCACCTACAACGCCATCGCCGCCGCCGTGCGGCAGGCCGCGGCCTGAGGGAGGGTCCGATGACCGTGGTCACCCCGATCCACCCCGCCGACCCGCGCGCTCCGAACGGCCGCGAGCCGGTGCGCAACCTCTCCCGCCGCGGCGTCCTCGGCATCGCCTCCGGCGCGCTGCTCCTCGGCGTCGGCCTGCGCCTCGACCCGGCCGCCGCACAGACCCGGGCGGAGGGCCCCGCCGCGGTGGCGCCGAAGCCCGGTACCCGCGTCGCCGCCTTCCTGGAGATCCGCCCCGACAGCTCGGTCCACCTCCTCAGCCCCTTCGTCGAGGGCGGCCAGGGGATCAACACCGGCCTGGCCCAGACCATCGGCGAGGAGCTCGACCTCGATCCGGCCCGCTTCGTCGTGGACTGCGCCCCGCCCGGTCCCGACTACGCCGTGGTCAACGGCCTGCGCATGACCGGCGGCAGCTTCTCTACCCGCTCCAGCTTCGAGGCCATGCGCCGACTCGGCGCCACCGCCCGCGAGATGCTGCTGCGCGCCGCCGCCGCCAAGCTCGCGGTGCCGCAGGCCAGCCTCACCACCGAGGACGGGCGCGTGCTGCACAGGGCCTCCGGCCGGGCGCTCGCCTACGGGGAACTCGCCGCCGCGGCGCTGGCGCTGCCGCCGCGCGATGACGTGCCGCTGAAGGATCCGAAGGACTTCCGCTGGATCGGCCAGCCGGTGGCGCGCCTCGACATGCGCGACAAGTCGACGGGCCGGGCCACCTACGCCATCGACCTCAAGGTCGACGGCATGCTGCACGCCGCCGTCGTCCATGCCCCGCATCTCGGCACCGAGCCGGAGGCGATCGCCAACGAGGCCGCCGTGCGGGCAATGCCCGGCATCCACTCCGTCCATCGCCTGCCCGGTGCCGTGGCGGTGACGGCGGATTCCTGGTGGCGGGCCCGCAAGGCGGTCGAGGCGCTGCAGGTGAGCTGGACGAAGCCGGCGGCCGAAGGCCTCGCCAGCGTGTCGGCGGCCTTCTCCAGCGTCGCCATGCTCGGCGCCCTCAGGAGCACGACGCAGCCCGGCATCCCGGCCGAGCAGGAGGGCGATCCGGCCGCCGCCTTCAAGGGAGCGGCGAAGATCGTCGAGGCGGCGTACGACGCGCCCTACCTCGCCCACGCGCAGCTCGAGCCGCCCTCCGCGATCGCGCATTTCCAGACGGACGGCAGCCTGGATCTGTGGCTGCCCAACCAGATGCCGGAGCTGTTCCAGCAGATCTCGGCCAAGGTCGCGGGCCTGCAGCCGGACAGCGTGCGCATCCACTCACCGATGCTCGGCGGCTTCTTCGGGCGCCACTTCTACTACGGGCCGGCGAACCCGTTCCCGCAGGCGATCCTGCTCGCCAAGGCGACGAAGCGGCCGGTGCGGGTGCTGTGGTCGCGCGAGGAGGAGTTCGGCATGGACGCGGTGCGGCCCCTGGGGTTCGCCCGCTTCCGCGCCGCGCTCGGCCCGGACGGGATGCCGGTCGGGCTCCAGACCGCGGCGGTGGGCGAGGGGCCGATCGGGCGCTGGTTCGGCTCGATCTTCAAGAGCCCGGTGGATTCCTCGGTGGTGGAGGGCCTCGACAAGAAGCCCTACGCGATCCCGAACAGGAGGCTCGACTACGTGAAGGTGGCCCAGCCCGTCACCATCGCGTTCTGGCGCTCGGTCGGGCACTCGATGAACGACTTCTTCTACGAGAGCTTCCTCGACGAGATCGCCGAGGCGGGGGGCCAGGACCCGTTCGCGCTGCGGATGGCGCTGCTCAAGGACAGCCCGCGCCACCGGACCTTGCTGCAGCGCGTGGCGGATCTCGCCGGCGGCTGGAAGCGCGGCCCGTTCGAGGCCGAGGACGGCACGCGCCGGGCGCGGGGCGTGTCGATGGCCTCGCCCTTCGGCTCGGAGACGGCGACCATCGCGGAGGTGTCGCTGAAGGATGGGGAGGCCCGCGTGCACGATCTCTGGATCGCGATCGATCCGGGCCAGGTGGTCAACCCGGCGATCGTGAAGCGGCAGGTCGAGGGGGCGGCGGCGCTGGGGCTGTCGGCGACGCTCCTGGAGCAGGTGGTCTACGAGGGGGGGCAGCGCCAGGCGCGCAACTACGACGCCTACCCGATCCTCGACCGGGAGCGGATGCCGCGGGTGCAGGTGGCGATCGTCGAGAGCGGGGCGCCGATGGGGGGCATCGGCGAGCCGGGGCTGCCGGGCGTGCCGCCAGCGGTGGTCAATGCCGTGGCGGCGCTCACGGGGCAGCGCGTGCGCAGCCTGCCGCTCAGCAAGGCGCGGCTCTCCGGAGCCTGACCAGACCCGCCGGACGGGCCACGTCCGGCCAACGCCCCCGGGCCCGCCGAAGCGAGCCCGGGGGCCGTCGCCGGGATCGGTCCGGTCCACGGACCCCCGGGGCCGCGCAGGCCTCAGCGGCTCTTCTTGTAGAGCTTGCTCGCGACCTCGAAGATCTCCTCGGGGGCGTAGTTCGGCGCGAAGGCCCCGTAATTGCCGTCGAGCTCCGGGATCTTGCCGCCCTCCGGCAGGCCGTCGACGACTTCGAGGTTGCCCGGCGGATCGCCCGGCAGCGCCACCTCGTCGTTCGACCAGATGCCCGCCGCTTCCTTGTAGTCGTCGGGGCTGAAGCGGTAGAGCCGCCGGTGGCTGCCCTCCTGGAGATACTTCTGGCATTCGGGGATGCGGGAGAGGTCGATGTTGGGCGTCGGCAGCATCTTCTCGATCTCGACGCCGGTCAGCGTCTTCAGCGCCAGCGCGTAGGCGTGCGCGTGCACCGAGCCGCGGACGAGCAGGTAGCCGCAGACCTCGCGGCCGGTCGGGTCCTTCAGGGTCTCGTAGACCCGCAGCTTGTGGAGACGCGCGCCGCACTCGAGGTGGAAATTGTGCAGCAGGTCGATGACGATGTTCCCGGTCGTGGTGATCATGTCCATGTTCCACGAGGCCGCGTTCGCGTTCATCGGCATCGCGCCGCCCCCGTTCGACAGGAAGCTGCCGGCGAGGCGGATGTCCTTCATGTCCTCGAAGGGCGCCTTCGAGATGTCGACGTCCGGTGTCGGGTCGCCCGGGCCGTTGTTGAGCATGGCGATGCCGGTCGAAACCAGCTCCACATGGCCGAGTTCCTCGGCGAAGATGCTCGATACGAGGCTATAGAACGGCCGAAGCTTCGACTTGTCACGGAAATTGAAGCTCTGGAACATGTAGTTCCCGAGGGTCGACATCTCGCCATACTTGCCGCCGAGCAGCTCCTGCAGGGCCGCAGCGGCGTTCGGATCCGGCCTCTTCGGCTGAGGCAGCTCGGCTTGCAGGCGATCGATTCGCATGAACATGGGGCGTGTCCCTCCTGATTCTCACCTGGGAGGTACCGCCGAGCCGCCGCCCTGTTCCGGGAACCGGATGATTTTCTCGCAGGCCTCGACGTGGACGCGACCTATTGTCCGAATTGGTCTCGAGGCGGACGCGCAGTACGTCGATTTCGGCCGTGACCGCCGCAGCGCCCTGATCAGCGGCGGCTTCGCCTACGGCTCGGGCAGCGCCGGTCGCAGCTTCGGCGGCTTCAACGGCAACGACCGACTTCCGCACCGGCTGGGCCGCGGGCGGCGCCGCGTACGCGCTGCCCACCGATTCGTTCCTGAATTTCTTCGAGTCCTCGGCCGTCACGCTCAAGCTCGAAGGCCTCCAGGTCAACCTCGACCGGGGCAACCGCCGCCAGGGCGCCCTCGTCATCGACGACGCCGTCAACACGGCCGTGGCCTTCAGCGGCATCGACCGCCGTGACGACGCGTTCGCGGTGGTCCGCGCCGGCCTGAACGACAAGTTCGGTTCCACTGAGCCTCAGGGGTTCGGCCCGAGCATCCCCAGCCCGATCAGACCGGCCGCCTAGTCGAACGGCGCCCCGGGAGCCCGGCGCCCGGGGCGCCGTCTCATTCGGGCCATCGCCCCGCAGGCCGCTCAGGCGCGCGCCGAGACGAGCCAGACCGAGCCCGTCAGGGCGATCCCGTCCGGCCCGTCATGGGCGCGCAGAGCCTCGCGGACGGCCCGCTTCACCGCCCGGTGCGTCTCCGGCTCCGAGTCCGCGAGAAGGCGCGCGAGGGCGCCGACGCGGGTCGCGAACGCGGCCGCCCCGTCGAGGTCATCGGCATCCGCCATCCGCATCGGGGCCTCGCGCGGGCTCACCCCGATCTCCCGCCAGCCCGCGGTGGCGAGGACCTGCCGCACCCGCTCCGGATCCGCGAAGGCGAAGGGGCCGGGCGCCGTCGGGTCTGCGGGCGGCTGCGGCGGCAGGAAGGGCCGGCCCGCCTCCAGCGGGACCGTGAACCAGGGATTCTCCGCCAGGGGACGCCAGCAGGCGAAGAGCAGCCGGCCGCCCGGCCGCATCTGGCGCCGCAGATGAGCGAAGGCCGCCGCGGGCTCGGCGAAGAACATCACGCCGAAGCGGGAGAACATCAGGTCGGCCCCCGTCCAGTCGAAGGCGCCCGCGGCGGCATCGGCGACCTGCACCTGCGCCTGGGCCAGTCCCGCCGCGGCGATCCGCGCCCGCGCCCGGGCGGCCATCGGCTCCGAGACGTCGACGCCGAGGACCGAACCGGTCGGACCGACCCGGCGCGCGAGGTCCAGCACCGTCGCGCCGCAGCCGCAGCCGATATCGATCACCCGCTCGCCCGCCTGGGGAGCGGCCGCCTCGAGGGCCAGGGCCGTGAGGGCGGAAAAGTTCGCGTCGATGCGGGCCTGCAGCTCCGCCCAGGTCTCGCCGGCCCTGTCGTTCCAGTACGCGATCTGTGCGGCATTGCCCTCCACGGGCTCCGAAGCCGGCATGCGATGATCCTTCTGACCAATGGCCTGCCTAGCACGCGGCGCCGGCGCGCGCGCGACCGGCATGCGGCCGATGCCGCGTCGACCGGCATGCGGCCGATGCCGCGTTAACCGGGCTGCGGCCGATGCCCGCTCGACGGGCGGGCCGGCACCGAACCATGCTAGATCCGTCGCCGATCCGGTCGGGTGATCCCGGAATCGGCGGGATCGTCCCTCGGAGCGGTGAGCCGTGCGTGTCCTCCTGATCTATTGCCATCCGCGCCCCGACAGCTTCTGCGCCGCCCTGCGGGATGCGGCGGCCGAGGCGCTCCGGTCGGCGGGGCACGCGGTCGAGATCCGCGACCTCTACGCCGAGGGCTTCAGCCCCGCCCTCGATGCCGAGGAGCGCGGCCGCTATTACGACCAGGCGCGCGGCGCGGATCGGAGCGAGATCGCGAGCCACGTGGCCTCGCTGCGGCGCGCGGAGGCGCTCGTCCTCGTCTATCCGACCTGGTGGTTCGGCCTGCCGGCCATGCTGAAGGGCTGGCTCGACCGGGTCTGGCTGCCCGGCATCGCGTTCGAGCTCGGCGGGCCGGGGGGGCTGCGGCCGCTGCTGACGAACATCCGGCGCATCACCATCGTGACCACCTACGGCTCGCCGCGCTGGCTGCTCTGGCTCGTCGGCTGGCCGGATTGGCGCCTGTTCCGGCGCGGGATCCGGACGCTCTGCGCCCGCCGCTGCCGGCTCGAATGGCTGGCGCTCACCCGTATGGATTCCTGCACGGCGCAGGAGCGGCAGCGTTTCGCCGCCAGGGTCCGCGCCCGCCTGGCGAACGCGACCTGAGGCCTCCCGGTCCGGCCGGAGCCGGACGGGGAGGGGGCGGGATCGGTCAGGCCGCCTGCGCGACCGGCGCGGGCGTCGGCGCATCCATGGCGCGCAGGTAGACCTCGAGCAACGTCTCGTGCTCGTCGCGCGCATCCTGGTCGAGCTTGCGCAGCTTGAGAATCTCCTTGAGGATCTTCACGTCGAGACCTTCGCTCTTGGCCTCGAGGAAGATGTCCTTCTTGGCCTCCATCAGATCCTTGATCTCTTCCTCGACCTTCTCGACGCGCTCGATGATGGAGCGGATGCGGTCGCCCGCGATTCCAACACTGTCGGTCATGGTGGCTCTCTCCTCAATCGGGAGCCGCAACCTCGTCGAAGAGGGTAAGCACCGGGTTAAGGCCGGCCGCGCTGCGCCGATCACCCGGGGAGGCGGGCCGGATCGGGCCCGAAATGCGTCACTTTGCGCTTCCCCATCGGTCCCCGGATATGAGAACATATATAGAACAAATCATGAGCGGACCCACCGCGAAACGGACGGAGACCGAGGGATGGCGCGCTATCGCTTCCATTGCACGAACGGTTCGGAATGCGTCTTCGACGCCGAGGGCGCCGACATCCGCGTCCCGGCCCGCCTGCCGCTGCGGGCCGAGAAGGTGGCCCGGAGCGTGATGCGGACCCTCGGGGACGGGACCGACTGGTCGGACTGGCGCGTGAGCGTGCACGACCTGAAGGGACGGCGGGTGTGGCTGCAGCCCTTCGTGGCGATCGCCGCGCGGACGACGGCGCTGGCGGCGTGAGCCGCGCCGCCCTTCGGCGCCCCGTCGGGCCGCGCCCCGCCGCGGCGGCGCCGCGCGAGGTCCCGAGCCTGCCCGCGGCGAGGCCGGCGCTCCTGAGCCCGGAGGTGCGGCCGGAGGACGTGGACCAATCGATCCGGCCGCTGAGCCTGT
>NZ_VZZJ01000036.1 GCF_008806345.1 Methylobacterium planeticum | reverse complement strand
CTCCTTCAGGGTTCAGGATGCCCGAAAAACTCGCGCTTAGCGCGGACCAGTTTGCTGGGTCAGGGTCACGCCCGCTCGCGATGCATGTTGCGGTCAAAGGACTCAATAGGTCGTTCGTCGACTGCCTTCAGTGAGGCACGAAGTTGAAAGCGTCCGGCCGAGGTACGCACGAAGGTGGATTGGCTCCCCTTCCTCAGAATGTGCATGCTGAGCCGTGCTTGCATCGATTTCTGCGGCGTCTTTGCCGTGGTCGCATTCGGCAGCAATCCATCGGCGAGCGCTCTGTCAACGATCTCCGGGGCAGATAGCGGCCTGCCAGCTTGTCGAAGCACTTCTGCGGCTGCCCTCAGATAGGTGAGTTCTGCCGCCTCGCTGCGCATAAGAGTCCGTTAGAGTTTCTGGCGAGACGGGATTGCCGAAGGGAATGATCGCGTCACTACCGTACCGCAGGCTCATCGCCTTCGCTTCTTCGATGCCACTCCAGCAGCTTGTCCACCAAAATCAGATTTCTTTTCGACACCGAGCCGAGCTTTCATCGCCCCTGAAGGGCTGCTGCGAACGATTGGAGCTTCCCAAACCCGGCTCAGGCCGAATTCGCGACATCCGAACCCATTGGCCGAACCCGCCGACGCGCCGGCTTGAAGGTCGACATCCGCATATCAGACAGAATTTGGGACGAGACCGCCGCCGAACCCGCCGCAAAGCAGCTAAGTGTTTGATTTTGCTGGCGCGCCCTACGGGAATCGAACCCGTGTTTTCGCCGTGAAAGGGCGACGTCCTAGACCGCTAGACGAAGGGCGCGTGCTGGAGCGAGGCGTTCTATAATCGGCTTGACCGGGGAGGGCAACGGGGGACGTGCGACTTGACGTGCGGGGCCGGGGCCGGTTTGTCGCAGGCTTCCACTTCGAGGCGGACGGCACCGGGCCGTGCGCGCCAGGGGGCCTGTGCAGCATGACGACCCGACGCGACGGCCCAGGCGGCCCAGGAGCCGGTCCGGGATCTGGCCAGGGAGCCGGCCCCGGATCCAACTTCGAATCGAGGGAACGCCCGGGGGGCTTCCGGAAGCCGAGGGGCACCCCGCGCCCGCCGCAGCGGCGCGGCGGGCCGCCGACCGGCCCACGGGGCGGACCGGACGACCCGGTGGTGCTCTACGGCTGGCATCCGGTCGCGCAGGCGCTCGCCAACACCGAGCGTCACCTGCACCGGCTCCTCGCCACCGAGAACGCGCTCGCGCGCCTCACCGAGGAGCTTGGCGCGCTGCGCATCGATGCGGAGCTCGTGCGCCCGAGCGCCATCAACGCGCTCCTTGGGCCGGACGCGGTGCACCAGGGCCTCTATCTGGAGGCCGACCCCCTCCCGGCCCCCGGCCTCGACGACCTGCCGGATGACGCGCTGCTCCTCGCCCTCGACCAGATCACCGATCCGCACAATGTCGGGGCGATCGTGCGCACGGCCGCCGCCTTCGGGGTCGCCGGCATCGTCACCACGGCGCGGCACTCGCCCAACGCCACCGGCGTCCTGGCGAAGTCGGCCTCGGGCGGTCTCGAGCACGTGCCGCTGATCGTGGTGCGCAACCTCGCCGAGGCCCTGATCGAGCTCGGCGCACGCGGCTTCACCCGGATCGGGCTCGATTCCGAGGCCGAGGCTGCCCTCGACACGGTCGGTGCGCGGCGCCCCGTCGTGGTCGTGCTCGGGGCCGAGGGCAAGGGCCTGCGCCAGCGCACCCGCGAGTGCTGCGACGTGCTCGCTCGGATCGCGCTCACGGGGGAGATCCGCAGCCTCAACGTCTCGAACGCCGCCGCGATCACCCTCTACGCCCTGCGCCGGCCCGAGGGCTGAGGGCGCCCCGCCCCCCTCAGCGCCAGAACGGCTTCACGTCGATCAACTCCTCGTGCGCCTCCTCGGCGGCTTCGAGGAGCGTGTCGGCGTGGGCCTCGCCGTCGGCGGCGGTGAGGCCGGCCGCGAACAGGGCTGGCCCCGTCGCCGGCACCCCGTGCACGGGGCCGGCCTCCGGGTCGGCAAGGCTCGCCATCACCGCGTGGGCGGTGGCGAGGTCGTTCAGGGCGCCGAGGTGGTCCTGCAGGTCCGAGAGCGCGCCCGCGAAGGCCTTGTGGCGCTTGCGCGCCTTCTTCTCCGGGAACAGCGTGGCGAAGAAATCCGCGCCGTATCGCAGCTTCTTGGCCGCGATCCGGACCCGGTGGCGCGCCTCGGGGTCGAGCTTGCGCAGGTGCCGGCCGCGCTTCCGGATGCGGCGCCGGAAGCGCTCCAGCACGTCCGCCGCGTAGGCGCGCGCGGGGGCATCGCGCTCAGGATGCCCGTCCGCCCCGAGCCAGGGGCCCGTCTCGATCCAGGTGACGAGATCGAGGATGAGGCCGCGCCAGGCCGGGGAAGCCAGGGTCGCCAGCACGGCGTCGTGCGCCTTGTCGCGCTCCGCCTCGAGGCGCGCGCGCAGGTCGTGCAGGCCCGGCTCGTCGGGGCGCCGCGCGATCTCGGCGGGCAGCGTCGTCTCGAGGAAGACGTCGAGGTTGCGGGCCCGCCCGAAGGGCTCGGTGACGCGCTTGATCTCGTCGCTGAGGCTGAGGGCCCGCGGATCCGGGGCGAGGATCGGCTTGAACAGGCTGAAAGCCGAGCGCAGGCGGCGCAGGGCGACCCGGATCTGGTGCAGCGCCTCGGGGTCGCGGTCGGCCAGGAACACCGCCTCGTTGAGGCGCAGGTGCCGCAGGCAGGCATGGGCGATGCGGCGGAAGCTCTCGGCGGTGGAGGCCCCCTCCGGCAGCGCCACGGAGCCGGACTTGCTCGGACGGCGCAGGGTCCCGTCGATCAGGGCGAAGCCCCGCTCGCTCTTGGCGAGGGCACCGAGGCGCAGGGGCACGGTCTCGGCCAGGGCCTGGGCCAGGGCGAAGAGGTCGGCGGGCGCGCCCTCCGCCAGCTCCAGCTCCAGCTCGCACAGGGGCACGTCGCCCGCGGGCGTCTCGACGCGGCCCTCGTCGAGGGTCGCGGTGATCCGCGCCGTGCCGTAGCGCAGGGACCGCTCCGTGCGCGTCACCACGGTGGTGAATTGCGGCACGAGGCCGGGGGATTTCAGGCCCTTGAGGAGGCCCGCCACGGGGGCGTCCGCGAGGGCGCCGGGATCGGGCTCGTCCCCCGCGAGGGCGCATTCCCACTCGGACCGGTCGAACAGCCCGGCACCGGACGCGGCCGCCTTGACGGTCTGGATGCGATGCTCGCCCCGCTGGCGGACGCGCAGCGTCAGGCCGGCCCGGCGCAGGTCCCCGCCGGCGGTGTCGTAATAGGTGGAGGCGGTCAGCTCGGGCGAATCCCCCTCGCCCTGCAGGAGCGGATGCGCGGCCAGGGCGGAAAGGTCCGGCCCGTCGCATTCCAGCTTCATCTCGATCTCGCGCGGGGCGCTCATGCGGTCTCGTCCGTCTGCCAGCACAGGATCCGGCCCAACGCGTACAGCCCGCGCTGGTGCCACCGTGCCGGGGCATTCTGCCATGCTTGGCCGCGCCGCGCACGGAATCCGGCGGGGCGCGGCGGCGCGCGCCCGCGTTCCGTGCAAGTACCGGCTGAACGCAACCTGTCGGCGAAGAACTCGGGGCCCGGCCGGGGCTCGTCGCCCCGCGGCACGATCGATGCGAGCTGCCGTCGCGACGAGCCGCCCGCCGCGGGCGCCGCAGGAGCCGAGGCCCATGGGCGCGCGCCAACGCATTGCGATCCTGACACATTCCACCAATCCGCGCGGGGGCGTGGTCCATGCCCTCGCCCTCGCGGAGGCCCTGTGCGACCTCGGCCACGAGGCGGTGGTGCACGCCCCCGATCCCACCGGCCGGGGCTTCTTCCGCCCGGCGCGCTGCCCGGTCGTCTCGGTGGCGTCCAAGCCCGTCGGCGGCCCGACCACCGACCTCGTGCGCAGCCGCATCGAGGATTACCTGCGCCACTTCGCGACGCCCGCGGCCTGCGACTTCGACGTTTTCCACGCCCATTGCGGCATCACCGGCAACGCCCTGGCGACGCTGGCCCGCCGCCGCCTGATCCACGGCTTCGTCCGCACGGTCCACCACATCGACAGCTTCGCGGACCCGCAGCTCGCCCATTGGCAGGACAGGGCCATCTTCGACGCGAACCGCCTGCTCGGCGTCAGCCGGCTCTGGGCGGAGTGCCTCGTGCGCGATTACGGCCGCGCCGCCGAAATCGTGGGCAACGGCGTCGATCTCGATCTCTACGGGCCGGAGCCGGCCGCGGAGGACGCGGACTTGCGGGCGCGGTGGGGGCTCGGCGCCGGGCCGGTCTTCCTCAGCGTCGGGGGATTCGAGGAGCGCAAGAATTCCCTGCGCATCATCGAGGCCTTCGCGGCCCTGCGGGCCGAGGAGCCGGCGGCGCAGCTCGTCGTCGTCGGGGGTGCCTCGCTCCTCGACCACGCGGCCTACCAGGCCCGCTGCCGCGCCGCCCTCGACCGGGCGGGCCTCGAGGTCGGGATCGGCCGGGCCGTGGTCCAGACCGGGCCGGTGCCCCAGGCCGCGATGCCGGGCTTCTACCGGCTCGCCCGGGCCCTGGTGTTCCCCTCGCTCCGGGAGGGGTTCGGCCTCTGCGTGCTCGAGGCCATGGCCTGCGGCACGCCGGCCATCGTGGCCGGGCAGCCGCCCTTCACCGAGTACCTGACGCCGGACGATGCGCTCTTCGTCGATCCCGAGAATGCCGGCGCAATTCTCGGCGCCCTGCGCGCCGCGCTCGACCCGACGCTGCACGCCTACCTCTCGGGCGCCGGCCCGCGCCTCGCCGCCGGCCACGGCTGGCGCGCCTGCGCCGAACGCCACCTCGCGGCCTACGCGGCCTGCTCGCGCCGGATGCAGGCGCTAAGCGACGCCTGAGCCCGGCCGGACCCGGTGCGGGCCGCCCGCCCCTGCGGCCTCGCCCGGAAAATGAATGGAACATGTCATGAACGGAAAGGCCCGCCACGACCCCGTGCCGCTCCCGCGCGGGCGCCGCCCCGCCGCGCGCCGGAACATCGGGCGGCCCGGGAGGGTGCCGGCCCGTTACGCTGCCACCGAATCGGGCAGCCTCATGCGGGCCGTGCGCAGGCTGTGGAACAGGTAGAAGCCGGTCAGCTCCGTCGCGGCCTGGGCGGCGCGCAGCTTGAAGTCGGGCGGCGCCGCCGCGGCCTCCGCGATCACGCCCGTGAACGTCCAGCCCTCGACGAAGCGCGGCACCGGCTGGTCCTGGCGCACGGCGCAGCACAGGCCGCCCTCCTGATCCTGGGCGAACAGGCTGTAGGAGACGAAGGGCTCCTCGTGGGGCATCGAACCATCCTCTCCGCGTCGCGACCCGCCCCGCACGGGCGGGCGCTCGCGCATGCACCAACGTCCGGGGCGGCACCGGGATGCAGCCGCGCACCGAAGAGACGCGATCGCATCGGTGCCGAGCGCGATATCGCGCGGATCGCCCCGGGAACCCAAGCAAGCTTTCGGCCAAGGTCGGGTCCGGCGGCGATGCGGCGGAGAACGGGCCCGCTCGCGTCCCGGCGCGGGCCGGCGCGGGCCGGCCCCGGAGGCCGGTGGATGGGGCTGTCCTTACGGCCGCGCTGTCGGCATAATGAATTTTGTGTTACGAACTTCCGCCGCATTCAAGTGAGAGGACGAGGAGGATCTTCCGGTTCGGCGTGTAGATACGCTATCAGAAGATGCCGCCCTCCGGTTGCCCGATGATCGCCCCGATGTTCACCGCCTCCTCGATCCGCACTCGCGTGAAGCCCCTGCGATCGCTGCTGCGCGGCGCATCGCTGCTGGTCGGGCTGCTGGTCCTGCCGACGGCGGTCCTGGCCTACGCGGATCTCCTGCCGGAGAGCTTCGACCTCGGGACGCTCTGGTCCGACGCGTCCCCGTCCGAGCTGCCCCACGTCGCCTATCAGCTCGCCCACGGCGATTCTCTGCGCATCGTCGCCTTCGGGTCGTCCTCCACCGAGGGCATCGGCGCCAGCACCCCGGCCGCCGCCTACCCGCCTCGCCTGGAAGCCGCCCTGAAGCGCGCCCTGCCCCAGTTCGCCGGCCAGGTCACGGTCCTGAACCGCGGCATCGGCGGCGAGCACGTGGACGACATGCTGCGCCGCCTCGACCGGGACGTGCTGGCCGCCAAGCCCCACCTGGTGATCTGGCAGACGGGCAGCAACGACCCCCTGCGCGGGGTGCCGCTGGAGCATTTCCGCAGCGAGACCACGGCGGCGATCCTGCGGATGCGGGAGGCCGGCATCGACGTGGTGCTGATGGAGCCGCAATGGTGCCCGAAGCTCGACGCGACGCCGGGCGCCTACCGCTTCCGCGACGTGGTCCGGGAGATCGGCGACGAGCTCGAGCTTCCGGTGATCCGCCGCTCCGAGCTGATGAAGGACTGGATCGCCGAGGCCAAGCTCACCCGCAAGGAGCTGTTCTCGGCCGACGGCCTCCACATGGCCGATGCCGGCTACGCCCTCCTCGCCCGCGCCGCCGCCGACGAGATCCTGCGCGACGCCCGGCCCCAGACCGTCGCGACCGCCTCCGCCGATTGAGGCGGATCGCCCCCCCGCTTCGACGAGGCCCGGGCTGGCGCTCGGCCGCGCCCTAGACCGAGAGCCACTTGCGCACCTCGCTCTCGACCATCCCGGAGCGCGGGCCGGCCTCGACGACCTGGCCGCGATCCATCACCGCGTAGGTGTCGCAGAGGTCGCGGGCCCACTCGAAATACTGTTCCACCAGCACGATCGCCATCTCGCCCTTGCCCCGCAGGTAGGTGATGGCGCGGCCGATATCCTTGATGATCGAGGGCTGGATGCCCTCGGTCGGCTCGTCGAGGACGAGGAGGCGCGGGTGCGTCACCAGCGCCCGCCCGATGGCGAGCTGCTGCTGCTGGCCGCCCGAGAGGTCGCCGCCGCGCCGGTGCAGCATGTCCTTGAGCACCGGGAAGAGGTCGTAGATCTCGGTGCTGACGTAGCGGTCGCGGCGCTTCAGCGGCGCGAAGCCGGTCTCGAGGTTCTCCTTCACGGTCAGGAGCGGGAAGATCTCGCGGCCCTGCGGCACGAAGGCGATGCCGCTGCGCGCCCGGTCGTAGGGGGCGAGGCGGGAGATGTCCTGCTCGCCGAGGCGGATGGCGCCCTTCGAG
The DNA here is from genome assembly GCF_008806345.1 of Methylobacterium planeticum. GTDB lineage: Bacteria > Pseudomonadota > Alphaproteobacteria > Rhizobiales > Beijerinckiaceae > Methylobacterium > Methylobacterium planeticum. Next base: position 42,939 of record NZ_VZZJ01000036.1, on the reverse strand, counting down.
ATCGGCTGCTGGCCCACGATGGCGCGCATCAGCGAGGTCTTGCCGACCCCGTTGCGGCCGAGCACGCAGGTGACCCGGCCCATCTCGGCGGTGAGCGAGACGTCCCTCAGCGCCTTCGCGGCACCGTAATGGAGATCGATGCCCTCGACCTTCAGCATGTTCAGCGTCCCAGATAGACTTCGACGACGCGGGGATCGGCCGAGACGGCGTCGATCGAGCCCTCCGCCAGCACCGCGCCCTCGTGCAGGCAGGTGACCCGGCAGGCGAGCGCCCGCACGAAGTGCATGTCGTGCTCGACCACCACCACCGCGTGGTCGCGGGCGATGCCGCGCAGGAGCGTCGCGGTCGCCTCGGTCTCGGCATCGGTCATGCCGGCGACGGGCTCGTCGACGAGGAGCAGCTTCGGGTCCTGGGCGAGCAGCATCCCGATCTCGAGCCACTGCTTCTGCCCGTGCGAGAGGTCGGCGGCCGGGCGCTCGCGGTGGGCGAGGAGCCCGACCGTGGTGAGAAGCTCGTCGACGCGGTCGGGCGGGACGCGGTTGCGCCAGCCGAACAGGGAGGCCAGCGCCGCGCGCGGGCCCTTGAGCGCCAGCACGATGTTGTCGGCCACCGTGTGGCTCTCGAACACCGTGGGCTTCTGGAACTTCCGGCCGATCCCGAGATCGGCGATCGTCGGCTCGTCGAGGCGGGTGAGGTCGTGCACGCCGTCGAACACCGCGATGCCGACATCCGGCCGGGTCTTGCCCGTGATCACGTCCATCATGGTGGTCTTGCCGGCTCCGTTCGGGCCGATGATGGCCCGCATCTCGCCGCGCCCGAGGGTCAGCGAGAGGCCGCGCAGGGCCCGGTAGCCGTCGAAGGTGACCTGGACGTCGTCGAGGTAGAGGAGCGCCCGCGTCAGCTTGCGCTCGGTGGCCGGGCCGCCGCCGGCGACGGCGGCGGGCGGGGTCAGGAGGTCGGCGTCGCTCATCAGCCGCGTCCTTCCTCGGCAAGCTTCGGGGCGAGGTCGGGCTCCGGGGGAAGCCTCGCGGCCGCCCGCCGACTGCCGAAGCGCTCGATCGCCGTCCCGACGATTCCCTTGGGCATGAACAGGGTGACGAGTACGAAGAGCGCCCCGAGGGCGAACAGCCAGGCATCGGGCAGCGCGCCGGTGAGCAGCGACTTGGCGTAGTTGACGAGGACGGCGCCGAGCGCCGCCCCCACCAGGGTGCCGCGCCCGCCGACCGCCACCCAGATCACCGCCTCGATCGAGTTCGTCGGCGCGAACTCGGAGGGGTTGATGATGCCGACCTGCGGCACGTAGAGGGCGCCCGCCACCCCCGCCATCATGGCCGAGACCACGAAGGCGAGCGTCTTGAAGTGCTCCGGCCGGTAGCCGAGGAAGCGCGTGCGCGATTCCGCGTCCCGCACCGCGACCAGGATCTTGCCGTAGGCCGAGACCGTCATGAACCGGGCGATCAGGTAGCTGAGCCCGAGGGCGAGCGCGGTCGCCACGAACAGCCCGACCCGCACCCCCTGCGCCTGGACCGGGACGCCGAGGATGTCCTTGAAGTCCGTGAGCCCGTTGTTGCCCCCGAGGCCCATGTCGTTGCGGAAGAAGGCCAGCATCAGCGCGTAGGTCATCGCCTGCGTGATGATCGACAGGTAGACGCCCGTCACCCGCGAGCGGAAGGCGAGCCAGCCGAACACGAAGGCCAGGAGGCCGGGCACGAGCAGGACCATCACGGCCGCGAAGCCGAAATGATCGAAGCCGAGCCAGTACCAGGGCAGTTCCTTGTAGTTCAGGAACACCATGAAATCGGGCAGGACCGGGTCGCCGTAGACCCCGCGCGGGCCGATCTGGCGCATCAGGTACATGCCCATGGCGTAGCCGCCGAGGCCGAAGAAGGCGCCGTGCCCGAGGGACAGGATGCCGCAATAGCCCCAGACGAGGTCGAGGGCGAGGGCCAGGAGCGCGAAGGCCAGGTACTTGCCGAAGAGCGAGACGAGGTAGGTCGGCAGGTGCAGGGCCGAGCCCTCGGGCAGGCCGAGATTGAGCAGCGGCACGATCAGGCAGGCCGCCGCCAGCGCGCCGAGGAAGATCCAGCCCTTCAGGTCGATCCGGGCGAGGAGCGGGGTGCGCGGGCCCATGGTCACGACTCCACCGCCCGGCCCTTCAGCGCGAACAGGCCGCGCGGGCGCTTCTGGATGAACAGGATGATGAAGATCAGGAGCCCGATCTTGGCCAGCACCGCGCCGAAATACGGCTCGAACAGCTTGTTGGCGACGCCGAGGGTGAGGGCCGCCACCAGCGTCCCCCAGAGGTTGCCGACGCCGCCGAACACCACCACCAGGAAGGAATCGATGATGTAGCCCTGGCCGAGATTGGGCGAGACGTTGTCGATCTGCGACAGGGCCACGCCCGCGATGCCGGCGATGCCGGAGCCGAGCCCGAAGGTCAGGGCGTCGACCCACGGGGTGCGGATGCCCATGGCGGCGGCCATGCGGCGGTTCTGGGTGACGGCCCGGGTCTTGAGCCCGAACGAGGTCCGGCGCAGCACGAAGAGCAGGCCGAGGAAGACCGCGAGGGAGAACAGCACGATCCAGAGCCGGCCCCAGGTCAGCGACAGGCCGAGGAGATCGAAGGCGCCCGTCATGAAGGCCGGGGCCCCGACCTCGCGGTTCGTCGGCCCGAAGATCGAGCGCACCCCCTGCTGCAGCACGAGGCTGACCCCGAAGGTGGCGAGCAGCGTCTCGAGCGGGCGCCCGTAGAGGTAGCGGATGATGCCGCGCTCGATCGCGACCCCGACCGCGCCCGCCACCAGGAAGGCCGCCGGGATGCTGATGGCGAGCGACCACTCGAACAGGCCGGGCGCCCGGGCGCGGATCGCGTCCTGCACCAGGTAGGTCGTGTAGGCGCCGAGCATCACCATCTCGCCATGCGCCATGTTGATGATGCCCATCACCCCGAAGGTGATGGCGAGCCCGATGGCCGCGAGCAGCAGCACCGAGCCGAGGGAGATCCCGTACCAGACGTTCTGCGCCGCCCCGATCAGGGCGAGCCGGGTCTCGATCGTCCCGATGCCGCGGTTGGCCGCCGCCTTCACGGCCTCGCTCGGATCGGCGGAGAGCGCCCGCAGGAGGCCGAGGGCGTCGCCGTCGCCGCGCCCCGCGATCGTCTGGATCGCGGCGACGCGCTCGGCCTCCGGCGCCGATGCGCGGCCGAGGATCACCGCCGCGCGGGCCTCGCCGACGACCCGGCGGATGCCCGGGTCGGTCTCGCGGGCGAGCGCGGCGTCGAGGGCCGGCAGCGCCGCGGCGTCGCGGGCCTTGAACACGGCATCCGCCGCCTCCCGGCGCTTGCCGAGGTCGGGGCTCGTCAGGTTGAGGGCGCCGGTCGCCGCGTCGAGGGCGCGCCGGACCTTGTTGTTGGCGCGGACGGGCTTCAGGCCCTCGGCGCTCGCCGGCGCGCCGGTGCGGGCCTCGACGAGGCCGGCTCCCTCGCGCAGGAACAGCGCCTTGTCGGCCGGGCGGTAGAGCAGGCGCCCGTCGGCGAGGGCGGCCACGACGGCGCCGGCGCGCGGGTCGCCGCTCGCCGCGAGCCCGACGATGCCGGCCTCAATGTCGGCGTAGCTGTCGCTCGCGAGCCTGGCATAGGCCGCGTCGGCGGGGGCCTGCGCCCGGGCCGGGAGGGGGCCGGCCAGGAGCGGCCCGAGGAGCAGGCAGAGGAGGGCGAGGCGTCGGATCATCGGGGCTCGGCTCTGGGGCGGGGCCTCTCCTCCCCCGGGCGGGGAGGAGCCGGTGATGGGGATGGATCGGGAGAGATCCGCGCGCGGCGCGGGGCGTCCGTCCCGGCCCCGCCCCCGGGTGGGGGAGGAGCCTTGCTCACGGCCTCAGGCGCCGCCGCACTTCTTGGTCTTGGTGTTGTAGTTGCCGCAATTGAGCTTCACCCAGTCGGCCTCGAGGTCCTTCGAGCCCTCGAGCTGCTTCGACCACGCCTCGCCGGGGATCAGCCCCTCGGTCTTCCAGACGACGTCGAACTGGCCGCCATCCTTGATCTCGCCGATGAAGACCGGCTTCGTGACGTGGTGGTTCGGCAGCATGGTGGCGGTGCCGCCGGTGAGGTTCTTCTGCTCGATGCCGGGCAGCGCCGCGATCACCTTGTCGGGATCGGTGCTGCCGGCCTTCTCGACGGCCTTCACCCACATGTTGAAGCCGATGTAATGGGCCTCCATCGGGTCGTTGGTGACGCGCTTCGGGTTCTTGGTGAAGGCGCGCCACTGCTCGATGAAGGCCTTGTTCTCGGGCGTCTCGATCGACTGGAAATAGTTCCAGGCCGCGAGGTGGCCGAGGAGCGGCTTGGTGTCGACGCCGGCGAGCTCCTCCTCGCCCACCGAGAAGGCGACCACCGGGATGTCGGTGGCCTTGATGCCCTGGTTGGCGAGCTCCTTGTAGAACGGCACGTTGGCGTCGCCGTTGATGGTCGAGACCACGGCGGTCTTCTTGCCGGCCGAGCCGAAGGCCTTGATCGCGGCGACGCGGGTCTGCCAGTCCGACTGGCCGAAGGGCGTGTAGTTGATCGAGATGTCCTCCGGCGCCACGCCCTTCGCCTTGAGGTAGGCTTCGAGGATCTTGTTCGTGGTGCGCGGGTAGACGTAGTCGGTGCCCTCCAGCACCCAGCGCTGGATGCCCTCGTCCTTGGCGAGGTAGTCGACGGCGGGGATCGCCTGCTGGTTCGGGGCGGCGCCAGTGTAGAAGACGTTGCGCTCGCTCTCCTCGCCCTCGTACTGGACCGGGTAGAACAGGATCGAGTCGAGCTCCTTGAAGACCGGCAGCACGGACTTGCGCGAGACGCTGGTCCAGCAGCCGAACACCGCCGAGACCTTGTCCTTGGAGATCAGCTCGCGGGCCTTCTCGGCGAAGAGCGGCCAGTTCGAGGCCGGATCGACCACCACCGGCTCGAGCTTCTTGCCGAGCAGGCCGCCGCGCTTGTTCTGCTCGGCGATGAGCATCAGCATGGCGTCCTTGAGGGTGGTCTCGGAGATCGCCATCGTGCCCGAGAGCGAGTGCAGGATGCCCACCTTGATGGTCTCCTGCGCGGCGGCCGGCCCGGAGGCGGCAAGCCCCAGGCTTCCCGCCAGGGCGGCGGCCGTGAGCCAGCCCCCGAGCGCGGTCCGGCGCGTGATCTGCTTCATCTTGCTCATGCGGTTCCCCTGCCCTTTTCGGATGCAGGCCCGCATGGCAAAGGATGTGCCAAGCTCGATAACCTTCTAGGCGATCAGGCTATTTTTTAGGCGAAGGCGGAGATTCGGTCCGGATCCGCACCGATCGCGGCCGTCCGGCCCCGGGGAGGCCCGGAAATCTGCCGTCGCGGTCCGCAGACATGATGAAAATCTGTGCTGATGCTGCGCAAGCGGCCATCAGGCCGGGTGGCGGGCGATCCAGTGGCGGGCGATGTCGACGCGCCGGGCGATCCAGACATGCTCGTGCGCCGCCACGTGGTCGAGGAAGCGCAGGAGGGCCGCGGTCCGGCCGGGCCGCCCGGCGAGGCGGCAATGCAGGCCGACCGAGAGCATCCTGGGGGTGGTCGCGCCCTCGGCGTAGAGCACGTCGAAGCTGTCGCGCAGGTAGCTGAAGAACTGGTCGCCCGCGTTGAACCCCTGGGGGGTGGCGAAGCGCATGTCGTTCGCGTCGAGGGTATAGGGCACGACGAGGCCGGTGCCAGCCCCGGTGCGCAGCCAGTAGGGCAGGTCGTCCGCGTAGGAATCCGACAGGTAGGTGAAGCCCCGGGCGATGCCGAGGTCGAGGGTGTGGGCCGAGGAGCGGCCGGTGTACCAGCCCTCGGGGGGCGCGCCGGTGACGGCGGCGTGGATCCGGATCGCCTCGTCCATGTGGGCGGCCTCGGCCTCGGGCGTGAAGCCCCGGTAGTCGATCCACTTGAGGCCGTGGCTGGCGATCTCCCACCGGGCCTCCCGCATGGCCGCGACGGCCTCGGGGTTGCGGGCGAGCGCGGTGGCGACGCCGAACACCGTCAGGGGGATCCGGCGCTCGGTGAAGTGCCTGTGAAGACGCCAGAATCCGGCGCGGGAGCCGTATTCGTAGAGGGATTCCATGTTCATGTGGCGCTGCCCCGGCCAGGGCTCGGCGCCGACGATCTCGGACAGGAAGGCCTCGGAGGCCGGGTCCCCGTGGAGGATCGAGCTCTCGCCGCCCTCCTCGTAGTTCAGGACGATCTGCAGGGCGATGCGGGCGCCGCCGGGCCAGTCCGCCCGGGGCGGGGTGCGGCCGTAGCCGATCAGGTCGCGGGGATAGGTCACGGCATTCGCCTTGCAGAGCGGGGTCTCGAGGGCAGGGGCTCAGGGCGCGAGCGAAACGGCCTGCGGACCGTCCCGTCAAGGTCCGTCCGAGCGGGTCCGGACCCCGGAACGCGGCTTGGACCAGTTCATGAGCGGTCCGGCGGTCTCGCGCCGCCTTCGCGCGGTCGGCAACCGCGGCTAGGATCGGGCCCGCACGCGCCGAGACAGGATGCCGGGACCCGACATGGATGCAACCGCCAGGATCGCGATCATCGGGGCGCCGATCGAGGTCGGCACCAGCGAGCCCGGCGCCCTGATGGGTCCGGCGGCCCTGCGCACGGCGGGGCTGGTGCGCACGCTCGCCGATCTCGGCCACGCGGTGACGGATCTCGGCGACGTGGTGCCGGATTGCCCGCGCGACGCCCGCGGCCTGCCCGCCGTGGCGGCCTGGACCCGGGCGCTCTCGGGGCGGGTCGAGGCGAGCCTCGCGGCCGGCGACCTGCCGGTGGTGGCGGGGGGCGACCACAGCCTCTCCCTCGGCTCGGTCGACGGGGCGCTGCGCCACTGCGCCCGCACCGGGCGGACCCTGACGGTGCTCTGGCTCGACGCGCACGCGGATTTCAACACGCCGGAGACCTCGCCGTCGGGCAACATGCACGGCATGCCGCTCGCCGCCCTCTGCGGCGAGCCCGGCTTCGACGGGCTGTTCGCGGACGAGGCCGACCGGCCCCGCCTCGACCCGCGGCAGCTCCACCTGTTCGGCCTGCGCTCGATCGATGCGGGGGAGCGCGCCCTCGTCACCGCCCGGCAGGTCGCCGTCACGGACATGCGGGCGATCGACGAGTTCGGCGTCGTCGCCCCCCTCCGGCGGGTGCTGGAGCGGGTGGCGGCGGCGGGCGACCACCTGCATGTCAGCCTCGACATCGACTTCCTCGATCCCGGCATCGCGCCGGGGGTCGGCACCACGGTGCCGGGGGGCGCGACCTTCCGGGAGGCCCACCTGATCATGGAGATGCTCTGCGATTCCGGGCTGGTGCGCTCCCTCGACGTGGTCGAGCTCAACCCCTTCCTCGACGAGCGCGGCCGCAGCGCCCGGGTGCTGGTGGAGCTGGTGGCGAGCCTGTTCGGCCGCCGCATCCTCGACCGCCCGACCCCCGTCATCGAGGCCGTCCCCCGCGACCCGGGCGCCTGACCCCGCGCGCCCCGAGGATCCCCGCATGCCCACCCCCCTGCCCGGTCCCGCCCCGGGGCGGCGCACCCGTCCTCGCCTGATCCGGCCCGCTCCGCGGGCAACCCTCTCCCGCACGGGAGAGGTCGAGTGCGCGGCACGCGCACCGGGTGAGGGGTGCGACCCCTCCGGATACGTCGCACCCCTCACCCCAACCCTCTCCCGCACGGGAGAGGGGGCGCGGCGTGCCGCCCCCACCCCGACACGCATCCGGCGGGCCCACGCATGACGGAGCGCGCGGCGGGCCCGGTGCCCGGGGATGCGGCGCGGGCGGATGCGGAGGGTCCGGCCCCGCCCGGGCGCCAGCGCTCGCAGGGCGCGGTGAGCCTGCGCGTCGGGGTGGCCGTCCCCGGGGGCGCGAGCATCATCCGCGACCTCGCGGAATCCGGCCCGTCGCGCCTGCGCTTCCCCCGGCGGACGGGCCCGCGGGTGGAGGCGATCCTGGTCAACACGGCCGGGGGCATCGCCTGCGGCGACGAGGTCTCGGTCGACGTCGCCCTGGAGCCCGGCGCCGACCTCGTCCTGACCACGACGGCGGCGGAGAAGGTCTACCGCTCGGACGGCCCGGTGAGCCGCATCGCGAACCGCCTCTGCCTCGGGGCCGGCGCCCGCCTCGCCTGGCTGCCGCAGGAGACGATCCTGTACGACCGGGCCCGGCTCGCGCGCCGCCTCGAGGCCGACCTCGCCCCCGACGCCCGGCTCCTCGTCGGCGAGGCGGTGCTGTTCGGCCGCGCCGCCCACGGGGAGCGCGTCGAGACCGGGCTCTTCTCCGATGTCTGGCGCATCCGCCGCGGCGGCCGCCTCGTCTACGCGGACCACCTCGCCCTCTCGGGCCCGGTCACGGAGCGCCTCGCCCGCCCGGCCCTCGGCGGCGGCGCCCGGGCGCTGGCGACCCTCCTCGACCTCTCGCCGGAGGCCGAATCCCGCCTCGCGGAGGCCCGCGCCCTCCTGGAGGCCGCCGGCACCAACAGTCCCGGCGGCGTCGAGGCGGGCGCCAGCGCCTGGAACGGCTTTTTGGCCGTGCGCATGCTGGCCCCGGACGCGGACGCCCTCCGGCGGGCCGTGGCGGCCTTCTGGACGGGCTATCGCGACGAGGCGCTGCCGCGGGTGTGGCAGATGTGAGGGGGGCCCCTCGCAAGTCCGTCACCGCGACGACCGGCCCCACCGCGGGTCCCCTCTCCGGTCCGGGAGAGGGGGGGCGCACCGCCATTCGCGCCAGGGCGTCGCTCCGGGGCGCTTGCCGGTGAGTTCTGATGAGGGCGCACGTGTCGGAAATGGCGCGGGTGGCACGACGCGCCCCCTCACCCGTGCGGGAGAGGGTTGGGGTGAGGGATGCGCCTTGTCCGGAAAGGTCGCACCCCTCACCCGGTGCGCTGTCGCGCACTCGACCTCTCCCGGACGGGAGAGGTGGGGCGGGCCGCCGTTCCGGGAGGACGGGTTGATGGGCGCGGGCGGCGCGACGCGCCCCCTCTCCCGTGCGGGAGAGGTGGGGCTTTGGCGTTCGTCGGCGCCGGCCCCGTCATCCGAGACGTCGGATCGTGCGTCCCTCCTGTTTTCGGGAGAATGCCCCGATCGGCCCGATCCCTGATCGTTGCCCGAATGTCGTCTGAATCGGCGCCGCGCACAGCGAGCCCGCCACCCCTTGACCCCCGGCCCAGCATGATCCTTGCTCTCCCCCCGCACCGGCCCCGGCCGGCCCGCCCCCGGAGACCCGCATCGTGCTGCTCACCCCTCGCGAGAAGGACAAGCTCCTCGTCGCCATGGCCGCGCAGGTCGCCCGGAACCGGCTCGCGCGGGGCGTCAGGCTGAACCATCCGGAGGCGGTGGCGCTGATCACCGATTGCGTGGTCGAGGGGGCGCGGGACGGGCGCAGCGTCGCCGAATTGATGCAGGCCGGCGCGCAGGTCCTCACCGCCGACCAGGTGATGCCGGGAATCGCCGAGATGATCCACGACATCCAGGTCGAGGCGACGTTCCCGGACGGGACCAAGCTCGTCACCGTCCACCACCCGATCCGCGGCGCCCCCTCGGACGACGTGCCCGGGACGGTCACGACCCTGCCCGGCGAGATCGTGTTCAACGCCGGCGCCCCCCGCACCCTGGTGACGGTGGCCAATACCGGCGACCGGCCGGTCCAGGTCGGCTCGCACTACCACTTCTACGAGGTCAATCCGGGGCTCGTCTTCGAGCGCGAGAAGGCGCGGGGCCAGCGCCTCGACATCGCGCCGGGCACCGCCGTGCGCTTCGAGCCGGGCTCGACCCGCGAGGTCGCGCTGGTGCCCCTCTCCGGCGGCCGCACCGTCTACGGCTTCCGCGGCGACGTGATGGGAAAGCTCTGAAGGCCATGGCGAACCCCACCAATCCCCCGAGCGCCCCCCGCCCGCCGAACACCCCGAAGCCCGCCGCCCTCCCCCGCGCCGCCTACGCGGCGATGTTCGGGCCGACGGTCGGCGACCGCATCCGGCTCGCCGACACCAGCCTCGAGATCGCGGTGGAGCGCGACCTCACCACCTACGGCGAGGAGGTGAAGTTCGGCGGCGGCAAGGTCATTCGCGATGGGATGGGGCAGTCGCAGGTGACGAATGCCGGCGGCGCCGTCGACACGGTGATCACCAACGCGGTGGTGCTCGACCATTGGGGCGTGGTGAAGTGCGATGTCGGGATCAAGCGCGGGCGCATCGTCCGGCTCGGCAAGGCCGGCAACCCGGACGTGCAGCCGGGAGTCGACATCATCGTGGGGCCCGGCACCGAGGTGATCGCGGGCGAGGGCAAGATCCTCACCGCCGGGGGCTTCGACAGCCACATCCACTTCATCTGCCCGCAGCAGATCGAGGAGGCCCTGTGCTCGGGCATCACCACGATGCTGGGCGGCGGCACCGGGCCGGCGCACGGCACCTTCGCCACCACCTGCACGCCGGGGCCCTGGCACATCGCCCGGATGATCGAGGCCGTCGACGCCTTCCCGATGAACCTCGCGTTTGCCGGCAAGGGCAACGCCTCGCGCCCCGACAGCCTCGTCGAGATGGTGCGGGCCGGGGCCTGCGCGCTGAAGCTGCACGAGGATTGGGGCACGACGCCCCAGGCCATCGACACCTGCCTGAGCGTGGCCGACGCCCACGACGTGCAGGTGATGATCCACACCGACACCCTCAACGAATCGGGCTTCGTCGAGGACACGATCGCGGCCTTCCGGGGCCGCACCATCCACGCCTTCCACACCGAGGGGGCGGGGGGCGGCCACGCGCCGGACATCATCAAGGTGGCGGGGCTGTCGAACGTGCTCCCCTCCTCCACCAACCCGACGCGGCCCTACACCCGCAACACCATCGACGAGCATCTCGACATGCTGATGGTGTGCCACCACCTCGATCCGTCGATCCCCGAGGACCTGGCCTTCGCCGAGAGCCGCATCCGCCGGGAGACGATCGCGGCCGAGGACATCCTGCACGATCTCGGGGCGCTCTCGATGATGTCCTCGGACAGCCAGGCCATGGGCCGGGTCGGCGAGGTCGCGATCCGCACCTGGCAGACCGCCGACAAGATGAAGCGCCAGCGCGGCAGCCTGCCGGGCGACGCGTCAGGCAACGACAACCTGCGGGCGCGCCGCTACATCGCCAAGTACACGATCAACCCGGCCATCGCCCACGGGGTCTCGCGGCATGTCGGCTCGGTGGAGCCGGGCAAGCTCGCCGACCTCGTGCTCTGGACCCCGGCCTTCTTCGGGGTGAAGCCCGACCTCGTGCTCAAGGGCGGCATGATCGCGGTGGCGCCGATGGGCGACCCCAACGCCTCGATCCCGACGCCCCAGCCCGTGCATTACCGCCCGATGTTCGGCGCCTACGGCCGCGCCCCCTACGCCACCGCGCTGACCTTCGTCTCGAAGGCCGCGCTCGAGGACGATCTGCGCGGGCGCCTCGGCGTGCAGAAGGACCTCGTCGCCGTCGAGAACGTGCGCGGCGGCATCTCGAAGAAGAGCATGATCCTCAACGACGCCACCCCGGTGATCGAGGTCGACCCCGAGACCTACGACGTGCGCGCCGACGGCGCCCTGCTGGTCTGCGAGCCCGCCGAGGTGCTGCCGATGGCGCAGCGCTACTTCCTGTTCTGAGCCGGCCCCGGTCCTGACCATGCTGCGCGCCATCCGCGTCGTCCGCCGCGACCATCTCGGGGCCGCCGAGATCGTCGACCGCATCGTCCTCGACCACGGCGACCGCCACCGCCGCCGCCTCGCCATGCGGGGCGTCGGCGGGCTCGCGTTCCTCCTCGACCTGCCCGAGCCCGCCATCCTCGACGACGGCGACGCCCTCGCCCTCGAGGACGGGCGCCTCGTCTGGGTCGAGGCCGCGCCCGAGCGCCTGCTCGCCATCCGGGCGCCCTCGCGCCTCGCCCTCCAGCGCCTGATCTGGCACATCGGCAACCGCCACATCCCGGCCGAGATCACCGAGGACGCGGTCTATATCGGGGACGACCACGTGCTCGCCGCGATGGTGCGGGGCCTCGGCGGCAGCGCCGAGCCCGTCACCCGCCCGTTCCGCCCCGAGGGCGGCGCCTACGCGGGCGGGCACGGACACGACCCGGCGCAGGGTCATGACCACCCGCATGCCCACCCGCATGCCCACCCCCATGACCACCCCCATGTCCACCCACTTGCCGACGCTTGAGGCGCTGCGGCTGATGGCGTGGCTGTCGCCGACCTACCCGGTCGGCGCCTACGCCTACTCGCACGGCCTCGAATGGGCCGTGGAGGCCGGCGACGTGCGCGACGCCGCGAGCCTCGAGGCCTGGCTCGCCGACGTGCTGGAGCGGGGGGCGGGGCGCAACGACATGATCCTGCTCGGCCACGCCCACCGCGCCGCCCGGGCGGGCGACCACGCGGAGCTGTCCGCGCTGAACGACCTCGCGCTGGCGCTGGCCCCATCGCGAGAGCTCCATCTCGAGACGAGCCAGCAGGGCCGCAGCTTCCTCGACGCGACCCGCGCCGCCTGGCCCTGCCCGGCCCTCGAGGCGCTGGCCGGCGCGCTCCCCGGCGCCGTGGCCTACCCGGTGGCGCTCGGGACCGCCGCGGGCGCGCACGCCATGGCGCTCGGTCCCCTCACGGCGGCCAGCGGCCTCGCCTTCGTGCAGAACCTCGTCTCGGCGGCGCTCCGGATCGCGCCGATCGGCCAGAGCGCCGGCATGCGGGTCGTCGCCGCCCTCAGCCCCCGGGTCGCCGCGCTGGCGGAATCCGTCAGGGGGGCCGGCCTCGACGATCTCGGTTCCGCGACGCTGCGCCTCGATCTCGGCACCCTCCGGCACGAGACCCAGTATTCCCGCATCTTCCGCTCGTGAGGCACTGACATGACTGGCCAGAACGGTCCCCTGCGCGTCGGCATCGGCGGCCCCGTCGGCTCCGGCAAGACGGCGCTGATGGAGCAGCTCTGCAAGCGCTTCCGGGAGCGCTACGAGATCTGCGCCATCACCAACGACATCTACACCAAGGAGGATGCGCGCCTGCTCACGGTGGCGGGGGCGCTGCCGGAGGAGCGCATCATGGGCGTCGAGACCGGGGGCTGCCCGCACACGGCGATCCGCGAGGACGCCTCGATCAACCTCGCGGCGGTGGCGGAGATGCGCCGGAAATTCCCCAAGCTCGACCTCGTTCTGATCGAATCCGGCGGCGACAACCTCGCGGCGACCTTCTCGCCGGAGCTCGCCGACCTCACCCTCTACGTCATCGACGTGGCCGGCGGCGAGAAGATCCCCCGCAAGGGCGGCCCCGGCATCACCCGCTCGGACCTGCTGATCGTCAACAAGACCGACCTCGCGCCCCTCGTCGGCGCCGATCTCGGGGTGATGGAGGCGGACACTCGGCGCATGCGCGGCAGCCGGCCCTACGTCTTCGCCTCGCTGCGCGAGGGCCACGGGGCGGACGTCGTCGCGCGCTTCATCGAGACGGCGGGGGGCCTCGGCTGAGCGGGGCGGCGTCAGGCCGGCTCGAACAGTGGCACGAGGCGCATCTCCGGCACCAGCACCAGGCCCCGGTCGGTGAGCCGGATCTGCGGGATCACCGAGAGGGGGATCAGGTTGAAGCCCATATAGGGGATGCTGCAGCCGGCCTCGGTCCAGGCGGCCTTGAGGGCCCTCACCTCGGCGGCGACGGCGCCGACGCGCTTGTCCGAGAGGAGCCCGGCCACGGGCAGGGGCACCATCGCGACGACCCGGCCCGCCTCGACCACGCAGACGCCGCCCTGGCTCGCCCGGATGGCGTCGAGGGCGACCCGCATGTCGGCCTCGTCCAGCCCCGCCACCACGAGGTTGTGCGAATCGTGGCCGACGCTGCTCGCCACGGCGCCGCGCCGGAGCCCGAAGGCGCGCAGCAGCCCGTGCGCGACGCTGCCGCGCAGGCCGTGCCGCTCCACCACGGCCACGTGGCAGAGGTCGTTGCCGGCGAGGGTCGCGGCCCAGTCGGGCCCGGGCGTCACCGGCACGCGCTCGTGGACGAGCTCGATGCCCGGCAGGGTGGTGCGGATGGCGTTGACCGTGCAGGGGCCGGCGGGCAGCGCCGGCACCAGGGCGGGCAGCGGCGCGGGCAGGTGCACGGTGGCGTAGGCGGGCTCGGGGTAGCGGTAGGGCCGCGACATGGCCGCCTCGAGCCGGGGGGTGATGCGGCGGTTCTCAACCACGAGCTCGCCGCCGTACCACGTCGCCTGGGGCACGAGGTCGTCGTCGAGGAGGACGAGGTCGGCCCGGCGCCCGCCGCCGAACCCGCCGATCTCCCCGTCGAGGCCGTAGCGGGTGGCCGGGTGCAGCGAGCCCATGGCCCAGGCGGCGGGCTTCGGGATGCCGTGGCGCACCGCCTCGCGCACCACGTAGTCGAGGCCGAATTCGAGGAGGTCGTCGGCATCGCGGTCGTCGGTGCAGACGCAGACCCGCTTCCAGGCGGCGCCGTAATCCGAGATCGTCCCGATGGCCTTGGGCAGGCTGTGCCAGGGCGTCGTCGGCGGGCCGCCCCGCAGGTAGATCCAGAGCCCGGCCTCGAGCAGGTCGTCGGCGATGTCCCGGTCGATGGCCTCGTGGGTGTCGGTGACGCCGCTCGCCGCGTAGGCGCTCACGAAGTCCCGGCCGTAGATGTGGCCCGAGACCGGGCGCCCGCGCTCCAGCGCCGCCCGCAGGATGGCGTGGGCGCGGGGATCGCCCTCGGCGACCGCCACGAAATCCATCTTCTCGCCGAGGCCGATCGCCTCGGGCCAGGCATCGAACAGGGCGGCGATCTTCTCCGGCGTCAGGTCGCCCCCCGCGGTCTCGAGGTCCGGCGAGGTCGCCGGCACCGTGCTGGGCACCGTCAGGTAGATGTTGAGCGCGGCCGCCCGCGCGTCCTCGAGCATCCAGGCGATGCCCTTCGCGTCGAGCACGTTGCCGATCTCGTGGCTGTCGCAGACGATCGTGGTGGTGCCGTTGAGGAGCGCCGCCTCCGCGTAGGCGCAGGCCGTGACCATGCTGCTCTCGATGTGCAGGTGCGGGTCGACGAGGCCGGGGCCGAGCAGGCCGCCCCGGGCATCGTAGCGCGGCGCCCCGCCCCGGTGCACCCCGGCGGGCTTGACCGCCGCGATGCGCCCGCCCACGATCCAGACCTCGCGCTCGGGCAGGATGCGCTCCGAATAGACCGAGAGCACCCGCGCGCCCGTGATCACGAGGTCGGGCTCGGCGCGTCCCCCCGCGACATCGGCGAGCCGGCGCGTCAGGGCGGACAGGGGCTCGACGCCATAGCGCGTGAGGGGACGCGTCTCGGTCATGGGCAGCCTCGTGCTTCGGGTCCCGGGGGCGGCCGCCTCCGGCCGCATCCCCTCCGGCGGGCACGCATCATGCCACGGATCGGCCCTGTCGGGGGCCCCTCACGGGGCCCCCGACAGGAAGACGGCCGGCCCCGCGGGTGCGGGACCGGCCGGCGCGGGATCTCTCCGGGGCCGGGACGCCGGCCGCCTCAGCGCTCGGCGTTGGCGTCGCGGATGCGGCCGGTGTGGCGGACGGCGCCGGGGGCGGCCGCGCGCGACAGGAGGCTCGCGGAGGGCGGCGCGCCCATCAGGGCATCGAGCCGGTTCATCCGGACCGCGAAGCTCTGGCTGGTCGCGTCGAGGGAGGGACGGCCGGTGGGCTTGCGGCCCTCGGCAAGGGCGGGGGCCAGGGGCAGCGCGAGGACGATGCCGAGCGCCAGGGTGGCTGCGGACAGGGGCGTCTTCATGGGGCGTGCATCTTCGCTTCGGCCGTCCGCGGCTGAGCGCGGACCGGCCCTGGAACCTGTGTTGCGCGCTCATGTCTAAGGACGCGGATGCCGCGATGGCGTGCGATTCTGCACATCGGTCCGGCGGCGGCCCCGGGGCGGGACCGCGTGTCCGGCACCTGTCGCCGGGAAGCCACACGGGGGGCCGTCGCCCGCTCCCCGGGACGCGGGCCGTCGCCGGCTTCGTCAGGCGGGCCGGGCGGCGCGGCTCGCGCGGGCCGGGGCGCCGGTGCGGCTGCGCTTGCGCCGGGCGGCCGCCTGCACGGGGGCCTGGGCCTGCACGGGGGCCTGGGCCTGCACGGGGGCCTGCATGGGAGCCTTGGCGGGCGGCGGGTCGTCGTCGAGCTGCAGGTCGGTGAAGGGCACCGTGAACAGAAGCTCGTGCGCCTCGTCGGTGACGGCGAACCTGTAGCCGGAGAAGATCGGGTTCCGGGCGCAATCCCCGGGTGTCACGAAGCGCGCGCCGTGCTGGGCCTCCGAGAGGGCCGCCGCGGCGTCGGGACAATCGAGTCCCTGGTAATCGGAGCAGACGACCCCCGACGGGGTCCGGACGTCGAAGAAGTATTTCGGCATGGCAGCTTCCGTCGCCCTGCCCCCAACCGAGGCCCGGGCTTTTCGCCACCCTGGACCGGGCCGCGAGTGTGGCCCGAAAGCCGGCCCATGTCACCCGGCGTGACGCGCCCCGAGACGGGATTCGCCGGACCGATCAGTGCAGGTCGCCGGCGCTGGCGCGGACGCTCCGCCCGAGTTCCTGCCCGAGGCGCAGGAGCAGCATGTCGACGAGCAGGCGCAGATCGGCGACGCCGAGCTCGTCGATGGCGCTCCGGCAGGCGATGGCGTGGCCGGCGGCGCGCTCGAGGGGCTGCTGCGCCGCCTCCGGGATCGGCACCGCGCGGCTGCTCTCGGTGACGTCCAGGATGATGCCGTGGCCGTGCGTGACGGTGCCGGCGGCGTCGCGGAAGATGCGGCCGCGGTCGAGGATCGTGCGCAGCTGCCCCGAGGGCGAGAGGGTGCGGTACTCGGCGACGAAGAGGCCGCCGGTGCGCCCGAGGGCGCGGAACTGGCGGAACAGCGCGTCCCGGTCGTCGGGGTGGACGCAGGCCTTGGCGCGCTCCAGCCGGATCGGCGTTCCGGCGAGCCCCGGGTCCCCGGCGAGGACACTCGCGGCGCCGGCATCGAGGATGCACTGGTCCTGGCTGCCGGACCACGCCCAGGTGCCGACGACTCCGGAGGCGTCGAGGGCCGCCTTCAGATGGTCGAGCGGCTCGCGGGCGCCGTCGATCGCGTTCACGAACAAGACCTTCCTCCGCGGCGAGGTTCCTCTGAGGCTCGGGGGATACATTTCGAGGTCCGCAAATGCAAAAACTATTCAAGCTGTGCCGGCCATGAGCACAGCTGCGATCCCGTCATACGCGGCAGCCCCGGGGAAGTTGCAGGGCTCGCCACGGTACGGTGGCATCCCTGCGAATAGGGTTAATTCCGGCAGGTATGGCTTGCGAATGCTGGCGATCCGGCAGGTCTGGACGCGGCACCCGGCGTACGGCACTTGAAAAAAACTTGCTCAAATGCAGCAGGTTGCTCTCTGGCGCGGCCAAGCCGCGCAACCGCCCTCGCGGCCGCCCGGGTGCCGGGCGAGGCCTCAACCGATCTGGCTGAACAGGGTCACCGCCCCGAAGACGAGGACGGAGAGCACGGCCACGGCGAGCAGGATCAGGGCCGCGCGCGATTCGCGTAACTCCGGCGACATGCGTGCGCGCGCTCCGGTGATTCGATGATCCGCGGCGATCCGCGGATCGGCCTGGCCCCGGGCCGGTTCGCGCGGGGCGTCCGCGCCCTTGTTCGCACCGTTCCGGCGGCCTGTCGAGTTGGGCCCCGCGGGGTCCGCGGGCGATCCCCGGGGACGCCTCAGGCGACATCCTCGGGCACGTCCTCCCCGGCCAGGACCGCCTGCGCCCGCGGCCGGTCGATGTCGCCCTCCCAGGCCGCCACCACGACGGTGGCGACGCAATTGCCCACGAGGTTTCCGACCGCGCGCGCCATGCCGACGAACCAATCCACCGAGAGTACCAGCACGAGGCCGATCGCCGGGATGCTCGGCACCGCGTTGAGGGTCGCGGCCAGGATCACGATGGCCGAGCCCGGCACCCCGTGCGCGCCCTTCGAGGTGATGAGCGAGACGCCGAGCACCACGAGGAGGTCGGTGAAGGCGAGCGGCGTGTTCGTCGCCTGCGCGATGAACACCACCGCGAGGGTCAGGTAGATCGAGAAGGCGTCGAGGTTGAAGGAGTAGCCGGTGGGCACCACGAGCCCGACGACGGATTGGCGGATGCCCATCGCCTCGAGCTTGCGCATCACCTGCGGCAGCACCGCGTCCGAGGAGGCGGTGGCGAGCACGATGGTCAGCTCCTCCCGCAGATAGGCGAGGAAGCGCAGGATCGAGAAGCCGGCGAGCCGCATCACCGCGCCGAGCACCACGAGGACGAAGAACAGCACCGCGGCGTAGAACAGCAGCACCAGGGAGACGAGCTGCTGCAGCGAGCCGACGCCGTAGCGCCCGACCGTGTAGGCGACCGCCCCGAGGACGCCGACGGGCGCGAGCCGCACGATCAGCCCCATGGCCCGGAACAGCACCGTCGAGAGCTTCTCGATGAAGCCGCTGACGCTGCGGGCCGTCTCGCCCCCGACCAGCGCGAGGCTGACCCCGAACAGGATCGCGAAGACCAGCACCTGCAGCACGTCGTTGCGCGCGAAGGCGTCGAAGATCGTCAGCGGCAGGACGTTGAGGATGAAGCTGCCGACGCCGCTGCCCTGGAGCTTGCGGGCGTTCTCGGAGGCCGCCGCCATCGCCTTCGGGTCGAGGCTCGCCGGGTCGATGTTCATGCCGTGGCCGGGGCCGACCGCGTAGGCGAGGACGAGGCCGATCACGAGGGCCAGCGTCGTCATGACCTCGAAATAGATCAGGGCCTTGACCCCGACCCGCCCGACCTTGCCGAGGTCGCCCGCCCCCGCGATGCCGTGGACGACGACGCAGAACACGATCGGCGCCACGATCATGCCGATGAGGCGCAGGAAGGCGTCGCTGAAGAACTTCAGCCCCTGCGCGAAATCCGGCGCCAGGATGCCGAGGGCGATGCCGAGGAGGAGGCCGGCGAGGACCTGGACGAAGAGGGATCGGTGCAGCCCCGCGCGCCGGGCCGGGACCGCCGCTGCCACGCTCGTCATGGGTTCCTCCCCGCAGGCCGGGGCTGCCGGCCAGGGGTGCCGGCCAGGGGTGCCGGGCCGGGCCTGTCGCCGCGCCGAATCTCCGAATCGGAGCGTACAGGCAAGACGGGAGCCAGTCGCGTCTCGCCGGCCCAGAGCCACGGCCCGGATCCCCGGCTTCGAAGTCGTGCGCCCGGCATAGGCCTGCAAAGGCCCGGAATCGCCGGGGCCCGGGCCTGCCCCGCGCCCCCGGGGCTGCTATGATGGGGGCACGGCCGATGCCGCGGCCGGCCCGCCCCGCGGCCGGGCGCGCTGCCGAGGAGGCCCGCGACGATGTACCAGCCGGATTTCATCGAGATCGAGAGCCGCCTCGGCGCCCACAACTACAAGCCCCTCGACGTGGTGCTGACCCGGGGCGAGGGCGTCTGGGTCACGGATACGGACGGGCGGCGCTACCTCGACTGCCTGTCGGCCTACTCGGCGGTGAACCAGGGCCATTGCCACCCGAGGATCCTGGCCGCCCTCACCGAGCAGGCCGGGCGCCTGACGATCTCGTCGCGGGCCTTCCGCAACGACCAGCTCGGCCTGTTCTACGAGGAGCTCGCGGGGCTGACGGGCTCCCACAAGGTGCTGCCGATGAACAGCGGCGCCGAGGCCGTCGAGACCGCCATCAAGGCCGTCCGCAAGTGGGGCTACGAGGTGAAGGGCGTGCCCGAGGACCGGGCCGAGATCATCGTCTGCGCCGACAATTTCCACGGCCGCACCCTCGGGATCGTCTCGTTCTCGACGGACCCGGATTCGCGCGGCGGCTTCGGCCCGTTCCTGCCGGGCTTCCGCATCGTGCCCTTCGGCGACGCGCAGGCGCTGGAGGCCGCGATCACCCCCGACACGGTGGCGTTCCTGGTCGAGCCGATCCAGGGCGAGGCCGGCGTCGTCATCCCGCCCGCGGGCTACCTGCGGCGGGTGCGCGAGATCTGCACGCGCCACGGCATCACCCTGATCCTCGACGAGATCCAGACCGGGCTCGGGCGCACCGGGCGGCTGCTCGCCGAGGAGCACGAGGGGATCGTGGCCGACGTCACCCTCGTGGGCAAGGCGCTCGGCGGCGGCTTCTACCCGATCTCGGCGGTGCTCTCGAACTCGGCCGTGCTCGGCACCCTGAAGCCGGGGCAGCACGGCAGCACCTTCGGGGGCAACCCCCTCGCCTGCGCGGTGGCGCGCGCGGCCCTGAGGGTCCTGGTCGAGGAGGGCATGATCGAGAACGCCGCCACCCTCGGGCCCTACTTCCTGGAGCGGCTCGGGGCCCTGCGCAGCAACCGCATCCGGGCGGTGCGCGGGCGCGGCCTGATGCTCGCCATCGAGTTCCACCCGGAGGCCGGCGGGGCGCGCCCCGTGGTCGAGGCCCTGCGGGCGCGGGGATTGCTGGCCAAGGACACCCACGAGCACACAATCCGCATCACCCCGCCCCTCGTCATCACCCGCGACGAGATCGACTGGGCGATGGAGCGCATCGAGGCCGTGCTGACGGGGTGACGGGCCGACGATGTCGGCGGGGCGGGCGCGCTCCCGCTCGGGCCGGCGGCGTCTCCGCCGCCGCGGGCGATCAGAGCCGGAAGATCGATCCGGCCGCCGCGAGGGCCGCCTGCTTGGCGGCGCGGGCCGCCTCCAGGCGCTCGATCTCGGCCCGGAGCGCCGCGATGCGCAAGTCGAGATCGTCGACCGAGAGATCGTCGAGCTTCTGGCCGATCTCGTGCGCGGGGCGCGTCCGGATGGCGTAGGCCTCGTCGTCCATGGTTCGGTCTCCCGATTGGGCCCGGGCGGGTCGAGCCGGGCGCGCCGGGTTCAAAGGATAGGGCTCCGGAGCGGCGCGGCGAGATCTTGTTCCGTCCGGATCCGTGCCGAGACGCGCGCCCTCCTGGCGCGCCCCGGCGTTCCACGCCCAGCGTCCTCCGGCCTGCGTTCTCCTGCCTGCGTTCTCCGGCCCGCGCCGGGGCTTCAGGTCAGGCTGAAGCGGAGCTCGCCGAGGCCCTCGAGGCTGCAGGCGATCTGGTCGCCGGGTTTCAGCCATTGCCGCTCGGCGCGGGGGATCTTCTCGCCGAAGATCACCCCCTGCGGCGTGCCGGTGTAGAAGATGTCCCCGGGCTTGAGGGTCATGATCTTCGAGGCGAAGCTGATCAGCTGGCGGCAATTGAAGATCATGTCGTTGGTGTTCCAGTCCTGGCGTTGGACGCCGTTGACCCGGGTCTCGAGGCGCAGGTTGTTCGGGTCCTTCACGAGGTCGCTGGTGACGAGGTAGGGCCCGAGCGGCCCGAACCCGTCGCTGGTCTTGCCGATCATGAACTGCGAGGTCAGCGTCTGCAGGTCGCGGGCGCTGAAGTCGTTGCCGGTGGCGTAGCCCGCCACGTAGTCGAGCGCGTCCGCCTCCGAGACGTCGCGGCACTCGCGCCCGAACACCATCACCAGCTCGACCTCGTAGTCGAACTCCCGCGCCGCGGCGGTCGGCAGCTTGATCGTGCCGCCGTGGTGGTTGAGGGCGTTGTTGTACTTGTTGAACAGCGGCGGATCCTTGGGGATCGGCGTGTCCGTCTCTTCGGCATGCCTGCGGTAGTTGAAGCCCATCATGATGATCTTCTCGGGCCGGGTGACGAGCGGCGCGTAGGCGACCTTGTCCGGGTCGAGGAGGAGCTGGGCGTCGGGCCGGCTGCCCGCCGCCTCGACCACGGCCGCGAGCTCGGCGCCCCAGCCGTTCTGCAGCAGGTCGTCCATGTCGACGGGCGCCGGCAGGCCGAGATTCTCGGCCGCGGCGGTGACGTCGAGGACGCCCCCCGCGAGCTTGACGCCGAGGCCGTAGCCGCCCGCGCGCCGCAGGTTGAGGAGCGTCAGGCCGCGGGGCATCGCGAAGGTCCGGGCCGCTGCCCCCGCCCTGGCGCCGGCGCCGCTGCCGCCTTGTCCTTGTCCTTGCGCCGCCGCCGGCAGGCCGCCGACCGAGGCGGTGGCGAGCCCCGCCGCCGTCGCCTTCAGAAAATCGCGTCGATCACCCGTCATGCTGCCCTCGCGCGTTCCCTCGGCCGTGGCCCGGGCTCGTGGAGCGGCCCGTGGTCCGTGGCTCGACCCCATACTGAAGAGGGCGGCGCGGCATTGCACGCGAAGATTGCACGCGTCCCCAACAGGGCGGGACCTCTGTCAGGCCCGGCCCCGGACGGGTGCGGCGCGGGGCTCAGCCGTCCTCGGGCATCAGCGCGGCGGCGCTGCGGGCCCGCAGCGGCGGGGCCGCCTCGTCCCGGACGAAGTGGGGCATGAAGCCCGCCATGATGCTCGCCGGGATGTCGAGGGGCCGGTAGCGGACCGTGTCGACGAACATCAGGGTCTGCTCGCCCCGCCCCAGGAGCCCCTGCGTCCGGCTGTGGATCTCGTGGCTCAGGGTCACGAACTTCCGGTTGTGGCTCGCGATGCGGATGCGCACGAAGATCGGCTCGAACTCCCGGGCCTCCCGCCGGAAATCGTGCGTGAAGGAACGCGTCAACACGTAGAAGCCCGTGGTGGCGAGGTCGAAATCGGGCATGCAGACGTTGAAGAACAGCTCCCGGGCCTTGCCGACCCAGCGGAAGTAATTGGCGAAGTAGATGTTCCCGACCGAGTTGGTGTCGTCGTAGGTCGGGATCAGCTGCAGCACGAACCAGGGCCCGTCGAAGCCGTGGGAGGCCACCGCCTCCTCCGGCGGCACCACGAGGGTCGGGACCGCCCGCGGCTGCGGCCCGCCGGCGGCCTCGGCCGGGGGCTGCGGGCTCGCGCGGCCGACGAGGGCGCCGAGGGCCGGCAGCGCCCCGATGGCGCCGACGATCGGGGAGATCCCCAGGAGCGCGCCCTCGGGCGCGATGTAGCCCGCCAGGAACACCAGGGCGGCGGCGAGCCCGATCATGCCGCAGAGCACGCCGTCATAGCCCTGCCGCCCGCTCACCGTCTCGCAGACGAGGCAGAGCGAGGCGCCCACGAACAGGGTCGCGAAGGGCAGCATCAGGTACATCATCGACAGGCCGGCGAACCAGACCGCCCCGGCGGCCGCGAGGGCGGCCGCGAGGGTCCAGAGCGGCGAGGCGACGAGGCCGGCGGGCACGAAGGCGAGGATCGGGCTGACGCTGCGGGTCGTCACCGAGGTCAGGAGCCAGCGGGTGGCGGCGTAGAAGCTGTCGATGGTCGAGACCATCGCGAGGAGCGTCCAGAGCAGGTAGGCGCCGATCACCGGGGCGATCCCCGCGCGGGCAACCGCGCCGGTCACGGCGGCCTGGGCGCCCGGGATCCCGTCGGCGGAGGGGATCAGGACGCCGGGGCCGGACAGGGCGGCGAGCGACGCGTTGAGGACGAGGAGCCCGAGGAACAGCAGCGCGCCGCCCGCATAGGCCACCCGGATCGAGCCCCCGTCCCGGTGGATCGCCACCACCCGCTGCCATTGCTGCACGTCGCTCCAGGGGCCGAGGAGGAAGCCGACCAGCGAGGGCAGGACGAGGCCGTAGAAGCGCTCGTCGAAGGCCGCGAGGGGGACGGGGGGCGCCGGCGGCCCCGCCGCGAGGCCCGCCAGCGCCACGAGGGCCGCCGCGACGCCGACCGCGAGGTAGCCCGCATGGAGCCAGCGCAGGGCCCGGACCGAGGCCGCGTGTCCGGTGGCGGCGCCGACGAGCAGGACGAGGATCGCCGCGAGCGGGGCGTTCGGGCCGAAGAGCGGGAGCAGAACGTAGGCGACGAGCCCGTAGGCGGTCACGCCGACCGCCGCGACCTGGGCCAGCAGGAACAGGCCGGTGAAGCGGCCCTCCACCCGCCGGACGATCTCGGCGGGGTTCCGGTGGGGCGCCCCGAGGACGTGGCCGAAGAGGTAGAGCCCCGCCGCGTTCGGCCCCGCGAAGGCGAGGAAGCCGAGCCAGCCATACGTCAGGGTGACGTGGATGGAGTAGAAGAAGCCGAGGCCCCAGAGCCAGGACAGGCCGATCGTCGGGGCCCAACCGAGGGAGCGCAGCGTCCGCAGAGTCATCGATCCTCGCACGCGATGACCGGGGGCGATGACCCCGGGCCGCCCGGCCGGCGGGCCGTCGCGACGCGGAGCCCCCCGCCGCCCCCGCGCCTCGGGGGCCATC
Source organism: Methylobacterium planeticum (assembly GCF_008806345.1). Classification (GTDB taxonomy): domain Bacteria; phylum Pseudomonadota; class Alphaproteobacteria; order Rhizobiales; family Beijerinckiaceae; genus Methylobacterium; species Methylobacterium planeticum. Next base: position 18,852 of record NZ_VZZJ01000036.1, on the reverse strand, counting down.
ACCCGTACGGTACCGGACCCCATCATGGCGCCTCGGGCCGGCGGCGTCTGTCCCCGCCGGGCAACACGTCCCGACAAGGCAACGCCCGGCTCCGGATCGCGGCTGCGGCGATGCGCCCGAGGTCTGGTGGTGGCGGTGGGGCGGTGGGCGCCCGGTCAGGCCCCGACGGCGCGCACGGGGCTCGCCCAGATGCGGGGCGCCTCCGCGGGGAGCAGGCGCGCGAAATCCTGCGGGATGCGGTCGATGATGTCGAAGATCTCGCCGGCGGGCCGGGCCGGGCTCAGGATGTAGCCCTGGATGTCGCTGCAGTTGCGGGCCTTCAGGATCCGGGCCTGCTCGGCGGTCTCGACGCCCTCCGCCGTCACCGAGATCGACAGCTTCTGGGCGATCGCCAGGATCGCCTCGATGACCGCGAGGCTCTCGTCCGAGGAGTTGATGTCGCGCACGAAGGAGCGGTCGATCTTGATCTTGTCGACGGGGAACTTCGCCAGGTAGCTGAGCGACGAGTAGCCCGTGCCGAAATCGTCGAGCGCGATGCGGATGCCCATGCCGCGCAGCTCGTTGAGGTTGGTCATCGTGATGGCGGTCTTGTCGAGGAAGACCGATTCGGTGATCTCGATCTCGAGCCGGTCCGGGTCGAGCCCGGTCGACGCGAGCGCCGCCGCGATGTCCTCGACGAAGCCGGTGGTGCGGAACTGGATCGGCGAGATGTTGACGGCGACGCGGATGTGGCGGGGCCAGCGCGCCGCCTCGCGGCAGGCCTGGCGCAGGACGTAGCGGCCGATGGCGACGATCATGCCGGTCGCCTCCGCCACGGGGATGAACTCCACCGGCGAGACGGAGCCGCGGGCCGGGTTGTTCCAGCGCAGCAGCGCCTCGAAACAGACGACCCGCCCGTCGCGCAGGCTGGTCAGGGGCTGGTAGTGCAGCGCGAGCTCGTTGCGCTCGATGGCGAGCTTGATGTCCGCCTCGAGCTCGCGGCGGGCGCGCTGCGTCACCTCCAGCTCGTTCTCGAAGACGTAGAAGCTGCCCTTGCCCTTGGCTTTCGCCCGGTAGAGGGCGAGGTCGGCCTTGCGCAGCAGGCTCTCGGGGTCCTCGGCGTTCTGGGGCGTCAGGGCGATGCCGACGCTGACGCCGATCTCGGCCTTGACGGCGTCGATCAGGTAGGAGGCGCTGACGAGGGCGATCAGGCGCTCGGCCAGCGCGATCGCCTCCGCGGTGCCGTTGCAGCGCTGCAGCACCGCGAACTCGTCGCCGCCGAGGCGGAAGATCCAGACGCCCTCCCCGTTCAGGGGCTGGAGCCGGGCCGCGACGCTGCGCAGGAGCTGGTCGCCGACCCCGTGCCCGAAGGTGTCGTTGACGACCTTGAAGCCGTCGAGGTCGAGGTAGAGCAGCGCGCAGGACGTGCCCGAGACGGCGGCCCGGGCGCACTCGCTGGTGGCGCGGTCCTGGAACAGGGCGCGGTTGGCGAGGCCCGTCAGGGGGTCGTAGCTCGCCAGGAAGGCGATGCGGTCCTCGGACTTGCGGCTCGCCGTGATGTCCGAGCCGACGCCGCGGAAGCCCGTGAAGCGGCCGGCCTTGTCGTAGGCCGGCTTGCCGCTGAGCTGCCACCAGCGCGTCTCCTCGCCCCGCGGCAGCTCGACCACGTGGTCGCGGAAGGCGGTCCGGCCCCGGATCAGGGCCAGGACCTCCGGACCGCCGGCCCCGAGGGCGCGGTCCGCCCCGCCGGCCAGGAACGCCGCGAAGGGCGAGCCCTGCAGCGCCTCGACCGTCCGGCCGGCCACCTGCGCGACCCGGGGGGAGACGTGGTTGAAGCAGCCGGCACGGTCCGTCTCCCAGAGCCAGTCGCTCGTGCTCTCCTCGAACTCGTGCAGGAGAAGCCCGATGGTCTCGTTCTGATCGCTGACGCGGACGCGGTCGAGGATGCGCTGGTAGGACAGGTGGCTCATCCGCCGCACGCTGAACAGCACGAAGGCGGCGTAGACCGTGAGCAGGATCGCCAGGTGCGCGCCGATCAGCTCCCCGCTGCGGGCGAGGCCGAGGAAGCTCCCGGCCACCAGCGGCACGGTGAAGACGAGGGCGACCGACAGGATCGGCCCGATCACGTAGGCGTCGGCGATCAGGCCGGCGGCGATCGCCACCACCAGCATGCGGTGGTCGCTGTCCGACGACGAGAACAGGGCGATCGGCATCGTGCCCCAGGCGGCCCCGAGGGCGACGGCGATCAGGTTCGAGACCCGGTAGCCGAGGGCGATGTCGGCATCCGACATCGACTCGGAATGCTGGCGCCGATGGGCCCAGGCCGCCGCCACCGCGATGCAGCTCGTCGTCGTCACGACGACGAACAGGCCGATCAGGTAGCTGGCCGACGCCTCGCCCCAGAAGAAGACCAGCACCGCCGCCGCCACGATCACGTGGGTCACGGCGGAGTAGTTGGCGAGCTTCAGGGTCTCGTCGAGCTGGCCGAAGCGCGTCGCCAGGACGTAGCGCTCGAACTCGGCCGGCGCCGTCTCGGAGGCCTCGGGGGCCGCCTGCGCGGCGGGCCCCGGCCAGAGCCAGCGCCGCAGCCGCCCCCCCGTCGCGCCGAGGCGGCCCGGCAAGGACGCGGGCCGCGGTGCCGGCCGCGGCCGGGCGGCGCCGGGCCCGGTCTTCGTCTGTCGCGGACTTGCCATGGCGATCAGTGCAGCCGGCGCGGCGTCACGACCATGCGCACGCCGCCATGCGGACGCAGCGTCACGCTGAAGCGCGCGTCCGGGCGGCCCGAGCCGTTGCGGCTGAAGCGGTAGGCCGGGAGAAGCTCCGCCAGGATCGCGAGGCATTCCGTGATGGCGAAGCCCATGCCGATGCAGATCCGCGGGCCGGCCCCGAAGGGCATGTAGGCGTAGCGGTCGCGGGCGGCGGACTGGGCCGGGCCGAAGCGGTCGGGGTCGAAGCGCGCGGGCTCGGACCAGAGCTTGGCGTGGCGATGGAGCGCGTAGACGGGCACGTGGACGGAGCGCCCGGCCGGGATGCGGGTGCCGCCGAGGCTGATCTCCCCGAGGGTCTTGCGCACCAGGAGGGGGGCCGCCGGGTAGAGGCGCATTACCTCCATGAGCACCTGCCGGGTATAGGTCAGCACCTCGAGGTTCGGGCCCTGCCCCGCCTGGGCCGCGGCGCGCATCTCGGCGACGACGCGGGCCTCGACCTCCGGGTGCTCCGCCAGCAGCCACAGGGTCCAGGCGAGCGTGATGGCGGTGGTCTCGTGGCCCGCCGCGATGAAGGTCAGGAGATTGTCGGTGAGGCTCTCATCCGACATCGCCGCCCCCCCTTCCGGGTCGCGGGCCTGCAGCATCAGGCCGAGGAGATCGGAGCCGGTCTTGCCGCGCTGGCGGCGGCTCGCCACCGCCGCCGCGACGGTGCCGCGCAGGTAGCGCGCGGCCGAGACCGCCCGGAAATAGCCCGGATGCGGCATCCAGGCCGGGGCGCCCACGAGGGTCAGGGCCATCTTCCAGCGGGTCTGGTCGAGATAGGCGTTCATCGCCCGGCCGAAGGCCCCGACATCGAGGCCGACCTCGTCCGACATCATCGTGGCGACGATGATGTCGAAGGTCGTGCGCATCATCTCGGCGAGGACATCCAACGGCGCGGACTCGGCCCCGCGCGCGGCCCCGCGCTCTGCGCCCTGCCGGTCCCAGCGCGCCCGGGTGGCGGCGGCGGCGCCCGTCATGGCGGGCACGAATTCCCTGATCCGGTCGTGGCGGAAGACCGGCGCGGCGGTGCGGCGCTGCGCCTTCCAGCGCTCGCCGTCCGAGGTCAGGATCCCGTCGCCGAGGGCCGGCTTGAGGGAGCGGGTCAAGAATTCCTCGCGCCCGAGCTGCGCGGCCTGCGTCACCAGAAGGTCGTGGATCAGGCGCGGATCGCTGACGAAGACGGTCTTGCGCCCGAGGAAGCGGGCCTCGACCAGGCTCTCGCGGTAGACCTCGGCCGGCCAGGCCTCGATCATGTTGCGCACCACCGTCTGCACGAGGCGCGGGAACGCTGCCGCCTCGGCCACCGAGGCCTTGAACGACGGCGCCGCCGTGGAGAGCGGGAACGTGCTCACTGTGGTTGTCTGCATCCGCGCGACACCTGTAACCCTAAGGTGCAACGCTATCCCGCCGGTGCTTGACGGGCCCTTAATCGCTCTGTTCGAATCCGAGCGGACACCGTTCGGCCAGGATCTCGCCGCGATTCACCCCCGCGGTCCCAGGTTGATCTTCGGCCAATGCTGCGAGTCCCTGGCGCCCCGACACGCGAATAGCCGGCTTCGCCCGTCCATCGGGCGGGTTTCGGGGCTTCGTTCCGGCACCGCAGGTTCGGATGTTGGCCGAAATTCGACCTGAGTTAACCGAACCTTCAGGTCTGCGGCGCGCAAGTTCTACTGTCAGTTGTGGTGCCGGTGGCGCGTGCGGAACCTGCGGAACCGCGGAGCCGCTACCGACGCGCCCGAAGGCTTGGAGTTGTCGGGATGTTCGGAGGCTTGAAACGGTCTGCGGTCGAGATGGCGGCGAAGTTCGCCGCCCTCGACCGCTCTCAGGGCATCATCGAGTTCGACCTCGACGGGCGGATCCTGAACGCGAACGACAATTTCCTGCGCGTCCTCGGCTACGCGCTGTCGGAGGTGCAGGGCCGGCACCACGGCCTGTTCGTCGAGCCCGCGATGCGCGAGGATGCGCAGTACCGGGCGTTCTGGGCGGCCCTGCGCGAGGGCCGCTACCAGGCCGGCCAGTTCCGGCGCATCGGCAAAAACAACCGTGAGGTGTGGATCGAGGCGTCCTACAATCCGATCCTCGACCGGCACGGCCGGCCCTTCAAGGTGGTCAAGTTCGCCACCGACATCACCCGCCAGAAGGCCGAGGACGCCGACCGCCAGGGCCAGATCGACGCGATCCGGACCTCCCAGGCGGTGATCGCCTTCGCCCTCGACGGCACCATCCTGGACGCCAACGAGAACTTCCTGAAGACCCTCGGCTACACCCTTCCGGAGATCGTCGGGCGCCATCACGGCCTGTTCGTGGAGGCCGCCGACCGGGAGAGCGCGGCCTACCGGGCGTTCTGGGAGACCCTGCGCCAGGGCCGCTACCGGGCCGGCCAGTACAAGCGCATCGGCAAGGGAGGCCGGGCGGTCTGGATCGAGGCCTCCTACAACCCGATCCTGGATGCCGGCGGGCGCCCCTACAAGGTGGTCAAGTTCGCCACCGACATCACCCCGCAGGTCACCCTCCTGGCCGATCTCCAGCGCCTGATCGCGCAGAACTTCGGCGAGATCGACGGGGCGATCGCCCGGACCGACGCGGAATCCACCGCGGCGACGCAGGCCGCGGGCAGCACCGCCCAGGCCGTCCAGACGATGGCGGCGGCGACCGAGGAGCTCGCAGCCTCGGTGAGCGAGATCTCCGAGGGCATGGCGAAGTCGCGCCGGGCCACCGACGACGCCCATGCGCAGGTGGCCGCCGCCAACGCCTTCACGGAGCGGCTCGCGCAGGCGGCGAGCGCCATGGGGGGAATCGTCGGGCTGATCCAGACCATCGCGGGCCAGATCAACCTGCTGGCCCTCAACGCGACCATCGAGTCGGCGCGGGCGGGCGAGGCCGGCCGCGGCTTCGCCGTGGTGGCGAGCGAGGTGAAGAGCCTCGCCAACCAGGCCGCCCGGGCGACCGAGCAGATCGCGGGCGAGATCGACGGCATCCGCGCCGTCGCCGGGGAGGTCGTCGGCGCCCTCGGGGGGATCGGGGCCTCGGTCGCGACCCTGCGCGACCACGTCGTCAGCGCGGCCGCCGCGGTGGAGGAGCAGAGCGTGGTGACGCGGGACATCTCCTCCAACATGCAGGAGGCCGCCGACGCGGTGGCGGCGATCTCCGGCAACGTCCGGGCGATCTCGGGCTCCCTCTCGGGGGTGTCCCAGGCCGTGGCCACCACGAAGGAGGCGGCCCGCATCCTGGCCCGCTGATGCCGCGCGCCCGAGACCGGCCCGGCCCCGGCCCGGCCCGGCCCCGGCAGCTGTCAGCCGACCTTGGCGGTGGCGACGGCCTCGCCGGCCATGCGGAAGACGTCGATGCCGGCCGCGCGCAGCGCCGCGACGGCGTCCCGGCGGCTGCGGACGGGCTCGCCGTCCGCGCTGTGGAAAACCCCGCCCCGGCTCATCACCAGCCGCATCGTCGCGTCCCGCCGGGTGATCCGGACGGCCCGGTCGCCGAGGAGGCTCGTGCGCACGATCTCGGCGCTGCCTTCAAGCACTGCGCGATCGTCGGAAGGGACGAGGCTAAGCATCAGTTCGTCATCGGGCCGGACGGCGCCGGCTTCCAGACCGGGAATTCTGAAGAGACCTGGCGACCAGCTTTGCTCCTGAGTGGAAAACGTCAACCTTCAGTTTTCGATCAGCCCGAGCGACGCAATCATCCGCAGGAACTCCCGAAATTTAAAGCCTATCAGCGACAATTTCACGTTGAACTCACGCCTTTACCCGGCAGATGCTGGACGCTATCGGGTTTTTTATTTGGAATGTTTTCTTAGAATGATCCATGATAAACGGATTGTAAGGGAACAACGCTGGGATGCCGGTGCGTATTCGGACGCAAGGACGGCATACGGCGGGGCGGGACCGGCTTCGTCGCATTATCCCCGCATTAAGGAGTCACACGCACCGTCCCGACAGGCGCCAGGGAGGTGACGCATGGCAGCATACGCTTTGGAGGGACCGCTCTGGGGCGCGGGGGCGACCGTGTCCTGGGCTGTGGACGCGAGCATCCCGGCGGCGTTCCAGCCCATCCTGACCGCGGCCTTCGCCGATTGGTCGGCGCACGCGAACATCACCTTCGTGCAGGCCGCCTCGGCATCCGGCGCCGCTATCCGGTTCAGCAACGGCGCCATCGACGGGCTCGACAACGTCCTGGGCCAGACGCGCTACACCTATTTCGGCAATCGCTTCACCTCCGCCGACATCACCTTCGACAGCGGCGAGGGCTGGCACGCCGCGGCGGGCGGCATCGTCAGCAACCACAAGGCCAGCCTCTTCCTCGTGGCCCTGCACGAGATCGGCCACGCCCTCGGCCTCGATCATTACAGCGGCGCGACGGCGGTAATGAACCCCTATCTCAGCAGCGCCGTGACCGACCTCACCGCCTCGGACATCAGCGGCATCCAGGCGCTCTACGGCGCCCCCGCGGTCGCGAGCGCGAGCCCCGCGCCGGTTCCGGCGATCCCCACGGCGGCCGCGGTCCCGTCGCCGACCGTCGCGTCGGCGGGGCTGCACGACAGCTTCCGCTTCTTCAACGCGGCCACGAACGACCATTTCTACACCTCGAGCGTGGCCGAGCGGGATTGGCTGATCAACAGCAAGATCGGCTACGTCTACGAGGGCGTCGCCTGGGCGACCCCGGATGCCGGCCCCGGCACCATCGACGTGTTCCGCTTCTTCGACACGGCCCACGGCACGCATTTCTACACCACCGGCGTCGCCGAGCGGGACCAGATCATCAAGACCCTGCCGAGCTACGTCTACGAGGGCGTCGCCTTCGAGGCCTACGCGAGCCCGGCGGCGGGAGGCCCCGGTGCCGTCACCCTCGAGCGGTTCTTCAACACGCAGAGCGGCGTCCACCATTTCGCCGGGAGCGCGGGCGAGGCCGACGCGATCCGGGTGGGCGCCGCCGGGGCCGGCTGGGTCGACGAGGGCAAGGCCTTCACGGTCCACGTGCCGAGCGACTGGCTCGTCACCTGAGCGGGGCCGGAGGCGCCGGGGCGGCTCTACTCTCCGGCCCCGACGAGCTCCGCATCCCGCGTCAGCTGCCGCTCGGTCCGCCGGGGGGCGAGATTGTCGAGGGACATGCGCCGCAGGCCGAGGACGAGGAAGATCCCGGTGACGGCCGCGAAGGCGCCCCCGACCCCGAGCGCGGCGAGCGCCTGCGAGCCGATCAGCGCGCCGATGGCCCTGACGAGGGCCAGGACCAGCAGAAGCAAGCCGCCGACGAGCAGGATGAGCGCGAAGCCGAAGCGGGCGATCAGGGCCGCGATGGCGCGGAGATTGCCGTCGGCCTCGACCTGAAACAGCTTCAGCTCCTTGCCGATCAGGTCGCCGCCGGCCCGCAGGGCCTCCGCGAGCAGGCTCCAGCGGCTCGGCAGCGCGCGTTCCGGTGCGCGGCCTGCCTGCGATCGATCGACCATGAGCGTCCCTCGATGGGGCCGGTGCGAGGCGGCGCGCCCCGCGCCCGGCATGGATGTCCGATCAACGCAACGGCAGCGATCCCCCGGCGTTCCCGGGCGCGCCCGATCCACCCTCAGCCGGCGGCCTTCACGGCGCGGGCGATGCGCTCGACCATGCCCTGCGACAGGCGCACGAACTGGCCGGTGCCGCGGCCCTGGCCGTCGAGGAGTTCGGCGAAGACGGGCTTGGCGGGCGTCGGATCGAGGGCCGCGACCGCGCAGGGCCGGCGGCGCTTGGCGCGCAGGCGCTCGGCCAGGACGGCGGGAACGAAGGGATCGTGCACGCGAAGCCTCTCTCCGGCCCCGGCGAGCCGGTGACGGCGACCGGAGAGACGGGTCTAGGCGGCCCCGGTTTCGGGGCCGTTAAGGCGGCGCGTGCGCGGCCGTTCCGCCGCCCTGAGCCCGCCGCCTGGAACGGGTTGTCCCTCAACCCGCCTTGCGGCCGCGGGGCCGCGACGCGTCGGGATCCTCGGCCTGGCCGCCGGCGCGCCCGAGGCCGATCGACTTGGCGAGTTCGGAGCGCTGTGCGGCGTAGTTCGCCGCCACCATCGGGTAGTCGCTCGGCAGGCCGTAGCGCTGGCGGTAGCTGTAGGGATCGAGCCCGTGGCCGGTGAGGTGGCGCTTGAGGGTCTTGTAGGGCTTGCCGTCGATGAAGCTGATCAGCGCGTCCGGGGTGATCGACTTGCGGACCTGCGCCGGGGTCGGCTTCTCGACCGTCTCGGCGGCCGCGGCGGTCGCGGCACCGGTGGACAATCCCTGCAGGGCCGTGTGGATGCTGGCGATCAGGCTCGGTAGCTCCGCGACAGGAACGGAGTTGTTGGACACATAGGCGGAAACGATGTCACCGGCGAGTGCAATGAATTCGGGGTTCGTCCCCTGGCTTTCTTCTGACATTTCAACGGCCCATTGGAAGTTGCTCAGCGCGCCTATGATCACCTTGCTGCCACCGCATCAAGGGGTAATGCGTCCCTATGTGTAATTTTTTCGCTATGGCTGGGAAATTTTGCTTGTCAGCCGGAATAAACAACGTTTCATTCTGCAGGCTAGAGCCTGAATGGGCTCCGGGTCGGCTCCCCGTCCCAGGCCGGGGTCACGATGCCACAGCGGCCGAACGCGCCGTGGCCGGAGCCCCGGCCAGGCCGTATCGGCCGGCCATGGATTCCCTCTCCCTCACCATCATGGCCGCGGCCTTCGCCTATTCGGGCTTCATCGTGCTGGCGATGCGGCGATGACGGTGTGCCCGCCGCCGCCTTGCTCTATGCTGGCCGGGCGACGGGCACAGGTGGAAGCGCCGATGATACGCACGGAGATCGCGCCGGGCCTGACGGTCGCCGGCCAGCCGAACGGCGAGGACATCGCCGGGCTCGCAGCGGCGGGCTACGCGCTCCTGATCAACAACCGCCCCGACGGCGAGGAGGCGGGACAGCCCGGCTCCGAGGCCGAGCGCGAATCGGCCGAGGCGGCCGGCCTCGCCTACCGGCACCTGCCCGTGACCGGCGCGACGATCACCCGCGCGGAGATCGAGAACTTCCGGGACGCGGTCGCGGGCGCCTCCGGCCCGGTCCTCGCCCATTGCCGCAGCGGTACCCGGTCCCTCACGCTCTGGGTCCTCGGCGAGGTGCTCGCCGGGCGCATGCGGCGCGCGGACGTCCTCCCTTTCGGCGCCGCCCGGGGCTTCGACCTGACCGGGGCGGTCGGCTGGCTCAACGCGCACGCGCCGGAGACCGACGATCGGCCCGGCGCGTCGGCCTGATCGGCGCGCGGCGCGGATGCCGTGAAGAGTCCCATCGACTGACCGCTCTGAAACAGCCGACACGGCTTCGTATTGCGCGCGCTCGACCGGTTCTGGTGCGTCCGGGATCCTCATTCGCAAGAGCGAAAGCCGAATTGCGACCTCGCTTCCGGAGCCGATGATCTTGCCTGACCGATGATCTGCTTGATGAACTCAGAGACCTTCGATCAGATTTTGACGAGGATCGTGCGGGAGCGGACGAAATGTGCGCAGCTGTTTCGCGCCAATTCGGAAATTTCGGATGGGTTTAACAAAAGAGGGCATGGGCCGATCGGCGTTGCGCATACCGTCTTGACCCAGGGCGTGTGGGTTGGGGCGGATCCATGGCAGCGCAGGTGATTTCAGGGCGATTCGATCGCACGTGGCGCAATATTACGAGCGCCGTCAGCGTGTGGACGAGCCAGGATTGCTCGCTCTTCGAGCGATTGCTTCCGGCCAATCGCTGCGTCACGACCAATGACCTGATCCAGATCGCCCGCAGCGGCCGGCGCCAGCAATCCTGAGCGGTCGGACCCGGTCCCGTAACGGTCCATTAACCATGCCGGGAGATCCTGCCTCATCCGCAACACGATGAGGCGACCCATGGCATCGACCCCCCTCCGGCCCATGGCATCGAGCCTCGCCAAGTATCCGATCCCGATCGAGCTGATCGCGGCTCTGTACCGGGCGAGCGAATGCGAGTTCGGGCGGCTGGTCTCCACCATGCCGGAATACGGCCGCGCCCGCATCGCCGCCTACTGCACCGAGCGGGAGCGGCTGCAGCCCCTGGCCCTGAAGCTCGCGAGCACCTGCGAGGAGGCGACGCTGATCAAGGCCGCCGGCGCCGAGACCGGAGCCGACCTCTTCGCGCAGTCGCGCGCCGGCCTCGAGCACTGACCGCTGGCCCTTCGAGGCCGGGCGCTGCGGCACTGACGATTTGGCGGCGCCTCGGACGATCGTTCGGGGCGGCGGGCGCAGGCCTGGTCTCCCGGGCGTGGGCGAGCGTGACGCGCGCCGGGCCGAGCCCGATCAGCGGTGCGAACAGGTCTGCCTGAGCCAGTCCCAACACCGCGAGCCTCCCGGGTTTCCTCGGAAACCACGGGCCGCTCGTTTTGCGGTGCTCCGCGCCGCCTCAGGCGGCATCCCGCGCCGTCACGGCGCTCTCGCCCTCGGCGTGCCACGCGGCCGTCAGGCCGACGCTCGCCGTCATGACGACGCGATTGGCGGCATCCCGCACCTCGATGCGCAGGGGATTGTCGACGTAGCGGCCGGGCTCGTCGGCCGCGATCTCGCACAGGGCCCTGAGCGCTTCCTCCGAGACCGCCGCGCGGTCCGGGCAATCGACGCCGTCCGGATCGTGATAGGTGACGCGGGGATCGTAGACGTCGAAGAAAAATCGAGCCATAGGTGCGGATACTCCTATCGGACTGAAGATAGGTCGGACGTGATTCGAAGGCACGGAAAGATTCTGCGGCTGATTGGTTGGATAGACAACCAATAGAGCCGAATCAACGTGGGACGGCCGTACGATTCTGTACCGAGAGTGACATTTAGAATTGCATTCCCCCGATGGCAATGTCGCAGAAATTTTACATCTCCGTCGTCCAGCTCTTTTGACGGTCGGGGCGGAGGTCTCGGGCCCCGCGAAGTCCTGCCGCTCCTCGAAAACGCCCGCGATCCCGGCCAGGATCGCGGGCGTGAGCCTCGCTCGCCGTTCGCCCCCTTCCCGTCCCGTCCTCGGCGCCTGAGCGGTTCGGGTGGAACAGGCCTTCTTCGCGCGCGATGCCGCGTCCGTGGCGGCCGACCTGATCGGGGTGGGGCTCGCCGTCGACGGCGTCGGCGGGATCGTGGTCGAGACCGAGGCCTATGACCGGAGCGATCCGGCCTCGCACAGCTTCATCGGGCCGACGCGGCGCAATGCGAGCATGTTCGGGCCGCCAGGCCACGCCTACGTCTACCGCTCCTACGGCATGCACTGGTGCCTGAACGTCGTCTGCGAGCCGGGCAGCGCCGTGCTCCTCCGCGCGATCGAGCCGCGAGCCGGCCTCGATCGGATGCGGGCGCGCCGCGGCCTCGACGATCCGCGCCGGCTCTGCGCCGGGCCCGGGCGCCTGTGCCAGGCCCTCGGGATCACGGGGGCGCAGGATGGCCTGCCGATGCACCGGCTCCCCTTCGCCTGGACCCCGCGGGCCGAGCCGGTCGCGACGGCTGCCGGGCCTCGGATCGGCATCACCCGCGGCGCCGAGACGCCCTGGCGCTTCCTGCTCGCCGGCTCGCGCTTCGTCAGCCGGCCGCTTCCCCGGGTGACCTGACGGCCCGGTCGGCACCGGGGCGGGTGCCCGCACGAGAGTCCCCCGCGCGGCGGCGCGGAGGGCTCGGGTCGTTCCGGGTGAGCCGGCGGCTTCGGCGCCGCCGGCGGTGCGTCGCGTCCCTCAGGCCAGGGCGTGGCCGCCGGTCTGGAGGTAATGCTCCAGCGGGTCGATGCCGGCCTGGGCCACCTCCGGATGGCTCGCCAGGTACGCGTTCGTGTTGAACGACGCGCTCGGGTTGCGGCCCTCGTGCCACCCGACCTCCTGATAATGCAGCAGTGGGTTGGCGCCCGAGGCCGCGACTTCCGGGTTCTGCTGAAGGTAGTACGCGGTGTCGAACGCGGCATTCGGGTTGCGCAGCTCGCGCGCCCCGAAGGTGAGGTAATGCTCCAGGGCGTAGGAGGCGGCCTCCCGGCCGGCGGGCACGGCCGCCGCCACGTCCGCGTATTGGGCGAGGTAGAAATCGGCGTCGAAGTCGCCGATCACCCGGCCCGGTCCCTCGCTCTCGCCCGCGAAGACCGTCCGGCCCTCGTCCTGGCCGTTCGTCAGGTAATGCGCCAGGGCGTTGATCCCGGCCGCCGCCACGTCGGGATTGGCGTGGAGATAGGCCTCGGCGGAGAAGCCCGGGCTCGGGCTGCGGCCCTCGCGCTCGCCGAACGTGAGGTAATGCTCGAGGGGGTTGATGTTGGCCGCGGCCACGTCCGGATTCTCGGCGAGGTACGCGCGGGTGTGGAAGTAGGCGTTCGGATCCCGGCCCTCCTTCCAGCCGAAGGTCTCGTAATGCGTGTCGGCGTCGACATGCGCGCGCCAGACGTCGAGGTTGTTCGCGTAGTAGAACACGTCGTCCACCACGTGATGCCCGTCGTTGTTCTGGATCTCGCCGTCGGTGAAGCGCAGCGTGTCGATGCCGCTGATGTCCCGCGTCACGCCGTCGGGGCCGACGAGGACGAGGGCTTCGCCCGCGAGCGTCACCCGCGCCTCCGTGAAGGCGAAGCCGAAGCTCGCGCTCGCCTGCGGCGCCTGGCCGCCGAGGCTGATGTCGAGGCTCGACTGCCCGACCGCGCCGGCCGCGTCCGTCACCGTGTAGGTGAAGTGCTCGGCGGTCCTGACGGTGTCGTCGAGGTTGTTCGCGCCGATCGCCTGGTAGCTGTAGCTGCCATCCGCCGAGACCGTCAGGGTGCCGTGGTCGGACACGACCTTGACGGTGCCCTCGGTCGGGACCGCGACCGGCAGCCCGCCGGAGAACTGCACGGCCGTGACCTTGAGGGCCGCGCCCGTGTCGTTCGCCAGGAGGTTGCCGGAGACCGCCGGCGCGTGGGCGAGCGTCTGATTGAGGTCGCCGACCAGCACGGGCGCCGTGCCGCCGGATCCACCCGAGCCGCCGGATCCGCCGGTGCCCCCGTCGCCGCCGGTCCCACCGCCGCCGGTGCTGCCGCCACCTGTGCCGCCGCCTCCCGTGCCGCCGCCTCCCGTGCCGCCGCCTCCCGTGCCGGTGTTGATCGTCAGGCTGACGGGAGCCGCCGGCGCGCCGGCATTGCCGGCCGCATCCGTGGTGCCCACGGTGAGGCTGTAGCTGCCGTCGGGGAGGGTCGGGATGTCGACGGTCCAGCGCCCGTCCGTCCCGGTCGTGCCGGTGGCCGAACCCGGGCCCTGCGGCGTCTCGTAGGTGACCGTCACCGTGCTGCCGGGCTCGGCCGTGCCGGTCAGGGTCGGGGACGCGTCGGTGACGACCCCGTCCCCGTCATCGCCGACGATTCCCCCGAAGACCGGCGCGGCCGGCACCACCGTGTCGATCACGACCGGCAGGGCTTGCGAGGCCGGCGAGGATGTGCTGCCGGGCGCCAGGGCGGTCGCGACGAAGCTGTAGCTGCCATCCGCCAGCGCGGGCAGAGCGATCTGCCAGGCCCCGTCGGTGCCGACCGTGCCGGTCGCCGTCGCGGCGCCCCCCGCAGCGCCGGTGTAGCTCACCGTCACGGTGCTGCCGGGGCTCGCGGTCCCGACCAGGATCGGGCTCGCATCGCTGGTGATCCCGTCGCCCGGCGTGCCGGTATCCTCCTGGATGCCGGTGATCGTCGGGACGGGCGTCCGCGGGGGCGTCGTCGTGCCCGCGTCGATGACGATCGGGTTGCCGCTGCCGACCGCGCTGTTGCCCGCCGCATCCGTGACCACGACCGAGGAGGTGACGGGGCCGATGAGGCCCGACAGGTCGACCGTGTAGGTGCCGTCGGCGGAAGCCGTCGCCGCGACGCGGGTCCCCGCGGCGTCCGTGAAGGTCACGGCCGCCCCTGAGCCGGCGTCGAGGCCGCTCAGGGTGAAGCGCGCGGTCGCGGCCTCGGCGGGGGTCAGGACGCCGTCCGCCGACCCGTCGAGGGCGAGCGCCACAGCCGGCAGGGCATCCGCCACCGTGTCGATGGTGAGGGCAAGCGGCGCCGAGGTGCCGCCCGGTGCCCCGGAAGGACCCGAGGTCGTCGCGGTGAAGCTGTAGCGCCCGTCGGCGAGTTCCGGGACGGGAACGGTCCAGTTCCCGAGCGCATCGACCGGGCCCGTCAGGGTCTGGGCGCCCGCCGCGGTCGCGAAGGTCACCGTGACGGTGCCGCCGGCATTGCCCGTTCCCGTCAGGGTCGGGGTGGCGTCGCTGGTGATCCCGTCGCCGGCAACGCCCGAATCCTCGGTGAAGCCCGAGATCGTCGTCGGCACGGTCGCATCCGGGCCGACGGCAACGTTGCGGGTGGCCGGGGTCAGGCTCGCGAGGTTGCCGGCGCGGTCCGCGATGTCGGAGCCCGCCGCGAGGCCGAGGCTCAGCGTTCCGGCGCCGGAGACCCCCGCCACCGTGACCGTGTAGGTGCCGCCGGAGCCCGTCACGCCGGCGATGGTACCGGTGGCGCCGTTCGTGCCGGTCAGGCTGAAATCCTCCGCGCCGACATTGGCGACGGCCTCGGGGAAGCTCACCGTGTAGGTGAAGGTCTCGGCGGTCAGTCCGCCGGCCGTGTCGGCGCCGGCGGTGCCGGCCGGCGCCGTCGCGTCGATGCTGATCGGGAAGGGCGCGCTCGCCACACTGGCGTTGCCGGCGGCGTCGCGCGCCGACGCCGTGACCGCGTAGGCCCCGTCCGGCAGCAGCGGCAGGGTCGCGGTCCAGGCTCCGCTCGCGCCCGCCACCGTCTCGACGAATTGCGGACCGGCCGCCGTGGTGAAGTCGAGGCGGATCGCGCTGCCCGGGTCGGCCAGTCCGCTGAGGGTCGGATTCGTGTCGGCGGTGAGGGTGTCGCCGAGCGTCCCGGTATCGTCGGCGAGGCCGGTGATCACCGGGGCTCCGGGGGCGCCCGTCGCGAGGCTGACGGTGTTGCCGGCCAGCGTGGCGGCGTTGCCGGCCACGTCCCGCAGGGCGAGATTCGCGCTCACCGGCCCGCTGAAGCCCGACAGGTCGACCGCGAAGGTGCCGTTCTGGCTCACCGCGACCTCCGTCGCGCGGATCCCGTCGCGGAAGGTGATCGTGCCGCTGGTGCCGGCATCGAGCCCCGCCACCGTGTAGGCGACCGCGGTCGCCTCCGCGGCGTTGATGAGGCCGTCGGCCGTCCCGTCGACCACGAGCGTGGTCGGCGTGCCCGCATCCACGCCGGTGTCGATCGTGAGCGCGAGGGGGGCCGAGGTCCCGATCGGGGTACCACCCGCGGTTGCGAGGCTCGCGGTAAAGCTGTAGTCGCCGTCCGCGAGGGTCGGCAGGGTCAGGCTCCAGGTGCCGTCCGCCAGGACCGTTCCGGTGGCTTGCGCCGGGCCGGCCGCGGTCGCGTAGGTCACCGTGACGGTGGACCCCGCCGCTCCGATTCCCGTGAGGGTCGGGGTGGGATCGCCAGTGATCCCGTCGGATGGCACGCCGGTATCGATCGTGTAGCCGGTGATGACCGGCAGCACCGGGGCGACGCCGATCACCGCCCGGTCGGCCGGGGTCAGGCTCGCGGCGTTGCCGGCCAGGTCCGTGATGTCGGAGCCCGCCGCGAGGCCGAGGCTCAGCGTGCCGGCGCCGGAGACCTCCGCCACCGTGACCGTGTAGGTGCCGCCGGAGCCCGTCACGCCGGCGATGGTGCCGGTGGCGCCGTTGGTGCCGGTCAGGGTGAAATCCTCCGCGCCGACATTGGCGACCGCCTCGGGGAAGCTCACCGTGTAGGTGAAGCTCGCGACCTCCGGGCCGCCGGAGGCGTCGGCCACCGCGGTGCCGACCGGCGCGAGCGTGTCGAGGGTCAGCGACGGCCCCGCGATCGTGCCGGCGTTGCCCGCCGGATCGGTGACGCGCAGGCTCGTGGTCACCGGCCCGTCGAGACCGGAGAGGTCCGCCGCGTAGGTGCCGTTCGCCCCGATCGCGACGCTCACGCTGGCAGTGCTGGCATCCGTGAAGGTGGCGGTGCCGGTCGTGCCGGCATCGAGGCCCGCGATCGTGAAGGCGGTCGCCTGCGCCTCGGTGGCGTTGAGCCTGCCGTCCGCCGTCGTCGCCACCGTGAAGGCGAGGGCCGGCGGGACGTCGACGTTGGTGTCCACCGTGACGGCCACCGCCGGCGAGGGCGCGCCGACATTGCCGGCCGCGTCGGTCAGGTGGACCGAGAGGTTGTGCGGCCCCTCCCCGAGCGGCGCGCCCGGGCTCACCGTGAAGCCGCCGTTCTGGCCGACCGTGGCCGTACCGACCGGCGCGGTGCCGTCGAGGAGCGTCACGGTCGCGCCCGCCTCGCCGGTGCCGGTGATCGCCGGCGTGGTGTCGCTGGTGGCGCCCCCTGCGCTCGTCACGACCGGGGCTGCGGGGACCGCCGTATCGATGGTGAGGCTCACGGGCGCCGAGGGCGCGCCGAGATTGCCCGCCGCGTCGGTGGCGGTGGCGGTGAACGCGTAGGGGCCGTCGCCGAGGGCGGTGCCGGGGGTGACGCTGAAGGCGCCGCCGGCATCGGCCGTGACGGTGGCGATGAGAATGCCCCCGCTGGTGATGGTGACCGTGCTGTTGGCCTCCGCCGTGCCCGTGATGGTCGGCGTGTTGTCGTTGGTCGGGCCGGGCGCGATCGTCAGGACCGGGGCCGGCGGCGCGCCGGTGTCGACGGTCAAGGTCGGGCCGGTCGCGGCCGGGCTGATGTTGCCGACCGCGTCGGTGGCCGTGGCGGTGATGAGGTTGGGGCCGTTGGCGAGGGCCGTCCCGGGGGTGAAGGACCAGGCGCCGCGGGCGTTGGCCTGGACCGTGCCGAGGGGGGTGCCGTCGTCGAACACCGTGACGGTGGCGCCGGCCTCGGCCGTGCCGGCGATGGCCGGCGTGGCGTCGGCGGTGACGCCCGAGGCGGTGGTGAAGACCGGCGCGGCCGGCGCCGTCACGTCCACCGTGACGGTGATCGCCATCGAGGGCGCGCCGACATTGCCGGCCGCGTCGGTCAGCTGGACCGAGAGGTTGTGCGGCCCCTCCCCGAGCGGCGCGCCCGGGCTCACCGTGAAGCTGCCGTCCTGGTCCACAATGGCCGTGCCGACCGGCGCGGTGCCGTCGAGGAGCGTCACGCGCGCGCCGATCTCGCCGGTGCCGGTGATCGCCGGTGCGGCGCTGCTGGTCGGACCGCCCGCGCTGGTGAGCACCGGCATGACCGGGGCGGCCGTGTCGATGGTGAGGCTGACGGGCGCCGAGGGCGCGCCGACATTGCCGGCCGCATCCCGGACGGTGGCGGTGAGCGCGTAGGTGCCGTCGCCGAACGCAGGGACCGGGGTGAAGCTGAAGGCGCCGCCGGAATCGGCCGTCACCGTGCCGAGCACCGTGTTCCCGTTGGCGATGGTGACGGTGCTGTTCGCTTCCGCCGTTCCCGTGAGGGTCGGGGTGCTGTCGCTGGTCGGACCCGCGGGTGCGGTGAGGGTCGGGGTGGTCGGAAGCGTGGTGTCGACCGTGACGCCGATGGCGGCCGTGACCGGGCTCGTGTTGCCGGCCGCGTCGGTGACCCGGACCGAGAGGTCGTAGGTCCCCTGCCCCAGGGGCGTGGTCGGGCTGACCGTGAAGCTGCCGTCCGGGTTGACCGTGGCGGTGCCGAGAGCGGTGGTGCCGTTCAGGAGCGTGACGGTGGCGCCGGGCTCGGCCGTGCCCGTGACGGCCGGCGTCGTATCGGCGGTCGCGCCGCCGCCCCCCGTCACGACCGGGATCGTGGGAGCCAGGCTATCGATCGTGACGGCCACCGCCGGCGAGGGCGCGCCGACATTGCCGGCCGCGTCGGTCAGCTGGACCGAGAGGTTGTGCGGCCCCTCCCCGAGCGGCGCGCCCGGGCTCACCGTGAAGCCGCCGTTCTGGCCGACCGTGGCCGTGCCGACCGGCGCGGTGCCGTCGAGGAGCGTCACGGTCGCGCCCGCCTCGCCGGTGCCGGTGATCGCCGGCGTGGTGTCGCTGGTGGCGCCCCCTGCGCTCGTCACGACCGGGGCTGCGGGGACCGCCGTATCGATGGTGAGGCTGACGGGCGCCGAGGGCGCGCCGAGATTGCCCGCCGCATCGGTGGCGGTGGCGGTGAACGCGTAGGGGCCGTCGCCGAGGGCGGTGCCGGGGGTGACGCTGAAGGC
>NZ_VZZJ01000035.1 GCF_008806345.1 Methylobacterium planeticum | reverse complement strand
GCAAGGCAGCCGAACATCAGGCAGACGAGCGCCACCGCGACGAGCCACTCGAAATCGGCGCAGAGCACATTCTCTAGTCCCTGAGGCGCGCCCGCGACGTTGTAGGCGCAGAACCACTTCACGTGGGCGCTTGCCTCGCTGCTCCAGAGCAGAGGCAAACCCATGATCAATGTGGACGCGACGAGAGACCACATCCGGGAGGGACTGCGCATAGCGGCGCTCAACAGTGAGGGAGGACGACTCAGGCGGTATGTCGATGTACCAAATTTTCGAGTATTCCGCTAAGGAATTGTTAACGAAGTTTGAAATTTGGTTAACGCTCAGCTTGTCGGCAAACTCGCTGCTTCCTGAAATGGCAAAGCTTATCAACGGGAGCGTGCAGGTTTCGCGTCATCGCTGCACCGGATGAGCCCTGGCCATCCGGGAGGCCGGAACTTGCTCGATTGTCGCTCGCAGAAGGGCATCGCTCACGATGGAGGGTGCTATTGGCAGCGTCACGCGTCCCCGTGTGCTTACGCGCGGTTCCAGTGCGAGCCAGGAGTTGGGACGATCGCGGCGCTGAGCCTTATGACCTTGTGTGTGGGCGTTACTCTGGCGTCTTGCGCACCGCGTGCCCACGCACGGACCGCAACTTTCGAGATGGCTGGCGGCCTAACCCTTGTGTCATGTTTTGCTTTCCTCGGCGCCAATTCGCCGGTCTTTCATTGATCTTCGGGTGCCAGAGCGGCAATCCGACAATCTTGGTACGAGGGCCGCCATTGCCTCCAGCCTGAATTGCCCGCCAAGATCCTCGAAGTGGGAACCCAGGATGATGGGCGGCCGGCATGAACCTGCTATTCAGCTTCGCCCCCTTCATCGTCTTCGCCGTCCTGATCCACCTCGGGTATGCTGAAGCCGGACTATGGGCGGGCGCGCTCACGGCAGGGGGATTGCTCCTTCGTGATCGTCTGGTGCTCGGCCGCTCGATCAAAATCCTCGAACTCGGCACGATGGTGCTGTTTGCGGGACTGGCCGCCTACACCAGCCGGGTCGACCACGAATGGACCATCCCGGCCGTGCGCCTGATCGTGGATGGGGGACTTCTGCTGATCGCTCTGTTCTCCCTGGCGATCCGGGTGCCGTTCACGCTGCAATACGCGCGGGAGAGCGCCCCACGGGAGGTGTGGTCGACGCCGCAGTTCTATGCCGTCAACCGCAACATCACGGCCGTATGGGCAGGTGCGTTCGCGGTGCTCGTCGTGGCTGATGCCGCCATGATCTACCTGCCCGAGATCCCCCGTCGCATCGACATCATCGCCACCGTGCTGGCCTTGGTCGGCGCCTACACGTTCACGGTCCGCGCCACCGGGCGAGCGCAGGAAGGGGTGAAGGTCAGCGGCTGACACCGACCCCCTGACACCACGCCGCGGCACGCCGGCCGATCTCTGCCCTGAGCGCGTCGATGATGATGGGGAGATCCAAGGGCCGGCCCTTGTCGCCGCTTTCGTGCGGCTCACCGCCAACCATCAGCACCATGGTCGCGATCCAATCCTCATCGCGGCCTGATCCACGCAAAATGCGGAAGAACCGCGAAATCGGGGGGAGGAAGACCCGACGCGCGCGGCCTGACGCAACGCATCCTCGCCATCTCGCGCGACATCGCGGCCCACATCGCCATCTCACCGGGTAGGGCTAGAAGCCGAGCATCAGCAGGCAGATCGCGGTCAGGAACACGCTGGAGAAGATCGCCGACAGAGCAAGATCGGTGATCAGCGCCGCCCGGCCGTCATCAGCATCGTCGATCATGACGCATTTCCCTCGGTGCAGGGGTTAGCGTTAACCGCGTCGTGTTGCTCGTCGATGTCAGCGGACAGGATTCGAATCTTGGAAGCGAAACCTGTCCCGGAGACGGATCAACGCAGTTGGGATCCGGGTGCCGAGCGGTTATGAAGGGCGCCGCTGCCTGCACCGGATGGACGTCAATCGATGAGATCGCTGCCCTTGGCCGCCGTTTGCCTCTGCCTCGCGGCCGGCGCCGCCAGCGCGCAGGAGCGGCCGTTCACGCCCGGAATGTCCTGCCAGGCCGCCCAGGCGACCGTCGCCCAGCAACGCGACATCACGTTGGCATCGAGCGCGAACGCGTACGAGATGGTCCACAACGCCAGCGGCGCGTGCGGCCGCGAGATGACCGCGCTGCCGGCCTTTGAGCCGACCCTCGACAACGCGCAATGCTTCGTCGGCTATCGCTGCCGCGAACAGAACAACAGCGGGAGCGAAGGCGCGAAGTAGGGCGCCCGCCGCGCCCAATGCCGAGGGCCCAGGGCATCGGGCTCACGGCATTGTGCCCCTGCCGGCCGCCGGCTTATTCCGGTTCGCCCGCGAGGTGGGTGCCGGCCACGCCGCCATACAGCGCCGTCGCCGACGCCACGGGCTCGGCCGCGCGATGGGCGGATTGCCGCGGTGCGTAGTCCAGGATCACTTCGACGAAGATGAGCGACACCGCCGCCACGAGGCAGATCGCGAGGCCGTTGCGGACCTGATCCGGCCAACGGCTCAGCGCTTTGATGGTCAGGCATCCGACGACGAAGAGCGACGACAGGGCCGAGGGGAGCAGCAAGGTTTCCATGATGGCGGTATACCGCCATCGGTACGGTATCGCGCAAGCTCCGTGTTCCCAGCCGCTGCACGGCCGGCACGGAACCGCTCGCCGGAGCCGGGCACCGGGCGCGATCGGGCAGCCGCCGCGACGGCGCCCGCCGGGGCACGCCCGCAGGGCGGCGATGCGGCGCGCCCGATCGCCTCAGCCCTCGGCCCCTTCCGGCCGATCGACGTTCTGCTCGGGCTCGTCGTGGAGATAGCCCGCGAGCCAATCCGCGCTCTGTTGCGAGCCTGCCCGATAAGGATCGGCCGAAATGGTCTTGCCGGCGGCCCGCGCCGCTTTGCCTTCTTCCATGATCTTGGCGGAAACGACGATCGGCATACGGCGCTCCTCCTGCGTCCCGGGTAAGTCTAGCGCAGCGACGGAGGGATCGCGAGATCTCTCGGACCACGCGGCGGCCACCTGGCGTGCCGGCTGCCGATCAGGACCCGAGATCGACGGTCCGGAGGGCGAACCGACGCGCAGCATCGCGACCGGACGATCCGGCGAGAAGCACGCAGCCTCGCAGCCTGCCGCGAACCGGCACGGGACCCGGACACGGGTCGTGGCATCCGCACGGATAGGTCCAGCAGGGGCACCGTCCCGGATGGTCTCGGCGAGACGGTCCTTGGCGCGGACGGGCCGAGGGCGGCCTCGGACCGATCCATCCCGTCGAAGTTCGGGCGGGATCCGGTGAGGGGTCGGCATCTCGGACCGGGAGGCCCGCCGAGATGGGGGACCGCGCGCGCGGCCACACGATGCCGATCCGACCGACCGGGGGCTCGGCGAACCGCTGCCATCGGGGCGCCGGCCTCGACTCGGCTGTCGGCCCTGCCGGCGCGAGCGGCATAGGCCCTGTTCCCAGCTCCGACGCGCCGGGGTAACCGTGAGGGTCCGTCGAGGATTGTCCACGAAGCCGGAGGAGATCGCCATGCCCGCACCTCGGAACCCGCTGAAGGCCGCGCTCGCGCAGGGACGGGTGCAGATCGGCCTCTGGCTCGGGCTGACCGACCCGCTCATCGCGGAGATCGCCGCCTCCGCGGGTTTCGACTGGTGCCTCGTCGATGCCGAGCACGGGCCGAACACCGTCACGGACATCCGCGCGCAGCTTCAGGCCATCGGTGAGCGCGCGGCGCCGGTCGTTCGCGTTCCCATCAATGAGGCGTGGCTCCTGAAGCAGGTGCTCGACCTCGGCGCACAGACCGTCCTCGTCCCGATGGTCGAGAGCGCCGAGGCGGCCGCGCGGGCCGTCGCCGCCTGCCGCTACCCGCCCCAGGGCATCCGGGGGGTGGCCGCGCCGATCGTGCGGGCCTCCGGATACGGCGCGGTCGCGGATTACGTCACGACCGCCAACGACGAGATCTGCGTCATCGTGCAGGTGGAGACGCGGGCGGCGGCCGACCGGATCGATGCCATCGCGGCCGTCGACGGGGTGGACGCGGTCTTCATCGGCCCTGCCGACCTCTCCGCCGACATGGGCTTTCCGGGGCGCCCCACGGAGCCGGAGGTCCTGGCCGAGATCGACCGGTTGATCGAGCGCATCCGGGCGGCCGGGAAGGCGGCCGGGATCATCCAGTACGACGCGGCTGCCGTCGCCCAATACGCCCGGGCCGGCGTTACCTTCATCGGGGCGGGCAGCGACGCCGGGCTGGTCTCCACGACCTTGCGAGCCGTGGCGCGCTCGGCCAAGGACGCCGTCGCGGGGGGCACCCAGGAGACGGTCGGGCCGGCGTAGCGGACGCGCCCGGGCGCGCCCGGGCAGGGACCTCCTTCGAGCCGCACGAGGGCGCCGCCCATCAGCCCGTCCGGTTCGAGGGCCGCGGCCCCGACGGGCCTGCCTTCGGGACGATCGCCCACCTCCGCGCCCGAACATTCCGCTCCGACGACGTGCGGGCTGCAATGGCCAAAAGCCCGAAGATCGAGGCCCTCGAAGCCCCGGATGCTCAGGCGAGCGGATGAGCGCCGGCGGCGGGGTCCGGCAGCAGCGCCGTCAGCGCCTGCAGGGCCGTGCTCGGCGCGCCCGACCACACGAGGTGCGTACGGTTGACCCGCAGCGGTCTCGGCAGGGGATGGCGCTCCACCGCCCGGCTCAACACGGCCTGATCGAGCACCTCCGCGGGGACGATGGCCGCGCCGGTGCCGGCTGCCACGCAGGCCACGATGGCGTGGTAGGAGCCCAGGTCGAGGATCCGTCCGGGCCAGGCGCCGCCCTCGGCCAGCCACTCGACGAGGCGCTGACGGTACGAGCAACCGTGCGGGAACGCCACCAGCGTCTGCCCGCTCAGGTCCGAGCCGAGGCGGATTGCGGGGACGCCCCTGGCGGTGATCAGCACCAGCTCCTCGTCGAAGGCCGGAACGGAGGAGAGGCTTCCCTTCTCGAAGGGCTCCGACACGAAGGCCGCCTCGATCTCGAAACGATCCAGCTGCCGGAGGAGCGTGCGGGTGGTGCCGGTCTGCAGCTCGAGGGATACGTCGGGGTACTGGGCGTGAAACGCCGACAGGATCGGCGGCAGCCTCGCGCCCGCCGCGCTCTCGAGCGAGCCCAGCCGCAGGATGCCGCGGACCGTGCCGCTGCGCAGCTCGTGCTCGGCGAGGTCGGCCATCTGGAGCAGGCGCTCGGCGTGCCCGAGCAACCGATGCCCGGCCTCGGTGAGGGCGAGGGCGCGACCCTGGCGGCGGAACAGGGACACGCCCAACCGCGCCTCGAACTGCTTGATCCGGGTGGTGACGTTGGACGGGACCCGGTGAAGCTGGCTGGCCGCGCGCGTGATCCCGCCCTCCCGCACCACGCAGCGGAAGATATCCAGGTCGTCGAGGTCCATCGTTCTCATCGAGAGAATGATGTGTCAGATAAATTCATTTTTCAAGAAGCCGAAATGGTCTTATGCCGGGGATGCCATGAGCACCGTGCGCCCTGCCGCCATTCTGCCCGACCGCGCGAGCGGGCTCGTCGTCGTCAGCGGGCTCGTGGCTCTCGCCGTCGCCATGGGGATCGGCCGGTTCGCCTTCACGCCATTGATGCCGCTGATGATCCGCGACGGCACCCTGACCACGGCCGTCGGTGCCGAATGGGCGGCCGCGAATTACGGCGGCTACTTCATCGGCGCCCTGACCGCCTCCTGGTTCTCGCGCGATCCGCGGCGCGGCGTGCTGCTGAGCCTCCTCGGTGTCGCCCTGGCCACGCTCGCGGTGACGTGGGTCGATGGCGGGGCGAGCGGGCTCCCGGGTGCTGCGTTGCGCGCCGCCGCAGGCGTGTTCAGTGCCTGGTCGCTGGTCTGCGCGAGCAGCTGGTGCCTGGCCGAGCTTGCCCGGCGCAGGGTGCCGCAGCTGGGAGCCTGGATCTACACCGGCGTCGGCCTGGGCATCGCGCTGACCGGAATGCTGGCCTGGCTCGGCGGCCGCCAGCCGGCCGATCGGCTGTGGCTCGAATTGGGGCTGATCGCCGGAGCGGGCGCCCTCTTCGTCTGGTGGCGCACTCGCGGGCAGCGCACAAGGGTGGCCGCGCCGGCGGAGCGCGAAGCCGCCGCGTTCGCGCCGCGCGCGCGCGGCGGGCAGCCGGCGCTCGTTCTCTGCTACGGCGCCTTCGGCTTCGGCTACATCGTGCCGGCCACCTTCCTGCCGGCCATGGCCCGCGAACTCGCGCCCGACCCGCTGGTGTTCGGGCTCACATGGCCGCTCTTCGGGATGGCCGCCGCTCTGTCGGTCGCTGCCGTCGCGCGCTGGCTCCCGAACGCACCGCGCCGGCGCGTCTGGGCCTTCGCGCAGGGCGTCATGGCGCTCGGCACCGCGCTGCCCCTGGCCGCCCAGGCGCTCTGGGCGGTGGCCACATCGGCGGTGCTCGTCGGCGGCACGTTCATGGTCGCGACCATGGCCGGCCTGCAGCTTGCCCGCGAGGCGCGTCCGGACAATCCGACGCCGCTCTTGGCCCGAATGACCGCCGCGTTCGCCGCGGGGCAGATCGCCGGCCCGGTGCTGGTCCGCAGTCTCGGGGACGGCCGCTGGGCCGGCTGGGATGCCCTCGGCCTGGTCGGAGCCCTGGCGACCGCGCTGCTCGTGGTGACGGCGGCGTGGCTGTGGCGTGATCCGCAACACGTTCCCCCACTCGTGAGGCAAGCCGAATGAAGCCGAACCCCTCCGCCACCGCGACCCCCGCCTTCCCGGAGGCCGGCCTGCCCGAACGGCTGGGGCCACCGGACCCACTCGACGCCGCCCAGCAGGCGGCGGCCGACGCGCTGATCAACGGTCCGCGTGGCGGCATCTACGGTCCCTTCCGGCCGCTGCTGCATCGGCCGCCGCTCCTGCAGGCAATCGCCCGGGTCGGCGAGACGCTGCGTTTTGAGGGCAGGCTCGACACCGCCTTGCGCGAGTGGACGATCTGCGTCGTGGCGCGGGAAGCCTCCAACGTGTTCGAGTGGGACATGCACCTGCCCCTGGCCGAGGCCGCCGGCGTGCCGCCCGCAGCCCTGGCCGCCGTGGAGCGCGGCGCACCGACGCCCGCCGACCTCCGGAGTGATCTCGCGCTCGCGCGCCTGGTCGTGCGCGAACTCCTGACCGGGCACCGCCTGAGCGAGGAGACCTACGGGCGATCCCTCTCGGCCTGGGGCGAGCCGGAGACCGTGGAGCTTCTCACCCTGGTCGGCTATTTCGCGATGGTCTGCTGGCTGATGAACGTCGCGCGCACCCCCGGCCCGCAGTCGCGCGGCGGGTGATCGCCCGGCCCCCCGGCCCGTGTCGCGTCCCCCTCGGCCGGCCTCACCCCGCCTGGGCAGGGCGCCGGCAGGGAGCGTCCGGCGCGAGCGCGACCGGCTCGGATTCCGTCGGGAGATCCCGCCGCCGACCCGTCCTCACGCCCCGGAACGGAGACGAGGCTACGTCGCCGAGCCGCGCGCCGCGTTGATCAGCTCGGCAATGCGATTGTCGGCGCGGCGGAGCCGCCGGCAGATCTCGCGATTGATGTTCTGCATCACCATCGCGTACGCGTAGATGTCGGCCTTGTAGAACGTGTAGAGGTTCCGGGCCGTGAGCTCGTACAGGCTGATCGGGCTCTCCGCGACGAGGGTGGCCGACCGGTTCTGCACCTCGATGAGCGTCATCTCGCCGAAGAAGTCACCGGGCCCGAGGCGGTTCATGTCGATCAGGCACCCCGTGGCCCCGAGCTTGCTCACCAGGAGCGTCCCGGAGCGGACGATATACATCGAGCGCCCCGCCTCTCCCTCGGTCATGACCGTATCGCCCGCCTCGAAGCGACGCTCGACCAGCATCGCGATCAGACGTTCGAGGCTCGTGTCCGAGAGACCACCGAAGAAGGGGGTATCGATCAGGAACGCCTTCAGCTCGGGCGAACTGACTGCCATCGGCCTATGACACTCCCGTTTCCGGAAATCGTCCGCGCCGGATCGTTGTGGACCCTCCCTCCACCCGTCCGCAACGTCTTTTGACGTCCGCTCGGGCGGCGCTTCGGGAGTGCCCCATCCGCCTCGACGATGGCCGTGTGCGGCCCGGCACCGCCGTTCCGCCGCGGCGGGCTCATGGTGTCCGGGCAATCGGGGGATTCGGAGGTGGTCATGCAGATCATCCATCGCCCGCATTCCAACGACGCCGTCATGGGCCTTCTCGGGGCCGCTCTCCTCGTGACCGTCGCCACCTTCACGGTTTCGGGGGCGCTGCGCCTGCACGACCTCGGCGCGCGCGAGATCGCGGGCTCGCTTCGGACGCTGAACGCGGATTAGCGCCCGTCAGGGGATCCTCGGATCACGGACGAGGCTCGATCGCCCGGGGCGCGGATCGCGGAAACCGGCGTGATCCGGATCACGGTCGGCGAGGGTCGGTCGGCGGATGATGCTCCCGTCACGGAGGAGCGTTCCATGCGCACGATCAAGCTCATCGGATTGGTGGTTCTGTCGGTCCTGGCCCTGGTTGCCGCCTCGGCGATCGGCCGCTCGTACCACCCGGATCTCAGCGCGAGCGAGGAGGTCCAGGACGGGACAATCATGTGAAACGGTCAAGCTGTTGCCGCATCCCCCGTCCAGAGACGGATGGAATGATGCGCACACCGATTCGGAACGGCTCGAGCCATGCGACCAGGATCCTGGCCGCCGTCGCGCTATGCCTCTGCGCGGCGCTGGTGATCGTCTCCTGGGCGAGGACGGATTCGCAGATCCGCGGGATCGAGCAGTTCGCCGTCGGCGCGCGGTGAGCGATGGCCGCTAAGCCGCCGAGGCAAGCGGGACCGGCCCGGTCCGGCGCGCGCGCCGCTGACCCTGCGCGACGTCGGAGATCCGGGCGAACAGGAGCCCGGGCAGGTCCTCGGACCGGGCGAGTTCGCGCCACGACACCGTGGCCATCCGGTTGCACGGCATGTCGACGGCCAGCGCGGTCAGCCCGACCGTGGTGAGCCGCAGCTCGACCACGACACCGGTCTCCTCGCGCACCCGCTGGACATGCTCCCAGGCCGCCTCCAGCGCGCCCGCGAATGCTTCCTGGCTCAGATCCGACATCTCACGCTTCCGCAATCGCCGTCACACCGGTTCGTCGAAGCGCGACTTTAGATCCGGCCGCGCGGCACGGCTGTGCTCGCGCGGGCACACGATCCCGTGATCCCGCCGGTGTGCCTGCGCGGCCACAGGAATCCGGGGCCTCCGACCGCCCGCCGCGCAGGCGGACCGGGCCTCATTCTGGCTTCTCGCCGGAAGTGCTATCGTCCGCCCGACAGGGAGGGCCGGACATGGTCGGGTTGCCCGAGGACCTCACGCTCGACGTCGTCGATCACCTGCTCGGCGAGGCCGAGGAGCACCGGATCGAGCAGGTCGTCCTGATCGAGCACCTGACCCGGCAGGCCGAGAGCACGGTCGCGGCCGAGCGCATCCTGACCGAGATCGAGGCCATCATCGCGGCCCTGCGCTGTCGCCGATCCTATCTCGAAGCGATGCGGGTGAGGCCTTAGCGGCGGCGCCTCGTCCGCCGCGGCTCGACCGAACCGGCCACGGATCGCGAACCCAGCGCCGCAGGGCTGGCGCCGGCGCTTCGGGACGTTCCTCGGGGCGCGGCCGGTTCCCGCCGGTCGCTCCTGCGCCGCTCAGGGCCAGGTGCGGCGATGGGGGACCTCGTAAGGGTGGAGGCCGATATCGGCCAGGCTCCTGTCGTCGAGGATCTCCAACTCCCGATAGGCACGTCGCGTGCAGTACCAAAGCTGTACAATGCGGGCCACCGACGCAAACATCGCTGATCTCCTCGCCAATTGCCCGCATAGAATTGACTGATCGGCAGAGAAAGATCTGTGCTCGATGGCACGGGCACTGATGCGCATCGGATTGCGCGGCGGCGTTGTTCCATTGCGTACGATCGCCGCGGAAAGGAATACTGTGAAATGAATACCGTGCGGCCGGCCGGTCTCGCGGGCTTCCGATGGACGCGCCGCCCGCGTCGGTCAGGTGCCGGCGCAAGCGCTCACGGGTCTCGCCGCAGGCCCCGACGGGGACGGCCACGGGGCCGGGTCATCCATCCTCACGAATCCTTCGCAGGATCGTGGCCCCAGTTCATCAGCGACAGCCGCCAGGGCGAGTCCTCGACCGCGGCCTTGTCCTTCGGGCCGCCCTGCTTCAGGTGCCGGTGCACGTAGCCGACCACCTTGCGCATGTGCCCGTAATCCGCGTCCGAGAGGTCGGACTTCGCCTTGTGCAGGATCTCGACGATGCGCCGGCCCTCCCGATGGCCCGTTGCCTCGCCGGAGCCGCCCGTCTTCTGGCCGACCGACTGGCTCGCCTCGCTCCCGAGGTGCTTCTCCAGGGCGGAGGCCGTCATGTTCACGGCCGCCTTGAACGCCCTGTAGGTGTCCGCGTGATCGTCAGTCTCGGCCATCTGTCACCTCCGGTTCGAGGGGGCGACCACCCGGAGGCCGCCCGGTCCGGCGGCCAACGTGGGCCGGGTCCCGGCGTTCCGCGGACGGTCTGCGACGGAAGCGCCGCGCCAAGCCTGCACGGCCCGAGCCGCTTCGGCACGCGAGGCCGCTGCGCGCGCAGGGTCCCGGGGACAGATGTCCCGGGGACAGATCGGAGCGGGGCGAGGCCGGTACTGTCCACCGCCTGCCGACCCTATCTCTCCGGTCAACAGCGGAGAGCGAGTCGTGTTCACAGTGAAGGGTGTCGATCCATCGGGCAGGGCCATGTCCTTCGCCTGCGGGACGGATGAGCAGGCGATGGAGAAGACCTGGGAGCTGCAGCGGCGCGGCTTCCGGGACATCGTGGTCGTCGAACCCGGCGGCCGGGAAGTCGCGGCGGCAGCCTTCGAGCGGTCCCTCGATATCGACTGGGACTAAGGGGGGGCGGCAACCCGACGGGGCGGATCGCGCCGCGGCACCGCCCGGCTCGACTTCGCGCCGGCCCGAACCATCTTGTCGGGGCGTCCCGGTGACGGCCCGGCATCCTGGGGCCGATCGGGGCCGGTCCGTCGCCGGAGGCGGGCCCGGGAGGAGGGTGCCATGCACGTCGGTTGGGTCCTGGCTGCGGCCGTGATGCTCATCCTGGCCGGTCCGGGGGCGCGGGCGCAGCCGGTCGCCCTGACGGGGATCCGCCTGATCGACGGGGTGAATGCGCCGACCGACGAGGCCGTGCTCGTCATCGACGGGGGCCGGATCGTCGCGGCCGGCCGGCGCGGTGCGGTCGTGATCCCCGAGGGCGCGCAGGTCCGGGACTATGCGGGCCGCACGATCCTGCCCGGCCTCATCTCCGACCACTCGCATGTCGGGCAGGTGCAGGGCGTCAGCAACGGGTCCGCGAACTACACGCGCGAGAACATCCTCGCGCAGCTGAGGGCCTACACGGCCCGGGGCGTGACCACCATCATGGCGCTCGGGCTCAACGGCGCGATCTTCCCGGATCTGCGGGCCGAGGCCCATGCCGGCCGGCTGCCGGGGGCCGACCTGTTCGGGGTCGACCGCGGCATCGGCGTGCCGGACGGGGCGCCGCCGCAGCCGATGCTGCGCGTCGGCCTCGATCAGCTGCTGCGTCCGGCCAATGCGGAGGAGGGCCGCGAGGCGGTCCGCGCCATGAAGGCGCGGGGCACCGATCTGGTGAAGCTCTGGCTCGACGATTTCGGGGGCTCGGTGCCGGCCAAGATGCAGCCGGCGGTCTACGAGGCCGTGATCGACGAGGCGCACAAGCTCGACCTGCGGGTGGCGGCCCATGTCCACGACCTCGAGGATGCGCGGGCGATCGTGCAGGCCGGCGCGGACATCCTGGCGCACGGGGTGCGCGACAAGCCCGTCGATCCCGCCTTCGTCGCGCTGCTGAAGGCGCGCGGCACCTGGTACATCGCCACGCTCGCCCTCGACGAGGCGACCTTCGTGTACGCCGAGCGGCCGGACTGGACGCAGAGCGCCTTCGTGCGCGAGGCCCTCTCGCCCGAGCTCCGGGCGCGGTTCGACGACCCGGCCTGGCAGCGCGAGACCCGTGCGGGCGCCAAGGCCGAGGGCGCGCGCCGCTCGCTGGCGATGAACCTGCAGAACCTCAAGACCCTGCACGAGGCGGGCGTGCGCCTCGGCTTCGGCACCGACAGCGGGGCGACCCCGGAGCGGGTCCCCGGCGTGTCCGAGCACCGCGAGCTGGCGCTGATGGTCCAGGCCGGCCTGACGCCCCAGGATGCGCTGACCATCGCGACCGCCCGCGCCGCCGAGCTCCTCGGCCTGTCCGATCGGGGCCGGCTGGAGCCGGGGCGGCGCGCCGACTTCGTGGTGCTGTCGGCCGATCCCGCCGCCGACATCGCCAACAGCACGGCGATCCTCGAGGTCTGGAAGGAGGGGCGCCGCCAGTAGCGCCGGCAGTCGCATCGCCAGTCGCCTCGGCCTTCGGGCACGGGCGTCAGGGCGCCACCACGCCGAGGGCCTGCGCGTTCGCCGCGAGCGCCCGGTCGTACTCGATCAGCCGCGCCACGTCCTGGCAGGCGTCGGCGCCGTAGAGCTTGCCGATCAGGTAGAGGGTGGTGTCGATCGCGAGCGAGACGCCGCCGCCCGTGACCACGACGTCGTCGACGATCGCCGCCGCGCGGGGGCGGACGCGGTCGGCCCGCGTGGCCAGCAGGTCGAGGGGCGCGGTCACCTCGGCGCCCACCGCCGCGCGGCGCGTCGTGGCCATGCGCCCGTCGAGGCTGCCCGCCGCCGCGAGGATCAGGGCCCCGGTGCAGACGGAGGCGAGCGCCTCGGGCCGCCGGCCGCGCAGGAAGGCGAGGAGCCGGTCATCCTGCGCCGCCTCCGGCCAGCCGGGCCCGCCGCAGACCACGAACACGTCGCAATCCGGCGCGTCGGCGACCCCGAAGGGCACCACGACGGCGAGGCCCCCCGCCATCCGGACCGGCCCCGCCTCGGCCGCGATCACGGCGTCGCCGAGATTGGGCAGGATCCGCCGGGCCATCGACAGGACGCCGACCGTCCCGCCGAGGTCGATGGGCTCGATGCCCGGATACACGATCACGCCGATGCGCGCGGGTGCGTCCCGGTCTCGCATGATAGTCTCCTCTTGATCGCCGGGCCGGTCCCGTCGCAGGACCATCGACCTTCAGGCTGGACGGGACAGAATGACACTTCGAACCACAGTGCGGCGGGAGCAGATCGAGGGCGAGGCACGCTCCCAGCTCGCGATCCTGGCCGACGAGGTGCGCCTCCACCGCAAGGAGCGCGACCTCTCCCTCGAGGCGCTCGCGGCCCTGTCCGGCGTCAGCCGCTCGATGATCTCGAAGATCGAGCGAGGCGAGGCCGTGCCGTCGACGGCCGTGCTGTCCCGCCTCGCCGAGGCCCTCGGGGTCACCTTCTCGCGCCTGATGGCGCCGGAGACCGAGCGCGAGGTCCTGCTGATCCCCGCCGCGCGCCAGCCCGTCCTGCGCGACGAGGCCTCGGGCTTTCTGCGCCGCTGCCTCTCGCCGGTCCTGCCGGGACGCGGCATCGACTGGGTGCTCAACACGCTGCCGCCCCGGGCGAGCACGGGGGAGTTCGTGGCGCACCGGCGGGGCGTGTCCGAGTACATCTACGTCCTCAAAGGCCGGCTGCAGGCGGTCATCGGCGACCGGGTCCTGGTCGCGAACGCGGGCGACAGCCTGTATTTCGAGGCCGACGCCGGCCATGCCTTCACCAACATCGGCTCCGAGCCCTGCGAATACTTCCTGGTGATCGACGCGTCCCGCCTGCGCTGAGACCCGGCCCGGCACCGGGCCTGCCTCCCGGCGGCTCGCGCCGAGCCGCGTCCAAGCCCCGGCGGCTCGCACGGAGCCGCGTCCAGGCAGCTCGCACGATCCAACATGGCACACCGTTTGCCTCTCCGATAGTGGAATTCATTCCACTCCAAAGAGAGAGGCGGGCCCGTCATGACCAGCACCCCTGCTGTCGCCGCGTTGAACCTCGAAGCCGCACCCGCCGACGACCGGCAGATGCGCCAGATCATCCTGGCGAGCATGCTCGGCACCATCATCGAGTGGTACGACTTCCTGATCTACGGCACCGCCGCCGCGCTGGTGTTCAACAAGCTGTTCTTCCCGAGCCTCGACCCCGTCGCCGGCACGCTCGCGGCCTTCGCGTCCTACGCGGTCGGCTTCGTGGCGCGCCCGCTCGGCGGCGCGATCTTCGGCCATTACGGGGACCGGCTCGGGCGCAAGGCGATGCTGACCCTCACCATGCTGATCATGGGCGTCGGCACCTTCCTAATCGGCTGCCTGCCCACCTACGCGCAGATCGGCCTGTGGGCGCCGATCCTCCTCGTGAGCCTGCGGCTCCTGCAGGGCATCG
Organism: Methylobacterium planeticum; assembly: GCF_008806345.1. Classification (GTDB taxonomy): domain Bacteria; phylum Pseudomonadota; class Alphaproteobacteria; order Rhizobiales; family Beijerinckiaceae; genus Methylobacterium; species Methylobacterium planeticum. The sequence goes on along the minus strand of NZ_VZZJ01000035.1, from coordinate 36,109 downwards.
GCATCGGCGGCGAGTGGGGCGGCGCGGTCCTGATGGTGATCGAGCACGCCCCCGAGCACCGGCGCGGGCTCTACGGCAGCCTCGTCCAGGTCGGCTTCCCCCTCGGGATCGCGGCCTCGACCGCGACCTTCCGCTGGCTGACCAGCCTGCCCGAGGCCGACTTCCTGTCCTGGGGCTGGCGCCTGCCGTTCCTGGCGAGCGCACTCCTGATCGGCATCGGCCTGTTCGTGCGCCTGCGCCTCGTCGAGACGCCCGCCTTCGCCCGCGTCAAGGAGGAGGCCGCGGTGGCGCCGATGCCCCTCCTCGACGTGATCATGCGGCAGCCGCGCACCTTCCTGACCGCGGTCGGGCTCAAGGTCTCGGAGGTCGCCTGGGTCTACATCCTGACCGTGTTCTCGATCGTCTACGCGACGAAGACCCTCGAGCTTCCCCGCTCCCTGATCCTCAACGCGATCCTGATCGCGGCGGCCCTCGAACTCGTCACCATGCCGCTGTTCGGCTGGCTCTCGGACAAGGTCGGGCGGCGGCCGATGTACTTTGCGGGCTCGGCCATCAGCGCGGCCTGCGCCCTCGTGCTCTTCGGCCTCCTCGACACCCGCGACCCGACCACCGTGGTGGTGACCATCGCGGTCATCATGAGTCTGACCCACGCGATGATGTTCGGGCCGCAGGCGGCCTTCATGCCGGAACTGTTCGGCACGCGCACCCGCTACAGCGGCGCCTCCCTGGGCTGCCAGGTCGCGGCGGCGATCTCGGGGGGCTTCGCGCCGATCATCGCCACCGGGCTCCTCGCCTGGGCGGGGGCGACCTGGCCGATCGCGCTCTACCTGATCGTCCTCGCGGGCGTGAGCTTCGTCGCCACGATGGTGGCGGCGGAGACGCGCCATCTCGACATCGCCAGAGCCTGAAAAAGCAGCATCGCCGCCCAGGACGGTTCCATTATGATGGAAATTCCTCCACGATGGGCGGCGAAACCGAGGCAGCGACGGAGGAATCGATGACGACCAGGACGGTACTCAGCACCGAGGGGGCCGCCAAGGCGGTCGGGCCCTACGCGCAGGGGACGCGCGTGGGCGACCTCGTCTTCGCCTCCGGGCAGCTCCCGATCGATCCGGCGACCGGCGCGATCCCGGACGGCGTCGAGGCCCAGACCCGGCAATCCCTCGCCAACCTCGCGGCGGTGCTGGCGGCCGGGGGCGCGAGCCTCGCCTCGATCGCCAAGACGACGGTGTTCCTCAAGAACATGGACGACTTCGCGGCGATGAACGGGGTCTATGCCGAGCACTTCCCCGCGGCGCCGCCGGCCCGCTCGACGGTCGAGGTCGCGCGCCTGCCCCGCGACGTCCTCGTGGAGATCGAGGCCATCGCCCTCGCGACGGGAGCGAACGCATGAGCCCGGAGGCCAGCCTCGAGGCCGGCCCGGCCATGCTCGAGGCCTTCGCGCACCCCGCCGGATCGGCGGCCGTCCCGGTGCCCGGCGGCGCGACGGCCTGGAGCGGCACGCTGCTCCACATCCACATCGCCCCCGCGGCGAGCTACGAGATGGAGGAATTGCAGGAGGCGACCTGCGTCGCCGGGCGCGGCATCGCGGGCGACCGCTACTTCTCCGGGACCGGCACCTACTCGCCGAAGCCCGACGTGCGCGAGGTCACCCTGATCGAGCAGGAAGCCCTCGATGCCCTGGCGCGCAACGATCCCCCGCTCCAGGGCGGCCCGATCACGCTGTCACCGGTCGACCACCGCCGCAACCTCACGGTCCGGGGCGTGCCGCTGAACCACCTCGTCGGCCGCCGCTTCCGGGTCGGTTCGGTGATCCTCCGGGGCGGGCGCCTGAACTTCCCCTGCAAGTACCTGGAGGAGCTGCTCGGGCTGCCGGTCTACCTGCCGCTCTACAACCGCTCGGGGCTGAACTGCAGCATCGAGCGCGGCGGCGTGATCCGCCCCGGCGACGCGATCCACCTCCTCGACGGACACGCGGACTGAGCCCATGACCGCCCGCATGATCATGAAGCTCAGGGTGGCGTCGGCGCGGCCGACGACGCCCGAGGTGCTGCATCTCTGCCTCGTCCACCCGCAGCGCCCGGAGCTTCCGGCCTGGACGCCGGGCGCGCATGTCGACCTGCGGCTGCCGGACGGGCGCGTGCGCCAGTACTCCCTCTGCGGGGACCCGGCCGACCGCACGCGCTACGAGATCGCGGTCAAGCGCGAGGAGGCGGGCCGGGGCGGCTCGGCCTGGGCGCACCGGAACCTCCTGCCCGGCGCCGTCGCCCACGTCTCGGCGCCGCGCAACAACTTCCCCCTCGTGGACGCCGCCCGCGAGCACATCCTGATCGGCGGCGGCATCGGCGTGACGCCGCTCGTGGCGATGGCGCGCCAGCTCGCCGCGCAGGGCCGCTCCTTCGTCCTCCACGATTGCGCGCCCTCGCCCGCCCGCGCCCCCCTCCTCGACGAGCTGCGCGCCATCTGCGGCGAGCGCCTGCGCGGCTGGTTCTCCGCCGGGGGCCGGCGCTTCGATCCCGCCGCGATCGGGCCGCCCCGGGACGGCGCCCACGTCTACGCCTGCGGGCCGCAGCGCCTGCTCGACGCCGTGCGGGCCTCCCTCGGCGCGGCCGGCTGGCCGGACGCGCAGGTCCACAGCGAGGTGTTCCAGGCGACCCTCGACGAGAACTTCAAGCCAGAGCCCTTCGACGCGCGCATCGCCTCCACCGGCGCGGTGCTGCACGTGCCGGCCGACCGCTCGCTGCTCCAGGTCCTGCGCGAGCACGGGCTCGCCACCGCCTCCTCCTGCGAGCTCGGCGTGTGCGGCACCTGCACCTGCGGCTACCGGGACGGGGTGGTGATCCACCGCGACGTCGTCCTGCCGGTGGCGAGCCGGCAGGACCGGATGACCCCTTGCGTGTCCCGGGCCCGCGTCGGCGTCACGCTGGATCTCTGACGGACCGCACCGGGATCCGACCGCCAAAATGGGCGGATCCCGGTGGGGTCGTTCATGATTTCTTCCATGGATCCGGCCCTCAGGGCCGCTGCAGAGCCTCGTGCGGCGACATCGGCATCATGTTCTGGTCAAGGTGATACATCACCCAGATCGAGCCGACGAGCGTAATCACCACGAGCGTGAGCGTGAAGACCAGGGCGAGGAAAGTCCAGCCGCCCTCCGATTTGGTGTTCATGTGGAGGAAGTAGATCATGTGCACCACGATCTGCACCGCCGCGAGCGCCATGATGATGATGCCGGTCATGAACGTGTCGTTCAGGACGTTGCCCATCACGAGCCAGAACGGAATCGCCGTCAGGATGACCGACAGCACGAAGCCGGTCATGTAGCTCCGGAATGTGCCATGCGCCCCGTGCGGATGGGATCCTGGGTGAGCCGATCCGGGCCCGCCGCCACCGTCCCGCGCGGCCCCGGCCTCCATCAGCGCACTCATCGCATGGCTCCCATCAGGTAGACGAAGGTGAACACGCCGATCCAGACCACGTCGAGGAAGTGCCAGAACATCGACAGGCACATCAGCCGGCGCCGGTTCTCCGCGATCAGACCGTATCGGCGCACCTGAACCATCAGCGTCACCAGCCAGATCGTGCCGAACGTGACGTGCAGCCCGTGCGTACCGACGAGGGTGAAGAACGAAGACAGGAAGGCACTGCGCTGCGGAGTGGCGCCCTCGTGAAATAAATGCGCGAACTCATAGAGCTCGATACTGAGAAAGCCCGCTCCGAACAGGCCCGTGATCGCCAGCCACTTGAGCGTTGCATCGATCCGGTCCTTGTCCATCTCCAGCATGGCGAAGCCGTAGGTGATGGAGGACAGGAGCAGGAGGCCCGTATTGACCGCGACCAGCCGCAGATCGAACAGGTCGGCCCCCGAGGGACCCGCCGCGTAGTTGCGGCCGAGTACCCCGAACGTGGCGAACAGGACTGCGAAGATGAGGCAGTCGCTCATCAGGTAGAGCCAGAAGCCCAGCAGCGTGCCGCCGTCGCCGTGGCCGTGCTCCTCCTCGTACTCGACCGGGGCCGTCGCGCCGGGCGGAGCGGTCAGTTCATGCATCGGCTCGGACCCTTTCCGCGAGTTGCGCTTCTCTCAGGCTCTCGAACCGCACGACCTCTTGGGCCGGAATGTAGTAGTCGCGATTGTAGTTGAACGTGTGGACGATCGCCGCCGCGACGAGACCCACGAAGGACAGGGCGGCGAGCCACCAGATGTACCAGATCATCGCGAAACCGAGGACTGTGCTGAGCCCCGCCAGGACGACACCCGCGCCGGTGTTCTTCGGCATGTGGATCGGCTTGTAGCCTTGCTGCGGCTGGTTCTGGCCGCGCTTCTTCATGTCCCACCAGGCATCGAGATCGCGGACGACCGGCGTGACGGCGAAGTTGTAGGGCGGCGGCGGCGAGGAGGTCGACCACTCGAGCGTCCGCCCGCCCCAGGGATCGCCCGTGACGTCGCGCAATTGCTCGCGCCGGACGAAGCTGACGATGAGCTGCACGATGAACGCCGCGATCCCGGCCATGATGATGACGGCGCCGATCGCCGCCGCCGTCAGGTAGGGCTGCAGGGTCGGATCGTCGAAATGCTGGGTCCGGCGCGTCACGCCCATCAGGCCGAGGGCGTAGATCGGCGTGAACACGACCCAGAAGCCGACGAGCCAGCACCAGAACGACATCTTTCCCCAGAACGGGTCGAGCTTGTACCCGAACGCTTTGGGAAACCAGTAATTGACGCCCGCGAACAGCCCGAACACGACGCCGCCGATGATGACGTTGTGGAAATGCGCGACCAGGAAGAGGCTGTTGTGCAGGACGAAGTCGGCCGGCGGCACCGCGAGCAGCACGCCGGTCAATCCCCCGAGCACGAAGGTCGGGATGAAGCCCATCACCCAGATCATCGGCGTCTCGAAGCGGATCCGCCCGCGATACATGGTGAAGAGCCAGTTGAACACCTTCGCGCCCGTCGGGATCGAGATGATCATCGTCGTGATGCCGAAGAAGGCGTTCACGTTGGCACCCGCGCCCATGGTGAAGAAGTGGTGCAGCCAGACGAGCCAGGACAGGATGGCGATCACCGCCGTCGCGTAGACCATCGACGTGTAGCCGAAGAGCCTCTTGCCGCAGAAGGTCGAAACGACTTCGGAATAAATGCCGAATGCTGGCAGGACGAGGACGTAAACCTCCGGATGACCCCAGATCCAGATGAGGTTCATGTACATCATCGAGTTGCCGCCGTAATCGTTCGTGAAGAAATGCGTTCCCACGTAACGGTCGAGCGACAGGAGCGCCAAGGTCGCGGTCAGGACCGGGAAGATCGTCACGATGAGGGCGTTGCTGCAGAGCGTCGTCCAGCAGAAGACGGGCATCTTCATCATGCTCATGCCGGGCGCCCGCATCTTCACGATGGTGGCGATCAGGTTGATGCCCGACAGCGTGGTGCCGACGCCCGCGACCTGGAGGCCCCAGATGTAGTAGTCGACGCCGACGCCCGGGCTGTAGGCCGCCCCCGACAGCGGCGGATAGGCGAGCCAGCCGGTGCGCGCGAACTCGCCCACGAACAGCGACAGCATCGTGAGGACGGCGCCTCCGGCCGTCATCCAGAAGCTGAAATTGTTGAGGAACGGGAAGGCGACGTCGCGGGCGCCGATCTGCAGGGGCATGACGTAGTTCATCACGCCGGTCACGAACGGCATGGCCATGAAGAAGATCATGATCGTGCCGTGGGCCGTGAAGATCTGGTCATAGTGGTGCGGGGGCAGGTAGCCCTCCGCGGCGCCGACCGAGAGCGCCTTCTGCGTCACCATCATGATCGCGTCGGCAAAGCCCCGCAGCAGCATCACGATGGCGAGCACGACGTACATGATGCCGATCTTCTTGTGATCGACGCTCGTGAACCATTCCTCCCACAGGTAGCCCCACTTGCCGTACCAGGTGATCGCGCCGAGGAGCGCGGCGCCGCCCACGGCCACGACCACGAACGTCATCAGCAGGATCGGCTCGTGGTAGGGAATGGCTTCGAGCGACAGGCGCCCGAAGATGAGTTGCTGCAGATCGAGGTTCGAGAACATGCGGGCGCTCGTCTGGATCAGTGCTGGTGGCGTTCGGTGGGCCGGGTGTTCAGCTGGGCCGGCGCAGGCCCCCTGTCGGCGTCCGGCAGGGCGTTGCCCTGCCCCTGATCCGGCGCGGTCTTGGGCTCGTTGACGCCGCCCCGGCTCAGATCCTGATCGCGGGGCATCATGCCCTCCGGCTGGACCGTGCCCTTTGGCGGCCGGCCCGACGCCGGGAAGGTGGCGCCGGACGGCTCGTGACCGGTCTTCAGGCGGCGGTTGTCGTAGTCGAGGCGCTCGCGGTTGGCCTCGCTCTCCCTGCCGGCACCGCCCGTCTTGTCGATATGGTGCATCTCTCCGACGCACATCTGGCCGGGCGCGACGCACATGCCCAGGATGGCGGCGTAGAGGCCGTCCTCGACCGAGCCGTAGTACTGGACCGGCTCAGCCTCGCTCGGCTTCTCGAGATCGAGATAGGCCGCGCGGTCGAGGGATTTTCCGGCGTCCTTGACCTTGGCCACCCACGCCTCGAAGCCCTGGTGAGACAGGCTCCGGAAGTCGAAGTTCATGCGGGAGAAGCCCGATCCGCTGTAATGCGCCGACTGGCCCCTGAAGTCCCCCTCCTGGTTCATGACGGCGTGGAGCGGCGTCTGCATGCCCGGCATCGCGTAGATCATGCCCGCGAGGGCGGGCACGTAGAAGGTGTTCCAGACCGACGAGGAGGTGATCTTGAAAGTGAGCGGGACATTGGCCGGCGCCGCCATCTCGTTCAGGCTGGCCACGCCGAGTTCGGGGTAGATGAACAGCCATTTCCAGTCGAGCGCCACGACCTCGACGGTCAGGGGCTTCACGTCGGCAGGCACGGGCTTGTTGGGGGCGAGGCGCGTCAGCGGCTGGTAGGGATCGAGCGTGTGCGTGCTGATCCAGGTCATGGCTCCCAACGCGATGATGATGAGCAGGGGCACCGTCCAGATGACCACCTCGAGCTGGGTCGAATGGTGCCAGTCGGGGTCGTAGGTCGCCTCCGTGTTCGAAGCCCGGTAGCGCCATCCGAACAGGAAGGTGAGCGCGATCACGGGCAGGATGACGAGCAGCATCAGCGCGGTGGACGCGATGATCAGGTTGCGCTGCTGGACCGCGACGTCGCCCGCGGGATTCATCACGACCATGTTGCAGCCGGCGAGCAGCCCCGCGATCGCGAGCAGCGCCACGCCGCGCAGGGATCGGAGGGCGACGGACCGGCGCTGCCGGCGGCCGGCGGGTGTGGGGGCGAGTGGAATGGCCAGGGTGATCACTCCATGATCCCTCGCCGGTCTCAGCGGCGAGATGCGTCCCGCGTGGAACGGATGACACGGCGCCTGCCTCAGACCTGCCGGATCTCCGAGCGCGAGAGGCCGAGCGCCAGCAGGGTCGTCACCGCCCCCGAGAGAAGGTAGAGGCCGACGCAGGCGAGACCGTAGCGCGCCGACAGGAACAGGACGATCAGCGGCGCGAAGCCCGCGCCGAGCAGCCAGGCGAGGTCGTTCGTGAGCGCCGCGCCCGTGTAGCGGTAGCGCTGGTCGAGCCGCGACGTCACCGCGCCCGACGATTGCCCGTAGGACAGGCCGAGCAGCAGGAAGCCGGCATTGACGTAGATCGTCTGCCCGATCGCGTTCTCCTCGACCAGCAACGGGGCGATGGTGCTGCCGACGGCGAAGACGGCGATGAGGGAGGCCGAGAGCAGGAGCAGCATGCGGCGGCCGATCTGGTCGGCGATCAGCCCCGACGCCAGGATCGCGCCCGCGCAGATGAAGGCGCCCGAGCACTGCACCATCAGGAACTCGCCCGCCGAACGATGCGTGAACAGGCTGATCCAGCTGACCGGGAACACGGTCACGAGGTGGAACAGCGCGAAGCTCGCGAGCGGGATCAGCGCGCCGATGAGAAGGTCCCGGCCGTGATTCCGGATCAGCGGGAGGATCGGCGAGGGTTCGAGCCGCCGCAATTCGAGCAGGCGCGAGAACTCGTCGGTGGCCACGAGCCGCAGCCGCGCGAACAAGGCCACGACGTTGATGGCGAAGGCGCAGAAGAAGGGATAGCGCCAGCCCCAGTCGAGGAACTCGCCCTCGGGGAGGTTCAGCATGAAGAACGCGAACAGGACGCTCGCCAGCATGAAGCCGAGGGGCGCGCCGAGCTGCGGCAGGGCGGCATAGAAGCCGCGCCGCTCGATCGGCGCGTTGAGCGCGAGGAGCGAGGCGAGCCCATCCCAGGCGCCTCCCAGGGCGAGGCCCTGCCCGATCCGCAGGACCCCGAGGAGGTACAGGGACCAGGCGCCGATCTGCGCGTAGCTCGGCAGGAAGGAGATGGCCATGGTGGAGAAGCCGAGCAGGAACAGCGCGATGGCCAGCTTGACGCCCCGGCCGTGCCGCCGGTCCACCGCCGTGAAGATGATCGAGCCGACCGGCCGGGCGATGAAGGCCAGCGAGAACATGGCGAAGGCGTAGAGCGTCGCCGTCAGGGGCTCGGCGAAGGGGAAGAACACCTTGGGGAAGACCACCACGGACGCGATGGCAAAGACGAAGAAGTCGAAATATTCCGCGGCCCGGCCGATGATCACGCCGATGGCGATCTCGCTCGGCGCGACCTTATGGTCGGTGGAGGCCAAGCGGGCGTCGCGCTCGAGGGGCGTGGAGGAGGGTAAAGGTCCCTGAACCTGATCCATCGCCATCGGGTGATCGCCCACAGTGAAAAAGGCCCGGCGCGGCTATAGGAGGCCATCTCGCACAATCGTGCAAGCTGGAAATCTCCTAACGTCTTGACATCACTCCGAGCTCAACTGTTGTGTTGACAAGCAATCACAATGCCGCACGCGGCATCGAGGTCGAACCGAGCCGGGCGGCACGCCTGAGAGGCCGATTCGGTTTCGGGCTTGTCGAGACCTGAATGCTGTTGCGGACCTCAGCGCTGCGCGTCTCTCGCCTGTTGACGGTTCGTCGACGAAGCGCTGCCAGGAATTTTCCAAAAGCGCGTTGCTGAAACTGTGCGCTCGCAGGGAATTTGTTCCATGATATCGTGAGAAGTGATCCTCGAGAGCTTGCAGCCGACTTAAGGAAAACTCCGGTTCCAACGACACCCGCCTCTTGCTTTGCTCTTGTGACCCCTCCGGCTGTTATCGTGCGGTCCTGCGCTGAAACAACCGCAGCACGGCGTTGCCGCGCGCGACCGCGTCGTCGAGAGCCCGCTGCGGTGTCTTGGATCCGTCGAGGGCGGCCTCGATCTCTTCCGACCAGAGGTCGCGGATCTGCAGCATGTTGCCGAGGCGCAGGCCGGCCGAGTTGCGGGTGGGCTCCTTGTTGGTGATGGAGCGGACCGCGATCTGGAGCATCGGATTCCGCTCGTAGAAGCCGGCACCTCGCGCGTCCTCGTAGGCCGCCCGCGTCACCGGCATGTAGCCCGAATTGCGATAGAGCAGCGCCTGCTGGGGGAAGCTGAGCACGAAGGCGAGGAACTCGGCGACGCCCGCGTATTCGTGCTCCGTCTTGCCCTGCATGACATAGAGCGAACCGCCGCCCAGAATCGCGTTCTGCGGGGCGCCCGCCTGATCCGGGTAATACGGCATCGGCCGCATCGCCCAGTGGAAGCGGCCGCGCGCGGCGATCGAGCCGTACATGCTCGAGGAGGTCAGGAAGATCGCACACTCCCCGGCGATGAACCGGGCCTCCCCGCGATTGGTGCGGCCGGTATACTCGAAGGCACCGTCTCGGTGCAGGTCGACGATGTTCTGCAGGTGCCGAACCTGGAAGGGAGCGTTGAACACGAGCTCGGCATCGAAGCCATCGAGCCCGTTCGAGCGCGTGGCGATCGGGCGATCGTGCCAGACCGACAATTGCTCGATATGGGCCCAGGTCGGCCACGCGGTCGAGAAGGCGCAGGCCGAGGGGTCCGTGCGCTTGAGCGCTCGGGCGGCATCGAACAGCTGGGGCCACGTCTCCGGCAGGCGGTCGGGATCGAGTCCCGCCCGGCGGAACCGGTCGAGGTTGATCCACATCACCATGGCGGAGATGTTGAAGGGCAGCGAGAGCATGTGGCCGTCGCGTGCCAGATAGTTCGTCGCGATCACCGGCAGGAAGGCGTCCGGCTCGACGGCGCGGCCCGCCGCGCGCAGCACCTCGGAAACCGGCTTCACCGCACCGATCGCGGCCGCCATGGTTCCGTTGCCGACCTCGAAGACCTGGAGGATGTGGGGCGCCTCGCCGGCCCGATAGGCGGCGATGCCGCCGTTGATCGTCTCCGCGTACGGGCCCTTGTAGATCGTGATGACCCGGTAGGCGCTCTGCGAGGCGTTGAAATCGTCCGCCATCCGCGCGACCAGCGCGCCGTTGGCGCCGTCGAGCGAGTGCCAGAGCTGAAGCTCGGTCGCCGCGTGCGCCGCCACCGGGAGCAGCGCTAGGACGAGGCCGGCGAGGAAGCTGCGCGGAGGGCTCACGGGCGGCCCTGGCGTGACGGCGAGCCTGTGAGGCCGCTGGGTGCTGCACGCATCACGCCGCTCCCTGGAACGAGGGGGCCGCTTCGTCGAGGAGCCGGGGAAGCCTCAGGCGAAGCCGCGCGCCCTGGCCGACGACGCTGTGCATCTCGACGCTGCCCTGGAGCCGGTTCACCACGAGGTTGTGGACGATGTGGAGGCCGAGGCCGGTTCCGCCCCGCCCGCGCGCCGTGGTGAAGAAGGGATCGAAGATGCGGCCGAGATGCTCCGGCTGGATCCCGGCCCCGTCATCCGCGATATCGATGCTCACGGATGCGGGACCGCTTCTCACCGTGACGGTGATCGTCCCGTTCCGTCTGTCGCGCAGGCCGTGATCGATCGCGTTCTTGATCGCGTTCGTCAGCACCTGCGCCAGGGCGCCCGGGTCGGTGTCCAGATCGATGGCATCCGGACAGTCAAGCCGGATCGCGTGTCCCCCGGGTCGCGCGAGGGCCTTCAGGCTCTTCAGCAATTCTTGGATCCAGGATCCGAGATCGATGATGCGGCGCTCCTCGAGGGCTTGGTCGGCGGCGACCTGCTTGAAGCTGTAGAGGAGATCCGTCGCGCGCATCAGGTTCGCGGTCAGGAGGTGGGCGCCCTCCCGCATCCGCGCGGTGTACTGCAGCAGGCGCGAGCGCGAGAGCTGGTTCTCGTGGACCAAAGCCTCGAATGCCGCCGAATCGGCCTGGACCTGGGTCGAGGTCGTGAGCGCGATGCCGAGGGGTGTGCTGATCTCGTGCGAGACGCCGGCCACGAGCTGGCCCAGCGAGGCCAGCTTCTCGGAGCGCACGAGGTCGTCCTGGGTCTGACGCAACCGGTTGAGGGCTTCGTCCGCCCGGGTGGCCGCATCCCGCCAGCCTTCCTCGCGCCGTCGCAGCTCGGCCAGGAAGGTGTTCGACGCGCGCGCGATCTCGCCGAGTTCGTCCCGCCGCCCGGCCAGACCGACATGGCCGATCGCGGGATCGACGGCCGCCCGCAGCATGTCGTCCTGAAGCACTCGCAGGGGGCGCGTGATCGAGCGCGCGACGCTGACCACCGCAGCGGTTCCGAGAAGGAGGGCCCCGGCGGCGCCCGCGAGGAGAAGGCGCCGGATGGAGGTGCCGAATCGGTCCGCGTCGTCGATGAACGCGCGGCTGAGGGCCTGGGCGTTCTGGTTGATGATCTCGGCCCGCCGATCCATGTCGGCGACCAGCGCGCTCTGGTCGCGGACCTTCGCGACGGTGGCCGAGAGCTGCTCGCGCCAGCCCTCGATCGCGGCCGCCATCCCGCCTTGAATCCCGGACGGCATGGCGAGCGCCCGGGCGCGCTTGGCGAGATCCGTTCCCTCGCTCACGGCATTCGCGGCCTCGTCGGGATTGCGGCGGTCGAGCGCGGATTTCGATTGCTGAGCGAGCCGCAGGGCCGCCAACGCGATGTTCTGCGCCGTAAGCTCCGCCTCGTTCGCAGCTACGGAGTTCCGGATCAACGCCGCGACCTCGACCTGGAGGGAGCGCTGTTGCTCGCCGTTCGCCCGGATGAGATCGTCGCACCAGGCGATGATCTCGTGGCCGGATTGCGTCGCGCGCGTCAGCTCGAAGCCCTCCGCGATGACGCGGTTCAGGCCGACGTCGTTCTTGCTACGCTCCTTGTAGGATTGCGAGAGGGCCGACAGTTCCGCGGCTTCCGTCCTGCTTCCGGCCGTGGCCAGCACCGCGTGCAGCCGCGCGCCCGCGCGGTTGAGCTGCCGAAGATCCGCCTCCAGCTCGTCGAACTCGATCTGGAAAACCGGGCGCCCGACGCGGGTCCTGTTCAGCTCGACCGCCGAGATCGCCTCCCGGAGGTCCCGCAGCGCCGTCACCACGCCCTGCTTCCGATCGAGGTCCATGTCCCGGCGCGTGAGCACGGACACGACTCTGGCGTTCTGGGCCTGCTGCCGCTGTCGCTCCGCATCCGTCAGGGCGACGAGGGTGTCGGCGCGCTGCGCCATGGTGGTGGCGAGACCCTCCAGCGCGGTCTCGAGCGTCACCAGCCCCCGCATCTGATCCCTCTGCGCGGCGAGGTCGCGCGTCACGGTCTCGACGCGCATGGACTGATCGTCGGTTCGGGCGGTCCTGGCGAGGCGCGCCAGCTGGCTCGACACGGTCGTCGTCAGGGCCTCGAACCGGAGGCGGGCCGCATCCCGCGTGACGGAGGTCTGAGCGATGTAATCGTCGCGCGCCTTGTTGAGGGACGTGAACGTATGGAACGTCTCGCTCGAGATCACGGCCCCGTCGCGGGCCCGCTCGGCCTCGATCAAAAGCATCCACGCCGCGACAGCGATCAGAAGGGCGACGATGACCGGTATAGCGCCGACGATGAAAATACGGCGAGCGACGCTGGCCGATCTGACGTAGCGTGACAAGCACCGGAACCTTTGCGAGTGCGACGTGAGTCTGTGTATCGCAAACGACTCTCGCGGCTGTCTAGCTCCGCGCCGTGTTCCGCGCCGTGTTCGCCTCCCTTGGACGAGGCATGGGATCAGGTTCGGGGCCCGGCGACAGGCGGCATGCCTGTCGAGGTCGCGAGTGCCTGTCGTGGGACGTCGAATGTCGCTGCGGTCTCAAGCCCGGTGAATCCGCCTCACCCGATCGGTGTCGTTCGTCTCTGCGCGCCGAGATGCCGACCTCAGGCCAGCCTCTTCACCCTGGCCGCGTCGATGAAGGCGCTGATCAGCCTCGAACTGCGCCGGTCCTGCAGGCAGACGATATGCGCGTAGTTGTAGATCTCGGCATCGGCGAACGGCAGGCAGGTGATGCGTGGGTCGGGGACGTGCTCGGCGCTCGAGACCACTCCGATCCCGACCCCGCTCGCCACCGCCTCCCGGACCGCCTCGCGGCTGCCGATCTCCATCACGATGTTCGGCTCGACGCCGGCCTTCCGCATCGCGACCTCGGTAATGCGCGGTCAGGATGTCGATGTGGTACTGGTCCCATCGGACATCCGGGTAGTGCTCGGCCATGGCCCGCACGCGCTCGTCCCAGTAGGGCATCGTGATCGAGATGCCGTTCGACTTCGTCGCCGAGGTCAAGTGCTTCTTGGGCCGCGACTGCGCGAGCTCGAAGGCGAACGTCAGGATCCGATCAACCCCGTGGCGGGTCATGATCGTTTCCTGCATGGCGAACTCGCGCTCGGTGCCGGCGAACATGCGCCCGCCTGCGTTCGAGTACTCGCCTTCCGTGTTCACGCGCACCACCCAGAAGTCGATGTCCCCGGGCTTCCGGTTGACGAGCGGGCTCGGTACGCCGGGCATCAGACGCACGGGGCGCAGGGTGGCGTAATGGTCGAACTCGCGCCGGAACAGGATGAGCGAGCCCCACAGCGAGATGTGGTCGGGGACGCGCTCCGGCATGCCGACGGCGCCGAAGAAGATTGCGTCGTGAGCACCGATCTGCGCCTTCCAGTCATCGGGCATCATGCGGCCGTGCCGCTCGTAATAGTCGCAGGACGCTAAGTCGAACCAGTCGAGCTGGAGCGTAAAGCCGTGCCGCTTGGCTGTGGCTTCGAGCACGCGGACGCCCTCGGGCACCACCTCCCTGCCGATCCCGTCGCCAGGGATAACGGCAACGCAATAGCGGCGTGATGTCATCTGATCTGCTCCATGCGGGCGGGAGGGCTCGGTTGGGGTGTCAGCCGGCGCTCGGCAGCCAGGGCGTCTCGGATACGGGCGTCACCGGCCCTCGGCCGGCGAACCAGGAGACGAGATTGTCCACGAGCAGCCTTCCCATGGCTCGTCGCGTGTGGTGGGAGGCCGAGCCGACATGCGGGAGCAGCACGACATTGTCCAAGGCGATGAGCGCGCTGGGAACCCGTGGCTCATCGGCGAACACGTCGAGGCCGGCAGAATGGATCACTCCCTGTTGCAAGGCCACGATCAGAGCGGCCTCGTCGACGAGGCTTCCGCGGGCCACGTTGATCAGGATGCCGTCGGGACCGAGCGCTGCGAGCACCTCCGCGTTCACGAGGGCCTCGGCGCCGCCGCCCGGGGCCACGACGACAAGAACGTCGCAGGCCTGCGCGAGCTCGATCGCGGTGGCATGGTAGGTATAGGCCACGTCCTTCTGGCGGTTCCGGCCGTGATAAGCGATAGCGCTCCCAAAACCTTCCAGACGCCTGGCGACGGCACGTCCGATCCGCCCGAGGCCGAGGATGCCGATCCGGCGTTCGCGCAAGGAGGCCGAAAGTGGAAACGCCGCCTTCGGCCAAGCTTCCGCCCGCAGGTATCGATCGGCTTGGGGAATGCGCCGGACGACGGCGAGGAGCAAGCCGAGGGCGAGATCGGCGACCTCCTCGGTGAGCACATCGGGCGTGTTGGTGACAATGGCGCCATGGCGCCGGGCGGATGCGACATCGATCGTATCGTACCCGACACCGAAGTTGGCGATGATCTCAAGGGCCGGCAACTGCGCGAACAGCTCCGATCCTGCAGGCGCCTGCCCACCAACGACAACGGCACGGATGACGGGGCCGACCGCGGCTAGAAGAGCGTTCCTGTCTTTCGCCTGATCCAGGCGATGCACGGTAAAACATTCCTCCAAAGCCTGGATCGTATCCGGCAAAATTGCCTTGAGCAGCAGAACGTCCGGCTTCATGGAAAGCACTCATTCGATCTAGAGCGTGGGCTCATTAAGCTCGCAGGCAGACCCGCAGGGCTGCGAGCTTGACGCTGGCGAGGAAGTTGTCGGGATCCTTGTCGTAGCTGCTCAATGCAACCATGGAAGAGGCTCGACAGCGCCGATTGCGCCGTCCAGCCTCGACGGACCTACTCAGCCAGTTCGCGCATGACCTTGATCAGGTCCGATTTGCCCTCGAAGCCGATGCCCGGCAGCTCGGGCATGACGATGTGACCATCCTGGACCTTCACCCCGTCCGGGAAGCCGCCGTAGGGCTGGAACAGGTCCGGGTAACTCTCGTTACCGCCAAGCCCAAGCCCGGCCGCGATGTTGAGCGACATCTGATGCCCGCCGTGCGGGATGCAGCGGGAAGGCGACCAGCCAAACTGATGCAAGACGTCGAGGGTGCGCAGGTATTCCACCAGGCCATAGGACAGGGCGCAGTCGAACTGCAGGTAGTCACGATCCGACCGCATGCCGCCGTAGCGCAGGAGGTTACGTGCGTCCTGATGCGAGAACAGGTTCTCACCAGTGGCCATCGGACCGGGATAGAACTCCGACAGAGCCGCCTGCAGGGCGTAGTCGAGCGGATCGCCGACCTCCTCGTACCAGAACAGCGGGTACTCCCGCAGCATCTTGGCGTAGGCGATGCCCTGCTCAAGGTTGAACCGACCGTTCACATCCACCGCTAGTTGTGCTTGAGAGCCGATTTCCTTCAGCACCTCCTCGATGCGGCGCTGATCCTCCTCGATCGGCGCGCCACCGATCTTCATCTTCACCACGTTATAGCCGCGATCGAGGTAGCCGCGCATCTCGGCGCGCAGGGCGCTGTAGCCCTTGCCCGGGTAGTAATAGCCGCCGGCCGCGTAGACGAAGACCCGCGGGTTGGCCTCGACGCCCTTCTGCTCGGCGAGATGCCGGAACAGCGGCTTGCCGGCGATCTTGGCGGTCGCATCCCAGATCGCCATGTCGAGGGTGCCGACCGCCACCGAGCGCTCGCCGTGGCCGCCGGGCTTCTCGTTCGTCATCATCGTTGCCCAGAGCTTGTGCGGGCAGAGGTTGTCACCGGCCTCGTTGAGGACGCTCTTCGGGTCTGCCTCCAGGATGCGGTTGCGGAACCGCTCGCGGATGAGGCCACCCTGGCCGTAGCGGCCATTCGAATTGAAGCCGTAGCCGACGACGCGGCGACCGTCACGCTCGACATCCGTGACGACGGCCACGAGGCTCGCGGTCATCTTCGAGAAGTCGATATAGGCATTGCGGATGGGGGATGAGATCGGCTTGGTGATCTCGCAGACGTCGACGATACGCATGGGTTCTCTCCTTGATGTTGACCAGGCAGGAAGGGTGTTGAGAGGCGGGGCCGGAACCTACGGCGCGACTGCCACCGGACGGGGCAGCGGGTGCCCGGCTTCGGTCTCGGGGATGGCATCCTCAGCCGCGACAGCCGCCCGGTTGCGGTAGACGTCCTCGGCCTTGGTGCGGTCGAAGGCGCCTTCCCACCTCGCGACAGCGATGGTGGCGACCGCGTTGCCGATCAGGTTGGTGACCGCCCGCGCCTCGTTCATGAAGCGGTCGACGCCGAGCAGCAGTACCAGGCCGGCAACCGGGACTGTGTGGATGCTCGACAGCGTCGCGGCGAGCGTGACGAACCCTGCACCCGCCACCCCTGCCGATCCCTTCGACGTTAGGAGCAGGACGCCGAGCACGACGAGCTGGTCGCCGATTCCGAGCGGCGTGTTGGTGGCCTGGGCGACGAAGATCGCCGCCATGGTCAGGTAGATGCAAGTGCCGTCCGCGTTGAAGGTGTAGCCGGTCGGCAGGACCAGCCCGACCACGGATTTCTCACAGCCGAGCCGCTCCAGCTTGGCCATCATGCGCGGCATGACGGCCTCGGTCGAGCAGGTGCCGAAAGTGATGAGGATCTCGTCCTTGAAGTAGCTGAGGACCTTGGTGAGCGAGAAGCCGGTCCAGGTGCAGACCGCACCAAGAACGATTGCCACGAAGAGGATCGAGGTAATGTAGACGCCCAGCATCAGGTACGCGAGCGACCAGACTGTGCTCAGGCCGTACTTGCTGATGGTGAAGGCGATACCGGCGCCGGCGCCAATCGGGGCGAGCCGCATTACCATAGCAACGATGCGAAACAGCGCGTCCAGCAGGCTGTCGATGACGGCGACCACCGGCTTGCCGCGCTCGCCAGCCTGGACGAGGGCGACGCCCAGTAGGACTGAGATCAGGATGATCTGCAGCATGGCGCCCTTGGCGAAGGCATCCACCATCGTCGAGGGAATGATGTCCATCAGGAAGCCGACGAAACCGGGCTGCGCCTCCGCCCGCTTCGCATAGCCCGCGATGGCACTCCCATCGATCTGCGCGGCGTCGATGTTCATGCCTGCGCCAGGCTGCATGACGTTGACGACGATCAAGCCGATGACGAGCGCCAGGGTGGAGAGAACCTCGAAGTAGATGAGGGCGCGCACGCCGATGCGGCCGACTTCCTTCAAGTTGCCCATCTTCGCCACGCCGACGACGATCGTGCCAAAAATGACTGGCGCGAGCAGCATCTTGATCAGCTTGATGAAGCCATCCGCCAACGGCTGCAGGGTGATGCCGACGTCAGGCAGGAAATATCCGATCAGACCACCCAGTATAATTGCAATGAAAACCTGAACATACAGCCGGCTTAGCCAACCCGTCATGGCTGATTTCCTCCGCTTATTGGTGCCCTGCGCTGGAGGGCAGCGGCTCCTCGGACGGGAGCTTGCTGGCAACATAGTTCTGGACACTCAGGAGAGGCCAATGCCATGTTCGAAGCGCGTTATGCGCAAACGGCATCGGCATGGACCACGACTGGCTCAAAGACTTCCTGGCGCTGGCCGAGCTGAAGACGTTCTCGCGGGCGGCTGACGCCCGGAACGTGACGCAGCCGGCGTTCAGCCGTCGGATCCGGGCGCTTGAGGACTGGATCGGGGCTCCTCTCTTCGCGCGTGGGGCGCAAGGAGCCACGCTGACACCGGCGGGTCTCCACTTTCAGCCCGCCGCGGATGAGTTGGTGCGGAACCTGGAGCGTGCACGTCGTACGACGCGCGCAGTCGGTGATCAGGATACGGTGACGCTGTCAGTCGCGGCGACACACGCCTTGTCGTTCACGTTCTTTCCGGGCTGGATACGTCGCCTGATGCAGGTTCAAGCCTTCGGCTCGCTCAACCTGATCTCGGACAGCATGGAGGCTTGTGAAGCCGTCATGCTGGCCGGTGAGGTGCATTTTCTGCTCTGTCACTTTCATCCGGGTGCGCCAACCCGCTTCGAGGCCGACCGCTTCCCAAGCCTGCCGGTGGGAGGCGACGTGCTCATCCCCTACAGCGCGGTCGGCGCGGATGGACAGGCCATGTGGGTGCTGCCGGGAACAGCAGGCAAGCCGGTCCCATATCTTGCTTACAGCCAAGCCTCGGGGCTCGGCCGCATCCTCGCAGCCTGTCAGGATCGGGAGCACATGCACACGGCGACGGCGCTCACATCGCATCTTGCCGCGACGCTCATGACGATGGCTCGGGACGGCCACGGCATCGCTTGGCTTCCGCAGACCGTCGCGGCCGAAGATCAAGCGCGCGGACGCCTCGTCCGCGCGGGCCCAGACCTGTTCGATGTCCCGATTGAAATCAGGCTGTTCCGATCCCTTGAGTTCCGCAACCATGCGGCTGACGCGCTCTGGGACCGTCTTTCCGATCAAAGATACGAGACACCCGCTCCCTGAGGGGCGCCGCCTCGAACGTTCCTGTCCGCGCAGACTTCCCATAGGGTGCCCGTATCAACTCTTCCAGGACTTTCCCGTAGGCCTCTCAATCTGCGGGGGTTGGGAACGCGTCCGGGGACATGTCGTAGACGTTTGCGGAACGGCTGCCGGTGGCCGTCGGACAAAAGGCAGCGTCGCGGAAACATCGGGACATTGTTGGCGAATTCGACGGCTCTGCGGCGAGAGCGTCGAAGCGCGAGAAATGCACCGGAGCAGCGGTCGGGGTGAGAACCAGGCTGCGAGGCGATTCAGGTTGAGGGCGGCGGCCACGGCCACGCCCTGGTCGGTCGTTTTGGGCGGCCCGCATTGGTGCGCCCGGCGCAGAGAGCCGCCCTACGCGGCCCGCCGTGCCGCTCCGAGGGCTTCGTCCGCGAGCGTGACCCGGTAGGCGGCACCGATCGGGAGCGCATCGTCGTTGAAGTCGAAGCCCGCGTTGTGCAGGGGACGCGACGGTGTCTTCCCGTCAACGCCGAGCCATGCGTACGCTCCGGGGCAGGCCTGCAGCATGTAGGCGAAATCCTCGGAGGCCATCGACGGAGTGACCTCGGGGTCGACCGAGCGGATGGCCTCCACCCTGCGCGCCGCGGCGAGCGCTACCGGCGCGGCGGCACACTCGTTCACGGTCGCGGAATATCCGGGGTTCACCGCGACCTCGGCCCCAGCGCCATGGGTCGACGCCACGCCGCGCGCGAGGCAGCGCACTGTCCCGTGTATGACGACGTCGTCCGGGATCATGTTCCAAGCGTCGCCGCCGTGGACCTGGGTCACGCTCACCACCGCAGGCGCGAAGGCGGCAATGCGCCGGTTCACGACCGTCTGAAGCGCCAGGACGGTCTCGGACGCGGGGACGAAGGGGTCGATCCCGCGCTCCGGCATGGCCGCTTGCGTGCCGGCACCGCGCACGCGGATCTCAAACGTGTCGAGCGAGGCCATGATGGCCCCGGCGCGCGTGCCGAACGCACCGAGCGGCATCCCGGGCCAGCTATGCAGCCCCCAGACGCTCGCATACGGGAAGTCGCGAAACAGGCCGTCCTCGACCATGGCCCGACCGCCGCCTTCGCACGCCTCCGCGGGTTGGAAGATGAAATGCACCGTACCCCGCAGGTCGCCTCGCGCAGCGAGGTGGCGCGGGGCGCCCAGGAGCATCGCCACGTGGCCGTGATGGCCGCACGCGTGCATGACCCCGGGGGTGCGGGAGGCGTACGGCAGGCCGGTCGTCTCCGCGACCGGCAGCGCATCCATGTCCGCCCGCAGCCCGACCGACGGACCGCCGCCGCGGACCAGCGTGCCGACGACCCCGGTCCTCCCGATGCCGGTTCGGACCGCGAGGCCGGCGGCGGCAAGCTCGCGCGCCACGAACGCGGCGGTGCGCGCCTCCTCGAAGGCGGCGAAGACGACGCTGCCGATCCGGTCGCCGGGCAGGAGGTCGGCGAGGATCGCCCCGGCGCGCCGGGCCGCTTCCGTGTGGTGGTTGTCGAACATCGGGCTCTTCTTCCGTCGCGGTCGTCGGCCATTCGGGTGAAGTCGGCGGCGTCCGGGATGCGCTCTCGCGTTTCCTCCCAGATCGACCCCACGCGTGCCGGGAGCGGCAAGTCGAGGCCGCTCTCGGCCGCGAGTTCGAGGGCGAGGCGCACGTCCTTGCGCATCAGTCCGGCGGAGAAGCCGCTGTCGAAGGTGCCCGGGAGGACCCAGCGCGGGAGCATCACTTCGCTGATCGCGCTGCGCCCGGTGGCCGCGTTGACCACCGACACCGCTTCCTGTGCGGACAGGCCCGCGGCTTCCGAGAGCCGCATGGCCTCGCCCGTCGTGACGCGGTGGGCGGCCACGAGCAGATTGTTGACGAGCTTAACGATGTTGCCGGCCCCCGAGGAGCCGACGTGGACCGCGCGCGCCGACATCGCGGACCGTTTGAGGCATCGGCCTGCTCGCTCGCGATGCTAGCCTGGGCCTTCATGCCGACGCCTCGTCGGGACGTCGCGATGGAACTATGTCCGGGAAATCGGGGCGGATGATCGGTTGCCCTAATCGACGGGCAGACAACCGCGCGCCTCGAGTTCCGTCCGGATGGCCTTCTTCGTGACCTTTCCGTAGCCGGACTTCGGCAGTTCGTCCCAGATGAACACACGCTTCGGCAGCTTGTATCGGGAGACTTTGCTTTCCAGCCAGGACAACAAGTCCCGTTCGTTCAGGGCTGCGCCCGATTTCAGCACGCAAACGGCAACGCCGACTTCGCCCCAGGTCTGATCCGGCACGCCCAGGATGGCGATCTCCGCCACCGCCGGATGCTGGAGCACCTTCTCCTCGGTTTCCCGTGGATAGACGTTCGAGCCTCCCGAGATGTACATGTCGGAGGCACGGCCCGTGATGAACAAGAAGCCTTCTTCGTCGACGTGCCCGAGATCACCCGTAAGGAACCAACCCTCCCGGAACGAACGCTGATTGGCCTCGGCGTCATTGTAGTAGCCCGCGAAGACGGCAGGCCCGCAAACGCAGATCTCACCGGTCTGACCGGGCGCGGCTTCACGGCCCTGCTCATCCTGGATCTGCACCTGCATGCCGGTGCGCTCGAATCCGCAGGTTCCGACCTTCACACCGGGACCGTCGGCCGGCTCATGCAGGGCCGGCGGAAGCACGGTGATGTTGCCGGTAACCTCGCCCAGGCCGAAGTACTGGACCAGAACCTTTCCGAGTTTCTGCAGGGCGTGCTTCTGATCCTCCCGGTACATCGGTGCGCCGGCATAGATGACATACCGCAGCGATGAATGATCATGGAGGTCGACGGATGGATGTTCGGTCAGCATCTTCACGATGGTCGGCACCGTGAACATATTGGTGATGCGCCAGCGCGCGACGAGCGCCCAAACCTCATCGGTGTCGAGGCGGTCGCTGGTCAGCAGCACCGTCTTGGCCCCCGCCGCGACCTGGGCCAGCTGATGGATGCCCGCACCGTGCGAGAGGGGCGCCACCACCAGGGAGGCGTCCTGATCCGTGGTTCCGGGCATGAGATCGCACAGGTGGTTGGTGGCGACGAACGCCATCTGGCCGTGGGTCAGCACCGCCGCCTTGGGCCGGCCCGTCGTGCCCGAGGTGAAGAAGAACCAGCACGGGTCGTCGTGGTCGACCGGAGCCGGAGCGACGGCCCGTCCGTCGTAGGCCGCCACGAGCGCATCGTAATCGGCACCGAGATCTGAGGCGCCGATCGAGACGACCGCGCGGAGGTTCGGCAGCGCCGCCCGGACGGCCGCCGCATGGTCGGGAAAATCGCCGTGGCAGATCATGACCGTGGCGCCGCTGGCGCGGCCAAGGTAGGCGACCTCGCCGGGCGTCTGGCGGAAGTTCGTCGGCACCCAGACGGCTCCGAGGCGGAAGCAGACGAACATCGACTCGAACAGCTGATTGCAGTTCTTGGCCTGCACCAGCACCCGGTCGCCCTTCGTCACGCCCCGCGCGGCGAGCGCGGCCGCCATGGCGTCGATGCGGCGGTCCAGCTCGGACCATGTCCAGGTCCTCTCGCCCCACACCAGACCGGTCTCATCGCGCTGGCGGCGGGCCGCCCGGCGCATGAAGTGCGCGAGGTTCATCACGCGCTTCGAGACCGGTGCGACACCGCCCCTGGGAGCCTCGCAGGCCGTGGTCATCTGCGGCGCTCCAGGATCGAGACGTAGTTGCTGACGGCGGCCCCGCCCATGTTGAAGACACCCGCCAGCGCCGCGCCCTTGACCTGCATGGCATCGGCCTCGTTCATCAGCTGCAGGCAGGCCATGACGTGCTGGGACACGCCGGTCGCCCCGATGGGATGCCCCTTGGCCTTGAGCCCGCCCGAGGGGTTGATCGGCAGCCTGCCGCCCATCTCGGCCAGGCCCTCGCGCACCACCCGGTAGCCCTCCCCAGGCGCGGCGAGGCCCATGGCCTCGTACTCGATCAGCTCCGCGACGGTGAAGCAATCGTGGGTCTCGACGAGGTCGAGGTCGTCGAGCGTGATGCCGGCCGCGGCCCGCGCCTTCTCCCAGGCGAGGCGTGCGCCCTGGAAGGCCGTGGGGTCGCGCCGCGACAGGGGCAGGTGGTCGTTGACGTGCTGACGCGTGCGGAACCCGATGGCGCGCTCCAGCGTCTCTGCCGTCTCCGCATCCGCCACGACCAGGGCAGCCGCCCCGTCCGAGATCAGCGAGCAGTCGGTGCGGCGCAGGGGGCTCGCCACGTAGGGGTTCTTGTCCGAGACGCTGTTGCAGAACGCGAACCCGAAATCCCGCCGCATCTGGGCGTAGGGGTTGGCGACGCCGTTGCGATGATTCTTGGCGGCGATGCGGGCGAGCTCCTCGCTGCGGTCGCCGTAGCGCTGGAAGTAGTTGGCGGCGATGCGCCCGAACACGCCCGCGAAGCCGCCGTCGATGTCGCCCTCCTCCCGGCGGTAGGAGGCGCTGAGCAGGATGTCGCTGGTCTCGACGACGGGCTTGGCGGTCATCTTCTCGGCGCCGACCACGAGGGCGACGCGCCCGCGCCCGCTCTCCACGAAATCGAGGGCCGTGTAGAGCGCCGCCGAGCCGGTGGCGCAGGCATTCTCGACGCGCGTCGCGGGCACGTGGGCGAGGGCCGGTTGACGAAGGGCGACCTGGGCGGCCTCGAAGCCCTGCTTCGAGAAGCCGTTGTTCATGACGCCGACATAGATCCCGTCGACCTGCTCGGGCGCCACGCCCGCATGGGCGAGCGCCGCGCCGGACACGCGGGCCATGAGGCTCTCGACATCCGGGTCTTCGAGCTTGCCGAAGGGCGTGTGGGCCCAGCCCACGATGCAGGCACGCGTCATATCAGGTCTCCCGTCAGGCTTGCGTGGGAACACGTTCGGCTGCGGCCCTCGACGCACAGGGTCCCGACGTGCGTCGTCTTGGACGGCGGTGATGCGGCCGGTCGACAGCGTGGGAAACGAAGGCTGCCGTCCAGGGGAAGGGCCTCGGGATGGGCCATCGTCGTCACGCCAGTTTTCCGGTGAATTTCTCGAGCATCTCCCAGGGCTCCTGCCCGTAGCGCCCCTTCCATTCCGTATAGAATCCGGATTTGCGAAGCTTATCGCTGAACAGGGTAGGATCCGGTGTGTTGAAGGTCAGGCCCTTCGCGGTCAGATCCTGCTGGAGCTTGCCGTTGAGCTCGGCGACGTCCTCGCGCTCCTTCATGCCGGCCGCGTTGATGTGCCTGGCGACCACGGCCTGCAGATCCGGCGGCAGCCGCTCCCAGGCGCGCCGGTTCGCCAGGAACCAGAACCCGTCCCACATGTGGTTCGTCAGGGAGCAGTGCTTCTGCACCTCGTAGAGCTTCGCGGTGGCGATCAGCGCCAGAGGGTTCTCCTGGCCATCGACGATTTTCGTCTGCAGGGCCGAATAGACCTCATTGAAGTTGATCGACGTCGGAGCGGCCTCGAAGGCCTTGTACATGGACGTCCAGAGCGGCGAGGGCGGGACCCGGATCTTGAAGCCACGCAGATCGTCGGGCGTCCGGATCTGACGGGACGACGAGGTCGTCTGACGGAAGCCGTTGTCCCAGATCTTCTCCATGGCGACGAGCCCGACCTTCGAGATCTGCTGCCGGACATGCGCGCCGAGCGCCCCGTCCATCGCCTTCCAGACCGTCTCGTAGTCCGGGAAGGCGAAGCCCATCCCGCTGATCGAGGCGGCGGGAACCAGGGTCGCCAGGATCAGCGGCGACAGCGTGAAGAACTCGACGGCACCGGCCCGGATCTGGCTCAGGGTGTCGGTGTCCGAGCCGAGCTGGCTCGAGGGGAAGATCTGCAGATCGAAGCGGCCCTTGGTCTCCGCCTTGAGGGAAGCCGCCATCTCACGGGCCCGCAGGTTCATGGGGTGCGTGTCGGGGAGGTTGTTGGCGTACTTGTAGGTGAACTCGGCGGCCTGAGCGCGGACGACCCGTGGGGCCCCGACGAGGCTGCCGACAGCGGCCGAGGAGCCGAGGGTCAGCAGGCGGCGGCGTGATGGGTGCATGGATGAACCTCCCGGACGGAGCCCCTGGAGAGCTCTTGCTTCCTCAACCCTGAAGGTCCATCTTGTGGACCTTATTATTTTAGTAAGCCCATCAGGCAAGCGCAGCAGCACCGTGTCAAGCGGCCTTCGTAGCGGCCTGATTTTCCCTTCGAGAAGGGCTGCGGCCGAGTCGGCCAGAGATCCATCATATGGAACATCCAAAATCGATCTCGGCCCGCAAGGCAGTTCAGACCACCACGGGCGCCCGTGGCGCTCAGAGCCTCGACCGAGCGGCGACGCTCCTGATTCTCGTGGGCCGTGCGGGTCCCTCGGGCGCGCGCCTGGCGGATCTGATCGTCCAGACGGACCTGACCAAACCGACCGTGCACCGCATGCTGACCGCGCTCGTGCGGGCCGGATTGCTGGACCAGGATCCGCAGACGCGCCGCTACCATCTCGGCCCCGAGATCTACGTGCTCGGCACGCTCGCGAGCGCTCGCTTCGGCCTGCATCCGGTTTCGATGCGGGCCCTGACGCGTCTCAGCCAGGAATCGGGCGATTCCGCCTTTCTCTCCGTCGCACACGACGTCTATTCGATCTGCCTTCACCGCGAGGACGGTCCCTATCCGATCAAGGTGCAGTCGCTCGAGGCGGGTGATCGCCATCCCCTCGGCGTCGGCGCCGGAAGTCTCGCGCTCCTTTCGGCCCTTCCGGACAGGGAGGTCGATCAGATCATCGCCGCCAACGCGGATATCCTGTCCGAGAAGTATCCGAACTACGCCGGGCCGGCCCTGCCGCGACTTGTCAGCGAAACACGCCGGAACGGATATGCGTTCAATCCCGGCCTGATGCTGTCCGGCTCGTGGGCGATCGGCATGGCCATTCGCGGCGAGGATGGGCGACCGATCGGCGCGCTGTCGATCGGAGCCATCGAGGGGCGTCTCGACGCGAAGCGCCGGCACGAGCTCAAGACGCTTCTCCGCCGCGAAGCGGACTGGATCGCGATGAGGTTGCACCAACTGCGGCAGGGCGCCGCAAGATCCCGCGGGCGATAGCGCCTCTCACAAATCGCGCCTCCGCACCGGCCTGTGCGGAGGGGCAGCCGCCCGGTGATCGGGAGTTTCGCTTCGATGCGCGGCATTCCGATGCGGAGATCGTTGCCGAAGCGCGCGAGCTCGGCGCGCAGGCCGGGTCCGGCCCAGAGCACCGCGTCCGAGAAGGCGGTCGCGCCGAGGCTGTGGTCGGCGTGGAAATGCGTGAGGTAGACGCGGGCGACCGGCTTGCCGGTGAGTTCCCACGCCAGCGCGTCGAGGGCTATGCCGTAGCGGTGCGAGGGGCCAGCGTCGATGAGCACGCAGCCCTCGCTGGTGTCCAGCAGGGTGACGTTGGCAATGGCGCCGCCATTCTCCGCTGTGATCGCCTCCTGCGTGCCGTAGATGGTCCGGACGCCCAGCGCGATGCGGACGGGGTCAAGGGCGTAGCGGCGCGGGGCCGCGTCCGCGCCGGTCGGGCCGCAGGCTGACGCGGTGGCGGCCGCGAGCCCGAGCGTGAGGCCGGCGCGGCGGGTCAGGCCCCGGGGTCGTTCGAGACTTGGCATCACAGTCTTCCCTCGGCCTGCCCGATCCGCGCCTCCGTCGGCGGAACCGGCGCGCGCGCGGAACTCGTTGCCGGCCGTGTTGCGGGCCGCGATGCCGAGCACCTCGGTCGCGCTCTCGGCCATCAGGAGCGTCAGGGTGGGGTTGTCGGCGATCGCCTCGGACATGCAGCGCGGCCGAGGCGGCGTAGAGCGTCTGCTGCCGCGTCTCGAAGCATTGCGGGATCAGGGGCAGCCCGAACAGGGCGAGTGCGCGCGGATAGGCCAGGGAGCGCGCGATCCCCGAGAGCGGCATCAAGAGGGTCGCGGCGATCAGCGCGCCGTGCATCATGCGGGCGGCGCGTCGCTCCCAGGGAGCATGCCGTCCGGCTGGACCCGGCAGCCCCTCGCGCCAACGCCACAGAACACGGGCAGGGACGAGCGCGAGGACGAGCAGCCCCGTGGATTTATGTGCGCGGATCGCCACGCCCCTGCCCGGGCCATCGGGCAGCCACTGAATCCAGAAGCCGCAGGCCAGCATGAGGAGGATGCCGAGTGCGACGCTCCAGTGCAGCACGCGCGTCGTTGCGCTCAGGCCGCCGCTCCGCAGTGCGTATGTCGCGCCCGCTCTCACCTCTGCAGCGCCAGTCCGGACACCGGGACACCCGGATGGTCGTCAGCTACATCCGCAGGACCAACGCTTTCAAGGATCACTTCGGATCGGGTTTCCTGTAGGCGTTGCCCACCCAATTCTTGTCGCGAAAGCAACCTTCACAGAGTGGGGACGTCACCATGATCGCGTACTAATGAGTACGTACCGCGATAACGCCTAACTGCCGAAGACATAATCCATGTTATTGCACATTTATCGAAGGTGGCGCTCGCTCTGCCAATCGACCGAAATTCTCTGCATTGGCGGATAGCGAGTCGATTTGCTCGCTCTTGCATAAAGCGGAGGGCCTGATGCCGCTTTACTATTTTGATTTTCATGACGGCTGCCGCCGCAGCTTCGATGATGACGGGCAGGAATTTCCTGACATAAACGCAGCACGGGACGAAGCTCTCAGCACCCTGTTCAACGTCGCCAAGGATGCAAGGCCTGCTGGGGATCGGCGAGATTGCCTGACGCATGTGTCCGATGAGGCCGGGAAAGTCCTGTTTCGCGCGCGGCTCTCACTTTTTCCAGAATGGCTGCCATAAGCATCGCGCACCAAAACATTGGTGATGGTCCAGCGCGCGTTGTAAGTCTGGCAGCGAGATGAGGCGGTGAGGAATGCCTCGACATCTCCGGCCTCCAGCGTGACCGCAAACTAAGCGCAGGCATTTCTAAAAGTTTAGGCCTAGCGAAGAAGTAGCGCGATTCCCGCGACCGCGATGACGATGAACGTCGCGAGGATACCACCACCGCGACAGGCATATTGTTGGGCCGAGTTCTTCGGTGCGAGCATGCCAAAGGGATGCAGAATTCTGGCGACCAGAAGGACGATCAACAAAGACTGCACCAAGGTATGCCCGGAGCCACCAGCTTCGAGGAGCGCGATCAGCAGCACAGCGAATGGCACGTACTCGCCGAAATTGCCTTGAGCACGGATGCGCTTCTCTAGGGTCTCGTTTCCCCCATCTCCATGCAGGACGTCAGAATTGACGCGCGTGGCTACAACCCAGGCAGACAGCCCGACATAGAGCATGGCGAACAGTCCGGTATAGAACGCCGTGGTCGCAGGAAACGTCACGCGGATCTCCAAAACCTGAAAGGCAGTAGGGCAACTGGCCGGCATCTGGATCAAATTTGCCGGCTCGTGGATCGTGGATCCAACTATGCTCGGCACTGAAGCCGAGTGAATTTGGGTAGATCACATGGCGTTCGATCTGGCTACACCACGACGACAGCCGAGCGTGGCGCCGATCGCGTTCGGATCATGGATCAGAGCGGGCACCGATATACCCGGACGGTCGTCCGCTACCTCCGCCGGGTGAACGCGTTCAAGGGCCACTCGGGGAGCGGGTTTCCGTAGGAGGGCGCCACTGTGCGCTGGATGGGTGTTATCGAACCGCCCGGCTCGCGGAGGTGGAATCATGATGCGTCGCAACTGGGCTACCGGAGAAGCTGCAATCCCGCGAACGTGAGCGTCGCCGTGTAGACTGCCTGCCCGTCCTCGTCCCGTGCGACCACGGTGAATGTCTGCCGGTCGCCATCCTTCGGAATGTCGTCCCTGGCGATGTCCGGCAGGACCCTCATTGCCGCTTTGCGAACCGCAGCGAGGTCGGCGCACTCCGTACCCTCGTCGTCCCGGTCCTGCGGCGAGCCGGCAGATCTGATGTCGAAAAAATAGCGCGGCACCAACAACTCCACCTGAAACAGAAGCGTACGCCGTGAGCGGCGTTCGAGGCTCAACCCCCCAAAGCGGCGTCCTGATCCCTGGCGCATTCAAGACGGAGCAACCGGTCGCAAGGCGCCAGCCGTTGGAGCGGTTCAGGTGGCCCGCTTCTCCAGATGCAGGTATGTCGGATCAAACTCCGAGGCACGGATAAGCTCGTCCCAGGCTTGGATCACCAACGTGCACCCGCGCAGCGTGATCAGGCCCTGGCCACGCATCTCTTGCAGCGTTCGGTTCACGTGCACGTTCGACAAGCCCGTAGCGTCGCCAAGATCGACCTGTGTCAGGGGCCAGGGACAGCGATGCTCACCGGCCAACTCCACCGCCTCAAGCTTGAGGTAAAGCTCGCAGAACAGGTGCGCGATCCGCTCGTACGCCGAGCGCCGGCCCATGCCGGTCATCCACTCGCGGAAGGTCGCCGCATCGACCAGGGTCTCACGCCAGAGCACGGCGCCGACGCCAGGGGAGCGTACTGTCAACTCGCGTAGGCTCTCGTGCGGGATAAAGGCGACCGTGGCCTCGGTCAGCGTCCCGAGGCTGTGGTCCATGGTGTGCAGATGCAGGCTCTGCAGGTCGGGAATGTCGCCGGGAATGTGAAACGACAGGATCTGGCGCTTGCCTTCGCCTACCACCTTGTAGCGGCAGGCCCAGCCGCTGAGCAGCAGGCAGCACTGCGAGGGCTGGTCACCGTCGCGCACGATATCCTGCCCAGGCTTCAGAACGCGGGTTCTGGCCGGCAGGCTCTCGATAGCCTGACGCTCCGCGTCTGAGAGGGTGGCGATGCTGTCCAATCTACGGACGAGCATGTTCAGCGAATGATCGGAGGCCATCGATGCCGCGCCTTGCCTCGCAGGCGGAAGCGCGCGCCTCTTCCAGCCACCCGCGCCTGTCTCAACCGGCGGGCGATGAGCGCAACATAGAACACAAATGGCTACCGACCACTCTCATAGGTAAACTAAGTCTCTATCGGAAAATTATTTTTGGCGTGCTTTGCTTCAAGAGAGGCAAAACTGTGACTCAGCGCGTTGGCCGAGGCACTTTCCACTCACCCGCGAACGCCAGAGTAGCGACGTACACCACTGTGCCGCTCTCGTCTCGCACGCTGGCCGTGAAGGTGTGGCCGTCGTCGTTCGGCCTTTTCTGCCTCACCATCTCGGGCAAAACGCGGTGCGCGATATCGCGCGCCGCACTCAGATCGCGGAAGATCTGGCCCTCATCGTCGTGGACCGCGAACGCTTCATCGTCAGTATCAATGAAATAGCGTGGCATTGGGCTCTCCGCAGAATGCAAGACAGGCGGGAGCACACAGGTCTCGCAGCCGCTGACGGCCAGGATCTCGGCCAACGATGGTCCGTTGTCGCACGGACGGGCAGGGCCTGCGCCATCATGGATTGGGTTTGCCCGGGCAATTTGCATCAGGACGGCCGTTTCGTGGGCTGGGGCACCTGCCTGTTTGGACGTCGTTCCAATAGGGCTTGACCTAAGGGATCGGTCGACGCACGCGCCGAAGTGGTTCTGCACGCTTGGGGCCTGTGACCCAAAGCCGTGAGGGAACCGACGTCGATGACCCTATCGGAACGCGAGCCGCCCGTGATCCCGCCCTCCGGTGAGCGCTTGCCGAACAGCCCGGAAGCGTGGCCACTTGTGGCAAGCCCATCCGGCGCGAACACCGCTTCTTCGATCCCATCGACTGGCCGCAGCTCTCAGCCGTGATCCGGTTCCGGAGGGCAGGGGGCTGTTGTGAGGGCTGTGGACGCCCGCATGGGCAGTCGATCGACTGTCTCAATGATGATCGGTGGTGGGACGCTCCGGTCGGCACCTGGCGCGATGCCGCCGGGCCGCCCCTTCGTGAGCCCGCGATGATTGCGGATCTGACGGCCAGGCGCCTGACCAAGGTGGTGCCGGCCACCGCCCATCGCGATCAAGAGACCTCGAACAACGCGGACGCGAACCTCGTGGCTTTCTGCCAATGCTGTCACACGCTGCACGACCGCCCTGAGCATCAGCGGCGGCGTTGGGTCACGCTGTTCCGCAGAAGGGCACGTGGGGATCTGTTCGGCGGACGTATGCGTGATTGGACTCAATATACCGCGCTTGGCTCAGGCGAAGCTAACCTGGGCCCAGTCGGCGAGAAGCAAGGCTCTGTTACTCAGGCGTGTAGGCATCCACGATGCTGCCGGAGCGGTCAACGACGCAGATCAACATCGACTGGCGAACTTCTAAAGCCAGCGGTCGAACATACGTGACCCGCATCAGGACCGGAGCGAAATAATGTCCCTTTCGGTCCTGCTTGTCGGCAGCCACCGGCACAGCTTCAATGTCCTTCGCACCGACCTTGCTCGCCTCGCTCCAAACGGTTGTCCGGCACGTGTCCAACGTCCGGCTGGGGATCGGTGAGCCTGCAAGCGGGCGGCCGATCGAAGCCAATGCTTCCGGCGTGCCCTTCACAAAGCCCGTGCCCCAGACAAACGAGAGAACCGTCTTCTCACCGCTGGCCTCGGACACCGGCGAGATGGGCGAAATTTGCCATGGCATCTGCCATGTGGCTGCGGACGAGTTCGCCTCCCCGGCCGCAAGCGTGATGGGTGGATCAAGTAAGAAGTAGATGCTTGAGGCGAAGGCAGTGAGCACGCCGCTGAGGATCGCCCTGCGTATCATGAAGTTGCTCCGGCCTGAGATGAAGACATATTGGTCGTTGTATGCGGGTGGCTGTCAATCAGTCGGCGCGAGGGACGAAGGCAATTCCCATGGCGCAGAGGGTTTGTTCAGCGTCTGTGGAGCGGAAACTTGACTGGAGCCGCGATGAAGCTTGGACGTTGCGCGCAATGCTAGAATCGTGCCGGTAGCACCGATCTCCGATGAGGCGGATTGCGCGCTCGGAGCACGACCTCGGCGTGATTGCAGCGTCAGGCGTGGCCTTCTGAGATGCGGGACAAGAGGCTGTACCTTCTCGTCTGGCGAGATCGTAGATGTCAGACTAGGCTCAACTGGTCGTACCTGTCGTCCTGACGGAGTGATGCGAACCGGGCTGGTCAATTGAGAAGGGACAACGGACGGCGCTTCGATAAGGTCGGCCTGCACTGGTGGTGAGCGTTCCGCTGATGGGCCTCTCTGCTGAACATCGAGTGTTGTACGAACCCCTTCCACCCGCACTGATCCGAGTGGGTTGAGTTCCTTCACAGCCTCATTGCCATGCGCGTTTAGGCCAAGCTCTAAAGATCTGGATTGCTGTGCCGCTGCCGGACCCAGCGTACGAGCCTCCTCCGGTTGTGTTCTATCGGCCTCGACTGTGAGAGGAGACGCAAGCGGAACCACATCAGGTGCTTCAGCACTCAGATCCAACGGCGCCGGTTCGACCTGCACATCGACGAGCGACAATTTCTCAACCGAGTCGAGTTTCAGCGGAATAATCGTGGCAAACGATGCACCGGAGGCCACGAGGAGGATAGTCAGCAACTCACGTCGCTTCAGCAACGGATGATGAACGCGATTGAGGAGGACGAGGGCGCTTGGGCCACCGTGCTGGTCAAGATCACCAAGTTGGATCGATGAACGCCTGCGCATCACAGACGTAACTCGCGTCGCCGAGCTGATCCTTCAAGCCAAATTGCGAGAAATGCTCAAACATTATGCGGGCATGATGAGCTTGGCGGCCAAATCTGCCCCAACCGAAGCTGTAGTGTCGGTTCGGCCTGAGCCGCAGTGTGGCCGCCAACCTCCCAGAATGGCTTGAGGCTGCCCTACGGTGTCGCCGGGAAGATGATGCGTTTTTGCCTCACGCAGTGGCGCATCGACCTCTCATTCGAAAATCGGACAATGCAGAAGAGCACTGTTAGGCTCATCATCGCGCATTCGCCGCGCGCTCGCTGTCGTGCCCACGATCATCGCGAAACACGTCATATGTTGGCGCGATCTTTGGGCCGTATGTCATGAGAGCTCATCATCAGCCCTACTCCTTGGCAAGCCGGTGACTGAGAGCCTTGCGTTCTCGCTTCCTATGGCCCGGAGCAGTGCGTGCCTCGCTATCATTTCAACGTCCATGATGGTCGTAGCTTGCTTGATGACGACGGGACGGAATTGCCGAATACGACGTTCGCGCGTCGAGAGGCGATCCGCTATGCTGGGGCGCTGTTGGAGGATGAGGCTACTCGGCTGGCCGTGGGCGAAGAATGGCGCTTGGAGGTGACCGATAGCGTCGGTCTCATCCTGTTCTGCTTGAACTTCATCGTGACAGAAGCGCCGGCGATTTCTCATGCGGGGGCCACGGGGGCATAGGCGGGCCATACGTCTTCTTCGAAGCGGGTTAGGCCGCGACATTCCCATTCTGGACAGATGGACGCCGCAGGAGCTTGAGGCTCAGGTAGCGCGCCTCCGGCACCCTGCCTACGAGCCGAGTTGCGGACCGGCTCGCACGTGAGATGAACGACCCTCCCCGCCGGCCCGGGATCAGATCGGGCGGCGGGGCAGCTCGCTCAATTGAGGCCTGTCGCTCGGTCTTTCGCGACGCGCCGCGCAATCACACGCCCGATTTCCAGAAGCACCATGTCGATTAGCAGACGGAGCGAGGCGCTGCCGTCCGCATCGATTGCCTCGCGGGTCGCAATGGCGTGCTCTGCCGCTCGATCCAAGGGAGCCCTCGCTTGAGCCGGTTGATGGACTGGTTCTACAGCCTGCAATTTCTGGTGCGTTACATCGATTAGGACACCATGCCCGTGAGCGGGCATGCCTGCCGTTGCGGGGTAAGTTCGCCCGTGATCCAGTAACCAGCGCGTGCCTTCTGGCGTCTGTACGCGGTACTCCACAACCACCACGCCACTCTCGCGCTCAGCCCGTTCCACGGCGGCCAGGAACGTCGCCCGGTCATCTGGATGGAGACGCTGGATCACCGTCTCCAGCGGCAATTCGGTGTCAGCTAGATCTGGGTCACCGGTCAGGATCTCTGCCGCATCACGATCGAGGACGTGCACGTTGCTCTCGGCCGTCCAAACCCATGTGCCAGCGACTCCCCCGGCCGACGCGACGATTGTCTGGTCTCCAAAGGGTTTGATCGACCAATCGTGTGTTCGACTTCGCACGCGAAATCACCTTTCCAGAGCGTCGACCGCTAAGGGATGATCGCCCATCGTTCAACTTCTCGTTACAACCTGAAAATGAACGCAACCAACAATCGCATAACGTGCATTGTATGCAGCTTGGTTGGGAACGTTCGGTGCAAGCGATCCTGGCCTCAACAGGCGTGGCTACAGAGCGCCACAAAAGAGGACCAGATGGCTTACCATGGTGCTGGAAGTACGAGGGGGACAGCAGAAGCTGATGGCTTCATGAGCGACGGGAATGATCCTCGGATGGTGCCGCTACCGGCAGCCGCAGAGCAGGCACTAAACCAGATCGCAGATGCGCTTGGCATCACCACTGCCCTGCTTGGCCGAAGCGGCGATGAGGCGCGGGCACGGGCTGGTGAAGTGCCGAGCTTGTTCGAGGCCTCGGTGCTCTTGCAGGCATACCTCAAGATCGAGGATCATAGGACACGTCAGTACCTCCTCGATTTCATCCAATCGGCTGCGCGGCCGCGTCAGTGAAGGTGCTGTGATCGAGACTGGAGCTCTGCCCCCGCCGGCCGGCCGGCGCGTCGACTGAGCTCCATTCCGAGTTCGAACAATAGCAGGTCGACCAGCGTCTGCAGGACGGGCACGCCGAGGGTGCCGATCGAATGCCGCACAGAGACGATGGCCTCGACGATCTGGTTCGTCGTCCGAAGGGCCCTCTCTGCGTCCGCCGTATCGCCTTGGCGCGTGTCGGTCACATCGACAGCAATGCCGAGGCAGCGCAAGCCTTTGCCGTGTGCATCGGTTTCGACCTGACCGCGCGCAGCGATCCAGTGTGTCAGGCCATTCAGGTCGAGCGTGCGGAATTCGGCCTCGAAGCGTCCTGCGGTTTCATGGGCTTCGTGGGTGAGGGCCGCGATCCGCTCACGGTCGTCAGGATGGACGCCTTGCAGAAAGTCAGCGAGAGGAACACCGCTGGTGGCGTGCTGCGCGTCAACGCCGATGAGGCTTGCGAACGAACCTGAAGGGTAGACCGTGGCCTTGCTGAGGTCGGTCTCCCATGTGCCGACGAAGCCGGAAGCGTTCAGTGCCGCTTGGAGCGCGGAGTTTAACGCACGTTGCGGCGGTTCATCTTGACCCATGACGGGAGGTCCCCTGGGATTGCAGATAATCAGTCCAATCTGGTCGGGAGGCGGATGTTCCAGCGGACGCGTGAAAGATGGTCGAAAAGATCTGAGCAATGGATGTGTAATTGATTTACATGATGCGCAATACGCTTTGATTTCTGCCGCAAGCGCGAGCGCTGTATTCATCCACTGAGGCGGTGAAAGATGGGACGTTTTCCTATCCGTCCCGGCTTCCGGATCATCTCCATTCGTGCTCAGATCCCGGTCCCGGGACGGCTTCCCCTCAACCCGAACGGGCGGCAATCCAGGGGACGGGCTTGATGATGTCCGCGCTTCTTGGATTGCCGTGAACCGCACTAAAGCGGCTGGCCTCCCGGATCTTCAAGTCTCGTTAACCGCGTCGGCCGACCCTGCCGGTGAGCCGCTGCGACACGGCTCAGTCGCCGAACAGCGACGGCCCCGCCGCTTTTCCCACCCCCAGGCGGCGGGGCTCCTCTGGCGAGAGGATGCTGTCATGACGCATCGGATCGACCACAAGCACCGCCGCGCGCAAAATTGGCCGCGCCGGACAGATGAGGCGATTGATCTCCTCATAGCGGGCAAGCCCGTTCCCTCCAGGACGAAGTGCGCACGAGATATGGAACGCTGGAAGCTCGGGATCTTCTATCGCCGCAGGTTCAACAATGAACCTCATTACCGTCCAGCGCCCACCCCAGGCGTAATCCCAAGTCCAAAGTGGCGGAGCCATGCGCATCGTGTGCGCACAGACGGTGATGGAGTAACTTGGTAGGAGAGCGCCGCAAGTCCTACGACACACAGCGCCAAGCGATGAGGCGGATGGTCCGTAAGATTTGGCGCGAGCAGGGCGGCGCCCCCGAACTCCTCGAAGTGCTCTACCGGAAATACGAGGGCCTGTAGCGCGCTCAGAAGCCTCAGGACTGACGACGGCCAAGACCAGCAACCCGAACCGCATAATCCAGGACCGCCGTTCCTAGAGCGCTGTCCGAGCGGGCTGAAACGGATAGCCGGGTGAGAGGTTGGTCGGCGAAGGAGAGCGCCG
>NZ_VZZJ01000034.1 GCF_008806345.1 Methylobacterium planeticum | reverse complement strand
TGTCCTGGGGGGCCCGTTTGGACGCCGATCACCCCGAAAACGGGGTCCTTATTCCACGCCTAATCACAAGGAAGACAGCGCTCGGGGGGTCGTCTGGCTGGCGAGGGGCTGGCTGACCAGCCCGATGCGGCCGCCGGCGCGGCCGGGTCAACGCCCCGGACCCGCCGGCAGATTGGCGCGGCTCTAAGGCGTCCCTGGCGGCGGCTGAAATGGATCCGGCCCGTCCGCGCGATCCTGCGCGGCATTGCCCTCCGGCAACATGCGGCGCGGCAGGATGAACGGCTGGCCGGCCGCCGGGACCCGGCCCACGGGCCAGCGCACCCCGAACACCCGCGCGATCAGGTCGTCGCGCAGGATCGCCCCCGGGGCGCCCCGCGCCACGAGGCGCCCGTCGGCGAGCACCAGCAGGGTCTCGGCATAGGCCGCCGCCAGGTTGAGGTCGTGCAGGATCGCCACCACGCCGACGCCCGCCCGCCGCAAGGCGTCCACGGCCTCGAGGATCGCGCTCTGATGGCGCAGGTCGAGGCTCGCGGTGGGCTCGTCGAGGAACAGGACCTGCCCGGCGGCGAGGGTGCGGCCGGCGGCGAGCTGGCACAGCACCCGCGCGAACTGGACCCTCGCCTGCTCCCCGCCCGACAGGCTCTGATAGGCCCGCTCGGCGAGATGCAGGATGTCGGCCCTGCGCAGGGCGTCCGCCAGGATCGCCTCCCGGTCCCGGCGGCCGAGGCCGCGGCCGATGCCGTCGAGGCCGATCCGGGCCACCTCCGCGACGGCGAACGGGAAGGCGAGCCGGGCGCTCTGGGGAAGCACCGCCCGCAGGGCCGCGAGCCGCCAGGGCGGGATCGCCGCGACCGGGACGCCCCCGTAGGCGACGACGCCCCGGCTCGGGCGCAGTTCCCCGCAGAGGAGGCGCATGAGCGTGGACTTGCCCGCGCCGTTCGGCCCGATGACGACCTGCAGGGTGCCGGGCTCCACCGTCAGCGAGACCCCCTCGACGAGGTTGCGGCCGCCGGCCGCGAAGGCGAGGTCCGACCCCGCGAGGAGCGGCGCCCTCTCAGACATCGATGCCCCGGGTCCCGGCGAGCAGCAGCCAGAGGAAGACCGGGGCGCCGACGAGGGCGGTGACGATCCCGATCGGGAGCTCGGCCGGCGCCACGACGAGGCGGGCCGCGACATCCGCCAGGACCAGGAGCGCGCCGCCCAGGAGGGCGCTCGCCGGCAGGAGCCGGCGATGCTCCGGGCCGATGAGCAGGCGCAGGGCGTGCGGCACCACGAGGCCGATGAAGCCGATGACGCCCGCCGCCGCGACGCTCGCCCCGACGGCGACGGCGACGAGCAGGATGGCCGTGCGCTTGAGGCGCTCCACCGGGATGCCGAGGTGGAAGGCCTCCGCCTCCCCGAGCACCAGGGCGTTGAGGCCGCGGCCGAGGAACGGGACGGCGACGAGGACCGGGAGGATCGCCGGGGCGGTGGCTGCCACCTTGGCCCAGCTCGCGCCGCCGAGGCTCCCCAGCGACCAGAAGGTGAGGTCGCGCAATTGCCGGTCGTCGCTGGCGTAGACGAGGAGCCCCGTCATGGCGCCCGTCAACGCCCCGAGGGCGATGCCGGCGAGCAGCATCGTGGCGACCGAGGTCCGGCCCGCGCGGGTCGCCACGAGGGAGAGGCCGAGCGTCGCCGCGAGCCCGCCGAGGAAGGCCGCCGCGGGCAGCACCGCGTAGGGGAGCGGGCCGGGCAGGCCGAGCGCCTGGAGGAGCCGGTCTCCCAGCACGATGACGACGGCCGCCGCGAGCCCGGCCCCGGCGGAGACGCCGACCAGCGCCGGATCTGCCAGGGGGTTGCGGAAGAGCCCCTGCATCAGCGCCCCCGAGACCGCGAGCCCGGCCCCGACCAGGAAACCGAGCAGGGTCCGCGGCAGGCGGATGTTGAGGATGACGAGGGCGTCGCGCGCGAGGGCGGGGTCGCTCCCGCCCCGCACCAGCAAGTCGAGGATCCGGGACGGGGCGATGCGGATGGCCCCGACCCCGACGGAGAGGAGGGCGACGGCGATGACCAGGGCCGCGAGGCCGGCCAGGACCAGGGCGCCCCGGCGCCGCGCGGCCGCCGGCCGGACCCGCCCCGGCGCCTCACCCACGGATGAGGTCGGGATAGACCGCCCGCATCAGGTCCCTCGCGGCGTCGGGGGTGCGCGGGCCGAAGCCCAGGAGGTAGAGGCCGTCCATCGTCACGAGGGCGCGCTTCGCGGCGGCCGGCGTCTGGCCGAGGGCGGTGCCGGGCGTAAAGGTCGTCTCCGGGGTCGGGGCCTCGGCGCCGTTGCGCATCAGCACCACGGCGTCCGGGGCGGCGGCGAGGATCGCCTCGTCGGTGATCGGCTTGAACCCCTCGATGCCGGCCGCGGCGTTGTCGATCCCCGCCAGCGCCAGGATGCCGTCCGCCGTGCTGCCGCGGCCGCCCACCATGACGCGCCCGTTCGCCAGGGACAGCACCACCAGGGCCCTGGCCGGGCGGGTGATGCGGGCGCGCTGCCGGCTCAGCCCGGCGAACTGCGCCCCGACCTCCCGGGCGAGCGCCTCGGCCTGCCCCTTGAGGCCGGCGAGGCGCCCGACCGCCAGGATCTTGTCGAGGACGCCCTCGGGGGTCGGCGGCTCCTTCACGATGGAGACCGGCACGCCGGCCTCGCGCACCAGGCTCAGCACGTCCGACGGCCCCGCGCCCTCGGCGGCGATCACCAGGTCCGGCCCGGCCGAGAGCAGCCCCTCGGCCGACAGGGCCCGCAGATACCCGACATTCGGCTTCTCGCGCAGGACCTCGGCCGGGTAGACGCTCGTCGTATCGACCGCCACGATCCGGTCGGCGGCCCCGAGCCGGTAGAGGATCTCGGTGACGGCGCCCCCGAGCGCGGCGATGCGCGAGGCCTGGGCGGCCGCCCGCGGGGAGCCGGGGAGGGCCGCGAGGCCGAGGGCGCCGGCCAGGAGCGCCCGGCGGGTCCAGCGGGCAGGGACGGGATCGTGCGTCATTTCGTGAGGACCGGCTTGTCGTTGGCGGTGACCCGAAGCCGGTCGCGCTCCCCCGCGTGGAGACGGATCGCCGCGCGCTGGCCCTTCGTCAGAGCTGTCGCGCTGATCACGACGCCCGGCTCGGCACTTTGATCACCTGGGATAGCATGTGGGTCACCTGGGATAGCATGTGGGTCCGCGCATGCAACTTCAGCCTCGGATTCCATCTTCGACAGAGTGCAGACTTTGGAAAGACCGCACTTTTGAATTACTCAATTCTAAAGCGCGGATACTATCGGCCATCTCTCCTACGAGGGCCCTTGTTCTGAGGCAAGACAGATCAGCGCCCGTCCATGGCAGCCGGCGCCGGCGGCCGGACCCGGATGTTCGATCGCGAGGAGCCGGCTCCGGATGCCGCAGGGCGGCGCGGGCGGGTGCCGGGGCGGGGGAGGGCGCCGGCCGGGGCTCAGCAGCCCCCGCAGACGCCGCCCATCGTCTTCTTCATCTTCGCGTCCCAAGCCTTGGTGCGCGCGTCCGTGGCCTTCCGGGTCCGATCCTGCGCGTCCCCGCCCGTCCGCGCGCCCGCGGCCGCCGGATCCGCGGATCCGGGCTGCGGCGGCAGGGTGGCGGGGGTGGGCTGGCGGTGCGCGGGGCCGGCGGCCGTCAGGCCCGTCAGGGCGAGGGCGATCGTGGTGACGCGAAGCATCGGCCTGCCTCCTGAGCAACACGCCGAGGAGCCTAGCACGAAAACGCCGGACGGTGCCGCGCCCGGAGGCGCCGCGCCCGCCTAGGTCCGGTCGCGCGCCGATGCCTGCGGCCGGGCGATCTTCCCTTCCTCGGCCTTGCGGACGTACTGCTCCGCGACGAGCCAGCCCTTGAAGAACCGCAGGGGCAGCGTGCAGGCGATCAGCACGATCGGCAGGGTCGTGACCGCGTGCACCCACAGGGACGGCTCGTAGGTCAGCTCGAGCCAGATCCCGAAGGCGGTGGCCGGCACGGCGGCCGTCATCATCACGAAGAAGGCCGGGCCGTCCGCCGGGTCGGCGAACGCGAAGTCGAGGCCGCAGACGTCGCAGCGCGGCGCGAGCTTGAGGAAGCCGCTGAACAGGTGGCCGCGCCCGCAGCGCGGGCACCGGCTTCTCATGGCCACGCCGATGGGCGACTGCGCGGCGTAGGACGGCTCGGACATGCGGGCTCCTCTTCTTCGTCAGGGCTAACGCGCGATGGCGGTCAGCGATGCGCCGCAGGCAGACCCGGCTCCGCGATCATCGGCGCGGTACCGCGATCATCGGCGCGCGACCGCGATCATCGGCGCGCGACCGCGTCGAGGCCCCGCCCGAGGTCGCGCAGGAGGTCGTCCTCGGCCTCCAGCCCGATGGACAGGCGCAGGAGCCCGTCCGTGATCCCGGCCGTCGCGCGGGCCGCCGGGTCCATGGCGGCGTGGGTCATCGTCGCCGGGTGCGCGATCAGGCTCTCGACCCCGCCGAGCGACTCGGCCAGCGTGAAGACCTGCAGCGCCTCGACGAGGGCGCGCACCGCCTCGCGGCCCCCGGTGAGCTCGAAGCTCAGCATCGCGCCGAAACCGCTCTGCTGGGCCTTGGCGGTCTCGTGTCCCGGATGCGTCGCCAGCCCCGGATAGTACACGCGCCCCACGCGGGGATGGGCGGCGAGGCAGGCGGCGACCGCCGCGGCATTCCGTTCCTGGCGCTCGATCCGGACGAAGAGCGTGCGGATGCCGCGCAGGGTCAGGTAGGCGTCGAAGGGCGATCCGGTGACGCCGATCGTGTTGGCCCAGGCCGCGAGCTCCTCGCCCAGGGCGGCCTCGGCCGCCACCACGGCGCCGCCGATCACGTCGGAATGGCCGTTGAGATACTTCGTCGTCGAGTGCACGACGAGATCGGCCCCGAGGGCGATCGGCTGCTGCAGCGCCGGCGACAGGAAGGTGTTGTCGACGACGAGCCGCGCCCCCACGGCCCGGGCGCGCTCCGCCATGTCGCGGATGTCCACGACCCGCATCAGCGGGTTGCTGGGCGTCTCGGTGAGGACCAGCTTCGGCTTCCCGGCGAAGGCGGCGGAAAGCGCCTCCCGGTCGGTCTGGTCGACGAAGGCGACGCGGTAATGGCCCCGCGCGCTGCGCAGGCTGAGCAGGCGGTGCGTGCCGCCGTAGCAATCGTGGGGGGCGAGCAGGAGGTCGCCCGGAAGCAGGCTCGACAGGGCGAGGTCGAGGGCCGCCATGCCGCTCGCCAGCATGACGGCGCGGGCGCCGCCCTCGAGCTTCGCGATCGTGTCCGCGACCTGGTCGCGGGTCGGGTTGCCGAGCCGGGAATAATCGTAAGGTCCGGCCCTCTCGAAGCCCGGGAACTGGAAGGTCGTCGACAGGTGGATGGGCGGAATGACGGCTCCGAACGCCGCGTCCTGTGCCACGCCGTGCGCCGCCGCAATCGTCTGGGCCGCCTTCCGATCCGCCATCTCGAACACTCCGCCGCCACGAACCCGCCCGCCGCGGGCAGCCCGGTCGCGTGTTCTCTATAACGAACGTTACGGCCATTCAACAGGACGAGCCGAGGGCCGAGCGAGGCGCCCGCGCGGCGGCCGCCCGATCCCCGACCCTCCGGCGGGGCCGTCAGATATAGGTCGAGGCGAGGGCCGGCGAGCCCTCGAGGGCGTGGGCCAGCATGTCCAGCCCGTGCGCGATCTGCTGCCGGGTCGAGGGACCGCCGAGGCAGAGGCGCACCGCCTCCGGCGGCGTCCCCGCCACGCAGAAGGGATCGCTGCCGACGACGCCGAGCCCGGCCGACCGGCCCTGGCTGGCGAAGGCCGAGCGCGTCCAGCCCTCCGGCAGGGTGATCCAGACGTGGAAGCCGTGCGGGTCGGCGGTGTAGGTCTCGGGCGGAAGCAGCGCGGCCGCGATGCGCTGGCGCGCGGCCGATTCCTCGCGGACGAATTGCAGGATGGCCTCCGCGGTGCCGTCCGTGATCCAGCGCGTCGCCAGCGCCGTCGAGATCGGCGAGGCCATGACGGTGGCGGCCCGCAGGGCGGCGCCGAGGGGCAGGGCCGTCCGGGCGCTCGGGGCGACCAGGAAGGCGAGGCGGAGCCCGGCGCCGAGGCACTTGGCGAGGCCCGCCACGTAGTGGGTGATCTCCGGCGCGAGCTCCGCGAAGCTCGGCGGCGGCGTCGGGCAGATGCGCGCGTAGGCGTCGTCCTCGATGATGCTGACGGCGTAGCGCCGCGCCACCGCGATGATGGCCTCGCGCCGGCCCCGGGGCAGGGTCGCGGTGGTGGGGTTCTGCAGGAGCGGGTTCAGGTAGATCGCCTTCGGGGCGACCCGGGTGCAGGCGGCCGCGAAGGCGTCGGGATCGACCCCGTGCCGGTCCATGGGCAGGTCGACGAGGCGCAGCCCGAGATGGGCCGTCAAGGCGCGGATGCCCGGATAGGTGATCCGCTCGGCGCAGATGGCGTCGCCCGGCCGTGCGACCTGGCCGAGCACGCTGAACAGGGCGCTGTGCGCCCCCGGGCAGATCAGGAGGCGCTCCCGCGTGGCGACGATCCCGCGGCCCCCGAGCCAGCGCAACGCCGCCTCCTTGTCCTCGTCCGTGCCGCCGAAGCCCTGGTAGCGCAGCAGGTTGGTCAGGTTGCCGGACAGCTCCGCGAAGGAGGCCTGCATCCGCGCCCGCAGGGCCGGCGCGTCGGGCTCGGGGGGCAGGTTCATGGTGAAGTCGACCGGCCCGGTCCGGGGGGCGCCGGCGACCGCCGCCGGCCGCGGCGCGCGGGCGGGGTCGACCACGAAGGTCCCCTGGCCGACGCGCC
The DNA here is from genome assembly GCF_008806345.1 of Methylobacterium planeticum. Lineage (GTDB taxonomy): Bacteria > Pseudomonadota > Alphaproteobacteria > Rhizobiales > Beijerinckiaceae > Methylobacterium > Methylobacterium planeticum. Next base: position 45,431 of record NZ_VZZJ01000034.1, on the reverse strand, counting down.
CCTCGATCAGGCCGCGCCTGTGGGCCTCGACGTAGCCGCGGGAGACCGTGGTGAAGTTCAGGTCGAGGGCCCCCGCGAGGGCGCGCTGGGTCGGCAGGCGCGTGCCGGCCGTGAGGCGCCCCGTCCGGATGTCCTCCGCCAAGGCCTCCACGATGGCGAGGTAGTGCGGCTTGCCCCACCGCTTCAGGTCCGGCGTCCAGCGCCCGGCCACGCCACCCTGGGCCCCCGGTCGGCCATCCCGCTCCGGCGAAGTCATCCGTTCCACGCCCTGCCACCGCCATGCGATCAATCGTCGATTGTATGGCTAGCAATCGCCGTACCGCGTGCGGACCCGGCAGCGGCCCGATGAACTCTCCATACAATCCGATCAATCGGAAGCACCGGAATGTGCAGCCCCTGGTCGTATACTGGGCAGGGGATGCCCGGCAACTGGGCGACGTCCCGACGACACGGGGATCAGCAACGCCGATATTGATCGGATCATTGTACTCATCTCCGGGCGCCGCATTGATCGACTGATTGATCGCCCGGTTCTGGCACGCCGCTTGCCGTGGAGGGGAGGCGACTGCGCGCAGCGCCGGCTGCCGCGATCCAGTCCCCCCAAGGAGCGAGAGCCATGCCTGCCGTCAATCGCGAACCCCACAAGAAGGGCGACGTCCTGGTCGATTACGAGGAGAAGGTCTTCGAGGACGTGAAGGCCGAGCCGGGCCAGAAGGCGCTGGTGACCTTCCACACCGTCGCGTTCGAGGGCTCGATCGGCCTCGTGAACCTGCTCCAGGCCACCCGCCTGCAGCGCAAGGGCTTCGAGACCTCCATCCTGCTCTACGGCCCCGGCATCACCCTCGGGGTGCAGCGCGGCTTCCCGAGGCTCGGCGACGAGGCCTTCCCGGGGCATCTCAACTTCAACAACCAGCTCGAGAAGTTCATGGCCGAAGGCGGCAAGGTCTATGCCTGCCGGTTCTCGACCCAGGCCCTCTACGGCCATGGCGAGGCCGCCTTCATCGAGGGCATCCGCATGATCAACCCCCTCGACGTCCTCGACTGCATCCTGCTGCACAAGCGCGACAACGCGGTGATCATCGACACCTGGACCGTCTGACCGGCCCCGGGGCGCAACCGGGACCGCGCATCCGGCGGCCGCGCCCGGCGCGGCCGCCGTCACAGCCGGAGGATCATCCATGTCTGAGAACCGGATCGTGTCAGAGAACCGGATCGTGCGCGCCGCCGCCGTCCAGATCGCCCCGGACCTCGACCGGCCGGAGGGCACCCTGGAGCGCGTGCTGAACGCGATCGACGAGGCGGCGGGCAAGGGCGCGCGCTTCCTGGTCTTCCCCGAGACCTTCGTGCCCTACTACCCCTACTTCTCCTTCGTCCTGCCCCCCGCCCTGCAGGGGCCTGAGCACCTGCGCCTCTACGAGCGGGCCGTGACGGTGCCGGGGCCGGTGACGCAGGCCGTCTCCGCCGCCGCGCGCCGCCACGGCGCCGTCATCGTGCTCGGCGTCAACGAGCGCGACCACGGCTCGCTCTACAATGCGCAGCTGATCTTCGACGCCGACGGCGCGCTGAAGCTGAAGCGCCGCAAGATCACCCCGACCTATCACGAGCGCATGGTCTGGGGGCAGGGCGACGGCGCCGGGCTCACGGTGGTGGAGACCGCGATCGGCCGCGTCGGGGCGCTCGCCTGCTGGGAGCACTACAACCCGCTCGCCCGCTACGCCCTGATGGCGCGCCACGAGGAGATCCACGCGGCGCAGTTCCCGGGATCGCTCGTCGGCCAGGTCTTCGCCGACCAGATGGAGGTGACGATCCGCCACCACGCCCTCGAGGCGGCCTGCTTCGTGGTCAACGCCACGGGCTGGCTCACCGAGGAGCAGGTCGCGCGGGTCTGCCCGGACGAGCGCCTGCGCGGTGCCTGCCGCGGCGGCAACGGCACCGCGATCGTGTCGCCGGAGGGCCGGCACCTCGCCGAGCCGCTCGGGGCCGGGGAGGGCATCCTGATCGCCGACATGGACCTCGCGCTGGTGACGAAGCGCAAGCGGATGATGGACTCGGTCGGGCACTACGCGCGGCCCGAGCTCCTCAGCCTCCTCCACGACGACCGGCCGGCCTCATTCGTGCACCGGCCGCAGCGTTCGCAGACCGATCCCCGGAGCCTCGACCATGATGAGCCGCCCGCGACCGACGAGCCCGCCCCCCCGTCCGCCGGTCGCCCCGGGCCTCGTCGGGATGCCGACCGAGCGCCTGATCAACGCGTTGCAATCCTTCGGGGTTAGGCTCGCCGACGCCCGCCCGGGGGTCGCCAGCCGCCGGGGCGGCGCCGGCCCCTCCGACCACAAGGCGATGACGATCGCGGGCCGGACCGTGATGGTGCCGGTCCACACCGCGGCCGCGTTCGACTCGCCCTTCCTGGTGCGCCGCCCCGACCCGGACGGCGTCTCCGAGATCGAGCATGACGGCGTGGTGATCGGGCGGGCGACCTTCCCGGGCAAGCCGCGCTTCTACGCCCTCTCGACCTTCGACGGGGTGCCCTATTCCCAGATCGCCGTGCTGCACGGGCGCGACGTCCTCGCCACCACCGTGCTGCAGACCTGCATCCGCTACGCGAGCCGCACCAAGACCTGCCGGTTCTGCTCGATCGGCCAGTCGCTGGCCGCCGGCCGCACCGTGGCGCGCAAGAGCCCCGAGCAGCTCGCCGAGGTCGCCCGCGCGGCGGTGCTCCTCGACGGCGTCAGGCACATGGTGATGACGACGGGCACCCCGAACGCCACCGACCGGGGCGCGGCGATCCTCTGCGAGAGCGCCTTCGCGGTGAAGGCCGCGGTCGACCTGCCGATCCAGGCCCAGTGCGAGCCGCCCGACGACGACCGCTGGTTCGCCCGCCTCAAGGCCTCCGGCGTCGACGCCCTCGGGCTGCATCTCGAGGCGGTGACGCCGGAGGTGCGGGCCCGGATCATGCCCGGCAAGGCGAGCGTGCCGCTGGAGCGCTACTACGACGCCTTCGCGGCCGCGGTCCCGGTCTTCGGGCGGGGCCAGGTCTCGACCTACATCCTGGCGGGGCTCGGCGACACGCCGGAGGCCATCCTGGCGACGGCCGAGCGCCTGGTCGGCCTCGGCGTCTACCCGTTCGTGGTGCCCTTCGTGCCGATCTCCGGCACACCGCTGGAGAGCCATCCGGGCCCCTCGCCCGACCTCATGCACGCGATCCTGCAGCCGCTCGCCGCGCTGCTGGCCGGGGCCGGCCTGCGCTCCGGCGAGATCAAGGCGGGCTGCGGCCGCTGCGGCGCCTGCTCGGCCCTCTCGGCCTACGAGCGCACGGGAGCGGCGGCATGATGCTGGAGCCCGTCCCCCCCTTCTGGCCGAGCCATTTCCGGGTGAAGTTCGCCACGAGCCCCTGGGAGCAGCGCGCCTGCGCGGCCCTGCGCCGGCAGGTCTTCTGCACGGAGCAGGGGATCTTCCGGGAGGACGACCGGGATGCGGTCGACGCGCACGCCATCCCGATCTGCGCGCTCTCGACCCTCGGCGGCGACCTCGATGCCGTGGTGGGCACCGTGCGCATCCACGAGGCCGCGGAGCGGCCCGGCGAGTGGTGGGGCTCGCGCCTCGCCGTCGCCCGGCGCTTCCGCGGCACGGCGGCCCTCGGGGCGGGGCTGATCCGGGTCGCGGTCTCCTCGGCCCATGCCCGGGGCTGCACCCGCTTCCTCGCCCACGTGCAGAGCAGCAACGCCGCCCTGTTCGAGGCCCTGCACTGGGAGAGCCTGGGCGAGACCGGCCTGCATGGGCGGCCGCACCGCCTGATGCGGGCGGATCTTTCGGCCTATCCGCCGATGCACGATCCCGAGCGCGGCCTCATCACCCTGCGCAAGGCCGCGTGATGACGATGACCCTCGACCTCCCGACCCTCGACCTCCCGGCCCTCGACCTCCCGACCCTGGCGCGGCGCATCCGCGACGCCCGGGGCGTCGCGCACAAGCGCGACATCGACGCCGTCGTGGCGCGCCTCGGGCTGGGGCGGGGCGACGCGGCGGTGCCGGTCGGCGACGATTGCGCCGCGATTCCCGACGGCGACGGGCACCTGCTCCTGGCGATCGAGGGCTTCCTCGACGGGTTCGTGGCGGAGGATCCCTACTTCGCCGGCTATTGCGGCATCATGGTCAACCTCAGCGACGTCGCCGCCATGGGCGGGCGTCCGCTCGCGGTCGTCGACGCCCTCTGGAGCCGGGGCGCCGACGCGGCCGACCCGATCCTGGCCGGCCTGTCCGATGCCGCGGCGCTCTACGGCGTGCCGGTGGTGGGCGGCCACACCAACACCCGGGCCGCCTCCGGCAACCTCGCGGTCGCCGTGCTCGGCCGGGCGGGGCCGCGCCTCCTGACGAGCTTCGACGCGGCGCCCGGCGACGACCTGATCGCCGTCATCGACCTGCGCGGGCGCTTCCGCGATCCGCACCCGTACTGGGACGCCTCGACCGGCAGCCCGGGCGCGCGCCTGCGGGGCGACCTCGCGCTGCTGCCGGGCCTCGCCGAGGACGGGCTGGCCTGCGCCGCCAAGGACATCAGCATGGCGGGCGTCGTCGGCACGGCCCTGATGCTGCTCGAATGCTCGGGCGTCGGCGGGTCGATCGACCTCGCGGCGATCCCGCGGCCCGACGCGGTCCCGCTCGACCGCTGGCTCACCGCCTTCCCGAGCTTCGGCTACGTCCTCGGCGTGCGGCCGGACCGCACGCCGGCCGTGCGCGCGCGCTTCGCCGAGCGCGGCCTCGCGGCCGCCGCCATCGGTCGCCTCGACGCGAGCCGGGTCGTCCGGGTGCGGGACGCCTCCGGCGGCGAGGCGGTGGTCTGGGACCTCCGCGCCGGGCCGCTGACCGGCTGCGGCCGTCGGGAGACGAACGATGCCTGAGATGCGCTTTCACGTCCGCTGGCCGGATGGCCGGCGCGAGGCCTGCTACTCGCCCTCGCTCGTGGTCACGGACTACCTCGCCCCCGGCGCGAGCTACCCGGTCGCCGAGTTCGTCGAGAAGACCCGGATCGCCCTCACAATCGCCAGCGAGCGGGTCCGGGCGAAGTACGGCTTCGCCTGCTCGGCAGCCCTGGACCAGCTCGCCCGGATCGAGGCCGTCGCCCGGGGGCAGGATCCGGCGGGGCGCGTCACGGTCGAGACCTTCGACACCTGAAGCCCCCGATCCCCGCCCGACCTCCTGGAGGCAGAGCCATGACACCCACTCCTCGCCACGTCCCGGTCGCCATCGTGGGCGGCGGACAGGCCGGCCTCTCGGTCAGCTACCACCTCACGCAGGCCGGCATCGAGCACCTCGTCTTCGAGGCGCGGACCGCCGCCCACACCTGGGCGACGCAGCGCTGGGACACGTTCTGCCTCGTCACCCCCAACTGGCAATGCGACCTGCCGGGCCACCCCTACGACGGCCCCGACCCCGACGGCTTCATGCGGAAGGAGGAGATCGTCGCCTATCTGGCGGCCTTCGCCGCCAAGGTGAATCCGCCGATCCGCGAGGGCGTCACGGTCCGGCGGGCGGAGCCCCTGGCGGCGGGCGGCTTCTCGGTCCGGACCTCGGACGGGGACTACACCGCCGACGAGATCGTCGTGGCCTCGGGCGGCTACCACACGCCCATCATCCCCCGCATGGCCGAGCGGCTGCCGTCCTCCGTCATGCAGATCCACTCGAACCAGTACCGCAACCCGGGGCAGTTGCCCGAGGGCGACGTGCTCGTCGTCGGCTCGGGCCAATCCGGCGCGCAGATCGCCGAGGACCTGCACCTCGCCGGGCGCAGGGTGCACCTCGCGGTCGGCGACGCGCCCCGCTGCGCCCGGTTCTACCGCGGCCGCGACGTCGTCACCTGGCTCGCCGACATGGGCTATTACGAGATGTCCGTCGACGACCATCCGCTGCGCGACGGCGTCCGGGACAACACCAACCACTACGTCACCGGCCGCGACGGCGGCCGCGACATCGACCTGCGCCGCTTCGCGACGGAGGGCATGCGGCTCTACGGCGTGCTGGACGGGTTCGAGGACGGCTGCCTGCGGTTCCGCGACAATCTCCGGTCCTCGCTCGACCAGGCCGACCGGACCTATAACGGCATCAACGCGGCCATCGACAAGCACATCGCCAGCCGGGGGATCGAGGCCCCGGCGCAGGCGCATTACGCCCCCGTCTGGGAGCCGGAGGCGCCCGTCACCAGCCTCGCCCTCGCGGGCTCCGGCATCGCCGCCATCGTCTGGTGCATCGGCTTCAGGCCGGATTTCTCCTGGCTCGACGCGTCCGTGTTCAACGGGGCCGGCCGGCCGAAGCACAGCCGCGGCGTCACGGTTCAGCCGGGCCTCTCCTTCATCGGGCTGCCCTGGCTGCACACCTGGGGCTCCGGCCGGTTCGGGGCGGTCGGCCGCGACGCGGAGCACATCGCCCGGGTGATCCAGAAGCGCCTCGGCGCGGACCGGTTCGCCCTGCGCTTCGCGGTCTGAGCCCGGTCCCCTCGGGGAACGGTCTCGCCGGCCATTCCGCCAGCGGGGACGGGCCGCCGCGCGGCGGTCCGTCCCGTGGGTCGAGGGGCTGGCCGGACGCCCTAGAAGTCCATGCCGCCCATGCCGCCGCCGCCCGGCATCGCGGGGGCGCCGTTGTCCTTCTTCGGAGCGTCGGCGATCATGGCTTCCGTGGTGACGAGGAGGCCGGCGACCGAGGCCGCGCCCTGCAGCGCCGCCCGGACGACCTTGGCGGGGTCGACGATGCCGGCCTGGAGCATGTCCACGTACTCCTCGGTCTGGGCGTTGAAGCCGTAGGTCTCGGAGCCCGTGTTGTCGGTGATCTTGCCGACCACGATCGAGCCCTCGACGCCGGAATTGTGCGCGATCTGACGGATCGGGGCCTCGAGCGCCCGCAGCACGATCTTGATGCCGGCCTGCACGTCCGGGTTGTCGCTCTTGAGCGCGGCGACCGCGGACCGGGCGCGCAGGAGCGCGGTGCCGCCGCCGGGGACGATGCCCTCCTCCACCGCCGCGCGGGTGGCGTGCAGGGCGTCCTCGACCCGGTCCTTCTTCTCCTTGACCTCGATCTCGGTGGAGCCGCCGACGCGGATGATGGCGACGCCGCCCGCGAGCTTGGCCAGACGCTCCTGCAGCTTCTCGCGGTCGTAGTCCGAGGTGGTCTCCTCGATCTGCGCCTTGATCTGGCCGACCCGGGCCTCGATGTCGGACTTCTCGCCCGAACCGTCGATGATCGTGGTGTTCTCCTTCTCGATGCGGACGCGCTTGGCGCGGCCGAGCATCTCGATGGTCACGTTCTCGAGCTTGATGCCGAGGTCTTCCGAGATGGTCTGCCCCTTGGTCAGGACCGCGATGTCCTCGAGCATCGCCTTGCGGCGATCGCCGAAGCCCGGGGCCTTGACGGCCGCGACCTTGAGGCCGCCGCGCAGCTTGTTCACCACGAGGGTGGCCAGCGCCTCGCCCTCGATGTCCTCGGCGATGATCAGGAGCGGCTTGCCGGTCTGGACCACGGCCTCGAGGATGGGCAGCAGCGCCTGCAGCGAGGAGAGCTTCTTCTCGTGGATGAGGATGTAGGGATCGTCGAGATCGGCGATCATCTTCTCGGCGTTGGTGATGAAGTACGGCGAGAGGTAGCCGCGGTCGAACTGCATGCCCTCGACGACGTCGAGCTCGGTCACGGCGGTCTTGGCCTCCTCGGCCGTGATCACGCCCTCGTTGCCGACCTTCTGCATGGCGTGGGCGATCATCTCGCCGATCTCGGTGTCGCCGTTGGCCGAGATGGTGCCGACCTGGGCGATCTCCTCCGAGGAGGCGACCTTCCGGGCCCGCTGGGTGATGTCCTTCACGGCGGCGGCGACGGCCTGGTCGATGCCGCGCTTGAGGTCCATCGGGTTCATGCCGGCGGCGACATACTTGGCGCCCTCGCGCACGATCGCGGCGGCCAGCACCGTGGCGGTGGTGGTGCCGTCGCCGGCCAGGTCACTCGACTTCGAGGCCACTTCGCGCACCATCTGGGCGCCCATGTTCTCGAACTTGTCGGCGAGCTCGATCTCCTTGGCGACGGTGACGCCGTCCTTGGTGATGCGGGGGGCGCCGAAGCTCTTCTCGATCACGACGTTGCGGCCCTTCGGGCCGAGCGTCACCTTCACGGCGTTGGCGAGAAGCTCGACACCGTGCAGCATTCTCTCGCGCGCGTCCGACGAGAAACGTACGTCCTTGGCAGCCATGGGATGGGTCCACTTTCTGGAATTGCAGCCCGAGGCTGCCCGGGATGGGCGGCCTCGAAGGGCCTGCTGGAAATTCGGGGAGACGTCCGAGACGGTCTAGGCGACGACGCCGAGAAGGTCGGATTCCTTCATGATCAGGAGGTCCTGACCGTCGATCTTGACCTCGGTGCCGGACCACTTGCCGAACAGGACGCGGTCGCCGGCCTTGACGTCGAGCGCGTTCACGCGGCCGGCCTCGTCGCGGGCGCCGGGGCCGACGGCGACGACCTCGCCCTCCTGCGGCTTCTCCTTGGCGGTGTCCGGGATGATGATGCCGCCCTTGGTCTTCTCCTCGCCCTCGATACGGCGGACGACGACACGGTCGTGCAGCGGACGAAATGTCATGAAGGCCTCCAAAACTCTGCTCAACAGCAAGCACCAGGGCGCTGCGCGCCATCGGTGACCGGGTCGCCCGATCGCCGGCCGCCGCCCTGCTCCGGGTGGCTTAGCACTCCTGGCATCGGACTGCTAACGATGATTTGCCCGTCGAGGCCCGGGCTCCGGGTGGTTTCCACGCCGGCGCGCGCGTGCAGGGTGCGAAATCCTGCGGATCGGGCGGGTCGCCGCGCGTGACCGGCGACCTGCGGGTGCCGCGGCGCATCGCGTGGCATCGGCCCGAGAGCGCCGAGCCCAGCCGGGCGCCGCCCTCACACCCTGTCGGCGAAGGTCGAATCCGACCATTCCGCCAACCCGGCCGGACGGGGCGGGGCGGCTTGGCGCGAGTGCCTCGGCGGCGGGGCGCGCGGCGCGGCCTTCGGGGACGTGCCGTCGCGCGCCGGCTTTCCCGGTCCCCGAACGGCGTTGAACTCGAACAGGAGGCAATGTCCCGCCGGGTCGACGACCCAGCCATCCGTGAGCCAGCCGATGAACCGGCCGGAGAACGAGAAGACCTCCTCGCCGACGAGATACGCGGCCGCGCGGCCATCCCAGAAGTAGATGGTCCGGCCGTCGCAGAAGGCGGCGGCCCGGCCCTGGTGGTCGAACAGGTCGATCATGGTCGCTTCAGCTCCGCACGGGGGCGGCGGGGCGGGGAGCCCCGCGAGGCCGCGTTCGGCACCGGGCCTTCGCCGATCAGGAATCCGGCGCGGTCGAAGGGGCCGCGCCGGGCCAGAGTGCCGGCCCGGACTGTGATCGGGGGCCGCAGATCCCCCGTCGCGGGGCCGGCCGTGCCGGCGAATCCGTCGATCCCATCGCCGCGCTCGTCGAGGTCGCAATGCACGGGGCGGCCCTCCATCAGCTCGGCGGCGGGTGCGGGGCCGACCCTATCACATCGGGGTGCCGCTGTATGCGCCGCGCCGGGGAGGGGCCCGGCCCCCGTCGAGGCCGCGCCCCGTCAATCGGCCTTCGGCATCGGCTTCCGGTAGATCGTGCGGAACAGGTCGCCCGCCTGCTCCTTCATCCGCACGACCTCCAGGTCGGTGAGGCTGCCCGAACAATTCGCATTCAGGAAATTGGCGTCCGTCAGGTCCGCCGGCTGGAGGATGGACTTGGTGATCATCAGCCGCCAGGCGCAGCCCAGGACCCGGTCTCTCGTCACCGCCTCGTCGCACCCGTTCGTCAGGCAGGCGGAGACGTCGCGCTGGGCGGAATGATCGCCGGCGAGCGCCTTCGGAAACGACGCCTTGAAGCCCCGCTGCGTCCCCTGGCAGACGAGATCGGATTGCGTGCAGGCCTGGAGGTAGGGGTCGGCGGATTGCGCGCGGGCCCAGCCCGATCCCGCGAGAAACAAGAGAGCCACGACCGCAAGTCGTTTCATGGCTGGCGCACTCCGAAGACTGGGAAACGTCCATATGATCACGGCCTGCCGCGAAAATAAGACGTGTCGTGGCGTTGATACGCTCCGGCGCCGCCGGCCGGGCGGTAAAGCCCGGCACCGCGGAGGTCCGCCGGGCCCGACGGTACCGGCGTCCGATGCACGAGAGCCCGGCCTCCCACGATCGCAAAAATAAATCGCTGGTCGGGATAAATTTTCGACCAATATTTATGGGCGCGGCCAAAGGTTTTTCAAACCGCGTTGTGCTAGTCTCCCGCTCACGCCGAATTTTCGAGAGTCTGACATGCTGCGCGCGCTCGCCGTCACCGGGGCCTTGACGATGCTCGCCGCCGCAGCCCCCCTGCCGCCGCAGCCCCGACCCGCGGCCGAACACGCCAGAACCGAGCACGCCAGAACCGAGCACGCCAAGGCCGAGGCCACGATCCGGGAGAAGCGCGACACCGAGAAGCGCGAGGCCGAGATGAAGCGGAACCAGCTCGCCAGCGAGACCCGCGACAAGGCCTGGGACGGCCGGATGAAGCGAACGATGAGCGGCGTCTGCCGGGGATGCTGAGCGTGAAGTTCGATCCGGCCGAGATGGCGCACCTGCGCGACCTGCACTGCCTCACCACCGACGCGCTCGGACACCTCGTCTATGCCGGCCTGACGCAACCGGAATCCGAGGAATATTTCGCCCTGACGCGGGAGAACGGCTCGGACCGAAGGGAGGGGGAGACCTCCCTGGCGCTCAACGCCCGGCGCGCGCGCTACCTCGCGCTCCACCACAGGATGCGGGAGGCGCAGATCAAGGCCCGGGCGACCTCCGCTGCGGCGCAGGCGCCGGACACGCCCTGACCGGGAGGCCCGCGCGCGGGCCGTGATCCGGGGTGGAGATCGGCCGCGATCTGATCCGCCGGACGGACATGGCCATTGCGGGTCGGCGCCCCATGTGGGGGGCATGAGAAGCAGCAAGCCGGACCAGTGCGAGGTCAAGATCGATGGTGCGTGGCGAACCGCGAATCTCTCCGAGGCGCACGGGGTCTACCGCTCGGCGCCGAAGCGGTGTCCGGCCTGCCACGGGCTGGTGATGGTCCACGGGGCCTATGCCAGCGACCGGCGCCTCAGCCTCGCCCACCGCAAGGGGCATAGCGGCTGCCCGCTGATGCCGAAGAAGTTCTCGGGCACGCCCTCGCCCCACCCGGACGCCCTCGCGTGACCCGCCACGCGCACCGGACGCCGCGGGTCCGCGGTGCGGGGCCTGGATTCAGGAATTGTAGCTGACGAGGGCGGTCACCAGGGAGCCGTGCTCGCGGACCAGGGCGCGCGCCTCCGGGTCGCTCGCGGTGGCGGCGTCGGAGCGCGAGCGCGGGATCTCGTAGACGTCGTAGCTCGCCGCATCGCTGTCGGGCTTGACGTAGCCGAAGCCGCGGGTGGCGCGGCCGAGGTGCCGGTCGAACAGGCACACGGCATCCGCCGGCGAGACCACCTTCTCCGCGGAACTCAACCGGGCCGTGTCGCCGTAGACGCGGCCTGTGCCTCTCTCGATCACGATGAAACGCGCCATGCCCATCCTTGTCGGAGCCTGTCCTGCCCCCGCAGGTGGGACCGGGCGCGGCCGGAGACAAGGCGGGGAACGGTGCGCCCCGCCCTCGGGTACGGGTCAGGACGCAGCCGATCCCGGGCGCGGGCCCGCCCCGGACGTGATCGCCCAGATCTTCGACGCGGTCATGCCGGGCATGGGCGGGGCCGCGCCGGCGAAGCGGCTCCGGAGCCGCTTGCCGGACCTGCCGGTGGTCCTCGCCTCGGGATGCAGCCACGTGCTGGCCCGCGAGGACGACCACGGCTTCGCGCTGCTGCACGAGCCCTGCTCGGCCGAGCAGCTCTCCGGCATCCTGCGCAAGGTCGCGGACACGGCGCAGCCCAGGCCGGACTGATCGTGCCGGACTGATCGTGCCGGACTGATCGCGCCGGATTGCGGCGAGGCCTCCGTCGCCGCCAGCCCCGGCGCGGCCCGCCCCGCGGGGATCCGCGGCCTGCCCCCGCGGGGATCCGCGGCCTGCCCCCGCGGGGATCCGCGGCCTGCCCCCGCGGGGATCCGCGGCCTGCCCTTGTCCGATCACACACTAATAGATAGTATCCTAACGTTCTGGCCCGACCCCCGGTCGGTGCTCCGTCAGTCTCGACGCGGGGAGGCATGCGGTGGCCGCGAAGGATCTGCGCCCGCTCCGGCAGGCCTACACCCACACCCTGTTGCTGGCCGGGCGCCAGTGGCGGCGCCTGGCCGACGCCGCCGCGGAGGCGCACGGCATCTCGGAGGCGCGGGCGCTGCCGCTGGTGCTGATCGGCCGCCTGGGGGGGGCGCCGCGCCAGAACGCCCTGGCCGAGGCGGTGGGCATCGAGGGCCCGTCTCTGGTGCGCCTGCTCGACCAGCTCTGCGCGGCGGGGCTCGTCCAGCGCAGGGAGGATGCGACCGACCGGCGCGCCAAGGTGCTCAGCCTCACGCCGGCCGGGCAGGCCGTCGTGGCGGGGATCGAGGCCGATCTCGACCGGTTGCGGGACGCGGTGTTCGCGACGGTGGGCGCCGCGGACCTGGAGGCCGGCCTGCGGGTGTTCCAGGCCGTGCAGGACCATGTCCGCGCGCACCCCGGCGCCGAGGCGGCCGGGGCCGGGGTCGCCGGGGAGGCGGCGGAATGAGTCTTCCGGGCTGGCGCGACTGGGCCTTCTCGATCAAGACCTTCGGGGCGGCGATGCTGGCCCTGTTCCTGGCGCTCTGGATCGACCTGCCCAAGCCCTACTGGGCCGTCGGCACGGTCTACATCACCAGCCAGGTGCTGGCCGGCGCCACCCGCTCGAAGGCCGTCTACCGGGTCTGCGGCACGGTGATCGGCGCCGTCGTCACCGTCATCCTGGTGCCGAACCTCGTCGACGCGCCCGAGCTCCTGACCCTGGCCATCGCGCTCTGGGTCGCGGTCTGCCTGTCCTTCTCCCTGCTCGACCGCACCCCGCGCAGCTACCTGATGATGCTCGGCGGCTACACGGCCGCCCTGATCGGCTTCCCGGCGGTCGGCGACCCCGGGGCGATCTTCGACGCCGCGGTGGCCAGGGCCGAGGAGATCACCCTCGGGATCCTCTGTGCCAGCCTGATGTCCTCGGTGGTGCTGCCGCAATCGGTGGCCCCCGTGATCGCAGGCCGGCTCGACCTCTGGCTGCGCGACGCCCGGGGCTGGGTCGTCGACGTCCTCGGCCGCGCCCGCCCGGCGAGGGACACGCAGGCCAAGCGCCTGCGGCTCGCCTCGGACGCCGTGGCCTTCGACGCCCTGGTGACGCCGCTGCGCTACGACATGACCGGGGCGGAGCGGTCGGCCGCCGCCCTGGCGACGCTGCGCCAGCACATGCTGATGTTCCTGCCCATCGTCTCGGCGATCGCCGACCGCATCGAGACCCTGGAGCGGGCCGGCGCGCTGCCGCAGCGCCTGCGCGGCCTCCTCGACGACATGGCCGGCTGGCTCGCCTCCGGAACCACCGACCCGGCCGAGGCCGCGCGCCTGCGGGCGGCCGCGGAGGCGATCGCCCCGAGCCTCGACGAGCGGCCCTCCTGGGAGGCAATGGTGCGGGCGAGCCTCCTGGCGCGCCTCCTCGACTTCATCGACCTGCGCCAGGACGCCCGTCTCCTGCAGCGCCACATCGTGGACGGCACCCCGGTCACCGAGGCCCTGGCGTTCCGGTACACGGCCGAGGCGCGCACGATCCGCCACCGCGATCACGGCATGGCCCTGCTGTCCGGCGTCGGCGTCTTCCTCTCCGTCTGCCTCGCGAGCGCGATCTGGATCGCGACCGGCTGGCCCGATGGGGCCGGCGCCCCGATGATGGCGGCGGTCGGGTGCTGCTTCTTCGCCGCGCAGGACGACCCCGCGCCCTCCATCGTCGGCTTCGCCAACTCGGCCATCGTCGGCGCCCTCGGCGCGGGCACCTACCTGTTCGCGGTCCTGCCGCTCGCCACCTCCTTCGAGATGCTGGCCCTCGCCCTGGCGCCGGGCCTGCTGCTCTGCGGGCTGTTCATGACGCAGCCGCGGACGGCCCCCATGGCGATGGGCGCGGCGGTCAACGGCTCGACCATGATCGCGCTCCAGAGCAGCTTCAGCGCCGACTTCGCGGCCTTCACCAATTCCTCCGTCGCCGTCATCCTGGGGATGTGGTCGGCGGCGCTGGTCACGCGCCTCGTGCGCTCCGTCGGGGCCGCCTGGACGGCGCGGCGCCTGCGGGTCGTCAACCGCCGCAGCCTCGCCCGGGCCGCGGAGCGGCGCGGCGCCCAGAACGGCCTCGAACTCGCCGCGCTCATGCTCGACCGCGTCGGCCTGATCGCGCCGCGCCTCGCCGCCCTGCCGCCGGACGACGCGGAATGGACCGCCGACCTCCTCGCCGAGGTCCGGGTCGGCATCAACCTGGTCGAGCTCCGGCGCGACCGCCGGCAGCTCCCGGCGCCGGCGCGGGCGGCGGTCGAGCGCCTGCTCGCGGCCCTGTCGCGCCACTTCCGGCGCGCGGCCGCATCCCCCCCGGCCGACCTTCTGGCGATCATCGACGAGGCGCTCGAGGCGGTCTCCGCCGACGCCCGGCAGGCCGCCGGCCGCGCCGCGCTCATGGGCCTCGTGGGGATCCGCCGCGGCCTGTTCCCGGAGGCACCCCCGTACCGCGCGGGGCCGCCGGCGCGCACGCAACCGGGTCTCGCAGCATGATGAGCCTGCGATGACGGGCGAGCTCGACCTCTACGGGGTCTTCATCCCGGGCCTCGCGGCCTGGATGCTCATCGCCTTCGCGGTCAGCGTGCCGCTGCGGCGGATCCTCGCCCGGGCCGGGTTCTATCGCCTGGTCTGGCATCGGCCGCTCTTCGACCTCGCCCTCTACGTGGTCCTCCTCGGCATCGTCGTCTCGGTCGCGGTGCCGTTCGCCTCATGAGCCTCCCGCACCGCCTCCCGCTCCGCGCCCGTGTCCGGGCTCGGACGATCCCCGTTCCCCGCCCCGGCATCGCGCGGCGTCCCGTGCCCTGCCGCATCGCCGTCCTGATCCCCGGGCCCACCCCATGACGCGGCTTCTCGCCCTCTCGCTTCGCCTCGCCCTCACCCTGGCGATGGTGGCCCTCGCCATCGTCGTCGGGCTGGCGCTCTGGGACTACTACATGAACGCCCCCTGGACCCGGGACGGGCGGGTGCGCGCGGACGTGGTGGCGGTGGCGCCGGACGTCTCGGGGCTCGTCACCCAGGTCCTCGTCGAGGACAACCGGGTGGTGAAGCGGGGCGACGTGCTGTTCCGGATCGACCCGGAGCGCTTCACCCTGGCGCTGCGCCAGGCCGAGGCGATGGTAGAGGGCAAGAAGGCGAGCGCCGAGCAGGCCGCCGCCGATTACGTCCGCTACAGCAAGCTCAGCGACGCCGCCGTGTCGCAGCAGAAGGTGGAGCTCGCCCGGGCGACCGACCTCGAGGCCAAGGCGGCCTACGACCAGGCGACGGCCGACCGGGACCTCGCCCGGCTCAACCTCGAGCGCTCCGCCGTGAAGGCCTCGGTCAACGGGCGCATCACCAACATGGAGCTTCGGCCCGGCACCTACGTCACCACCGGCCGCGGCGTGATGGCGCTCATCGACAGCGACACGCTCCGGGTCGAGGGCTACTTCGAGGAGACGAAGCTGCCGCGCATCCATGTCGGCGACAGGGCCAGCGTCCGGCTGATGGGCGAGACGGCCACCCTGACGGGCCGGGTCGAGAGCTTCGCGGGCGGCATCGAGGACCGCGAGCGCACGGCCGGCTCCAACCTCCTCGCCAGCGTCAACCCGACCTTCGCCTGGGTCCGGCTCGCCCAGCGGGTGCCCGTCCGGATCGCCCTCGATCCCGCCCCGGCGGGCGTCCGGCTGGTCTCCGGCCGCACCGCGACCGTCGCGGTCGAGGCGGGGGGCGAGGCGCCGCGGTTCGACCTGCTCGGGTTCTGGCGCGCGGCGCCGGCCGCGACCGCCCCCCGGGGCAGCGGGCCCTGAGCGCCCGTCCGCCCCGTCCGCGCGCGGGCGGGCTCGGTGCCGCGAGTGCCAGCCAGGTGCCGGCCGCCGCGCGCCTCGTCTCGGGAATCCGTCGGAACGCGCCGCGGCCAGCGGCCCGGGCCGTCCACTTGGCCCGCAGGGCCGTCTACTTGGCCCGCAGGGCCGTCACGGCCGCGTTCGCGCCCTGCAGGAACCCTTCGGCGTAGCGCTCGGCGGCCTCGCTCGACCCCCGCCCGTCGAAGGTCGCGACGGACCGGGCCAGGGCTTTGACGAGCGTCTCGCCGAAGACGACATCGGCGCGCCCTTCCTCGAGGATCGCGGCCTGCCCGCTCGCCGCGATCTCCGCCACGCAGGCCCGGCCATCCGCCGCCCCGCGCTCACGCTCGTCCTGCGCCACCCTGCCGCTCCCTGATCCGCCGGCCCTCGCAACCTCAACAGCCGCGACGGCGGTCCCGGTTCCGCGGATCCCTGCGGCCGGGCCTCCGACGGGACCCTGTCGCGGTCCGGCCTCCGCCGGGACGCGCTCGTGCGGAGGGTGCCGCTCCGGTTTCGACGAAGGGCGCCGGCGACCGCAGCGTCGACGCCCTCCCGGTGGCGACCCGGACGTCCGGAGGGGCGCGAGAGCCTTCCGGTTCGGGCCGGATCATGGCCGCGGCGACGAGCGTTCCGCCCGATCAGCACCGACGATCCCGCGGCCGGCATCCGGACGGGCCCGGAAGCCAGGATTGCCCGCCCTCGACCGGACGCGGCAGGACGGGGATCCGAACGGGGTCGGGGCCTCTGGCAGGCACGCGCTGCCCGGCGTGTCGCGGATCGAGATCATCCGATTCTCGACAGTCTATAATCCTGGACACGGCGTGCGAGCCGGCACGTCGCGTCGGTGATCAGCACCCTATATCAGTATCACACAAGATTTAGCAGGCACCGGATCCCCCGGACCGCCGTCTTGAGGAGACTGAAAGACCATGAAGACCCGTATCACCGCCGTCGCCGCCGCTCTCGTCCTTGGCATGGCCTCGATCTCGTCTGCTATGGCCGCCCCTCGATCTTCCGTCTGGACCGGCTTTGCGCCCTACGACGTCGAAACCACTGGCTCGTTCGAAGCGCCCTTCACCGGGACCTACGGTCGCAACCCCGCGACTTGCCCGATGAGTTCCGCCGCCGAGGGCAATGCGAACCAGCAGAACTTCCCGGTCAAGCAGTACGGCCAGACCGCGGGCGGCAATCGCTGCTGATTGCGCAGGGACGCCGGCGGCGTGGCGTTGAGGGTGTTTCCCTCCGGCATGATCGGCGCATTCGTCTGCGGTCTCGTGATGACGGCGATCGGCTCCGTCGACGTCCCGCGGGGCTGAGCGCCCGGCCGTCGATCGGCCCCCGTCTGGTGGGCGCGGGGCTCCGGCGCCCCCGGCCGGCCGGATTGAGTTCGGGCCGGCCACCCGTTACCGGAAGCGCGGGCATTCCGGTCTGGGATTTCCGGTGGTGCGGGGTATGGTCCGGGACCGGGCGGACGTCCCGTTGGCCGGCGGGACGCTGCGGCGCCCCGAGGCCTTGCAACCGAGCGTCGACACCACCGAGAGGATTCTGATGCTTCATTCACGAGTCGGGCGCGCCTTCATGATGAGCGTCGCCCTCGCGCTCACGACGGGGATGCCGGCCTTCGCCGAGGAGCCCTCGACGGCCGAGCAGACGATCGACGTCATGAACAAGCTCTTCGGCAAGCACGCGGGCTTCCGGGCCAACCACGCCAAGGGCGTGGTGGCCGAGGGCAGCTTCACGCCCTCGCCCGAGGCGGCCAAGATCAGCAAGGCCTCCCTGTTCCAGGGGCCGGCCGTGCCCGTGACGGTCCGCTTCTCGGACGCGACCGGCGTGCCCACCATCCCGGACGGCGCGGCCAACGCCAACCCGCACGGCATGGCGATGAAGTTCAAGCTCGGCGACGGCTCGGAGATGGATGTCGTCGTCAACGCCCTCAAGTTCTTCCCCGCCGCCACCGGCGAGGAGTTCCGCGACCTCCTCAGAGCGGCCTCCGAGAGCGGTCCGGACGCGGCGCACCCGACGGCGCTCGACAGGTTCGCCGCCGCCCACCCGGCCGCCGCCACGGCCGGCAAGACCGCCAAGCCGCCCTCGAGCTTCGCCCGCCAGACCTATAACGGGGTGAACGCCTTCGTCTTCGTCGACAAGGACGGCAAGCGGCAGGCGTTCCGGTACCGCTTCGTGCCGGTGCAGGGCGAGGACATCCTGCCGGCCGAGGAGGCGGCCAAGCGCGGGCCGAACTTCCTGATGGAGGAGATCGGCCCGCGCCTCGCGAAGGAGCCCGCGAGCTTCCGGGTCCTGGCGCAGCTCGCCGAGCCGGGCGACCCCACGAACGACGCGACGAAGCCCTGGCCGGACGACCGGAAGACCGTCGATCTCGGTACCCTGACGGTGAGCAGGGCCGTGCCGGACAGCGCCGAGGCCGAGAAGGCGCTGCTCTTCATGCCGAACGCGCTCACGGACGGGATCGAGGTCTCGGACGATCCCCTGATCGACGCCCGGGTGCAGGCCTACGCGGTCTCGTTCGGGCGCCGCTCGCAATGAGCTGAGGCGCGCCCCGGGCAGGCCCGGGCGCGCCGGCGCCTGCGAGCCTGCCCGTCGCTCAGCGGGTCGTGCCGGGGGCGGGCGTTGCCGGGCTGCCGGCACGCGCGGCGCCGGGGGCGCCCGGGCCGGTCCCGGTGCGCGCCCCATCCTTCGTGGCGCCGGTGCCGGTCATTCCGCCGGCTCCCATGCTGCCGGTGGACGCACCGGCATCGCCGCGGGCGCCCGGCTTCCCGGTGCCCGCGGCCTTGTCGCCGTCGCCGGCGGCCAGGGCGATCCCTGCGCTGCCCGCGAGGAGCAGGGCTGCGAGGAGGGGGGTGCGGATCTGTGGTCTCACGGTGCCTCCGATATCGGTCACGCCGGCGCGGCGATGCCCGCTCGGCGGACCAACGGAGGCCGCCCGGGGACGTTCCCGGCCGGAAGCGCCGGGCCGCCTCGCTCCCTGCGGCCCTGGCCCCGGCGGACGATCGCCGCTCACGCCCGCGAGGCCACGGGCTACCGCCCGGCCTGGCGGCTCGGGTCGTCGGCCGGGTTGATGTAGTTCAGCCCGAACGGGCCGAAGCCGTTGACCTGCAGCGCGACCGGCTCACCCGTGGTCCAGAGCGAATGCGGCATGTCCTGCGGCAGGTAGACGAAGCCGCCGGTCCGCAATTCCCGGCCCGCCGCCTTGTCGACCGTCTCGCCGTGCTGGTGGAAGATCGAGCCCGACAGGATCGTCAGCGTCTCCGGCTTCGCGTGCGTGTGGGGCGCGATGAGGGTGTTCGCCGGGACCTTCACGCGCAGCACGAAGGCCCCCGGCTTGGCGGGATCGCCCGCAACCATGCTGATCTCGGTGCCCTTCGGCAGGTTCGGCGGACCGGGCTGGTAGACGGCCGCCGCGGGATCGGGAAGGACGACCATCCCGCCCGCGTCGGGTTCGCCCGCGCCGACGCCCTGCGTCGTCGCGGCGGCGTCCGCGACGCGCGGCGGCATCCGGTTCTTCACGAGGTACTTCACCCCGTGCTCGAACGAGAGGTCGTTGTCGCCGCGGATGTCGACGCTGTAGGCCTGCTCCGGGGTGCCCGCCGTCAGGTCCTTCACGTAGACGTTGATGTTCAGGATCAGGTTCGAGACCTTCTGGATCTCGCCCGTGACCGCCACATCGGCGCCGAGCGTCCGGGCGAAGTCGTCGGCGCAGCCCCCGCACTTGCGCAGGTCCGCGCTCCTGGCCACCGCCTCCCGAACGGGCTCGGTCGACACGAGGCGATAGCGCCCGCTGTCCTGCAGCTGCCGGCGCAGGAGATCGGTCAGCGGGCCGAGGCGCGCCTTGTCGGCCTCGGTCGGCGCCTGGGCGCCGAGATTGGCGAGCTGGAACTCGAACACGGCGGCCTTCGGCGGGTCGGCGTAGGCCGCCGTGGCACCGAGCAACGTCGCGGTGAGCGCGAGGGCGTGGCGAGCTGTCATGTCCGTTCCTTCCCGTTCGGTCTGGAGGTGGAACGCGCGACCGACCGGTTCGTGCGCGGTCCAGGCATCAGCCCGCACGGCCGCGCGTTCCCCCGGATGAGCCGGGGCGGGTCGGCGTGAACGGGATCGCGTTCGCCCGGTTGGTCCCAGGCGGGATGCCTCCGGAGGCCACCTCCAGCCCGCCCGGCTCAGCCGTGGCGGGCCTTCCTTCGTCTCTCCGGCACGGCGGCCGGCAGCCGAATCTCCGCGACCCCGCTCGCGGGCCTCGTGCCCGGCGTCGTGATGGTCGCCCGCGTCGCCGCCGTCCCGAACACGCCGATCCCCGCGCGGCACGCGCCGCGCGCCCCGCCAGAGGCGTTCCTCGGCCGGACTAATTCCCGATGCCCGGCCGTCTACCCTATGACCCGATCAGCCCCATCGAAGGGTCACTCCAAGCAACTTCACCCGCCCGGCTCCTTTGTCGGCGCGGGTTTTTCTTGTCGGTGACCCGTTTGGGGGATGCAGCCGCGCGCCGCGCCCGCGATCATCGCCGCAGCCGTCCGAGAGGGGGCGGCCTCGGCCGAACGCCCCGCGCGATCGGACGCCGGCACAAGGCGTCGAGCCAGCCACGTCGCGCGCTGGCCCGCCACCGCACCGACGCCGCGCCGGAAATCGTCCGGCAACACCGGCGCCCGGAATCGGCGGCCTCTGGAAACCACGGGCGCGCGAAACCACGGGCGCGCGACGGCGTTCGGTCTCGTATGCGGACGCAGAGCCTCGCACACGATCATCGCATCAGGGCCGAGCACTGGAGGCGCCTGGCGCAGAGCTGGGCGAGCGCGGGCAACCAGAAGGCCAGCGCGGATTGCCGGCGCCGGGCAGGGATCTGGGAGCGGCGCGCGGCGGATCTCGAGGCCGGCGCGGGCCCGTCATCCCCGTCGGATCACGCGGATTGAGCCGGCAGGCCGCCCCCCCGCGGCGCGGCTCGGCCTTCAGGCCCGCGGCCGGCGCTCAGGGCGCCAGGCGCCGATCGCGTCCTGGCGGGCCTCGAAGGCCTGTCGGATGCCGGTGCCGGCCTCTCCGCGCCCGTCCGGCGGCGGTCCGATCGGCATCGTCGCCCGAGGTTTCGAGCGGATTGCCGCCCCTGGAACGAACCGCTCCCGGCGAACGTCTCCGACACACGCAGGATCCCGGGAGAGAACGATGGACGATGATCGCGTTTGGTCCTTTGAGAAGAGCCTCTGGACCGGTGATGCGGACCATTACCGCGAACTGGTCGACGACGCCTGCCTGATGGTGCTGCCGCGACCGCCCTTCGTCCTGAGCGGCGCCGAGGCCATCGAGGCGGTCGCGAACACCCCGCGCTGGTCCGATGTGACGCTCTCCGAGGGGCAGGTCTCACGGCCGCAGGAGGGCCTGATCGTCATCGCCTACCAGGCCAAGGCCTCGCGCGACGACGAGACGTACGCGGCCCATTGCACCTCGACCTACCGGCGCCTCGAGCACGAGGTGTGGCGCGTCGTGCAGCACCAGCAGACGCCGCCGCTGGTGAACGCGGCCGCCGAGAAGACCGGCGCCTGATCCGCATCCGACCGGGCGGCGTGTCGGGGCCCGCGCCGGGCACGCCGTCTCGTCACGCCACGCAGGTGCGGACGACCGCCGCCCCTTGCGGCGGGCCGGCGCGCGTCACCTTCGCGGCGGCGGAGCGCGTCGTGCCGGCCGGGGCCGCCTGCGCCGCCGCCGTCACGGACGGCAGGTGCGCGGCGCCCAGCATCAGGCCGGCGGCAACGACGATGCGGACGAGCGTGTCGAACATGGTGCTTCCCCTCTGCGGCCGTGGGCGGCCGTCATGTGGGGCAGCGTGTAGAAGCTTGGCGTTGCGCGCGGATTTCGCAGCCTGTTGCGTCGGCCGCGCCTGGACGGGATCAGGCGGCCTTCAGGCGCCTCGTGTTCTCGGCCACGTGCTCGCGATAGCGGGCGATGACCTGGTCGGGGGTGCCGCCGAGCATCAGGGTGCCGGTCGCCTCGAAGGCGGCCCACATCTTCTCGGAGACCATCGCGTGCATCTCGGCCCGGCCCTCGCGGCCGCCCCAGGCCAGGCGAACCAGCCGCAGCTCGATCACGGTCTGCGCCTCCAGAGCGAGCATCAGGGCGGCGAAGACGGGATTGGACATCGGGAGCTCCAGGCTGCGACGGCGCAGCGGAGCATCAACGTCGCGGACCGATGCGGCGATCCCTTGGACCCGACCGCGGGCCGGCGAGGCGTGCCGCGGCCGGCCGCCGGAGCGGGGGCCGCGGCACCGATCGGGGCGGGGCCGCGTGCTCGCCTCAGTCCGAGCCGTATCCCCCGGCGATGACCCGCTCGTCGAGCTTCCGATCGACGGTCTCGACCGTCCGGTCGATCTCGGGGTCGGGCGCACCGAGCTGATGCGAGATCAGCTTCACCAGGAGGTCGACCCGCTCGATGAAGGGGGTCCCGTTCGCCACCGCCCGGGCCGCCGACGAGGGCTTGAGCAGGCTCTCGGCGGCCTTGGCGTATTTCTCGAAGGGCACCTGATCCTCCGGGTCGGCGCCCAGGCGCCGGGCGATCGCGTCCACGTGCTCGTAGATCGCGCGCGAGCGCGCCAGGTCGCCGTGCACCGCGTCGCGGATCGACTGGGGCTCCTGGGGCGTGATGCAGCGGTAATTGCCGGTCAGCAGCATCGACCACTTCGCCAGGGGGACGAACAGCGATTCGAACACCTTCAGCTTCACCGGCACGTCCTGGCCGTCGAGCCGCACCGCGTCGATATCCGCCTCGAGCTCCCGGAGCAGCTGGTTGTGCGCCGCGTCGGCGAACCGGGCCGCCTTGAAGTTCGTCGGCAGCCCGACATGCAGGACGTTCGCCCCCTCGTCCGGCGGGCGGAAGGCCTGCGGATCGGGCGAGCAGAGCGACATCAGCCCCGGCTCGAACCGCTCCCAGACCCCCGCATTGGTGTAGGCCTCCTCCAGCTCCAGCTCCGCCAGGGCCGGGATCCGCTTGAGATAGGGCAGGGGCGGCATGTTCATGAGCGAGAGGCAGGGCAGCTTCGCCGCCGCGACCTTGATCATCAGGACGCGGATCGTGTGGTTGGTGTATTGCGGCTCCTGCATGGCGAGGCCGACGAGGTCGTAGCGGGACACGTCGACATCCTCGGGCGGCATCGCGTCGAGGGTGCCCGGCAGGTCGCGCGACCGGATGGCCCGGTGCTCCGCCTCGTCCCGCAGCTTGATGCGGACTTCGGTCCCCTCGCGATTGATCAGGTCCGCGGTCTTCCGCCGGCAGACCAGCGTTACGTTGTGACCTGCCATCAGCAGCTTCGTGCCGAGCAGAGAACCGTACGAGGCCCCCAAGATCAAAATATTGCGTGGCATGTTTCCTCCCAGGACTTCTCTTGATGCCGACGTCCGATCACGGAACCGGATGCCGGCGCCGCCCCCGGTCTCGGGGACGAACGCGAGGCCCGCGGTTTCCGGAGCGGTGATAACGGCTCGAACGGAGTTGGTCATACCTGCCGCGGGCCCGCCGCGCACGTCCATCTTCTCGCGCGCCGGCCCCTGCGCACGATCGGTCCGGCCTCTCGCGCCCGGACGGCGCCGACGAAGCGGCCGCCGGCCTCGCCGCGCGGGGGATAAGGCGCGGCTCCGCCGGTGCGGATTCCGGGCGCTCCGCCCGCGCCGATCCGGAGAGGGGGCGGGGGCTGGTCCGCGCCTTCGCCTGCTGCGGCGGGCTCCTCGCCTTGGCGGGCCCGCGGCGGCGCCGGCGCCGCTCAGGCCGGCGCCACCCATGATCCACCCATGGGCCACCCATGAGCCACGCATGAGCCACCCTCGTGGCCCTATGCCATTTTGACCCACTCATCCCCGGGGACCTGCGCGATACCTTGGACACAATCCAAGGTGTCGGCGTTGTCCTCGGCACCCCACTGTCCGGTCGGCTCCGTGCCGGCCCTTCCCCAACAGGTTCGGAGACCGAGATGGGACGACCTGGAGAACGCGACATGAGCCGACGTGACCTTGTCGCCGGCGCGACGGCCGCCGCGGCGCTGACCACGCTCCCGGCGGGAGTCCGCGCCGGAACCGCCGCCACCGACAAGCCGGTGATGGCGACGGTCAACCTGACCGTGAACGGGCAGCGGCGCGAGCTCGAACTCGACACCCGCACCAGCCTGCTCGACGCGGCGCGCGAGCACCTGCACCTGACCGGCTCGAAGAAGGGCTGCGACCACGGCCAGTGCGGCGCCTGCACGATGATCGTCGACGGGCGGCGCATCAACGCCTGCCTGACCCTCGCGGTGATGCACCAGGGCGCCGAGATCACCACCATCGAGGGGCTCGGACAGCCCGAGAACCTGCACCCGATGCAGGCCGCCTTCATCAAGCATGACGGCTACCAGTGCGGCTACTGCACGCCGGGCCAGATCTGCTCGGGCGTCGCGGTGCTCGCCGAGATCAAGGCCGGCATCCCGAGCCACGTCACCGCCGACCTCAACGCCGCCGTCACGGCGAGCGAGGCCGAGATCCGCGAGCGCATGAGCGGCAACATCTGCCGCTGCGGCGCCTATTCCAACATCGTCGAGGCGATGACCGAGGTCGCCGGGAGGCAGTCATGAGGTCCTTCACCTACGAGCGCCCCAGCACCCCGGCCGAGGCGGCGGCGTCCGTCGCGCGGAACCCCGAGGCGAAGTTCATCGCGGGCGGCACCAACCTGCTCGACCTGATGAAGCTGCAGATCGAGACCCCTTCCCACCTCGTCGACGTGAACGGCCTGAGCCTCGACAGGATTGAGCCGACGCCGGAGGGCGGCCTGCGCATCGGCGCCCTCGTGCGCAACACCGACCTCGCCGCCGACCCGCGGGTCCGGACGGATTATGGCGTGCTGAGCCGGGCGCTCCTCGCCGGCGCCTCGGGTCAGCTGCGCAACAAGGCGACGACCGCCGGCAACCTGCTCCAGCGCACGCGCTGCCCGTACTTCTACGACACGGCGCAACCCTGCAACAAGCGCCAGCCCGGCAGCGGCTGCTCGGCGCTCGACGGGGTCAGCCGCCAGCTCGCGGTCATCGGCGCGAGCGAGGCCTGCATCGCCACGCATCCGGGCGACATGGCGGTGGCCATGCGGGTGCTCGACGCCACCGTCGAGACGGTCGACGCCAAGGGCACGGAGCGGAAAATTCCGGTGGCCGAGTTCCATCGCCTGCCCGGCGACAGGCCCGAGGTCGACACCCATCTGAAGCCCGGTGAGCTCATCACCGCGGTGACGCTGCCCGCGCCGAAAGCCGGCACGCATATCTACCGCAAGGTCCGCGACCGCGCCTCCTACGCCTACGCGCTGGTCTCGGTGGCCGCCATCCTCGCCAAGGACGGCACCGGGCACGTCGCCTTCGGGGGGGTGGCGCCGCGTCCCTGGCGGGTCGAGGCGGCGGAGGCCGATCTGCGAAAGGGCGCCAAGGCGGTGACCGACCGGGTCTTCGCCGGGGCCAAGCCGACCGAGCACAACGCCTACAAGCTGAAACTCGCCGAGCGGACCCTGACCGCGGCGCTCAACCAGGCGAGGGCCTGAGCCATGAAGTTCGACACCCCCGCCGGCCAGAATCCGATCGACCAGCTCAAGGTCGTGGGCAAGGCGACCGACCGGATCGACGGCAAGTTCAAGACCACCGGCACCGCCTCCTACGCCTACGAGCGTCACGACGTCGTGCCGAACCAGGCCTACGGCTACGTGCTCGGCGCCGGCATAGCCAAGGGCCGCGTGCGCGCCATCGACACCGCGGCCGCCAAGCGGGCGCCCGGCGTCCTGGCCATCGTCACCACCCTCGACGTCCCCAAGCAGGGCCTGGGCGTGATGAACGTCGCGAACCTCTTCGGCGGCGACGAGATCCAGCACTACCACCAGGCCATCGCCGTCGTGGTGGCCGAGACCTTCGAGCAGGCCCGGGCCGCGGCCTTCCTGGTCAAGGTCGATCATGCCCCCGGGGCCGGCAAGTTCGACCTCGCCGTCGAGGCCAAGGCCGCCAAGCCCGTCGAGGGGGGCAGCGGCGAGGGCAGCGGCGGCGGTGGCGAGGACAGGCACGGGGATTTCGAGGGCGCCTTCGGGCAGGCGCCGGTCAAGCTCGACCAGACCTACACCACGCCGGACGAGAGCCACGCCATGATGGAGCCGCACGCGACCATCGCGGCCTGGCAGGGCGACACGCTGACCCTCTGGACCTCGAACCAGATGATCGCCTGGGGCCACGGCAGCGTCGCCAAGATTCTCGGCATCCCGAAGGAGAACGTCCGGATCGACTCGCCCTATATCGGCGGCGGTTTCGGCGGCAAGCTGTTCGTGCGCGCCGACGCGGTGCTGGCCGCCCTCGGGGCGAAGGCGGCCGGGCGCCCGGTGAAGCTCGCGTTGACCCGCCCGCTGATCATCAACAACACCACGCACCGGCCGGCCACGATCCAGCACATCCGCATCGGCGCGACCCGGGACGGGCACATCACCGCCATCGCGCACGAGAGCATCTCGGGCAACCTGCAGAACGGCAGGCCCGAGACGGCGGTGGACCAGACCAAGCTCCTCTATGCCGGCGCGAACCGCCTCACTGCGATGCGGCTCGCCCATCTCGACCTGCCCGAGGGCAACGCCATGCGGGCCCCGGGCGAGGCGCCCGGCCTGATGGCGCTGGAGATGGCCATGGACGAGATGGCCGAGACGCTCGGGCTCGACCCGGTCGAGTTCCGCATCCGCAACGACACCCAGGTCGATCCCGGCAAGCCGGAGCGCCCGTTCTCGCACCGCGACCTCGTCGGCTGCCTCAAGCGCGGGGCCGAGACGTTCGGCTGGAACAGGCGCAACCCGACGCCCGGACAGGTCCGGGACGGGCACTGGCTCGTCGGCATCGGCATGGCCGCGGGCTTCCGCAACAACCTGCTGATGAAGTCGGGTGCGCGGGTCCGGCTCGACCCGGCCGGCACGGTCACGGTGGAGACCGACATGACCGACATCGGCACCGGCAGCTACACCATCATCGCCCAGACCGCCGCCGAGATGATGGGCGTGCCCCTCGACAAGGTCGTGGTGCGCCTCGGGGACTCGGCCTTCCCGGTCTCGGCGGGTTCGGGCGGGCAGTTCGGCGCCAACAACGCCACGGCCGGCGTCTACGCGGCCTGCGTGAAGCTGCGCGAGGCCGTGGCGCAGCGCCTCGGCATCAACTCGGCCGACGCGGTGTTCGCGGATGGCGAGGTGCGGTCGGGCAACCGCGCCGTGCCCCTCGGCCAGGCCGCGAATGCGGGCGAGCTGACCGCCGAGGACGCCATCGAGTACGGCGACCTCTCGAAGAAGCAGCAGCAATCGACCTTCGCGGGCCATTTCGTGGAGGTCGGCGTCGACGCCGACACCGCCGAGGTCCGGGTCAGGCGGATGCTGGCGGTCTGTGCGGCGGGCCGCATCCTCAACCCCAAATCGGCCCGCAGCCAGGTCATCGGCGGCATGACCATGGGGGTCGGCGCGGCGCTGATGGAGGAGCTCGCGGTCGATACCAAGCGCGGCTTCTTCGCCAACCACGACCTCGCCGGCTACGAGGTGCCGGTCCACGCCGACATCCCGCACCAGGAGGTGATCTTCCTCGACGAGGTCGACCCGCAATCGTCGCCGATGAAGGCCAAGGGCGTGGGCGAGCTCGGCATCTGCGGCGTCGGCGCGGCGGTGGCGAACGCGGTCTACAACGCCACCGGCGTGCGGGTGCGCGACTACCCGATCACCCTCGACAAGCTCCTCGGCCGCATGCCCGACGCGGCCTGAGCGAACCGGGGGCAAGGGCACGCGCGAGCCCCGCCGGCGCCGCCTCGCCGGTCCTCGCCGCCATCCCGGCCGGCGGCGCGGGCTGCCCCCTGCGTCGCCGGCGCCGCGAATGAGGCGGCGACGGTCCGGCGCAGCGGCGCGGCGCCCTCCCGCAAGGGATTGCCCGAGACCGTCCCAAGACCTTCCCGAGACCTTCGCCGGCGCGGTGCGGGTCGATCCGCTGGCGGAGGAGGCGCCCCGTCCCGGTCGCCGGGCGGGCTCGTCCCGTTCGGGGCGGGCCGGGTGCAGCACGGGGGCGGTCCGGTCCAGCGATCCGGCCGGGCGACGGGGTGCGCATCCCGCCCGGCGTGACGCACTGGCACGGGACCTCGGCCCCTGCCGGGATGAGCCGGATCGCCGTCGCGGAGGGGCTCGGCGGCGAGGGCCGGATCGTGGGCCGGATCGTGGGCCGGATCGTGGGCCGCACGACCATGTCCGGGATCGCCCAGGGGGAAGCCCGGTCCCTGCCGCCGTCGCGGACGACCTGCGCGGGACCCACGTCGCCGACCGGAAGGGCCGCGACCACGTCGTGGCCATCGCACGACGCTCGAAATCCGTGGCGGAATGCTCAGTCCAACGGCGCTCTCAGGATCGCGCACGGCTTAGGCGAAAACAGGCTGGTGACGTCCGATGCCCGGGATCGACCCATCCTCGACGGTGACCCGGCTGACGATCATCGTCCTCGACCCGATCAGCGGTCGGCTCGTGACGATCGAAGCACCGAAGCCGCGCCCAGCGCCCGATCATGGTCAGTCTGCAGCAGGATCTATAACTATTTATCGTCTTTTTTCGCAGACAATTGCTGAGAAAACAGGTCGGCCTGATGGCGAGTCAGGCCAGAAACCAGGACAAAGTTGCCACGGTAAACCGTATACGTGCCGTCGTCGGTGGCCTTCACTCGGATCATGCGAATCACCACCATCTCTGCAAGCTGCGAACTACGTACGTAGCAGCTTAACTGTTCACTGAACGCCTGCAAGCCAAATTTTTAGGCAAATCCCCCAGTATAGAAACAGCGAGTATTGAATTTGCTGGATTGTTAGGGTACGGACCCATACGATCGGCACATGCCCGGCACATGCCCGGCACCCTGGCAGGGACGCCGGTCCGGGATTCCCGGCGGCGATGCGTATGGTCCGATACAGGGGCGGCAACCGGTCCGCCGGCGAGGGTGCGGCACTGGTTAATCTCTCTGCGCTAAGGATGCTGCCGGCTTCCTTCACGGCCGGGATGGTTCAACTCCGATGATCGGCACACCGACCTTTCCCGATCTCGGCGCACTCGTGGTGGACGAAAGCCTCTACGTCCGGCGCATCGTCCGGGACATGCTGGTGCGCACCGGCATCCGGCGCATCATGGAAGCGCCGGACGGAGCCGAGGCGTTAGGCGTGCTGGCCGAGAGCAAGCCCGATCTGATGATCCTGGATTGGGATCTGGCGATCCTCTCGGGCGAGGAGGTGATCCGGCTCACGCGGGACTACAACACATCCCCGGCGCCCTCCGTGCCGATGATCCTGATGCTGGCTCAGCCGCGCAAGGATCGGGTGGAGCGGGCGATCCGGCTTGGCGTGAACGAGATCATCGCCAAGCCGTTCTCGCCCAAGACGATGTGGTCGCGGCTGGACGAAGTGATCAACCGGCCACGGTCCTACACGATGGTCAAGAACATGCTTCAGCCGCAACCGCGTGCGCGTCTGGGCGCGATGGCCGCCTAGGAGGGCAGGTTCCGACGAACCGAATCCGCTCGGCGACGCCTGCGCCGCGGATGGCCCGAGCCTCCGCGTGCGCCTCGGATTCCGCGATCGGCTGATCCAAGCCGGCGCGCGTCCGCCGTCGCAGGGCCAGCCGGTCCGACCGTCTCGACCGACGCCTCGATGGCATCGCGCTTCCCGCTCATCCTGGGACGCCGTTCTCCTGCGCCCACAAGGCCGCCTGAGTGCGGTTTTGCATTTGCAATTTGCGGAGGATGTTCTTGACGTGAATTTTCACCGTGCACTCAGACAGATCGAATTGCCGGGCGATCATCTTGTTGGAGGCGCCCGTTGCGAGGCTCTGCAGCACGGTCAGCTCACGACTTGTCAGGCGACGGGACGGCGTGAGGTCCATTTCGGGGAGCAGATCTGCAGCATCCTGGACGGCGATGTTCGGCCACCGGTTCACGGAGGGTTCGACGGTGAGCCGCGGCGGGTCCGCGAGCCAAGCGAGCAGACCCGCGGACTGAACGCTCGCTCCAGCCATGACGACATCAAGCGTTGTGATCAGCGTTGCTCGATCGATCTCATTGCCGAGCACAGCATGAGCAGACAAGCGCAGGTGCTTTGGCAGGAGCCTCAAACTTTCACGACTTCCAAAGACCAAGAGCTTTGCCTCCGGGTAGATCGCATGCAGCGCGCAGATCGCATTCATCCTGACTGCATCTTCCGGCGCGGCAATGATGAGCTCGACGCTCTGGTGCCCATTCGAGAGGGCATCCACCTCACTCGAAGAGGCGATCGTGGCCACGATCTGAAATCGCGTTCCCTCGAGATAGGACAGCAAACCCTGCTGGACGAAGCCGTTCGCCACAATCATCGCCGCAGGGACCGGTCCATCGGCCCGAGCGCCTGACGACCCGTTCTCGATGTCTTGCGCCTGCGTGCCCGAGGTCAAGTGTGCCTCGATCAGCCTGTCGGATTCCTCCAATGATGCGAAGTTGTAAGACATTGGCACACCTACGCTCAATTGAATTCGCCTGCGTAGGGATTTGCAAATCACGTGCATGTCGGCCACGCCGCACTGCAACAGCCTCGAAACCATCCCTGCTCCCGTGAGGTGGTGCGAGGACCGAGTAAAGCTTCGAGGAAGGCTCAGTCCGCTTGTCTGATCGACATCGGGAGGCGCATCGTCAGGCGGGGGAGCCCGGCGGGTCCCGGACCGATCGCGGGCAGCCGACCAGGAGCCCGCGGCGCTGCGGCGTCAGCCGTGTTCGCCGCGGGGCACGCGACGTGCATACAATCTTGGGCTGCATCGGCCGCCTCCCTGGCGGTCCGACGCCGCCGGCGGGTCGAGCGCATCACGAACCCAGTGACTTGGCCCGCCGCCATCCGTCCCCGCCGGCTCCGCCGCCGTCCCGGCCCATCGGCCGTGAGCCTCGCCCGGGATGCGCGGGGTCTCAGCTCCTACGGAGCCTTCTCGACCTGACCTCGGATCTCGCCCTTCGGGTTCTCGCTCGTGTGAACGTTGAAGTAGAGCTTGCCCGCCGTCAGATCCGCGGCCTTGGCGTCGTCGAGGGTCGCGGATCCACTGAACGGGCTTTCCGTGACGGTCACGGGAATCAGGACGCCGGCATTCTCCCCCGCCTTGGCGGGCCCATGGAAGTGTGCGGCCGTGACCGGACCGGTGAGCCCGCTGTAGCTGCCCTTCCAGGTCAGTTTCTTGCTGGCGGCATCGAAGGTCGCGGTGACCTCGCCGAAGCCCTTCGTCGTGGTGGCCGGAACCTCGCTCGAGCCATTCAGGGTGGCCTTGTAGGTCACCGTCTCGCCGGCGGCCTGCGCGGTGCCGAGCGAGGCCGCGAGAGCGAGCGCGGTCAAACCAGAGCGGAATGCGTGGGTCATGTGAGTCTCCCTGACAGCGGCTCGACGGCGAGCTGCTCGGACTGGCAGATGGGTGCCGATCGCGCTGAAACCATAGCGGATCTACTGACCTTCCTTGAGGGTTTGGCTGGCCATTTCACGAACAAAGACAAGGCAAGCCTGGCGCGCCCGTAGATCTTCGACCTCCGCGAAGGCACGGAGAAGCTCCGTGCTTTCATGCGCTTCCGCCAATCTCGCGCCTTCAGCCTCTTGAGGTTGCGCCCCGCGCAGCACGGCTTCCGACACGTCCAATGCCTGGGCCAGGCGCGCCATCATCGATGTCGGCGCACGTTTGGCCATACTGTCTAATCCTACACATTCAAACTATTTTATCATAGATGACGCCTCGAAAGGAGAAATCGTTCCTTCACAGCGTGGCTCGCCATCGCGCATCGTGGCGCGTGACCGCTTGAATCCGCAGCATCACCCTGCAGATTCTCGTGCCCGGCCCCCTGGCGCGACGCGGCAGGACACGCGCAAGGAGCAATATCTTGCGCGCAAGCAACTTTGAGTTCGTATCCGAATTGGACAGGCAGGTCACGGATTCGGTGGAAGGCGCGGCGCTCATGGATGGCCTGGCAGGAGACGATCGACCAGGGCGCTCCGTATCTCCAGCGCTGAAGGCTGCCGGCTTCATTGGAACGTGGCGGACCGATGTTTCCGCCGGGCGCTCGGTTCTCGATGAAGGCGCAGCGGCCTTCATGGCCGGTGACGCCAGACTTGCAGGACGCCCCCTGACGCTCGACGACGCGCTCTCGCGCCTGCATCCGGATGATCGCGACTGGGTCTTCGAGCGGATTGCTCGCGTGCGTCACACGGGCGGGTCGTTTTCAGCCGAGTTTCGGATCCGCGATCACAATGGCGAGGTGCGCTGGGTCCTCAATCGCGGCCGGATCTTTCCCGACGCAACCGGCGCCATGCAGGGTCAAGGGGCCTATATCGACACGACGGACATCCATCAGGGCACCGCTTCGCCGGCCCTATCGGCGCTGGAGCTCGCCGCCCCTTCTCTCGATCCGCTGGACATTGCGATCGATCATTGCATCGCCGCGCGGAATGCGATCGAGCAGGGTGACAAGCCGTTCCTGCGGCTGATGATCGACATGCTGCTCCTGGAGCTCGGACGAGCGCTTGCGCGGAGGCGAGGTGCTTAGGGCAATCGGCGTCGCGACGGTTCGCGACCTTGCGCTTGGCGGTGCTTGAAGCGGCCTGCAGGGCGGCCGGATCGTAGCCCGCCGCTGCCCCGCCGCCCGATCTCATCACGGGCTCGCGGGGAGGCTCGTCCCTCTCACCGGTGAGCCGGTACGCCTCATGGCTGGACGCGGCACGACCTCACGGGCCCGAATGACCGTTTCGCGTTTCAGGCACGTTATGATCCGGTGATCCACAGGAGGCCGTCATGAGCGCACGCAGCTACCCCGATGTGAATACGAGCGAAGCCAGCAACAACCCGGCCAACAAGCCCGTCCACCGACAGGGGCAGGACGTCGACAGCGTCGACCAGCTCAGCAGCGTCGTTCTCATGGGACTTGCGATTGTCGGTGGTGCGGTGGCGATCCTGGTGATCCACCTGCTCGTCTGAGCGCGAACATCGGGCGAGCGCGCCATCGCGGCGCGCTGCTTTGAGCCGTCGAGCCGCGGCGGCACCCCTCGAAGGGTTTGAGGCCGACCGGCATGGCGAGATCCGACGACGCCAGCCTCCCGAACGCCGTCGAGCACTGGAGCGGATTGCCGGATTTCCGTCGATTGAGCCACGGGGCAGGTTCAGCCGACCCTGTATGCCGACGCCTTCAGCCGCTTTGCTCGACGCTGCGGAGGCTCGCGAATGTCGAGAAGAAGCTCCCGTACCTGTATAATCAGGTTGCGCGAGTGCCGGATCGCAGTTTCCAGCTCGATGCGCGCGTACTGGCTTTCATGAATGAGCACTAGGCTGAGGCAACGGTATTGAGCATCCATGACGCTGTCCCGAAGCTGCTTGAAGGCTTCAGGGTACCGCGTGCTCGGATACTAATTCAAGTCAATCAACCAGCGTGGCCGTGGCCATCCGTCGAACGGTGCGGTATCGACGCGTAGCGTTCACTCGGCCTTTCCGGCCAGCCTCACACCCGGATCCCCTGCGGTGAACTCGATCCCGGCCGCCTTCAGCGTCCGCAGCAGCGCGTCCATCTGGGTGATCGTGATGACCGGCTCACCCGGGCTCGTCTCGGCCCGCAGGACGACGCTCGGGCGTAGCTTCGCCTTCCTGGCAAGATCGGACAGCGCCCACCCGAGCAGTTCACGAGCAGCGATGATCTGAGCACCCGTGATCATGGTATCGTCTCCGCCGGCGGCTGGGCTTCGGCGAGGCTAGCGCCACGCGTGGCGCAGGCAAGCTCGGGGGCCGGGAACGCCGCGGTCGGCGAGCCCGTCACGAACCGGCGCCGCCGCTTGGCGCTTCCCCGCGGCCGTCTCCAGCTTGCGCTTCAGCCTCCCCGTCTCGGTGCCCTCGACACGGCCGACCGGAGGCCCACCGTCGGCGCACGGCCTCGGCCCTGAGCCTGCGCTTCGTCATGCCACCGGGTCGCGGAGCCTGACGCCTGGGCCGCGCCCCGTTCTGGGCGATGAACGCGACGCCCGCATTCTCGAGGGCCCGAGCTGCGACGCCGCCGCGCGCCGCTCCTGCGACTAGTCGAGGCGCGATCCTGCAGGGCGATCGTGCAGGGTTGAGCATGCTACGAGGCTTTCCGAGCCGCCGGACCCGCGCCGCGCGTTGGGGTCGATGGCGGGGTGGGGCCGATGACCAGCCCGAAGGACGTCGCTTGTCAGCAGGTCACGTCGACGATCTGGCGGAAGGGGTGGGACAAGGTCCGTCGCCCGTCACAACCTTGATATCGTTGCGTTTCTCAGGCCGGCTCGACGACCATGGTGTAGCACTCTGGCGTAGCAGCTTCAAGCCCAAGCGATACAGAGGACGGCACGAAGGTGCAGCTCTCTGTCCCTCTGGTCGCGCAATCCCTCACCCAGTCTCACGAATTTCAGCCCTACTGCGACCAAGGCACCAAATCTACGGCGGTCAGCGTTCACCCTATTGAATTACGCGCACACCAATTCCAGGCTGCTGAGCTCACTCAGAAGCAAAGCTTGTGGTCGGTTCCGCGGACGCTTGTTTGCCGGTAACGGCCGGCGGGCCGAGGAACTCACTAAGTCGCCCGCTCAGCCGCTTCAGATCCCCGGTTTCACATTCCCAAACGACGAAGACGTCCCAGCCAGCCTGTTGCAGCTCTCGCTCCTTGCGAGCGTCGCGCTCAACATTCTGAGCGAATTTGGTTTGCCAGAAGTCGCGGCGTGTTGTCGGGGTCGAAGCCTTCTTGCAGCCAAGATGCCGGTGCCAAAAACAACCATGGACAAAGATCACTTTTCGGCGGGAGGGGAAGACTAGGTCGGGGCGCCCCGGAAGGTCGCGCCTATGGAGGCGAAAGCGATAGCCCATACTGTGGATCAGGCGCCGTACAAGAAGCTCCGGCTTGGTGTTTTTCCCACGAATACGCTGCATCAGAGCGCTACGGGCGGGATCCACCATCCCTGCAGGCATCTTCGTCAAAGCGGCGGCATCCAAGGCCGCTTCCACCTCTCTGCCGCCATGTCATTCACCATCGCTGCCAATCGAACTCCCGACTGCCGCCACTGATCGTGAACGTGCGCCAGCCCAGTACCGCTGCTCCGGAACGATATGATCGAACCGAGGAACATCTCAAGCGGCGTTGTAGCATCAAGAGGGATGCTCGGATCCTTTTTGGATATCCAAGCAACTGCATGTCTGTTTCTACGACTCTCAGGAGCATTCGTAGTAAATTGCATGTGAAAATAATTGTGGTCTCCGATTGTACGATTAGGCGTATCGAATCGATAGCACAGGCATTCGGTTCCGTGCGCCCCTTTCGAGTATAGAATGATCCAAACGTTCACACTTGGCCGAGCCGCAGAGGGATAATTCGCCGCAACAGCCAGCAAAGGCAAGTAGGTATTGCCATGAGCAGAATAAGGCGTCAAATAAACGTAGAGATTTCTCGCCGCCATGTCGAATATGGGGCTAGAAACATCAATCAACGCCTCCAGCTGATCGCGCTCGGCCCTGCCATGTGTTTCCGCGATTTTATCGGCCAGCTCTCCTTCATCGACCGTGTAATCCGCTCGAGCCTTCTGAAAGGACGGCAGGAGAACGAGAAGGGATCGGAGATCGTCGAACTCGGCCATCAGAGTGAAAAGCGGATGCTGGGTTGATATTCCACCCCGTCAAAGCCGGGGCGACGAACAAAGCGTTGGACATACGGCGAGGCTAGGTCGGCCACAAAACCACGGGTGCTATTCCTCTCAAGGAAGCTTGAGGTGTCTTCGCAGAAACGGAGGTCGGTCTCGCTGGGCCGGTCCTCAGCATTCTCCGGGAGCCTCTGCTCGTCCATCACCCGGGTCCGAAACCACGCCGCTCGACTCAACCAGTCTCGGCGCGGATACGCGTGGTCGGCGATGAGCTCTTCCCGCAGGCCGAGACCCGTCGTGACGGCAGGCGTGAGCTGTCGACCCTGTAGACGTGTGAAACTCTCCGTACCGATCAGGGATGGAAACCTGGAAATTAGCCGGGGGACATCAATAAGTAGATCCTGTCCGGCGAAGACGAGGTACTCAAGCCATTTTGCGATACGTGACGCTGCAATCCTTGGCAGGGAAGCTTGATCGAACTCTCTGTCCGTCGACTCGAACCCGTGACCGGACTCGTAGATGAAGCGCTTGAACGTGGTTCGGTCGTCCTTGAGGAACTGCAACACAGTCCGCGGGAGGCCAGCCCTAGCATGTTCGAGGCCCAGCCACTCCATCACCGGCGCATCTAAAGCGTCGGTCACCTGCGCAATCCGACACTCGAGTCGTGCAACGGCATCGGGTAACACCGGCCATGACCAGGGTCGAAACTCGCTCCAACCGTCCGAGCGCCAAAGTCCTGGGTTCGTGAGCTGCTCGCTCCCAATGTGTAGATCGGCATGTGTTTCCGGGTGACCGCGCAGAGTCAAATCAAACCTGTTCGTGCCGAATTGATTTAGCACGACGATGTATTTGCAATTTGAGTAACAGCGAGCCAGATATGCCAGCCTCTGACCGGTCAGCCCCCAAACGTCCTCAAGTTCGATGAAGTTATAGTCCAGGATCAGAATATCCACTTCATCAAAGGCGTGCGTACCCCATGCAATCGGCGCTTGAGCTCCGGGTTGAGGTGGATTTGATACATGCGCAGCCCAACGTCGCCGAGCTTCAAGTTCGCGTGCAATCGGGTTGATGGCGGCTCCCGAGATGACCTTGATCTCGGGCGACCCCTCAGGCGCAAGCGCTTGCAAGTCGTTGACGAGATCACTCAGCGGCCGATTCGTGTCATCGCAGATGACGATTTTTAGAGGTCTCATTTTTCTGCCCATGAAAGCTCAAACGCTGTGGCGTAGCCCTCGCTCGGCTCAACAAAGCGGACCCGACAATCGAGGTTGTTAGCGACCATCCTGACGATTGAGAGACCCATGCCCATACCGCCGAGTCCTAGTTCTCGGCGGTCACTGGAGATCTCAAGCTTGCGAACAAAAGGCTTAAAGAGGTCTTCAGCGGTGCGCAACTCAACGCCTGAGCCGGTATCCTCAATTATGATCCGAGTGCGCCCGTATGAATCTTTAGACCAGACGAATATCTCACGATGATCCGCATCAACAAGAGCATTGGCGGCGTTGATAAACACGTTTTGAAATACCGCCGACCATTCAGCGACTGTGCCTTCAGGGAGCTTTATGGCGAGGTCTAATTGATCGAGATCGATCGATATGCCCCGTATCAGAGAGCGTATATTTGAAATAATCTCTTCAATAAGTGGCGCTGCTTTGAGCCTGACGCGCGTCTCGCGATTCTCCTGCGCGTTAAGCGGTGCGAATATGGCTCGGGTACGTCGCGCCGCGGAGATCCATTCGCTCAGGGAGGAGACAAGCTCGCGACCGACCGGGGACGGATCATGCCTGCGGAACCTCCGAGCGATCTCCTCCAATTGTGTTAGCTGCTTGGCCGCTTCATGCTCGTAGGCTAGCGCTGCGATACCTGCGGTTGCAAGTGCGCCCATTAGCCCAAGCTGTTTGAGCGCGTTCTCCGCCTCTGTTTCACTTGCCTTCACGGCCTCCTGCACCTCGCTTGAGATCGCTCGGAAGACCGGCTTCGGGATCTGATGTTCAAACGATTTAAGCACCTCCTCGACACGCCTCACCTTGGCCGAAGCCACTTGACCGATGCGGCCTGGCTTGGGGATGTCGTTCATTCGGGCCGTTTGACGGACTGCATAGAAGTCCAGGGCAAAACGAACGATGTCCCGCATGCTTCGGTAAGCGGGATTGTCGACGAGGCGGTCACGCGAAGCCTGGATCTGGAGAAACTCGTTCAGTCGGACACGCCGCTCTTTCCTGGCCTCCTCTCGCTCAAGAGAAGTGTCAACTCGTGCAACACCATATATGCGGGAATTTGTTGGAAGATTGTTCAGACCAGATTCGATCTGCAATTCTTCGGGAAGGAGCTTCGAGCGCGATAGACGGTGCGAGTGGTCGATCTCAGTCCGCAGCCAGTCAGTCTCGGGACCATAGTACGGCAGATGAAAACCACCATCGTAGATGTGAACGCCTCCGTACTCCTTCAGGTACTCGCGTGCGGTCTCAACGACAATCCCGAATTTCTGCCTATTATAGAGACTGAAAATGCGAATTTCAAAGTCAAGAGCATGCAGGTCACACCCCACAAACGTCCGCTCAAGGACCTCCGGGTCTTCTCCGGCAAATTCCAACGTATACCGAACAGTCCTTTCACGAATGTCAATTCGTGATTTGCTTGGAATGATGCGGCCACGAACGCGGGCGCCCCAGATATCAAGATTCCGATGCATTTGGACATCGAACACCTTCGCAAAATCAGGACTCCAATGTTCGAGCTGAACCTCGAAATCGCTCTCTATCCCGCGTTGAAACGGTGGCTGCAGCTGCCAAACCTGTTGGGCAAGGCTCTTTAGCTGCTCTACGTCCCAATGCTGATTGAGCCCTCCAATGACAATCTCCACGCCATGTGGGCGGCCGTTCGCGTACGCCTTCTTCCGTGGGCCAACGGCATAATCAACCCGGGCACTCGTCAACTCACGCGCTTTGGCGGCTGTTGACCAGTCCACGGTCGCTAACAACTGCCGCGCCGGCTCCTCGCGTGGGGACGTTCTCAGCGCGAGCGTTGTGCCTAGGAACTGTACCGCGAGGCGGCCGATACCCTTGCTACCAGTAGGGCGGCGATTCTTGGCTGTCCGTTCGATCGCCTGCTTATGCGGGGAACCGACACGCATCCAGAAGTTCTTGAAACGGTCCGGAGACATGCCGTCGCCGTCGTCCGTAATAGTGAGGCTATCCTCGTCGATCCGAACAACAACGGTGTTCGCGTCTGCATCGTACGAGTTTTTGATTAGCTCCGCCAATGCGATGTGTGGCTGCCCGACAAGACGCTCGCCGAGTTCCTTGAGCAACGCGGCGTCGACGGTGAACTCGAAGCTCGGCACCCGCCTAGACCCCTGAAGTCGCCGCGCCTGCGCCGACCATGTCGCCTTTCGATTGATGGTCGAAAGAGCGAACGTGGTTCACAAGGCTTCGACCAACAACGCGTCCTAGGCGCACGGGGACCGCATTCCCTATCAATCTGCCAATTGTCTTCATCGGCGGATCAATGCCCGGAGGCGTGAATGCATAATCGCGCGGGAAGGTCTGCAGCATCGCGGCCTCTCTCAGAGAGAGCGCCCGATCCTGCTCGGGATGACCGAACCTACCACTGCCGAAGCCAAACGCCTGCGTGGTTATGGTGGGAGCGGCCTTATCCCATTCCATCCGGCCATAGACGCCGCGGTAGCCCTTGCCTTGATCGCGAGCATGACACGGAGCAACTAGCGCCTCGTCCCAATCGTGCCATGAGCCTCCCGGCCTCGAAGATTGGATTCGGCGGAGGTTCGTCGGCGAGAGCGCACTCGACTTATGGAGTGGATCATTGGGGTGGCTGCGACCGTGTCCTACAGGCGGTAGGTCTTGGATAGCGTCGCGGACCGTTTTTCTGGAGGCACCAAACTCATCAGGAGTCAGAATTTTCACCTCGCCGAGGAGCGAGGCGAGGAGCACAAGCCGCCGACGCCGCTGCGGCACGCCGTAGGCTTCGCAGTCGAGGATTGCAGCGTCGACCGCGTACCCCGCTGCCGAGAGATCCCGGACGAAGCGTTCATAGATGGTATGCCGACGTAAGTCGGCTACGTTTTCCATAGTAATGAGTTCGGGACGAGTAGCGAGCACCAGCCTGCTGAAGGCGCCGAGCAACTGCCAACGGGGATCCAGTTCATCCGATCTCGCCTGCGTGTAAGTCGAGAAGGGCTGGCAGGGAGCGCATCCTGCCAGGAGACGTACCCTTGAGCCATCCCAAAAACGCGCAATGTCCGCCGGGGTGAGCTGCGCCACATCGGCTTCAACGAACTGCCCCCAATTGTTGGCCTCGTACGGATAGCGGCAGGCGGGGTCAACGTCATAGCCGCCACGCACCTCGATGCCCTCAAGCTCAAGCCCGCGGGTGAGGCCACCAGCACCGCAGAAAAGATCCACGCCAACGATACTCATACGACCGATACACCCCCCGCCGCCCATTGAGGGCGCCACCGTTACGCCTTCTAGGGCAGCTTGCCCAACCCCGCGAGCCAGCGGGATGACCGCAAGCTAGTACGGCCCCACGGCGCTGCGGAGTGCCGAGATGCAATGAACCACAGGAACCGTTAACCCACAGTCGCCGTGGGGGAGGGGCAACCCGGCCAATGCTTGGCGCGACGTCCTTAGGTACGCGGACCCGACTTCAACGATTGGTTGACAGCCAATCGCGCTCGGCGGCGCTCATTCGGTTGGACCAGTGATCTCCAAACGGTAATCAGTTAACAAAAACTGGTCCGAAATTTTCGGTAGCAGGATTGCATATCGGCCATCCCCCCTGTCGGCAATGTGGACGTGCCAGTAGAATGAGCCATCTTCCTTAGTCGTTCTGTTGAGGTGACCTAGAAGGCCCGCAAGAGTATCTCGAGGAAGCACGAACGCCGTGTCCAGGTCCATGCATCCCAACAGGAAGTAAGCTCGCTGCTCCTCACAGAGGAAATCGTCCCATGGCGGGTGATAGGCATACCAGTACGAATGCCGCTGCGCATAGCGCTTTGAGATCGAACACACCGCCCTAACTCCGTGATCGGCGGTCCAGTAAAGGGCCCGACTCCTGCGGATCAACGGAGCGCCCTCGCGCCGCCCAAGGGCGGCGATGATGCCTTCCCGCTTCTGCTGCAGGAGGGTGCCGTCAGTGAACTCAAAGGTGTGCACCTTTGCCGGACGATCGACCACCGGCTGTTCGTCCGGCACGTCCTCCTCAATCGCAACAGCCTTCCCGACATCCACAGTGGTCGTGAACATCACGTCTACCATGCCGTCGAGACGTGTGTACTCCATCGGGGCAAGCAGGCTACGGATCTTGCGTCCAGTCTCTGGGGTCTCAGAGTTCTCCTTCAGTTGCACAAGCTTGAGAAGCGCCTCCGCACTGATCAGCCTGACATCCCAGGCGTGACGCGATCCGCGGATTTGCGCTTCGAGATCCCCCGTATCCTGCCGCCCAACGATGATCAGCACCGACGAGGTACCGGCGAAGTGACCCGCCTCTATCAGCTTGTTGCGGTATCCGGCCAAGGTATCAAGCGAGATGCGATAGGCGTCTGTCGTCTTAACCTCCGCGACGACAGAGTGCCCATCGGGTGAGAGCCAGATACCATCGTACCCGATTTCACCTGCAACTCCCTGGTACCGCCCGTTCCTAACCCCGTAGTCCAAGCGGCGACCAATTTCGTTAACTAAATCCTGAAGGATCATGCCGCCACGGTTCAGGCTGGCGCTCAGGCACTGGTCTACGTACGTGGCAATTTTCGAGGTTGGAATCTGTGACAGGTACTCGCGGAACTCGCTTGAGCAAACGGAACCGTCCCGCAAGTTCCCGTCGCCCGCAGTTCCAACCACCTGTTCGACATTGAGCTGACCAACGGCCTCCTGGTTAGAGGCCCAAAGCGAGAGGAGCGGCATGACAACCCAAAATGATGCGTCGCGTACACCATCGCATGTCTCATGTACGAGCCGCCAGGCTTGACCTGGCGCTTGTTCACGTCAAGCCTCGGTGTGTTGCTGGATTGGCTCTGAGACGCCAACCTACCCGGGACTATCCTGGAGCAAAAATTCGAGAAGCCCTTATCTCCAGAAGTAGACGAAAGTTCCCCCAAGGGTGCCATTTGCGGCAGTGCGGGGCTCGCTAAGCCACGCACCGGAGGACGGACCTCCCTGCAAAGCTTACCAGCGCTGCCAGCGGGCGAGGACATTAATAGCGCCCCAAGACGACTCTCGCCCCAGCCCGCTCCCCCAGCATGTCGGTCTGCATCTGACCGCAAGTCCGTTGGGGTATACCGTATCGGACACCGCACGGACACTGCTTTGGGCCGTCCGAAAGGGTTGACTTAGATCAACGGACGGTAGAGCTTGCGGACATCAGCTTTTCGGACAGGTGATCCAGTGTCCCAGACCGTCCTCTACGCCCGTGTTTCAACCGCTGACCAGACCGCTGCTCACCAGCGCACACAGGCCGAGACTGCGGGCTTCCACATCGACCACGTCGTCACCGATGAGGGAGTATCTGGGGTCAGCACCCGCCTCGCCGACAGGCCGCAGGGCCGGCGTCTCTTCGACATGCTCCGCCGCGGGGACACCCTCGTGGTGCGCTGGGTCGATCGCCTCGGTCGCAACTACGCCGACGTGACCGAGACCATCCGCGAGCTGATGCGCCGGGGCGTGATCGTCCGTACCGTCATCAACGCCATGACCTTCGATGGGGCCACGAAGGACCCTATCCAGCAGGCCGTGCGTGACGCCCTCATCGGCTTCATGGCGGCCACAGCAGAGGCCCAGGCCGAGGCCACGAAGGCGGCGCAGCGGGCCGGCATCGACATGGCCAAGGAGGAGGGCGATGGCTACCGGGGCCGCAAGCCTAGCTTCACCCGTGCTCAGCTCGCAGCCGTCGCCGACATGCTGGCGCAGGGTGCGGGGGTCAGTGCCGTCGCTACCGCGACAGGCTTGAGCCGCCAGACCGTCTACCGCATCAAGGATCAGCCGGCTGAGGCAGAAGCAGCGTTGGGGCGCTGGGCAGCGTAAGGTTGAGGGAGGCTGGCCGTGGCCATCGGCTACCACCTCTATGTCGATGAGGCGGGGGACGACGGGGTTGATCGTGTGCGCCCACTGGACCCGGACGGCAGCTCGGAATGGTTTGTCCTCGCGGGGGTGCTGGTACGCTCTCACCGCCGCGGAGAGCTTCAGGGCTGCCTCCAGCGGATGAAGGCGGCGACCGGCCTAGCGCCCCACGAGATGCTTCACTTCCGCGATCTTGGCCTCGAGGCCCAGAGGGCTGCGATCGCGGAGTTGGCAGCCTTCCGCGCTGGCCTCGTCGTTGTCGCCTCCAACAAGCGCAACATGCGCCGCTATCGGAACCGCCGCGTCGAGGCGAAGAACATGGAGGTGAACAGCCAGGGGCGCTCAAGGCCGCAGAGCTACAACTACTTCTACAACGGCCTGCTTCGGTACATGCTTGAGACCGTAAGCGCCGAGGCAAATCGGTGGAACAAGGCTGCGGGGACACCCAACCTCGGGGTCTACACGACGGTGTCATACCGCAAGGGCTTCAACATCTCGCAGACGAAGGCGTACCTCCACAAGCTTAAAGTTGCCCGGCACGGGCCCGGCTACTTCAACAGCAAGCGGCAGATCACATGGGCGACGCTCAGCCCAAGCGACCTTGAGATGACGCGGGCGAAGGCCGAGCCGGCGCTTCAGATTGCCGATTGCGTGGCCAGCGCCGTTTATCGCGCCCTGGACGAGGACCGTTTCGGGACCGTGCGCCCGGAGTTGCTGGAGATAATGGCCCCGCGCCTTCTTCGACCAGCTCTTACGATGTCCCCGGAGGCATACGGCTTCAAGCTCCTGCCGGACGGTTTTAAGGGACCAGCATCGGCGGATCAGCGGCGCGGGCTGCAGGCGGTCGGCATCTTCCTTTGATCCGTGGCCGTGCCCACGCGGCTCGCCAAGCACACCGTTGGGATCGGGTAGGGAGATTTAAGTTCCACCTCTAACCCAATGACGGCCGGCGCTGGTCGGCGACATCGGGCCTGCCGGTGCAGTGATTGCACCCGCTCTGGGCCAGCAAGGCGCCACACCTTGCTGCCCCCCATACAGCGACAAGCCTCGTTCACCGTCGCGGCTTCCGCCCGCTCCCGGGTGCGATCAGTTGCCGGGAAAACACCATCACCATCAGCGCGAGAACGGACGGTCCCCGGTTGGGGCCGCGATCCCGCTCGCAATCATCAGAAGGAACAGCAACATGAGCACCACCATCACACTACCCTCGGCGCCCCTGGCGACCACCGAAGAGAGGCCGCAGACTGAAACCTTCACGGTCCACGTGGACGGCTCGTCGCTTCGCAACCCTGGCCCGGCCAGGTGGGCCGCAGTCATCTTCGCCCCGGATCGGGACAAACTCGTCCTCGTCGGATCGGCACCGAAAGCCACGAACAATCAAATGGAGCTGTGGGCGGCCTTCGAAGCCTTCTCAGCGCTCCCTCTCGATGCCACGGGCGTGCTCT
The DNA here is from genome assembly GCF_008806345.1 of Methylobacterium planeticum. Classification (GTDB taxonomy): domain Bacteria; phylum Pseudomonadota; class Alphaproteobacteria; order Rhizobiales; family Beijerinckiaceae; genus Methylobacterium; species Methylobacterium planeticum. The sequence goes on along the minus strand of NZ_VZZJ01000034.1, from coordinate 1,193 downwards.
ACGCGGACAGCCGTTACGTCGTGGACGGCCTGACCATGCTGCGGGAGGACTGGGCTAGACGGGGCTGGCGCAAGTCCAACGGACAGCGGGTCGTCAACACGACGCTCTGGAAGCTTCTGGGCAAAGCCGCTGACGCGAGGCCGGGCATCCGCGTGGAATGGCTCCGCGGTCACAACGGGAACGCCGGCAACGACCCAGCGGACCGCCTTGCGCGGACGGAGGCGGAGAAGGTGCAGGCCGGGTGTGACCCGGTAGGCGCTTGCGGGCTGTTCCTCGAAGAGTGCGCCTTGGAGGATGCCGAGTTGGCCGCAGGGCGGGCAGCGGCGTGATGGGTGACACCGTGCAGGCCACCGCAGCGCCCGTGCAGTTGCCAACGGGGGAGCCCTTCACCGCGGTGCTGGCAGACCTCGTGAAGGACGAGGCGTACCAAATCCGTGTGAGAATGGATGGAGGCGCAGTCATTCGCTACGCTAAGGCGATGATGGCGGGGGCCGAGTTCCCTCCCATCCTCGTCGCGCGGCTCGCTGGTGCGCCCATCTTGCTGGACGGCTGGCACCGCGTGGAAGCGGCCCGGCGCATCGGGATGGTCACCTTCCCCGCCATCCTCATCGACCGCGCCCCTGCGGAGCTGCGATGGGCCGCCGCGGAGGCCAACGCCAAGCATGGCGTACGCCTGAAGCCGCGGGAGGTTCGGGCTGCGTTCCGCGCCTACGTGAAGGCCGGGCAGCACCTGAAGCGGGGCAGCCGGGTGAAGGGCTCGCGAGAGATCGCGAAGGAGCTGCACGGGCTGGTGTCTCACGCCGGGGTCTTGGCGTGGATGCGTTCGGACTTCCCTGCGGTGTACCGGCGGATGCAGGGCAAGGACGACGCGGGCCACGGTGACGGTGGCCTGCCTCCGGAGGACCCTGAGGATGCCCGTCTCGGAACGATCGAGCGAGCCCTAGAGGTCATCCGCGCGAACGCTCGCGGGGTTCGTGATCCAGCCCGGCGAGGAGCCATCATCGCGGGCCTGCAAGCGAAGGCTCGGGAGTTGGAGGGGGCTGGCGAGTGGGTGCCAGCCTCCGGCCTTGGCCTAGGAGAGGACGACGACTTCTAGTCGCCTGTAAAATTTTACACCCCCAGGCGCACAGTACACGACGATTTTGCCTAAGAGCTTGGTAGGACCTTAGAATTCCCGATTGGCCTGACGCTCG
>NZ_VZZJ01000033.1 GCF_008806345.1 Methylobacterium planeticum | reverse complement strand
CGCCAACCAAGCTGTCACAGCCCGAGAACTTGCATAGGTGGTGGACCACAAATCGGGTCAACTCCATCAGGCTCAAAGCCATACTTAAAGGCCGGACCACTCCTGTGGGGGCGGATCACCACGTGACTTCGGCCCTCCGCACGCCATCGCGTCGGAGCGCGGCCGGCGTCTCACCTGGTGATGGCAATCCTTCACGCCGAGCGTGGCTATCCCTCAATGCCCTTGCGGATCATGACTGCGCCGCGCCGGATGTGGCCCGGCGCGTTGTAACAATGCGATGGCTTGATGGAAGTCGCAGCGCGAATTCATTCGACCCCAAACGCGGTGACAGCCTTCTGATAGGTGGGCCGCGCCTGCATGCGTTTGCGGTGGGCCGCCAAGCCCGGAGGGACCTGCTGGCCCAGTGCTCCCTGCCACACACCGAGCGCCGTCGAGATGGCAAGGTCGGCCAGGCTAAGGCCGTCGCCCACGAGGTATTCCCGTTCGCCCAGCACACCCTCGACGTAACCCAGCACTTCAGTGACGCGCGCATGGCAGTATCCGTCGGTCCAGTTGGACTTGAGATCAGCAGGAGCGGCGAATTTCGTGCCCATCATCGGGTTCATCAGTCCGCCCAGTGACGCCTCGCTGGCAACGGTGAGCTGCAGCACCCGAGCCATGGCAGCCGGCTCAATCGGCAGCAGGGGCGTGGGACCATAGCGCTGGGTGATGTAGAGCATCTGAGCGACCGACTCTCCGACGGCGACGCCCCCCTCGTCTTCCAAGAACGGCAGGACACCCAGCGGGTGCTTGGCGCGGAACTCGGCCGGCACGGGAAAATTGAAGCCGACGGGATTGTAGGCCAACCCCATCTCCTCGCACTGCCAAGCCACGCGGATGCCGCGGACGCCGTGGTTGAAATTGTAGATGGTGATCACTCTTGGATCCTTGGTCGGTTCATAGTCCTGGCCCAAGGACGGGCCAGATCGACACAATCCGACAGATCGTGATCGTTATTTTTAGCTGCTTGCCTTTGCGTACCGTGTACCGCTTCCGGAAGTTCCAGCGCTACGGGGCCTCGGCTCAGGCCCTGCACGGCGCCATCGCGGAGATCGAGCGCCTTGCGGGCTGCCAAGATGCCCGCGCTGCCCTCCGGCCGCCCGCATTCAGGCCTGACGGCGTTCCGATCTGAGCAACATGTCCGCCGTCATAAGTTTGCCCCCATCCGCATCTCGCACGGTGACACTGCCCGCAAACGGAGCGTTCGGGCTGGAGGCTTGTGCATGGTCGGCCAGGGCACCGATCGCTCTCTCGCCAGCCTGCTTAAGGTCTGGAAGCTCGGTTCCGCAATCGTCTCGTATGGTCCGCCCTCCCGCGTAGAGATCGAAATAGTACCGCGGCATTGAGGCCCCCCTCGCTATGCGAGAGGCCTGCGCCTCTCAAGCGGAACCGGTACGGCGGAAACTCGCGGGAAGTTTCGGCCGCCGCACAGGAATGGGTGGCATCGCCGCCCGGTCCAGACATGACGAAGCCGGTGCGGTGGGGGCCGGCGGGCAACGCTGTTCAGTGCCGAGGTAGGCGATCGCCAATCGTAGGGGTCGAACGGGGCGAGGGTGTCTCGGAGCGCTTTTGTGACGGGCTCCCGCTGAAGAGCCGGTTCGCGATCAATCGCTCGGACAAACTGCCCTCGATCAGCCTGCAGATCACGGCTGAGGCCATCCAGCGGCTGCGCAAGCCGGACGTGCGTCGGGTTCACGGTGACAATGGAGGCAATCCCACAATTGGGCTGGGCCCGGCGTGGTTCTGGCGCTCGAGAATACCGGAATCCCGGTGGTGATGCTCGATCTTGTTTCGGACAAGCAGGACGGCTTTTGCTTCAGATCGAAGTCGCTGGCTCGGTCGTTCGTAGGCGTCAACACGTGCCAAATCAGCTGCGCCCCCCGCTCGCTACGATCGTGCCCATGAGATTGGGCACATCGTTCTCCACGCAGGTGTCACCCGACCTCAGAACGTGACCTTCTGCTGCACAAGCTGATCGAGCAGCAAGCGCACCGCTTTGCCGCCACCTTCCTGTTCTCTCGCGAGCCATTCCTCGCCGAGGCGGCATCTCCGAGCCTCGAGTTCTCCCGGCGTTTCAGATGAAACCCGCGCGCGCCGAAAAGTCGAGCTCTCTGCTGAATTCAAGGCTCCCCGAAGGCGTTCGAATCGCATCCTTTGGTGCCCCTGCAGTGACGCCTGAGCATTGACGCTCGTTAATTCCGCTAAGCCGCTTGCTACTCCACCAACGAACGGCCCCGCAAGCCGTGAGGCTGCGGGGCTGAGTGCACGGGCAGAAGCAGAGTGGCTCCGCCAACACGTGCTGAGGGGGAGAGAATCATTGTCGGTGAGGCCATGTCAGGTGGGCAGCACCCAACAGCGTCATCCTGCGCGCTCGCGGCAGACCTGACACCGTCGCAGGTGAGACGGGGCTGGAAATAAAAGTCCCCGCGAGCCTGGGCTGCGGGGGCTGAGTGCGCGTGCGATGTCAACGCGATAGGAGGCTCGCAGGCACCACCTCGGACCCTGTGCCAGCGGGCCGTGCCAGATTGATGGACCTGACCCAACGATCGTTGATCCGGCAGGCATCCCGCGCTTCTCCAAACGTGAAGCGCCAAACGCACAAGGAGCCCCGCGCTTGAGGCTGCGGGGTGGAGTGTAAGGGCAAGCTGGCCCCGTCAGCGACTTGAGGGGGAGTCAGGGGAGCCGACGGAGCCATGTCGGCCGTCGCGAGCCGACCACCCCACCATGCCACAACATGGATCGGGAAAACCGATCATAGGTCCGGTGCGGAGCGCACAAAGAAGCCGCCGCGGTGAACCGGGCGGACTGAAAGGCTTCCGAGTTGCTCTCCGGGACGTGACGCCATGCCATCCACGTCGATCGCGGTCGGCGAACCAGCCTTAGAAGCAGTTCGTGCGCGTTCCGTCAGTCGAGCCTGTGCAACTGACCGCGGAAAGGCGGCGCATTCGATAGGCTTGACGCCGATCGTCGACGCTCGCCCGGCATTGAAGATAGGCTTCATGTCCGGACCCAGCGCCTTGCGCTCGGCAAATCGCATCGTCCTTCGCAGCAAGATCGACCTCGGTCATGAAGAACTCGCCGCGCCCAGGCAGCGAGCTACAGCCCGCGAGCAGCGACACCGCGATGCACGCAACAACCCGGATCCACATCTCAGGAGCACTCCAACATCGATCGTGAAAACACGCACAGTTGAGTGTGTCGAGGGAATCGCTTGAGTATGGTTACGCGAGCGGACTGGGCGGGCAGACGGTGACGTCATCCCGCAGGAGGCAATCGGACGGACTGTTTCCGGCTCAGCCCACAGATCGCGGTCGACCGCCCAGAACGCGAGGCCGCTCATCAACCCCGGCAGGAAGGCCTGGCGCCCACGATGGCAGCAACGACCCCGCCGAACCGCTCGCCCTCGCTCAGCGCGCGCCCCGACAGTAGGGTGGCGCAGACGAACAGGATCAGCGCGAAGGCTGCGCAGGCGATGGCCGGGAGGAGCATGGACGCGCCGGAAACCGAAGGAATGTTGATTAGTCCCGCAGGCACGAAAGATGTATTTGCATTAGAACCAGACGGACTAATTCTTTTCTTGCCGCATCTCTGCGCTTTCAGGTGTTCCCATGATGACGCTTCGTGCCGTGTGCTTCGGTGTTGCGATCGGTCTCTGCGGCGGCGTCGCGGTCTCGGCTGAAGTCGATCAGATGGACGGCCTGACCGGATCTGCGCACCAAGAAACGGTCCTGAATCAGAAGCGCCCGGCTGGATTGCAGCCTTCGCCTGAAGCGAGACTGCCGGAATTGGGCGTGGCGGCAGATGCGTCACGACGTGGCCTGCTCGCTTCGACGATGGACAAGCCCTGGAATCCGCACATCTGCATCGGCTGCTGACGCGATCGCGCCGGCTCGGTCGCCCTCCTGGGCGCTGAGGTGCAGCGTGAGGGCGGTCGGGGTCGCCTGGAGCGTGACTTATCGGTTGGCCAGGAGCGTCACGAGCGAGGCCGGCAGAATGCGCGATCTCCGCACCACCCCCGCAACCGCGATGGTCTCGTCGGCGTTCAGCGTCAGGCCCGAGAGCCGGAAGCCGTCGTCGCGGGTGCCGGCGGCCTCGACCGTATGCATGATGACCGGGCCCGCCGGGTGTGCCCGGCCGTCCCTGCGGCGGGACGGCGAGCGGAGTGAGCGGTGCGCGCATTCATCACCTGCCAGCGGCAGAAGACGTGCGGCGCCTCGGGTAGGCTGTGCGCGAGGAACGGCGATGACCGACGACGGGCCGAGCGAGGACGACAACGTGATCCGGCTGGATTGGCGGCATCTGCCGTCGAGCGATCCGGTGGAGCGCGTCGCCCGCGCCCTGTGCCGGTATGCCGGCCACGATCCTGATCAGCCGGTGCCGACCGAGCGCGTCGAGCCGGTCCTGACCCCCGAAGGCGTGACGTTCGAGCGATCGGTCGATGAGCCTGCGTGGAAGGCCTACGCCGAGGAAGCGGGGCGTCTGGTGGCGGCGTTCGAAGCGTTCTCGCGCTCCTGAACCAGCGGCCTCCGCGCCGGAAACAGCCGGAAACCATAATCGCGCGGGCGTGATTGGCTGAGCTTGGCGGACGGACGTACCCAAGAAGCGGGGCCGCTTCAGCTTCCTCGCGGCTCCCAAAACCCTCCCACTGACGGCGGCCTGCCCCGGCCGCCGCTTTTCCTCAGGTCGGCACGCCGTTCAGGATGCGCAGCGCGCGGCCCTCATCCGCGACCGGGTCGAAAGCGGGATAGGCCGGCGCGCCCCCGGGGGCCCCCACGGTATCCGATACCTTATTTCTCGCTGCGAATGAGCTGCCGTGCGGCTATTGCACGGACGCCAGTCGCAGATGCAAAGCCCTGAGGCCTGCAACGCTAACCCGGTCGCGTCCCAAGCGCTTGGCTTCGTAGAGCGCCTTATCCGCTGCTGTGACGAGTGCCGCAGGATCGACCGCCGGTGTCATCGGGATCTGCGCCAAGCCGCAACTCACTGTGAGGACGCCATGGGGACTCGCCTCATGCGGAACCTTCCAACCAGCGACTGCGTCGCGGATGCGATCCGCGACGACCAGAGCTCCCTTGATGTCCGTATCCGGCAGGACGACGGCGAACTCCTCGCCACCGATCCGGCAAGCGATGTCGTGGCTGTCGTCGGTTGCCGCCTCGATCGATCGAGCGATCAGCTTCAGCGCTTCGTCACCCTGCTGGTGCCCGTAGCGGTCGTTGAAGCCCTTGAAGCAGTCAGCGTCGAGGATGAGCAGCGACAACGGCTGCTGTGAGCGCACGGAGCGCCGCCATTCCTGCCCCAGGACCTCGTCGAACCGTCGCCGATTGGCCAGGCCGGTGAGCGCATCCGTGGTGGCCAGTTGTGCCAGCTCAACGTTCAGTTCCGCCGTCGCCTCTTCGGCCCGGCGGCGCTGCGTCAACTCGCGCCCGAACAGCCAGGTCAGCAGCACCGTCACGCCGCAGAGGCAGAGCACGACGCTGCCGAGGCCGAGCGCCTTGCGCTGCCAGTCGGCGTAGATCTCTCCCGGCGGCACGGCCGCGCTGAGCTGCAGGGGATAGTCACCGATATGCGCGAAGGCGAAGTGGCGGTTGCCCTCACCCAGCATGGCCGGACCCACGAAGCTGCCGCTCTTGGCCTTCAGGATCTCTTGGTAGCTCTCGGTGTCAGCCACGCTGGTACCGATCTGGCGCGGATCGAACGGCTCGCGCATCGCCACCGTGCCACCAGGGCCGTACAGCGTCACGGTTCCTGCATGGTCGGCGCCGGCAGCGGTGAAGAGACCTCGGAAATAATCCAGGAAGATCGCGCCAGCGACGACACCGGCGAACGAGCCGTCCGGGTTCGAGATGCGGCGGCTGAGCATGATCACCCACTGTCCGCTCAGGCGTGAGATGGACGGGGGGCTGACGTGCAACTCGTCGTCAGCGTGCGTGGCGAAGTAGCGGAAATATTCGCGGTCAGCGCTGTTGAAGGCCGGCGGGATGGCCGATTGCGAGGAGGTGACGACGTTCCCGACTGCGTCGAGCACGACGATGCTGCCGTAGCCGAGCGCGGTGGCAGCACGGTCGAACAGAAGCATGTGACGAAGCTCGGGGCTGAGGTCGGCCACGTCCGGCCGCTTCATGCCGTCGACCACGGCCCGCAGCGAGAGATCGTAGAGTTCGATGTTGCGGGCGATGTCGCGCCCCAGAACCTGGATGAGGCTGTGGGAGGTGATCTCGCTGCGCCGAGCAGCGTCGAGGCGCATCTGCCAGAGCATGAAGCCCGACACGGCGCATAGACCAACCACGGCCAGGACGCTGAGAACGCTCAGCCACGCAGCGGAATGCGTCCACCGGAAGGTCGGCCTATGGGTTCTACGCGCAGGCATCGGGACAGATCTCGATCTCACCGATCTGCGTTGTAGTGCGCCAAATTGTTCAAAGCCTTGCTAAGTCGACTGTCCGCAATCGAATCCCGAGGTGAGGTAAACATTTACCATCGGGGATTTTGTCGAAAGCCTGGAGCTTGCCGCGAACTATGATTGGGGCCCGCCCAACGGGTCGCCCAGAGCTTTCCTGCGGAACATTGCGACCCACCGTCGCCGCCGTTGCTCAGGCCGGTCGTGCAGCATGCGACGGCGTTGGCAGAAGGCCGCGAGGTCGGCATCCGGGTTGTTCGGGGTGGCATGGTCCCGGTAGGCGGTCGCTAACACCATCTTCGATATCGGGACTCCGGCCACTTCCTCGGCGAACGGAAGCGCCCTGAGCGCCTGCCCCTGTCCATCGCGCCACGTGTCAGCAGCCGCGTCCCACCGGCGGCCATCACCGCGCTGTGGCACCTGCCGCATGCGGACGTCCGCATCCCTCAGGGCAATCCCCTGCCGTCCGGAACCGGATCACGGCCGAGAGCTGGGGCCAGTCGATGGCGTGGAAGAAGCGGTGCGCGCGCCGGATGTCATGGGGGCGCAGCGCGCTGCTCAGAGCCGGTATCGCTCGGCAAGTGCCAGCAGCCCTTGCGACAGCTCGGTAAGGTTGGCCGAAGCGGTCTCGACTTCGCGGGTGCCGGCGGCCGTCTGCTGGCTCGCCTGCCGGATGTTCTGCAACGCGCCCGTCACCTGCTCGATGCCGAGCTGCTGCTGGTTCGTCGAGGCGACAACCTGCTGGAAGGTCTGCGCGCTTTCTTCCACTCGCGAGGCCATCTCCTCGATCGTGCGCACAGTTGCGTCCGTCCGGGTCTTGCCGGTCGCAGCACGCTTGACCGCCTCCTCGGTCAGCATCACCGACGAGTTGATGCCCCGCTGGATCTCGCCCAGGATGGTGCGGACCTGGGCGGTGGCGCCCTTGGCCTGGTCGGCCAGCAGCTTCATCTCCGAGGCGACCACCGCGAAGCTGCGCCCGCCCTCGCCCGCCGCCGCGGCCTCGATGGCGGCGTTGAGCGCCAGGAGGTGGGTGCGCTCCGAGATGTCGTTCACCGTGGTGATGATCTCGCCGATGATCTGCGTCTTCTCGGAAAGCGCCACGATGTTGCCCGCAACCTGCTCGCCCTGCTCGCGGATCGCGTCCATCGCCTTGGCGGTATCGTTTGCCGCACGCAACCCCGCCCGCGCGGTTTGGGTGGTAGCTTGTGCTGTCGCGATGACCTCGTTGGCGCGCTTGATGGTTTGCACGCCCGAATGCGCGATCTCGTCCACCGTCGCGGCGGTCTCCTGCACGGCGGCGAACTGCTCCTCGACGCTGGCTGCCTGTTCCTGAGCCGCAGCGCGGATCTCGGCTGCCGCAGCGCTGAGATCGTTTGTGGCGGCCCGGTTGGTGCGGGCGAGGTCGGCGAGCCCCGCCACCATGCCGTTGAGGGTGCGCCCGAGGCGCCCGATCTCGTTGCTGCTCCGCGCATCGAGGGTTTGGGAAAGATTGCCTGAGCCGACCCTTTCGACGAAGGCCATCACGCCGAGGAGCGGCCGGACGATCAGGCGATTGATGGCGAGCCCGATCCCAGCGCAGATCAGGAGCGTCAGGAGGGTGCCGAGCCAAAGAGCGAGGTTCGCATTGCGCTCAGCATTCAGGAGACGCTCGTTCTGCGTCAGGCGGTTGCTCTCCTCCACGGTCTCGATGGCCGCCAGCTTCTGGCGGAAGGTGTCGAACAGTTGCTTGCCTGATCCGTCCGCCTCGACGCGGATCGCTTCTGGTCGAGTCGCCGGGTCAGCCGCTCCCCGAATGGCAGTTTCGGCGATGTCGGCCTGCCAGGTGCGAGCCGCCGCCACGGCATCGGCCAGCAGGTGCGACGCCTCGGTATCGGTGCCGACCAGTGCACTGAGACGATTGATCGCCCCATCCAGGGCCGGGCGCCCCGATTGGTAGGGTTCCAGGCTGCTCATGCGCCCGGTGATCAGGTAGCCACGCAGCCCGGTCTCCTGGTTGAGCATGGTGGTGCGGAGTTCACCGATGGTACGAATGACCTGGCTTGATCGACCGCGTGCTTCCGTAGCCTCACGGAGATGATTGAGAGTGACGAGAACCGCTCCGCCGCTGAGAACGGACACCACCGCAATGGCGCCAATGGCTCCGCCGAGCGAGCGATTGAGGCCAAATGAATTCGGCATGCGGGGTCTCTCCTGCTCAGACCTGCAGACAGCGCTGAGCAGCACGGTCAAGCGGGTCCTGCGCTTTAGCTGGACGCCTGTACCGGAGGCAAATCGTGGTGCCGGCGGTGCGTCCTTTCCTCAGCCCAAGCCCGCCCCTCCAGGCACCTTCCTCGGTTGCGCATGTCCCAGGGTTGCGAGATCGACGGCTGGTCGATAGCCACTTCCGCATCGAGGGGCGGCGATGTCCGATGAGACCAAGGAGTTGATGATGGTCATGATCGCGGGCATCGCCCTCGACAGGGCCATGGCTCACGAATTCTCCGAAGCGGCCGCGGCCTTCGAGACGAGAGGGGCGACGGATGCCGCCGCCATCTTGCGTTCACGCGCTCAGTATCATCGGGTCAAGGCGCTTGAACTACAGGGCAGGGTCGCGGCCTTGGCTGACGAATGCGATGGGTCAATCCCCGAGCTATTCGGCGCGGATCGATAAACAGTCTTTGGAAAGCCGGGCAATTTTCTCATTGCCCAGTACAAGGGCGAGTCCGGTCGACCTCCTTGACATCTCAGTACTGCACGGTCGCGCGCGCTCCAAGAACCACGGCATTCTTGGATCCCGTGCCCCATCGGATCGCGCCGGCCGGATCCCCGTCGAAGAGGCCGACCTGCAGCGAGACCTTGTCGTCCGGCGTGTCTTTGGCTCGGATCGCCGGCGTGGCGAGCGGGTAGGCCGGGCTCCTACGCAGGGCTGCCGACTTCGCGGCAGTTCGGAACAGCCTCTAGTCCTGCGAGGCGCCGGCATCGGCAACGGTCAGGCTGCCCGTCGCGCGCAGCAACTGCCTGCTCGCGGCCTGGGCGAGCATCTCGTAGCCGTCATCGGCCATGTGCAGGCCGTCCGCCGCGAAGAGCTGGGACCGGGTCAACCGACCATCCGCGATCCATCCCCGCATCAGGTCCGAGCGCCGGATGACCGGCACGTCCAGCGCCGCGCCGATGTCGCGCACGGCGTCACGGAAGCGGTAGGAGCCCGGCGTGGCGTCGAGCTTCGGGCACCATTGCGGCTCCATGAGTACGACCTCGATGCCGGCCTCCCGCATTCGCTCGATGCCGCGGATCGTCGCCTCGCGGAAATGATCGAGCGCGATGCCGCGCAACGGATCGTTGCTGCCGGTCTGCCAGATCACGAGCTGGGGCTGAGCCGCGAGCACGTCGCGGTCGAGGCGTCGCAGCATGTCGTCCACGTGCTCGCCGCCGATGCCGCGGTTCAGCACGGAGATGCCGCCGACGCGCTGCGGCAGGGCACGCCGCAGCGCGGCCTCCAGGCGGGCCGGATAGGCCGCGCGGGGTGAACTCGCACCGATGCCCTCCGTCGATGAGGAGCCGAACGCGACGATCCGCACCGGATCGCCCGAGGCGACGCGCTCCGCCAGGTGCGGAAGGCCGGATGCGCGGTCGGGCAGGGACTCGGGGACCGTGTATGCGGCGAGCGTGCGGCCGAGATCGGGCGGCAGGAAATTGGGCGGCAGGAGGTCGGCGTAGGCGAGGACGGCCGTCGAGGACAGGCTCAAGCCCGCCAGGAATGCGGCGCCGCAGGCCGCCCGGCGCCAGCCGCGGCCGAGGGCGAGCAGAACCTTGGCACGACCATCTTGGACGGTTCGCAGCATCGTCGAGCTTCCGAAGCAAGAGCCGACCGATCGCACCCTGAGCTGCGGCGTCGGCTGCGCGCGCATCAAGGTCTCGCGGGCTCGCATCGGAGGAGGCGCAGGCGCTGCGCTGCTCGAAGGAGGCGCGGAGGGGTTCAGGTTTGCAGGGTTGCAGACGACCGGCTTGGTCTCAGCCGCCGCGTTGCGTTGGCTGTTCTCGACAACACTGTCGAATCACTGCTGCTGCGATGCGTGGTGTGTATGCGAAAGCCTGCCAATTCGCAATCAGATTTTGCACGATAGATCAGCTCGGCAGGAAGAAACCCGTAATAGACAAGCTTCGTGCCGTCGCTCGCGTCCTCCGGCGACCCGGCATCTGGAATGAGTGCTCCAGCAGGGCTTCGCCCTGACTTCCGCTCAAGGTTCGGCGTTCCCTGAAGACTTCAGCCCGACAGTCTTCGATCGCGATGGCCGGACGCAATCTGCTCCGCACAGCATCCGCCCGGAGAGAGCCCGCTGACGTCAACGCCGCCTATCGCATCTTGGCGGCGGTCAACAGCACGATCAGCGCGGTTTCGATGCCCTTGACGCTCGGTGCTTTGTCCACGTCGGTCCATTCCCCGAGGCTGTGATAGCCGCTGCCATTGCCTCCGGCCGCGATGGTGATCGCCGGAATGCCCAGGCTGATCGGGATGTTCGCGTCGGTGCTGGTGGTCCTGTAGCTCGGGGTGAGGCCGCTCCTGCGCATCACGGCGCTGGCGATCTCGACCAGGGGTTGCTCGACGGCGGTGAGGCCGGAGGGCCTGTCGCCGATGAGCTTCAGGTCGACGGTGATCGGCCCGTCCTTGGTCGAGCGCCGGGCGTTCTCTTCGGCCGCCCCGGTCAGCATCGCCGACTTGAAGTCCTCCGTCAGGGCATCGAGCCTGTCCGGCGATGCGGATCGCATGTCGATGTCCATCCAGGTCTCGAACGGGATCGCGTTGACCGACGTGCCGCCGCCCAGGACGCCGACATTGAAGGTCGTCTTGGGGTCGGCCGGGACCTTGATCTCCGAGAACGTCCGGATCGCGCTGCCCATCGCGAAGGCCGGGTTGACGAGGCCGAAGGCCTGGAAGCTGTGCCCGCCCGGCCCCTTGAACGTGACCCGGTAGCGCTTGCTGCCCAGCGCGCCGTTGTTGATCTTGTCGTCGTCGTTGCCCTCGGTCGACAGGATATCCAGCGAGATGAAGGCCTTGATCCGGTCCTTGTAGGCGCCCTTGGTGAAGAGGTGCTTCACCCCGCGCAGGTCGCCGAGCCCTTCCTCGCCGACGGTCGCGACGAACAGGATGTCGCTCTCGGTCTGAATCTCGGCCGCATCGAGGGCCCGCACCATCGCGAGCAGGATGGCCAGGTAGCGCGAGGCATCGCCCACGCCCGGCGCATGCAGCTTGGTGCCTTCGCGCCGCACCTTGACGTTCGTACCCTCCGGAAACACGGTATCGAGGTGCGACGAGATCACGAGCAGCGGGCCGTTGCCGCTGCCCCTGCGCAGCCCGACCACGTTCCCTTCCTCGTCGATCGCGGCGTCCCGGATCCCGCTCTCCTTCAGCATCCCCAGGAACGCCTGTGCGCGTGCGGCCTCGTGGAACGGTGGGGCGGGGATCTCCGTCAGGGTGACGATCTCCTCGACGAGGCGGTCGTACCCCTCGCCGACATGCCGCACCGCCGCCCTGACACGGTCACTCGACGCGACCCTGTCGACGGCCGACGTCACGTCGGTCCGCGACGCGGCCGGGGCCTGGGCAGCCGCCGGGCCGACCAGCAGGGCAGCCCACACCGCCATCGAAGAGAGGCCGTTCTTCATCGCGTCACGTCTCCATCGCCGGCACGACCCTGGCCGGTCGAGAGCGGCCGCGCCGGTCCAGCTGCCGACGATCGGCATAACACGCCTGCGGACGCCCGAACTGCAACCTGTCCATGTGATCAGCATAAACCACACCTCGCGCGGCGCGGTTTACGGCGCTCGCGCTGCGACGCGACTTGGGAGCTCCGGGCACGCGGACCGCTTCGGATCGACGGACGATCCGGGTCATCGATTCGGGAGACCGGCCGTCGCGGTGCCCATCAGGGGCGGCACCGGTGTCCTGCATGGCGCCGACGCGGCCAGCCCGGACGACATCGAATGGTGGGCAAGCCCCCAACGAGTGCCATGCGCACGGTCCAGACGGTCGCGTCCGGCGGGAAAGCGGGCGTCCGGCAGGTTCTCTGTGGGGCGTTGGCCGACGGGTTGTTGTCAGAGGTCGGTGGCCCGGCTCATCGTGCGTGCGATGCGCCCACCCGTTCCGCTCTCCGCCGTCCGCACGTTCGAGGCCGCAGCACGGCGGCGCTCGTTCAAGGCGGCTGCGAGTGAGCTGAACCTGACGGCAAGCGCCGTCAGTCACGCCGTGCGCAAGCTCGAACAGGCCCTCGGCGTCGCCCTGTTCGAGCGCGAGGGCAACAGGATCGGCCTGACCGCGGCCGGCGAGGCGCTGCTCGATCATGTCAGCCGGGCCTTCGAGGAGATGAGCCGGGGCTTCGATCTCGTCGCGACCCGAGCGCCCCAGCTCCTGCGGCTTCACTGCGCGCCGAGCTTTGCGGCGCAATGGCTGACGCCGAAACTCACCCGCTTCTTCGCCGAGCATCCGGGCGTCGAGGTGAGACTGGCCGCCGGCATGGATTACGCGCGGTTCATCACCGACGAGTTCGACGCCGACATCGTCTACGGGCCGCCGCGCGGCGAGGGGCTCATCGTCATGCCGCTGGGGCATGAGACCGTCACCCCGCTGTGCAATCCGGAGCGTGCGGCGCGCATCAAGGCGCCGGCGGATCTGTTCGAGCACGCGCTGATCCAGAGCGACAACAAGCTCGTGCGATGGCCGCTCTGGTTCGAGCGCAACAACCTGCCCGCCGCGCCCCTGGCCGGGCTCCGGTTCGATCGCAGCTTCCTGGCGATCTCGGCGGCGGCGGACGGCCTCGGCGTCGCGTTGGAATCGACCCTGCTGGCGGAGCGCGAACTGGCGAGCGGCCGGCTGGTCGCGCCGCTGGCGGACCGCGCCACGAACGTGCGCTACAACGGTCATCACCTGGTCTTCCCGGCGGTGGCCCGGCGGCGGATGCCGCTGCGCGTCTTCGCGCGCTGGCTCGCGGCGGAGCTCGGCACGGATCTTCCCGCCGAGATTGCGTGAATTCATCGAGTCTCGCCCGAGGCGCGAAAAATCTGGGCGCGAGATGAATCGGATTCATCGACCTCTGAAATATGCGCGTTTGCCCGCATGGCGAGAACGCGGCACCTTCCCGGGCAACGAGATGAGAGGAAACGACCCGACCCCCGCCCGGCCCCTGGCCTGTTCGCGGACGGTTGAAGGGGCATCACGCCGGGGCTGAGGCAGCGCCCGGCGCCTGAGCCGAATCTCCCATCTCGGATTGAGCGGAATCCCGGAACGGCCATGCGCCGCGGGCCGCAGGGAGACAGCCATGCTTCTGAAGGACAGAATCTGTGTGATCACCGGCGCGGCCTCCGCGCGCGGCATCGGCAAGGCAACGGCGCGGTCGTTCGCCGAACAGGGCGGCCGCGTGGTCATCCTCGATCTGGACGTCGGTCAGGCGGAGGCGGCCGCCCGCGACCTCGGGGCCGGCCATCTCGGCCTCGCCTGCGACGTCACCGACAAGGCGGCCTGCCGGGCCGCGGCCGAGGAGGTGCTCGGGCATCTCGGGCGTGTCGACGTCCTCGTGAACAACGCCGGCATCACGCAGCCCCTGAAGCTGATGGAGATCGAGGCGGCCCATTACGAGGCCGTCACCGACGTGAGCCTACGCGGTACCCTCTACATGAGCCAGGCGGTGATCCCGGCGATGCGTGCGCAGCGCTCCGGCTCGATCGTGTGCATGTCCTCCGTCTCGGCCCAGCGCGGCGGAGGCATCTTCGGAGGCCCGCATTACAGCGCCGCCAAGGCCGGCGTCCTCGGTCTCGCGAAGGCGATGGCCCGCGAACTCGGAGCGGACGGCATCCGGGTGAACTCCGTCACGCCCGGCCTCATCCAGACCGACATCACGGGCGGCAAGCTCACGGACGAACTTCGGGCGGAGATCGCCAAGGGCATCCCGCTCGGGCGTCTCGGCGTGGCGGACGACGTGGCCAAGGCCTGCCTCTTCCTCGCCAGCGACCTGTCGGCCTACGTCACCGGCGCGGTGATCGACGTCAACGGCGGCATGCTGATCCACTGAACGGATCGCGCTCACGAGGAGGACGACACCATGCAGACCCACCAGGAATTGCGGCCGCGGGAGCGGTCGAACGTCTCCCTGGCTGACCGAGCCTACCGGATCCGCCGCCACGCCCTGCTGATGGGCGAGGTCCAGGGCCAGGGCTACATCGCGCAGGCGCTCGGCATCGCGGACGTTCTCGCGGTCAGCTACTTCCACGCCCTGACCTACCGCCCCGAGGATCCGGAATGGGAGGGGCGCGACCGGTTCCTGCTCTCGATCGGGCACTACGCCATCGCGCTCTACGCCGCGTTGATCGAGGCCGGGATCATCCCCGAGGACGAGCTGACGAGCTATGGCGGCGACGACAGCCGCCTGCCGATGTCCGGCATGGCCGCCTACACGCCCGGCATGGAGATCACCGGGGGATCGCTCGGCCACGGCCTCGGGATCGCGGTCGGCAGGGCCCTCGGGCTCAAGCGCAAGGGCGCCAAGTCCTTCGTCTACAACCTGTTCTCCGACGGCGAGCTCGACGAGGGCTCGACCTGGGAGGCCGCCATGTCGGCCTCGGCGTTCAAGCTCGACAACCTGATCGGCATCGTCGACGTCAACGGCATGCAGGCCGACGGCCCCTCGCGCGGCGTCCTCAACTTCGAGCCGCTGGCGCCGAAATTCGAGGCCTTCGGCTGGTTCGTCCAGCGCGTCGACGGCAACGACCTCGAGGCCCTGGTCGCGGCCTTCGATGCCGCCCGCAACCACGAGGGGCAGTGCCCCCGCATCGTGATCTGCGACACCAAGATGGCCAAGGGGGTGCCGTTCCTCGAGGAGCGCGAGCGCAATCACTTCCTTCGCGTCGAGGCAGCCGAGTGGCGCGAGGCTCTGACGGTTCTGGACGAGGGGAGGGTGCAATGAGGCGTTCGAAGTACGAGAGACCTGTCCGTCCGGAGGGGACGGGGGCCGGCCCGAAAACCTCGGCGATGATCGCCTCGCTGGCGGCTCCCGGCCAGCGCACCAAGTCGGCGCCCTTTGGCCATGCCCTGGCCAGCCTTGCTCAGACCCGTCCCGATATCGTCGGGCTGAGCGCCGACCTGAGCAAGTACACCGACCTGCACATCTTCGCGCAGGCGCATCCCGACCGGTTCTACCAGATGGGGATGGCCGAGCAGCTCCTGATGAGCGCGGCCGCCGGCCTGGCGCGGGAGGGGTTCGTTCCCTTCGCGACCACCTACGCGGTGTTCGCGGCGAGGCGGGCCTACGACTTCATCTGCCTCGCGATCGCGGAGGAGAACCTCAACGTCAAGATCGCCTGCGCCCTGCCGGGCCTGACGACGGGCTACGGTCCGAGCCACCAGGCGACCGAGGACGTGGCGATCTTCCGCGGCATGCCCAACCTGACGATCATCGATGCCTGCGACGCGCACGAGATCGAGCAGGTGGTTCCGGCCATGGTCGCGCATCAGGGGCCGGTCTACCTGCGGCTCCTGCGCGGGAACGTGCCCCTTGTCCTCGATGAGTACGGCTACACATTCGAGCTCGGCAAGGCGAAGACCATCCGCGACGGCCGCGACGTGCTGATCATCTCCACCGGGTTGATGACGATGCGGGCCCTCGAGGTCGCGCAGGCCCTCGAGGAGGACCGCGTCGACGTGGCGGTCCTGCATGTGCCGACGATCAAGCCCCTCGACGAGGCCACGATCCTGCGGGAGGCCGGCCGCGGCGGCCGTCTCGTGGTGGTGGCCGAGAACCACTCGGTCATCGGTGGCCTCGGCGAAGCCGTGGCCGGCCTGCTTCTTCGGAACGGGACCGTGCCTCCGGGCTTCCGGCAGGTCGGCCTGCCCGACGAGTTCCTCGACGCCGGCGCCCTGCCGACCCTGCACGACCGGTATGGGATCTCGACGGAGGCCATGGCGCGAAGGCTCCGGGAATGGCTCTGAGCGCGCGCACGCACCGCCCGGGCGTCGCCTTCGTGGGGCTCGGCTCGATGGGGCTGCCGATGGCGCGCCATCTCGTCGCCGCGGGCTTTCCGGTGCGCGGCCACGACCTGCGGCCGGAGGCGCGCGCCGCCCTCGCCGCAACCGGTGCGGAGACCCCCGGGTCGCTCCCGGCGGCGGCGAGAGGCGCCGAAGCGATCGTCCTGATGGTCGTCAACGCGGAGCAGGCCGAGACGGCCCTGCTCCGGGACGGCGCGCTCGCGGCTCTCGCGCCGGACGCGGTCGTGATCCTGATGGCGACCTGCCCGCCGGCGGCGGTCGAGGCCCTGGCCGGCCACGTGGAGCGGGCGGGCCGGCGCTTCGTCGATGCGCCCGTCTCCGGGGGCGTCGTCGGGGCGGAGGCGGCACGGCTCACCATCATGGCGGCTGCCCCCGCCGAGACCCTCGCGGCGGTCCGTCCCATCCTCGACGCCCTCGGCGACAAGGTCTTCCATGTCGGCAGCCGGCCCGGCCAGGGCGCGACCGCGAAGGCGGTCAACCAGCTCCTGTGCGGGGTCCACATCGCCGCCAGCGCCGAGGCTCTGAGCCTCGCCGAGCGTGTCGGCGTCGACCGCGGGGCGATGCTGGAGATCCTGTCCGGCTCCTCGGCGTCGAGCTGGATGCTGCGCGACCGCGGTCCCCGGATGCTGGAGGCCGAGCCGCCGGTCACGAGCGCCGTCGACATCTTCGTCAAGGATCTCGGCATCGTGCTGGAGGCCGGCCGCGGGGCGAAGGCGGCGCTGCCGCTCGCCGCGCTCGCCCACCAGCTCTTCCTCGCGACCTCGGGTCGCGGGGACGGGGCCTGCGACGACAGCCAGGTCGTGCGCGCCTACCGCGCCCTCAACGGGGCGCCCCCCGTGCGGGACGCGGTGCGCGCCGACGGATCGGGAGTGCCCGGGTAGGAACGCGATCTTCGCGAATGCCGGCGAAGCCCTCGCGGCGACCGGGTGCAAGCGGGGCGAGGCCACGAACCAGAACAGCCCGGATCCACGAGACCGAAAACGGCCGGGATCGGGTCACGCGTCGAGACAATCAGGGAGAGAAACCATGCGCGACACGAATCTCAGCCGCCGAACCCTCCTGGCCGGTGCCGCCGCCGTGCCCCTCTGCGGCATCCTCAGCCGCCGCGGTTCCGCGGCCGAGTTCTCCTACAAGCTCGCGACGGGCCAGGATCCGACCCATCCGATCAACCTGCGGGCTCAGCAGGCCCTCGACCGCATCCGCGAGGCGACGGGCGGGCGATTGGAGATCCGGCTCTTCCCGGCCAACCAGCTCGGTTCGGACACGGACCTCCTGGCCCAGGTCCGCAACGGCAGCGTGGAGTTCTTCAACCTCGCGACCTCGATCCTCGCGACCTACGTGCCGGCCGCGAGCCTTCCCAACACCGGGTTCGCCTTCAAGGACTACGACGCGGTCTGGTCCGCCATGGATGGCGACCTCGGCACCTACGTGCGCGGGGAGATCGCCAAGACCCCGATCCTCACCGTCTCGAAGGTCTGGGACAACGGCTTCCGGCAGATCACCTCCTCGACGCGCGAGATCCGCACCCCCGCCGACCTCAAGGGGTTCAAGATCCGGGTCCCCCCGGCCCCGATGCTGACCTCACTCTTCAAGGCGCTCGACGCGGGCGCGGCGCCGATCAATTTCAACGAGCTGTACTCCGCCCTGCAGACGAAGGTGGTCGAGGGCCAGGAGAACCCGCTGGCGATCATCGCCACCACGCGCCTCTACGAGGTGCAGAAATCCTGCAGCATGACCGGCCACGTCTGGGACGGATACTGGATCCTCGGCAACAAGCGGGCGTGGCAGCGCCTGCCGCAGGACCTGCGCGACGTCGTCTCGCGCGAGCTCGACCGCTCGGCGGACGATCAGCGCCGCGACATCGTCGCGCTGAGCAGCTCGCTCCGTACCACGATGTCGGAGAAGGGCATCACCTTCGTCGACGTCGACCGCGAGGCCTTCCGCGACGCCCTCGGCAAGACGAGCTTCTACAAGGATTGGAAGGCCAAATACGGCGACGCCGCCTGGGGCCACCTCGAAGCCGTGTCCGGCAAGCTCGCGTGAGGAGGCGTCCATGCAACTCGAATTCGCCGCAGTACCGGCCGCCGGGGCTCCCGTCCGGGGTGGCCGCTCCTGGCTGAAGACCCTCGACAGAGCCCTGGGCGTCCTCGTCGAGGTGCCCGCGGCCCTCCTCGTCGTGCTGGAGATCGTGGTGCTCCTGAGCGGGGTGGTGAGCCGCTACGTGTTCCACCGGCCCATCGTCTGGTCGGACGAGCTCGCCTCGATCCTGTTCCTGTGGCTCGCCATGCTCGGAGCGGCGGCGGCCTTCCGGCGTGCCGAGCACATGCGCATGACGGCGCTCGTCGCCATGGCCTCGCCGCGGGTGCGCGCCTTCCTGGAAACCGTCGCCCTGGTGGCCGGCCTGATCTTCGTGGCCCTCGTCCTCGAGCCGGCCTACGAGTTCGCGAGCGACGAGCTCTTCGTCCAGACGCCCGCCCTCGAGCTGACCAACGCGTGGCGGGCCGCCGCCCTGCCGGTCGGCTTCGGCGTGATGCTGCTGATCGCGGTGATCCGCCTGCTCGAGGCCGCCGATTGGCGCATCGCCGTGGGCGCCCTCGCGCTCGGCGGGGCGGTCGCGGGCGCGCTCGTGCTGCTTCAGCCGGTCCTGATGGGGCTCGGCAACATCAACCTGTTCCTGTTCTTCGTCCTCGGCGTCGGCAGCCTGGTGTTCTCCGGCGTGCCGATCGCCTTCGCGTTCGGGCTCGCCACCTTCGCGTACATCACGCTGACGACCAACGCGCCCGCCATGGTGGTGGTCGGCCGGATGGACGAGGGCATGAGCCACCTGATCCTGCTGGCGGTGCCGCTCTTCGTGTTCCTGGGGCTGCTGATCGAGATGACCGGCATGGCGCGCGCCATGGTGGGCTTCCTGGCGAGCCTCCTCGGTCACGTCCGCGGCGGCCTGCACTACGTGCTGGTCGGCGCGATGTACCTCGTCTCGGGCATCTCCGGCTCGAAGGCCGCCGACATGGCCGCGGTGGCCCCCGTGCTGTTTCCCGAGATGAAGGCGCGGGGCGCCAAGGAGGGCGACCTCGTGGCGCTGCTTGCCGCCACCGGCGCCCAGACTGAGACCATCCCGCCCTCGATCGTGCTGATCACCATCGGGTCGGTCACGGGCGTGTCGATCACCGCCCTGTTCACCGGCGGGCTGCTGCCGGGGCTCGTCCTGGCCGTGACCCTGTGCAGCCTGGTCTGGTGGCGCTATCGCCGCGAGGATCTGCGGCACGTGCCCCGCCCCTCCGGCCGGGTGATCGCCCGGACCCTCGTGATCGCGTTGCCCGCGCTCGCGCTGCCCTTCCTGATCCGGATCGCCGTGGTCGAGGGCGTGGCCACCGCGACGGAGGTCTCGACGATCGGCATCGTCTACGCCGTCCTCGCCGGCCTGCTGATCTACCGGCAGTTCGACCTGCGCCGGCTCTACCCGATGCTGGTGACGACCGCGACCCTGTCGGGGGCCATCCTGCTGATCATCGGGGCGGCGACCGGCATGGCCTGGGCCCTCACCCAGTCCGGCTTCTCGCAGACCCTCGCGGTGATCATGACGAGCCTGCCCGGCGGCGCCCTCGGCTTCCTCGTCGTCTCGGCCCTGGCCTTCATCGTGCTGGGATCGGTGCTGGAGGGGATCCCCGCCATCGTGCTGTTCGGGCCGCTGCTCTTCCCGATCGCCCGCACGGTCGGCGTGCACGAAGTGCACTACGCCATGGTGGTGATCCTCGCGATGGGGGTCGGCCTGTTCGCGCCGCCCTTCGGCGTCGGCTACTACGCGGCCTGCGCGATCAGCCGCATCCATCCGGATGCCGGGATGAAGCCGATCGTCGGCTACATCGTGGCGCTGCTCGTGGGCCTCGCCGTGATCATCCTGGTACCCTGGTTCTCGATCGGCTTCCTCTGATCGCCACGCGGACGCGACCCTGCCGCGTCCGCGCGTCGATCGAGGCCCGGCCGTGCCGGCTTGACCGAGGGCCGGGCCGCCTCAGACGACGCCGGCGCGCCCGGTGCGCTCGATCAGGTCGAGCTGCAGGGCGTAGCGCGCTTCGCCGCCACGCCGGAGCGCCGCGGCGAATTTCGTCACGAGATTCGCACGCGTCCGCGAGGATTGGCTCTCCGACGCCTTGGCCTGTGCCGCGTGCGGGAGGCTGCCGATCTTGAGGGTGTGGGCCATCGTTCCAGTTCCGCTGCGGGCCTCCGAACGCCCGCTTTGCTGCATCGCAATATGGACGATGCGGCGGCCGGCCGGAACGGCGGAACGCGACCGGTCTGCCATGCGCCAAGCTCATGTGCACGATGATCGTCCGTTAATCTGTCCGCAGTGACGTATCGGGCCGAAGCGGCGCGTGAGCGGTGCGATGCCGCCGCGAAGGCCGAGGCCGGATATGCCATTGCCCGCCGGGCCGCCGCGCCGTCCGACCTCTCGATCGCACCGCGATTATGCGGGTGCGCGCAGCCGCGCGGGGTTGCCGACGGCGATGCCGCCCGGCGGAACGTCGCGCGTGACCACGCTGCCCGCGCCGATGATGGCGTCGTCCCCGATCGTGACACCCGGCATGATCAACGCTCCGCCGCCGATCCAGACATTGGCGCCGATCGCGATCGGGCGGCCGAACTCGAGCATCTGCCTGCGCTGGACCGGGTCGCGGGGGTGGTCGGCCGTCAGGATCTGCACGCCCGGACCGATCTGCGTCATGTCTCCGATGGAGACCGCGACGACATCGAGGATGCAGCAGTTGAAATTGAGGAACACGCCGCGACCGAGGCTGATGTTGTAGCCGTAATCGCAGTGGAAGGGCGGGCGGATGTTGCAACCCGCGCCGACGCCGGCAAAGGCTTCCTCCAGGAGCGATTGTCGCTCGGGCTGGGTCCTGGTGTTCGTCGCATTGTAGCGGTCGAGCCATTCGGAGATGCGCCGGTTGTCGGCGGAAAGCTCCGGATCGTCGGCGTTGTAGAGCTCACCGGCCAGCATCTTCTGCTTCTGGGTCTTCATGGTCATCCGGTCTTCGTCATCCGGCCTCGGTCGGCGCCGCGCCGCCCGGGCCTGGCCTTCGGGAGAGGAGTTCCGCACCTCCAGCGGTGTGTACATATGTACGCATCGGGTGCAGAAGCCAACACGTCGTGGATCGCGTCGCTTCTCGTCCTGATGGAGACCCGCTTGCCCGCCGCACAGCGCCGCTACGATCCGGATCGCCGCGCCCGCATCCTCCAGGCCACGCTCGACGTGATCGCCGCGCACGGCACCGCCGGGACGACCCACCGCCGCGTCGCAGCCGCGGCCAATGTCCCGCTCGGCTCCATGACCTACCACTTCGCGGGCATGAACGGCCTCCTGACGGAGGCGTTCACGCTCCTCGCCGACACGGTCGCGGCCCGGTTCAGGGAACGGCTCGCCGCCGCCTCGAATCTCGACGAGGCCTGCGAGGCCGTCGTCGATCTCATCCTCGACGAGAGCTGGGCAACGCCCCGCACCATGCTGCTCAGCTACGAGCTCTACGCCTTCGCGGCCCGCAACCCGCCGCTGCGCCGGGTGATGCAGGATTGGATGGCGAAGAGCCGGGCGGCGCTGGCGCAGCACTTCACCCCGGGCTCGGCCAAGGCGCTCGATGCGATGATCGAGGGACTGTCCATTCACCGCTCGGTGGACCTGCAACCCGCCGACCGCAGCGAGATCCGGGCGATGGTCGATCACCTCGTGCGGTAGCCGGGCCGCAGCGTCCCGCAGGTCCTGACCGGGCGGGGGGAGGGGGCCTCCGCATCCTGCGACCGTGCCTCGACGATCCCGGCCCGCGACGCGATCCCGCGGGCCGCAGCGCACCTACACGCTGCGTTTGCCCGAGCCTATCCGTTCCGATCGCCCTCGCCCGGGAGGACGCAAGCCGACCTCGTCGGCTCCGGACATTCGCCGTATCGTCTCGCGATCCGCCAACATCCGACCATGAACGCAGGCCACAGGCCGATGTCTGACAATGAGGGGCACCGGAGTGGACGCGACACCTTCGATCGACGCAACGGACGAGCGCTTCTTCGCCGGCGGCGGTGAGTTGGGCGCGCTGGTCCGCGGCCACGATTGGGCCGCGACCTCCCTCGGACCGATCGGGGCCTGGCCCCAGAGCCTGAGGACGATGGTGGGCGTCGTGCTCCTGTCGCCGGTGCCGATCGTGATGCTGTGGGGCGCGGACGGCGTCATGATCTACAACGACGCCTACTCGGTCTTCGCGGGCGGCCGGCATCCCGCCCTCCTCGGCAGCAAGGTGCGGGAGGGTTGGCCCGAGGTCGCCGAGTTCAATGACAACGTGATGCGGGTCGGGCTGGCCGGCGGCACCCTGGCCTACAAGGACCAGAACCTGACCCTGCACCGCTACGGGCGCCCCGAGCCGGTCTGGATGAATCTCGACTACTCGCCGGTGCTGGACGAGAGCGGCAACCCGGCGGGGGTGATCGCCGTGGTGGTCGAGACCACGGAGCGGGTTCTGGCCGAGCGGCGCAAGGCCTTCCTGAGCCAGCTCGCCGACGACCTGCGCGAGCGTGCCGACCCGGTCGCCGTCATCGAGGCGGCGACGCGCCATCTCGGCCAGCACCTCAGGGCCGACAGGGTCGGCTACGGCGAGATCGAAGGGACCGGCACCGACCTGCACCTCGTGATCGCCCGCGACTGGTCGGCGGAGGGCATCGCGAGCATCACCGGCCGCTACCCCCTGGTGGATTACGCCACCGCCTTCGTCGACGACTTCCTGGCCGGGCGCACGGTCGTGATCGAGGACATGCGGTCCGATCCGCGCACCGCCGGCCTCGCGTCGGAAGCCGCGCACGCCGCGCTCGACATCCGGGCGCAGATCGTGGTGCCGCTCGTGAAGGCCGGGCGGCTCTCGGCCGTCCTCTTCGTCCACGCGGCCGCTCCGCGGCCATGGCTCGCTGACGAGGCCACGGTGATCGGCGAGGTGGCCGAGCGCACCTGGGCCGCGCTGGAGCGGGCGCGGGCCGAGGCGGCCTTGCGCGAGGAGAACCGCACCAACGAGACCCTGAACCGCACCGGCGCCATGCTGGCGGGCGAGCTCGTCCTGGAGCGGCTCGTCCAGAACGTCACCGACGCGGGCGTTGACCTGACCGGGGCGAAGTTCGGGGCGTTCTTCTACAACGTGCGGAACGAGGCCGGCGAGAGCTACCTCCTCTATACGCTCTCGGGGGTCGACCGCTCGGCCTTCGAGCGCTTCCCGATGCCCCGCAACACGGCGGTCTTCGCCCCGACCTTCGGCGGCGAGGGGGTGGTGCGCTCCGACGACATCCTGTCCGACCCGCGCTACGGCCGGAACGAACCGCATCGCGGCATGCCCAAGGGCCATCTGCCGGTCAGGAGCTACCTGGCGGTCCCCGTGATCTCCCGCTCCGGCGAGGTGATCGGCGGCCTGTTCTTCGGCCACCCCGAGCCGCAGCGCTTCAGCGCGCGGCACGAACGGCTGATGCTCGGGCTCGCCGCGCAGGCCGCCATCGCCATCGACAACGCGCGCCTGTTCCAGGCGGTGCAGCAATCGAAGGCCACGCTGGAGCAGCGCGTCGCCGAGCGGACGGCCGAGCTCATGCGGGCCGAGGAAGCGCTGCGGCAATCGCAGAAGATGGAGGCGGTGGGGCAACTGACGGGCGGCCTGGCGCACGACTTCAACAACCTGCTGACCGGCATCGCCGGGAGCCTGGAACTCCTGCAGACCCGCCTCGCGCAGGGGCGCCTGACCGACCTCGACCGCTACATCAACGCCGCCCAGGGGGCCGCCAAGCGTGCGGCCGCGCTGACGCACCGGCTCCTGGCCTTCTCGCGCCGCCAGACGCTCGATCCGAAGCCGACCAACGTGAATGCGCTCGTCGCCGGAATGGAGGAGCTGATCCGCCGCACGGTCGGCCCCGAGATCGCCGTCGAGGTGGTCGGCGCCTCCGGCCTGTGGCCGGCCCTGGTCGATCCGCCCCAGCTCGAGAACGCGCTGCTCAACCTCTGCATCAACGCCCGCGACGCCATGCCGGAGGGCGGGCGCATCACCATCGAGACCGCCAACAAGTGGCTCGACGACCATGCGGCTCAGGAGCGCGACCTCCCGCGCGGACGATACCTCTCGCTCTGCGTGACCGACACCGGCACCGGCATGACCCCCGAGGTGATCGCCCGGGCCTTCGACCCGTTCTTCACCACGAAGCCGATCGGCCAGGGCACCGGCCTCGGCCTGAGCATGATCTACGGCTTCGTGCGCCAATCCGGCGGCCAGGTGCGCATCTACTCGGAGGTGGGCCAGGGCACCACGATGTGCCTCTACCTGCCGCGGTACGACGGCACGGCGGAGGGCGATGTGGTTCTGCCGGACTTCGCCGACGCGCCGCGGGCCGAGCAGGGCGAGACGGTGCTGATCGTCGATGACGAGCCGAGCGTGCGCATGCTGGTGACGGAGGTGCTGGAGGATCTCGGCTACACGGCCATCGAGGCGGCCGACGGGCCCTCGGGCCTGAAGCTGCTCGAATCGGACGTGCGCGTCGACCTGCTGGTGACGGATGTCGGGCTGCCGGGGGGCATGAACGGCCGGCAGATGGCGGATGCGGCCCGGGTCTCGCGCCCTGACCTCAAGGTCCTGTTCATCACCGGCTACGCGGAGAACGCCGCGGTCGGCAACGGCTATCTCGAGCCGGGCATGGAGGTGCTGACGAAGCCCTTCGTGCTGGAGGTACTGGCGAGCCGCATCAAGAGCCTCATCACGGGCCGCTGACGCCGCCGGCGGGCGAGCCCGCGGCGCTGCGCGACGCCCACGGATGAGGCGAGGCCGGCTTCGTTCGCGGCGGGGCGAAGGTCCGGCCGGGATCACGCCCGCTCGGCGGGTCCGTGCAGCGTCGCGGCGAACGGCAGGGCGAGGAGGCAGAGGGCTGCCATGATCCAGAAGGCGCCGCCGCCCAGATGGGCGAAGAGCGCGCCGGAGGCCAGGGTCAGGCCCGCGGAGGCGAGCCCGAGGCCGAGGGTGCCGTAGAGCGACTGGGCCGTGGCGGCCCAGCGATCCGGCGCGATCTCGCCGATGAGCCGCATGTTGGCGAGGTGCAGGAGCGCGAAGGTGAGCCCGTGCGAGAGCTGGCTCACCGCGAGCAGCGGCACCGCGGTGGTCAGGGCCATGACCGACCACCGGGCGACCCCGAGGGCCGCGGCCAGAAGCGCCGCCTTCGCGGTGCCGATGCGCTTGAGCAGCCAAGGTCCGACGAGGACGAAGACCAGCACCTCAGAGGCCACAGCCTCCGACCAGAGAAGGCTGATCGTGCCCGGCGCGAGGCCGGCCTCGCGCCAGCGGATCACCGCGAAGGCGTCGTTCAGGGCGTGGCTGCCGATGACGAGCGCGGCGACCAGGAGGAGGCGGCGAAACAGCGGGATGGCGAGGAGCACGCGCAGGCCCTCCGCCATGACCGTGGCGTCCCCGGTCGCGGCCGGCGCCGGCGGAACCCGGGTCGCGGCGCCCGCCATGGCGAGGAACAGGATCCCACTCGCCACGATGATGCTCGCCAGTCCGGCCTGGGCGACGAGCTGCCCCGAGACCAGGGTGCCGAGGATGAACGCGGCCGAGCCCGCGCCTCGGACCCAGCCGTAGGCGAAGGTGCCCTCTCGTTCCGCCGCCCCGAGCGCGAGGGCGTCGGCGAGCGGCGCGAGGGCCGAGATGGCGACCGAGTGGATCATGCTGACCGCGAGGAGCAGCCAGAAGCTCTCGGCCGCGAGGTAGGCGAAGGAGATCAGCCCGGCGGCGGCGGCCGCGATGGCGAGCACCCATCGTGTCGCGCCGTAGCGGTCGGCGATCTGGCCCGCGACTGGTCCGGCGACGAGGCGCACGAGCGTTCCGGCGGCCAGGACGAGGCCGATCTCGCCCGAGGAGAGGCCGCGGTCGCCGAGGAAGCTCGGCAGGAAGGGCGACTCGGTGCCGAATGCGGCGTAGAGCGCGCCGTAGAGCAGGACGAAGAACGGGAACGAGCCCCTGAATGCGGCGCCGAGGCCCAATCTTGCGGCGATCCCCGCTGCCATCTCGGCCTCGCTGTCCGTTCCGTGTCAGGCCGGCTCCGCTGATGGGTCGCCAGTGTGGCCCGGCCGATGCTCGCCGCCCAGGAGCCGGCGTCCGACGATCCACAGCAACAGACCCGTCCCAGCCACGACCGCCAGCGCGGCGAACGAGGCCGCGAAGCCGAGATATTGCGCCACGAGGCCGGCGAGCAGCGGGCTCACGGCGGCTCCGGCGCCGAAGGCCGTCATGACGCCCCCGAGGCCGGCCGTGGCGTGGCCCGTATCCTCCATGATCTCGGCGACGAGCGCCGGGATCGCGACGCCGCCGAGCCCCATCGCCAGGCCTTCGAGAACCTGGACCGGGATGACGATCCACCAGGACGTGCCGAAGGCCGCCAGGAGGCCGCGCGCGACCACGAGGGCGAGGGCGAGCGACAGCACGCCGGAATGCCCGCGCCCCGCCGCGATGCGCGCGGCGAGCAGGGCGGCCCCCACCATGGTGATCTGGGCCACCACGGTCATCACGCCGGTGGTGAGGCTCGGGTCCGCGCCCGCGGCCGTGCGGGCCTGCGCCAGGAAGGGCAGCATGGCCCCGTTGGCGGCCTGATAGGCGAAGACGGTGCCGGCCAGGATCAGGAGCGGCCGCGACGCGAGCAGCGCCTTGAGGGTCGAACCGCCGTCGCCCTCGCCGCCGCGCGCGGCCTCGTGGTTGATC
The DNA here is from genome assembly GCF_008806345.1 of Methylobacterium planeticum. Classification (GTDB taxonomy): domain Bacteria; phylum Pseudomonadota; class Alphaproteobacteria; order Rhizobiales; family Beijerinckiaceae; genus Methylobacterium; species Methylobacterium planeticum. The sequence goes on along the minus strand of NZ_VZZJ01000033.1, from coordinate 27,891 downwards.
TCGCCCCGGTCGATCGTGAGCAGCACGCCGCAGGAGGCCACCGCCATGACGAGGATCGCGATGGCCACGTAGCTGAGCCCGAACCCGTAGCCGAGGAGGCCCGACAGGGCCGCGTTCGCGGCGTTGCCGGCATGGTTGAAGGCCTCGTTGCGCGAGACCCGGGCTCCGTAGGCCGCCTGGCCGACGAGACCGAGGGTCAGGGCCGCCACGAGGGGGGCGACGGCGGTGTCCGCGACACCGATGACGAGCTGGGCGGCGGCGATGAGCCAGAGGCTCCTGGTCGCCACGAGGAGGGCGGCCCCCGCCGCGATGGCGCAGACCGCGAGGGCGAGCGCCGCGCGCTTGGCCTCGATCCGGTCGATCAGGGCGCCGAGGGGCGTCGTGGCGAGCAGGCCGGCGGCACCGGCCAGACCCATGGCGAACCCTGTCGCCGCCGGATCGAAGCCCTGCTGCTGGAGATAGACGCCGAGGAACGGGCCGAAGCCCTCCCGTGCGCCGGCCAGGGCGAAATTCAGGGCGCCGAGGCTCATGGCTGCTTGCATCTTGTCCGTACGTCCCGTCTCGCATCGCAAGGTCCTGCCCCAACGCCGTGCCGCAGCGTGGCCCCGGGTTCGCCGGCGGGCGCGATGCGGCCTGTCGGAGATCTTCGTGTGACCCGAACGCGAGAACGACGGGACAACCCCCGAGGCGGCGGAGGCGCCGGCCGAGGTTCTGCCGGCCGCCGCCGCCATGCCGGCCAGCCACGCGGCCGGACGGATCGTGGCTCGACGGCCCATGCCGGCGCGCAGGGACGGTCTCGGGGCAAGCGGACTGGGCGGCATGCTGTTCCGTGACAGCCGCGCGGACCGCACGGCGCACGTCGTCGCATCTCCCCGCCCTGCCGCGCCCTGGCCGACACGACCTTGGCCGTGACGGGTTCGGCGCAACAAGCTCTCGCGTCCGCCAGGACCGAGCGCTCCGGCGCCCACCGGGGGATCGTGCCCCGGACATCGCGGGCTCCCGCCGGGGACAACCATGTTTGTGCGCCGCACCCGAAACTTAGTCGATCCGTTTTACCTAATGTGATAATACTTTTTGTACAAAACCGCGATTTTCCAAGCTGATATAAGACATTCCGAGAATGTCAGAGGTATCAGGCGAGGGCGCATCGATGGCCGACGCACGTGTGACTTCCACGAGCGACGTTGAGTTTGGCTTTCATTTTAAGGACGACTTGGATCCATCCGATGAGCGCTGGTCTTCGTCACATACCGATCGGAGCGGCGATGGACACCAGGGTCGCACGGCTGAACTGACCCTCGATGGATTGAACGGTGGACATGCCGTGGAGGGCAGGCCGCTCATTGCCACTTTGACGGGTCTTCGGCACGCGCCCACCGACGTCGTCTATACGTTCCGGGCCGATGGTGACGTCGTGCAAAGGGGCTCCGAGAACAGCTACACGCCGGCTTACGACCAGGCCGGGCAGGAAATCACCGTCACGGCCAGGTACACCGATCACGGGGGGGACACCTCCAGGATCAAGGTTTCGGCCGGCGTCGTCGAGGACGTTGACCGGCCGGGCAGCCTGAGCCTCGCCGGCCTGACGGACGGCAATGCCGTCGAGGGCACGCCCATCGTGGCGACGATCTCCGATCCCGATGGGGACCCGTCCCGGGCGACCTACATCTTCCGGGCCGACGGCGACGTCGTGCAGAGAGGGCACCTGGACAGCTACACGCCGGGCCCTAACCAAGTCGGCCAGAGCATCACCGTCACGGCGCGCTACACGGATGGCCAGGATCACGAGGCCCGCCTGTCGGCCTCCGCGGGCACGGCACAGGCCGAATCCGACGAGACGCCGGTCCTGCCGCCGGCGCCGACCGTCGTGCTCGCCCATGACACCGGCACCTCGCCCAGCGACGGCCTGACGAGCGACGCGACCCTCACGGTCGGCGGCCGGGTTGCGGGCGGGGTGCTGCAGTACAGCCTCGATGGCCACGACTTTGCCGCCACGGCGCCGAGCTTCGCGCAGGACGGGTCCGACGACGGCCCTCACACGGTGTCCGTCCGCCAGGTTGATCCGGCGGGCGAGCACTCGCCCGCCACCGCAATCTCCTTCACGCTCGACACCCTCGCGCCGAAGCCTGTCATCACCGGCTCGAACGCGAGCAGCCACACGGTGTCCGGAACGCTCGATGTCACGAACATTGCGGATGTCGGCATCACCGTGACGCTCTACGAGGGCGACACGCCGGTCGGCTCGGGAACCGTCGATGCCGGCGGTCACTGGAACGTCTCGCTCGCGCTGAGCGACGGCGCGAGCCACACGCTGATCGCGAAGAGCCTGGATCAGGCGGGCAATCTCGGCACGAGCGGCCCGTTCGTCCTGAACGCGAATGCGGGCGGCGACGCGGGGGGCGGCGACGGAACCCCAGGATCCGGCGGCTCCGGCGGATCCGGCGGAGACGGAGCGTCGGGCCCTGCCCTCAGCAACGCCCTGTGGTTCGGCGCCTACACGCATTACATCGGCAGCACCGGCGGACAGGTCTACGCGCTGTACGAGGGCCTGCTCGACCGCGCGCCCGACCCGCTCAGCGAGGGGTGGCACACGCTCCTCGATCACGGCGCGCGCCTCAGCGACGTCACGCAGGCCATCCTCGCCTCGCCCGAGGCCCAGGCCCACCTCAACGCCAGCAGCAATGCCGGCTTCGTCGAGCAGCTCTACCAGACCGTGCTGGAGCGATCCGGCGACGCGGCAGGGTCTCAGTTCTGGATGTCGCTCCTCGACGGCGGCGCATCGCGCGCCGAGGTGGCGGATGGCTTCGTCTTCTCGTCGGAGCATTTCGGGCAGTTGCAGCCGGCATTCGACGCGGGCGTGTTCGTGCCCGATCCGATCGTCTCGGATGTGGCCCGCCTGTATTACGGGCTGCTCGACCGGGCTCCCGACACGGGAGGCCTGCAGGGTTGGTACGCGGCCGCTCATGCGGGCGCCCCGTTCGCCGCGATCGCCCAGGCCATCCTGGCCTCGCCCGAATACGCCACCTTGCACCCGACCGCGCTGACGAACGCGCAATATGTCGAGTCGCTCTACGAGGGCGCGCTCGGACGCTCGGCCGACCCGGTGGGCGCGCAGGTCTGGGGCAACGCGCTCGCCTCGGGCACCCTGACGCGGGCCGAGGTGGCGCTGGCCGTCTCCGACAGCACGGAAGCCAACCAGCATCTGAGCTCGGTCATCGAATCGGGCTGGGTCCTCGCATAGATCCCGGTCGCGCGTCCTGCGGGCCGGTCAAGCGGCTCACGGTGCTCGGGTCTCGCGTCGGCGACCGACTTCGCGCATCCGGCCCACGACGATCCCGGAGGTTTGCTCCTTCTTCGGGTCAAGACGAGCGTCAGTCCGGTGCCGTCAGAGGCTGACACGAGGCGGAAACGCGCCGGATGGCAGGCAATGCCCCCGATCGTCTGAAAGGCCGCCACAGCCGCGCGACCGACCCCGAGACCCGCCGGCGACGCGCTGCGATGAACCGTATGGCCGGGCCTGGCTCGCCTGTAGGCTCCAGTCGAGGGGCATCGCCCGCGCCGCCTGCCGTCCGACCGAAATCGCCCGCAGGAAGGCTGTCGGGCCGTATCCCTATCCCGCTTGCTCTGGCAGGCCTTCACGCCACCGGCGATGTGATGGCCACCCAACTCGATCCGAGTGACGCGCGGGTATGAGCCGCCTGCATCGCGCGCCGTCCGGGACGGTGGGCGAGCTTGGACAATCGGTCTCGATCGCCTACAGGGTATCGGCACCGGGGCGTCGATCCGGGCGTGCAAGATCACGCCCGACATGTCCTCGGAAGGGCGGCGACACACCCACTCGGCGCGCCCGAAGGGATGCGGCGGGGACACGGTCGAATTGCCTGCGTTTCGGCCCGTCGCGGCTTGAAATCGATCTTGAGGAGCCGATTCCGTTGCTGGCGACGCTGCCGAAAATCGTGCTCGTCATCGTGGCGCTCTGTTCGATGTCCCCCTCCGCAGCCTGCGCGGACGCGTCCGGCCCGGCCTGCCTGCCGGTCGGTGCGGATGGACGGCCGGTGCTCGCGTTCCAGCAGCCCGATGTTCCGGGGCCGCAGGTCCAGGCGGTCGTGACCAATGCGGTGATCCCCGCCTGGAATCGCTTCCAGGTGCTGAATGCCATGGCGCCCGCCGGGACGCCGCTGGTGCCGCTCACCTGGAATCCGAACCAGTTCACGGGCATGCCGGATCTGCCGCCCTCCGCGAAATGGGGCAGCGCGAACGCCTACGCCAACAGCGCCATCATGGTGTCGGGCAGGACGGTCGGCCTGTGGGCCGACGGCGCCGACCCCGATCTGAAGCCCTCGCCCGCCGCCGTCTGGCCGGGCGGATCGCTGAGTGCGGGGTGCTGGTTTCCGGGCGGGAACGCGCCGCAGCTCTTCCGGCACGCCGACGACGCGGTCACGGTCGCCTATGACCTGAGCGTGGCCTATGACGGCGCGGGCGGGGAAGCCCTGTCGCAGGCCTATTTCGCGTTCATCATCGAGGACCGCGCCTGCATGGCGCGCCATGTCACGGTCGCATCGGGCCACCCGAACTACGGCGCGCTTCACCGGCAGGCCGAGAACAAGTGCTCCCTGAGCTTCAACATCACCAACTACGCGACCAACCGCCAGGTCGCGACCCAGTACAACACGCAGCCGGATCCCACCGGCTCGGCGAACAGCCTGATCATCAACGCGGGCATCGACGCCGGCACCAAGGGCGCCACGTGGTTGCGCAAGATCGCGGGGTCCTACCACGCGCGGCCGTTTTCGACCGATCACATCGAGTTCCAGCTCCTTGCCAGCGGGGTGTCCGAGCTCGTCAGCACCGCGAAGGAGGGGGATCCGGCGCTGGACATCTCGTCGGATCCGACCCGGTACGACCTCAACGTCTTCGCCATCAACAACGAGGTCATCGCCCCGTGCCGCCAGAACAGCTGCGGTCAACTCGCGCAGCTCGGCCTCAGGGTCTCGAACTTCCGCGTGCAGCAGCATTCCGCCCGGCAGGATCCCTCGTCCGGGCCGGCGCGACGGGACCGGCCTCCGCCGCGGTGACCGGCAAGCCTCGCAGCCGCGCCCCGATCCTGCCCGCGCCTGACCTCGCCCGCGCCGGCCAGCGCGAGGCGGAGCCGGGAACGCGCCCGGGGGTCCCGGGTGGACAACCCGACCCCGCGGCTGCACAGCGGGGATGCGCAGCGGAACCCGAGGAGCTGACAGTGAACGAGAACAGCGCAGAGCCGCTCGACGAGCTGACGCGCCTGCACGCCAAGACCGTTGCGATGGGCATCGTCCTCGGCGCCCTGATCGGTCGCATCGCCGAGGACAGCCCGGAGATCCGCGAGGATGTTCAGCAGGACGTCGCCCGGATCCTCGCCACCATGCCGGCGGAGAGCCCGAGCGAGGAACTGATCACGGCCGAGGTGAAACGGGCCGCCCAGATCCTGACGAGCGTCTCGAACGTGTGAGGCTTCGCTCCTGTTCGCGCCCTGACCATCCCCGATTGCGGCTCATGCGGACCTCGCGCCCGGGTCGTCGGAAGTGGCTGCGCTGTCCCCGCGCCGCAAGAAGTCACGGGCGACCGTGATGGCACCTGTTGCGGCAATCACGAGAGCGATAAACTCGAAGAAGGCCTGGACCATTGGAGCACATCCCTTCGCCACCATCGTGTATCTGGGGCACGTTCCACTCTAGAAGGACGGCGCGGGGGGCTTCCATGGATCTTGCGGGGTAAAGCGGCGTGCGAAGGCCTGGTCTCGGAGGGAGGCGCCTGGGCGAACATGTCGTCGCGCGCCCCCACTTCGCAAGGGTCTGATCGTGCTCCGTTGCAGACGCCGATGATGACATACCGCGTTCCGCCAGATTGCACCGCCGACTTGGCGTTCGTCGATGCGGCCAGGCGCGTCGTGACGGCACATGACGCTCAGGCCGCCGCCCTGACCGGCGAGGCCGTCAACGAGGCGATCGAGGCAGCAAAGCACCTAACGACCGCCGTGGCACGGTTGCTTGAATTGATCGATGAGCCGGAGACCTGAGCTTTGTCGCCGTGGATCGGCTCGGCACCGACGAGGCCTTGTGCGGTGAGGCGCGGATCCAGACCACGGATGACCCCGCGGGGCCGTGTTCGAGTTCCTCATGAACGGCGTGATCGTCGGCGGATCGCGGGACCTTCAGGCCAAGCGAGCCTCCCAAGGCTGCCAACGTGTGACCATGGGGCGCTACAATTCCGCGTCCGGCCCAGAACAGGTCCTCGAAGTCCTTCATGCCAGCGCCATGCGCATTCCGCGAAATCGATCGCATCCTGTCGGGATCGACCACCCGGCGCCGCGAATCCAATGCCTGCATTCCTGTTCGGCCGCGTGCTGATGCTGCCTCTCAGGGGATCTGCACAGGAACGACTCGATAGGTTACCCCGTCCTCCCGTTCGCCATAGACGTTGGTGCGGGGCCAAAGGTTGGGCACTTATGGTGCCCGGCCATCGTTCCGAAGAGGCGATCGCGGGGACGATGCCGGGTAGGACAAGGTCGGAGCCGCTGAACCCATGAATCCCGTTGCCGGTGCGGTCATGCTGACCATCACGGCGGCCTTCTTCGGCCTGCTCTACTACGCCGTCGCTGACGGCCATCCGTGGCTGCTCGCCACGCTGGTGATTTCCGTCATCGCCTCGTTCGTGAAGTGGGGCTGACCGTTTCTGGAAGTTGGAGGCTGCGCGGCCGCTCGGCGCCCAGGGAGGGGCTGCCGGAGCCGTCGTAGCGCAGTTCGTACCTGAGTGGGATGTTGTACGGAGCTCGGTTGTCTCTTGCCGGCACGAAACCAGGCTCTATCATCGGGCACCTTCCGGTTGCGCCTTAAGCCCAGAGGATGAAGCAATGGTGTTCTTCGTTGGCATTGCGGGTCCCTGGATTGTCCTGATGATCCTCGACTTGATGGCGACGAGACGGTCGTTGAATCGGTCGCCGGCCGAGATGGATCAGAGATGGCAGGGGCGCCTGGAGCATCTGCTCCGGCGCCGCGAAACCGCGTCGCGCGCGTGAGCCTGGAGAGCCGGGACAGCGTTCAATCCGAGGAGCACCTGTAACAGGTGGTCACTTCGACGCGTGACGGTGATGGGCTGCGCGTCGGAGTGAGCGCGCTCGAAGCTCAGGCCAGGAATGTCACGCCCAGCGTGCGCTTCTTGCGCCGCACAACTTCGCATCGGCGATCCAACGCGTCGGCCGTGACCGTGAGCCGAAACTGGTCCGGAATGACATCGCTGAAACCAACTTCGATCAGCGCACCGGTCTCGGACGCATCGAGAACCAGGCATCCGAGAGGATAGGATGTCCCAGGAAGGTGCAGTTCCCCGATCCGGAACAAATCTCGGCGGCCAGTATGGCGACGGTCCAGCATCCTGCGCGCTCCTTTTTACTTCAGTCAGCAAGTTTCAAGCCGCATCAGTGGCCTGATATGAGCGGTTGACAACAGTGTTTCGAAAACCTTGCTGGCGTCTGGCGAGATCAACGCGATCTGAGCCGAGGGAATAGCGGGGATCAGTTAGGGTGGCGGCGATCAGCGCTGAAACGGGGTCCAAAGTCGAGCCTGTCCCGAGCGACTGAAGTCGAGCGCAGTCCGCTTCAAAACAGCGGGATGACGATCCGCTATTTCGCCGGGAGTTCCGAGTTTTGGCGATATCGAACCGGAGCCCGCCTTCACCGCACCTTACCGCTTCGAGCCTGCTCGGAATGAGCGCGGCGGATGGAGGAGTCGATTGCTTGCTGCGGACCCGTTCACGAAGCCACCGGGGCTGCAAGGGCCCCGGCGGACTTCGTTCGCATGGCCCTCGCGCGGGCCGGCCGAGTGCGGCACTCAGATCGTGTCGCGCCGCACGCCCGCCTGCGTCAGGAGCGCGACGACCTGACCGGCCAGTCGGCTCTGCTCCGGCTTGAGCAGACGCAGGCCCGCCGCGTTCAGGAGATTGAGGCCGAGGAGCAGGCCGAAATCGAGCGTCTTGCGATCCTCCAGGCTCAAGGGAAAATCAGCCAAGTGTTTACAGCCCTTGTGCCAATCGAGCCGGACCTCCGCCTGCACGATCTCCGAGAGCTGCTCCTGCAGGTAGACCGTGGCGCTCTTGTTGTAGCCGCGTGAGACCAGGAGGTAGATCTCGTCGACGAAGGCCAGGCTCTGATCCGAACGGTGGTCGGGCAGGCGCTTCCAGAGCTTCACCCCTTCGCCGACGCGGACGCGGCGTCGTCCGTCGCGCTGTCCGATCAGCAGGTAGGCCCCGCTGCGCTTGTTCCTGTGCAGCCAGGCACAGACATGGCCGAGGTCTTCCCAATCGGCAGCGAGCACCTGCTGGCCGCTGAGCCGGTCGGTGACGAGCCGCAGGCTCGTGCCCGCCACCGGGCAGGACATCAGGGTGGCGAGGCGGAACAGGTGCAGGATGGCGTGGAGGAGTGCGCGCATGCGAGGTCTCCGGAGTGGTTTCGCGAACCGGCTGGTGTGAGGAATGGGGCGGCGCGCAACGGTGCCGAAGGGCCGAGGCGCAGCATCGATCGCCGAGAGCGCCGGTCGTCGAGGCACCGGCGCCGAGGTGGCGGTCGGCCATCCGGGACCGAACCGGTTCAGGGAGGCTGTGCCATGGCGCAGCAACAGGCCGGGACGGGCGCTAGGCCCGGCCCCAGAGCTGGTTGGACGAACCGGATCAGCCGGGAGCCACGCCAGGTCTCAGGGCCCGACGCGATCACGCCGCACCGGACCATCGTCGCGCGAAGGCACCGCACGGCCAGGGCTCAGGCGGGCATGGTTGCGGAGGCCAAAAGCACCGGCGCAGGCTGAAGGTGCGTCTCGCCGCCCCGCTGCGCGAGGTCGGCCTCGCTCGCACGATATGCGGCTTCGCTGATTTCACCGCGGACACGCTTGAGCGCGAGCCAGATCCGGTAGGTGGCCGCGACGTCGGCGCGGCAATAGGCCGAGACCTCGTCGAGCCGTCCGGCGCGCACGAAGTCATGGACCCGCGACCCGTCGATGCCTTCGGGCTTGCCGGGAAGGTCGAGGGCGCGGGACAGGCTGTCGAGGCTGACCTTGCCGCCGGGCAGGAAACCGGCGAGCATGTCGCAGAGATCGAGCGCCGCCTCGGAATAGCGCTGGTAGTAGGGACGGCAGGTCAGGCCCGGCACCGGCAGGCGATGGACCAGGGCCCTGTAGCGGAGCACCGGCAGGTCGAAGGCCGTCCCGTTGAAGGTCACGAGCTGAGGCCGCAGCGCCTCGATCTCGGCCGCGAAGTCGGTGATCAAATCCGCTTCGCTGCGGTGACCGGCATGGGGAGCGTCGAGCGAGCGCACCCGCCAGATTCCTTCGCGGCGCTCGGCCACCAGCATCCCGATGCAGACGATCTTATGGAAGACGAGCTTCGGGAACTTGCCCTTGAGGAGCGCCTCGGCACCCGCCTCGTCCGAGGCGGCAAGGCCGTGCGCCCGCGCGAGGGCCGCGAGGTCCGGTACGGTTTCGAGATCGAACACGACCACGGGCCGCTCCGCATCGGCGCGCCCACGATGCGAAGCGCTCGGGCGCCGGCCGGCAGGGAGCGGGGAACGGGTCGACGGCTGAGGCTGGCGTCGCGGCATCGCGGATGTCCTGAGGGTTCGGGGTAGGGGAGGGGCTCGTGGAGTGGCGGCGCTAATCGGCGGCGGGACCGAGCCGGTACCAGCGGTTCAGCGTCCGGGCCCACCCGGCCTGCGGGTCGAGGGCGAGGAGCCGCGAGGTCGCGACGTGGCGCCGTCCCGAGAGGCGCGGATGCCCTTCGACCGCGCCGATCAGGACCGGTTCGACGGACGGCATGAGGCTGCGGCGCCAGTCGGAGAGCAGAGGGGCCGCCTCGAGCTCGTAGCGGTCGGGGCCAGCCCCGGCGGTGAGACGGTCGAAGGCGGCGAGCGCGCTCTCCAGCCGAATCGCTTCGTCGATCGGAAGGTGGAGTTCGAGATGTCGCGGACCGGTCATGTCGGGGGATCCTTCTGGCTGGGGAAAGGCCTCGGACGAGGGTGTGCGGCGCGCGGATGCGCCGGCGCGAGCGGGGGGAGGGCGGAACGGGCCGAAGTCGCCGCCCGCGGAGCCGGCGCTTCCGGGCGGATCAGGTTCAGCCCGAACGCGCCGCCCGCGGTGCGTCGGGGGAGGGGGCCCGGCGCGAACCGGCCGAAGCGGTCCCCGGATGGGCCGCCGCGATGGCCTCGACCTCCCGGCCGGTGACCACGCGCCTGAGGAGGAGCATCTCCGCGAGCGCGGCGACGGCGTCGCGGTTCGCCGCGACGAGCCGGAGGCTTTCCCGCATCAGGCTCTGCAGGTGGCGCTCGACGCTGCGGGCGAGGTGGGGATCCCGCGCCAAGAGCGCGCTCGCCTCGGCCTCGTCGAGGGCGAGCAGGGTTCGGCCGAGCCCGTGCGACGTGCGGAGCGCAGCGAGCCGTGCGGTGGCAAGGCGCAGGTCGGCGCTCGCCCCCGCGTGCGGGCCGGTCCCCAACAGGATGTCGGCCGCCCGTCCCCCTAGGATTTCCGTCACCTGCGCCTCGATCCGGGCGCGGGTCGGCACCGCGTCGACGCTGCGGATCTGGGTCCAGCCCGCGGCGGCACCCCGCGGCTCGATCGAGACATGCAGAACCGGGATCCCGAGGCGGGTCGCCACGATGGCGTGGCCGGCCTCGTGCAGGGCGACGGCGCGCTGGAACGCGACCGGCCGCGAATCGCGGGGGCGCACCGTCTCGGCGAGATCGGAGACGGTGAGGTCGCGTCCCTCGCGGCGCGCCCTCGCCCGCGCCGCGCGGATCCAGCCGACCGCCTCGGCGCCAGTGGCGCCGAGGCCGAGCCGGGCGAGGCCGACGAGGTCGGCGCCGGCGAGGTCCGCCCCGAGATGCGTGCGCAGGATCGCCGCGAGCGCCGCCTCGTCGGGCGGGGCGATGGTGAAGGTTCGGTCGAAGCGGCCCGGCCGGCGCAGGGCCGGGTCGAGCCGGTCGATGTGGTTGGTGGCGGCGAGCAGGATCACGCCGCGCCCGGCCTTGCGGATCCGATCCATCTGCAGGAACTGGTTCGTCAGGATCGTGGTCCAGTAATCCGCGTTGCGGTCGGACATCCGGTCCCGGCTCGGCAGGGCATCGATCTCGTCGAGGAAGCCGATGCAGGGCGCGCGCGCCAGGAGCTCGTCGAAGAACGCGTTCTGCTGCTTCAGCACGTTGTCGAGGTAACTCGATCCGTTGAGCCACTCGGCGACGCTCGTCACCACGAGGGGCAACCGGGCCGAGCGCGCGACGGCCTGGGCCAAAGTGGTCTTGCCGGTGCCCGGCGGACCGCCGAAGATCGCGCACTCCAGCGCATCGCCCGCGAGTGCGCCGGCGCGGAAGCGCTCCACGTCCGCGACGAGGCCGAGCGCCCAGGACCGCGCCTCGCCGTAGCCGCCGAGATCCTCCAGCGCCGGCACGTCCGGCAGGCCGTTCGCCCCGGCGCGCCGCTCGCCCGCACGGCGCAGCCGCGCCAGGATCGGCCCCGGACCCGAGCACGGCCGCATCGCCGCGACGAGATCGGGCAGGCCGAGCCCGGCCAGGTCCTGCGGATCGAGCCGGCTCCGGACCCGGCTACCGGTGAAGCGGCGGACCGCCCGGGTGACGAGGGCGACGTCCGGGAGGGCGAGGCTGATGCTGCGGTCTGCCGCCGCGACGAGGCTCGCCGGCACGGGCTGCGCGTTCGTGCTGATGACCGCCACGAGCCGTCCCTGGGTCAGGCTCCGGCCGACCTCCTCAACGAGGCTCTCGCGCTCGCGCGGCTTGTCGCTGCGGATCTTGAACACCGACGCGTTGCGGGCATCCCGATGGATCGCGGTCTCGACTGGGCCGAGCCAGTCCGCGTTCGGCACGCGCACGAGCACGAGCTGGTTCCGGCCGGCATGGAGGACCCGGCGCCCCGGCCGGCCAAGGGCGCGGGTGAGGGCGAGCTCGGCCAGGAGCGTTCCGGGATTGGGCTGCGGCGGCTGGTGCGCGAATCCCGCCGCGGCGCGGTCCGCTCCGTCGACGCCGAAATCCGGATCGGCCGCGGCATCGGGAACGGCGCTCGGCCAATCCTGGCCGGGGGCGGGTTCGGCGCCCGGCGCCGGATCAGACGGGTCGAGGGGCGCGGCGGCAGAATTCTCGGTGCCATGGGACTGCGACTGAGACATGGTGGGTCGATCTCCTGATGATGGGGGCATTCGGCGATGCCGTGGGCGCGCTCAGGCGAGACGCAGCCGCGGGGGATCGAGGAGCGGGCTCAGGCGGAGCCAGCTGTCGGGGCCGAGCGGATGTTCGAGGTCGATCTGCAGGATCTTCGCCCCGACGAGGGAGAGGATCGCGCCGACCGGATCGGCCACGCCCCGCATCGCGCCGAGGCAGTAGCGCAGCGTGCTCGCACCTCCCTGCGCCTTCAGGCGGCGGACCAGGTCCCGGGTCTCGCGCAACGGAGGCTCAAGGCCCGCGCAGGCGGCGATCCGGCGAGCATTCGAGAGGCGCGGCTGCCGCTCGATGGTCGCCGCGCGCACGAGCCGCAGCGGGCGGCCGGCCCGACCCCGGCGCTGGCGCAGCGCCTGGAGGGCCGCGATGCAGGCCGGATCGGCCTCAACGGAGCGCGGCAGCGCCACGAGGTCGACCGGGGTGCCGTTCGCCAGCCGCAGCCCGCGCAGGACGAGACCGTGACCGGAATCAAGCCGGGCGATGTCCCGCATGAGCGACGGGCCCGGATTGCGCGTCTCGACCGGGGCGGCGTCGAGGAGCCAGCCGAGGTGCCGGGCGAGCGGCTTGTGTTCGCTCGGATCCGGCTCCTGCCGCCACGGAACCGCCGCGAACGTTTCCCGCAGGAGGGGCGGGGTCCAGGGCGTTGCCTCGTCGTCGGTGGCAGGGTTCGGGACGTGAATCGTCATCGGGTTCGGCTCCGTCGAGCGCCGGCTCCATCGAGCGGCGGGAAGGGTTGACGGCCCGCGGGACGATTCCCGAGGGGGAGCACGCAAGGGCGGCCGCTAGCGTCGGGGATCGGCTCCGGTCTCGTCCGGCACGGCGCGTGACTGCGCCGGACGGCCGGGGCCGTGGCCGCGGCGCACGAGGACGCCGAGGCCACGCCAATCACGGCGTTGCGGGAAGCCATCGGAGGAGCGTCGAAGAGCGCGGCTGCCCGAGGCAGCTTGCGGGCGCGGCGCCGTCCGCCTGTCTTAGGTGCGGGGGAGGGACAGGCCCCAGACGCGGCACTCGGGACCGAAGGGCCCGCGCAGGTCGATCACCGCCTCGTCCGCGTCGACGAGCGCGAGCACCGCGGAGAGCGGCTGCGGGTGGTCGGGCAGGAGGTCGACGAGGTCCCCGAGGGCGACGGGCCGGCCGTGCGCCAAGGCGGCGCGGAGGACCTCGCGGGCGTCGGGCGACGGGAGGGGCGCGGGGGAGTGGGGCGGCCGCGGCAGCGGCGGGGCGGTCCCGGCCTCAAAAAGCTGCGGGGACGCATTGCAGGGCGAGGGGCGCTCGCCGTAGATGGAGGCAACCATGGTGCTCTTTCGGTTCAGACGAAAGGGTGCGTGGCCAGGCTGTCGATGCGACGGCAATCGCATCGGCGGCCGCCCCTCCGGCAAAAGGGGCGATCCGCAAAACTCTGACGCCGGGGTTTGCGGCTCCCGGTGCGTGACACTTGTGTCATCGATCACGCAAGATCAAGAGCGGACCTGCGCTTCTTCTAAGGAAGACCGCAGAAGCACAGGATCATAGTTAACGAAAGCTGCCCCTATCGCTCCTTGAATCTGAGGTGACGAGGGCCGAAGCGGACTGAGCTTCGGAGGTGCCATCCCTCTGGAGGCCGAAGCGACGCAACTCGTGTGTGCGTCGAAGGGGAAAAGTTGGATCGGACCACGGACAGATCCTGCGAGGCTTCTTCGCACTGTCGCCACGGGCACACCGGCCTCGCGATCAAGCTCCCAGCGCTGCCAGTGCGATTGCCGATCATGGTCTTCTACCGACGGACGGGTTGGCGGATTGGCGACTTCTCAGGGACGGAGAGTCCGTGATCACGGTTGCCACCAGACATTCTCGGTAACCGCCCCGCCGGGGTCACGGCCGCCATAGTGTATTTGACCTCATCAACCGAAGCGAGAGGATCGGAGATCCAAACGTGGTCCGCGAAAGCTGAGCCAGGACGAAAGCGGCATCCATGTCCTGCGAGTTTATATATTCACAGCCTCGCGAAACTGCTAGCATGTGACCTCAGAGAATTTGCTTGAGCTCAAAGGCCGGACGAAGCTCGTCCGCGTCGTTCTATGTTTCTGTGTCTCATCAGGATGCATTGTGGAAGAGATCATTTTGAATTATTACTTTGCACTACACAAATTATAAGCGGCAAAAAAGGGCTGTTTAGCACCAAGCCGGCATCGCATCACGGTCTGTGCGTATGGAGGTGTAGGACTCACGCTTTGCATCACCGACAGTTCAAAAGGCGACTTCTACGGACATCTTACGAACTGCTGACTGTCGCTGAATTCGGTTTGAAGCCTGCGCCCGATACGGCAGCGCAATTCGGGCTTTCTTGTCGAATGGTGACCCACGCCGGGAACGGGCTATAATGTCGCCGGGACTGACGCTGGTCCGGAGAGATTCGCGGTTTGGTTCTTCCCAAACCGTGGATGTTCCCGCAGGGACCAGCGAAGGCTCTGGGGCGAGGTTCAGATGCGCGAGTTCATGGTTGCGGTAGGCTGGCTGTTGTTGACGAGCTTGGCGTCAGCGGATTGCCGCTGTGTATGCGTGAGCGGCGAGGCTCGAAGTATCTGCTCGCAACAGACTGACCTTCCCGGGATCTGCCAAGTAATCTGCCCCCTCCCTTTGGAGCACAAACTTGAGCCGCAATCGCTCGGAACATATGGCGGGCTGCAGGGCGGCGGAGGGGAAACCGATTTCAGTTCCCAGACCCCTACAACCGGCGGTCGAAGCAGGTCTGCGTCGCCGATACCCTACGGTGAACCTGCAATGGGTATCCCACCCGGCGCAGCACGCTGAGCTACTATAGTTCGGAATGGCGCTCTAATATGTAATTGGTAGATATTCGTTCAATGTTCTGAGGCCGTAAGTCATTCATCGTAACTGGGTATCTTCTTATGTAATGCGGGTAATTCCTGAAATTTTATTTAAAATCTTGGGTTAAAGATGGTTCGTCCCGTTTAGCTGGAGCATTCAATATCCAATTTGTAGTCCACCTCTCGATGGTCCGCTTAAGATTCAAACATGACGAGAAGCCATCTTGATGTCTGCGAGTCTTCCCCCGACCCAGTCGATTGAAAACGATGTAACGGCGATCGAGGACGCCATCGTCTCCCTGGGCCGTATTGCGAAGTCCGACGCAGCGCGCCGCGGAAAAACTTTGATGGACAACGCCGAGGCTGAGACATTTCGTAACACGCACTCTAAGCTCGCAGCATTGATCGCTGACCCTGTCAACGAAGTCTGCTACATCGGCATGGAAGCCCTGAGGATCCACCTGCAGCAGATTCTTCCGCCCGATGAAGTCCAGGCGGTCTTTCAACGTGCTATAGCCCGCCTGGCGGCAGAGGCCGGACAAGACTTGCCGGACCGCCCCCGTATACATTAATGCGAAATAGGATGTTGCTGACTCATTAATGAATCTGCCTTCGAAAGAGGTCGCAAAGACGGCTACACAGCATTCGCTGCGGCGGGTAAGACCGCTGTCATAGACATAATCCAGCGGTGAAAGATTGCCGATGCTCCCAGAGATGCGCAATGCCTACGCGGCGGCGATTGTGCCTATCACCCGAGAAGCCTTCGCGGCGGCCGGATTCGCTTTTCGCCATACGATCGGGGAATACACCTACGGGATGCCCGAGGTGCGATGGTGGGGCGAGGACGCAGGACTTGAGATCGGCCGTTACTGCAGTATCGCCGGCAATGTTACGATCATGTTGGGCGGCAATCACCGTGTTGATTGGGTGACCACGTTTCCATTCAGCGTTCTGGATCCAAAGGCTGCGCACATTAGCGGCCATCCAGCGACGAATGGCGGCGTGCGGATTGGTAACGATGTATGGCTCGGCGAATCCTGCCGCATCCTCTCCGGGGTAACGATAGGGGACGGGGCCTGCATCGCCGCCAACGCGCTCGTGGTGGATGACGTGCCCCCTTACGCAATCGTGGGGGGCGTTCCAGCACGGGTCATCAAGATGCGGTTTTCCCCCGAGCAGATAAGCGCATTGCGAGAGATCGCCTGGTGGAATTGGTCGCCTGAGCGGATCCGCGCCGCGTACGATGAACTTCTCTCCTCGGACATCGATGCCTTCATTGCCCTCGCCCACCGTGTTGGGGCCGAGGCTACGGTCTGGCGTTGAGGCCGGTTAGCGCTCCGCCTCCGCGTCACTCGCCATCTGACTGGCGTGTAACTCCGGAGGAATGCCCCGGGAGTTCAGGGTTATCGCGCGACGCGAGCAGTTCAGGAAATGCCTCGCCGCTGAGGATACTTGGCTCCTCTTCGAACAATACCGCGAAGGTTTCGGGATCGTAGAAGCGCATGATCATCAAGAGGAAGCGGCGCGCGTCGATGCCGAAGGCGTCCGCCCAGACGGGGATTTGATCGGGTGGAACCCGGCTGCGGCCGGTCTCGATCTGTGATACGAACGTGTAGGGCAGTGACCCGATCTCGGCCGAGAGAGACCGCTGCGAATGCCCGGCCTGCTCGCGGAGATGCTTGACGAGCTTGCCCGCCTCACGCCGCAGCTCCTGCGTCTCGGGCGAACTCAGCTTCTGCGGGTTTGTGGACATCGGACCTCGTTTGTAACGTGGCGCAGGCTTCCGGCGGAGCGGACCGACGCACATTTTCGATCCAGACTGTAACACGCGCATACGCTGACAGAACCAAAGGAAGTAAGGGCGACTGAGCGTCCTGTGTGCGGAAGCCGATGCGCATTCATGGATGCTGCCGGGTCGAGGAAGCAGTGCACTACCCACAACTTCGAGTCGCTCTGACCAGGACGTGGACATCTGGAGCCCGATGCGAGCGGAACAATTACCCGTATCGAAATCGAAACCCGCGCCTCATTTCCGCCTACAATACGCAGTCCGCCGGCAAGGCTAGCGCCCTAATCGAACCTGAGAAAAGCACGAATTCTCAATGAGTTGAGCACTTGTGTGCTTTTTCCACACCACTCGAAAATATGAATGCAAGGCTCGGAAAATTGAGCTCGACAAGGCCTATATCGTGAAATACAAACCGTCTCGACCGTACCAACCTCGGTCGAGGCACCGGGGAGGGAGCCGACCAGCCAAAGCGCTGGCGGAAACCCCCTAGCACCGCAAGGGACCCAAGATGGCCTTATCTGCTGACCAACTTAACACCATTTACCAGAACGTTCTGTTCCGTAACGTCGACACGGGCGGCATCCAGTTCTTCGCCAACCGTACCGACATCTCTGACGCCCAGGTGCGCCAGCAGATCGAGCTTTCGGCCGAAGCCACCACCTTCGTGACCCCCGTCGTGCGCCTGTACCAGGAAGTCCTGGGCCGCGTGCCGGATGCCGCTGGTCTGCGCTTCTTCTCGACCGAGCTTCGTCAGGGCTTCACTCTTGACCAGATCACCCAGCAGTTCCTCGGCTCGACCGAGTATCAGGCCAAGACCTCGGGCGTGACCGGTCAGACGAACAGCGACGCTTTCGTCACCAGCGCCTTCCAGTCGATCCTCGGCCGTACGCCCGCCACCAGCGAGCTTCCCTACTTCCGTACGCTGACCGCTTCGAACGCGCTCGCCCAGATCGCGAACTCGCCTGAGGCTTCCCAGTTCAACGCTGCCAACGTCACCACCTTCCTCGATAACGTTGCTCAGGGCACCTACACCACGGGTTCGCTCGGCAGCCAGTCGGGCGGCACAACCGGCGGTACCAACGCTGGCACGAGCTTCGTGCTGACGACCGGCATCGACACTGGGACGGCCTTCACGGGCGGCGCTGGCAACGACACCTTCACTGGCGCCGTGAACACCAATGGCGGCGGCGGCGCGACGGATACCTTCAACAACGGTGACAGCCTCAACGGCGGTGCTGGCACTGACAAGCTGACCCTGTTCACGACCGGTAACATCCCGACCGGCGGAACGACGACGAACATCGAGCAGATCTTCATCCAGAACACGACAAATGCTTCCTCGATCAGCGCGAACCAGTTCACTGGTGCGACGCAGTTCTGGGCGCAGTCCTCGACCGCCGATCAGACTTTCACGGATCTGAACGTCGCTCAGACGGCTGGCATCAAGGGTACCGTTGGCGCCAACGTAAACCTGACGTTTACTTACGCCAACGTTGCGGGCACTGCTGACACTGCTTCTCTCGCTCTCGATGCTGCCAAGCTGACTGGCACGAGCACTGTGACCGTTGCTGGAATCGAGACCCTGAACGTCTCCGGTGTTGGTACGGGCATCAACATCACCGACACTGATCTCAAGACCCTGAACATTTCGGCGACGGGTACCACCTCGATCACCGCGAATGGTTCGGCGAACCTGACGACGATCAATGCGTCGGCCTCGACGGGTAACGTCACGGTCACGGCGACGAACGCCGCTGCTGTTGCCTTCACGGGCGGCGCTGGCAATGACAAACTCGTTCTTGGTGGCACGCTCACCAACGCTGACGTGATCAACGGCGGCGCCGGCACTGACACTGTTTCGATCAGCGGCGGCGACTTCCGTACGGCTGGCGGAGACGTGATTAAGGGTGTCAATACTCTCGCGAGCATTGAGCAGCTTGAGTTCACTGGCGCGACCGGTGCTCAGGTGAATGGCGATACCTTCACGAACGCCGCCATCACCAAGCTGATCTTCAACACCACTGGCAACGACGTTGTCGAACTCTCTGGCGCTCGTACGTACGCCTTTGGCTCGGATAACGCTGGCAATGCGACCTTTACTGCTCGGGCTGGCGCTACGACGCTGAACCTCGCACTCGAAGGCACCGACGTAAACGCTCTTGGCACGGCCGGTACTGCTCAAGCTGGTACCATCGTCGCCAATGGTCAGACCCAAATCAACCTTGCTTCGAGCGGTGTTGCTGGGGTCGGCGCCAACGTTGTGGGTGAACTCGACCTCGCGTCGAACACCACAGTCACTGTCACCGGTTCGCAGGCATTGACGATCAGCGCTCTCAAAACAGTTGCTGGTGCGGACTTCGCGGCAACGGACACCGGAGGGATCATCAACGCGGGCTCCTTCACGGGCAAGCTTACCGTTGTTGGTTCTGCCGGTGTTGACGTGATCACTGTTGGTACGGGTGGCAGCGTCGTTACCGGTGGTACCGGTGCTGACCAGATTACCTTCGGCTCGGGTGTGGATACTGCGAACTTCACTTCTGGCACTTCGGAGTCCGGTGTGCTCGCGGCTGGCGTCGTTGGTCAGATCGACGTGATCTCCAGCTTCACCGCTGGTGCTGGGGGCGATCACCTCGCTGTCACGGGTGGTGGCGCCGTCGTGAACACCTACACCGCAGTGACCGCTGCTCAGCAGACTACCATTGGCGCTGCTGCGAGCCTCACGGCTGCAATCAACGCTGCTGCCGACGCCCACGCTGCGGCTGGTTGGACTGCCTTCAGCTACGGAGGCGACACCTACGCTCTGCACGAGGCCGCCACTTCCACCACCACTGGCTACATCGCTGGCGACAACGTTGTGAAGCTGACTGGCGTCACCGTCGCCAACCTGACCGCTGCGAACTTCGGCCCCGTCGCCTAAGTCACCAGGGTCCGATCAGCACCTCACTGCTGATCACGTAATGCGAGCGGGGGGCCTTCGGGTCCCCCGTTTCGTTTGGATGGCCCATCGTTTAGAGATGCACGCCACCGCACCACATTCGGGTTGCCCAAGGAATGCACATGACCGCCTGGACCGAAGGCTATGTGGCCGACATCCCGTATGCTCTCGGCTTTTACCGGGAGACGGTCCCTGCCCACATCGCCTTCGCTGCTGCCTGTGTCGGCAAGCATCCGGGACTAGCGCTCCGACCCAAGCGTGTACTCGAACTCGGCTTCGGTATGGGCCTCGGGTTTGTTATCAATGCCGCAGCGAACCCGGCAACCCATTTCGAAGGCGTCGATTTCAACCCACTGCACGTGGCTCACGCTCGTGGTCTGGTGGATGAAGCGGAACTTACCAACGTCAGCCTCCGCGAAGCCAGTTTTCAAGACCTAGCCCGAGACGCGCAGGAAGGGCAGCATGACCTCGACCTAATTGTCCTCCACGGCATCCTGACCTGGGTCTCGGCGGAGGCACATGAGGCCATTGTCGAGATTGCCCGTAAACGGCTTAAGCCCGGCGGCCTTCTATACGTCTCTTACAACTGCATGCCCGGTTGGGCACCAGTACTGCCGTTGCAGCGCTTGATGCGCGAAAATGCCAAGCGGGTGACAGGCCGCTCTGATCAGCAAACAGGCTCCGGCCTCGAACTCGTCAAGGCGCTGATGAGCGAGGGCGCTGGCTACTTCAAAGCCAACTCAGGTCTTGAGCAGCGTGTCGAGAGGATGAGCACGCTCGACAAGAATTATCTTGCTCATGAGTACCTGAACGCCAACTGGTTCATCTTTCACTTCGCCGATGTTGCTGACATGTTCGGCCGAGCCAAACTCGGCTTCGTTGGCTCGGGCACTCTCGTCGAGAACATCGACGGGCTTGCCGTGCCCGAGGGGACCCGTGCTCGGATTAGCGCCGAAACAGATCCAATTTTCAAGGAGACGCTGCGGGATATCGCCTCGAACAAGCAGTTCCGGCGTGACCTGTTTGCCCGAGGCGTTGGTGTCCTCAATCCGGCTGAGCACAACGCGATCCTCAGCACGATGTGCTTCGCCCTGGCCGTGCCGCGTTCGCAGGTGTCATTCAAGATCCCGAGCCCTGTGGGTGACCTCGACGGCAACGCCGAGATCTACGGCGCGGTAGCTGACCTGCTAGCTGATAAGACAGCGAGCTTTGCCGAGATCGCCGCTCTGCCTGTGTTTCAGCAGGGCGGGGCCGGTGCTGCTCTCCAGGCGGTTGGTCTGTTCGTCCACAGCGGGCAGGTGCTCCCAGTCGCTGCTGGCGGCACTGTTGGCTCTGAGGTCGATCCGAAGCCAGCACAGCGCCTCAACCGGGTCATCGCCGAGAAGATGCTGAACGGACGGGTCTACAGCTTCCTGGCCGCCCCTACCGCTGGCTCCGGCATCCAGGTCCCTCACAGCGAACTTCTGATGCTGACCGCGGTCTTGGCTGGCCAGGGTGAGAACGCCGAGATGGTCTCGGCTTACGTCATCCAGACGATGCAGCGCCTCGGCATCAACTGGGTGAAGGAGGGCAGGACCATCACCGATCCGGCTGAACGCCAGAGGATCGTCAGCGCGGATGCCGCTACTTTCCTGTCCGAGAAGCTGCCGGTCTGGCAGAAGCTCGGCATCCTGTAGCCGCATTCCTGGTGCGGGTAGCGCATCTCGTTTGAGGCAGCGTCTATGAGCAGCATCCAACCGCTTTCACATGAGCGCCACGCCAGCCTTCGCTGGCGGCGCTACAATGGCTATGGTTTCACGGCTACGACTGCCATCGCTCCCCTTGCCGCCGCAGAGGTCGGCAAGGCCGCTCTGGCGTTGCCGTTGGCCTTCGTAGAGCGTGAGGGCGGATGGACGCTCGCTGCCGTTCTTGGCCTTCTCCCTGGGCAGAACCTATACGTGGCATCGAATGGGAACTGGGTCGTTGGGTACGTCCCATCGGTCTTTCGAGCCTACCCCTTCCGCATCGGCTGGAATGAGGCTGTGCAGCCGATGCTCTGCATCGACGAGGCGAGCGGGCTCATCGTCGAAAGCGGGGAAGGCGAAACCTTCTTCGATGAAAGTGGTGAACTCAGCGCATCAGTTCGGCAGGTTTCGGCCTTCCTCCATGAGACCGCGAAAAGCGAAGCCGTCCTTGCCAATGCCTGCGGGCAGCTTCGTGCAGCCGGTGTGATCGAGCCCTGGCCCATCACCATCCAGGGCGAGAATGGGTCGCAGCAGATCGCTGGCTTGAGTCGTATCAACGAGACGGCGCTGAACACCCTCGACGATGCCGCCTTCGGCCGGTTTCGTCGGGCAGGTGTCGTCGGCGTCGCCTACGCGCAACTCCTCTCCATGGGCAATCTCTCCACCCTGGGCGAATTGGCCCAGGCCCGCGCGCAGGCTGAAGCGGCCGAGCGCGCGAAGGCTGAGGTCAAGCCGATGGTCATGCTGCCCGAGGACAACACCATCGACTGGGACTGGAGCAAGATCGGGCGCTGAGCACGAATCGAGATTCCTTGCAGATGCGCCTCGAATCGCGGTTGGATGCAGGCGTCAACTAAACAATTCTTTGAAAATGGAACTTGGGAACCGACTGGTGCCAGAACTCCGCCTCAAGCCACCAATATTCAATTGTTCTCCAGTAGGTCATTCAATCCCTAAAGCGTAAAAGATATCGGGTGACCACTGAAAAATTGGAGAACGCTGCAACGCCTGCGCGAAGTACTCATCAAGGCGGACTTTAATCGCATCTGACAGTGTCTCATCTCCAATAGCGTATTTGGTGATGCTCTTAATGGCGATTTTTCCATCGCTGTCCCTTGAAGCATCCGCAAATATCTTCGGCCTACGTGCCATCCGCTCGATATTGCTCCATAACTCGCCTGCATCGCTATCCTGATCTAATTGGGCCGCCAAGCGTGCCACTTTGGGCAAGCAATGCGCGCGCACACTTGCAAGGTCAAGCCTCTGATAAATATTTAATCGTTCTGGCGAGAAACGGTTGCGTATTTTCTTGGCAGGCACGCCACCGTAGATACTAAAAGCGTCGCATTTGCTAGTTACTACTGCATTTGCGGCAAGTATTGAGCCAGCGCCAACGAATGAGCCATCCAAAATTGTAGCACGCGAAGATATCACGACATTGTCGCCGATTGTTGTCGGCATTCCTACGGGCTCAAGCGCAGGGTTATTAACGTTGTCGTCAAAAAACGTGAAGAAAGCGCCAATTGATGCATAAGTAAAATTTACAAGAGATTCATTGCGGTGTTCTCCGCCAACGATTATCTGGCTATCTTTCGAAGCTTCACACAAGGCTCCTATTGAAAGGATCGTGCCGCGCGGAGGTTGGCCGATCAGCCGAATCACACCGAGCATTCCAATCGAAAATCGCCCGATCTCGATCTGCCGATCATCCAACGAGAGGCAGAATTCATACGGGAAGAGTATCTCCCCGACCCGCCTCGGATCTGCGCTTGCATCCATCTTGTAGAGCGACTTCGGATTAAGTTCTTGTGCCATGAATGCTATTAAGCTTCGAAACTCGGCTTTGACGGGTATCTGGTCGATAACATTTTCCGTTCTGCCAGTCGATGGCGAATTGGGCTGTTGAATCGCTGAGCCAGAAGGCTCAGGCAGCCGGCTGGAACATGTCGGTCGAGTCCGCATGGTTGGGGCCGGGGCAGACTGAAACCGTCTTCAACTGAGTTTTTGTGACACCCGGGGGCGGGTTTCGGTGCCCAGCCGGTAGGCTCCGAGCAGCCTATATAGTGATCTCCAAACGCGGCCAAAAAGGCCCGTGCCTAGACTATGCCTAGATCGGCGGCCGAGATTTAGGCCCGGCTCCGCAGGGAAAGCCGTTCCATATCAACAGGTTGGGCGGCTCGTTCGACCCAGCGTATGCCGAGATGGCGAGCAGGATTTCTGGCGAAATTCGCTTCCTCAGCGATCCGAGCTTCGCCGATTCGAAACCAACATTGTTCGCCGTGGAGCGGAGCGCTGCGGAGGAATCAAGACCTATCTTTCTGCGGACAGGCTCATGTCGCGTGCTCGTCGGCTTCTCGGTCAAACAACCTACTCAAGGCGTTTTGTGGTCGGTCCGGGGTAGCCTACTTGGGTACGAAAATGTACCGTTCAGGACAGGTGGGCAGCCGCTGGTGTGCGAGAAGCTGCGGCGAAGCTGAAAGGTTGCCGGAAGGGATGGACGTGCCGATGGACGATCTGACCCCGATAAGCAACCCAACTCCATCAGGGGTGTCTCTGGAGCGCCGTCCCGCTCCGCAACGAGCCGTTGCGCCGACTACCTTTCTCAACCGCCTTTTCCGCTACAAATCCACTGAGAAGAAGACACAGCTTGAGGACTTCCTGTCCGAAGTTTTAGCGGACTTCCTGAACAGGGCGCCCGCTCCGGAAGCTGCTCGGCTCATTGCTGACTGCTTCGTCCCACGCGAGATGACTGCTGACTTCAAGGCTCTAGCAAGTGGTCGGCGTATTGAGATTCGGACCCAAGTGCGGCTTGAGGATCGGAACATCCTTGATCTCCTCGTCGAACTCGACGGTCAGCCCCTCATCGTGGTCGAAAGCAAAATATTTGCTGCATTCCAGCGCCATCTCAGGCGGACCACTCCCGAGACTAGCAACGAGCAAGACGACAGAAATCTTGAGAGGCACCAGTTGGAGACCTACGGTTTCTGGCTACGTGACGCGAAGAAGCCGCAAGGATGGCCCGGAGTGATCGCCGTCCTGACCCACGCGGCGAAAGCTCCGGCCGATTTCGTGGTCGCGAACTCCGAGCGGTATGGCGCCATCCCACATCAGGTCTACTGGCGGAATCTTCACGGCATGCTTCGCAGAGTCGTCGGAAGTAACGCAAACGATCCCGATGTTCCAGCGTGGAAGTTCGTCGGGCGTGAAATTTGCAGCTTTCTGGAGAGCTATGAAATGGACTCGTCGGACCTTACCGCAGTCGACATATCTGCTGTGAACGTTGCGCTATCTCCAATTCGAAAATTCGACGCTGTGTTCACCGAAGTCGGAGCCGAACTGCTTCATAGACATCCAGGCCTGCTGGTTGCGCGCTCTCAGAGCCACGAGTCGGCCGCTGCCGCGAGCCGTGCTTGGGGCTGGACGTATTTCGATGGCGCCAAGAAGATGTATGTCGCCTACGGCATCTACTTTGCGCCCCTACTCGGGGATCTCGCGCAGTCTGAACCGCGTCTGCCAGAACCGGAACATGCCTTTGTTGCGGTCGGTTCTGATGAGAATCCTCTCGAATTCTCGGATGGGGAGAGCATAGGATGGCACCGCGTAGGAGAAGGCTACTGGTACTTGAAGCCCTTCCCGTTGTCCGCCCGCCACTTCGACGAACGATTTCCGCAGTTCCTCGTCCGCCTCGTTGAGGGGGAGTTCGCTGCCATCGAGAAGATTCGGGATGCCCAACTGGCAGCCGGTGCAGGGGAGTCGGCTACTGCGACATAGGCCTAAATCTTCCTGCATCACGATGGGCAATACGTGGACACTCTTCGTGCCGGCTGAACTATCGTCTCCCGAGAGCCCGAAGTTAGTGGACGATGCGCAAACTCACTTTCGTCGCCTCCGCGACGAGAGCGTTCGTGTCACCGTGAACGATAACAACCTCGTCATCCCCGAAGAGAATCTCAAAACTCGCCGGGTCGTAGTAGGCCAACATCATCTTGGCGAACTCAGCGGGCGGTAGGCCGAGTGCCTCGGCCCAGACCCGCAGCTTGTCCGGTGGAACCCGGCCACGCCCAGTCTCCAATTGCGATATGAAGGTGTAGGCTCCACCGCCGACCATCGCGCACAACTCACGTTGAGAAAGCCCTCGTTCCTCGCGCAGAAGCCTCAAGAGGCGACCACCTTCACGGCGGAGCTTCTTCATCTCTGGGATGGAGGGACGCTGGGTGTCGGTGAGCGAGTTCGCCGGCTTCGATGCCGTCGACCTCGGGCATGGTTCTGACCTGCCTTTGCCCCTTGCCGTCTCATTCGCGGCGCCCAACTGAGTTGGCGCGGACTCCAGCAGGCTCCCATTCAGCCTGTTCGTGGCGGCCTCATCTACCAACGTGCCGGCGGCCTCAGCCGCACTCTGAAGCGTCTCCTGCGCCAAGTGGGAGTACCGCTGCGTCGTCTTGATCTGGGTGTGGCCGAGCAGCTTCTGGACCACGTAGAGCGACACGCCTCGGTTGATCAGGAAGCTGGCGAAGCTGTGCCTTAGATCGTGCAGCCTGAGATCCGGCAACCCGGCTCGGGTTCGCACCCGGTTCCAGGTGCTGAACAAGGTCGGTGACGGGCGGCCAGTCCTCTGACAGGGGAAGATGAATGGGTTGCCCGGGACCGGCATGACGGACTGGAGCAATGCGACGGCCCCTGCGTTCAGCGTGATCCTCCGTGGCTTGCCGGATTTGGAAAGCGGCACCAGGAGGGTTCGCCTGCGCCAATCCACGTAGCTCCACTGAGCTTGGCCGATCTCGTTACGCCGCGCGCCTGTCAGCAGCAGGAGCAGGATCGCGTTGGCAGCGACGCGGTTCGTGTCGACAGACAGTGCGTCGACAAGGCGTTTCGTCTCGACCTCGGTGAGGAAGCGCTCTCGGTGATGCTCCTCCGCGAGTTTTATGCCCGTGACGGGATTCTCGCTGGCCCCCGGCAGCTTCCAGCGGCGAGCCAGATTGTAGGCGAAGCGCAGGACGATAATGACGCGGTTCGTCGTGCTCGGCGAGTAGCCGTCGAGCTTCATGCCGCGCACCACGTCGACAACGTGTTCCGCGGTCACCTCGTCAAGGTACAGCGACCCGAGCTTCGGCAGGGCGTGGAGTCGAAGGGTAATCTCGTCGGAGCGCCAGCTTCGTCTGTAGCCCTGGATGTGAGGGATGTAGCGGTCTCGGATAAGCTGGGCGAGGGTTGGGACCACCCGGATCGCCTGACGCTTCCGCTGAGGGTCAGACCCCAAGAAGGCTTCGGCTCGTATGGCCTGCGCCTTCCGCTTGGCCTGTTCCAGCGAGAGGACGTCGGCAGGGCCGATCTTGAACTGGCGCTCACGTCCTCGTTCGTCGCTGTAGCGCTGGTGGAACGTCTTCCGGCCAGAGGCTCGGACTTCGAGTAGGAACCCTGTGAAATTCCTGTCGAAATAGTCGGTCTTTTTCCGGTCGAGAGGACAGGTGGCGCTTCGAATGAAAGGAACGGTGAGGACGACCTTCGGCACGATGTTCCCACGCACGCCCAAGGATCAGCGAGCGGCCCAGGATGGAAGCAGAGATTCGTTTTTCCGCAACGACTTTCTGGGTCATGTCATGGGGGAGGCTTGGGAGCGAGCGCTCGCACCAGAAATTAGTTGCAAGAAGCGAGATCTGTGGCAGCGTTTATGGTCCGAATATACCATGGAGCCCTGATTGCGACTCGCCACATGCTCGACATCTGCTTCTCCTCAACGAGAGGACCGGCCCTCGCGGCGCGAACCCTTCGCGGTGATTGGTTGGCCACTGAAGCCTTTGACGAGACTGGATCAGGAAGGCGCCCGCGGATGCAGCGCCGATCTCGCAACGGCCGGTCTGCTGTCTCGGCAAGCCGCCTTCGTGACACTCGCATGCGTTGATCTCGACCACCCGCAGCCCTTTCTCGCCTGTCTTGGCATCACGGCTCAGGGCGCGGCCGGCATCGGCGAAGCCTTGCGGACCCGGTCGGCTCGCAATCTGGTCGCCGCCGCCTTCGCGGTGCCCAGCAGCGCTGTTCCAATCGGGTACCTGCGTGCCCTCATGCGGGTGAGGGAGAACCGTCTTTCTCCAGACGGGAGCGATCCTTTCGCTGAGCCCGGCACCTATCGCCGTTTGTGGGAGATCTTCACCGCGGAGCCGGAGAGCCCGAAAGCGATGGCGTTGCGCTTTTGCGGCCCTCTCACCTCGGCAACCATCGCGGCTGTCGATGAGCTTGATCCGGTCCTTCTTCACGCGGAGGTCCTGAAGCATCTTACGAGCCCTGAGCGTGTCGCGAAGGCGAATGCGCTTCTCGCCCTTCTCCGCGGGTCGCTGTGATTAGGCGTGGAATAAGGACCCCGTTTTCGGGGTGATCGGCGTCCAAACGGGCCCCCCAGGACA